>MSGZ01000001.1 GCA_001940925.1 Ruminococcus sp. Phil11
CATCGGATGGAATTTCACAGTCATATTCATCTGCTTCATATTTGTATCTCCTTTTCCAGTTGACGGCACCCTGATCCGGATGCCGGTTTTCGTTTCTGCCTGCGCTTAGGGCAGGCGGCTGACAGGAAAGGCATGTGTCTACATCTGCATCATCTCCGATGATCGGCCAAAGAAAAAGCCCGGTTTTTCATGGTCGAAAAATCGGGCGGATAAGGAAATATTCAGTTGTAGGATAGGGTGGCATATTCGTCATTTTTTACAACACACGAATACAGGTTTGGTCTTTGGGAACCGGCTAAAACAGGGGAAAAGCGGTTCCCACGAAAAAGCACTATAAAATCGACGTACCTGCGAGAAATTCAACACGATTGAGGGCAAGTGTATGCGTTTTGTGGGAACTGATTTCGTGGGAACTCTCGTGGGAACTGGTAATACATGCATATGCAGCCCTCCTGTTGCGGATCAGGCTGCCCGCCCGTACAGAACGGGCAGCCCTGCGAATCATCAGCTGAACAGATCAAACATGCTGGATGCGGCACAGAGTGCGGCGATCATCGTGATCAGACCGGCCTGCTTCTGCTCGGCATCGTTGTTTTTGATTGCAAGTGCAAACATCTATGAGGGCATCCTCGAAAAGAACGGTCAGGACAAGAAAAGCGGCGTGGGTCAGTATTTCACGCTGCGTGCGCTGATTCAGGCGATTGTTGAGGTTTTGAATCCGAAGATCACGGAAACAGTCGGCGTCCCCTAAAAAAACACTTTTTCGACAAACTGACCGCCGCTTGCGTTGTACAGGCGGCGGTTTCTTCTGCGCTTTCACCGTTTTTTCGGATTCCGCCCATTGAAATTCTGCGGAGAATATGGTATGATAGGAGCAGTCAAGGAGGTCAGATATGACATTACAGCAATTAAAGTATATCATCATGATCGCGGAGACCGGTTCGATCACCATGGCGGCGGAGCGGCTGTTCATCGCGCAGCCGAGCCTCTCAAAATCGGTTGCGGAGCTCGAAAAGGAAATGGGCATCACGATCTTCAACCGCAGCAACCGCGGTGTATATCTCTCTGAGGAGGGCACGAAGTTTCTTTCCTATGCGCGGCAGATCGTTGAGCAGGCGGCGCTGCTGGAACGCGAGTACAAATCCGCGCCGCCGCCGAACCGCGCATTTGCAGTTTCCTCACAGCACTATGCGTTCGTGGTCAATGCATTTGTAGAGCTGGTGCGCGAATACGGCCGAGACAAATACGAATTCACGCTCCGCGAACTGAAAACCGCGGAGATCATTGAGGATGTACGTACGCACCGCAGCGATATCGGCGTGCTGTATCTGTGCCGCTTCAACCGTGAGGTCATCCGGCATATCCTGCAGAATGAGGAACTGAAATTTGAGCCGCTGTTCACCGCAAAACCGCATGTGTTTGTCAGCCGGAGCAATCCGCTTGCCGGCAGAAGCGCGGTCACGCTGGACGATCTGAAAGCCTTTCCGCGCCTGACCTACGATCAGGGTGTGAAGAATTCGTTTTACTTTGCGGAGGAGCTGCATATCACGGCGGAGAGCCCGAAAAATATCGTGGTCTCCGACCGTGCGACCCTGTTCAATCTGCTGATCGGTCTGGACGGCTACACGATCTCTTCCGGCATTCTCAGCGAGGATCTAAACGGCAGCAATATCGTTTCTGTTCCGCTCATCAGTGACGAGATCATGGAGATCGGCTACATTGTGACAACGGACAGGCCGATGAACGATATCACGCGCCGGTATCTGGAGCATCTGAACGGCTATATCGCAAACTGTGTGCTCTGATATAGCTTTTAGCTATGGAATGGGATGCTTTTTTGATATTAACACATTTCCGAGTGATATGGTATAATAATGACACCACAAAACATATTGGAGGAATCGGAAATGAAAACAACAATCATCGGCTATCCCAGAATCGGCAATCTGCGTGAACTGAAATTTGCAAGTGAAAAATACTTCCGCGGCGAGATCACCGTAGCGGAGCTGGAAGCGGCGGCAAAGGAGATCCGCCTGTTCAATCTGAATCTGCAGAAGGACAGCGGCCTTGACCTGATCCCGTCCAATGATTTTTCGTTCTATGACGGCGTGCTGGATACGGCGTTCCTGCTGAATGCCGTTCCGGAGAGATATACCGCACTCGGCCTTTCCAAGCTCGATACCTACTTTACAGCGGCACGCGGCTATCAGGGCGAAAAGGGCGACGTCAAGGCACTGGCCATGAAAAAATGGTACAACACGAATTATCATTATATGGTACCGGAAATCGACGATGATACGGAGATCTCCCTTGCCGGAACCAAACCGTTCGATCTGTTCACCGAGGCAAAGGAAAACGGCGTGAAAACCAAGCCGGTCATCATCGGCACGTATACCTTCCTGAAGCTTGCAAGATACAAGGGCAGCAAAACCGCTGCCGATTTCGTGGAACAGACCGCTGCAGCCTATTCCGCGATCCTCGCAAAACTCAATGCACTCGGTGCGGAATGGGTGCAGTTTGATGAGCCGTCGCTGGTCAAGGATATGACCGCGGAGGACATTCAGCTGTTTACCGCGCTGTACGAAAAGATCCTGCCGAACAAGGGCGGTGTCAGAGTGCTGGCGCAGACCTATTTCGGCGATGTGCGTGACTGTTATAAAGAACTGTGCAGTCTTGATTTTGACGGCATCGGCCTTGATTTCATTGAAGGAAAGCAGTCGCTTGCGCTTGTACGTGCAAACGGCTTCCCGAAAGACAAGACGCTGTTCGCGGGTGTTGTCAACGGCAAGAACATCTGGCGCAATCATTATGCATCGACGCTTGAAATTCTGGATGAACTGAAGCAGTATGCAGGCAGCATTGTCCTGAACACATCCTGCTCGCTGCTGCATGTGCCATGCACGCTCCGCAATGAGACAAAGCTCGCAGAAAGCTATATAAAGCATTTTGCGTATGCGGAGGAAAAGCTTGCGGAGATCGCAGAACTCAGTGCAATTGCGGATGCCGCAGATCCGGCTGAAACCGATGCATTCCGCCGCAATGCCGCACTGCACAGCGAGCAGCGCTCCGGCAGAAACGATGCAGTCAGAGCAAAGGTCGCGGCACTGACCGATGCTGATTTTGTCCGCCTGCCCGCATTTGCTGAGCGTGAAAAGATCCAGAAGGCGCGCTTTGATCTGCCGCTGTTCCCGACCACGACGATCGGCTCCTTCCCGCAGACCGCCGATGTGAAGTCTGCGCGCACGGCACGCCGGAAGGGCGAGCTGTCCGTTCCGGATTACGAAAAGCTGATCGAGAAAAAGATCGCGGAATGCGTCCGCCTGCAGGAGGAGATCGGGCTGGATGTGCTGGTGCACGGCGAGTTTGAACGCAACGACATGGTCGAGTATTTCGGTGAATGCCTTGACGGTTACATCTTCACGGAGAAGGCGTGGGTGCAGTCCTACGGTACGCGCTGCGTCAAACCGCCGGTCGTTTGGGGCGATATTTCCCGCGCAAAGCCGATGACCGTGCGCTGGTCTGTGTATGCGCAGAGCCTCACGGATAAGCCGATGAAAGGAATGCTGACGGGTCCCGTCACGATCCTGAACTGGTCGTTCCCGCGCGAGGATATCTCTCTGAAGGAGAGTGCCCTGCAGATCGCGCTTGCGATCCGCGAGGAGGTGCTTGACCTTGAAGCAAACGGCATCAAGATCATTCAGGTCGATGAGGCAGCGCTCCGCGAAAAGCTGCCGCTCCGCAAATCCGACTGGCGCGAGGATTACCTTGACTGGGCGATCCCGGCGTTCCGGTATGTGCACAGCGGCGTGAAGCCGGAAACGCAGATCCATACGCATATGTGCTACAGCGAATTTGCCGATATCATCCGCGATATTGACGATATGGACGCGGATGTCATCACGTTTGAGGCATCGCGCTCTGATCTGACCATTCTCGATGTGCTGAAGGAAAACAACTTCCGCACGGAGGTCGGCCCCGGCGTTTATGATATCCATTCGCCGCGTGTGCCGTCGAAAGAGGAGATCAAGGCTGCGATCGGCAAAATGAAGGAGCGGATCCCGGCAGAAAAGCTTTGGGTCAATCCCGACTGCGGCCTCAAAACCAGAGGCACCGAAGAAACCGTCCCGAGCCTGAAAAATCTTGTGAATGCTGCGATCGAGGTGCGAAATGAAAACAGCTGAACTGTTTGAACAGAAAACGGTATTCTCGCTGGAGGTGTTCCCGCCGAAGCCCGATGCGGATGAAAGTGTGATCTATGATACGCTGGAGCAGCTTTCGGACATTCAGCCGGATTTCATCAGCGTGACCTACGGTGCGGGCGGCGGCAAAAACGGCTGCAAGACCATTCAGATCGCGTCGGATATCCGGAAGAAATACGGCGTGGAAAGTGTGGCGCATCTTCCGTGCATCAACCTGACAAAGCCGCAGGCGCGTGAGATCCTTGACCGGATGCAGGATGCGGGCATTGAAAACATCCTCGCGCTGCGCGGCGACCGCACGGATGATGCCGCACCGGGTGATTTCCGCCATGCAAGCGACCTCATCACATTTATCCGTGAGCATTACGATTTCAACATTCTGGCGGCGTGTTATCCGGAGGTGCACCCGGAAAGCACCGGTGCCGTCGATGATCTGAAATGGCTGAAATACAAGGCGGACTGCGGTGCCGATCATCTCATCACGCAGCTGTTCCTGGACAATGAATATTTCTTTGATTTTCAGGAAAAAGCGCGCATTGCAGGCATCAAAGCGCCGATCGAAGCGGGCATCATGCCGGTGACGAACAAGCGGCAGATCGAGCGCATGGTGAAGCTCTGCGGCGTGAACCTGCCGAAGAAATTTGTGCGCGTGCTTGAAAAATATGAGCACAATGAAACCGCGCTGCGCGATGCGGGTATTGCCTATGCGATCGACCAGATCACCGACTTGATCGCAGAGGGCGCCGACGGAATTCATCTCTATACGATGAACAATCCGTATATCGCGCACCGGATCTTTGACGCGGTGCAGAATCTGATCTGCGTGAAATCCTGCGCTTATGAATGCCGAATGACGTTGTGAACTGCACGGTCTCCGGCAATTACATCACGGATATTACCTCGTCGGGCATTACGATCGGGCATCCGCAGCATGTATATATCGGCGACGGTGACGGTTCAAACAAGGAGAAGTATCCGCGCGGCGTGGAAGGCATCTGCAAGAACGACACGGTCAGCGACAATCTGCTCTATGATATCAGCGTGGTGCACGGTTTCGGCGGATGCGCGGCTGTTACGGCATATTTCGTTGATTCCGTGAAGATCCTGCGTAATCAGGTGCAGAAAACCGCATATAACGGCATTCATCTTGGCTGGGGCTGGAACATGTTTCTGGATTCCGAAACCTGCCGCGACAATCAGATCTGCTATAACCGCGTGATCGACGCGGTGAACCGTCTGCATGACAGCGGCGCGATCTATACGATCGGGCAGATGCCGGGTACAGTCATCAATGAGAATTATGTGGACGGCATCCCCGCGGGCGGCTTCGGCGCGCCGACCTACGGGCTGCACAATGACGACGGCACCGCTTGGATCGAAGAATTTGACAATGTGCTTGACATCGACAAAAATGTGACCTATACAATCAACTGCGAGGACTTCGGCATCAAGCATCATCTGAACATCAAGCGCACATATGCGACCGTCAACAAAATGGGCAAGAACCCGCCCGACTGCGACATTGACGCGCCGATCGTCGTTTCCGATGCGGTCTGGCCGCAGAAACAGTATGAGATCTGCGTCAATTCCGGTCTGCATGATGCGTTCAAAGAAATCATGCCGGAGAACATGATGTTCGATGCGGATTATGTATTCCCTGCAAGCTGTGCGACAAGCGGCGATACGGTGATCCCGATCCGCAGAGCGGGCAGCGGCAAGACGGTCTGGTTTGCACCGGACGGCACAACGACGTTCAAAGCCGGCAGCAAGATGACAAAAATCACCGGTACTGCTGCGAAGATCAAAACGCCTGCAGAATCCGGCGAATACTACATTTATGTGACCGATGCTTCCGGCAAGGTGCTGAGCAAATCGAAGCATCTGCTGCGGATCGGCGGCAGTGCGGCTGTGAGCGGCGGCGCAGTCGAGGCAGCATCCTTTGATGTGCAGTACGGTGTGGATATCGAGAATCTGCAGGAAGGCGGCAGAGATGTCGGCTATATCGAAAACGGCGACTGGATCGGCTTCAAAAATGTCGATTTCAAGGACGGCGCAGATGCGGTCGAATTCTGCTATGCGTCGCCATCAGGCGGCTCGTCGATCGAGGTGCGGCTCGGTGCACCGGACGGCACGCTGATCGGCAGCTGTGAGATGAAAAACACCGGCGGCTGGCATGATTTTGCGACCAATACCGCTGCAATCGAAAAGACAACCGGTAAGCATAATCTCTATTTCGTGTTCAAGGGCGGCGAGGGCTACCTGTTCAATCTGATGTCGTGGAAGCTGAATCTGCCGGAAGAAACGCCCGCTGCGGACTGGCTCTACGGCGACCTCAACAACGATGAGTGCGTTGACGCGACAGACCTTGCGCTGCTGAAACGCGCCGTTCTGAGCGGAACGGTCGCAGGGCTGAACTCAGGTGATCTGAACGGTGATCTGGATATTGATGCAGCGGATGTGATACTGCACAGGGATTTTCTGCTCGGAAAGATCAAAACTTTTCCTGTCGAAGAATAATACCGTATAATGAAGAGTGACCTGACGGCAAAAAGTCAGGTCCCTTTTTCGGAATGGAACGCCGATGCATTGATCCCCTCACATTGCATACAATGCCGATCTGCTGCTTCCGGAAAAGATGACGGCAGAATGAACAGTATGCATAATCGGCAATTTCACGATATGTCAATCTGGCTCACACTATTTCACAGATAAATTGTTGTGGTATGTGTACAAGCACCCGGATGAAAGTTCAAGGCGGGATTGTGCAGTTTGTGTAACGCGTAGAAAATGAATTATTCTTTCCGAAGTGCTTGATTTTTCGGATAATTCGTGTTATAATGAAAAAAATAGGCTTTAGTCGTTTTATGTAATTATATGCAGAAGCCTGATGGGAATTTATTGACGGATAAGCCGTGACATTCTGCTGCGGGATCCGTAGCAGGAGTGCTGAACATGGACAAGCCCGATATGACGGCTGCGGAACCGGTATCTTCCGGTGAAATGCAGGCGGATCCGCCGAAAAAAAGAAAGAAAAATCGCACGGCAGCATCATATGCAATGTCGTTTTTCATCAAGCTCGGCGTGACAGCGGCGGTGATCTGGTTTTTGCTGACATTTGTCGCGTGCGTGTTCATCTGTCATTCAAATACTGCATACCCTGCGATCAAGGACGGCGATTTCTGCCTGACCTTCAGGCTTGCCAAGCCGGAGCAGGGATCCGTGATCGCATATCTGCATGACGGCGCGATCGGGTTCGGGCGTGTCATTGCGTCCGGCGGTGACAGGGTCAGCATCTATACAGACTATATTACTGTCAATGACTATTGCATTTCCGATGTGTCAGTGTATCCCACCTCACCGGAGGGATCGGCTGTCAGCTATCCGTATACCGTACCGGAAAATTGCGTGTTCGTTCTGAATGATTACCGCAGCGACCTTTCCGACAGCAGAACCTTCGGCGGGATTCCGCAGGAGGAGCTGCGGGGCGTTGTTGTATTCATCATGCGGATCCGCGGAATATAAAACATGGCTTTACGATCAGTAAGGAGGACTATTGATATGAAAACGAAGAAAACTCTGGCGTCGGCTGTATCGCTCAGCCTGTTTGCTGCTGCACTGGCGGTATCTCCTGTTTCCAAGGCTGCGGCAGCGACCTACAGCGCAACCAAGGCAGAAGGCGTAAATACTACGGTTCTGAACAAGTATCTTGTGATGGACGCGGATGCCAATGTTCCGAACGCGGAATTTACGTTCTCGGTCGCGCCCGGAACGGCAATTCCGGCAGACCCGGATAACGGAAAGCTGGCTGTTCTTACAGGGGTCGGAACACCGTCGCTGACAAACGGCACGATGACGTTTTCGTCGGGCGACGCCGCGACTGCAGAGGCCGACAAAGCAGCGGATACGCCTGTGTTCAGAACGGAAGACACAACGGATGAGAAGTATGTCAAGAAGCAGCTCACGCTTGATTTCTCGGCAGTTCCGTTCACCGAGCCCGGTGTTTACCGCTATATCATTACGGAAGCCGGTACAAATCAGGGCATCACGAACGGCTATTCCGACGGCGTGGTGACCAGAACGCTTGATGTTTATGTTCACGATGCCGATGCAGCAGATGAAGACGGCAAGCCGCTGCTGAAGATTGCCGGATATGTCATGTATGACGGTACGGTCACGGCGGCGCCGAATGCTGATAAGGCATCCGACAAAGAGGCGACCGATAATCCCAACGGTGCGGAAGTGGCGGACGCTGTCAAAAACGACGGCATCACCAATCTGTACGATTCTTATGACCTGACGTTCAGCAAGACTGTCACGGGCAATCAGGGCTCCAAGGACAAGTATTTCGCATTCACCGTCAAGATCGAGAACGCCGTTGCAGGTGCTGTATACGATGTTTCCTATGCGGATGCGGATGCGGAGATCGCTGCTGATCCGAATGCGGCAACTACCTGTATTTCCGAGGCGGTTTCGCAGCCGGCAAAGCTGTACATGACTGCGGACGGCAGCAGTGCTGTCAGCGAAACCAATGCGGGCGTCACCGAAAAGGAGTTCACGTTCTATCTCCAGCACGGTCAGAGCATTGAAATCATGGGGCTTGCCAAGGGCACGAAGTATACGGTTACCGAAGCGCCGGAGGACTATACGCCTTCCGCTGTGATTACCGGCGATACCATGACCGGCGACGGCACCGCAGACGGTACCCCGGCGGCGATCACGCTTACGGAAAACGCAATGAGCGATGATTATATTCAGGACGATACCGTGATCGACTTCACAAATAACCGCCAGGGCGTCATCCCGACCGGTATTCTCTCGACGCTGGCCGGTTCGCTCTGCCTGGCAGCAGTCGGTATTGCAGGTATCGCAGGCGGCGTATATTACGTGAAAAAGAAGAAGTCCGAGGATGACGGGAAAGAATAATCGCCTTGCTGAAATTCTGGAAACGGCTGAATGAGCTGTACGGCTGGCTGGTCATCCTTGTATTCGGCTTTGTCCTGCTGGTCGGCATCTGGCAGATATATGACAATTACTATGTGTTTCATCATACGCTCGATCACAGCGTTCAGAAATACAAGCCGGATCCGACAAATGCTGCCGTCGCAGCGGAATCCCCGATCACGGGGGAAATGGTCGCATGGCTGACCATGGACGGAACGCATATTGATTATCCCGTGATGCAGGGAACGGATAATGTTTATTTTCTGAATACCGATCCCTTCGGGCAGTATTCCCTGACCGGCAGTGTTTTCCTTGACAGCAGGAGCAGCCCGGATTTTTCAGACAGCTATTCCGTTGTATACGGTCATCACATGGATTACGGCAGAATGTTCGGCGCGCTGGACGATTATCTGGATGAATCCTATCTGAAACAGCATACCGCCGGTACGCTCATGCTGGGAAGAAATGCAGATCGGGTCTGCGCGCTGGAAGTGTTTGCTTCGATGCGCGTCAGTGCAAAGGAATCAATCGTTTTTGATATGGAACAGGACAATATCCGGCAGTATATCCGGGACCATGCCGCTGTCCTGACGGTTGAGAAGGAGGATCGTATTCTCGGATTATCAACATGCACCGATGCAAATTCAGTGACAAGAGTCGTTGTATTTTGCTATATTATTGAATAGTATTCTCAGTGAGGAGGGTTGGCATATGAAAACAAGTCAGATCACAGCATCTGTTTTTGTCGAGTGCCTGCTCTCCTTATCTTTTTTTGCCCCGGGAGCGCTCAGCGCACAGGCGTATACGCCTCTGAAAGCGGAGATCCCCGTATTCTGTCAGGAGGTCGCTGACCCGGAGGTGCAGGTTTATCAGATCGCGATCCGTCCTGAGAACGAGATGACGCCGGTGCCGGATTCCGGAACGCTGGAGGTCGCCGAAAACAGTACGGGCAGATTTGAAATCGAGATCACGGAGCCGGGAACTTACCGCTATCAGATTTCGGAAACGGCAGGCAGTGTGTCCGGGGTTCAATATGACGAACGTGTTTATGAGGTGACGGTCTTTGTCGAGAACGGCCCGGAGGATACGCTTGTCTGTGCCGTCACAGCCGGTATTGCCGGCAGCGATGAGAAGGCCGGGCAGATTCTGTTTCAGAATATTGCAGAGGCGGTCACGGAGCCTGCCGAAACGACGGAGACAGTTACCGAAACCGTGACGGTCACGACGGAGACGGTGACGACTGCGGTCACTTCGACCGTGACGCAGCCCGCAAACCCGATTGTCAGTATCATCAACGGCATCAAAACCGGGGACAGTTTTCCGGTGTATGCCCTGTGCCTGGGCATCTGCGCGGTGCTGACTGCTTTCCTTTTCAGACGCAGACATGCGGGAAAGGAGGGCGAAAAATGAGAGATCATATTTTGCGCAGGCTGACTGCCGCTGCAGCTTCCGCAGTGATGCTTGTTTCCGCGGCTGCCGCACCTTCGGTCTCCGCACTGTCTGCGGCAAACGCGGATGCATCCGCGCAGACGGATCTCTGCCGGACAGAACTGACGCTGTTCCCGAACGGCACCCAGACCGAAACGGTCGTCACGCTCTGCGGCATGATGCCGGAGGGTGCAACCGCAGAGGCGGTCGATGTGACCGTGGATTATGCGGCAACGGACGGCACCGTGACCCAAAAACGCGGTGCGGAATTTGCGGAAGAACATTCGGTTTCTGTTCTTGCTGCCTACGATATTACGATTTCAGACGGCAGGAAGGAATTTCAGCCGGACGAAAGCAGCCCGATCACCGTCACGATCAGCAGTGCGGAGATCACGGCAGACGCGCCATTACAGGTCTGGCATATTCCGGATAACGGCAGCCGTGAGCAGATTCAGGAGTTCACGCTGGCGGACGGCGCGATCTCCTTTTCCGCTGAGGCGTTTTCCGTCTATGAGATCGTGGAGGTCAGCGAGCCGGAGGAGGTCGTTCTGACGGATGCGCAGATCCTTGAAGAGCTGGACGGCAATCCGTTCTACATGTCGATCACCAAATCCGGTGTCGGCACGTACTGGTTCCAGAACTATATCAACGGTACGGCACCGCCCTCGATCGCAAAGACGGCCAATCAGGACAGTGCGTCCGTCTGGTATTTTGAGAAAGTGAGCGGGACGGAAAGTCAGTACCGCATCTATACATTTATTGACCGCGTCAAGACCTATATGGCAATGACGATCCAGAACTATTCCGGCACAAACCGCGGTGCGATGTCCCTGACGACCGATGAGACCGATCCCCGGACCGTGTTTGATGTCTCGCTGTTCACCGGTGCCAACGGCGCATTCTATATTGCACGCGAGGGATACGGTCTGAATTTGGTCAAAAACGGCAGCGGTCCCGGCTTTGCGGGCTGGCAGAATGCGTCCGATCTCGGCTCAAAGGTCGTTCTGACCCATGCGCCGCAAATCGGCGACGATCCGGCCGGGCTTGACGAAAAAACCTATGGCCTGATGGTTTACCCTTCTGCTGATTCCGGTGCTTCGGGCGCGGCAATGATGGCTGACCAGCTAAACAGCAGCACATCGGGCAGACGCAAGGCACAGGAGGTCAATGTCAGACAGAACCCGATGACGCTGGGCGCGCTGTATGTTCCGAAAACCAGTGACATTACGATGTGGACATTCCATAATATCTCCGGCGATCAGTATTACATCACCGCGGAGACGGACGGCGGCACGAAGTATCTGCGGCTGGAAGGCTCCGGCAGCAACGCCAGATTACAGCTTTCGGATACACCGGATGCGAGCTGCATTCTCAAGGTGACGCAGGGGACAGGCGCTTATGCGGGAAAGATCCGTATTACCAACAGCAGCGGCATTGCGATCCGTCTGCATGACGGCAAAATCGCGAGCGGCTTTAACGGCAACAACCGCGGCGATGCATACGAATGGCTGAACCTTGCAGCACTTTCGGATATTACCGAAAATGACTTTGTGGCGAACAGTGCGCAGAAGGTCAGTGTTTCCGATACGGAAAACGTCGCAAACGGCAGGCAGGTCATCATCTATACAAGAGTCTGGAATCCGGATAAACCCGGATATGACTTCTATATCGTTGACCATGCAGGCAGACTGTTCCCGGCCTATGAGGTCGGCGACAATATCGAATGGTACGGCCTTCGCGTGGACAATCTGCTCTGGGATTTCACTGAGCATTATTACGAAGGCACGGATACACCGAATTATTATTACGATCTGCAGAACACATACTCTGACCAATACCTTGCACCGCTGTTTGAGAACGGTCAGACGCTGTCGCCGGAACGTCCCGGCATCAATCTGAACGGCAGAAAAAATGACCAGTACAGCACGACCATTCTTGCGTGGGACGACAAGTATTATCAGTATGCGGGTCTGAAAGCGGATCCTGCAACCGGCAGGCTTGTTTCCTGTCCGATGTCGCAGGCGGGCGATTTCTGCTTTGCAGTCATTGAGCCGGTCAGCAGTGAACTGACAACCGTTAACACGATCGACAATGACGATTACAGCATCACAATGCGGATGATCGACTTCGGAGATATCCGGAGGATCAACGGCAATGACAGAAGCCGGACACAGTATAATGTGCTGCATGACGATCTGGATTTCGATCTGGGAAAAAACGGAAGCGATCCGTATCCCGATCTGATCAGCGCATGGCTGGAGGAGTCCGGTGACAACGCGGGCTATCCGACAGCGAACAACACGGGCAAAAGCCTTTCTGAGCTGTTTGCAGGGGCATCCCCGGTGAATCATCTGTTTCTGGAAAAGACGCATGATGAGAGCGGCTATTTTGAATACGACTGCACGAATAATTTTGCGCATCTGAATGCAAACGGCGATTTCACGGTATACGATCAGGTCGGAACGATCGAGACCAGCGCCAACAAGCTGACGCTGAAGCACGGCCAGTTTATGCCGTACAATGATCTGACGGCGGGGCTTACCTCCTCGCTGCATGCAAATGAGACGGATTCCAAAACCAATCCGCTTCCGACAGACGATCCGCGCAGAGAAAAGCCGCTGTACCAGATCCCGTTGACCAGTGCGGATTACTTCTTCGGCATGGAGCTGGAGGCATCCTTCACACAGACGCACAGCGGCGTTGACGCATGGGGCAACGACATGATCTTTGAGTTCACCGGCGACGATGACTTTTGGCTCTATGTGGACGGCGTCCGCGTGATCGACCTCGGCGGTATTCACAGTGCGCTGTCCGGCTCGGTCAATTTCCGTACCGGTGCGGTCAAGGTGGATACCTATCCGGATACCACGCTGCGGGCGATCTTTACCGAGACCTTTATCAAAAAATATCAGGCCGAACACGGCGGCGCAGAGCCGTCAACGGCCGATGTCAACGCATATCTTGCGGACTACTTTGAACCCGGCGAAAACAAGTTCAAGGACTTCACCCCGCATAAAATGAAAGTCTTTTACATGGAGCGCGGCGCGGGTGCTTCCAATCTGCACATGCGCTTCAACCTCAGTGCCGTCAAGCCGGGACAGGTGCTCCTGACCAAAGAGGTCACCGGTTCGGATGACATTGACTTCGCACTGGTGGATTATCCGTTCCAGATCTGGTACAAGCTGCCGGACGGGGCATATAAGCTGCTTGATCCGAATGAAAGCAGTGCGGCGGATAAGATCGAGGTCTACTACCCGGATTCCCAGTCCGCTGTCAGGTACCGGCAGCGCTATCAGGTGCCCGGAACTACGCAGACCTATGACAATGTATTCTTCCTCAGCGCAGGAGAAAGTGCTTATATCGACTTCCCTGACAACATTTACAAATACTACATCAAGGAATGCGGCATCAATACCGAGGTCTATGAATCTGTATCCTGCAACGGCACGGCACTCACCGGTACGGCGGTTTCCGGCTCGACAAACCGGAAGGACTTTACCTGCGGAGAAGCAGAGATCGGTGAGCGTCCCGCCGTGACATACGAAAACCGCGTTGATCCGGGCAAGTTCCGTTCATGGAATATCACGAAGCGTCTGTATGATGCTGACGGAACCGCGATCCGGGACGATGACAGTACGACATTCGATTTCAGAGTGTATCTGGATGCGGAGGAGATTCCGTTTGATGAGCTCCAGTATGCGCAGATGCATAAATACAGAGTCAAGAACCCGGAGGGCTTCTACTGTAAATGGGATCCTGAAACCGAAGCCTTTGTTTCAACCGGAAAGACGGATCCGGCACAGCTGAATGAAGCAGAAACCGTATTCTATACCTCCCCGAACGGTTCGGTTTCCAAGATTCCGGCATGGTATACGGTCGAAATGCTGCATCTGCCGGTCGGAACCAGATTCAAGGCGGAGGAAAAGGAAAATGAAACGCCGCTCGGCTATCAGCTCTGGAAATACGACAGCGACAAAAGCACATACATTTCCGTTGACGCGAATACCCACAACATGGGTACTGTCCGTGAAAACGAATCACCGGAGACCTATGTGCTCAACAAGCGCGGTTTCGGCATCGAAGCTGAAAAGGTCTGGACAGACAGCGGCTCGGTGACCGGTCATGCCCCGGTGTACATGGCGGTTTATGTTTCGGATTCCGAAACGGAGACCATGGCCGGTGCCGTGCAGCAGCTTGCATATCCGGCACACTCCGTCGACTGGTTCTTTGAAGCACTCGCGGACGGAAAAACCTTTGCTGATTATGTTGTGCGGGAGGTCAGACTGACAGGTGCCCGCTTCGACGACAACGGCAATCTGACCGGCTATGATACTGCAGAACCGGTCGGAGAGGGACAGCCGCTGATTGTGGCAGCGACCCCGAAGGGTTCGGAAACTCCGGAGGATACGCTGTATAACGCTTCGTATACGACAGGCGTTCCGACCGGGGAAGCGACCGGTGTTGCGAATACCCGCAAGGATACCGTCACAAACCGGCGGAACAGCGGCATTCAGCTTATGCTCGGCGAATGGAACGGCACAGCGGCAGACAGAACCGTCATTACGCCGCTCCGTGACGGAACCTTTACACTGACGCTGGAAAAGGAGAACGGCGATACCGTCGATTACGGCGAATTTGTCACTGACAGTGAGGGCGTGATCACGCTTCTGTTCAGCTATCCGACAGGGGAGCAGAACATCTATACGCTGACCGAAACGCAGGCTCCTCCGGGCTATATTGCACCTTCGCAGCCTGTGAAGTTTTATATCACGGAGGAAGACGGACAGAAGCAGATTCACTTCATTCAGCCTGAATCGCCGGACGGCTGGCATAATGCGAATCCCGGCACAGACAGCATCGACGCGTTTATCAATATCTACAACAAGCGGTTCACGCTGGAAGCGGTCAAGTATGACGCATTGACAAATGAAATTCTGCCCGGTGCAAAATTTGCGCTGTATAAGGGCAGAATGAACGGAACAGATTATATCAAGGACTACATTCCGCTTGACGGTTATGATGCCGATGTGCTGATTTCCGGCGCGGACGGCGTCATCCCGAAGATTGACAATACGCTTCCGGCAGGCCGTTATTATCTGACGGAAAAAGAACCGCCGGCCTCCTATGAATGCATCAGCGCGGACCTTGTGTTTGATGTCACTGCAGAGGGCGAGGTGGTTCTGGTCAGTGCGCCGGGCTCCGTGAGACTTCTCACCGATACCGGAACGGAGGGCGTCACGCATTACCGGTTCGCGATCAAAAACGCGCGGGCGAATGATCCGAATGCGGCTCTGACCGTCACCAAGATCGTCAACGGCTCGTTTGGAAACAAGGTAAAAGACTTCACCTTCACGCTGACCGTGAACGGTGCGGGCGCGGAGGACACTTATGCATGGCGCAAAAACGGCGAGGAGCAGACCCCGCTGCAGTCCGGAGGAACCTTCACCATGCGGCATAATGACACGGTTGTGATTTCGCTGCCGAAGGACACGAAGATCATGCTTTCCGAGGATAATGAGGGCTGCCGCACCACATTCCGGTTCGGCGATGCCGAAGCGGAAGAATGTGCTTCCAGTCAGTTTATCCTGACAGAACCGACCGATCTGACGGTGACGAACACATGCGCCGGCATCATTCCGACAGGCATTGCCAAGTCAGGTATTGCATCGCTGCTGCTGTTCATGATCCCGATTTTCCCGATCGGATGTGTTTTCTATACCAGAAAGCGCAGAAGATATGCAGACTGAACCTGATACGATTCAACAACAAATCTCCCGTGTCAAAGCTGACATGGGAGATTTTTATGATAATCGGAAATGGTCTCATATACAAGAAAAGAGGGAACGGATGGACGATATCAACGTCAATGATGCAAGCGTATCCGTTGTCCTGATACATTTTCATCATAGCAGACGAATATCCTTCCCTCGCAAGTGCCCGCTGCAAGGTCGTGCGCTTCAGAACACCCTGTTCCGCCTTTCCTTCCAGTTCAAGAATCCGGATAATGGTCGGTACGCTGCGTGACGGAACTTCACGGCGCAGACGGATCGCTTCCGCGAGAGTCTCTTTTGAAACGACGGGATTCTGCTCCGGTACTCTGCCCTGCGGTTGCAGACCGTCTATTCCCGATTCATTGTAGGCATCCACATACCGCTGCAAAGTGCGGGTGGATACATCATATGTTTCAGCAAGTGCTTAGTGTATATTCAGCTAATTGTTTTCTATTATAGTTTCAGTCCGCAGCTTTCGTTTTCCTCAACAAACTGGTTTATGATATATTCCGCTGCTTTTTGCCCGCTGTCAAAATCCCACCGTCTGGGAAATCCTTCTTTTTCACGGCAGTGCGAATAGGTGAGATGATAAATGCACCATAGTTCCGTTCCATCCTTCCTTACCGATTGGAACAGCATATCATCATTGGCATCACATTTGTATATCGCATACACCTGACCGTCAAAAAACGGATCATCCTCACCGAGTTCAAGTTTCAGTTCGGAAACAAATGCTGCTTCGCGTTTCTCCTCTGGCAGCATCCACCAGTTGAAAACCTCCCCGTATTTCTCCTCACAACGCTTCATGATGTCTTCCATTGACATATCGGCCGTGATACTGATTCTGTTTTGTTCACGCAGGGAATCTGATGCACCTTTACCGAAATAACGATCAAAATATTCATCGAATAACAGTATACCAGAGCGCCGCACCATGACAGGGCTGTCGCCTTTTGGCTGATAGAGCAGATCGCAGTTGAGCATTCGCACCAGATGTTTTATCACATACAGAAGCTCGTCCGCAGAATTGCAGTCGGAGGAAGAATAATACCGAAAAGAAAGGCAATGATTTACTTCGACACCATAATCCTCTTTCATCCATTGTATCGTTCTATTACTCCAGACATGGACGGATGCGTTGATACGCCCGTTGAAAAATGTTGTTTTATCTGTCACTTTATTCGGATTGGACGGGTACAGCATCCGCAACAGTTCAATCAGATCGGAAGGACTATCTGCGTAAAGATCAA
The DNA here is from genome assembly GCA_001940925.1 of Ruminococcus sp. Phil11. Classification (GTDB taxonomy): domain Bacteria; phylum Bacillota; class Clostridia; order Oscillospirales; family Ruminococcaceae; genus Firm-04. Next base: position 17,590 of record MSGZ01000001.1, read on the forward strand.
TATAATTTTCGATTGACATTTCAATATCACCTCCGGCGTTATAAGTGGATTATAGCACAGCTGGGAGAAAAAATCAATCAGTACGCATCGGAACGCTCCTGCGATTGCAGGAGCGTTCATCATCTTTCGTCATCTTCTCGGTCCGTGCCGCGGTGCATTGTCATCCGGAATCATCGGGTAGTCATCATCATCCGCGTTCTGGTATGCCTCACGCTCAGCGCGTTCCTCGGCAGTTTCTTCTTCATCGGTTTCGTCAGGATCAATGATTGTATCCTGCTGTTCGGACAAACCGGAGAGCCTTGCTTCCAGTTCCGCAAAGTCGATCTTCGCCTTCATCAGTTCTTCTTCAACGTCAAACGGCACACCGACACGCTCCTGTGCCTGTTTCAGGTCAGTTTCCAGTTTCGTGATCTTAGCGTTGCTGTCCTCAATCGCTTTCTCGATAGAGCCGTCCAAAAAGTTGATGATGCGCTGCCAGTTATCAGCGTTCGCTGCGCTGCCGAGCGGAATCGAATAGGACGGTTCGCGCTGACCTTTCACTGCAAGCATCGCCTGATCCATTTCACCGGGACGCAGTTCCACGCTTACCGTAAAATCTCCGATCCGGAATTTCGACATCTCATCAAACGGACGCTCGATGCGTTTTGCAATTTGCTGATGCAAATATGCGTTGATGTCTTCATGCTTGATGCACTCCGTACAGATCTGCTTGAAGATCGGCAGATCTCCGCTGCGGACATTCGCATAGAGGTTGTTCTTGCCTTTCGTATTGGAAAATGCGACCGGTATGCCGTACTTTTTCGCGGTACGGGCGATTGCCTTGCGATCCTCCTGTGAAAAGCCGTTCTGTGCGACTGACAATGCTTCGCCGGTATTTCGGGCATTCTCGGCAAGGTCTTTCAGGGATACCTCACCGGGTTTGATTCCGGTTAGGTTTGTTGCCGATACATTCGGCGGCATGGTCTTTTCCGGAGCATGACTGCCGCTTTTTGCAGCTTTCATCTGTGCTCTCGCTCTGGCGCGGTCATGCTCCATACCGAGCAGCTCGCGGAACAGCCGACCGACCGAATCCAGCACCGACTTGAAAGCGGAAAGTGCCGCTTCTGCTGCTTTTTCCGAAACCTGCATCGAAACGGCAGTCACGTCTTCGCTCATGTTCATTCAGGTTCACCTCCGTCAGGGGACAAAAAAAGCCCGATGTTATGATAATAAATTGTAGGCTTCATAACATCGGGCTTGATACCATATTCAATTTTTCTTATGCAATATGAAAAATAATTCAGAAATGATAATGCATACTCCAAATAGTGTGAATAGTCGCCTAGTCTGTAAAAAGATTACTTTGCATCCGGATCAATCGCTTGTAAAAAGAAATCAATGCTTTTTTCCAAAGAATCACACCTTGTAGCGCAACGCTTATAGTCTTTGCATAACTCTCTTACCCAATCACGAAACTCACGCAGTGCCTTCCTAAACTTTTCGCCAAACTCAGAATTCATATTCTCTCCATTCTGCTTCGTAAGAAGCACATTAAACCTCAACGGTGGGAGTATGCACTATCATATTTAGTATATCATATTAGTCTATATATGTCAACATGTTATGGATTTACTGAGATGCACGAAAAAATCAACTGCTTCAACCAGTTAAAGAAAAATGGATGTTGTTTTTTTGAACGCAGTAATAGTTCAATGGTGTGTAGTTTGAGACTTCATACTACATAACATCGGGCCTGATATCTATTCAATTGTTCAGTAGGGAATCCGGAAGTAGTCCAGATACGCCTTAAATTGATCCTGCGCGGTCAGAATCGTGTCAGTCAGCCAGCCTCGCTCCTGCTGCCAGTTTTGCAGACCGCGATAGTAAAACAGCTTCATCTCATCTTTGATAATGAACGGGACAATCCCGTTTTTCAGGCATTCTTTGAGCATGATAAGTCTGCCGACTCTGCCGTTTCCGTCCTGGAACGGGTGAATTGCCTCGAAATCGCAGTGAAATGCAATAATATCGTCCAGCGTAACAACATCCAGCGCGGCATACTTTGCAAGGATTTGTTTCATGCGACCGGCAACCTCATCTGGTGAAGCGGTCACTTTACCGCCGACTTCATTCGGCAGGCGTTTGTAGCTTCCGACTGCAAACCATTCCTTGCGGCTGTCAGCCGTGCCGCTTTTCAGGATCTTATGCAATTCTTTGATGAATGCCTCACTCAAAGATTGCCTTGCGTTGGTGATCACATAGTCAATGCAGCGGAAATGGTTGACGGTTTCGACGATATCATCGACATTTACGACCTCTTTTTCAAGACCGATCGTATTGGTCTCGAAGATATATCGTGTCTGATCATGCGTGAGCTTGCTGCCTTCCATATGATTGGAGTTATAGGTCAGCTCAATCTGAACTTTATGATAGATACCGCCTTTCCGGTTGCTCCGCATTTCGTCCCGCAGAATTTCCAGCAATGTCTGCGGCAGTTTCAGACTACGCCTGCCGGGCTTTGCTGCATCTGCCGGTATATGCCAGGTTTTGCCGATCAGCACTGCACCGGCAATTCTTCCTTCTGCGCAGTAGTTGCGGACAGATCTCTCAGAAACGCCCCATTTTTCTGCAATTTCTGAACATTTCAGCATCTCCATATGATCACCTCTTACCTATATGATACCACATTATCGGCAAAAAGTCAATGGAAATCCAAGACGAATTTTGCCGATAAATATGTCATCATTCATCCTGAATGCCCATCAGGAAGCAGAAGAAGTTCTCCGAATCGACGGCAAGGCGGTTCAGATATGCCTTCTCGTCTCTGCGGTATGCGATCAGCGGAGCGCATTCCTCATCGGTCAGAACGCCGCAGACCTGCGGGAGCATCTCTTCGGTCAGCATGAAGACCGTATCGTCCAGCGGGGCATCATCGTCCATGTTGTCCGGCTCATAGACACCGGGAATCTCGAACGGGTTGAAGTCCGGGCAGGTGTCGATGTAGCGCTGGAGGCTGTTCGCCTCGACGAAATACTTGCCGTCCTCGTTCTTCGCCACAAGGAACGGGCGACCGCTGATATATGCCCGCTTGCAGATCTCGTTCATGAAGGGCAGACCGTAGCCGAGCATATTGGCAGCTGCATACATCGGATGGAATTTCACAGTCATGTTCATCTGCTTCATATTCGTATCTCCTTTACAGTTGGCGGCACCCTGATCCGGTGGAATTGTCAAGAAATGTGC
>MSGZ01000002.1 GCA_001940925.1 Ruminococcus sp. Phil11
TATTGATGTCCCAACTATCTCTTGAAGATATCTGCTTGTCTTTTTGCCGTGATACTGCGTTAGAAATCCTTGCCTTGCGTCAGCAAGGCGGCGGCTTTCTGCCTTGTCTCACGACAAAAATCCTGCGCATCTATTCTTCACGATTTAATTGGTACATCAATATGATCGGAATAATTATAGGAACTTCATGGAAAAGAGCAGCTCGCTGTCCGAAATGGAGAGCTTCCGGCTGCCTTGTTCGGTTTTGCCGAGATAATATCTTCCGTTTTGCTGCCGCAGCAGCAGATAGCCGTCATTCTGCATGGCGTCCGCCGCGACCGGGTCGGTCACGACATCCAGCCGCAGCAGCGGCTCGCGGAGCTGCGGGGTACCGTCGTGGTTCCCGCGGTCCGGTTCAAAGGTATAAAAGACCGTCTCGCCGTTTTCCTGCACGGCCGTGACCTGCCATTCCCACCGCTTCGGCAGCAGAAACACAAATCCGTCCTGTACGGCGTAATAGGATGCGTATTCCCGCATCAGCCTGCCGCCGCGGCAGACATACCAGTTGGTCAGCGGAATCGGGGAATTGTTTGTATAGCCGTAAAAGCTCCGGTTCACCGGGATCTCCGGTTCGCCGTCGCCGTCGATATCCATGGTCTGATAGGAACCGGCGCGTTCGGACTGCTGCAGGTCGCCGCTTCCGCCGTCGGTATACTGCATCTTCAGCTGTCCGCCCTGATAGCTCAGCACGACGGTCTGCACGGTCGTCGCACCGGTCACGCAGTCCATAAAGATCGCGGGGATATGCTTCAGCCCGCTGTCATCCGGGATCTCGCCGTAGACCAGCCGCGAAATATCGGTGAAGGCATCGGGATCGACCTCGGAGGGCTGATAATAGCCCTTCTCGTCCAGCGAATAGGCGATCGCGACAGCAGGGGAGTCGTTCTTCGCCGCATTGGCAATGAACAGCTCCGTTGTACCGTCCTGATCGAGATCGCGCAGATCCATTCTGGAATACGGAACAGAGAAATTCGGATTGTTGACCAGCTCGCCGTTCCGGCAGTACAGCACCTCGACCTTGTGATCCGCGCCGTCTACCATGCTGTAGCTGAGAATGAGATTCGTCCGCGGATTCGTGCCGAGCTTTGCAATGTCGATGCGGTCGATCTCCGCACCCTCGGTTGAATATTCCTTGATGCAGACCCACCGGCCTTCCTTCTGTCCGAGCAGGCTGAACCGCAGCGGATTTTCCTCCGCAGAGGTTCTGCTGCTCTCGTAGAATACGATTGCCTCATCCGAGCCGTCGCCGTCCAGATCCGCAACAGTAAATGCGGAAAGATGCTCGCCGGATTTCGGATATTTCAGGCTGATCTGCTGCTGCGAGCCGACGGAGTTCTGCAGAGCCTGATAGATCTGCTCCTGCTCCGCGGTCAGGCGGGGCGGGCTCAGCATGGACTCCACATTCATATTGAAGCTGCATGCAGGGAGCTGCAGCGTCAGCAGAGAGAGCAGCAGGCTGCACGCGAATTTTCCGGCGGTCATTTCCGTTCTGCCAGCGGGACGTAAGGCACTGTTCTTGCAATGGATTTATATGCCGGGCGGATGATTCTGCCGCCGGTGAGAACCTCCTCGATCCGGTGTGCGGACCAGCCCGCGATCCGGGAGACCGCGAACATCGGGGTCAGCAGTTCCGGCGGGATCCGCAGCATCCGGTACACAAGACCGGAGTAAAGGTCAACATTTGCGCAGATTGATTTGGAAGCGGCAGCCGGGGATTTTTCTGCGACCAGTTCCGGTGTCAGCCGCTCGATCGTATCGAGCAGGCGGAAGTCCGCTTCGATCTCCTTGCCCTTTGCAAGCGCGAAGCCCTTTGCCTTGAGCAGCACCGCGCGCGGGTCGGAGAGCGTATATACCGCATGACCCATGCCGTAGATCAGACCGGCACCGTCGCCGGCCTCCTTCCGGAGGATCTTCCGGATCAGGTCTGCGACCTCGCCCTCGTTATCGGGATTCTTGATCTCCCGCTTGAACAGGTCGAGCTGCTCCATGACCTTGATATTGGCACCGCCGTGGCGGAAGCCCTTGAGCGCGCCGATCGCTGCGGAATATGCCGCATAGGGGTCGGTGCCGCTGGAGGTCAGCACGCGGCAGGCAAAAGCGGAGTTGTTTCCGCCGCCGTGCTCCGCGTGGAGCATCATGCAGGTATCGAGCAGCAGCGCCTCGTCCTCGGTATACTGCCGGTCAAGGCGCAGCAGCGAGAGAATGGTCTGTGCATTGGTCTCCTCGGGACGCAGCGGGTGCATGACAAGGCTTTCACCGTCGAAATGCTGCCGCTTGACCTGATAGGCCGCCGACATGATGACCGGCAGTCTTGCGATCATGGAGATCGCGACGCGCACTTCGTTTTCAATGGACTTGTCCTCACAGTCGTCGTCGTAGGAATACAGCGCAAGCACGGAGCGCGCCATTTTGTTCATGATATTGTTGGAGGGAGCCTTGGCAATCATATCAATGACAAAGCCGTCCGGCAGCTCTCTGTATTCGGAGATCAGCTCGCGGAACTCGGCGAGCTCCTCAACGGTCGGGAGCTTGCCGAACAGCAGCAGATACGCGGTTTCCTCGTATCCGAAGCGGCGTTCCTTTTCGACGGCGTGCACCAGATCGGTGATCTGGTAGCCGCGGTAGATCAGCTCGCCGGGGATCGGCTCCAGCTCGCCCTCGTTGAGCATATAGCCGTGCACATTGCACACCTTCGTAATGCCCGCCACGACACCGGTGCCGTCCGCCTTGCGGAGGCCGCGGTTGACCTGATATTTCTGATACAGTGCGGGATCGAGTGCGGAATATTCCCGCAGCCCCTCACATAATTTTCCGATGTAATCCTTACTGTCCATGGGTAGGTTCCTTTCCTTTGAAAAAATATGCGTTCCTGAAAATCTGCATTCTCTACTATTATACCGCTTTTTCCGCGTTCTGTCAAGCATCGGAGGCCGAAAGAAAACGGACTTCCGCAGGCGGACAGACACCGGAAGCGATCGGCGGGGCGGGAGGCTTTTATGCGGAGCCGGCTTTGTCTGCTTTTGCTTGCTGCGGCGGGGATCCTGCTGCTCTGCCGGATGCTGTTTTCCCGGCGGGAGCCGGCGCAGACGGATACCTGTTACCGGGTATACAGAACAGAGACCGGAACGGTCGAAACGGTCTCCGTGCGGGATTATCTGATAGGGACGGTCGGGGCGGAGATGCCTGCATCCTTTCATCCGGAGGCACTGAAGGCACAGACGGTCGCGGCGCATACCTACGCGGTGTATTGCATCAGGCAGCAGGCAGCGTCCCCTGACCCCGCCCTGCACGGTGCGGAGCTTTCCGATGACTGCGGACGCTGTCAGGCGTACCTGCCGCCCGCGCAGCTCCGGGAACGGCTCGGCACTGCGGCGTATGAGAAAATCGCTGCGGCAGTTGATGAGGCCGGCGGAATGCTGCTGCTGTATGACGGAGAACCTGCCCTGACGGTCTATCATGCCTGCTCCCGCGGGCAGACGAGATCGGCGGAGGCGGTCTGGGGGACGGCGGTACCGTATCTGGTGCCGGTCGGTTCGCCGGCGGACAGGGATGCCCCGGCGGGTTCCGGGCACGGCGTCGGAATGAGCCAGTACGGCGCAGACTTCATGGCTGCGCAGGGGAGCAGCTTTGCGGAGATCCTGCAGCATTATTATCCGGGAACAGAGCTGATGCAGGAGAACGGGGAGCGGCGGTAAAACATGCATCAAAAAGGCGTGTGCGCGTTTCCGATGAATCTGATAAAACAGAAATATACTGCCGGAGACGATCCTGTTTCAATGCCCGGTTTCCCGATTTGTTTTTCTTTTCGCCGGAATTAAGACTTTCTTAAAAATAGATGAATCAGATTGACTTTCATTCCGTAACGTATTATAATAGGATTGCACCCACAGGACAGGTGCGCAGTTATATAACAACGGAGGGAACACTATGGCGGCGAAAGGCATCGTCAAAGGAATCATCACAGCAGCAGTTATCTGCGGCCTCGGAGCCGGCGGCTGGGGGCTTTATAAGCACTTCGGAACGCAGACACCCGGCTCATCGGAGAAAGTCTATGTACAGAAAGTCGCAACACTCAATACGGTGGACGGTGCAAATCTGTTTGCACATAATTTTGCGGGCGTGATCGTTGCACAGAAAACGGTTGATGTCAAATACGACACGCAGAAAACCGTCAGCGAAATCCTTGTCAAGGAGGGCGATACTGTCAAAAAGGGCGACCGCCTTCTGAATTATGATGTGGGTCAGATCCAGATCCAGATCGAGACCATGAAGCTGGAAATCGAGCGGTATCAGACCGATATCGAAACAGCCAAGAACGAGATCGAGCAGTACGAGCGGGAAAAGCAGACTGCAACCGGCGATGCGGCACTTTCCTGCACACAGAACATCCTGCAGAGAAAGAGCCAGATCGCAAGAACCGAATATGATATCAAGACGAAGAATGTCGAGCTTGCAAAGCTGGAAAAATCGCTGGAAAACGCATTTGTCACCGCGCCGATCGACGGCACGGTCAAGGATCTCAAGGAGCCGGGCTCCTCGGATTCCGCATCCCCGCAGATGTATTATGACGGCTACGGCATGGACGGCAGCTCCGGAGATGTCATCATGAAGATCGCGGCAGCGGGCGATTACCGCGTCAAGGGTACCTTCAACGAGCAGAACAGTGCCCAGATCTATCCGGGCGCAAAGGTGTTCCTGCGCAGCCGCACCGACGATTCCGTTATGCTGCGCGGTGAGGTCTCGGAGATCGACACGAACCCGCAGACCGACAACCAGAATATGTATTACGGCGGCATGAGCGATGAGATGACCAGCTCCTCGAAGTATGCATTCTATGTCGAGCCGGAATCGCTCGAAGGCTTCATGCTCGGTCAGCATATCCTGATCGAAACGGACAACGGTCAGGAGGACGCAGACAAGAAGGAGGGCCTGTGGCTCTACAGCAGCTTTGTGCTGTGGGACGGCGACCGCAACTATGTCTGGGCGAAGAACAGCAGAGATCAGATCGAAAAGCGCGTTGTCGAGGTCGGCGAGATCAGCGACGAGAGCGGCGACTGCCAGATCCTTTCCGGCCTGACCATTGACGATTATATTGCATTCCCGTCCGATTACATCGAGGAGGGTCTGAAAACGACCACGAACCAGTCCGACAAGGACATTCCGGACAATGTGCTGAACGATATCAATGAGATGAACGGCGGCGGCATGGACGGTATGGACGGCATGGACGGCATGATGGGCATGGATGTCATGGGCGGCAGAGAAGGCGCAGACGGCAATGTGTCCGTGGATGACGACGGCAATACGATCATCGTCAACGATGACGGCAGCATCATGAAGTTCGATGCAGAGGGCAACCTGATCGAGGGCGGCGATATGCCGGCTGCCGACGATGCGCTGCAGCCCGCAGAGGACGGCGCACAGCCGGAGATGCCTGAAGAAATGCCCGCAGAGGATGTACCGGCAGCCGAACAGCCCGCAGAATGAGAACGGACAGGAGAACAAACATGGTTTTTGATCTGAAAGGTATTTACAAGGATTATATGCAGGGCAAGGATGCCGTTCCTGTCCTGAAGGATATCACCCTGTCCGTGGACGAGGGCGAATATGTCGCGATCATGGGACCGTCCGGTTCCGGCAAATCGACGCTGATGAATATTATCGGCTGTCTGGATAAGCAGACCAGCGGCGAATTCATTTTCGACGGCACGGATGTCATGCAGTGCTCCGACCGTCAGCTTTCGGAGATCCGCAATGCCAAGATCGGCTTTGTGTTCCAGAATTTCAATCTGCTGCCCCGTCAGTCCGCGCTGGAAAATGTCGAGCTGCCGCTGCTCTATGCAGGCGTTTCCAGAAAGGATCGCAGAGAGCGTGCGATCGAGGCACTGAAGCGCGTCGGGCTGGAGGACAGAATGGAATTCAAGCCGACACAGCTCTCCGGCGGTCAGAAGCAGCGCGTCGCGATCGCAAGAGCGATCGTCAACAAGCCGCGCCTGCTGCTGGCAGACGAGCCGACCGGCGCACTGGATACGAAATCCGGCGATCAGGTCATGGAGCTGTTCAAGGAGCTGAACGACGAGGGCGTCACGATCGTGATGATCACCCACGAGCCGGATATCGCGAAATGTGCCAAGCGGATCATGTATATCCGCGACGGTCAGATCCACTCCGGCGCGTTCAATACCCGTGAGGGCAGCGCGATCCCGGTCACGCCGGAGGAAGAACAGGCGCAGGAGGTCGCAGAGCAGGCATGAAGAAAGCGATTATTCTGCTGCTCTGTCTCGCAGTGGTCGGCGGCGGCGGATTCTTCGGATACAAGCAGTATCAGAAGAGCCGCGACGAAAAACGCGTGGTCGATGTTGTGCCGGTCGGCGCAATGGCGAGCCCGTATTACGGCGGCTACTGGGGCGATGAGAACAGCATGTACGGTGCGACCAGCGCAGCCAATGCACAGCGCGTGCAGCTGGATACCGAGAAGCTGGTGAAGAATGTCTGTGTCACAAAGGGACAGCAGGTCAAAAAGGGCGACGTCATTCTGGAATATGATATGACTGTCGTTGAGCTGGAGCTCGCACAGAAGGAGAACGATATCCAGGTCATTCAGCAGGATATCAAAATGGCGAACAACAAGCTGGCGGAGATCCGCAATTATCAGCCGTCCGAGAATGCGCCGCAGGAGCCGGATGAACCGGATGAACCGGATATTCCGGATGAGCCGGATGTCCCGGATGATCCCGTCACGCCGATCGAGCTGACAGAGGAGGTGCCCGCGGCATTCCATGCGGAATCGGGTACCGGCGCGCCGGATGATCCGATCGTCATCAACTGTACGCCGCGTGCAAAGGTTTATCTGCCGTTCATGCAGATGGCGAGCGCATCGAAACGCTGCTTTGAGCTGCGCGTGTATAATGACGATTTCACGTTCCTGTATAAGTGGCTGATCAACGGTGCCGATCTGAAAGAGGAAGACCTTGCAGAATGGGTCGTGACGGAGGGCGTTACGATCGACCCGGAAACCGGTGCCGTCTCCATTGACACGAACGGCAAGATGCACGGTCAGCTTTCGTTCGGTGCACCGCCGCAGATTTCCCTCAAGGATGATATGCCGGAGATGCCGGAGGATCCGCCGGCGGAAAAGTATCAGATGCCGGATCCCGGCGCATTCATGGACGAAGCGCAGAACAACAGCATGGATTACCGGTATTCGCGTGCGGAGATCAATTCCATGATCAAGGAGCAGGAAGCGCGGATCAAGGAGCTGAACATCAGCCTCAAGGAGGCACAGCTCAAGCTGGAAAATGCGAAAAAGCAGAAGAATGACGGCAGAGTGCTCGCCGAGATCGACGGCATCGTGAAGAAGATCGGTTCGGTCACGGACGGCGCAGTGAATCCCGATGATCCTTCGGAAAAGGATCCGTTTGCGGAGCCGAGCGAGGACGATCAGTATTTTGCCGTGATCGAGGGCGACGGCGGCATGGAAGTCGTCTGCACGGTCATGGAGATGAATCTGCCGAGAGTGCAGCCCGGTACGGTGCTGGAGGTCATGTCCTACAGCGACGGCGCGTCCTCCGAGGCGGTCGTGACGTCCATTGATCCGGAGCCGATTTCCTATAACTATCAGGGCTGGGGCTCCAATCCGAACAATTCGAGCTACAGATTACATGCGAAGCTGCAGAATTCCGACAATTTCATGCTCGGCGTCGGCGTCAGTGTGACGATTGCTGACGAGGAAACGCAGGAGAACAATACTTCGCTTTATCTCCCGCCGCATTATCTCCGCAGGGAGGGCGGTGACTACTATGTCCTGAAAGCGGATGAAAACGACCGTCTCGTGAAGCAGTATGTCAGTGTCGGTGCGACCGATTACTATGTCGAGGTCAAGGGCGGCCTGAGCATGAAGGACCGCATCTGTTTCCCCTACGGCCCGAATGCCAAGGAGGGCGTGCGGACGAACGATACGGACGAGCCGAAGATGCCTGAGGGCATGTACTACTGATTATACGCGGAATAAGAATTGGAGTAGCAGAATATGTTTGAGAATATCAGGCTCTCATTGCAGGGCATTCTGTCGCACAAGATCCGTTCCTTTCTGACCATGCTCGGTATCATCATCGGTATCGCGGCGATCATCGCGATCGTCTCGATCATTGAGGGTACCAAGGAAATGATCAAAAAGAACCTGATCGGTGCAGGCAATAACACGGTGCAGATCCGGCTGATGCAGGGCGATTATCCCTATGAGCCCGGCTACATGCAGTCTGCGGACAGTGTCCGCGTGATTTCACCTGCCTACAAGCAGCGCATTACGGAACTGAAAGAGGTCGAGCGGTGCACGCTGTACCGCAAACGCGATTATGTGGAAAGCTTCTACTACATGAACAAGAGCCTTCAGGGCACGGGTCTGGTCGGCATTGACGAGGATTATCTCGATACGGCGGGTCTGGACATTGCACAGGGCGTCGGCTTTTCGGAGAAGCAGCACAAGGAATTTGCAAAGGTCGCACTGATCGACGAATCGGTCGCGCGTTCGACCTTTGACGGTGAGGATCCGGTCGGCAAGATCATTGACATCAGCGGCGAACCGTTTACGGTCATCGGCGTGGTGACAAAGCGTTCCGGCTTTGAACCGACGATCAATTCCGTTGAGGATTACTACACCTACAACCAGACGAACAGCGGTCAGGTCTACATCCCGACCGAGGACTGGGGCATCTGCTTCCAGTATGACGAGCCGCAGCACTGCATCATTCAGGCTGTGAATACGGACAGCATGACCGCTGCCGGAAAAAAGGCTGCGGACATCCTGAACGAGAATATCCGCATCACGGCTGCAAGCAGCGGTGAGGAGGAGAACGCAGAAGCCGCCATGGAAATGGCAATGAACAAGCTCGAATACAAGAGCGAAAGCCTGCTGGAGCAGGCAAAGGCCATGCAGGACCTCTCGCAGTCCACGAACAAAATGCTGATCTGGATCGCGAGCATCTCGCTGCTGGTCGGCGGTATCGGCGTTATGAACATCATGCTGGTGTCGGTCACGGAGCGTACCAGAGAGATCGGTCTGAAAAAGGCACTGGGCGCACGCAAACGGCGCATCCTCTGGCAGTTCCTGACGGAGGCGGCCGTGCTGACGAGCATCGGCGGTATGATCGGTGTGCTGACGGGAATCGGACTGGCGACGGTGATCGCAAACCTGACGGAAATGCAGGTCGCGATCTCGGGCAAGGCGATCGCGATCTCGGTCATCTTCTCGATCGTGGTCGGTGTTGTGTTCGGTCTGCTGCCTTCTGTCAAGGCGGCCAAGCTCAACCCGATCGACGCGCTGCGGTATGAGTAAGGTGCCTCCGGCGGATCAAAAATGGGGGTGCTGCCCCTAAACATGAAGAAACTTGTTTCTTCATGTTGGCCCCTGCTGGGGACATTGTCCCCAGACCCCGTTATAGATAACAAAAAGGACGCTGATATACACTCAGCGTCCTTTTGTGTTATGCTTCAGCATCGGGAGCAGCATTCCTTCAGAGGCCGCTCCGCGCTTAATAATACTTGATCTCCTCGGTGAGCAGCTCCTCGTATTCATCGAGGTTTTCGAGGATCTTTCCGGTGCCCTCCGCCACGCAGTCCAGCGGATATTCCGCAACATATACCGGCATACCGGTCTCGCGGTTGATGAGCTTATCCATGCCGTGCAGCAGCGCGCCGCCGCCTGTCAGCGTGATGCCCTGCTCAATGACGTCCGCGGAAAGCTCCGGCGGGGTATGTGCAAGTGTCTCGCGGATCGCGTCCATGACCGTGCACAGCGGCTCATAGAGCGCGTCGCGCACCTCGTCGGAGGTGATCGTGATATTCTCCGGCAGCCCGTTCAGCAGATTTCTGCCGCGCACCTCCATTTCGGTGACGGTCGCCTCCGGGAATGCCGAGCCGATGCCGATCTTGACCGCCTCTGCGGTACGTTCGCCGATCAGAAGGCTGTATTTTTTGCGGATATAGTTGACGATCGCGAGGTCAAACGCGTCGCCGGCGGTGCGCACCGAACGGTACGACACAATGCCGCCCAGAGAGATTACGGCGATCTCACTGGTGCCGCCGCCGATATCGACGACCATAGTCCCGGTCGGCTCCATGATCGGCAGTCCCGCGCCGAGTGCGGCCGCGATCGGCTCCGCAACGAGCTGAACAGGTCTGGCACCGGCCTTTTCGGCAGCCTCCTTGACGGCACGCCGCTCCACAGCGGTCACGCCGGACGGAATACAGATAATGACGCGTGCCTTGGTGAACATCGTGCCTTTGAGTGATTTTTTGATGAGTTCCTGCAGCATGGTCGCGGCAATGTCGAAGTCCGCGATCACACCGTCTTTCAGCGGGTGTACGGCGATGATCGAGCCGGGCGTTCTGCCGATGATATCCTTGGCATCCTTGCCGACCGAGCAGGCCTGATCGGTTTTTGTATTGACCGCGACAACGGAAGGCTCCCGCATGATGATCCCCTTGCCGCGCGCATAGATCAGGGTATTGGCTGTGCCGAGATCGATCCCGATATATCTGGTAAACATGATGTGCTCCTTTGTTTCTTTTGTTCCGTTCTGTTTTGTACACAGTCGTCTCTGCTCTTTATTTTACCACAAAAATGCGCATCCGACAACGATTTTTGTCGGATGCGGTCATTTTCAGCATTTTGCACAAAATATCTGCGGAACTTTGCCGCTGTTATACGGTGCACGGCAGTGCCGTTCCGATGCGGGAGCCGTATTTCACGATCGTTTCCGCGCCGTTTTCGGAGTTTTTGCAGATCTGCGCGTCGATTTTGGCGGCACCGGGTTCCAGCACCAGCACGATCGTGGAGCCGCCGAACTCGAAATAGCCCTTCTCGATGCCGCGCGCCACATGTTCTCCGTGCGGGTGATTGACGATTTTGCCGACAAGCATTGCGCCGACTTCGATCTGCAGAACATGCCCGAAATGTTCGGTCGTCAGCATGGTGATCGTCCGCGTGTTGCGGTGATAGACCATGACATCATGCTCCGCGGCGACCGGATTGACCGTATGCAGCTCGCCTTCGATGCGGCGCGTTTTGCCGATCTTGCAGTCGTCCGGATAGCAGTACCGGTGATAATCGTCCGGCGTCAGGCGGAAAATGAGAAGCTGTCCGCCCTGATAATGCTTTGCAAGATGCTTGCAGCCGAGGAACGCCGCAAGCGAATATTCTGCATTCTTGACCGTGAAATGCAGGTCGTCCGTGATCGGCACGACGGTCAGCTTGGCGTCGCACGGGCTGATGAGTGCCTCCGGGGTGCGGTCAACGGGTCTTGCCGCGGGCTTGACCGGCCGCGTAAAGAACGCATTGAAGCTGCGGTATTTGTCATCCGCAAAATCGTCCATTTTGATATGCTTTTTCAGCACGAACGGCGGGATCGCGACGGTCGAGAGCGGATGCTCCAGCGCATAGCCTGCCGCCTTGGATACGACCGGCTTGGTCAGCAGCTTCAGTGCCGCTCTGCCGGGGGCGGTGCCGTAAAGCAGCCCGAGCAGCTTGCCCTGAGAAGCACAGGAATCCGCCGCCGGATTGCCTGCGCGGTCGCAAATCTGTGCACCGGCGTGCGGTGCTGCTTCCCTCGGTTCCGACATGACGGATTCCTCCCTGATATTCAGTATAAGCGGCGGTCAGCGCGTGTGATGCTTGTAGATCAGCAGCAGCAGCTCCAGAACGCCGATGACGATAAACAGCAGCATGGCACGCATACCCGGCTTTTTCAGCGTAAAGCGCGTGATGAACGCACATGCGATGACTGCGTAAACGACCGTTGCGACGGTCGGGAACATATCTCCGAGATCGCGGCGGAATGCGAACAGCACCGGAATCAGCAGTGCGACCGATGTGACCGGCAGTCCCTCATAGACCTTCCGGCGTTCTGTCGTGACCTTCTGGCGGTCCTCCTCCGTGACGTTGAAGTATGCGAGCCGGATCAGGCCGGCAAGACTGAAGCAGCTGAACACTGCAATATGCAGCGGTTTCTGCAGTCCGGCACTGAACGCGATCATCGGCGGCAGCAGACCGAAGCAGACCATATCGGAGAGCGAGTCGATCTGGATGCCGAAGCGGCATTCCTCCGGGGTGCGGTTTTTCTTGGTCTTTGCGACCTTTCCGTCAAACATATCGCAGAAGCCTGCGAGCATCAGCATAATGATTGCTGCATTCGTGCTGCCGTGTGCTGCAAAATACAGCCCGACCGAGCCGCAGACAAAACCGGCGAATGTCAATATGACTGTATAGCTGTAGAAGCCGATCATTTCTGTTTCATCCCTTTTGTTTCCGAATTGCTTGCTGGGGTATACACGATTCTATTATCTTATTATACCAAAAAGTACGGGTTTTTGCAAGCCCTTTTCCCGATTTTCATATCTTCTTCATGAAATTGCGGCATGTACAACGCGCGCAATGATGCTGCCGCTGCGGACAGCTTTGCAGGCTTCCTCCGGCGCAAACCAGCGCGCTTCGGAGACTTCTCCGGAAAGTGAAAAGGTCGTTTTTTTCGTTTCTGCGCAGAAGCAGAGCATCAACTGCCCGCGCTTTTCATGCCATGCGCTGAACAGGAACCGCAGGTTCTCCGCAGCAATGCCGATCTCCTCGGCGATCTCGCGCAGGGCGGCTTCCTCGGCGGTCTCACCGGGCTTCATATAGCCTGCGACACCGACAAATGTCTCCTGCTGCCCGTAGCTCTGACGGATCAGCGCAATCTGCCCTTCCGGATTTCTCACGACGGAAAGCACGCATGTGCTGAACATATCAAACAGCGGCTTTTTGCATCCCTCGCAGTACGGCACTGCGCCGTCGTCGCCCATTTGCCGCGGAACGGTCTTTTGTCCGCAGTCCGGACAGTATGTAAAATGCATGTTATGCGTCCTCCCGCTGCATCAGAATCAGATATCGGTCTGTATCCGGCTCCGGCTTTTTCGTATCGGTCAGCCGGTAGCCCTGCCGCTCATAGAAGCGGATCGCGTCCGGATTGCATTCCAGCACCCAGAGGTGATCTGTATGCTGCACGGTATCCGCAAAGGCCAGCAGCTTCGCGCCGATGCCTCTGTTCTGGAAGGACGGCTCGACGAACAGCCGCACGATCTCTGTCCCGCTGATGCGGATGCAGCCGCGCACAATGCCGTCGTCATAGACGAAATACTGCTTCAGCATTTCTTTGTCAGTCCGGAGCTGCGCGGCCTTTTCCGCGGTATTCAGCTCCTGAAAATAATATTCATCGCTCCGGAAAACAGGATAAAACTGTTTCCGGTAATTGGTAATGATGATTTCCGTGATGCGCGATGCATCGTCCGGCTTTGCGGGGCGGATCTGCGGGAAGCCGTATTCTGCGATCAGTTCTTCCGTGATTTTCACAGCGGACGCAACCAGCCCGGGGCACGGCCCTTTCATGCGTGCAATTGCGGGGTCGGCATCGGTATTCGCTGTCTTTTCGAGCAGCACCCTGCAGAGCGTCGCGCCGTTTTCCTGTTCAAAGCGAGAGAGAAATTCCGTCGTGAGCTTGTTTGTCAGGCCGTGCGCCTTCGGGTCCGCTGCATACTGCATCCCAAGTGTCATGAGTGCACCGGTGCAGGCACCGCAGACGGAGCCGCATCGCATTCCTCTGCCAAAACATGCACTGACCTGCAAAGCCTGCTGCATATCCATTCCGAGTGCCGGTGCAAATGCGCCCAGCACGGCCTGCGAGCAGGAATATCCTGCTTTGAACAATTCCGTCGCTTTCTTCGTCCGGTTCATGATAATTTCCTCAGTATTTCCGTGAAATATTCCGGCAGGGGACTGTCAAATTCCAGATATGCCCCTGTGACCGGATGAATAAATCCGATTTTTTTTGCATGCAGGCATTGCCCCGCGATGCCCTTTTCCGCCTTGCCGTAGACCGCGTCTCCGTAGACCGGGTGCCCGATATGCTTCATGTGCACGCGAATCTGATGCGTCCGGCCGGTTTCGAGCTGACAGCGGATATGCGCATGTTTTTCGTACTGTGTCAGCACGGTGTAAAGTGTGACGGCGTCCTTGGAATTCGTCGCAATCACGCACATTTTCTGCCGGTCGCGGGGGTCCCTGCCGATCGGCGCACGGACGGTCCCGCTTTCCTCTTTGAATCTTCCGCAGACGACTGCCTCATATTCCCGCGTAAACGAATGCACGGCAATCTGCTCCGCGAGTCCGACGTGCGCGCGGTCAGTCTTTGCGACAATCAGCAGACCGCTGGTGTCGCGGTCAATGCGGTGTACGATGCCCGGCCGGATCACGCCGTTGATGCCGGAAAGCCGCCCTGCGCAATGATACAGCAGTGCATTGACGAGCGTGCCGTCCGGATGTCCCGGCGCGGGGTGTACGACCATACCCTTCGGCTTGTTGACGACGAGCAGTTCGTCATCCTCAAAGACGATCTCAAGCGGGATATCCTGCGGCAGCACATTGAGCGGCTGCGGCTCCGGGACGCTCACGGCGACTGTGTCACCGGTCTGCAGCTTATCGTTTTTCTTCGCAGCTTTGCTGTTTTTCGTGATCTGCCCCTGTTCGAGAAGCTGCTGCACGGCAGAGCGCGTCAGAGAGAGCTCCGGCTGTGCGGCGAGCCATGCGTCCAGCCGCTTTCCGGTATCCTCCTGCGAAGCAGCGAACAGCAGCTCACGCGTCGGCATGGTCGGAATCCTCGGTCAGTACCGGCAGCGTTTCAAGAGTGCCGGCCTCCGCGAGCGGTTCGGCATCGGGCAGCGTGCCCGCCTCCGGCAGTGCCGCAGCGGTCCGCGCAAACGGGATGCGCTTCGCGAGTTTTGCTTTTTTGGCAGATTTCTCCTCTTTTTCCAGAAAGAGCAGCGCAAAGACGATTACAATGACGCCTGCGGTCACGCAGATATCCGCAAAATTGAATACGGCAAAATTGCAGAGCTGAAAATCCAGATAATCGACGACCCTGCCGCCGCGGATTAAACGGTCAATGACATTGCCGAGACCGCCTGCGACGACCAGCGGCATGGCGATCCGGACCCAGCGGCGCGTTCTGCCGAACCGGTTGAGGATATACAGGCAGACCGCACTCATGATGACCGCAAAGATGACGAGGAATCCGCGGCTTCCGCTCAGCATACTGAATGCGGCACCGCTGTTTTCCATATAGCGGAGGTGCATCCAGTCCAGACTGCCGAGCTGCAGAAACGGGCGCGCGGGCTGTCCCTGCAGATTGGCGATCGCCCAAAGCTTGATCGCCTGGTCAATGCCGATGAGTGCAAGGATCGCTGCGGCGGTGAGTATGACAGAGATCAATGAAAAATCTCCTTTCTGCTGAAATAAAAAGGAGCCGCGCAGAGCACGGTTCCTTTCTAGTATCGTTTGGAATACGGGTGAGCCGTGGATCACTGATCGCTGAATCTGCGGCGTGCAGCACTGCCTGCGTCATCGCGGCGGCTGCCGAACACGGGAGCTGCTGCGGCTTCCTCAACGGCAGCGGCGGTCTCTTTGACGGTACCCTCTGCGGTCTCCTTCACAGCCTCGGCGGTCTCGGCAACGGCTTCTGCAGCTGCTTCGGCCGTTTCCGCGGTCTCCTCAGCTTCCTCCGTCTCCTCGACTTCCACATATTCAACTTCATCCGCGGATTCCGGCAGGCGGGAGATCAGCTCCAGATGCTCCTTATACAGATCGAACAGGGCACGCTTGAAATCAGCGACCTGATGCTGCGTCTCAACGAGATGCGCATTTTCCGCTTCGAGCTGTGCGGTGATATTCTGCAGTTGGGTCTCGGAATCGACCAGTGCCTGCGATTTGACGGTATCGACGGAAGCCTTTGCATCCGCAACGATCGCGTCTGCCTTCTGCTGTGCTTCCTCGACGACCTGCCGTGCCTGTTTCTGTGCAAGCAGCAGCGCGTTCTTCAGATCGTCTTCCGTATCTTTATATTCACGCACCTTGTCTGCGAGGAGCTGGATCTTCTCATTGGAATCATCCAGATCCTGCTGCATCAGGCGCAGGTCGTTCTCAATTTGTGCGAGGAAGGAATCGACCTCCTCCGGGCTGTAACCGAACTTGACCTTCTCAAACTTTTTCTTCTGAACATCCTTTGCAGTGATCATCGTGCTGCACTCCTTTCTGATCTCTGTGATCCGGCTGCGGCGATGCAGGAACCGGCGTTTCTCTCAGGAACCCGGAACGGTTCTCAGATCACGACGCCGTTCGTTTCCAGCTCATTGACGAGATCCTCGCCGATAAAGCCGACATTATACGGGGTGATGATATAGGTCAGGTTTGCGACCGGCTTCAGGCTGCCGCCGTTTGCATACGCGACACCGACCAGAAAGTCGATGATGCGGCGCTTGTTCTCGGCAGAGGCGGTCTCCAGGTTGAGGACAACGGTCTTTTTGGAGATCAGATGGTCAGCAATCTGCTTTGCGTCGGTAAAGACCTCCGGCTTGACCAGAACGACCTGAAGCTGTGCAGTCGCCTGAATGTTGACGACTTTATTGTCGCGCTTGGTCGGCTGGAATTCCGGTTCCGGCTTATAGCTTTCGCGCAGCGGAGACGGCTCGCGCAGCTCCCGTGCAGAGGTGTCCTGCGGTTCGCGCATCGGTTCGCGCTCGCGGAGGGATTCGCGGTATTCTCTGCGTTCACGGGATTCTCTTGTCTCACGCACCGGTTCCGTATCATAGGAATCGTCGTCCTGCGGCGCGAAGAAATCGCGGAGTGTATCAAAAACTTTCATCTGGATTCTCCTTTTCTTTCTGATTATCGTATTTTCTGCGCTGCTGCTGCCTGTACGCAGCGAAGCAGTACATGAAGATCCGTTTCAGCCTTCGGGTTTCGGGGGATAGTATCTTGCACCGAACAGTGCACTTCCGATGCGCACGAGCGTCGAGCCGCAGCGGACAGCAGCGGCATAGTCGCCGGACATGCCCATGGAGAGCGTCTGCATTGGCACGGACTGGCGCAGTCTGTCGAACAGCTCCCGCATTTCCGTAAAGACGCGTATCTGTTCATCCTTGTCAGTCATGGGCGGGGGAATGGTCATCAGGCCGTCCGTCCGAATATTCGGCAGCTGCTGCACGGCTTTGAGCAGCTCCGGGAGCTCCGCCGGCGAGACACCGGATTTGGAGGCTTCCCCGCCGATATTGACCTCCAGCAGCACCGGCATCATAATGTCTTTGGATGCTGCGGCTTTGCTGACCGCTTCCGCGAGATGCAGGCTGTCCACCGAATGGATCAGCGTGACCTTGTCGATGATCTGCTTTACCTTATTGGTCTGCAGATGACCGATGAACTGCACCTCCGCTTCTTTGCGGTAGGCATCGCGCTTGGAGAGAAATTCCTGTACGCGGTTCTCGCCGAGTGTTGTGACACCGGCATCGACCGCCAGATTGATGAGCTCCGGCGAGACGGTTTTCGTCACGGCCATGAGCGTCACATCCTGCACCGTTCTGCCTGATCTGCTGCACGCATCGGCAATGTTCTGCCGGATCACCTGCAGCCGGTCCAGAACGGCCTGCTTCTGTGCTTCCGTGCAGGGGGCGAACTCACTCGCCATCTGCCATCACACCTTTCACGATAATATCGTCATACAGCTCGACAAAGCCGTCGCCGGCGTTCAGGTCGGAGAGATAGAACAGATCGTCCTCATAGACCTTTTTGATCCGGCGGAACACGGCACGCTCACCGACCAGCACATATACACCCATGCAGTTTTCGGTCTGCACGGTCTCATTGCCCTCCGCGTCCTTCTCGGTGACTTCCATATTTTTGAAGCGGATCGCGGAGCGCGGCACGCGGATGCCCTCGACGGTTTCCCGGAGGATCTCCACGCGTTCGGTGCGGTGCTGCACGACCTCGCCGGTCAGCTGGTCGCAGCGGAAAACGCCCAGTGTTTTTTTGATATCGCCTGCGGAGACCAGCGATACGACCTGCACATGCAGATCGGCCGGATGCGATTCCAGCCGCACGGTCGCGATGTCGTCCTCCGAGAGGCGCAGCTTGGTATTGTCGAATACGCCGACGATATACCATGCATAGTCGTCGATCAGCTTGCCGATGATCTGTCCGCTGCCGGGAACGGCATCGGCACTGACGTCATCGGTGACGGCACTGAGCTGTTCCGGCGTCAGCTGTCTGACGCGGTCAACGGTCAGGTCGGATTCGTATCCGTCGGCATGGCTGACAAAATACGCGGAATGCTCGGCGCGGATGACGTCGTCCGGTGCGGTCTTGCGGCGGCTGAGTCTTGCGATCTCATCCTCGAGTGCCACGATCCGATCCTGATAATCGACAGACGCGTTTGTAATTTTTTCGTATGTGCTCATCAGCACGGTCAGATCCTGCCGGGCACTGCAGACAGCGGCGATATCGCCCTGTTCGCGCTGCCGCACCATGGACTTGAACTGATCGTCAATGAGTGAGGCGATCTTGGCCGGCTGAGCATTTTCACTGGTGCCGGGATTCTCCAGCTTGCTGAGCATCGCAAGCTCGGCTTCCTTTTCGGCGATGGTCCTTCTGAGGTCGATCTGTTCTTCATTGGCATAGATCTCGGCGATCACGCTGCCGACGCCGAGCTTTGCACCGTCATCGGCGCAATAGCGCACAGCACCGCTGCCGTCATACCGCCGGACCGTTTCATTGCGGACATAGACGCCCTGAAACGTCGTAACGGTCGTGCCCTCGTCATAGATCGCATTTTCTGTTTCGTAATTCGTAAAGAACAGATGATAGAAGATCGTCACAGCCAGTACAACAGCGAACACCAGCAGAAGCATTTTGAGGATTCGCGTTGTAATTTCATTCATGGAACTTACTCAGCGTCCTCGCGCTGCTCCATTGCATCAAGGATCGAGATCGGTCTTGCAGGCACGATCGTGGAGATCGCATGCTTGTACACAAGCTGCTGTCTGCCGTCGGTCTCAAGGATGACGATAAACGAATCAAAGCCGCGGATGATGCCCTTGAACTGATAGCCGTTTGTGAGGAAAATGGTCAGCGGCAGACGGTCCTTGCGTGCCTGATTCAGAAAAACGTCCTGAAGATTAAGTCCCTTATTGGTCATGTTACTTGCCTCATTTCTTTTATTATAGCTTACGTATGTGTATCTGCGCAGCAGCGGCGTGAGGGTATACCTCACCCGTCAACAACTACACATCTTATATTATATCACAATGCATCCCATTTCGCTATCATTTTTTGACACATTTCAAAAATTCGTGCTTCGTCACAAACAGAATCTCTCATGATCCACGCGATTTGTGGATTCCGACGAAACCACGTTCCCTGCCGTTTCGCATAGCGGCAGGTCTCCTGCCTGACGCGTGCAAGGCATTCCTCTGCGGTATCCTCGCCCCGGAGCCACGGCAGAAGCTCCTTGTAACCGATTGCCATAGCGGCGGTCGCACGGCGTCTGCCGGAAGTGTATTCTGTACGCACCTCACCGAGCAGGCCGTCCTGCACCATTTTGTCCACGCGCAGCCGGATGCGGCCGTATTGCTGTTCTCTGTCCGCAAAGCCGATGCCGATGCGCAGGATGCTCCACGGCGCGGGGACTTCTCTGCTGCGTCTTGCGTGCTCGGAGAGCGGGATGCCGGTCAGCTCGTAGACCTCCAGTGCGCGGATGATGCGCCGGAGATTGTTCTCGTGCAGGCGTTCCGCGGATTCGGGGTCGCACTGCATGAGCCGTTCGCGCATCGCCGTCCGGCCGAGCGTTTCGGCTTCTTCATTGAGCCGCTGCCGGAGTGCTTCGTCCGCGGGGATATCCGGAAACTGAATGTTGTTGAGCAGCGAGTCGATATAAAGCCCCGTCCCGCCGACGATGACCGGCAGCTTTCCTCTGCCGTGGATCTCCGCGATCTTCTCCCGCGCCATTTCCACGTAATCGGCCACAGAGCAGGCCTGCTCCGGCGGCAGCACCGAGATCAGATGATGCGGGATGCCCTGCATCTCTGCGGCGGTCGGCTTGGCGGTCGCAATGTCCAGCCCCTGATAGAGCTGCATGGAATCTGCGGAAACGACCTCTCCGCCATAAGCCTGTGCGATCTGTACGCCGAGCGCGGTTTTTCCGGATGCCGTTGCACCGACCACTGCGATGACCGGCGGCTGTTTGCTCATGGGCTGACCCCTTTCTGTGTCACAGTACCTTGTAATACGGGCAGATGTTCACATAGCTGCCGTCCGGCATCCGGAACCCGCCCTCGATCGTGCCGAGCTGCATAAACCCGAGCTTTTCGTAAAGATGCCGTGCGGATGCGTTGTTCTCAACAACGGCATTGAACTGTAAAATGCGGAAGCCGTGCGACCTGCCCTGCTCCATGCAGTCGCGCACAAGCTGCTCGCCGATGTGCTCGCCGCGGCATGTACTGCTGACGGCATAGCTGGCATTGCAGATATGTCCGCAGCGGCCGACATTGTTCGGGTGCAGGATATACAGCCCGACGATCTCGCCGTTCCGCTCCGCAACGCCGGTATAGGTCTGCTGTGCAAAAAAAGCCGCGCCGGTGATGCTGTCGAGCGGTTCTTCCTGCGGGAAGGCATCTCCTGCATCAACGACCTCATTCCAGATGGTGAGCATCTCCGGCAGGTCTGCTTCGGTATACGCACGGACGGTGATGCCGGTGCTCCGGGCGAGCAGCATGGACGGCGGCCCGTAGATCATCGAAATCGGTTCCGGTGCGTGTTGTTCCTGTCTTTTCATCACGGTTCCTCCTGATAGATCACGCCCGCAGCTTTCAGCTCTGCGCGGGCCGCGCCCTTTTTGCGGGTATCAAATCGGGTCGCGGTGCTCTTTGAGAGAATGACCGCGCGCATCCCCGCTGCGGCTGCTGCCTTTGCGGTCGCGGCGATGCATCCGCATTCGTCGATGCCGCAGAACAGCAATTCGTCATAGCCCTGTGCTTCGACAAA
The DNA here is from genome assembly GCA_001940925.1 of Ruminococcus sp. Phil11. Classification (GTDB taxonomy): domain Bacteria; phylum Bacillota; class Clostridia; order Oscillospirales; family Ruminococcaceae; genus Firm-04. The sequence goes on from MSGZ01000002.1 coordinate 20,933, forward strand.
TGCGCGGAACTTCGCATCCGCGAACAGGTCGGAGACATTTTTCTCGAAGCAGTGTTCCGAAACGACATGCAGACCGGAATACAGCTTTGCGCCCTCGGTTTCTGTGATGCAGTAGCCGAAAATAATGTGATTGGACGGCGTATCCGGGAAAATCTGCGAGATGTAAAGCACATCGCCGCCCGCTGACTGCACCTTGTCAATTGCCGCATTGACGGCATCGAGCAGAGCCGCGGTGTCATACGGGAACTTGTCCTTCCGTTTCTCCCAGAGATAATCATTCTGCATTTCGTTTACGATCAATGCTGTTTTTGCCATATTATCACCCTCGATCCTTGTGATTGCCGCGCAGAGCCGGTCACCGGAAGTAGATCCCGCTGATCAGCGCAGAAAGAGAAGCGGCGATCGGCTTGTCATCCGCAACTTTATCCGGCCGCCAGCTTTCGAGATAGATCTCGCCGGTTGCCCGTTGATACAAAATGGAATGCGCGGCATAGCCCGTCCAGCCGATGCAGATAAACTGCTTGGCCTCCTGCAAAAGATGCGCTTCCGACGGGTTTTCTTCTGCGTGTTCTTCCCAGTCCTGATAAAATTCCTCAGTCAGTGCACAGACGCCGTATTTCTGAAACAGCACATCGTCGTCTGTTTCGCCGGTATGCTTCAGCACCGAAAACAGGATCGGCCCCTCATCGAACGGATAGTAGCTGCCGTTCTCGGACTGCTTCATGCAGTCATACGCGCCGCAGATATAGGAATGCCAGTAGAGATTGATATAATCCGCGATATCATCGGGCAGGTCAAATCCGAATTTCTCCCGGAACGGCGCGAGATTTGTTTTCGTCGTGCGCGGGATCAGGAAATGCTGTTTGTACAGCGCGGTCATCTCGTCCGGTACGCCCTCGTATTCGCACGAGTTGAAGAAACCGGGTCTTGCCATTGCTTTTTGGCTGTAGGTCAGCAGTGCGTTTTTCATGTGTGTCACCTCGATTGTTACTGCTGTGTCGCGGGCACTTTCCGAATCGCCGGTGCGATTCGGCTTTCTCAGGGCTTGCAGCCCTGAGAACCCGCATTCGCGCATTCAGCTCGCGCTGACTTCGTCATCGCTATGCTTCAAGCGCGCTGCGAATCCCTTTGGGATTCGCTTGGGGACGCCCTCTCTTACAGGGCGTCCCCCTTCCAAAAACGCTCCCCCGGAGCGTTTTTGAAATTCCCCCTTGCGGTGCGCCTGACGATAGGGGAGTTTCGCGCTCTGCGGAGCGCGACCAGAGGCTCTGCCTCTGGACTCTGCAAGCCTTTGAAAAGGCTTGAGCGAAACTTTTATTTTTGCCCGACCGGTTGCGTCCCTCTGACCACATAACGGGGTCTGGGGACTGGTCCCCATTTTGAATCCGCCGAAGGCACCACTTAATTCTGAATACGCTTGAACTGCTTTTCGATCTGGTATTTCGACAGCAGAAACATCACCGGGCGGCCGTGCGGACAATGCCGGATCTGGTCATTTTCCCAGACCTGCACCGCCAGCGACTGCAATTCTTCCTTCGTGTTATGCGTCCCCGCACGGATCGCCGCCTTGCACGCCAGATCATGGAACATGTCATCCAGCAGATGCATGTCCGGCTGCACCTGATTTTTCAGGCAGTTCGCCGCAAGATCGGCCGCGATCTGATCAAGGTCAAGCTCCGCGCAGGAAAGCGGCACGCCTGTCAGCTGCACGACCGGTGCCTCGCTGAAATCGAACGTAAACCCGCACCCGAGCAGCGTCTCCTGCTGCTCCTGCAGGGCAGAGAGCTCGTCCGCTGTCAGCAGAACGCGCACCGGCGTCAGAAGCTGCTGACGGTCGCGGCATTCGCGGGTGCGGAACCGCTCAAACAAAATGCGTTCATGGGCGGCGTGCTTGTCGATCATCACAAACTGCTCGCCGGCCTCCGCCAGCACGTAGTTTTCAAACAGTTCCCCGATCACCGTGATCTTTTCGCGGCGGATCGCGGAGATCGCTTCATTGCGCGCCTCCGGTTCGTCGGGTAACTCCTGTGGAGACGGCTCCGGTCTCTCTGCCGGTACCGTCTCCGGCATCGGCCGGACAGGGACTGCGGGCTGTGCGGTCAGATTGGAAAACGCCTTCAGTGCCTCCGGTATGACCGGCTTTTCCGGTGCAGACGGCGGAACAGGCGCCTGCGGCTCTGCCGGGATTTCCGGTCTGCTTACCGGCTCCGGCATCGGTGCGGGAGCCGACGGAGCGGGCGGCGGTACGGGCGGCGCGGCCGGCTGTGTATGCGGCACCTCGTTCCGCTTCTCAAAGAGCGGCGCGGGCGTATTGCTGTCCGTGCCGGCGACCGGCGCATACCAATCCTGCTTCGGACGCTGCGGTGTATAGATCTGCGGCGTGATCTTCGGCATGACGGGCGGCTGTTCGGCAGGCTTTTCCTGCTCCGGGATCTGAAATTCGTAAATCAGATTATGCTGTTCGAGCGCGCCCAGCACCGCAAAATAAACCGCATTATAAATGCGCTTTTCGTCGGAGAAGCGCACCTCGGCTTTCGTCGGGTGCATGTTGACATCGACGATGCGCGGCGAGACTGTGACCGTCAGCACGCAGGCCGGATATTTTCCGGTCATGATGAGCGTTTTATACGCCTCCTCGATCGCGGAGATCAGCGTAAACGAGCGCACGGAGCGTCCGTTGATAAAGAAAAGCTGATGCGAGCGGTTCGGGCGCGCATAGAGCGGCTTCATGACATAGCCGCCGACCGTGATGCCTCCGTTTTCCTGCTCCTGATATCGGACGGGGAGCAGGTCGCGGGCGAAGTCCTTGCCGAAGATCGCGTAGATCGCGGAATAAAGCTCGCCGTCGCCGGGCGTGACAAATTCGGTTTTGTTCTCGCGGATCAGCCGGAAGGAGATCTCCGGATGCGACAGCGCGATCTTCTGAAAGATGTTCGCAGCGGCATTGCCCTCGGCGGTGTCCTTTTTGAGGAAGCCCGCGCGCACCGGCACATTATAAAACAGGTCGCGCACGACGACCGTCGTACCCTCGGGGCAGCCGCTCTGCTCAAAGGCGGTCTCCTCGCCGCCTTCGATGCGGTAATGCGTGCCGTATTCCGCGCCCGGCTGCCGGGTCAGGACTTCCGTCCGGGAGACGGCGCAGATCGAAGCGAGTGCCTCGCCGCGGAATCCGAGCGTGAAGATCGTTTCGAGATCGGCGGCGGTGCTGATCTTGCTGGTCGCATGGCGCAGAAATGCCGTCCGCACCTGCTCCGGCGCGATGCCGCAGCCGTCATCGGTGACGCGCAGATAGAGCACACCGCCGCGCTTTAATTCCGCGGTGATGCGCTTTGCACCGGAATCAATGGCATTTTCCGTCAGCTCCTTGAGGACGGATGCGGGGCGTTCAATGACCTCGCCCGCCGCGATCAGTTCGGCGATTTCCTTCGGTAAAACGTGAATTTCAGGCACAGGTTTATCCTTTCTAGGCGGCTGTTTATCAGCTCACCAGTCATCCTGTATCGTTGTATGCAAAAGCTGTTCCAGACCGTCAAAAACAGCTTTTATCCTTGCATCCTGCCGGATGCCCCAATATAAGTCGTCCGTCGTGACGATCCCGATATAGTTGGTTTTTTCGGGGTCATAGTCCTCGCTGTTCCAGCGGGCAAAGTCCCGGACGCACAGCAGCGAGATGCTGAGAAACGGATTCTGCGCCGTGAACCGATCCGCCGGGAACAGCCCCGTACTGTGCAGATACCGTTCGATTTCTGCGGTATCCCATGTTTCGGAGATATCGCCGGTTTTGAAGTGATAGTATACGTAATCCATTGTCAGTGTCTCCGTCAGTATACGGCGGCGGCTCGTTTCGCGCTTCACTCGTCGCGGCTGATGCCGCTCCTATGTTCAGCGCGCGGCTGCGAATCGCTGCTGCGATTCGGATATCTCAGGGCTTGCAGCCCTGAGCACCCGCGTTCGCGCTTGAAGCTCGCGCTGACTTCGTCATCGCTATGCTTTTCGCGCGCTGCGAATCTCTTTGAGATTCGCCTGATAAGAAGTATCCGCTGCGCGGATGCTATTATAGAATGGGGACCTCTATCGCAGGTCCCCAAGCCCGCCGAGCTCTTGAACGCAGGGGAGTTTCGCCGTCTGCGGACGGCGACGAGGGCGCTGCCCTCGACCCGCGAGCTTTTGAAAAAGCTCGACCAAAACTTTTGATATGGCTGCAAACGGTTCGCTTATTACCCGACCGGTTACGCCCCCTCTATCCACATAACGGGGTCCGGGGACTAGTCCCCGGCGGGGTTTGGGGCGGAGCCCCATTTTGAATCCGCCGGAGGCACATCTTAATGCAGCATCGCGGTCAGGTCGAGCAGGAGTTCGCGGCATTCTTCGTCGGTCAGCTCATTGACATGGGTCTTGGAAAGCTGCGCAATGACCTGCGCGTCGGCATCCGCGGAAAAGCTCATCTGTCCTGCGGATTCCGCCGCCAGCTTTGCCTGATAGCTCTCCTTTTCCGCCTTCGACTGTGCTTCCATTTCTGTGAGCAGTGCCCGTGCACGGTTCGTCACCTGCGCCGGCAGACCCGCCAGCTTCGCGACCTCAATGCCGTAGCTGTCGTCTGCGGCACCGTCCACGATCTTGCGCAGGAACCGGATCGTATCGCCGTGCTTCTTCACCGCGATGCTCAGATTCCGCACGCCGTCACACTGACCGGCCAGCATTGTCAGCTCATGATAATGCGTCGCAAACAGCGTCTTGCAGCCGATCTTTTTGCCGGAGATGAACTCCGCGACCGCCCGCGCAATGCTGATGCCGTCAAATGTCGATGTACCGCGTCCGACCTCGTCCAGAATGACAAGGCTCTGTGCGGTTGCGCGCTTCAGAATCGTCGAGACCTCGTGCATTTCGACCATGAACGTCGATTCGCCCGCGGTCAGGTCGTCCGATGCGCCGACACGCGTGAAGATCTGGTCAACGACCGAAATTTTCGCATAGGATGCCGGTACAAAGCTGCCCATTTGTGCCATGAGCACGATCAGCGCGGTCTGGCGCATATAGGTCGATTTGCCGCTCATGTTCGGGCCGGTGATGATTGCAAGGCGGTTCGCCTTCTGGTCAAGCAGGACGTCATTCGGCACAAAGACCGTATCCGTCAGCATCTGCTCGACGACCGGATGCCGCCCGTCGTGGATTTCGATTCTGCCGTCCACGGCAATTTCCGGCTTGCAGTATTCGTTTTCGAGTGCGGTCAGCGCGAGCGAGCAGAGCACATCCACCTGTGCGACCGCCGCCGCCGTATCCTGCACGGTCTTGAGCTGCTGTGCGAGAAATTCGCGCAGCTCCGAGAAAATCACGCTTTCCAGTGCCAGTGCCTTATCCTTCGCGCCGACGATCGTGTTTTCCGCATCGCGGAGCTCCTGCGTGATATACCGTTCACAGTTTGCAAGTGTCTGCTTGCGAATCCACTCCGGCGGCACCTGCTCGTAATACGAACGTGACACCTCAAGATAATAGCCGAACACGCGGTTATAGCCGGTTTTCAGATTCTTGATGCCGGTGCGCTCGCGCTCGCGGTTTTCGATCTCCGCGATCAGCTCTGTGCCGTGGTTCATCGCATGGCGCAGCTGATCGAGCTCCTGATGAAAGCCGTCGCGGATGACGCCGCCGTCCTTGATCTGCACGGGCGGCTCCTCAACGAGTGCGCGCTCGATCAGATCGGAGATCTCGTTCAGCGGCGAAATTTCGGATTCGAGCTTCGTCAGCAGCTTGGACTGCGTCAGCTTCTGAAGCTGTGCCTTGATTGCAGGAAGCTGCAGCGCAGTCTGCGACAGTGCCTTCATATCGCGCGGCGTTGCCTTCTGAAACATGACGCGGGACATCAGGCGTTCGAGGTCAAACACCTTGTCCAGCAGATCACGCAGCTCGGTCATGGCGACGCTGTTTTTCATCAGCACCTCAACAGCATTCAGCCTGTCCATGATGCGGACAGGCGTCGTCAGCGGCTGCTCCATCCATGTGCGGAGCATTCGTCTGCCCATGGCAGTCTCGGTCTGATCGAGCACGCCGAGCAGCGAGCCTTTTTTCTCGTGAGAACGCAGGGTTTCGGTCAGCTCCAGATTACGCCGCGCATTCGCGTCGAGTCCCATGATGCCGTCCTTGCCGTGAATCGTGATCTCGGTGAAGCGTCCGACCAGCGCACGCTGTGTCTCCGCGATATACTGGAACAGTCCGCAGCAGACACACGCATCTGCGCCGCTTTCGGAGATGCCGAGCGCAGAAAAGCTCTCGGCGGCGCACTGCTTTAAGACAGTCTCGCGCTGCTGCTCCGGCGAGAAGCAGGCATCGTCCCGCAGCGTGACCATGCAGTTCGTGCGCGTTTTCAGAAAATCCGCCACGGGCTTGTAATCCAGAAAATCCTTCGTGATCAGCAGCTCTGACGGGTGATAACGGTCAAGCAGGCTGATCAGATCGTCCGTGCGGGTCTTGCCCTCCAGCCGGTGCAGATTGACCGCGCCGGTCGAGATATCCGCCGCACAAAAGGCGATTTCCTCGTCACGGCTCCACACCGCAGCGAGGTAATTGCAGTTGGATTCGTCGAGCATACTCGATTCGATCAGCGTACCCGGCGTGACGACACGGATGACGCCGCGCTCAACCAGACCCTTTGCAAGTGCCGGGTCCTCCATCTGCTCGCAGATCGCGACGCGGTAACCGAGATTGACGAGCCGCTTCAGATACTGCTCCACAGCATGATACGGCACGCCGCACATCGGGGCGCGTGTCGGCAGACCGCAGTCGCGGCCGGTCAGTGTCAGCTCCAGAAGCTTGGAAACGAGGATCGCGTCGTCAAAGAACATCTCGTAGAAGTCACCGAGACGGAAGAACACGATCGCATCACCGGATGCATCCTTGACCGCAAGGTACTGCTGCATCATCGGCGATAGCTTGGAGCGGTCGATCTCCATACCCATGGCGCGGATCAGTGGCAGCCGCCGCAGGCAGAGCAGTCACCGCTGCAGGAAGCCGCAGCCGTGGCGTCGAACGAATCCGGGTCCTGTCCTGCGGCACTGTATGCGATCACGCGGTTGATGCTGTCGAGCAGCTGCTCGAATTCGGCGCGCACCGCCTGATACTGCCGCATCGCGTCGTTCGCCATGATCTGCGAATACAGGCCGCGCACCTCCTCGCCGAGTGCCTTGACGCGGACTTCGTCCTGCTCCGGCGCATCCTCCGCATTGCCGAGGTCGAGACGCTTCTGATTGAACTGTGCAATCAGATTCTGCAGGTCAGTATCCTTGTCATTCTCCTCGGACGCCTTGCGGAATGCAAGATACCGCTCGTCCTTCTGCAGCTCTCTGCCGAGCTGCTTTGCCATTTCCAGTAAATCTGCCATGGTAAAAAACTCCTTTATCTCAATGATTTCAAACAGGGTAAAAATTATGCGTATCCGGCAGTTCTGAACTGCCAGCCGTCCGCTTCGGTATGCGTGATGACCCACTCGTAATCCTGCTGCGTCACGCCGTTAAACGGAACGGAAGAAAACAGTTTGCTTGTCGTAAAGTCGGATTCCAGTATGATCACATCGTCAAAACCCGAGCCCAGACCTGTGAATCCCCGTGCATGCAATTCGTCAAGCTCCTGCTGTGTTTTTTCTTCGCTGTAGTGAATCTCGGTCATGAAGCAGCCGTTCAGATTCCGGAACTGCTTTTTTGCAATGGAAACCGCTTTGCGGATATCCTCCTCGGAATGCGCGGCGGAGCCGTCGCTTGTCGTGACCTTTGCGAACAACGAAATGCCGTATCCCATGTGGTACAGGAATGCGGTGCCTGCCAACAGGACTGCTGCCGTGATGATTGCTGCTTTCTTTTGCATAATATGCCTCCTTTTCGTTGTGTGGTGGGTTGTTTGAATGTATATTTCACTCCGGTTGCTTTCTGCCGGAGAGCTCTGCTCTTGCGGTATGCGTTTCGAGATCCGCAAGGCGTGTCGGCAGCGGGATGCGGCTTTCCTTTTCGGTGAACTGCATCGCAAGTGCTGCGGCCGTATCCAGCGAAATGTCGTTTCCGACCGAGATAAACACCGGCTTGACGCCGTCATGCGTCCGCAGCACGCGCCCGTACACCTCGCCGCCGATGACGATATCCGTATAGCTGCCCGCTTCCGGGGCAGGCTCGGTATAACCGGTATCGAGCACGCGGTAATAGGTCTTTGCAACACCGAATGCCGGGATCCCCAGCAAAAGCGCGGCGTGCGACGCGATGCCCATGTGCCGCGGATGCAGATAGCCGTTGCCGTCAAAGACGCAGAGCTCCGGGCGGTGCTGCAGCTTTCCGAATGCCTCCTGCACGAGCGGCAGCTCCCGGAACGCGAGAAATCCCGGACAGTACGGCACAGAGATTTCGCCCGCTGCACGAGCGGTCTCCAGCACCGCATGTGTCTGCGCGTCCAGAACGACAATGCAGCAAACCGCATGTTCCTTGCCGTCAGGCGCGTTCCAGTAGGCAAGGTCAATGCCAGCGACGGTTTTTAGCGCGGAAAAATCGCGGCAGTCAGTCAGCCGGAGCTGTCCGCCGAGCTGTTCCTGTATCTGCGCAAATTCGCGCTGTTTTTCAAGGAAAAGCTCACTCTGCATGGCTGTCCTCCCGCAGAAGCTCGCCGGAAAGTGCCCAGTTCTTTACGCCCGTGACCCTGACCGTGAGCAGCCGCCCGATATCCTCCGGCGTGCCCGGTGCTTCGAGCACAAGGCCGTGACGGGTCTTGCCGAGCAGCAGACCCGTTTCGGGGTCGCGCTTTTCCGCAAGGAACCGGACATTCTTGCCGAGGAACCGCTTGTTGAAGTCCTCGGAGATCTCCCGCTGCCGTGCGAGCAGTCTGCTCATGCGCGCCGCGATCTGTTCCTGCGTGCAGACGAATTCCATGTCCGCGGCCTTCGTTCCGGCGCGTCTGCTGTAAATAAACGTATAAAGATTGTCGTACTTCACGCGCTCGACGATCTCCATCGTGCCTTCGAAATCGGCATCCGTTTCCGTCGGGAAGCCGACGATCAGGTCACTGGAAAAGCCGAAATCGGGATCCTTCTCTCTGGCATAATCCACAATTTTCAGATAGGTTTCCAGTGTATAATGCCGGTTCATCTCTTTGAGGACGCGGTCGCTGCCGCACTGCACCGGCAGGTGCAGATGATGCTCGATATGTTTGGAGCCGAGCATCGTGTCGATCAGCTCCGGGGTCGCGTCCTTCGGATGCGAGCTCATGAAGCGGATGAAATAATCGCCCTCGATCGCGTCAAGCCGCCGGAGCAGCGCCGGAAAACTGATCGCTTCATCCAGACCCCGCCCGTAGGAGTTGACGTTCTGGCCGAGCAGCAGGATCTCCTTATAGCCCTGCCCGATCAGAACGCGCACCTCCTGCTCGATCGCTTCGGGGGTGCGGCTGCGCTCTCTGCCGCGGACATACGGCACAATGCAGTATGTGCAGAAATTGTTGCATCCGTACATGACCGGTACGCTTGCCTGAAAGCCGGAATCCCGCACGGTCGGGAGAGATTCATCCGGCAGACCAGTAAAATCAAGCGATTCCGCGCGTTTTTCCCCGCGGTAGATCTCCGCGAGCGCGCCCGGCAGACGCTCCATTGCACCGGCACCGAGCACCAGCTTCACGAAAGGATAGGATTTTCGGAGCAGTGCGCGGACCTCCTCCTCCTCGGCCATGCAGCCGCACAGTCCGACGACCAGCCGCGGATTTTTCTCGTAGATCGGCTTTAATGCGCCGAGCCTGCCGATGACGCGGGATTCCGCATGTGCACGCACGGCGCAGGCATTGAACAGAATGACGTCTGCCTCCTCCGGCGTGTCAGTCAGCTCGTAGCCGAGGTCCTGCAGGATGCCCTTGTATTTTTCACCGTCACAGAAATTGAGCTGACAGCCGAAGCTCTGGACATGTGCGCGCGGGGGATGCGTAAAGGTTTCGAGTACGGCGCGGATCTGCTCCCGGATCTGCGTGCCGGTATCTGCCATTCTAATCTTCCTTTCTCAGTTCAGCTTCACCTGTAGATAACAAGCCACCTTATATTATAGCATATTATCATGTAAAAAGCAAGCAAAGAACGGCATATTTATGGCTTAGCTCCCTTTCCGGCGGACTTTCGGAATCGCCCGCGGGGGCTGCCCCGCAAAAAGCACCGCAGAGCGTTCTGCCCTGCGGTGCTTTGCTTATCGGTTCATGATATCCTCCCATGTGAGGTGCTTGCCTGCGACATTATTTTCCGTGTAGTAGATCAGGATATACTGTACATCCTCGACGGTCAGCTCGCCGTCGCCGTTGATGTCCGCGGCCATGCGCTGTCCGGCCGTCAGATTGGGCGTCTTGTGCGCGACCTGTTCGGTGTAGGCTTTCAGCGCGGTCTGTACGTCGTCAATGCTGACTTCGCCGTCGCCGGTGAGGTCGCCGGTGATATGTACAGGCGCGGGCGTCGTTGTTGCGGCGGCTGCGGTTGTTGTCTGGACGGCTGTGGTTGCCTTAGCCGTCGTGGCCGTTGCTTTCGCAGTCGTGACGGTCGCTTTAGTGGTTGTAGCCGTTGCTTTGGCGGTTGTGGTGGCTGCCTTTGCAGTCGTGGCGGTTGCCTTTGCCGTTCTGGTCGTCGCTATGGCAGTCGTCGTGACAGCGGCTTTTGTTGTTGTGGCCGGTGCCGTTGTAGCTGCAGTCGGCGCGGAGCCGAGGGATTCAAAATTATAATTGTATTTTTTTGCGTAGGCTTCCGCAGTGGAGCCGTCATAGCCGCAGATCGTAAGTCCGTTACCGTAGTCGTCAACAATGTCAGTCATTTTACAGTCAGGATTCAGAACTGTGATTTTCTTCAGTTCCGTACAGCCGCCAAATGCATTGGCACCAATTTCTTTAACGCTGTCCGGGATTGTGATGCATTTCAGAACGGTACAGCCGGCAAAAGCAGCTTCCCCGATACTTGTCACACTGTCAGGAATGGTAATTTCTTCCAGCTCCATACAGGCGGAAAAAGCATGGCTCGGAATATATGTCAGACCGGCGGACAGCGTAACCGATTTCAGTTTCTCATATTGAGAAAATGCATAGTCTTCAAGCGCGGTCACACTGTCAGGAAATGTGATGCCCGTGATTTCACGGGAGAATGCGCCGCCGGAAATGGATGTGATTCCGTCCGGAACGGTTACATTTCCCGAAACGGATGTGGCGTCAATCAGAATATGATTCACAGTAACGAACGGGCTTTCCTTTTTTTGGGCTTCCAGCCATTTTGTGCCGGAAAATGCCCCGTTGCTGATGCGAAGCACACTTTCCGGAATGGTAATAGCTTCCAGTTCCGTACAGCCGTAAAATGCCTCGGAATCAATTTCCGTTACGCTGTCCGGAATTGCGATGCTTGTCAGTCCCGTACAGCCGTAAAATACCCCGTAACCGATTTTGGTCACACTGTCCGGAAAAGTGATGCTTGTCAATCCCTTACAGTCGGAAAATACCATGTAACCCAATCCTGTCACATTGCTCGGATATGTGATACTGGTCAAACCATTGCAACCTGAGAACGCACCTCGACCGATACTTGTCACACTGTCCGGAATTGTGATGCTTGTCAGACCAGTACAGTCGCCAAACGCAGCTTGACCGATACTTGTCACACTGTCCGGAATTATGATGCTTTTCAATCCGGTACAGCTTAAAAATGCCGCGGAACCGATTTTAATGATGCTGTCCGGGAGTGTGATGCCTGTCAATCCCGTACAGCCGTAAAATGCGCCTTCACCGATTTCCGTTACGGGAAGCCCTTTCACTTCGGACGGAATGACAAGTTCGCCTTCAAACGTCTTCTCGACCAATCCGGAAACGGTTACATTTTGCTCCCCGATTTTGTATTTGAGGTTTCCTTCAACATAGTATTCCGTTTCCTCCGCCCGCGCTGTCAGGCTTTGCGGTGCCCAGCCTTGCGTAGTCGCCGGGATTCCGCTGAACGCCAGACACCCCGCGCAAAGCATCGCAAATTTCCGCATTCTTTTCATCTTCAACATCCTTTCATTTTTCATCCGGCATCTGCCGTTACTAAAATTATAATACAATACAAAACAAAAAACAAGTGCTGTGATTATTTTTGTAGCAACGAACAAAACGCCCTGTCCCGCATTGTGGATTCCGCCGAATCAGCACCATTTATGAAAAGATCACATCTTCGAGTTCTTTCCGCAGCCTGCGGATGATCTTCTTTTCGAGCCGCGAGATATACGACTGTGAAATGCCGATCGCGTCCGCGACTTCCTTCTGTGTGCGTTCCTGCCCGTCCCGCAGACCGAAGCGCATCTCCATGATCTGCCGCTCCCGCGGGGACAGCCGCATGACCGCCTCCCGCAGCAGACGCCGCTCGGATTCGTTTTCGATGTTCCGGCAGACCTCGTCGCCGTCGGTGCCGAGCAGGTCGGAGAGCAGCAGCTCATTGCCGTCCCAGTCCACGTTCAGCGGCTCGTCAATGGAGATCTCCGCACGCTGCTGCGCGACTTTCCGGAGGTGCATCAGAATTTCGTTCTCAATGCAGCGGGAGGCGTAGGTCGCCAGCTTGATGTTCTTCTCCGGGTGAAAGGTCGCGACCGCCTTGATCAGCCCGATCGTCCCGATCGAAATGAGGTCGTCGAGCTGGACGGCGGGCGTCTCAAACTTTTTTGCGATGTACACGACCAGCCGCAGATTATGCACGATCAGTGTTTCGCGGGCAGAGCGGTCGCCGGCGGCAAGGGCAGCGAAGGCCGTCGATTCCTCCGCGCGGGTCAGGGGCGGCGGGAGCTGATCGGCACCGTTGATGTAATAGATCCCGGTATCCGGGTCCTGCAGGCGGAGCCGGATCATCAGAAAACAGCGAGTTAAAATGTTCATATTTGCGCTCCTTTCGTGCTTTTATGTGCAAAGGCTCGCCGGAACGACGGCCTGTGTCTGTATGTCAGCGGACAGCGCGATCAGCACATCGGCCGGACGCTCCGCGCGCTGTGTTTCGGAGATCACGGCGGCGCTGTCCGGACGGAACGCGGGCAGCAGTGCCGTCCCCGCGACCGTTCTGACCGGCAGCATCCGGAAGCCCTTGCAGGAGGCCGCAGCGGTTTCGGGGTCGGGGTATTGCTTGAGCCAGTCCGCAAGGGCGTTCACCGGGCAGACGATCACGGGCTTGCCGGTGAAGGCATCGCAGAGCGTGCAGCCCGTGTCCGCGATCGCTGGGAGCAGATAGTCTTTTCCGCCGAGCCGCAGATGCAGTCTGCATCCGGGCGGAGCAGCCGCCGAGCGTCTTGCCCAGAGCACGGAGATCCCGGAGGCGGCAGCCGTCCCGAGCAGGAGCGTCAGCAGCGAGAGATCGGCATAGATCACGGTATTGCAGAGGTACCACCCGGCCGGACGGCATACCGCGGAAAACGCATACAGCACGCCGCAGAAAAACAGGCTGACCGCGAGGAATACGGCGGTCTGCCGGAGGAGGCGGCGTTTGCCGAAGGCGGTCAGGCATACGGCGGCGGCCGTGAGGATCCGGAGCAGAAAGCAGACCGGCAGCGGGAGCGGCGGGAGCAGAACGGCCAGTGCGCTGAGGGCACCGACGGCGGCACCGAGCAGCCCGCGGCACCGGTTCATGGGGGTATGCGTCAGGCGGGCGCAGGCAAGCAGCAGCGCGTAATCCGCCCAGAGATTGGAAAGCAGCAGAACATCCAGATATACCGTCATGCGATCACCGTTCTCATTATACCATATCCAAAGCCCGAAAAAGCGCGAACAGGCGCAGCGTGGGAGTACCCGCTTGCGCGGCTTCTTGATGGTTCCTACTCCCAATGCTGAAAGCTCGGCGGATTGGACAACAGGGAGAGGTTATTTTTGTGATGTTTGACAATTTTCATAAAAAGCACTTGTCTTTTTTGTTTTTTTGTATTATAATTTTAACAACAGCAGATACGCCGAATCTTTCATTTCTATTTATTATTGATATTTTGTATTTGATAAGGAGGATTGTTATGAAGAAAACGGTGTTGAAAAAGCTTTGGACTGGATTGACTGGTTTGGTGATGAGTTTCACTATGCTTTCTGCGCAAAGTGTCATCCCTGCTCATGCATCTATGCAGGATGACATTGTGAATGTTGCATTAGGAGAAGTTGGATATGTCGAAGGATATAATAACGATAATAAATACGGAGAAGAATTTGGTTCTAACCACGCTCCTTGGTGTGCTATTTTTATTTGGTGGTGTGCACAGCATGCAGGTATTGACGAAGATATTATTGCAAGAAACGTATCCGCAGCCAATATGGAGGGGACAAAACGAAAAGGTAATTTTGGAGGAGAGTATTATCCAAGATCAATGGTTCTGAGCGGAGAGTTTTTTCCTGAACGCGGAGATATCGTTTATTATGACGGCGAAGATGTTAACGGTTCATCCGGTCATGTTGAATTGGTTATTGACTATGATGCGAGTAATGGAACAATCTCGTCTGTCGGTGGTAATACAGGTGTAGGCAACAAGCAGGAAGGCGTTGCTAGACATGACAGCCGTTCAATATATACGACGGGAACAGCTCTCCGAATTGTTGGCTTTGAGAGACCGTATTATATAGATGTTCCTCCAACCTACGCCAAATTAGATAAAAATCAAGTCTGGTACGATCTGAAAGATGAAATCATACTCACACCGTCATCCGATCATGCAGTCGATTTCTTTATTTCAATCCGTAAAGACAATCAGACTGTGGTGAGTGACCATGTCAACAGAGGTGAAACGTTCAGGTATCGCGCAGAGCAATTCGGTGCAGGAAATTATTTTGCGTGGATTTCTGCGGCAAATTCAGCAGGCAGTGTGGATTCGGAAGGCATAGATTTTTCAATTGTGGACGGTGTCGGTTACTCCAATATTTATTCCTCGAAATCTGCATACAGTGTCAATGATGATGTCAGCGTCACTGTTGATACAATCTGCGCAAAGGGTCAGGTTATCGGCATTGACAAAATTGGTGAGGGCAGAAAGATTACTGAAAACTGTGATTCAACATTCAGCGTTCCAGCTAAAAATCTGGGAACAGGATTGTTCGGTGCTTATTTTTCCGTTTATAACGGTTCACAGAGCGTTGATACCAAATGGGAATTTTTCTCAATTGATAACGAAACAGAAAAGCCCCAATCAGCAGAACTGAAAGCTGATAAGGAAAATTATGTTGCCGATGATAAGATTACGCTTTCGCCAAGTTCACCAAATGCATTGGTATATTGGCTTGGTGTCCGAAAAGATGGAAAGGATATTATCAATACGAAGATTACCAGTGATTATTCATTCAACGCTAATAAGTATGGTAACGGTGTGTATTATGCATGGATTAGTGCAGTCAATTCTTGTGGTTCAACTGATTCGGAAGGCATCCGTTTTTCCGTTGGACCAACTGCAACGACAGGTGATGTCAATGACGACGGCAGCATCGACTTGAAGGACGTCACCCTGATGCGCCGCGCACTGGCCGGCTGGCACGTTACGGTCAATGAAACAGCAGCAGACGTCAACAAGGACAATTCCTTCGACCTGAAAGACATCGTCATTCTCCGCCGGTACTTAGCAGGCGGATGGGACATCACGCTGTAAACAGTGAATCACGAAAAGCACCGCAGGGCATGGAACCCTGCGGTGCTTTTTGCAGGGCAGCTCCTACAGGCGTTACTTGGAGTTCGCCAGCGAACCGTTTATGGCACAAAACACAACACGCGGCTTTTTTATGATATAAGCGGCAAAATCTGCATCCGTTTTGCGCCCATGCAGCGAAGAAGAAACTTTTTTCGCCCGTCTCCCATTGCAATATCCGGAATAATATGCTATAATAGTACAGTAAGGAACCGGCAGCCTGCCGGAGTGAGATGAAAGGAGGGATACAGCCTGTCCAGACAGACTGTATCACATAGGGCTATGCAGAATTTTGAGAAGAACGCTTCGCCGGATACCTATTTCGGCTGCAACGTATTCAACGAGAACGTCATGCGGAGCTGCCTGCCAAAAAAGGTCTTTGAGGCGGTCATGGCGACCCGCAGAATGGGCACGCCGCTCCCGCGGGATGCTGCCGATTCCGTTGCGAATGCAATGAAGGAGTGGGCGGTTGCGAACGGCTGCACGCATTTCACGCACTGGTTCCAGCCGATGACCGGCGTTACGGCGGAAAAGCACGATGCATTCCTGACCCCGATCGCGGGCGGCGTGACCCTCGATTTCTCCGGCAAGGAGCTGATCAAGGGCGAATCGGATGCCTCCTCGTTCCCGTCCGGCGGCCTGCGCGCGACCTTTGAGGCCAGAGGCTATACCGCATGGGACCCGACCTCCGATGCCTTTATCAAGGACCGCACCCTCTGCATCCCGACCGGCTTTGTCTCTTATACCGGCGAGGTGCTTGATAAAAAGACCCCGCTGCTCCGCTCCATGGAAGCTGTCAGCCGTTCGACCGTGCGGATGCTCCGGATGTTCGGCAACGACAAGGTGCAGCGCGTTATGACGAATGTCGGCCCGGAGCAGGAATATTTCCTGATCGACAAGGCCAGCTATGACGCCCGCGAGGATCTGATTCTGACCGGCAGAACGCTGTTCGGCAGTATGCCGCCGAAGGGCGAGGAAATGGACGACCATTACTTCGGCAACCTGACGCAGCGCGTTTCCGACTTTATGCGGGAGCTGGACGTCGAGCTCTGGAAGCTCGGCATTTACGCAAAGACCGAGCACAACGAGGTCGCACCGGCACAGCACGAGCTTGCACCGGTCTACACCACATCGAATATCGCAGCGGATCACAACCAGCTCACGATGGAGCTGATGAAGAAGATCGCGCTGAAGCACGGGCTTGTCTGCCTGCTGCATGAAAAGCCCTTCGCGGGCATCAGCGGCTCCGGCAAGCACAATAACTGGTCGCTCTCGACCGACGACGGACAGAACCTGCTTGACCCGGGCGATACGCCGCAGGACAACATGCAGTTCCTGCTGGTGCTCTGCGCGTTCCTGAAGGGCGTCAAGGAATATGCGCCGCTGCTGCGCCTGTCCTCTGCGTCTGCGGGCAATGACTGCCGTCTCGGCGGCAACGAGGCACCGCCGACCGTCATCTCCGTATTTATCGGCGATGACCTGCAGCGCGTGCTCGATGCGATCGAATCCGGCAAGCCGCTGGAAGGCTGCGGCAAGGAGCGATTCTGCCTCGGTGTCGATGCGATGCCGCAGTTCCGCAAGGATACGACCGACCGCAACCGCACCTCTCCGATGGCCTTCACCGGCAACAAGTTCGAGTTCCGTATGCTCGGCGCGGCGGATTCGATCTCCTGCTTCAACTTTGTGATGAACACGATCTTCTCGCATGAGATCACCGCGTTCTGCGATGAGCTCGAAAAGGCAGACGATTTCAATACCGCGCTGCATGAGCTGCTCGTCCGCACGATCCGCGAAACAAAGGATATCATCTTCAACGGCAACGGCTACGGCGACGAGTGGTTTGCCGAATGCAAACGCCGCGGCCTGCCGAATTATCCGTCCACGGTCGAATCGCTGATGCAGTATGACCGTCCGGAATTTGTCGCGATCTTCGAGGAAATGAACGTCCTCAGCCGCGCGGAGATCACCTCGCGCAAGGAGATCCTGCTCGACAATTACAGCAAGACCGTCTGCATCGAGGCGCGCACCATGCTCGATATCGCGCGCAAGAAGATCCTGCCGGTCTGCATCTCCTATACAAAGCAGCTCTGCGATGCCGTGAACGCGAAGAATCAGCTTTCCCCGGCACTCAACATCAGCACCGCCGTTGAGGACGCTCTGGTCTCCGAGATCAGCGACCTGACTGCCGGTCTGTTTGAAGCGATCGAGGATCTCCGCGAGCAGATCGCGCTGGCCGGCAGAGAGCATACCGTCATTGACAAGGCAAAGGCCTACCGCAAAACGGTCGTTCCGGCTATGGAGCGTCTGCGCACGACCGCGGATGCGCTGGAACTGCTGATCCCGCAGGATCAGTGGCCGTTCCCGCCGTATTCCGAAATCCTGTATAATATCTGATTTATGAAAGAGCTTGCATTTTACTGCTATCCGGGTGCCCCGTGCGGAAATTACCGGGAATACACCGCCGAGGAGCTGAAAGACCCGGAAAAGCTGGAAGGTGTGTTCGATCTCTGCCAGATCTATGAGGCACTGATTACTGCGGACGGCTGGCATTTTCTGATCGGGCATTACGGCTTTCAGCAGCTTTATGAGATCGACAAAAAAAGCGGCTGGTTCGACGAGGACACGTTCGAGGAATATGTCCTGCGTGTCTGCGAAGAAATCCGTATGATGGAAGAAGTACGTGCGAAAGAAGATGCTCGGACAGAGATGATCGAGCTGCGCGGCACCCCGGAGGCGATCCGCGATCTCAAAGCCTACGCTGAGTCCAAGGGCATGAGCCCGCAGGCACTGCTCTGGACTGCGGCCGATGAATTCCGTCATACCCGCGGCGAGCTGCATACCCCGCTTTTTATCATCCAGTTTCATCCGGATGAAGGCTTGTTTTTCAGTCTCAACTGTGCCGCAGAGGAGCGGTACGGCTACCGGGTCATGCCGAATGCACTGCCGCTTTCTGCGGAAACGAAAGCGGCAGTCCGCAGGCTGTATCAGGATTATGAGCAGTATCGCAGCCCGGAAAAACCCTACGGACGGCCGGACGTTCCGCCGGAACAGAAAGCGGTGCTCAGCAGGCGGGCGGAAGCATTGTACGAAAAAATGCAGGCAGAGCTCGGCGCGGATTATCAGGTCCGGAAGCCCGCTCACTGGTTCTGACCGCTGACAGAGGGGAGGCACTTATGGGTACAAAGGCAAAAGGGGTCAAAAAAGCACTTCTGACCGTTCTTGTCATGATTCTTGTGATCGCTGCCTTGATCGCCGCATTCATCGGCGTGAAGATATACCGCATTTACAGTAAGGATACGCTGACGCTGTACGGCTTCACCGATCAGCGGGATGACGGGACATATTATGCCGAAACAGAGGGCATAAAAAGCCCTGTGCTCGTCACCTCGGACGATGACCTTTCGCCGTATCTGACAAGTGCAGACACCGTGCTCCATGTCTCCGGCAAGGTCACAAAGCTGCGGCTCGGGCATCAGGATATCATGGGCATGTATCTGCCCGCGCTCACCTTTGATTACCGGATCCGTACCGTGATTTCGGCGGAACCCGCACCGGAGGAACAGCCCCTTGCATAACGAACAGCTGTACCGCCTTGTACCGCCGCTGCTTACATGGTTCGCGGAGCATCAGCGTGACCTGCCGTGGCGTCAGAACCGCGAACCGTACCGCGTCTGGCTCTCGGAGATCATGCTGCAGCAGACCAGAGTGGAGGCGGTCAAGCCTTATTATGCGCGGTTTCTCGCGGCACTGCCCGATATCGCCGCGCTCAGTCAGTGTGAGCATGACGCGCTGATGAAGCTCTGGGAAGGGCTCGGCTATTACAGCAGGGCGCGCAATCTGCAGAAGGCTGCACAGCAGGTCATGCAGGAATTTGGCGGTGTTTTTCCGCGTACCTACAAGGAAATCCGTGCGCTTGCAGGCATCGGGGACTATACCGCCGGTGCGGTCGCCTCGATCTGCTTCGATCTGCCGGAGCCTGCCGTAGACGGCAATGTTCTGCGCGTATATACGCGGCTTTTGTGTGACAGCCGCTGTACGGACGACATGGCTGTCCGGAAGGACATCCGGGAACAGCTCCGTGCTGTTTATGAGCAAACGCCGGCCGGTCAGCGCGGAACGCTGACGCAGGCACTCATGGAGCTGGGCGCGACGGTTTGCGTCCCGAACGGCGCACCGCACTGTGACGTCTGTCCGCTCCATGCATTCTGTGAGGCGCGGAAAACGGACAGCATTTCGGAATACCCTGTGCGGAAGCAGAAAAAAGCGCGCAGGATCGAAGAATACACTGTGTATATCTTACAGTGCGGCGACCGCATCGCAGTCAGAAAGCGGCCGAAAACCGGACTGCTCGCAGGGCTCTGGGAGCTGCCGCATCTCGACGGAAAAATGGATGCACAAACAGCACTTGATGCCGCCGCGGACTGGCACACCGGTGCCGCGGAGATCGTTTCGACGCGCAATTGCGTGCATATCTTCACGCATATCGAATGGCACATGACGGCCGTGCATCTGCTCGTCACGAAGATGCCGGACTGCTTTTTCTGGGCGGCACCGGAGCAGCTTGCTTCGGAGATCTCGCTCCCGACCGCATTCCGCATCTGTCTGCCGGAGGAATGAAATATGGATTATCTGTATTACTGCAGTCCGGTGATCGCAGTCTGCGTGCTGAATCTGATCTATGAGATCTGCAGAAAGCGAGAGCCGGATGCCCCGCAGCGCGGACTGCCTGTTGTATTTCTCTGCGCAGTTCTGCTGCCCGCGGCAGCCGTGTATGCCTGCGGACATACAACAGTCTGGATCTATGACCGTTTCAGCGATATGGCTTTCCTGCCTGCTGCGATGGGGGCGATCGCAGGCATTGTCCTGCTGACGGTTCTGATCCTGCATCTGCTTTCAAATAAGCTGTATCTCAAGCGGAAAAACCGCATCATTGCGGCAGTTCTGCTGCTGCTTGCATATCTTGCGGCAGTGACCGTGCTGTGGAAGCTGATCGTGCAGGCGATCTGAACCGGTAAACAAAAACTGACATCATGCAATATCCTGAAGGAGGCAGATCATTATGCCGCATTCATCAGGCGGAGGCAGCCACGGCGGCGGATTCCACGGCGGTTCCCGCTCCGGAAGCCATACCGCACAGCACCGGATCAGCCGCACGCCGTATCCCGGCGCAAGACGGTACCGGTATCCCGTGCGCGGCGGCGGTTACGGCTATTTCTATACGACACGGGAACCGGGTAAGATCTTTCAGCCGGCACGGCTGCTGTATTTCTTTCTGATGCTCCCGATGCTGATCGCCGGCATCGCCATAATCATCGCGACATATCAGGCCGGCACCGATCAGCACGATCAGGAGATCCTCATCGAGGATGCTGCCGGCGTGCTTTCGGACGATACCGCGCTCATGGACGCGCTGGTCAGGTTCCGCGACAAAACGCATATCACGCCGGCTGTCCTTACAGTTCACAACGAGGACTGGCAGGGGCATTATCTTACGCTGGAACGTTATGCGTATGACTGTTATGTGGACACATTCGACGACGAAATGCACTGGCTGATCGTTTACAGCGAGCCGCAGAAGATCAAAGACCCGAACAATATCGACTGGCACTGGGAGGGGATGCAGGGCGATGACACCGACCTCATCCTGACTGAAGAGATCGCCGAGGATTTCGGAAAGCTTCTGCATCAGAAGATCGAGGAGAATCCGAAGAAGCTCTCGGAAAACCTGACAGCTGCCTTTGAAAAAGCTGCATCCAAAGCGGGCTGGTCCGGGATCAAAAATATCGTGAGCGGCCTGTTTCTGACAGCAACGGCACTGTTTTTCGGTTATTTTGCAGCGGGACTGGACGAGCTGAAGTACCGCAAGGCAGAGCCTGATCCGGAGCAGTCTGTATGATCTTATCAACGCATTTTTTGTAACATCCGGCAGTTGTTTTCTGTATTGAGGGGAGGGAACGCATCATGCCGCATTCATCGGGCGGAGGCTCCGGCAGCCACGGCGGCGGGGGCAGCAGTTTTCACAGCGGTTCTTCCGGCGGAGGGGGCTCCTTCGGCGGCGGGGGAGGCTTTTTCGGCGGCGACGATTACGGCAACGGCTATACGAACGGCAGTCCGCCGAAATTAAGCAGGAGCTATTTTGCCGGTGCAAGGCGTTACCGCTATCGCTGGCGCGGGCAGGACCGCTATTTTTATTCCACATATAATACAGGCGCGGATTTTCAGCCGCTTCGCGGACTGTTTGCGCTTCCGCTGATCCTCGTCTGTCTGGCCGTCATGTTCTGGCCGGTACTGAAAAGCCTGAAAAAATATGACCGGAACATCCTTGTCGATGATAAGCTCAATGTGCTGGACGACAGCAGCAGGCTGCGGGAAGCAATGGAAGCGTTTTCCGAAAAGACGAAGATCACCCCGGCTGTCGTCACTCTTTATAATGAGGAATGGCAGCGGTTCGGCGTGTCCTCGCTGGAGGAATATGCGTACAGTCAGTATCTGATGCGGTTTCAGGACGAAAAGCACTGGCTCATCATGTACTCCGAACCGAAGGAAAAAACGGGAAACTGGGAATGGTTCTGGGAAGGGATGCAGGGCAATGATACCGACCCGGTGCTGACGCCCTATGTGACGGAGGCGTTCAATGTCACCATGCATTCCGGGCTGGTCAATGAAAGCAGCCCGGTCCCCGATATCATGGCGGATGCGTTTGAAGCCGTGACGGCAAAGGCGCAGCCGAAGTTCCTGCGCCCGAAAATCGGGATGGAGCGCATTCTGATCGGGTGCATGGTGTTGTGTGTGATCATCGGCTGGGGCATCTCCCTCATGGGACTGCACCGGTTCAAATACCGCAATGCCGAATATGACCCGGAGGATTTCGGCGGGGGAGAGGATGATCAGTACCGGAAGATCCCTGCGTCACTTTCAAGTCCGGCACCTGCAAAACCTTTGCAGCCCGGTCTGTACGCGACTTCCGGGATGCATACAACGTCCGGCGAAAAGCAGTTCGGGCAGCGGCAGACGGAAATGGCGACGCTGGAAAGCCCGCAGCCTGCCAAGCCGGTATTCTGCCGGAACTGCGGCATGAAGAACAAAGCGGGCACAGTGATCTGTCCGTCCTGCGGTTCGCGGCTCGGATAAGGAGGAATCACAATGGATGTGTTATTGCTGCTGGCTCCGGTGCTGGCCGCCGGACTGCTTTCGGTCTTTGCCGTCAAAAAGCATACAGAGCAGCCGAATGAAAAACCCGGACGGCTGCCGATCATGATTCTGCTCCTGCTCCCGCTGACGGCCGGCGCGACCTACGCCTATTATCTCGGTGCCTTCTTCCTGAGCTTTGTCACGGACAGCCGGTTTGCAAGACCGTGGAATCTGGTTGTTCTGGTGCTCTGCATGATATTCATGGCGTACATCGCCTTCCTGCTCGGGCGGCTGCTCGCGCGGATACTTTGTCTGACAAAGAAGAACCGTCTCATTTCGCTGGCTGTGATGCTTGTACTCATGCTCGCGATGACGTATGCTTCTTATGTTTATATTTCCGGCAATTTTATTTGATGTGAAAGGATGATCCCCATGACCTACAAAGAGGAATTTATCAAGTTCATGACCGAATGCGGCGTGCTGACCTTCGGCGAGTTTACGCTGAAATCCGGCAGAAAGGCTCCGTATTTCATCAATACCGGCAATTATAAGACCGGCAAGCAGCTCTGCCGTCTCGGTGAGTATTATGCGGCGTGTATGCAGGAGCACGGCCTGAAAGCCGACGTGCTGTTCGGACCGGCCTACAAGGGAATTCCGCTGGCGGCTTCCGCGGCGATCGCGCTCTGGAAGGAGCACGGCGTCGAGGTCGGCTATGCCTATGACCGCAAGGAGGTCAAGGATCACGGCGAGGGCGGCATGATCGTCGGCTCCAAGCTGGAGGACGGCACGAAGGTCGTGCTGATCGAGGACGTCATGACCTCCGGCAAGGCACTCAGAGAGGTGTACCCGAAGCTGAAATCCGTTGCCGATGTGGAAGTCACCGGCATGATCATTACCGTTGACCGGCAGGAGAAGGGTCTCAACAGCGACAAGTCCGCGGTGCAGGAGGTCAAGGCGGAGTTCGGCATTGATGTGTATTCGATCGTGACCGTCAGCGATATCATCGCGGCGATCGAAAACGGCGTCATTGACGGCAAAGAGTACCTCCCGCAGATGCTCGCCTACCGCGAACAGTACGGGGTGTGAGCGGGGAGTCCCCCGCGGGCGATTTCCTCCGGGTACGGTTGGCGAAGTGCACTCAGTATACGAAAACAGGCAGTCCGAAAAACGGGCTGCCTGTTTCTCTCCGTAAAAAAGGACGCCGATCGCAGCATCAGCGTCCTTTTCGTTATTCCGTTGTACTTCCGGCGAGCTTTAGCATTGGGAGCAATAACGCTAAAGAAGCCGCTTTAGCGGCGTGAACTGCGCAAATTGGGAGTGCTCCGCTCACCGCCTCCGAAGGGAAACGGCTGTCGGCCCTGCCGACCGCGGGCTCCGCGCCCCGGAGGGAAACGACTGTCGGCCCTGCCGACCGGGGGCTCCCCGTCAGGTCAGTTTCTCGTATTCGCGCTTCTTCGGGCGGGCGAGCAGTCCCTTGACGATCGCCTTCACATCCGCACCCTCATAAAGCACGCTGTACAGTGCCTCCGTGATCGGCATCTCGACCTCGTAACGCTTGGCCAGACCGTATGCCGCATGACAGCAGTAATAGCCCTCGACCGTCCCGATCTGCTTCACCGCCTCCGCCGGGGAAACGCCCTGACCGATCAGGATGCCCGCACGGCGGTTTCTCGAATGCATCGAGGTACAGGTCACGATCAGGTCGCCAAGCCCCGTCAGACCCGCAAAGGTATTCGTTCTGGAACCGAGTGCCGCGCCCAGCCGCTCGATCTCATGCAGACCGCGCGTCATCAGTGCCGCCTTCGTGTTGTCCCCGAAGCCGAGGCCGTCCGAAATGCCCGCGCACAGCGCAACGACGTTTTTCAGCGCGCCGCCCAGCTCGCAGCCGGTCACATCGTCATTGATGTAAACGCGGAAGTTCGGGGAGCTGAACCACTCCTGCACCAGATACGCAGCCATGCGGTTCGAGGACGCTGCGACCACGCTCGTCGGAATGCCTCTGCCGACCTCCTCCGCATGGGACGGTCCTGTCATCACGACATAAGCACCCTTCGGCAGCTCCTCGGCAAAGACCTTGCTCATCAGCTTGTAGGAATCCTCCTCAATGCCCTTGCCCGCATTGACGATGACAGTTCCCTCCTGCAAATGCGGCGCGACCTTCTGACAGGTCGAACGCACAAATGTTGAGGGAATCGCAAACAGCACCAGATCGCTGTCCGCGACCACGGAGATATCCGTTGTCAGACGGATGCTCTCCGGGATCTTGACGCCGGGCAGCTTTTCCTTCTGCTCGCCGTCGCGGCGCATCGCCTCGATCTCCTCCGGGATCGCGCTCCAGAGCGTGACCTCATGCTCCTGTGATGTATTCAGCATGACAGCCAGAGCGGTGCCGAAGCCGCCGCCCAATACCGTGATATTTGCCATGTCAGTTCCTCCTTAATGTTGTTTATCGAGTTCAAAGACCAGATCCATGCATTTGATCTTGCCCGCATCGGAGATCTCCGTCGGGATAAAGCCCACGTAGCGGTAGCCCTTAGCCGCATATTCCTGAATGATCTTGCGGTGCTCCTCTGATTTTGCGCCGACCAGCTTGCTGATCTTTACGTTGACAAATTCGTATTTTCCCACGACGGTACCCTCCTGTTCATTGTATTGTATTCATTGCTTATGCTGCTTTTTTCTCGCCGATCCTGCGCTCTGTGCCTGCTTTCAGCCGCTTGATGTTCTCACGGTGGCTCCATACAACCAGAAATGCCGCAATCCCGATCAGCACGGTATACAGCAATGTGACCGGCCAGTTTGTCCCGCGCATGAAGTGCTCAAGAAGCAGCGTCGCGGGAATGACGCAGAGTGTCGCGATACAGGAAGCCAGCGAGACATACTTCGACCGCCACAGAACAATGCCGAAAATTGACATCAGAATCACAAAGGTCAGCGGATTGATGACGAGGAAAACGCTGACGCCGACCAGAACGCCCTTGCCGCCCTTGAATCCGTGCCAAAGCGGGAACACATGTCCCAGCACGACGAACACTGCTGCAATATAGCAGAGCCAGCGGAAATCGTGTGCATCGCCGGTGCCCTCAGAAAGCGGGGCCCAGCCGAGTGCCTTCCCGCTCGCCTGCGCGAGTGCCATTGCCGCCGCTCCCTTGCCGAGGTCGATGATGAGCGTCAGGATGCCGCAGCCCTTGCCGAAGCATCGCAGCACATTCGTCAGACCCGCATTGCCGCTGCCGAATTTGCGGACATCCTCATGCCGGAACAGCCGTACAGACGCGATTGCGCCGTTCAGACTGCCGAGCAGATAACCGACTGCTGCAGCGATCAGAATGCTGACCGCATAACCGAAAAAAGTCCCCTGCATAAAAAAATCATGCTCCCAAATCATCAGTTTTTTTCTGCGGATGCCGCAGATACAGGATCATCAGCCCTTGCTGCCGGAGTCGCTGCCGCGTTCGCGGATAATGAACCGCACCGGTGTGCCCTCCAGTCCGAAGGTCTCGCGAATCTGGTTTTCGAGATATCGCTGATACGAAAAATGGAACAGGTCTGAGCGGTTCACGAAGAACACGAAGGTCGGCGGCTGGGTGCTTGCCTGTGTCATATAGTAGATCTTGAGGCGTCTGCCCTTGTCGGTCGGCGGCTGGACGCGCGCAGTCGCATAGGCAAGAACATCGTTCAGCTTGCCCGTCGTGATGCGCATCGCATTGTTCGCCGCGACCTGCTTAATCAGCGGAAAGAGCTTCTGCACACGCTGGCCGGTCTTGGCACTGATGAACAGGAACGGCACATAGCTCATGAAGCTGAAATCGTTTTCCAGCTTCTTCGTGAATTCCTGCATGGTCTTGCCGTCCTTTTCGACGATGTCCCACTTGTTCACGCAGACGATGCAGGCCTTGCCCTGCTGATGCGCATAACCGGCAACCTTGCTGTCCTGCTCGGTAAAGCCGGTCGTCGCGTCAATGACGATGACCGCAACCTGTGCGCGGTCAACGGCCATGAAAGCGCGCAGCACGCTGTAATGCTCCACATTGTCGGTGATCTTCGCCTTTTTGCGGATGCCCGCCGTATCAATGAACAGGAATTTTCCTTCCGCGTTCTCATAGGGCAGGTCGATCGCGTCACGGGTCGTGCCTGCCTCATCCGCAACGATGCTGCGTTCCTCGCCCGCAAGATAGTTGATGAGGCTTGACTTTCCGACATTCGGCTTTCCGATCACAGCGACGGAAATGCGGTCGCTGTCCTCATCGGATTCCTCCTGCTGCGGGAACAGTTCACAGACGGCATCCAGCAGATCGCCGGTACCGTTGCCGTGCAGCGAAGAGACCGGGAACGGATCGCCGAGGCCGAGGTTATAAAACTCGTAGAACTCCGGCGGCGGCTCGCCGATGCTGTCAACCTTGTTGACGCAGAGCACGATCGGCTTGCCGGATTTCTGCAGCATATTCGCAACATCCATATCGTTCGCGGTCACGCCGGAGCGCAGGTCGGTCACGAGGATGATGACATCCGCACGCTCGATTGCAAGCTCTGCCTGACGGCGCATCTGTTCGAGCATGTGGTCATCGGTTTTCGGCTCAATACCGCCCGTATCGACGACCATGAAATTCCTGCCGCACCATTCCGCCTTTGCATAGATGCGGTCTCTCGTGACGCCGGGCGTGTCCTCCACGATCGAAAGCCGCTGCCCGACAAGCTTGTTGAAAAGGGTCGATTTTCCGACATTCGGACGCCCGACCACGGCGACTACCGGCAAAGCCATAGTTTTGCTGCACTCCTTTTGCGGTGTCCGCTTCGCGGACGGATTCATAATGGGGCTCCGCCCCAAACCCTGCCAAAGGGATAGTATCCCTTTGGAATCCCCTTATAAAGAAAAATGGGAGAAGTAGATCATATTTTTATACTGCGCTGCATGGGAGTTAAAACGGATGCGGGTACTGCCCGCCCGGTTCAGCAGACGACGCTGAGTGTTGTCATCAGTATGGTATCCCCGCTGACCGTCATGAAATCAAAGCAGGGCGTACAGCCGTGCCCTCCGATATAGACGGTTTCGTTTTTCTGCGCAAACAACGGAAAAAAGCATTCTGCAAAGTCAGATGCGCCGCAGTGTGAGTGCAGCAGCTCCGCATATTGCTTTTGGGTATTTTCTCCGAAAGAACGGCCGATATCTTTTTCCGCATAATGAAGATCCGATTCAAAGACCTTCAGATGCGATGCACGTTCTTCCGGATCCAGCTTTACAAAGAAATCCGCTCCCCATTCCTCCGTGCATCCGAGATGTGTCAGCATCGCCTGCACAAAAGCTTCCGGTAAATGAGCCGAAACAAACCCTGACGGGAAACGGATCTCCGTGATAAACACCCAATGCCATTTTATCGGTGCTTCGCATTCCTCGATATGCGTCACCGCAGCTTCTGCCCATTGCAGATTCACTGTGATATCCGTAAACCGTTCATAATGCACCAGTATCTGAAGCAAATCTTCTGTCTGCATAGGCTGTTACTCCTTCGTGCGGTACTTTCACTGTACACGTCACATTCCCTCCGCATAGCCTAAAACGGTGTCCAGCAGCACATAGCCGTCCACCTTGCATTTGATGACCGGCACCCCGAGTGCTGCCTCCAGTTCTTCACGGGATTTGTCGTCAAGAAACACATCGTCATGCCGCAGGCAGGTTTCCGTCAGCAGCACGGCACTGCCGAGGTCGCGGCCTTTCAGCTGATTCTCTAAATCCTGAAAGGTCAGCAGTCCGGCCACTGTGATCGTGTGGCCGTAAAAATCATTGAGCACTGTGATGACCTGACAGTGCACCTGCGGAAATTTCGCTTCCAGATCGCGCATCATCCTGTCGAGGAACGGTGCCGCTGCGGAGCCGGTCGCAATTGTTAAGAACCGCGCTTCTCCGTCATATTCGGCATCTTCCAGTGCATCGTAAAATTCATTCATCAGATAGCGCAGCATCCCGACGCCGTTTTCATACTGCGGATAGCCCTCATAGGCTTCGTCATCCGGCAGCGGCAGCTTCGCGAGCAGATAGAGCTCGTCGGAAGCATACACAATGCGGGAGCCGTTTGCCTGCAGGCTCCATCGCTGTACTGCTTCGATCTGCTCGATCGCAGCACGGGCGGTCTCAACAGTAAATGCGGGGATCGGGCAGAGATGCTGCCGGAATTTCGTCATGCCGAACGGCACCACGGCAATGCTCTCGACGGCCGGCACCATGGAAAAGAGGTCGGCGAGCGTTTTGTGAAGATTGTCGCCGTCGTTCCATGTCGGACAGAGCACGATCTGACAGTTCATCGAAACGCCGGCCTCTGCCATGCGCCAGAGATGCCGCAGCGAATCGCCTGCCTTTTTGTTGCCGAGCATTTTATTGCGCAGCAGCGGGTCGGTCGTCTGCACAGAGACATTGACCGTCATGTGCATTTTGATGATGCGGTCAACGTCCTCGTCGGTGAGGTTCGTCAGCGTGATATAACTGCCCTGCAGAAAGGAAAGGCGCGCGTCGTCGTCCTTGAAATAGATCGTCTCACGCATACCCTTGGGGTTCTGGTCAATGAAGCAGAAGATGCAGTGATTGCCGCAGGTACGCTTTTCGTCCATGAGTGCGGTCGCAAAGCCGAGCCCCGGATCCTCGTATTCCTGCTTGCGGATCAGGACGGAATGCGCCTCACCCTCGCGGTAAAAGCACACATTCAGGTGCTTTTCGGTGATTGCAAAGCGATAGTCCAGAACATCGTGAATGACGGTATCATTGACGGAATACAGGCAGTCTCCTGCGCGGATGCCCGCTTTGTCGGCCGGAGAGCCGGCGGTAATTTCGGTGATCTCGATCATAACGCCGTCCCCGTCCTTTCATTCAGTCTATGACATTTCTCGGATCATGCAGCGGATAACATACCTGCTGCATGGCTGCGAAATTCCATTCCCGTGGCTCTTTCCGTGCATCCATGAAATCGTATTCGAGCATCTCCGGCACGGAATCATAGCAGTGCACAAGATCGTCATAATCGTGCGTCGTATAGATTTTGGATGTGCTGCCCAGATAGACTGCCGCCGGATAATAATACCCGATGCTGCCGACCTGCACGAGCGGTTCACCGGCTGCTTCCTCTGCCGCACGCTGATCCGCAAGATCTTCCTCATCGTTATAGAAATAATCCCTGTTAATCTCGGGGATCCCGCGGTGGGGATACAGGTTAAAAAAGATCTCGGGGGCACATTTGATCAGGCACGCATCTGTCATTTTCTCACAGGCCGCTTTGAGATGCCATTCTTCCGCGATGCCGTAATATTCCCGCAGAAACGCCTCTGCGCCGTTCGGCAGCGTGATGCCGCCGGAAGCGTAAAACGCCTTGACCGCGGTCAGGTCGGTCTGTCTGCCTTCATACCAGCCGGCAGCCCGCAGACAGGTCATGATCCGCTCCCTGACCGAGCCGGTCAGCGGAATGATCGTTGCCATACCGCACCTCCATATCATCAGCAGCAATATTGCACCCGTATCCATATACAATGAAAAGGGGAGAAGCACCGGCCGGGCCGGCTCCCGTTTCTTTCACATCCGTAAAAAAAAGGATTTACCGCAATATTGCGTCCGTTTCCATATACAATGAAAAGGGGAGAAGCACGCCTCGTCCCTCTCCCCTTTTGCATACGCTTGTAACAAGACCCTCGGATTACTCCTCGTCGATCTTGAGCACAGCAACGCCCTTATAGAAACCGCACTGCTTGCAAACCTTGTGGGGCGCTTTGAGCGCGCCGCAGTTGGAGCAAGTGCTCATAGCGGGCATTGTCAGCTTGCTGACAGCGGAACGGCGGGTATTGCGTCTTGCTTTGGACACTTTAGCCTTCGGTACTGCCATTGTCGGCACCTCCTTTTATTATTGCGTAATTTTGACTGCCTTACTGAAAATCCAGTGTGATATCCGCAGAGTTGCAGCCGCAGTCACCTTCATTGCGGTTCTTTCCGCAAACCGGGCACAGACCCTTACAGTCCGGACTGCACAGCGTTTTCGTCGGCAAAGACAGACGCAGGTCTGTCATCGCGACCTCTGCGAGATCCAGCATCGCATCCGGTGCCAACAGATATTCGGCGTCATTCTCCTCGGAAGCAGTTTCCGTCACGATCACATGCTCGAAGGTTTCGTCAATATGCATCGCAACGGGGGAAAGGCAGCGGTCGCATTCCAGCTCCGGCACGCACTGCAGACGGTATTTCATCATCAGCACACCGGCACGGTTTTCCAGCAAGCCTTCGATCTTCGGCAGCTCCGTACACGGTATCCCGTAGCTTGCAGCCGTTTCAGCGTCGATTTCTCTGGAAACTGTCCGTTTTTCATCGGGACGCAATAGCAGCGACCGGATTGAAATCCGGTACTCAGCAGTCGCTTCCTGCATGGGTCACAACCCGCCTTTCGGTTTTCTGCGGCGTTTCATGCATCGCATTTTACGCATAGCATTACAGAGTGATTATACCAAAAACGCCGCGATTTGTCAATTGCTTCGCAGAAATTGTGGATATTTCCGCTAGTTTTTCGATCAATCCGCCTGCGGAATCAGGTATTTGAGCACAGACTCCGGCAGACTGTCATTGTCCTCGGAAACGGTGATGATCATCTGAACGTCGTCGCCGGTCAGGATATCGAGCTTTTCGAGCAGCTTGCCGAGCTCGTCAAAGTTTCTGCCGCCGATCTTCAGGATGCCGTCCACGAAGACCTCCTTGATATCGTAGTTGCCGGCGAGCACGCCCGCAACAAAGCCGTACAGCATATCAAAGCCGTTGATATTGTAGCGCTCTGCGTCCACAAGGCGGACCTTGTGGTTGACGCTGTAGGTCAGCTTCATGCACTTTTCAATGCAGATGATGTCGCCGGTGGAAGCCTTCACGGCATCGTCGATCATACCCAGCAGGATCTTGGTCTTGCCGGAGCCTTTTCTTCCGGTAATAACTTGAATCATAGTAATTCTCCCTTCGTTATTTCAAATTCGTGCGCCTCCCGCTTTCGCGAAAAGCGGCATGGATTTTGGGAACGTGATTGATCAGTGAAGCTTCGCTTCCAGCGCAGCCTTCATGTCCTCGTAGCCCGGCTTGCCGAGCAGCGCAAACATGTTCTTCTTGTAGCTTTCCACGCCCGGCTGGTTGAACGGGTTGACGCCGAGCATATAACCGGAAACCGCGCAGGCCTTTTCGAAGAAGTAGATCAGCCAGCCGAGGGTCTCCTCAGCGGTATCATCGAGCTCCAGCACGATGTTCGGAACGCCGCCCTCGGTATGTGCGAGGATCGTGCCCTCCAGTGCGCGGCGGTTGACCACGCTCATGTTCTGGCCGGTCAGGAAGTTCAGGCCGTCTGCATTCTCTGCATCCGCCTCGAGGAACAGATCCTGCTTCGGCTTC
Source organism: Ruminococcus sp. Phil11 (assembly GCA_001940925.1). Classification (GTDB taxonomy): domain Bacteria; phylum Bacillota; class Clostridia; order Oscillospirales; family Ruminococcaceae; genus Firm-04. The sequence goes on from MSGZ01000002.1 coordinate 53,093, forward strand.
TTGATGTCGATGACGGTCTCGAACAGCAGTCTTGCGCCGTCCTGGATGTACTGACCCATGGAGTGCAGGTCGGTGGAGAAGATCGCGGAGGACGGGAACAGACCCTTGTTGTCCTTGCCTTCGGACTCACCGTAAAGCTGCTTGTACCACTCGTTCATCATTGCCATGGACGGATCGTAGGAAACGACCATTTCCACAGCCTTGCCCTTGCGGTAGAAGATGTTGCGGAGTGCCGCGTACTTGTAGCAGTCATTCTCTGCAAACGGAGCGGTGTAGGCCTTCTGTGCCGCAGCCGCGCCTGCCATGAGCTTGTCGATATCGCAGCCTGCCGCAGCGATCGGCAGCAGACCGACGGCTGTCAGGACAGAAAAACGCCCGCCGACATCATCCGGGATCACAAAGCTCTCGTAGCCCTCTGCATCTGCGAGGTTCTTCAGCGTGCCGCGCGCCTTGTCGGTCGTGCAGTAAATGCGCTTCTTCGCCTCATCCTTTCCGTACTTGTCCTCCAGAAGCTTTTTGAAGATACGGAATGCAAGTGCCGGTTCGGTCGTAGTGCCGGACTTGGAGATCACGTTGACAGCGATATCCCTGCCCTCACAGATCGACAGCACCTCATTCAGATAGGTCGGGGAGATATTGTTTCCGACATAGTAAATGTCAGGGGTGTCCTTTTTCATATTATTATAGAAGGGCGACTTCAGCAGCTCGATTGCAGCGCGTGCGCCGAGATACGATCCGCCGATGCCGATCACGATCAGCACATCTGCCTGTGCCTTGATGCGTGCAGCCGCTTCCTTGATGCGGGCAAACTCCTCCTTGTCATAATCGGTCGGCAGTGTCAGCCAGCCGAGGAAGTCGCTGCCAAGACCGTTTTTGTCATGCAGCACCTTCGCGGCAGCTTCCGTCTGAACGGCGATCCCCTTCAGCTCCTCGTCGCCGAGAAAGCCGGAAAGATAGCTTGTATTCAGCTTCAAAGCCATGTTGTAACATCCTCCACACTAGAATTTGCCGTGCCAAACCCTGCACGGCGGGGGTACAGAGAACACAGCCGCCCTTCATATCACCGGAAAGACAGCAGTATCACTTATACTCTTATATTTTACTATAGTTTTCCGAAGAATGCAAGTGCTTTCCGCCTTTTTGGCAATAATGCCAAAATTCATCAGCCCGATTTGGTATATTTTCCGAATCGTTCAGAATCATATTTACGGATGAAACAAAGAAAGCCCCGCGCACACGGCGCAGGGCTTTCCGGGATTTCTTAACTGCCGGAAATGTTGTAGTCCTCGCAAAGCATGTTCATGCTCTTGAAGAACTTGTGGAAGTAGATGATCGGGCCGACGAGGATGAGCGAGCCGAGCACGCACCAGAGCCAGAAGTCCTTGGCACCGAAGCTTCCCATGCAGCCTCTCTGATCCAGTTCACTGCCGATGCGGGCTGAGATCCTGTGCATCCACACGAACATTGCAATGCCCAGCGTGATCGGCGTCAGCAGGAAGAAAACAAGCAGGTAATTCATCGTTTTCTTACCGTCGTGCTTGGTTGCGACCGTGTTCAGGTCATTGCCGGTGTTCATCATGCAGATGAGGCCGTAGATGCCGAACGTAATAAAGCTGAGCAGGATATACTTGGCTGCGCTGCGGTTTGTACGTAGTGTCATAATGATCTCCCTTTCTGTCGTAACAAAGATGCCTGTAAAATGATGTCGCGGGGGTACTGTTTGACAGTCACAAATATACCACAAACGGAAGATTTTGTCAAGTGGCTTCACAAATTGTTTACATTCTCTTATTCAGCGGCTCAAAATTTTGATTTTTGCGGTGAATGCAGGGAATCCGGCAGCACAATATAAGCCAAATCCGGGTGATGCCGCCGTGCGCCCTTTCACGTTTTACCGGTACAGTGCCCGGAGCAGCAGGCCGGCGGTCTCCTTCGGGCCGCGCTTCGGGACGTCCGCCGCGGCCGTCAGCGGGATCTCGTACAGCAGCGTATCCCCGCAGTAAAATGCCGCCGTTCCGAGCTGCTCTCCGCGCCGGACGGGTGCCTCTGCGTATGCCGGCAGCAGCGTGACGGTCGTGATGCGGCTGCCCTTCGGCGATGCGACCGAAAGCAGACCGCCCGTTTCCGGCAGGACGGCGTCCGCAGTCCCGCCGCGCACCGGCAGCGGCTGGATATGCTCCGCGGAAAAATCAGGCGTCGTGACCGTGTACCCCGAAAAGCCCTCCTTGAGCAGCTTTTTCGCATCGGCAAAGCGGGCGTCTGTATCCGCGGCACCGAGCACGACGGCGATCATCCGCATCCCGTCCTGCTCCGCCGCCAGCGTCAGCGTATAGCCGCTGCTGTCCCCGTGCCCGGCCTTCATGCCTAGCAGCCCCTCGTAATCCCGCGTCAGGCGGTTCTCCGAGACGAGCTCCGTTTCGCCGTCCCGCAGCGTGTCGCGGTAGGCGGTGAACATCGGGCGCAGCATCTCAAAGCGCAGCAGTCCGCGGCAGAGCAGCGCCAGATCGCCCGCCGTCGTCAGGTTTTCCGCAGAGGTGCCGGTGCAGTCCGCAAAGCGCGTCTGCCGCATCCCCAGCGAGAATGCCGCTGCGTTCATATCATCGGTGAAGCTCTGCTCCGAGCCGGAAATATGATGTGCCAGTGTGATGCAGGCGTCATTCGCATTGCCGGTGATGACTGCCTTCAGCAGGTCGCGGACGGACATTTTTTCGCCCGCGCGCAGCCAGACCGTCGCGCCGGGATACCGCTCCGCCGCGGCAGGCACCGTCAGCAGCGTATCCGGCGAAAGCGTCCCCGCTTCAATCGCCTCCGCCGTCAGGTATACCGTCATGAGCTTGGTCTGTGTTCCGGCGGGCAGCTGCACATCCGCATCCGTGCCGCCGAGCAGCATACCGGTCTGCGCCTCGGCCAGTGCCGATGCATAATGCGGTTCTTCTTCTGCGGCGGCAGTATGCAGCGGCAGAATGAGCAGCAGCACCGCCAGCAGCAGAATCAGGATCTGTTTCATCCGCATCCCTCCCGTAAGGTTATATGCGAAAACGCCCAGAAACAGAAGCACCCGCCGACAGGCTGTCAGCGGGCTTTTTGTTATGCTTCTGTCCGCGGCTCCTGCCGGATCCCGAAGATCAGGCGCAGGATTCCGGCCAGCAGGCGCGGGCTCCGGACTACAACGACTTTCATAGGCATATCCCTCCTGTGGCTTGATACTGCATGATATGCCGGAGTGCCCGGAACGGTGCGTCAGCTCCGCACCGCAAACTGACTGGCGATCCGCCGCTTGGCCTGCGGCGGCGTATAAACCCATTCATCCATGTGGTCGCCGGTGAAGAAATACCGCACGGGCAGCGGCGGACAGGATTCGTCAAACAGATCGACGATCGCAAGCTTGATCTTCATGCGCTCCGGCACGATGCTCTTGATATAGACGCTTGCGCGCTGCCCCGGGTGCACATCCTGCCGCAGATCGGCCAGCCCCGCGAGATTCGGTGCCAGCTCAATGAATACGCCGTAATCCTCCACGGAGCGCACAATGCCCGCGACCGTCTCTCCCGGCGAAAAGCAGGCGGCATTTTCCGCCCATGTGCCGAGCAGTTCCTTATGCGTCAGCAGGACGCGGCCGTTCTCAAAGCCCTTGACCATGACGCGGATTTCCTCCCCGACATGAAAGCGGTCTGCCGGATGCGAGATCCGCGAGACCGAGATCGAGTCGATCGGGATGAGCGACGGCACGCCGCAGCCGATATCGACAAAGCAGCCGAACGGGGCCAGATGCGTCACCCGTGCAGGAATGACGTCACCGGGCTTTAAACGGCTGATATAGCCTGCATGACAGTGCTCCTGCTGGAGCCGCCGCGACAGCACTGCGTAGGGTGCGCCGCTCTCGTCATGCTCAATGCGCAGCACGGAAAAGCAGACCGGCTTGTTCACGCGGGAGATCAGTGCGATATCGCGCACGGTGCCCTCGCTGATGCCGAGCGCGCCCTCCGCCCGCGGGATCAGTCCCTGCATACAGGGCAGATCGACATGCAGATTATGTCCGCCGTCGCAGACCCGCACGCGCGCTTCCAGACGCTGTCCGGTCGCGATCGCCTCCCGCAGCCCCGCCTCCGAGCCGATCGCTGCAGTGTTCTGCGGAGAACCGAGCAGGCTCCCCTCCGGTAAATAACAGGATTGCTGTTCCATTTCGACCTCCAATGATTCTTGTAACGGTTTCCTGCGGAGCCCGGACAGCCGCCCGGGACCCCGTACTGATTGTAAGCGATCCGGCCTGCGAAAAAACGCGTTTTTGCGGAGCTCGTCAGAAATTGCACCGGCGGCGTGTCGAAATTGCGGATTTCCCGCCGCTGCCGGTCAACTGTCCGCCGTGCACGGACAGTTACTGTCACGTGCGAAAGCAGCAAAACTCGCGCAAATACGTCGCTTTTATTGGCTATGCAATCGCTACTTCATAGAATCATACGAAAACATGTCGGAAAACTTGTGCACTTTTGACCTTGATTTTTTCACAGAAATGTAGTAGAATCAATAAGGTTACGTGTGAGCACCTGTCCGCAGGACAGCGCGCCCCGTACCTGTACTATTTTATATATCCGGTTTGTACCGCCTGCCCGGCTTACAAACCACATCAATCGTATCTCATCAAAGGAGGAAACGATTCTTATGGCAAAGAAAATCGCAACCATTCCCTTTACCGGAACCGCCGAGCAGGAGCAGGAGCTCCGTGCGACGATCGACGCGCTGCGCGAGGATCCCGGATGTCTGATGCCGATCATGCAGAAGGCGCAGGAGATCTACGGCTATCTGCCGATCGAGGTGCAGACCCTCATCGCTGAGGAGCTGAACATCCCGCTCGAAAAGGTGTTCGGCGTTGCAACCTTCTATGCACAGTTCACGATGTCCCCGAAGGGCAAGTACCGCATCTCGGTCTGCCTCGGAACCGCCTGCTATGTCAAGGGCTCCGGCATTGTCATGGAGAAGCTTGAGGAAGCACTCGGCATCGAGAGCGGCGAGATCACGCAGGACGGCAAGTTCTCGCTTGATGACTGCCGCTGTGTCGGTGCATGCGGTCTGGCTCCGGTCGTCACGATCAATGACGACGTTTACGGCAGACTGACCGGCAGTCTCAAAGAGGTTCAGGATATTCTTGCAAAATATGCCGATTGACATCGGGATTGCATAATACAGGAGGTTTACTATGAAGACTTTGCAGGAGCTTACTGCAATCAAGGAGGAAATGCGCAAGGAAATGGCACTCCGCCTCGGCAAGGAAGCAGACGGTGCCAAGTACAGAAAGCATGTCCTGATGTGCGGCGGTACCGGATGTACATCCTCCGGTTCCATGAAGATCGCTGACGAGCTGGAAAGCCAGCTGAAGGCAAAGGGAATCGACAACGAGATCTTTGTCGTCCGTACCGGCTGCTTCGGCCTGTGCGAGCGCGGCCCGATCATGATCGTCTATCCGGAAGGCTCGTTCTATACCCATGTCAAGATGGAAATGATCGACCGCATCGTCGATGAGCACCTGATCGGCGGCAAGCCGGTCAAGGAGTTCCTCTACGACGAGACCGTCACCGAGGGCTCTGATGATATCAAGTCCCTCAATGAGACCACATTCTATGCAAAGCAGAACCGTGTTGCACTGCGCAACTGCGGTCTGATCAACCCTGAGGATATCAACGAGTACATCGGCAGAAGCGGCTATGAGGCACTGCACAAGGTGCTCACCTCCATGACCCCGGAGGAGGTCATTCAGGAGATTCTCGATTCCGGCCTGCGCGGCAGAGGCGGCGGCGGCTTCCCGACCGGTATGAAGTGGAAGCTTGCACGCAACATCGTGCCGGATGCTGACATCAAGTATGTCTGCTGCAACGCCGACGAGGGCGACCCCGGTGCATTCATGGACCGTTCCGTGCTGGAAGGCGACCCGCATGTCGTGCTCGAAGCAATGACAATTGCCGGCTTCGCAATCGGTGCATCCCAGGGCTATATTTATGTCCGTGCGGAGTATCCGATCGCTGTTCAGAGACTGCGCATTGCGATCAAGCAGGCAAGAGAAGCAGGTATGCTCGGCAATGATATCTTCGGCACCGGCTTCAGCTTTGACATCGACCTCCGTCTGGGTGCAGGCGCATTCGTCTGCGGCGAGGAGACCGCGCTGATGACCTCGATCGAGGGCAACCGCGGCGAACCGCGTCCGCGTCCGCCGTTCCCGGCTGAAAAGGGTCTGTATCAGAAGCCCACGATCCTCAACAATGTTGAGACCTACGCAAACGTCCCGCAGATCATCCTGAAGGGTGCAAAGTGGTATGCTTCCATGGGTACCGAGACCGCAAAGGGCACCAAGGTCTTTGCACTCGGCGGCAAGATCAAGAACACCGGTCTGGTCGAGATCCCGATGGGCACCACCCTCCGCGAGATCATCGAGGAGATCGGCGGCGGCATCCCGAACGGCAAGAAGTTCAAGGCTGCACAGGCAGGCGGTCCTTCCGGCGGATGCATCCCGGCAGAGCACTATGACGTCAGCGTCGATTACGACAGCCTCGCAAAGATCGGCTGCATGATCGGCTCCGGCGGTCTGATCGTTCTGGACGAGGACAACTGCATGGTCGATATCGCAAAGTTCTTCCTGCAGTTCACCATGGACGAGTCCTGCGGCAAATGTACGCCGTGCCGGATCGGTACCAAGCGTCTCTATGAGATCCTTGACAAGATCACCAGCGGCAACGGTGAGCTTTCCGACCTCGACAAGCTCGAGGAGCTCTGCCAGTATATCAAGGCAAATTCCCTCTGCGGTCTGGGTCAGACAGCTCCGAACCCGGTGCTCTCCACCCTCCGCTTCTTCCGCGACGAGTACATCGCACATATCGTGGACAAGAAGTGTCCGGCAGGCGTCTGCAAGTCTCTGCTTCAGTATGTCATTGACAAGGATAAGTGCGTCGGCTGCGGCATGTGCGCAAAGCAGTGCCCGGCATCCGCAATTGAGAGAACGGATTACATTGCACCGAACCACAAGCTCGCTTCCTTCGAGATCGACCAGACGAAGTGCGTGAAGTGCGGTGCATGTATGGCACAGTGCAGACCGAAGGCAATCGGCAAGCAGTAAGGGAGGCTTCAGGACATGAGTGATATGGTAAATGTAAAAATTAACGGCTTTGCAGTACAGGTCCCGAAGGGCTCTACTGTGCTGGAGGCTGCGCGTGCAGCAAGCGTCACGATCCCGACGCTCTGCTATCTGAAGGATATCAATGAGATCGGTGCCTGCCGTATGTGTATGGTCGAGGCTGCCGAGATGCGCGGTCCGAACCTCGGACCGGCAAGAATGGTCGCAGCATGTGTGTATCCTGTTACCGAGGGCATGGAGGTTCAGACCAACTCCCCGAAGGTGCTCGATTCCCGCAGAAAGACCATGGAGCTTCTGCTCTCCAACCATGATATGAAGTGCCTTTCCTGCGTCCGCAGCAAGAACTGCGAGCTGCAGAGACTGGCAAATGACCTCGGCATCACCAATGCAGATACCTATAAGGGTGAGCGCACCGAGTATGCGATTGACGATTCCGCTCCGCACATGTTCCGTGACAACAATAAGTGTATCCTGTGCCGCCGCTGCGTCGCAGCATGTGCAAAGACACAGGGCATCGGCGTCATCGGCGCAAACGAGCGCGGTTTCATCACCAACATCGGTTCGCAGTTCAACAAGCCGCTGGCTGAAACTGCATGTGTCTCCTGCGGTCAGTGCATCACGGTCTGTCCGACCGGTGCCCTCTCCGAAAAGGACTTCACGGACGATGTGTTCAAGGCGATTGCTGACCCGACCAAGCATGTTGTCGTGCAGACCGCTCCGTCTGTCCGCGCAGGCCTCGGTGAGTGCTTCGGCCTGCCGATCGGCACGAATGTCGAGGGCAAGATGGCCGCAGCACTGCGCAGACTCGGCTTCGATGTCGTCACGGATACCAACTACGGTGCTGACCTCACCATTCTGGAAGAGGGTACGGAGCTGATCGAGCGCGTTACCAAGGGCGGCGTGCTCCCGATGATCACTTCCTGCTCCCCGGGCTGGGTCAAGTTCCTTGAGCATTACTTCCCGGATCTGATCCCGAATCTCTCTACCTGCAAGTCCCCGCAGCAGATGCAGGGCGCAATCATCAAAACCTATTTTGCAGAGAAGATGGGCTGGGACCCGAAGGATATCGTTTCTGTTTCCGTTATGCCGTGCACCGCAAAGAAGTTCGAGTGCAAGAGAGACGATCAGAGCGCATCCGGCTATCCGGATGTTGACATCGCACTGACCACCCGTGAGCTCGGCAGAATGATCGACCGCGCAGGTATCGACTTCAATTCCCTGCCGGATGAGAAGTTCGACGATCCGCTCGGCATCTACACCGGCGGCGGCCTGATCTTCGGTGCGACCGGCGGCGTTATGGAAGCTGCGCTCCGCTTTGCTGTTGAGAAGATCACCGGCGAAAAGCTCGCAAACGACAAGGTTGACTTCAAGGAAGTCCGCGGTATTGAGGGCATCAAGGAAGCTGCTTATACCGCAGGCGGCCTGACTGTCAAGGTCGCAGTTGCAAGCGGTCTTGCAAACGCACGCAAGCTGATGGAGAAGGTCCGTGCAGGTGAGGCAGATTATCAGTTCATCGAGATCATGGCATGCCCGGGCGGCTGCGTCAACGGCGGCGGCCAGCCGATCCAGCCGGCATCCGTCCGCAACTTCACCGATCTCCGTGCAGAGCGCGCAAAGGCACTGTACAGCGTCGATGCAAAGATGGAGCTGCGCAAGTCGCAGGACAACCCCGCGATCCAGGCACTCTACAAGGAGTACCTCGGCGAGCCGGGCGGCCACAAGGCACACGAGCTGCTGCACACCAGCTATGTCGCAAGAAAGGTTCACTTCTGATTCTTTCCGATATGAAACAAACCGGTCAGGGCTTGCTCTGGCCGGTTTTTCTGTCAGCGGATACGCAAAGGGACGCCGATTTTTTATCAGCGTCCCTTTTGTTTTTCAGTTGAACTTCCGGCGAGCTTCAGCATTGGGAGAAGTAACGCCGCAGAAGCCGCTTCAGCGGCGTGTGTTCAGATTGTTGGGAGAACTTCGCTCACCGTCCCCGGAGGAAAACGCCGGCGGGCGATGCCCGCTGCTGCGGGCGGCTGCGAATCGCTTTGCGTTTTGCAGCAAAAGGGCTCCCGCCCTTTGGAAACCTAGGGACGCCCTCTCTTACAGGGCGTCCCTCTCATAAAAACGCTCCCCCGGAGCGTTTTTATGATTCCCCCTTTCGGAGCTCCTCCATATGATAGGGGAGTTTCGCCGTCTGCGGACGGCGACCAGAGACGCT
>MSGZ01000003.1 GCA_001940925.1 Ruminococcus sp. Phil11
GAGAATGTTCTCATAACCGTAGACGGCGACAGCACATTTTTCTTGCTGTCAATGTAGTCCCGTACTGCCTGTGCGATCGTAAACCTGCTCTTTGCCAGCTGCATATTCTGGATGAACTTCGCAGCGAGCATTTCTGCCTGCCAGCGTGTCGGTGCTGTGATCGACTTCTTCTCCTTTTTACCTTCCTTGTTGATTCCGAGGTAGATCTGAACCCTCCAGTTGCCGGAGGGCATCTGTTTTGCATTTGCCATAGTATACTCCTTTTCTCAAGGCATACACTATAACCCTCACGATATAGTATACACCATTTCCGCGAAAAAGTTAAGTACTATAAAAGAGTTACACGCCGACAAATATCAAAATCGTATTATCTTCACTTGCGTTGCTCTGCTGTTCATTCAATACGAATCCCTCCTTTCGTCACTCAGAAACGTTCTTGTCATCGTTCGCATTCATCTACTTGGTCACACACCTCCTTTATTTAGTTGCCGGACTGCGGTCATGCTGCATCAGGGAATTGCCCTCCGCTTCGATTATCATCGTTCGATTTTGAAACACAGCAGACGCAAAGCCGAAATCAGGTTTATCAAAAAGGGTATCGGGAATGTTCCCGTTTGCGGAGCATAAATCAAAAGCTGCGTGAAAAATTTTTTCAAGTGCTGCTGTACCGGAAATCGTCAAGTGTCAATGCACTTGCCCAATCCGTTTCGCCATGCGGGACGGTCTGTTCTGATGAGTCGAAACGGCTTGTCGGAACAGATATTGGGTGGCGTCAATCTATAGAGGCAGAAAAACAGCGTCTTCACATGATTTTCACATCGGTGTTGGCGCACTTGGTACCGATCCATCGTCTTTTTCTATTCAAATTTGTATCGCTGTTTTCTGCTAACGGGAAACGATCCAATATATTTTCGATTGGAACGGATGTTCTCTGAATTATTATATCAAACATTTGTTTCACTGTCAAGAGGTCAAAAGAGTAGTGTGCATTTTTTTGTACACCCTTTTTATTCAGTCGTGTGTTCCCCTTGAATCATTTTTGTTCCTGTGTTATAATGAAAGCAAGTTACAAAAACAATTCTGAAAAAGAGGAGGGAGAGCCATGACTGCCGAAGAGATCATCAGCGGTAAATCGTTGAATGTTGTGTTCACGAAATCTCTGCCGGACATAAACGAAAAGCTTTTGAAGACCATCGTCGCCTTTGCGAATTCTTCCGGCGGAAAACTGATCATCGGTGTTGAGGACGAAACCAGGAAAATCATCGGTGTTGATACCGCCGAAGTGTATCCAGGTTCGTCACGCCCGTATTATCTGAAAGCACTTGGCAAGAAATACGGCACATATATCCGCGCTGCCGGAACGACGTGTCCTGCCGATCCGCAGATGATACACGATCTCGATTGCAAAGTGCGAATCAATCCTATGACAAAACAGTCATCGTCGGCAAAGAGCTGGACATGAATGCAGTCATGAAACTCTGCACTGCCATCACGGACCGTATGCAAAGTGCGGAAACCAGTTCAGTGCAAAAGGTCACGATTCAGAATCTTGAGAAGTGGGGAATCCTGAAACGCATCGGCGGAGAGCTGAAGCCGACTGTTGCGTTCGATCTGCTGACAACCAATACCAATCGTTTTGCAAAAGTACAGTGCGCACGCTTCGAAGGAACAACGCGTGAAGTGTTCATTGACAAGCGTGATTATGAAGGCTGCATCTGTTCACAGATTGAAGAAGCGTATCAGTTCGTACTGAAACACATCAATCTCAGCGCAAAGATCAACGGTCTGGTTCATGAAGATGATTATGAACTTCCGGTCGATGCGATTCGTGAAGCAATCGTGAATGCAGTCATGCACAGAAACTATATGGAGAAAGCCTGTGTACAGGTCTGCATCTTTGATGATCGTGTCGAGATCACTTCACCCGGCCTTCTGTATAACGGACTTGATCTGAAAATGATTTTGGAAGGCAAGTCACGCATCCGGAACACCGGCATTGCAGAAGTGTTCAGCCGGATGCATATCGT
>MSGZ01000004.1 GCA_001940925.1 Ruminococcus sp. Phil11
CCAGAGTTCGCTCTGGGTTTTCTTGTTTTTTACGGCGATTTTTTTTCTTGTAAACATCTTGATTTTTAATACGCACTGTGATATAATAAAATAGATGGGGCATAGCCAAGCGGTAAGGCACCAGACTTTGACTCTGGCATTTCGCAGGTTCAAATCCTGCTGTCCCAACCAAAAAAATAGAAAGACCGATTGCAAAGCAATCGGTTTTTCGTCGGTTTTCCGGCAGAAGTTCAAAGATTGGGAATACAGGAGCGGATTCGGATGAGGGTCGCAGGTGAAGCTGTGCAGACGGGTGCACATGCTGCGGAGAGGAGCAGCGATGCCGAAAAGGGCACACGCCGATTTCTGATCGGTGTGCTGATCGCGGTGCTGGCATTGATCGCCGGCCTCGGGATCTGGTGCTATACCTATACGCATTTCAAAATGTTCGGACAGCCGGAAAATATTTTTGCGGAGGAGGTCGCCTTTCGCGGCAGCGAGATCCCCGATCTCGAAACCCTCAAGGGCTATCTGCGCCGTTTCAAGAATCTGAAAAAAGCCGATCTCGGAACCTTTCAGGTGCAGGCGGAGGATTCCGTCCCGTTCCGGCAGGAGTTCCCGAATACCGAGCTGGTGTATCATACCGTCGTGACGATCGACGATAAGGTCTACGATTCCGGTATCGAAACGCTCGATATTTCCAAGCGCGGCTATTCCGATACGCATACATTTATTCAGAAGCTGGATTATTTTTCCGATCTGCATACGGTCATTTTCGGGAAGCAGACGATTCCGGAGACCGAAAAGCAGCGGCTCTGTCAGGCGTATCCCGATGTGTCGTTCGAGGTGATCGGCACCTATGAGATTTACGGCAAGCAGGTGCCCGAAAATACCGAGCATCTCGATCTGCGCGACGCCAAGCTGGATGCGTCTTTATCCGATCAGCTTGCGCTTCTGCCGCAGCTGAGATCGGTCGATCTGCACGATCAGCCGCTTTCCATTGAGGATAAAAAAGAGTTATGCAAGCTGTTCCCGGAGGTCTCCTTCGGCTGGACGGTCATTTATAATGATACCGAATACGATTCCTCGATCACGGAGCTTGATCTGAGCGGTCAGCGCATTACCTCTGACGAGGATCTGGACGCGATTCGTGAGGCGATTTCGCAGTTCCCTGATCTCGAAAAGGTCGTTCTCTGCGACTGCGGGCTCTCCTATGAGCGGCTGGCGGAGCTGAATGAGGAATGGCCGGTCAGAGTGGTCTGGCGCGTATATCTCGGATCGCGCTGGTCTCTGCGCACGGACGCCGTTGCGTTCTCCGTGCTGATCGTGCATTACGATTATCCGCGCATGGGCTCGTGGAATCTCGAACCGCTGAAATACTGCACCGATCTGCTCGCGCTTGACCTCGGACATCAGTCAATTTCCGATATCTCGCTGATCGGTGAATATCTGACAGAGCTGCGGCTGCTAATTCTGGCGGATAACTGCATTTACGACATCTCACCGCTTGCGAACCTGAAGCATCTGCATTATCTGGAGCTGTTTCTGAACCGCATTTACGATCTTTCTCCGCTGCGTGATCTGCATGAGCTGGTCGATGTCAATATCAGCTACAACGGCGGTATTTACGATATCGAACCGCTGCTGCATTCGCCGATGATGGAGCGCGTCTGGATGGAGGCGACAAGTGTCGGCTATGACGGCATCAATCAGCTGCAGGAGGCGTATCCGGACTGCAAGATCGTGCGCTGGGGCTCCGGCTCTGTCGATCAGGGCTGGCGTGAGCCGCATGAGCGTTATATCCAGATGATGGATATGTGGTTCAAGGATTATTACGGCGACAAGTTCTCCTGCTTTGACGAAAAAGCGATTGAACTCGGTTTGCGTGATGATGAGTAAGGTCTCTCCGGCGGATGAAGCACGGAAACTGATTATGCTGGATAGAAGGACGCTGACGGACAATCGGCGTCCTTTTTCTGTATTCCCTGTATGTTCGGTGATCTTTGCTGCCCGTCCCCGGAGGAAACGGCTGTCAGGATATGCCGACCCGGAGGAAAATGCCCGCACGGGCTCTGCGCACGCTTGCATTTTTTCTGTAAATATGGTATGATACAGTCAGAAACAGACAGAAAGGAAGTCCTTGTACTTTGTCAAAGCTCGATAAGCATTTATATCCGTCTGTGCACTGCGGGATCGTCCGTGCGGCACTGCTTTTGCTGGAACAGACCGCGCATCCGGCGTGCAAACGCTTTTCCGCAGGCGATGCTGAGGCGATGATCGGTGAGGCCGCAGCCCCCGATCGGATCGGTGACCGTCAGCAGGGACGCGGCCTGCATTATTACTGCGCGGTCAAACCGGACGGTACGGCACTGGTACGGCATCCCGTGATCGGCGGATTCTGCAACGGTAAGAACGCGCCGTCGCCCTCTCCGCTGACCATGCTCGATGCGGAATACCGCGCGGCACTTGCGCTGTACCGTGCAGGCAAGTTTTATCCCGCGATGAAAAGTCTGTCCCGGGCACTGCATTTTCTTGCGGATATCTGCTGTCCGCCGCACAGCTGCGGACTGACCTATTTTTCCCGTTACGGCGCGGCGCACCGGCGGTATGAGGGACGCGCCGCAGAGCTGTTCTGGATGCCGGAGGGCGTTCAGGTCTCCGAGCATACCGCAGCTTCGGAATGGGCAAAGCATGCTGCCGAAACGCAGATGCTTCCGTTTGACGTTTATACAGACCTGCTGCGCGGCGGCATACCGGTTTCCGGCAGCGACTGGCAGCCCGGCAGACTGACGGGTATCTGCAATTCGCTGGCACTTTCCGGTGCGGCGCATCTGAGTGCCGTGCTTGATGACGATGAAGCCGCCCGCGATCAGTCAATCACGGAGCGTCTGCATTGTTCGATCGTCAACTGTGCCGCACTGCTTGCGGCATTTGACCGTGATCTTGATGACCGCAGCCTGCCTGTCTGGGAGGAGCGGCATCCCTATTGGCTCAAGTGCTTCGGTACAGCGTTTGTTGTCTCAAAGGATCCGTTGTATCTGCAGTTTGAGGATGACGGCACCGTGACGCTCTCCACGCTGGAGGGCGCATATCTGGCCGTCGGAAGGCTCGGCAGGGTCGTCCTGACGGATCAGACCGCCGGACTGCAGACGCATTTCCGGTTTGGCAGGGAGCCGCTGCTCACGCTCTATCCGGGCGGCGATCAGGATCATCTGGTCGCACAGCTCCGCGGACAGCTTCACAGCATCCGCCGGATCCCGGCATGGCCGGGCTCGCTGTTTCAGTCGCAGATCTCCTTTGTGCTGCTGAATCAGAATCCCGAAAAAGCAAAGTATATCTTTCACTGATGCTTTGCATTGCTGAAGGCTTTACGGTTTGCTCTGACCGGATACAGGCAGACTGTCTGTTCTGTGCGGACGGTGCCGCAGGAGCATCGCTGTCCTGATCCGTATTCGCGCTGCAAGATGCGAGCGGCGTTTCGTGAGCGGAAGCCGGGTATTCACCCCGAGGATGCCGCCCGCAGCCCCCGCCGGGAGTAGAACGCAAAGCAGCATCGGACTGCGCAGGGTTCCCGTGATGATGCATACCGCCGCATACCAGAGGGCAGACAGCAGCAGTGCGGCAAGGCTCCCGCAGCGGATGCCGTGCAGACGCGCTGCCCTTCCAGCGGAAAAACCTGCGCAGAAGCATCCCAAAAGCAGCGGGATGCAGGCCGCCGCAGGATACAGCCGCTGCGGCAGATCGGCCGCAGTCAGCAGGACGGTGAGCCCTGCAAAGCCCGCGGCAGAGACAGGCAGCCCTGTCAGCAGACATGCTCGGATGATGTGCCGCATTCCGATCCCTCCCGTGTATGCTATGCGGGAACTTGCCTGAAAAGACCTGCGGC
Organism: Ruminococcus sp. Phil11; assembly: GCA_001940925.1. Lineage (GTDB taxonomy): Bacteria > Bacillota > Clostridia > Oscillospirales > Ruminococcaceae > Firm-04. The sequence continues at coordinate 3,866 of MSGZ01000004.1, forward strand.
CAGGCTCATTCGACAGTATTCGACAAAATTGTGTATGTTCTCCCGATGATTTCAGCGGTGCAGGTTGACGCTGTGCTTTTTTGTTTGCTATAATGGATATATCCTTACAAAAAACGCACCATTCAATTAAGCACAGAGAAGGAGAAAACAAAGAAATGGAAAGACAAACACGCATACTTTTAGGGGATATCGGCGACCAGTTTGCGGTGAACGCAGCGTTTGCGTTCCGGAAAGCAGGGGACTGGGCCGTCACCCGCCGCCAGACGCATGATGACATGCTGCAGTCTCTGCGGTTCGAGCATCCGGACGTCCTGATCCTGAATCTGACGGTCCCGACGATGCATTTTCCGCATTTTACGGAGGCGGCACAGCAGCTTTCGGAGCTGCCGGTCTTTGCACTGTGTCAGAAGAAGGATCCGTATATGGAGCGGCTTCTTGGTCAGCTCGGTGTCCGGTGCATCCCGTTCCCGGAGAATGCCGCATCGCTTGTGCGGGAGATCCACCGGCTCTGCGGGATCACGCCCGCGCAGGAGGCAATCCCGGAGAACGATCCCGAGATCGAGGTCACAAAGCTGCTGCACAGCTTCGGGATCCCGGCGAATCTGCGCGGGTTTTACTATCTGCGCGCAGCGATCCTGATTGCGGTGCAGAAGCCGACCTGCAGCGGCATTATGATGAATCAGATCTATCCGGCAGTTGCGCAGGAGGTGCACAGCACACCTGCCCGTGTCGAGCGTGCGATCCGGCACGCGATCATGCAGGCATGGGAAAACAACGACGGCCGTTTCAGCTGGCATTTCGGGCAGATGAAGAATCACCGCATGACCAATTCCGAATTTATCGCGTTTACGGTTGACTGGATTCGTACCGAGCGTACCCGCAGGCTTTGCGGATAACGCCGCGCATGATACTGAATAAAACGAAAGACCCGCATCCGTTCGGCATGGATGCGGGTCTTTCGTGTGGGATAAGGGGCGAACCTGCTGATTTTTCCGCAGGTTCAAGGGAAGTATAATCACAGGACGTAGCGCAGGATCGCAACGGCCTGCAGGAGGCTGCCTGCATTGACGAATAAATGAAATACACCGTGCATATAGCGGTGCTGTTTGCCGAGCCCGTAAAACGCCGCCCCGACCGTATAGCAGAGGCCGCCGCCCAGCAGCCAGAGGAACCCCGGCAGCGTCAGGACACGCAGTGTCATGCCGAGGATCGAAACGACCGCCCAGCCCATGGCAAGATAGCAGATCATGCTCATTTTTTTGTACTTTTTCAGGTCGATCGCGGTCAGCGTTGCGGCTGCAAAGGCACAGCCCCATTCGATGCCGAACACGATCCATGCGGCCAATGCGGATTCCTTCCGGATGCCGACCAACAGCACCGGGGTATAGGTGCCGGCGATCATGAAATAGATCGTGCAGTGGTCGATCACCTGCATGACGCGCTTGCCCATGCCGTCCGGCAGTCCGTGGTAGACGCTGGAGATGACGAATAAGCAGCAGGTCATGAAGCCGTAAATGCTGCCGCTGGTGATCGCCCACGGGTCTTTGTGCGCCGCGCCGATCAGCACGCTGCCGATCAGGATCAGCAGGCCGACTGCCCCGCCGATGATATGCGTGACCGTGTTCATGATCTCCTCGCCGCGGGTGTAGTCCGGGAGGATGCGCTCCCGCAGCGGAATTCGTTTGGCTGTTGTCATAGAACTCGCTTCCTTTCTGTTTGCTCTGCTCTTATCATACCCGATTCCGGCGGAATATGCAACCTACCTTTGGCAGAATCGCACAGCGGCGGATTCTACCGCAGGAATGACGTATCTGCGCGGATTCTACTGACGGTGGAGTTGCGCTTCCGGGCAGTAGAGCGGGCAATTCCCTCCGGGCCCGGAGCCCGGGCTGGCGATTTCCTCCGGGCCCGGAGCCCGGGCTGGCGATTTCCTCCGGAGGCGGTTGGCGGAGAACTCCCAATTTGCGCGATACACGCCGCGGGCGGCTTCTTTGGCGTTACTGCTCCCAGTGCTGAAGCCCGCCGCAAGCCTCCGCTGAAAGGGGAGGTGTCAGCGTTAGCTGACGGAGGGGTCGGACAGCACACGCCGCTAAAGCGGCTTCTGAAAGGTTACTTCTCCCTGTAATTTGTTTTAGTGAATGGCGAATAACGAATAGTGAATACCGGTATGCTGCCGGCGGGCTCCGGGCTATACAGAATCAAAAAAATATGGTATGATATAAAAAGATGTGACGCGGGCGCAGATTCTGTCGTCAGTATGTTCAGAGAGGCAAATCTCACCGCGCGGAAAACCACGGACAAGGAAGTGAAGCTATGCAGATACTGGAGGACAGCGAGATCGTGCAGCTGTTTCATCAGCGCGATCAGCGGGCGATCCGGGAAACGGAAACCAAATACGGCACCCTCGGGCTTGGTATGGCATCCAATCTGACCGGCAGCCGACAGGATGCGGAGGAATGCGTGAACGATGCGCTGATGCGTCTCTGGGACAAGATCCCGCCCGCAAAGCCGGAAAGCCTCGGCGGATTCTTCATGACGGTCTGCCGAAGGATCGCGCTCGATAAGCGGAAGGAAAAGCACCGCGAAAAGCGCGGCGGCGGTCAGGCGGAGATTGCATTCGAGGAGCTGTCGGAATGCATTGCATCCCCGGAGCATCCGGAGGAACAGCTCGACAAGCGTGCCCTGAGCGGCGCAATCAGCCGTTTTCTGGATACGCTGCCCGCAGAGACAAGGGTCATGTTCATTTTGCGGTACTGGTCGTGTCTCTCCGTGCAGGAGGTCGCGGCGGAATGCGGTGCGGGGGAGAGCAAGGTCAAAATGACGCTGCTCCGTACCCGGAAAAAGCTGAAGGAATATCTGGAACAGGAGGGATTTCTGTGAACGAGCAGGATTTGTTTGATATCATGGACGGACTGCCGGAGCGTCAGATTGCGGAGGCAGCCGAATGGAAATACAGGCACGGCAAAGCGCAGGCAAACGAGATCGACGCGATTCTGACAAGCAGCCCGATGCCCGAAAAGATCACCTATCGGAACACGCCGCCGGAAACTGCGGATACAGAAGCGGAAAAGGTCGTGCTCAGCAGTCCGGCCGGCGGAAGTGAGAAGCAGTCCCGCATCGTCCGTTCCGGAACGGCAGGGCTTGCGGCAGTCGCGGCCATTTTTGCGCTGGCATTCGGCGGCATTGCGCTCAAGCTGCACCGTGATAATACGGAGATTGCGGCATCGCAGCCGGGCGCGGCTGTCTCCGACGGCGGGATCATCGTCACGGAGCTCACCGGCGATGACATCGTGAACAGCACGGACATTCAGACGCAGGAGGTCGTTTTCCATACGACGGAACCCGGCACGACGGTCACATTTGACATTCCGGAGACACCGGCGGAGCATCAGGAGGACAACACTGTTTCCGCAGGAGAAACGAACTTTCTGGGCGGAAAGGGTCTGCTGCGGCCCGTGACGTCCGAGGGTGATCCGTGCATTTTGCAGGACGACGAGTATATTTACTACGGCAGTCAGAAGGTGCGGAAAACCGCGCTGGATCCGCTCAAAGCACCGAATCCGGATCTCATCTGTCAGAAAGCAGGCTGTCTGCATAACTCGGACGACTGTCTGCTGTACAAATACGGCTACGGATATCTGATGAACAGCGGAACGGATATATACTATGCCGACTGCGAGACGGAATCCGTGCAGCAGGGCTATGCGGGCGGGTTGAAGCGCATCTATTCCGACGGCACAACAGAGGATATCCACCCGCAGAACAAGATCAGCCCGGCGGATGAAAGCTCCGGAAAAATCGTCGGCAGAATCCATTATACGCGTATTCTCCGCCTCGGGGATACCGGAATTTATTATCTGAAAGGATACGGATGGCGGTATTCTGACGATGAATCCGGTCTTGACCGGGAATTCCTGCCGATGCTGCTGAACAGCCGCACCGGAGAAACGATCACGCTGAATATCATTGAGATCGGTCATAATGCCTATATTGACGATTATGCGGTGATGTTTGACGAAGCATCCGGGCATCTGTTTTTGAGTGTCACAAACGGCATTACTGATACCTGCACGGACGTGAATGAGATCGACATTTATACCGGAGAAATTCTGCAGGCATACAATTCGTGGGATGAAAAGGCTGAAATCCTTAGCTGGTTTGTCAAGGACCATCAGCTCCATTATCTGGGCGAGACGCCGGAGGACCGCTACAAGGTCAACTGGTATGTGCGCGATATGGATACGCAGGAAACAAAGGTGTTTTTGAAGGACTGCGGGCTCAGCTCGTTCGCGTACTGTGACGGCAAAGTCTATGCGACGCATCATACAAGCGTCGGAAACGATGCGATCTACAGATATGCGCCGGACGGCACGGATGCGGTCATGCTGACGGAATCCAATACGCTGTTCCGCTCGCTGATGCCGGTCGCTTCCCCGGACTGCATCGGTATCAACTCCAATACCGGCAGCATCTACGTGCTTTTGCCGGACGGTCAGACATACAGACTCATGTAACGATACTCCTCTCGGACGGATGCGCCGGATCATACCGGGGCATCCGTCCGTTTTTTTGCCGGTGCCTGTACTTGACAAAACGGGAAAAAGATATTATAATAGAACTGACAAATGCGATGAGGGGATCAAAGGCCGCATCTGCGGCGAAAAAAACTGTTCTTCGCCTCTTTCCTGCCGCGCTGTGCATGAAAGAGGCTTTTTTATTATACCGAAGGGAGATGACTGTCATGCTGATTTCCGGCGCGCAGATCGTTGCAGAAATTTTGACCGAGCAGGAAATTGATACGCTGTTCGGCTATCCCGGCGGACAGGTCATCGACCTGTTTGACGCGCTCTATGCAAAACGTGACGAGATCCGCTTTGTCCTGACCGCCCATGAGCAGGGCGCGGCGCACGCGGCGGACGGCTATGCCAGAGCGACCGGAAAGGTCGGCGTTGTCATTGCGACATCCGGCCCCGGTGCGACGAATCTGGTCACCGGGCTTGCAACGGCCTGCCTCGATTCCGTGCCGCTGGTCGCGGTCACCGGCAATGTCCCGTGCAGCCTGATCGGGCGGGACAGCTTTCAGGAGGTCGATATTGTCGGCGTCAGTATGCCGGTCACAAAGCATAATTTCATCGTCAAGGATGTGAACGAGCTTGCAGACACGCTGCGGGAAGCATTCCGTATTGCAAAATCCGGCAGACCCGGCCCCGTTCTGGTCGATATCCCGAAGGATGTGCAGACCGCCTGCTGCGAATACGAAAGGCAGTCTGCGCCGGTCGAGCCGGAGCCTGTCCGGAGAGCGTCCGAGGAAAAGCTGAAAGCTGCTGCAAAAATGATCGCGGCGGCGGAACGGCCGTATATCTATTTCGGCGGCGGCGTGATCTCCGGCAATGCGTCCGCGGAGGTGCTTGCCCTCGCAGACAAGATCGACGCGCCGCTCGGCTGCTCGCTCATGGGGCTTTCCGCGGTGCCGTCCGATCACCCGCGCTTTCTCGGGATGCAGGGGATGCACGGGCATTATGCGGCGTCAGCGGCGGAGGACGAAGCCGACCTTGTGATCGCGCTGGGCGCACGCTTCAGCGACCGCGCGACCGGCAGAAAGGAACGCTTCTCCAAGCATTTCAGCATCGTGCATATTGACATTGACGGCGCGGAGCTCAACAAGAATATTCACGCGGAGCTGACCGTCCGCGGCGAACTGCGGGACGCGGTCAGCAGACTGATAAAGCATGTAAGGAAGCGGCGGCATCCGGCATGGATCAAGCGGATCGCGGCGCTGCGCGCGGAGGAAGTCCGCAGAACGCAGGAATCCCACGACGCACTGACAAAACGGCTTGCAGGCCCCTGCCTGACGCATTTTGAGATTCTGGATGCGGTCAGTGCAGCGGTGCCGGAGGACGCGGTCATCGTGACCGACGTCGGGCAGCACCAGATGTGGACGGCGCAGCGATATCCGCTGAGACATCCGCGCACGTTTCTGACAAGCGGCGGCCTCGGCACGATGGGCTTCGGGCTCGGTGCGGCAGTCGGTGCGTATATCGCGACCGGCAAACGCGTTGTGCTGATCACCGGTGACGGCAGCTTCGGGATGAATCTGACCGAGTTGGCGACCGCCGTCAGTGAGCAGGCAGATATTACGGTCATTATCATGAACAACGGGGTGCTCGGCATGGTGCGGCAGTGGCAGACACTGTTCTTTGACCGCCGCCATGCCGGCACGACACTGAACCGCAAAACGGATTTCCAAAAGGTTGCAGAGGGCTTCGGCGCAGGTGCTGCCCGTGCCGCGAACCTGACGGAGCTCCGTCAGGCACTTGCAGCGGCCAATGCGCAAAAGGGGCCGTTCGTCATCGACTGCGTGACGGACGCCGACGAATTTGTGCTCCCGATGCTGCCGCCTGGCGGCTCCGTGGACGATATCATTACAACGATCAAGTGAGGTGTACCGCATGAGCAGGCAATATGTCATCGGCGTACTGGTCGCCAATATTTCCGGTGTTCTGTCCCGCGTATCGGGCATGTTTACGCGCCGCGGCTTCAACATTGACAGCCTGACCGTCAGCGAGACCGAAAACGCCGGTGTTTCCCGCATTACGGTCGCATTTCACGGCGACGAGGATATCAAGGAACGGATTGTCACGCAGCTTGAAAAGCTCCACGACGTCAAGGAGGTCGAGGTGCTCGACCGGCATGAGACGGTCATGCGCGAGCTGCTGCTGCTGAAGATCGCGAATACCGCGAAAAACCGGCAGGATATCATGACGGCGGTCGAGATCTTCCGCTCGAAGATCGTGGACTATTCCACGACGGCGCTGGTCTGTGAGCTGACCGGCGAGACTGCGAAGATCGACGCATTCATTGAACTGATGAAGAATTACGGCATCATGGAAATGTGCCGCACGGGCATCGTCGCGATCGAGCGCGGCGAGAACTGCCTGCGGACGGTCATGGACGCCGCAGCAGAATAACGGGGAAATCACTTTGAGACCCGTATGACGGCAAATACCCAACCGGCTGACAAAGGAGCATCCGTATGGAAAATGACAAAGGCAACCGCATCTTTTACCGCTATCTTGAACTGCTCTCGCAGGAGCATGAACAGGATGCTGATCGGGACTGGGGCATGATTCACATTCTCGGCGGTATGCAGCGGCTGAACGACGGCAGCACGGCAGACCCTGCCTATGAATCGGACTGGGATGATGCTGTCAGTCAGTGTGCCGATCCGGCAGATGCCTATCAGATCGGGATACAGTTTCTGAAAATCTGGCAGGACATCGGCTATGCGGAGGATGTCGCGCAGGTTCTTGCGGATATGGAAGCGAAAAAGCGGCTTGATCTTTGGGAGAAAGCCGTGCAGGATGTGGAGCAGGAACTGGATGATCCCTATCTGCATATTGTCAGGATTTGAGACCGGTATATAAAAGTGAAAACGGACAGACGGTTACACTGCGCTCCCGGCAGATGCCGGACATTATTTCTTGAAAAAAGGAACATAAAATGGGAAGAAACAAAAAATTACAGGAGATCGACCTTTCACTCAATTCGCTGGTCGTGTTCCGCAAGCTGCTGACGCATGAGGTCATCCTGCCGCTGCGTGCGCTGCTGGATACCGAATCCATGGACCCGATGATCCAGCTCCGGCAGTATACGGAATTTATCACGCGGCTGTATGCGAGAAGCACGAATCTGACGGAGTATATCTTTCAGCTGATCTGCGAGGACGATAATTTCTATGTCAGAGCGGTCGCGCGCGGGGAGCAGGTCGATGAGATGCTCGAAGCCTGCGTGCAGAACGAGCTCGCGATTTTGCAGCGGCTTGCGCGGATCCGTCCGCATGAGCTGCAGAAGGAGGTCTCCTACTACGGCGTGCTGCCGGAGTGGAAAACCTCTGACCTCGATTTCGGTGCGGAGTATCACGCAAGACTGCGCGAGATCGGCAAATACGGCTACGGCACCTTTGCGCCGCATCCGATGTTCGTGATCCGCGATGAGCGCATCGTGCCGGTGCTGCACCCCGATCCGGTGCAGCTTTCGGAGCTTTCCGGCTATGAGCAGGAGCGGCAGGCTGTCACAGATAATACGCTTGCGCTGCTGCAGGGAAAACCTGCGCAGAATGTACTGCTTTACGGCGATCCGGGTACGGGCAAATCCACGACGGTCAAAGCGGTCGTCAATGCATTTTTCGCACAGGGTCTGCGGCTGATTCAGATTACAAAGGCGCAGCTTCCCATGCTGCCGGAGATCATGGATCAGATATACGACTGTCCGCTGAAATTTATTCTGTATATCGACGATCTGACATTTGCGCCCGGGGACGACAGCTTCTCCGTGCTGAAGGCGACGCTGGAGGGCACGGTCTCGGCGCGGCCGGACAATGCGCTGATCTATGCGACCGGCAGCCGGCAGAATCTGCTCGGGAAGGACGATGCGGACGGCGCGGCACTGGATTCGCTCTCGGCACGGTTCGGACTGCGCGTCTGCTTTGCAAGGCCGGAGCGGGCGGAATATCTGGCCTTTACGCAGCAGCTTGCGGCGCAGATGGGGCTTGATACGGACGCGGAAACGCTGGCACAGAAGGCAGAGGACTTTGCTGCCCGCAGCGGCGGCCGCTCCCCCAGAGCCGCCAAGCAGCTGATTGAGCGATTATTAGCGGTGCATCCGGCGGATTCGTAATGGGGTGCTGCCTCTCTACAGCTCAAAACGCAGAATAAACCTAGATGCGTAAATTTCAAGTAGGTACTAAAGATTCTTGCAGATTTTACTGCAAAACAATTCCGATTCCGGAAGAAAATTTCGGTATTCTGAAGCATTTTGCAGGCGCAGTTCCCACGCAGGTTCACATGACGAGTTCCCACGTGCTGCATACACTAGCCCTCAACCCCTAGTGGAAACCTGCGTAAATACGTGTAAAAAGGTCCAAAAAGACACATCAGCAAAAAAGCCGAGTAGTTCCCACGTAAATACGTGTTTTTTCAAAGTGCTGAAATCCCCAAACAGAGCAGTATGAGCCAATCATGCTGCTCTGTTTCTGTTCTTGACATTGCTTTGCCGATATGGTACAATCATGATATATGATCCAACCGCAAGGAGGTGGTACAATGAATCGCGGAAAACAGTGTAATCAGATCATAGAGAAGTATTATGACGAGATCGTGAGATACTGCTTCTTTCTGCTGAAAGACGATTTCCGCGGTGCGGAAGATTGTGCCCATGATGCCTTTTTGCTGTTACTACGGAAACAAAACGAACTGGACCTTGAACAGAATATCCGCGGCTGGCTCTATGCTTCTGCTAACCGAATTGTGAAAGACTATCGTAAGAAGCAGCTCAAATTCCAGGCCATGCTAAACTATGATCCTGAAGATATGAACGACCAGACCGTTCAAGCGGAAGAAGTTGGCTGTTCAGATGCTTTTGACTGCCTGACCGATCAGGAACTGGAGCTTCTGAAAGCATATTATTCAGCCCCCAAAGGAGAACGTGTTGATTTAGCCAAGAAATACGGAATGTCAATCAGCGAATTATACAAAAAGCTCCACAAGATAAGAGAGAAAGTGCGAAAGTCTCCAAAATAGCTTTACGCTGGAAAAACGGCACTGTTTCAAACCATGAATATATAGGGAACGGAGGTGTTTCGGATGACAAATGAAGAATTAGCCGCTAAAATGCAGGAAAACGATGCGGACCGTGGATTTTTTGAGGAATTGCTGGAAACCCTGGAAGCAGAACAGAATAAGCCTGCTGAAGAACGAAATTATGATCTCATCAATGAAATAACAGCGACATTATGTGAGGCAAACGGCACAAATGCCTTGATCGCTGAACGTAAAACTGATGCAATTACGCGTATCATGCAGGATGCGGAGCAATTCAAGCCGAAACAGCGTGTTATTCGGGTGCGCTGGTTACTCCCGATTGCCTGCGCACTGATATTTGTCACATCAAATATTCTGTCGTATTCGGTTTTCGGCATGAATGCGTTTTCTGCGGCTGTGCGCCTGACAGACGGCGGAATCATGATCAGCTTCAAGGATGACAATCCGGCTGCACAGAGCAATCCGGACAGATTTGCTTCAGAAATACTTGACATTTGTCAGAAAAACGGTTTTACACCGCTTGTTCCTCAGTATCTTCCGGCGGAACTAACGCCTGACAGTGAATGGGGCAAGGTGGATTCACTTGACAAAACGACGAATGTCGTATTCAGTTTCGCACACAAAAAGGAAAAGGTAATCATCACCTATACTTACCTGACGGATCCGTCTTTGGAACTGGAAATCGGTATTCCGCTGCATTCATATGAAAACACGACAGAAACGATTTGCGGCGTCAGCGTGGAATTCTTTAAGGTGAACGATACGGAATACCGGGTTGTGTTCAAAGCTGATCAGGTGATATATACGATTTGGGCAGATGGGCTGGATGAGCTCGAAACCAGAAAAATCGTTTATTCCATGTTTTCTTGATTGGTCATATTGCTAAGAGCGACGTGCGAACGGCGCTCTTTTTTTGTAACCTCAAACAAACTTTGGGCAATCAGGAAAAAACGGCACTCCTTAAACCATGAATAAATAAGGAGCAGAAAACGCTCCGCAGATGATTTCATGAACTGCTTTTTAAGGAGGTATTTATCATGAAAAAGAAGATTTTCGCAGCACTGGCTGCAACTGTGATGCTCCACGGGATGCCTGCCTGGGCAAATGAATCCAAAGACTACACGTTAGATGAACTTATGCAAATGAGTCTTGAAGAACTTGAAACGCTGACAGATTGCAAGGGCATTACCGAAAAAATCGGAAAAATCGCTGCGAACCCACCACTTTATTGCGAGAACGGATGTATCAGTTACTATATTTTATTGAACGAGTACGATAAAGTAATCCCCACATTGTGGGAAACGGTGACAGTAGAGGATGCAGATGGAAGAATGGTTGACATTGAACAGATTTCCAGGGATAGAACAGCTGAAGTACTCGGTGTGCCTGAAAAAGCTCTGGGCAGTATATATATTCTCTCAACCGAATTGAATCACCGGGGAAGTGAAGTATTAATTGAGACTGGGTTAGAAAAAGCAGATGTACTGGAAGTTTCTGTTAATCTCAACGCCTATGGCGAAGAAAACATCTACAAATCTTATTATTTTGCAACAAGACAGTTGGAAAGTGATGATAACGAGAATATTCTTAATATTGAAAGAATACGCCTTGGCAAATCTTCTGAGCGGCCGATCTCCGTTGAAGATAATGATGCAAAGGAACTGTACGGGCTTTCCGTTGACACATCGACACTCACGCTGAACGTCGGTGAAACCCGTGAGTTGAAGGTTTCTCTGAATCCGGATTACTATCTGGCAGATTCTTTGCATTTTTATTCCGACGATAAATCTGTCGCATGGGTCTATCCGTACATCGGCGGACATGTCATCGGTACCTCGGCAGGTACCGCAACGATTCAGGTTTCGGCAAGGCTGGACAAAAATAAAGTCAAGCTTTCGCCGGAAGATAACGGAGAGCGTTCGGTCATGGTAAAGGTCACAGTCACGGAGCCTGCACTTTCCGAATCACAGAAAGCCGCACTAAAAAAGCTTGAAGAGGCGGAACAGAACGGGTGGGGCATCTATCTCCGCGAGCGTGCTATCATCACGGGAGTGCTCGCAGCGGATGCGCCGCGGCTGACACTTGACGAAGCAAACCGCATCGTTGATCCTTCGCAGCCATGTGAAAAAGTCTGGAAGGCACTCATGGACGCGCAGATTTATCCGGATTACTACGACACAGGCGACCCGACTTCGCTTGTATACTGGCTTGACGGCAGCGGACAGGAAGTCATCGGCATCCAGGATTTTTCAATGATCCATTATGCGCGCACAGATGAAAACGGCATTCTGCAGGAAGTGCAGTATCTGTATCCGGAGCAGCAGGAGCCGGTTCATCCCGCTGAAACAACAGCGAATGCCATGTTCCGCAATTATCACGAGGTTTACGGCGGTCCTTATACGCCGGAGCCGGTACAGGGGAAGCCGGGTGACGCCAACTGTGACGGATTTTGCGACGTTGCAGACGCTGTTCTGATTGCACGATTTGCGAATGAGGACAGAGACGCAGAATTAACTGATAAAGGAAAGCTGAACGCAGATGTTATATTTGACGGAAACGTGGACATGCAGGACGCCGAGAGAATTTTACAATACATTGCTAAAAAGATCAGCTATGAGGAATTTTCAGCCAATTTCGATCCCTATATGGTTCCAATAGATTTTTCTGTTGCGGGATTAGGTGCCCCTGAGATGCCATGAATCTGAGCAGCCGTTTTGATAAAGCCGCCGGTGTGTCTGATGATGCATACCGGCGGCTGTTTCTATTGTATCCTGAGAAATGCTGTGTGAAGTGGTAAAGGGTTCGGGAATGCCCGACTGCGGAGCAGCGTATGCCGTCAAGGTCGCAGACTTTGCCCATAAGAAGTGAAGCGCAGCGAAACGCTCTATTTTGACAAACGAAACGGTTGGTCAAAACAGATATTGGGTAACGGTATCTATCAAGTCGTGAAAAGGGGTATTTCACAATCCGTTCACACAAATTATGTGCAAATGTCCAAATAAACGAAAAGTGCCAAAAGCAATCCTTTTTGCATTTTTGAGAGAATACCAACCAATGACGAACGCTCCCGCAATCACATGCAGGAGCGTTTTGTATTTTTATGATTTAGAAAAATGGACGGTGATCAATCCGAAGCGGAAGAGATTTCCCAACGACCTTCCTTCCGTGAGCCGGTACGTTTGATTGTCCCTTCGGCAATCATCTCCTGCAAGCAGCGGTATGCGGTCTTATAACTGCACCGCAGAAGGTCAGCAATCTGCCACGGCTTCAGCTTCGGCTGCTGTTTCAACATTGCAATGATCTTTGCTTTTCTTTCCGATTGTGCAGGTGTGTCTTTCCGGACCTCTTTTTGGACATTTATTTGGTCATGCACCTGTTGCATGAAAATGACACGGAAGCTATTGCCGGATTCTTCAAACACTGGCGGAGCGATCAGATACTTCTGACAGCCTTCGATCATTTTCTGGATGCCGGTTCCCCATGCCTCAACGATATGCATCCGGCTGAACACT
>MSGZ01000005.1:0-34251 GCA_001940925.1 Ruminococcus sp. Phil11
TGAAAAAGTTTGATCAAAACTTTTATTTCGGCTAGACAATTTATTTCATAACGGGGTCTGGGGACTAGTCCCCAGCAGGGTTTGGGGCGGAGCCCCATTTTGAATCATCGCGAAGCGATACCGCTTAACAGTTCCCGGAGCTGCCGTTCTTTCTCCTGCATCAGCTCGTCAAAGCGTGCAAGATAGTCATAAGGATACTTGCACTCGGTCAGGCGTTCAATGCCGCGCTTTCCGCCGAGCACTTTGGTAGACGCACCCGCGCCGATGCCTAAGATCGTCTGCGAATCGTCCATCATCATTACATTATACGGGCTCTCAAATCCCGGTTTTGCATAGCCGACATTTTCAAGATTCGCCGCCATGTTCTTCTGCCGGTAGAGATAATACGGCCGATAGCCCGCAGCCGTCAACGTTTTATACGCATAACCGACCATTTCGCTGACGGCCTCCGCATCCGGCATGGCAAGGCTCTGGTAGAAGTCCGCCGCCTTTTTCAGCGCAAGACAGTGCACCGTAATGCTCTCCGGGTCAAGCGAAACGGCGCGGTCGATGCTCTCGCGGAAGCCCTGCACCGTATCGGCAGGCAGTCCCGCAATAAAATCCATGTTGATGTTGTCAAAGCCCATTTCCCGCGCCAGCAGGAACTTATCGACCGCATCCTGCGCGGTGTGCGGACGTCCCGCCGCTTTCAGCACATGATCCTGAAAGCTCTGCGGGTTGACCGAAATGCGCGTGACGCCGAACTGACGCATGAGTTGCAGCTTTTCGCGCGTAATGGTATCCGGCCTGCCCGCTTCGACGGTATATTCCCGCAGCGGCGTGCATCGGCGCACACCGCTTCCGTCGGGCGCGGCGAGCAGCAGATCATCATCAATCCATTCAAGCAGCTGCCAGAGATCAGCTTCGTCAAACGTGGTCGGTGTGCCGCCGCCGATGTAAACCGTATCAATGCGCAGCCCGAATTCATCCACAATTCCGCGTATCAGCTGCATTTCCGTATCAAGCCGTGCCATGTATTCCGGAATCAGCCTGCCCATCTGCGCAACGGAATTGCTGACGAATGAGCAGTATTTGCAGCGCGTCGGGCAGAACGGAACCGACAGGTAAATGCCGACGCCGTTTTTCGGTGCCGCATCGAGAATCGGCTGCTGCACCGCGAGAATATCTGCGGCAAGCTGCGTTTTTTCCTCCGTCACATGCCAGATATGCCGGAAATCGTCCTTGGCCTGTTCGACGCTGCCGGTGCGTTCTGCGAATTTCCGCAGCAGATTCACCGGCCGGATGCCGGTCAGCATGCCCCATTTCGGCCGCAGACCCGTCAGGTCACAGAGCTGCGGATAAAGCAGCCCGGAGATCTCACGGTCGAGAAGATTATTCGGAATATCAGCAGGCAGGCACTTTTCGCTGATGCGCGAACCGTTCGTGAGTGCTGTCCGGCAGATCAGCTGCTGACGGCCGTCCGGCTCCGGGAGCAGTACCGCGGAGAAAAATTCGTCCTCCGCGGGCGGTTCCGGCAGCTCAGAAAATGTAAAGCGTTCCGCCGGACGGAACAGCTTGAGCAGTGCCTCCATTTCGTAGGTGCGGTGATGTCCGAATGTATGGATGACCAAGACTTTGCCCTCCTTTCCGGGGTTATCGGGAAATGCCCGCAAGGTCTTTGATGACCTCGCCGGCAAGGATCAGCCCCGCGACGGACGGGACAAACGCGACCGAGCCGGGTGTGCTCCGGCGGACGCTTTCCTCCTCAGAGGGTGCCGCCGCGACCGGCAGCTCCTCGGAATAAACGACCTTCAGCGATTTGACGCCGCGCTTGCGCAGCTCACAGCGCATGACGCGCGCCAGCGGGCAGACCTTCGTTTTATAGATATCCGCGACGCGGAACGCGGTGGGGTCGAGCTTGTTGCCCGCGCCCATGCAGGAGATCACGGGGGTACCCGCTTCCTTTGCCCGCATGATGATCTCCAGCTTGCCCTTGACCGTGTCGATCGCGTCGATCACATAGTCATACTGCGAAAAATCAAACTGATCCGCGGTTTCCGGCAGGAAAAAGCAGCAGTGCCGGTTGACGGTCGTTTCCGGGCAGATATCGTGAATGCGGTCGGCGGCGGCATCGACCTTGTACTGCCCGACCGTGCTGTGCAGCGCGATGATCTGGCGGTTCAGGTTCGAGAGGCAGACCCTGTCGCTGTCGGTCAGGTCAAGCGTGCCGACCCTTGACCGCGCAAGTGCCTCCGCCGCGTAGCCGCCGACCCCGCCGATGCCGAATACCGCGACCCTGCTGCTGCGGAGCCGCTCCATGGCGTCCGCACCGAGCAGCATTTCTGTCCGTGTAAATTCTTCCTGCATTGCTTTATTTCCTCCGGTTTTTGATTACTACTATTATACTGCGGAGGATAAGGATTGTCAAGGTGCGGGAAGTCCTGCGGGCACATATCAAAATAAATCGCCGAAGGCGATACCGCATCTATTCACTTTTCGTTCTTCACTATTCACTATTCAATTTTTTGCTCCTCTCCCATTGAAATACCCCGCATAATATGCTATAGCGGGTAGAATCCGCTGCCTTTTTTCACCCAAGCAGCTTATCCTGTTATTTTTTCACCCCGCACCCATTGAAAAAACTACATTTATGTGCTATAATAAGTATAACTATATCTCAAAGCAAGGACAGGTAATTATGAGAATCCGATTCAAAAAATGGGCAAGGCCGGAGCTGGCTGCCTCGCCGTTCTGCATGGACGACGCTTTTTCGCTCGCGGGCAAGTGGCGGACGCATTTCGCAAGGCCGGAGCAGCCTTTCTATGTCGAGCTCGGCTGCGGCAAGGGCGGCTGGGTCTCGCAGGCGGCGGTGCTGCATCCGGAATGCAATTATCTTGCGCTCGATATCAAAAGCGAGATGCTCGGCATGGCAAAGCGCAAGACCGAAAAAGCCTTCTCGGAGGCAGGCCGGGAGCCGGACAATATCCTGCTGTCCATTCTCAATATCGAACGCTTCTCCGAGGTGCTTACCCCGGCGGACGGCGTAGACCGCATTTACATCAACTTCTGCAATCCGTGGCCGAAGGAAGGCCACAAAAAGCGCCGCCTGACGCATCCGCGGCAGCTCCGGCAGTATGCAGCCGTTCTGCGCGGCGAGCTGCATTTCAAGACCGACGACCGCGATCTATTCGAGGAATCGCTGGAATATTTCAGGGAATCCGGCTGGGAGATCCTGCATCACACATTCGATCTCCACGCAGACGAGCCCGCCGACAACATCCGCACGGAGCATGAAAACATGTTCACGGAAATGGGGAAGAAAATCCATTTTGTGATCGCGAAGCCCCCGGCGGAGGCTTTCGGCAAGCCGGTCCCGAATCTTCATGCGCCGGAGACGGTCAAGCTGCTGCGCGGTCTGGAAAAGCAGCATGATCTCGGCATTCTCACCGATGAGGAATTTGAAAAGCGGAAGCAGATCATTCTGCTCCATGCTGAGGAGGCACCGCATGACGAAGGAATGGAAGTGGAGGAAAGCTGACGGCAGCGCATTTTTCAATGCGGGCGTTTTTCAGCAGGACGCCGTCGGCGCGGAAAAACCGAGCGACGCGATCCCGCTGCAGGAGGGCGCAAGGCTGCTCTTTGCAAAGGGCGTTGACCGCATCTGGCTGATCTCGCTGATCGCCGGGGTCATCTCGCTGCTGACGCACCGGAAGCGGCAGAAACGCAGAAAGCTGAAGCGCAAGGTTGCAAGCATCCGCCGGACGTTCTGAACGAGCGGCAGTACTGAAAGGGCAACTACCCATATCAAAAGTTTTGGTCAAGCTTTTTCAAAAGCTTGCGTGAGTCATACATAAAGGAGCTAGCTCCTTTATGTATGGCAGCGCCTCCGGTCGCGCTCCGCAGAACGCGAAATACCTTTTTTCAATTAAACACGGCGGGAATTGTATAGAGCAAACTGGAAAGTAAGCAGATAAATGCTTTTTGATTATTCAATTCTCAGATTCTTTTATGATAAAGGAGGCTGGTTTCCTTGGAGACCGTACTCATCCGCAATGTCCGCGCGGTTGACAGCCTGCGGGACGCAGTCTGCGATATCCTGATCCGGGACGGCAGAATCGCCGCCGTCGGGAAGGGTATCGCAGCAGAGACGGACCGCGTGATCGACGGCACGGGACTGGTTGTCCTGCCCGGCCTGTTCGATATGCATGTGCATTTCCGCGACCCCGGGCAGACCCATAAGGAGGATGTTCATACCGGCAGCGCAGCCGCGCTGGCAGGCGGCGTGACCGGCGTGCTCTGTATGCCGAACACGACCCCGCCGATGGACAATCCTGAGCAGGTGCGTGATTTTCTGGAACGCGCAAAGGATACCGGCGTGGATGTGCATCAGACCGGTACGCTGACTGTCGGGCTGAAGGGCGAACAGCTTGCCGATTACGAGGCACTGAAGGCCGCGGGCGTCACGGCACTTTCCGATGACGGCAGACCCGTTCCGACTGCAGAGCTCATGGAGGCCGCGCTGGCCGGGGCAAAGGCTGCCGGACTGCCAGTCGTATCGCACTGCGAGGATCTGGCGATCATCAACGGCGGCATTATCAACAAGGGAGCCGTTTCCGAAAAGCTCGGTGTCAAGGGCATGGATCGCCGTTCCGAGGATTCGATCACGGCGCGCGACCTGCAGCTTGCCCTGAAAACCGGCGCACAGCTGCATATCTGCCATGTTTCGACGCGCGGCAGCACGGACGCTGTCCGGAAGGCGAAGGCCGCAGGCGGAAATGTCTCCTGCGAGACCGCCCCGCATTATTTCATGCTGACCGACGAGCTGCTCTTAAAGCGCGATGCCGACTACCGCATGAACCCGCCGCTCCGCACACCGGATGACGTCGAGGCGATCAAGGCAGGCATTCTGGACGGCACGATCGACTGCATCATCACCGATCACGCGCCGCATACCGCAGCGGAGAAGGCTGATTTTGAAAAGGCACCGAACGGCGTGGTCGGGCTGGAGACCTCTCTCGCCGCGACGCTGACGGCGTTTTATCACACCGGACTGCTCACGCTGCAGGATATTGTCCGGCTGATGTGTGATAACCCGCGCAGACTGCTGCATCTGCCGGAGAACACGCTCTCCGAGGGTACACCGGCAGACCTGATTCTGGTCGATCCGGACCGCAAATGGACGGTCGATCCGGAGAAGCTGCATTCCAGATCCCATAATACCGTATTCAAGGGCATGACGCTGACCGGCAAAGTCCTGATGACAATGACCGGCGGCATTGTGCGTTACGAAGCCGAAACCTGAAAGGAGATGTCTATTATGCCGGTCAGAAAAGCACCGATGTTCCCGCTGTTCCCGCCGCCGCCGAGGCCGCGGCGCAAGCGCAGACAGTCCCCGACGGAAAAGCTCAGGCGGAAGATCGCAAAGGTCACGGGCATCCCGACCACTTCCGCAGGCAGAAAGAAGAAAGCAGAGCGGCTTGTCTGCGATTTCCTGATCGACAAGCTCGACCGCTTTGACAAGAAATAATCCGATTTGTCAGATTTTACCGTAAAAAAGGAGCGATCACCCATGAAAGAGCTGTTACAGCTTTTGAAGCAGAATGCAAGACTGTCCGATGCAGAGCTCGCTGCGATGCTCGGCAGAGATGAAGCAACTGTCGCCAAGCAGATCAAGGAGCTGGAGGAATCCGGCGTGATCCGCGGCTACAGTGTCATTGTGGACGAGGAGCTCGCAGACAAGAACGAGGTCTCCGCCTATATCGAGCTGAAGGTCACCCCGCAGCCGGACTGCGGCTTTGACGAGCTCGCGAAGATCATTTCCGGCTTTGAGTCGGTCGAATCCGTAACGCTGATGTCCGGCGGCTATGACCTCGGCATCACGATCACGGGCTCCGGCCTGCGCGACATTGCAAGCTTTGTCGCACAGCGGCTCGCGACCCTGAGCGGCGTGCTTTCGACCAGAACGCATTTTGTGCTGAAACGCTATAAGGAAAAAGGCATCCTCATTCAGGACGAGCCCGGCGATGAAAGAGGTGTATATCTGTGAACTATGAACAGCTGATGTCCCAGCGTGCACAGGCGATCGCACCCTCTCCGATCCGCCGCTTCTTCGATCTGGCGGAAAGCATGGAGGGCGTCATCTCGCTGGGCGTCGGAGAACCGGACTTCCGTACCCCGTGGACGATCCGCTCTGCGGCGATCGCGACGCTGGAGCGGCAGGCGATCTTCTACGGCGCAAACTCCGGCCTGCTGGAGCTCCGCAAAGAGATCTCGCATTTCATGGAGCGAAAGTATAAGCTGAGCTACTGTCCCGAAAATGAGCTGCTTGTTACGATCGGCGGCTCTGAGGCGGTTGATCTGACCTTCCGCACGCTGCTGAATCCCGGCGACGAGGTGCTCATCACGGAGCCCTGCTTTGTATGCTATGCGCCGCTTGTTTCCATGGCGGACGGCGTACCGGTCTCCCTGCCGACGAAGGAGGAAAACGAGTTCCGCCTGACCGCAGAGGAGCTGAAAGCGAAGATCACACCGAAAACCAAGCTGCTGATGCTCTCCTATCCGAACAACCCGACCGGCGGCATCATGCGCCGCGAGGATTATGAGGCGATCGCGGAGGTGCTGCGCGGCACGGATATTTTCGTGCTGTCTGATGAGATCTACTCCGAGATGACCTACGGCGCCAAGCATGTTTCCATTGCGGAGCTGGACGGTATGCGGGAGCGGACGGTCGTGGTCAACGGCTTTTCCAAGACCTTTGCAATGACCGGCTGGCGTCTCGGCTGGATGGCCGCGCCGAAGGAGATCATTGCGCAGGCGAGAAAGATCCACCAGTACGGCATCATGTGTGCACCGATGGTCAGCCAGCGCGCGGCGATCGAGGCACTGAAGCACTGTGATGCGGACTGCGCACACATGATCGAGGAATACGATCACCGCCGCCGCTTTCTGCTGGAACGCTTTGCGCAAATGGGGCTTTCATGTTTCCCGGCACAGGGCGCGTTCTATCTGTTCCCGAGCATCGAATCCAGCGGCATGAGCAGCGAGGACTTCTGCGAGAAGCTGCTGCAGGAGGAAAAGGTCGCAGTCGTGCCGGGCTCCGCGTTCGGCGAGTGCGGCAAAAACAACATCCGCATTTCCTATGCGTATTCCCTCAAGCATCTTGCTGAGGCGGCAGACCGCATGGAGCGTTTTCTGGAACGGCACCGCAAGGGCTGATCCTGTCGGTTTCATACAGCATTCATCAGAGAATCCTGCAATTCATTATCAACACACTATCTATAAATCTATAAATCGAACCAACGAAGGAGAAACCGATCATGAATAAGCTTTTCAAAAACATGCCGGCGGCTTTATGGCACTGACCATGATGTTCAGCACTGCGGCGTCCGCGCCGCTTGCTTTGAAGCAGACCGTCCCCGCACTGACTGCATCTGCAGCAGGAACGCTTCCGATCGAAGCCGTCCCGTCAGATATCTATTTTCAATATGAGGCACACGTCCAGGACTACGGCTGGATGGATGCTGTGGACGCAGGCGAGATCGCCGGAACGACCGGCCAGAGCCGACGGCTGGAAGCACTCTGCATCAATACCACGTTTCTCAGATATAACGGTATTTTCACGGATAACGGTGCAGTCTGCGGCTGGAAAACCGACGGTGCATATATCGGTTCGGTCGGTCAGTCCCGGGCACTGCAGTGCATTGCGATCCAGATCCGCCCGAGCAACTACGTCGACAGGTACGATGTCTATTACAGAGTCCATATCGCCGGGAAGGGCTGGCTTGGCTGGTCGAAGAACGGCGGTGCGGCAGGCAATAACTACGGCGCGCGCATTGAAGCCGTCCAGATCAAGGTCGTCCGCAAGAATCATTATGACAATCTCGCGCCTGCGACCGGCGGGTTTGTGACACGCCCTTAACGCGCGGCTTTCAATTCTGAAATCTCTCTGATGCTGTATGTCCGAATAAAAGAATCCCCCGAATCGTCTTTTCGGGGGATTCTTGCTTAAAATAGTGAATAGTGAAAAGTGAATAACGACCGGACAGCTTTATCGGGTTTATGGATGTCAGCGATGCGACAGCAATTGAAATGGAAGGAATGACCTATTATCTGACTGCGGAATAAACGGTCTCTCACGAGACTTTCCCGCGGATATCGCTGCATTTACACACATTTTCCACAATCGGCTGCTATAATAACATCATCAGAGAAAACAACATGCGCCTGAGCAACGCATACATTCCCCCTCTCTGAACACTATCCTCCCTTTCAAGTCATACTTTTGACAACCCTTTCAAGAAAAAGAATCAGCGGCGTACCGGAACCGGTATGCCGCTGGTTCTGTTTTGCTGTTTATTGGCCGGGGCTTAATCCTGCGGAACATGCGAGAGCACGTAATTCAGCAGGACCATGCCGCCCTCTAAGCTGAGATGCATGCCGTCCTCGGTCGCAAGATGACCGTCCAGCTTGCCATCATTGTTTTTCAGTGCGGTGTTGATGTCCACGAAGTAGACGTTCTTCTTATCGCATAATGCGAGCAGTCTCGAGTTGTAATCGTCAATGACACTGTTCAGCAGCGGGTGATCCGCAGCCTTTTCCGCTTCTGCCGTGACCGGCGGGATCGACATGACGATGACCTGGGATTCCGGCGCGGTCGCGATCAGGGAATCCAGCAGCGTCGTGAAATGTGTGATGGTCTGCTCGGGCGACTGCGTACCGAGGCTCTCCGTGCCGAACATCATATAGATCGGGCAGTTTGCCTGATTCAGTGCGCTGAGAATGCGGATCGTCGTGCCGTTCAGGAGCACGTATTCCTTGGCATAGTTTTCCAGCGTCAGCTTTTCGCTTGCGTAGACGCTGAACGGCTGCAGCAGATTGTCCTCTCCGAGGTTATAGATATTCGTTTCGCCGACAAATGCACATTTTGCAAGATATTCCTGCGGCTTCGGCTCGGATTCCGGAACCGGGTTGATCTTCTGCGGGCCGGACGGTGCGTCCTCGCCGTCTTCATCCCCGGACGTTTCGTCTGCGGGATCCTGCTGTGTATCCGGCGTCTCCTCCGGCTGACTGTCTGCCGGTGTTTCTGCCGTCTCATCCTGTACGGAGGACTCCTCCTGCACGGTCTCGCCGTCAGCAGGCTTAACGAACACATCCTTATCCGGATTCAGGTTTCGTGCGAGCAGATATGCACCGAAGCAGCAGATCAGACTGAAGATCCAGATCAGGATCAGTCTGCTGAACCGGAAGCGCATCACCGGGCCGCGGCGCTGCTTCTTATGACGGGTCCTTCTGCGCTTGGAACGGGCAAGCGGTTTTTTTCTGTACCCTGAGTTTTTTCCGCTGGGCATGTCGTTTCTCCTTCCTGTGTATACAAAGCTACCTTATATTATAGCGGATTTCGCAGATTTTTGCAAGTGCTTTTCGGGATTTTCTGCAAAAAACAGGAAATCTTCATAAAATCGGCATTACGCCTCCGGAATCTGGAGATCGGCATACTGTGTTTTGATCTCGGCGGCTTTTCCGCAGGAGAGCCTTCCCTCCGGGCAGCTGCCGTTGACATAGCAGCTCGGGCCGAAGCAGCGGAACACGGTCGGACACTGCTTTCGCAGCTGCCGGAGCAGCTCGACGGCACAGCCGCGGATCTCCCACTGGGCGCGGGTACATGTCCGCAGCTTCATGAAGTGCAGCAGCTCTCTGCCGTTCATGTCGCAGATGACATTGACCTGATTGCCCGCCAGTGCAAAATACTGCACGGCCTCCGCGGGCAGACCCGCCTTCAGCAGCTTTTTGAGTGCCTTTGCGTGATTTTCAAATGCTTTGGTATAGAGCTTCAATGCCTTCTCATTGCTTCTGACCGTCTCCGGGAGCACGTAGGTCTGCGTGCGCACCGCCTGCGAGACATGCGGAACCAGAACGGTCTGGACGCGGTGCCGGACGAGATGCGTCACGGCGGCAAGGGACAGGTTCCTGATCTCGAACTGCGCATGGATCAGCTCCAGCTCGCGCGGACGCTCTCCGCCGATCAGGTCGTAGTATTCGTAATTGCCCTCCGGGTCATCCGCGAGCATCCAGTTTGCGTTCTGGGCATTTGCCAGCAGATTGGCCGCGTCCTCGCCGTCCGGGACGCTCCGCAGGATCGTTTCGGCGGCAGCGGGCTCGGGGTCGGGGAACTTGCCGAATTTTTTGTCCGGCTTATAGCGGCCCTGATTTTCCGCATTGCCGGTGTGATATCGTTTTGCGGTCAGCTCCGGCAGGTTCGGGAAGTATGCCCGGATCTGCTCCCTGAGCGATTCGCCGAGTGCTTTCAGCTCGGGATAATACGAGCCGCGGCCGATACACATGACCGTGATCATATATAGCAGCTCGCGTGCGTTCATTGTACAGTAGAAATTGCTGCGGAAGCAATAGGGCAGCAGATAGCGCGCGTCCTCCTTCGGGATCTCAAGCTCCAGCAGCTCCGCGTAGGTATCGAACAGCGACTGCATCTGCTTTCTGTAGTCCGGCAGGAGCTTGTCCGGCATCGGCGGGATATAGAATCCGGCATCGGTATAATCCACGTATCTGCGGGATTTGACCGTATAAGAGCCCAGACGGAACTCAATGACGAATTCCTCCGTGCAGACGGAGACATTGTCAAACGCGACCGTGAAGAACTGGTGTTCGAGCGTTGAGGTGTGGCCGGAGCCGACGACCTTCTCGATCAGTGTGCTGTTGTTGTCCTTGGTGCGCGATTTTTCGTAAATTTCCAGCGCAGTGCCCTGCGTGGTCGAGATCCTTGCGGCGGATGCGACGACGGTATCGCCGGCGGTCGATGACGCAATGATCTTTGCGGCAGCCTGCTCCATAATATCTGCTCCCTTCTGTATTAAGCGGTTATGCCGAAGTTATATTTTATTGTATCATGAATTGCGGCCGTTGTCAAGATAAAGCGCCGCCTTGTCAAAAAGCATCCCGCAAAAAAAGCACCCTGCAGTTTCCTGCAGAGTGCTCTTTGCATCTTTCTGATATCAGATGGTCTTGCCCATCTGGTCTGCGGTCACGATCTTTGCGATGAACAGCAGGATGCGTGTGACATCGCCGCCGCTGACGCCGTTTTCGCCGTCGCAGTCCGCATTTTTCAGTCCCTGATCCGTGATGTTCGCCGTCTGATCCTGATTGACAAACTTAGCAACAAGAACAGCATCGGAAACATCCACTTTACCGCTGCAATCCGCGTCGCCGTAAAGAAACGAACTTTCGCCGCCGGACTGCTTCTCGGAGGTCGTGAGCTCAGGTGTTGTCTCGCTGACGGTCGTGGTGGAAACCGGCTCGGTCGTGATGACCGGCGGCTCGGTGGTTACGACCGGCGGTGCGGTGGTCTGCTTGGGCTCGGTATTGGATGCGCCGCCGATATCCGCAAGCGGAACAGCCTTCGTGCCGTCCGGCTCCTCGCCCCAGACCAGCTTGCCGTTGACATACATCGTGAAGTGCTCGTTCAGGGAATCGTCAGACTTCAGATCGGTCTTGCCGACGCCCTTGTACGACCAGTCGTTGGACGGATCCCATGCGCCCTTGGTGGACTGTCCCTCGATCGCATCCGGAACGGAAATGCGGAACTGTACCTCGTCTCTGTGCTCGGACTGACCGGTCGGCTGGATCGCTCTGCCGTCCTCAAACTTGATGCTTGCGTAGTAGATATTGCCGTCATACTGGATCGGGCCGGTGACGGTCGCGTAGCCCTGCTGGCCTGCGCTGTACTGCTGTGCCTTGCCCTCAACCGTGACCTTGTCAAGCGGGATGCCCTTTTCAATCGCCTCGGAGATATCGAAGTAATAGCGCACCTCAATATCCTTTGCAACTCTTGCCGGCCATGCGGTGTGGTTCATTGCCCACATCTTGATTTCGGTGTAGCTGTCGCCGGAACCGTTCAGCGTTGCAGCGACTTCCCATTCTGCCCACTTCGGGGTCTCATCCTGCGGGAAATCTGCGAGCGGCTTGCCGCCGTTCTCGTCGATCATCGCGCAGAGGCAGGCGGTATAGCCCGCGTTGTAGTCGATCGCGACTTCGGTGTACTGATAGTCGGAGACCTTGTAGCTGCCGTAATTGCCGGAGCTGTCCGGGCCGCCGATCAGTGCGCCGTAAAGCGTATGTGCGTATTCGGTCTGCCAGTTTTCGCCGCCCATGCTGCTGCCGGACTGACCGAGCTCGTTCCAGTGGTCATCGTGGATGCCGGAGGCACCTCTGTGGTGGATCGCCGTCGGCTGCTTGTCGCCCATGCCGAGCACATAGCTCATCTTCAGCTTGTTGTCGCCGAAGCAGTAGTTCATCTGGCTGTCCGCCCATGCGTTATACTTGCTGACCTTGGAGCTGTCATCCTTGAAGATCGTATCGCAGGCGAGCTTTGCGACAAACGCGGTGTTGGTTGCGTGACGCAGGCAGCCCCAGTTCGTCAGGTGGGAGAGGCCGTCGCCGGTGATCTTGCCCTCAAACGGCTTCAGATCGGAGGAGCCGCCCATCCAGTAGCGGATGTGCTTGTCGATGTGGTTGACCCACTCATCCTTGCCGGTCAGCTGTGCATAGAGCAGTGCCGCAGCCTGTGTGGTGTCGTCCCAGCAGAGGCCCCATGTGTATTTCCAGTCGGTGGACTGGCTTTCGGTCGGGAACTGCGGGATATAATCCTTCTCGATCTTGCTCAGATAGGACTCGTCGCCGGTCGCCTTATAGAGCCAGCAGGCTGCATACATGCAGTCGTCGATCCATGTGGAGGTCGGGTACATGTCGCCCATGCCGCCGCGATCCTTCGTGTCGCGGATCTTGTCCGCACCGTCAAAGAGATCCTTTGCGTGCTTTAAGTAGTTTGCAGCCTTGTCGGGATCGGTGTCCTTCAGCATGAGGTAGCCCTCTGCGAGTGCCGCCGCGGACAGTGCTGCAACGGAAGCGTTCTTGATCGTGTCGTTCGGACGCTTCCAGTCGCCGTTGTTCAGATGATGCTTGCGCAGATAGACCTCCGGGCTGCACCAGATGTTGTGGTCGGTCGAGCCGCCCTTGAAATCGCCGATCGTGCCGATCATGGAGCCGCCGCCCTTGTCGCAGCCGAGGACATAGTCCATGCCCCAGAGGATGTTCTTGCGGTAGAGCTCCTCAAGGCCGGCGTTCTTGATCGCGTCCTTGTATTCGAGGTAGCCCCACGCCATGATCGAAGCGGAATACGCATTCGTCAGCGTGAATTTGAAGTGGTCGCCTGCATCGAACCAGCCGCCCGGAACGGCATCGGTCTCATTGCCGTCCTCGTCGCACATGGAATCGGCTCTCCACTGGACATTGTTCCACTCGGGCAGCTTGCCTGACTGCTGCACCTCATAGAAGAACATGGATTTTTGCAGCGCTTCGGCATAATTGTATGAGCCGGCAGCGGAAGCAGTCCCGACAGAACCGAACGGCATTGCCGAAGCGGTCAGGACAGCCGCTGACATCAGCGCAGCAAGCTTTCTGGATTTCATGGGAAATTCCCCCTCTCAAAAATTGCGGTAATTATGCGCCCTCTACGCAGAATCTACCATTTATATCATAGCACGATTCCGGCATGATGTCAAGCCTTTCGCACAATGTTTACCGAATCTTCACGATTTCGCCGATTCCCCAATCCTTGCGGTATGGGCTGTTGACAAGCCTGTTTTCGTGCACTATAATAAAGAAAACAAAATAATCTGCGCGCTGCAACAAACCGGCACTGTGAAACGTATACCTGATGAAATGGTCAGAGCATTTCGCATCAGCTGATGAAACTGCGCGCAGTACGGAAAAAGGGGTGAGGGGACTTCGTGGATACGCAGGAAATGGAGCAGATTTACGACAAATATCATGAATCGGTTTACAGACTGGCATTTGCGTACTGCAAAAACCGCGCAGATGCGGAGGACGTCACCTCAGAGGTCTTTCTCAAGCGTTTTGCCTGCAGGAAAGCGTTTGAGAACGAACGCCACGAAACCGGCTGGATGATGCGCGTGACGATCAATCAGGCGAAGGATCTGCTGCGCTCGTTCCGGTACCGGTTCAGTGTTCCGCTGGAAGAAGCGGCACTGTGCTTTGAAACGCCGGAGGAGCACGATGTCTATCACGCAGTCATGGAACTGCCCGTCAAATACCGTTCGGTGATCCACCTGTTCTATTATGAGGGCTATTCCACTGCGGAGATCGCAGAGATGACGGGGCGTTCGGAGACAGCCGTCCGGACACAGCTTCACCGTGCACGGAAGCTGCTGAAGGAAGCGCTCGGAGAGGAGTTGAAGCTATGAAAACGATACAGCAGTACTGCGACGTCGTGGACCGCATGAAGCAGGACCCTGCCTGTAAGCAGGCCGTGCTGGAAAAGGCACGCCGTTCGCGCATTTCTCTGACAAAGCGCGGCACGGTGACCGGTTCTGCCGTTGCTGCGGCACTGATCGCGCTGAATATCGGGATCGGCGGATATATCCTGCACCGGGCCGCGGATGATTCCATGAGCGAAAACAGTCAGACAATCGAAGTGACAGAAGCCGTACAGACAACCGTCTCTGCGGAGATCACCGCAGTGCAGACCGTGACAACCGCGAAGCCGCAGAAGCTTTCCGGCGAAAAGACCGTGACCGTGACGGCGGCGGATACAGACCGTGAGACGCTGACAGTCCCGCAAACAGCGACAGAACCGGCAGCACAGACAGCAGCCCCGGCCGTGACAGAACCGGCAGCACAGACGACGGCACAGCCAAAGCAGGACCCCGTACCGCCTGCGGCGGAGGTGAAGCCGAAAACCGACTGTCTTTCCTATATGCTGGTTCCCGCGGATCGGTCGTACACGTTCGCGTGGGATGAAGCAGAGGAACCGGTCGTTATGCATGTCAGGCCGGGCGAACAGTTCAAGCTGCAGCTTCGGGTCTGGAATGATCCGGGCGTTGCTTCTTTCCGGGTCCCGTACAACATGTCAGAATGTGATCTGCTGTCGGGGACGGGTTCGCAGTATTACACCGGTACCTTTTTTTCCGCGGGCGTTCATGATACTTATAATTGTATGGATCGCTTTTTGTGCTTTGAAGGGACCGGAGACGGCAGTAACGGGGCACCGGACGGTGCTGCGGCGGCAGAATGCACGCTGATCGCGCCGTCCGTGCCGGGCAGCTACCTGATCCGGGAATATGTTTCTCCGGAGGATTATACGATCAACCGCCTTGATGACGGAACCACAGTCAAAGTTCACCTCAATCATGTTTACGCAGATGCGGAACAAACACAGAAGGTCTATTATACCGTGTCCGGCGTGAAGGTCATTGTGGATGAAGATGCATCGGCACCGTTCGGCAAAGAGGGTGCTCTGGCTGATCCGGAAGCTGCGGAAGGACTGACGCTCTATATCGAGCCGGTCACGGCACGTGCAGGGCAGAAGAACGTACCGGTGAATATCTGTGTCAAGGGCAGCGGCAGTGCGCCGTTTGCTTCGGGCTCGATGCTGCTGTGCTGTGATCCCGCGCTGAAACCGCTGGTGTATGATTCCGAAACAATGCCCGGCATAACAGCATTTGATTATGATATGGTCGGCATCCGCGTGGAAGGCACGCTGCTGGAACATGCACCGCTGATCAGCAGCTCGAACATGCCCGGGATCGGTGTTCATCTTGGCTTCAACAATTATATGAGCAGCGGCCTCGGCCCCTCCGGCAGAGCCGGGATCATTTCAAACGGAACATCACAGGCGGATGCTGCGATCACGGAGGACGGCGTGCTCCTCACGGTCTGCTTCGATATGCCGGAGGAATGCGGCACCTACCGGATCTTCTGGGATTACGCAAACTTCGGCGGCGGCACACGGGAAGAACCCGGCTGTCTCCCCGATCAGACGGTGCATTCCTTTATCCCGGGCAACATCACGGTCATTCCGTAAAACCGACAGAACAAAAAAACAGACCTGACACATCGCGTGTCAGGTCTTGTTTTATATATGTGAATGTGTCAGACGGTGAAGAACCGCTGATTCGCCTCAAAGACGCCGTGCGGCTTCAGCTCCTGATAGCCGGTCACATCCGCCGGAAGCTCCAGGTTCGGTGCGTCGATCATGGCGGTCATCGGCTCCGGGCAGAAGTACCCGTTGAAGCCCTTGTCATTCCAGATGATCCAGAACTTGTACTCCGGGCTGACCTCGTAGCAGATCTTTCTGCCGGAGGCCTCGTCCTCGACGATCGCGCCGTAGAAATCCTGTCCGTCCAGCTTGCCCGTCTCGGCCTGATACATGTCATTGTCGAGATTCTGCAGCACCGGGCATTTCGTGCCGTTCTTGTATTCGAGATCGGAGAGTTTCAGGTCAAGCAGGCGTTCGGTCGGCAGGCAGCGTTCGTTCAGCTCGCAGCGTTTGCCGATCGGAACGGTCAGGCGCATGTCCTCCGGCTTTGCGCCGTCTAAGAAAGGTGCCTGAATGGTCGTGTGCGTCGCAACGGAGACCGGCAGTGCCTTCTCCGAAAGATTGATGAGCGCGATCTTGTGCTCCAGGCCGTATTCGCTGAGCGTGAAGGTCAGCTCCACGCGGAAGCGCAGCGGCAGATATTTGAAGAAGGGATCCTTCTCGTCATAGTCATAGGATGTACGCAGCACGGCGCAGTTCTCGTCCGCATGGTGCGAGATCACGGTATGCTCCCGCTTGTGCAGGAAGCCGTGGATATGGTTGTGATAGGGTGCCGCCTCATTGACCGGCAGGTGATAGACCGCGTCGGAGGTTTTCAGCACGCCGTCCGAAAAGCGGTTCGGCAGATAGAGCGTCGGCAGACCCCAGACCTCTGCGGACTGCTTCAGCGTCTCTGCGGTGTTGTCCGGAGAAAAGCGGAAGACATCAATGCCGTTTTTCACGTCGCGCAGCCGGATGACATTGGAGCCGATCTCGTAAGCGATATAGGCCTCATAGCCGCCGGCGGAAAGCATAATGCAGGGCGTTCCGTTCAAAACTGTCTGCTGTGTCGTGTTCATGA
Organism: Ruminococcus sp. Phil11; assembly: GCA_001940925.1. Lineage (GTDB taxonomy): Bacteria > Bacillota > Clostridia > Oscillospirales > Ruminococcaceae > Firm-04. The sequence goes on from MSGZ01000005.1 coordinate 16,947, forward strand.
TACAGATATCCTCCTTCGATCATTCCTTGCGGAACAGGATCAGTGAAAATCATTCAATTTAGTATAGCATATTTTCATCAAAAACGCAAGCGCCAAGTCACTTTTTGGCAATGTGTACGAATCTTTGCGCAAAATTTGGGCATATCGTAAAAGAGATTTTGTCGGATGCTGCCGGACGGAAAAAGCCCTTCCGTACAGGGCTGTACGGAAGGGGTGATTCCGAGGGGGCGGATCAGGCCTCTGACCGGACCGGCGTGCTGTCGCGGAACAGGAAGGAAATACACCAGACGGCGGAAAGTGCCACCAGAATATAGATCAGTCTGCTCACGACGGATGCGGCACCGCCGAACATCCATGCCACGAGGTCCAGCTCGAAAATGCCGACAAGCCCCCAGTTGATGCCGCCGATGACCAGCAGGATCAACGCTAGCTTATCCCACATGCTTGATTCCTCATTTCGCGGATTTGGCAGACGCTGCGCACGGGATCCGTCCTGCCGGAGCGGTGCGGTTTTCTGCGCCTGCGAGGTTAGTATATCCCGCGCATGACAAAATATGCGGAGTGATGCGTCAGAGCACCGCAATATTTCAAATAATTTCAGATTCATTTTAAGTTGAACGGTTATAGTATGCACAAGAGGGGACACTTTGCAGGATTTGCGGAGGGCTGGAACATGATGGAAATTTTACTGATCGAACCGAATGATTCGCTGAGAGAGCTGCTCTGCGAGCGGCTTTGCGGAGAGGGCTTTACGCCGGTCGCGGTGCGCACGGGCACCGATGCGCTGCGTCTGCTGACGTCGCCGCGCTTTGAGTCGGTGCTGCTGGAATGGAGCCTGCCGGATATGGACGGCGTGGCTGTGCTGCGCGAGATGCGCACAAGAACGCTGGATACGCCGGTCATGGTCATCAGCACGCGCGGCTCGGTCGCGGACAGGGTGCTGGCACTGGACAGCGGCGCGGACGATTATCTGCTGCGGCCGTTCCATATGGACGAGTGCATGGCGAGAGTGCGCCGCATGGTGCGGACATACTGCCGGCGCGCGGCAGTGGTGCGGAACGGACTGCACTGCATCGCCGATCTGACCGTCGATACGAACCGGCATGTCGTGACGAGAGGCGGCAAACGGATCCCGCTTTCCGCGAAGGAATGTGCGATCCTCGAATACTTTGCGGCTCGCGCAGGCGCGACCGTCACGCGGGAGGAGCTGGAGCAGAATGTCACGCAGTCTGCCGCGGATTCCGCGATCGTGCCGGTGTACATCCACTATCTCCGCAAGAAGGTCGATGACGGCTTCCAGCTGAAGCTTCTCCGGACGGTGCGCAGCAAGGGCTACGTGCTTTCCGCGAGCTGATAACAGGATATAAAAAGACAGGGCACAGCTTGTTCGGCTGCGCCCTGCTTTTTTCAGTCGTTGATATAAGATTCGATGAACTCAACAGCATCGCCGACCGTGCTGATCTTATCGACCGCATCATCCTCAACGGCAATGTCGAACTCCTCGGAGATGGTTTTCATCAGAAGCGTAATGTCAAGCGAATCCGCCTGGAGATCGTCGATGAAATCCGCGTCCATTGTGATCTCATCCTCGTCCACATCCAGCTGGTCGAGAATGATGTCCTTGAGCTTTTCAAATACCATGTAATCTGCTCCTCTCTGTTATGTGATGTTCTGTGCACACATGCAGCTTGTTCTGCAGGTCACATCGTTTATAGTATATCCGTTTGCGGGTAAAACGTCAATATCTTTTTGACGGTTTTGACGTAAATTTTTTGCCGCGGAAGCCAGATCGTATTTGGATATTTTGCACAAGAGCGCGCGTTTCATGCATGAACGGAGATGCTGACGCGGTATTCCGCGGCGCGGAGCAGTCCTGCCCATTCCGCGGGTTCGCAGCGCACGGCCTCTGCGATCCTGCCGCGGACGGCGTACTCCCGGAGAAACAGCAGATCGGCACCGGCATCGCGGGCCGTTTCATGCAGCGCGGCCGTGAGCATGTCCGTCAGACGGTTCTCTGCGGCGGCGGGATCGTCCGTTTCCGCGGTGATGCTGCCGGAAACGGTCACGCATAGCCTGCCGTCTCTCTCTGCGGCGGAAATATGCAGCCTGCTGCGCCGGACAGTGCATACGCTGTCTCCGCAGGCAAAGACAAAGCTGTTCCAGCGGCTGTCAAGCAGCGCGAGCCCGCGGCAGGCATCCGCAGAGAGCGTGCCGTACTGCCGTTCCGCATCCCACAGCGAGAGCGTCAGGCGGCCGTTTTCTTCGGTATGCAGCGCGGTGATGCCGGAGCCGCTTTTCAGGTCGCCGAGCACGGTGTCGGCGGGACGGCGCGGGAGCTGCCCCGTCTCCTCGGCGGCGGAGAACTGACTGGGGGAGGGGAACGCGCCGCTGCCGAGCGCATCGCAGGCACTTTCCGGCAAGGAGACGACCGCGCCGGACGGCGGGAGCCACTGCTTCTGCAGGGCGGTTTCGAGTAATGCGCAGGGGTTCCCGCAGATCAGCAGCATCGAGATATGCCCCGGGGCGATCTCCGCGCCGGAGGCAGTCTGCAGCGCATCGGGGAGCAGCTCCGGTGCGGCGGCGGAAGTCGTGATGAGGGTATCGTCCTGCGTGGTATGCGCGGCAAGGCGAAGTTCCGTGCCGGTATCGGCGGCGAGCAGGTCGGGGGAGAGCCGCGTGCGGATATCCGTGCAGGCAGTCAGCAGCAAAGCGGGGAGCAGAAGCAGAAGCTTTTTCATGGGTTCCTCCTTATATCAGGCGTATCAAAGCTTTTATGACGGCTGCCCGGAAGTCCGTGCGCTGTATGCAGCATGATGTTCCGCGTTCTGAGCGCGGGAAGCCCTGCCTGCAGACAGGCCGTGATGCAAAGTCCGCCGCAGGCAAATGCGTAGAGCATCCAGAAGCCGTCCGTGCGGATCGCGCTTGTGAGCGGCGTGCGCGCCGGCAGAAGAAAAAACGGGTTGCCCTTCCGGCAGAACAGCCGCCCGTTCTGCATCGTGCCGAACAGTACGACAAGCGGCAGGAATCCGCCGCGGAACAAAGCCCATGCGGTCAGACCCCTGCGTGCGGCTTTCGCGGGCTGCTTCTGCATCACAAGCGGGATCAGCAGCAGCTCGCCGGAAAACCGCAGCTCCCGGAAAAATCCTGCCGCGATGCTGTCCGGCATAAACAGCGAGATGCCGCGCATCGTGCTGAACCCGCCGAGGGGCAGCAGCAGGAATCCCGCCGCTCCCGCAAAGAGCATCAGACCCGCCGCCCGGTAAGCCGCCTGCTCCGGCTGCCGCACCGTAAAGAGCAGCATGAGCGCAAGCAGAAGCAGCATCAGTCCGCAGTGCGGCAGCAGCAGATCCCGGCAGAGCCCGCGGAATAAAACGGTCAGCCATGCCGCGTATAGCAGCGCGCCGATCCGGCAGATTTTCAGCAGCAGCGGCGGGAAATCAAGCGTCTTCTTTCTGCGTGTCAGGAGCAGCACGGCCGCCGCCTGCGGAATGACGGCAAGTACCGTGCCGAGCGCGTAAGCCGCGGAATAGGGCGCATCACAGCAGAAAAATGCAAACAGCCTCGGCATAATCAGCAAGGCGGTCTGCTGCAGAGGATTTCCGTTTGGGCGTTTCAACAAAAGTATTCTCCTCTCTTGACAATTTATCCCGAAAATGATATTATAAAAGTATAATTTATGCGCGGTACGGAGGCGCGGATGAAAAGGGGTTGGTATATGATGAAACGTAAAACAGGAAGATTATTCGGTATTCTCTGTGCGATGTGCGTAGCTGTTTCGGGGGCGGCTTACGCGATGCCTGCCGCGGCGGTTGACGGTTTTGATCCGCAGACCGGAACATTCGGCATCCGCGCGGCCGGACAATGCGGGGACAATGTGACATGGTCGCTGGACGAGGAAACCGGCACCCTGACGATTTCCGGCACCGGCGACATGAAAATGACCGACCGGGAACTGATGTTCGGGCTGATGCCGCTGGCGCAATCCGTCACATCCGTTGTGATTGAAGAGGGTGTGACCGGTATCTGCGGCTCTGCGTTTGCCAATTATGTGAACCTGACGTCCGTTTCACTGCCGGAGAGCCTGAAGCGTATCGGAAGGTATGCCTTCTTTACATGCAGGAGTCTGGAAGAACTGGACATTCCGGAAGGTGTCGGGGAGATCGGTCTGGCTGCATTCGCTTTGACATCGTGGCTGGAGCAGCAGAAGGAAACGCAAAGTATGGTCATTGCGGGCAGTGTGCTCATCTGCTGCGGAAACGGAAGCATCGGTGATCCGCTTACCGAGGAGGAGGCGCGCGCAATTGCGGGCGAGGATTTCCGTTATTCCGAAGGGGTCTACGAGCTGACGATTCCGGACGGCGTTCAGACCATTGCGGATGAAGCATTCTCCGGCTGCTGGGGGATGCTGAAGCTGACAGTACCGGAAGGCGTCGAAAAGATCGGCAGCAATGCATTCTGCGGCTGCTATAATCTGTGTCAGGTATCTTTGCCGGATTCGCTGCAGGAGGTCGGCTCGCTGGCGTTCAGCGGAGCGGGACTCGGCAGTGACCTTGATATTCCGGAGAGCGTGTGGCTGATCGCCCGCGACGCATTCCGTGCCACGGAGTGGCTGGAGCAGAAAAAAGCATCTGAGCCGTTTGTCATCATCAACGGAATCCTGATCTCCGCAGGTACTGCAAGAACCGGCGAGGTTGTCATTCCGGACGGCGTCGAAAAGATCGGCTTGTATGCGTTCTGTCAGTGTGAGGAGATCACCTCCGTGGTGATCCCGGACAGCGTGACGGAGATCGGTGAGGGCGCGTTCGCAGGCTGTACGCAGCTTGCGTCCGTACAGTTCCCGTCCGGTCTTGTATGCATCGGCGATAATGCCTTTTACAACTGCCCTGCACTGACGGCGGCTGATCTGCCGGCGGGTGTGAAGTCGGTCGGAGAAAATACCTTCTTCGGGTGCACATCCCTGACTTCGCTGAATCTGCCGGAGCTGCTGGAAGCGATCGGCCCCTGTGCATTTGCGGAATGCCCTTCTCTGACGGATGTGGATTATCCGGATACCCTGAAATATATCGGGGAGGGGGCGTTCAGCGGTGACGATCTGCTTGAGATCATTCTGCCGGAAGGTCTGGAATCGCTCGGCGGCAGTGCTTTTTCGGATAACACGCAGCTCGGAGATATCACGGTCCCGGAGGGGCTGCTTGATATCGGTGCCGGCGCATTTGACGGCACGCTCTGGCAGGATTCTCATCTGGATACGGACATGTTTGTCATCCTGAATGATGTGCTGATGCACGGCGGAACCGAGGCGGCAGGCGAGATCACAATTCCTGCGGGTGTCCGTGAAATCGCAGACGATGCGTTCCGGAACTGCGCTGAGCTGCTGAAGGTGCTGATCCCGGACACTGTGACGAAGATCGGCGACTCCGCCTTTGAAAACACCGGCCTCACAGAGGTTGTGATTCCGGCAAACGTGAGCGAAATCGGTATGGATGCATTCGCACGGTGCGGGAATCTGAGAACGGTGACGCTGCCGGATGATCTGAAAACGATCGGGACAAACGCGTTCTATGGCTGCTTCAATCTGGAAAATATCATTGTTCCGTCCGGCGTGACGGAGATCGCAGACAATGCATTTGCATCCTGCGGAAAGCTGACGCTCTGCGGTGAGGCAGGCTCCTGCGCGGAAAGCTATGCGAAGGAGCACCGCATCCCGTTTCAGGCACTGGATGTCAACCTGACCGGCGACGTCAACTGCAGCGGCAGTGTGGATGTTTCCGATGCGGTGCTGTTTGCGAGATTCCTGGTATCTGACAGCGGCGCGGTGATCTCGGGTCAGGGTCTTGCGAATGCAGACTGCGACAAAAACGGCTGGCGCGATGACGCAGACCTCACAATGATTTTGCAGTTTATCGCGAAGAAGATCACCTTCTGATACAGGCTGAATCTGAGCGGGCGGGGCAGAGATGCTCTGCCCGCTTTTTCTTTGTCTGTTCCTGTGATACGCTGTATTTTTGCGGTCCGCAATCCAAAGGGCTCTCCACGCTGCGCAATGAGTTTGCAAGCAAACTCACCCTTTGGAAACCTGTATGCGCCGAAGGCTGACGGCTGACTGTCGTCAGCCTGACGCTTTCGGCGCGGCTGCGAATCCCGCAGGGATTCGCTTAGGGACGCCCTCTATCGCAGGGCGGCCCTCTTTCAAAAACGATCCGCCGGATCGTTTTTGAAATTCACCCTTGCGGAGCTCTTTGCACGCTGGGGGATTCCGCTCACTGCGGTGAGCGGCTTAGGGCTCTGCCCAACATGAAGGAACAAGTTTCTTCATGTTTAGAACCCGCAAACTTTTGAAAAAGTTTGATCAAAACTTTTATTTCTGCCCGACCGGTTACGCCCCTTCTGTCCACATAATGGGGTCTGTGGACTAGTCCCCAGCAGGGGCTTGGGGGCGGAGCCCCCATTTATGATCCGTCGGAGACACCTCTGATATCCCTGATGCGGAAATTGCCCTGGGAAAGCCGGCGGAATCCGGCGCGGCAGAGGATATCATGCAGCTTTTTCGGCAGCACGGGCGCGACCGGCGCGGTCACGGGACAGCCGAACGCCTCCAGTCCGCAGATATGCAGCAGCAGTGCCGTACCCAGCAGCGCGACCGCGGGCAGTCCGGCGGCAGCCGCCGCCAGCACAAACGCCGGACGCAGCACCGTCAGCGCGGCGTGATGCTCAGGGATCACAAATCCCGCCGTTGCGGAAAGTGCCGCGACCGTCAGCACCGGCGTACTGAGCAGCCCCGCACTGACCGCCGCATCCCCGAGCAGCAGTCCGCCGATCATCCCGACCGCCCCGCCGACCGCCTTCGGCAGACGGAGCCCCGCCTCCCGCACGGTCTCGAACATGAACAGCACGCCGAGCAGCTCCGCGGCAGGCGAAAACGGCACGTTCTGTTCCGATTCGGTCAGCAGCCGGAGCAGCGTTTCATGCAGCAGTGCAGGATGATGCATCGCCGCCGCGAGATAACCCGCGGGCAGCAGCAGGGCCAGCAATGCTGCCAGATATTTCAGCCAGCGCAATAAAGTTGTATACGCAGGCGGATAATTATAATCGTCGAGCGTCTGAAAGGTCTCGCAGAGCAACTGCGGTACGACCAGCGCAAAGGGCGTACCGTCGATCAGAATGCCGGCTCTGCCCTCCGTGAGCTTGGCGCAGAACACATCCGGCCGCTCCGTCGTGCCGATGCTGCGGATCAGCTGCGTGTCGCTCTGTTCCAGGAACGGGCGGATATATCCGCTGGAGAGCACCGTTTCCAGCGGCAGCGATTTCAGCCGTTCGCGGATCTTTGTCAGCATATCCTCCGGCGCACGGCCGCGGAGATAACAAAGGCAGAGGTCGGTCTGCGAGAGCGTTCCGGCAGTCAGCAGCTCGAAGGTCAGCAGCGGCGATTTCATTCTCCGGCGGATCAGGGACAGATTCGTGCGCAGCGGCTCGGTGAAGCCTTCCTTCGCACCGTAAATGTTCAGCTCGCCGGAGGGCTCCGTGATCCCGCGGGATGCGTAGCCCTGTATGCCGAACGCAAGTGCGGTATCTGCGCCGTCACAGAGCAGCACCGCAAATCCCGCATAGAGCAGATGCAGCACGGTATTCGTATCGTCAGCTTCGGCGGTATCGGCAGCGAACATGCGGTATGTCCGGAGAAAGCGGAGCAGCGTTCCGCCGTCTGTGCAGGGGATATCCAGCGCGGCAAGCGGCTTTGCGATCTGCTCGCCGAGCAGCGAGGCCGCGCACATGCCCTCGCAGGTGAGCAGCACGCAGGCGATGCCGCAGACGGTCATCCGGCTGACGACAAGGTCTGCGGAATCGCCCGCAGCAGCCTGCAGATGCTTCAGGTTCTGTTCGGCGGATGTGTTCAGCTTCACGGCGCGCACCTCTTTTTTCAGGATACCGGAAGTATGGCTGTTTCCGCGGGAAATATGCATTTATGCGCGCGATGCGCCCTTCGCAAATTTTTTGTGACGTGCGGCGTCTTTTTTCTGTCTGTATAGATGAGGGGCAATGCAGCGGCTGTATCTGTAATTTCATATTTATTTCAGAATCGGAATGTTGCAATTTCGCGGCGGATATGCTATAATATAAAAGTACACGCAAAAAAACGCGGCGGCTGTATGCGCCGGAAGCATATAAACGGATTGTGCCACAGAAAGGAATCTCATCGTATGAAACACATCGGAAAGCTCGCGGCAGGACTGACGCTGTTCTCTGTTCTGCTGATCGGCAGCGGCTGCGCTGCAAGCGGAGAAGGTCCCGGCTTTGAAAGCATCGAACCGGCCGAAGCGGAGACTGCACCGGTCACGCTTGCGACAACGACGACGGTTATCACCACTACAACGGAACCGCCCGTTCCGCCCGATATCACGGTCAATATGCTGGCAGTCGGAGACAATCTGGTGCAGACCTATGTTTATCTGGCTGCGCAGGCGCAGTCCTATGACGGCAGCTCCTATAACTTCACGCCGCTGTACGAGAATATCCGCTCCTATGTCGATGCGGCCGATGTGGCAATCATCAATCAGGAAACGCTGATCTGCGGCGAGGGCTGGGAGGTCTCCGGCTCGAACTTCAATTTCAATTCGCCGCCGCAGCTCGGTGAGGACATGGTCAATCTCGGCTTCGATATCTTTACCATTGCCAACAACCACATGCTGGATAAAACGGCCGCGGGTCTTTCCGCGTCGCTGGATTACTGGGACGGCATGATGCAGAAATATCCGATCCTTGCGGTCGGTGCCTACCGCGATGAGGCCGATCAGAACCGCATCCGCGTGCAGGATGTCAATGGCATGAAGATCGCATATCTGGCCTATACCGAGCATATGAACGGCTATTCGCTCCCGGCGGATTCCCCGCTCCGCGTCGGACTGACCTCGGACGAAGCCCTCATGGAGCGGCAGATCAGAGAGGCGAAGGAGATCGCCGATGCTGTCATCGTCGCTGCGCACTGGGGCGATGAGGACACGCATACCGTCCGTCCGCAGGTGCAGGAGCTCGCGCACAAGATGATCGGCTGGGGTGCCGATGTGATCCTCGGCTCGCACCCGCACACCGCGCAGACCATGGAATATGTTGAGCGTGAGGACGGCTCCATGGGCTTTGTATATTATTCACTCGGCAACTTCATTTCCGCACAGACCGACAACTTCAACATGGTCGGCGAAATGGGCACCTTTGATCTCGTCAAGGACGGCGCGACCGGAAATGTCAGCGTGCTGAACGTCGGCTGCGTGCCGGTCATCACGCATTATGACAACGGCCAGTTCGCAAATCTGCGGCTGTATCCTTATAATATGTATACGCCGGAGCTCGCCGCCTCGCACGGCCTGCCCTATGCGCCGATGGGCACCGCAAAGACCTTCAGCATGGACGTCATCAACTGGATCATTGAACAGAACATCCCGCAGGAATTCCGGCGGCTTGACTGACGCATCCTGAAATGCATATTAAGATAACCCGCGTGCATAAACTGCCGGAAACGGCACGGGTTTGTGCACGCGGGTTTTTCGTCGGCGGATTGCATAAATTAAGTAAGGATTATTTATCTATAATGACAAAAACGGTACCGAAGTCTTGACTTTGGACTGTGCGTCTATTATAATGATAATAAGCCGTACTGTGCGGGTACGTATACCCTTTTGCATTTCGGACGCTCGGACAGAGCCCCGGAACCGTGAAAGGCTGTGCCTGCGCTGCGGAAATTTTGCGGCAGACTGTTCCGCTGTATGCCCTAACTGTACGGCGGCAGAACATGCCCGCGGTCATCAAAAGGAATGTATCAGCGCATTTCCTGATGATCTTACTCTATCATGAAAGAAGGAGGAAAGGAATGAAGGCGCAGAAGGCGGCAGCCGGTGTGCTTGCATTCTGTATGGCGTACAGTCCTTCGGCGGTTCAACTCAGCCGGGCTGCGGCTGCGGAGGAGGCACTGACTGCGATCGCTGTGGATACAGCCGTCGCGGACGGGAACGGTGCGTTCACTGCAACAGTCTATCTGAATCAGCTGCCAGAGACGGGGCTGTGTGCGGCAGAATTTGCGATCGCATACGACGCTGCTGCTCTGAGCATCACCGATGTAAAGCTGCTGTACGACACAGGTGCACAGAATGCAGAAGACTTTGCGAAGCTGGAGCAGCCGGTCTTTTCTTATGAGGATCAGGACGGCAGGCTTTGGATTCGCTGGGGAACCGGATTGATGAATGCAGACTACTGGCTCAAAGAGGAACAGGCCTTTTTCACGGTCAGCGGAACACTGTCGGAGAATATGCCGGCAGGCACGCGGACAGAACTGAGACTCGTTCCGGCGGCGGGGGAGACCGCTCAGGCGGAAATAGCCGCAGGCTATGTGGATGCAGACGGGAAAGCGCATTACTGTAAAACATCTGTGACACACGGCGCAGTCTGGAAACCGATTGACGAGACCGGTGCAACCATGTACGGGGATCTCAATCTGGACGGACAGCGGACGGTGTCGGACGCGGTGATGATGCATCGGGCACTTGCGGAGGGGCTTGCTTTAAGCGCCGCAGGATACGCAAATGCAGATTGTGAGTTCGACGGGCTGCTGACAATCGCTGATGTCATGCTGCTGCTGAGATATCTCCAGAGTGAGAATCCGGACGCGGCTGTGCTCGGCGCACGGCGAAGCTCATAACACGGGGAATGCAGACAACGGGTAAGCTGCTTTCCGCGATCCGTGATATGCTGCCGGGAGGCGCGTATCAACTGCAACATTTCAGACGGCCGGCAAATGCCGCAAAGAAACGCCGGACCGAACCACAAAGAAAACCAGAAAACAAATGTGTTTGAACCGGGCAGAGCGGCGACCCGGGAAGAAAACCAGAAAGGAATAAGTTGTCATGAAGAAATTCATCTCTGCTCTTTCGTCGTTTGTCATTGCAGCGACGGCAATGGGCGGCACCATGGCGGTCAGCACTTCTGCTGCCGATGCTACCGAGACGATCGTGGCTCTGCGCTCGAACGGTAAAAATGAAATTCAAGTGAATGCCGGCGATACTGTTCCGGTCGATGTCTACATTCCGCAGTCCAGCGGCTTCAACAGACTGCAGATGAAGTTCGCAATCGGTAAGGACGGCAACCTTGACGATACCAAGGGCAAGGGCACTGTTGTGGACCGCAAGAACAATGAGATTAAGAATTATAAAGATGCATTCGGCTTCTACGGCATCAAAATGACCGCAAAGGGCGATAAGATCGGTTCCAAGCAGACCGACTTCACCTATCCGAACTGCCTCGAGAGCGGCAAGGAACTGGATGACTATTTCTTTGCCGGCGATATTGCCAATACCGGTATTGCAATGTTCAACACCGATGACGGTGCATGGAGCATTCTCTATCAGGCAAAGCCGGAGATCGAAGGCGGCAAGGACGTTGATTGCTACGGCGCATGGGTCAAGGCAGGCGGCGTGCTGGATGAAGAGTTTGATTATTCCAACTACACCCCTGTTACCACATGGACCAAGGACTCAGACTGGTCTTATAAGTACACTTTCACAAAGTTTGAGCTCCAGCTTCCTTCCGATCTGCCGGACGGCACCTATGTGCTTGACGTTTACAAGGATGAGTATGTCAACTGCCATCCGGGTTCTCTGTTCAGAGACGATAACACACCTGTTCCGGATAACGAGAGAGAAGTCGGTCAGACCAACTTCAAGGGCGTCAACGGCGAGCAGAAGTGGTCTTCCGAGAAGCTGACCATCAAGGTCGGCAACGGTTCCTCTACTCCGACCACCACTGAGCCGCAGCAGACTCCGACCACCACTGAGCCGCAGCAGACTCCGGTCTCCGGCGATACCATCGTCTACAACCTGATTCCGCACGGCAAGGAGTACACTGCTGCTTCCGGCGCGGGCAAGAACAATGTTTACAATGCAACTGCAGGCGAAGAGCTGACGGTTGACTGGACGATCAAGAACGACCTCGGCACCGCAGGCCTCCAGATGAACTTCGACTTCACGCAGGTCGAGTACGTCAGCGGCAAGCGCGGTTCTGCTTACAGAATCGTTCCGACCTTCAGTGACTACAAGTCCACCACGAACCTGAAGAAGGGCGAGTGCATCTACACATGGGCACAGTCCGAGGAGAACAAAGCTGATGATGATGCTGTTATCTACGCCTTCAACGTGAAGGTTCCGGAGACGGCAGGTACCTACTCTGTCGGCATGGCTCCGCCGACTGCCGATACTGCAAACAAGGCTGTTCCGATCGACCAGACCAAGGAGCACAAGTTCGACTTCCACGGCCTCGATATCGTCGTCGGCGGTTCGACTCCGGGCACCACTGAGCCGGGTCAGAACCCGACCACCACTCAGAATGTCCAGCAGCCGGATGCGAAAACTATCATCTACAACCTGATCCCGAGCGGCAAGGAATACAAGTCCGCACAGGAGAACGGTCTTGAGAATAACGTTTACAATGCAACCGCAGGCGAGGATCTGAAGATTGACTGGACGATCAAGAACGATCAGGGCACCGCAGGCCTCCAGATGAACTTCGACTTCACGCAGGTCGAGTATGTCAGCGGCAAGCGCGGTTCTGCTTACAGAATCGTCCCGACCTACAGCGATTTCGCATCCACCACGAACCTGAAGAAGGGCGAGTGCATCTACACATGGGCACAGTCCGAGGAGAACAAAGCTAATGATGATTCTGTCATCTACTCCTTCAACGTGAAGGTTCCGGAGGCTGCGGGCACTTACTCCGTCGGCATGGCTCCGCCGACTGCCGATACCGCAAACAAGGCTGTTCCGATCGACCAGACCAAGGAGCACAAGTTCGTGTTCTACGGCCTCGACATCGTTGTCGGCGGCTCGACTCCGGTAACTACTGCTGCTCCGGAAACCACTCCGGCTCCGGAAACCACGACTGCTCCGGCTGAGACCCAGCCGATCGAAACCCAGCCGCCTGTCGATACGACTGCGGCACCGGTTGTCACCACTGAGAATGAGAATCCGACCGTTCTGTACGGCGATGTCAACTGCGACGGCGACGTCCGCATCAACGACGTTGTTCTGCTGAACAAGTACCTCGCAAGAAGCGAACAGATCACCAAGCAGGGTCTGCTGAATGCTGACTGTGAGAAGGACGACAAGGTCGATGCGAAGGACGCAACGAAGATCAAGCAGTTCCTGGCTCTGCTGATCGAGCGTTCCGAGCTTGGCAAGAAGTCCAACTGATTTCGCACAGTCTGAAAGCTGAAAACATTACGCAAAGATGAGGATTATGTGCGCGGGGGATGACCCTGCGCACATAAATCCAGAAAGGGAATAAGATGAAGAAACTCATTTCTGCTCTTTCCTCCCTGTGCCTTGCGGCGACATCTTTGCTCGGTGCATTCCCTGCGATCACAGCTGATAATGCGATCGAAGCGAAAGCAGCTGAAACGCTTGTTTATAACCTGATCCCGAACGGAAAGAACTACGAATCCGCGGAGACTACAGGCAAGGATAACAATGCGTACAAGGCAGCACCGGGCGAAGAACTGACGATCGACTGGACCATCAAGGGGGATCCGGGTACCGCGGGTATCCAGATGAACTTTGATTTTACCCAGGTCGAGTACGTCGGCAAAAAGCGCGGTAATGCATACAGAATTGTCCCGACCTTCAGTGACTACGAGAACACGTCGGAACTGAAGAAGGGCGAATGCATTTACGCATGGGCACAGTCTGAAGAGTCCCAGGCAGAGGACAACAAAGTTATCTATTCATTCAATATCAAGACGCCGCAGACAAACGGAACCTATACCGTCGGCCTCGGCACATTGGATGATAACAAGGTAATTCCGATTGACCAGACCAAGACCATCCCGTTCACGTTCCACGGACTGGATATCACGGTCGAGGGCGGTTCCGATGCCCCGGCGATTCCTGCCGGAACGATCGTCTACGATCTGGTTCCGAGCGGAAAGTCCTACACGCCGGCATCCGGCGCAGGCAAGAACAACGTCTATAATGCAAACGCCGGCGAAGAGCTGACGATTGACTGGACGATCAAGAACGATCAGGGCACCGCAGGTATGGAGATGCACTTCGACTTCACGCAGGTCGAGTACGTCAGCGGTAAGCGCGGTTCTGCTTACAGAATCGTTCCGACCTACAGCGACAGCTCTTCTACCTCGAAGCTGCAGAAGGGCGAATGCGTCTACACATGGGCGCAGTCCGAGGAAAATAAAGCTTCTGACGGTTCCACGATCTATTCCTTTAATGTTGTTGTTCCGTCTGCAAAGGGCACTTACAAAGTCGGCCTGAGCAGCAAGGAAGAAAGCATTGTCCTTCCTGTTGATCAGACAAAGCCGCACAAGTTCGAGTTCCACGGTCTGGATATCGTTGTTGCGAGCGGCCAGACTGTGACGCAGGCTCCGCCTGATGCAAGCACCATTATCTACAACCTGATTCCGAGCGGCAAGGAATACAAGTCCGCACAGGAAAACGGTCTGCAGAATAACGTCTACAAGGCGACCGCCGGCGAAGAGCTGACGATCGACTGGACGATCAAGAACGATCAGGGCACCGCAGGCCTCCAGATGAACTTCGACTTCACGCAGGTCGAGTACATCAGCGGCAAGCGCGGCAATGCTTACAGAATCGTTCCGACCTACAGCGACTACAAGTCCACCACGAACCTCAAGCAGGGCGAGTGCATCTACACATGGGCACAGTCCGAGGAGAACAAAGCTAATGATGATTCTGTCATCTACTCCTTCAACGTGAAGGTTCCGTCCGCTGACGGCACTTATTCCGTCGGCATGGCTCCGCCGACTGCGGATACCGCGAACAAGGCTGTTCCGATCGACCAGACCAAGGAACACAAGATCGTGTTCTACGGCCTCGATATCGTCGTCGGCGACAACCCGAATCCGACCACCACGGCAGAGCCGTCCAACCCCGATAAGCTGACCTATGATATAGTCCCGAAGGATCTGGATTATACGAAGGCTTCCGGCGCAACGGGCGTGAACTCTGTTACTGTCAAGCCGGGCACCGAGATGACAGTCGAGTGGTATGTGAAGAACGACAAGGGCACTGCAGGTCTGCAGATGTACCTCGACTTCACGAAGGTCGATTATGTCAGCGGCAAGCGCGGCGGTGCATACAGAATCGCACCGACCTTCAACGATTACAACAATGCTCCTGACAAGATGCGCAAGGGTGAGGTCGTTTACACATGGGCACAGTCTGAAGAAAATACTGCAGACGAGTCCAAGCCGATCTACTCCTTCACCGTCAAGGCTCCGGAGACCGAGGGCACCTATAAGGTCGGCCTCGACAGATCTCAGGAGAACAAGGCTGTTCCGGTCGATCAGGATCATCCGTACAGCTTTGATTTCCATGATCTCGAAATCGTTGTTTCCAAGGCAGACGTAACGACTGCTGAACCGGTAAAGACGACTGCTCCGGAAGTGACCGGCACAGACGCTCCGAACCCGACTACGACCGTTACCAACGCTCCGTCTACGACCGCTCCCGTGGTTACCACGAAGGTCGCACCGGCCGGTAAGGCACAGTGGTCCATCGGCGAGGAGAAGGTCGGTCCGGGCGCACCGGTCAAGGTTCCTGTCAAGGTTACCAATGACGACGGTACCTCCGGCTTCGTCGTGAACTTCAAGTATGACGGTCTGACCTTCGAGGGCATCTCCTGGGCAGACGGCTACAGCGGCGAAGCGACCATCAACAACGACAAGCAGGTCGTTGTCTGGGCAAACGGCACCGGCTCCGATGAGAGCGCAGACGGTGTTATCATGTATCTGAACTTCATCGCACCGACCAAGGCGGGTGAGTATCCGGTCGAGTTTGACAAGCTGGAAGTCACCAACACCAAGGGTCTGCCGATCGAAGCTTCTACACAGAACGGTAAGGTGATTGTTGACGACAGCATCATTGTCGGCAGCACCAACTGGATCATCGGCACCAAGAAGGCTGCACCGGGTGCAACCGTGAAGGTTCCGGTCACCGTTACCGAGGACAGCGGAACCGCAGGTTTCGTTGTTCAGTACAACTACGATTCCAAGCTCAAGTTCAACGGCATTGAGTGGGCAAACGGCTACGAAGGCGAAGCAACCCTCAATGACAACAAGCTCGTTGCAGTCTGGGCAAGCTCCAAGGGCAACAACGAAGTCGCAAATGATGTCGTCATGTACCTGAACTTCACTGCTCCGGCAGAGAACGGTACTTACGATGTCAACTTCACAAGCCTCGAAGTATCCGATACCGCACAGCATCTTCTGAATGTTACCAAGACGAACGGTGCTGTGATCGTTGACAAGGAGATCAAGCCGGCAGGCAAGACCAACTGGGTCATCGGCAAGGAAACGGTTGCTCCGGGCGCAAAGGCCAAGGTTCCGGTCACCGTTTCCGGTGATGAGGGCACCGCAGGCTTCGTCGTGATGTTCAAGGCAGACAGTGCTCTGAAGTTTGACGGATTCGAGTGGGCTGACGGCTACACCGGCAGCGCGATCCTCAACAACGATCAGATGGCTGTTGTCTGGGCAAACGACAAGGGTGCTGACGAAAAGGCCGACGGCGTTGTTCTGTACATGAACTTCACCGCACCGACCGCAAACGGCGAATATCCGGTCGAGTTTACACTCATGGATGTCACCAACACCGATCAGCAGCAGCTGACCGTTACCAAGGAAAACGGTTATGTCAAGGTTGATTCGGTCGTTACCACCACGATCACTGAACCGGGCACGACCACTGTGACCAGCACTACGCTGGCACCGGGCAAGACCGGCTGGTACATCGGCAAGAAGGAAGCAGAGCCGGGCAAGACCGTTAAGGTTCCGGTCACTGTCAAGGGCGATACCGGTACAGCAGGCTTTGTTGCACAGTTCGCTTATGATCCGAAGCTGACGTTTATCGGCTATGAGTGGGGCGATGCGTATTCTGAGAATGCAGAGCTCAACAAGGACGAAATGGTCATTGTCTGGGCAGCAGCTCAGGGTACCGATGAGAAGGCGGCAGATGATGCTGTCGTCGTGAACCTCGTGTTCACCGCGCCTGATGAAGAAGGCGAATATCCTGTCACCTTCACAGATCTCGAAGTCGTTGATACGAATCAGAATCCGCTGGATTATGTGAAGTTTGACGGCGCGGTCATCGTCACCAAGACGCCGGGCACCACTGCTGAAAACAGCTCCGAGACCACCGTCACGGATGTGACCGCAACTGACGTTACCGTCACGGATGTGACCGCAACTGACGTTACCGGCACGGATGTGACCGCAACCGACGTTACCGGCACCGATGTG
>MSGZ01000005.1:34323-57476 GCA_001940925.1 Ruminococcus sp. Phil11
CACCGATGTGACGGCTACCGACGTAACCGGCACGGATGTGACCGCAACCGACGTCACCGCAACCGATGTGACGGCAACCGACGTCACCGCAACCGATGTCACCGCAACCGATGTCACCGCAACTGACGTTACTGCAACCGATGTGACCGCAACTGACGTTACGGCAACTGACGTTACTGCAACCGATGTTACTGCAACCGAAGTCACCGGCACGGATGTGACCGCAACTGACGTTACCGGCACCGATCTGACCGGCGGTACCACTGCTGAGCCGATCACGACCACAACTGCTCCGGCTCCGCCGATCGAAAATCCGGGTCATGTTGTTTACCAGATCGCTGACGTCAATGCAGATGCAGGCACGATCGCAAAAGTTCCTGTCTATGTCTGGTATGACGAAGGCACTTCCGGCTTTAAGATGCGGTTCACCGTTCCGGACGGCTTCCAGATTGAAGGCCTGATCTTCGGTGATGCATACACCAGCGACAGCAATGAGTATGTCTGGAACGGCAAGGACTATGTCCTCGTCTGGTCGTCGTCGAATGGCGATACACAGAAGGCAGCTGACGGCGCAGTGATCGCAACGCTGCTGATCAGTGTTCCGGATAATGCTGAGGGCAAGTATGATGTCAAATTCGTGAAGGACTTCACGGATGTTTCCAGCGACGGCGAAAAGGAAGTCGAGCATACCGAGATCGACGGTTCTATCACCGTTGCAAAGAAGCAGCCGGGCGAGCAGGGCAATATCGTCTTCAATGTCGGCGACGCAGCCGGCAAGCCGGGCGATCAGGTTTCTGTCCCGCTGGCAGTCTGGTTTGATGACGGCGCAGCCGAGTTTGAGCTGACGCTCGACGTTCCGGACGGCTTCTCCATCGACGACCTCGTGTTCAATCCTGAGTACGAGCAGAACGGCAAGTTCACATGGGATCCGGATACCAAGACCCTGAAGTGGGTACGCAATCCTGATTCCGACTTCGTCCCGACCCCGGGTACCGAGATCGCTACGATCAAGGTTACGATTCCGGAGGATGCAGAGCCGGGTACTGAGTATCCGATCGGCATTTCCAGCGCAACCGCGAAGGATAAGGACGGCAACCCGATGAAGACCACTGCGAATGCAGGTACCATCCATGTTGCTGATATCATCGGCACCGAGCTGACTGCAAAGCAGGGCACCAGCACCGATGCGACCGTGACCGACATGACCGGCACCGGCGAGACCGTTACGGAAGCAACCGGCACCGGCGAGACCGGCACAGGAGAAACGAACACCGATGTGACCGCGACCGAGGTTACCGGCACCGAGGTTACCGGCACCGAGGCTACCGGCACGGATGTGACCGGCACTGAAGTTACCGGCACCGATGTGACTGGCACTGACGTTACCGGCACCGATGTGACTGGCACCGATGTAACCGGCACCGATGTGACTGGTACTGACGTTACCGGCACGGATGTGACTGGCACTGACGTCACCGGCACCGATGTGACTGGTACGGATGTCACCGGCACCGAGGTTACCGGCACGGATGTGACTGGTACTGACGTCACCGGCACCGAGGTTACCGGCACGGATGTCACCGGCACGGATGTGACTGGTACTGATGTCACCGGCACCGATGTGACTGGTACTGACGTTACCGGCACCGATGTGACTGGTACTGACGTCACCGGCACCGATGTGACCGGCACGAATGATCCGACCACAACCACCACCAACGATCTGAAGATCGTGACCTCTTACAAGGTTTCCTTCACGCCGCCGACCCGCGTCAACTACTGGTCGCACGATACGCGCTCCTTCAAGGAGAGCGGCGGCCTCAAGGATCTTGCTGCTTCGCTGACGATCTTTAAGTTCTATGTCAATGACAAGAATGAGGTCTGCGATGTGAACGGCAAGCCGATGACGGCTCCGAACGGCACGGCTTACACCTTCGGCGAGAACGGCAATGCAACTGAAGCACAGGCGTTCGAGACGAAGACCCTCGACATCACGAAGGAGACGCACCCGCTCTACACTGAGGATTCCCCGATCAAGGTCTGGACGAACGAAATCATTGCACAGTTCGGCGATGAGTATACCAACGGTACTGACGAGAAGAAGGCTGAGCTTGAACTCAAGGCACAGCACGCAAACAAGTATCCGATGAAGGCGTACTACCACCCGACTGAGCAGTCCGATCCGGACGGCCTGATCGGCACTGATCCGATCTACCTCGGCGACTTCAACATCTACATCGGCGTCAAGGGCGACTACAACCTTGATAATGTTGTCAGTGTTGACGACGTTCAGAATGCGCTGATCTTCTATACCGACTACTATGTTGCGAAGAAGAAGAATGTTCATCTGAACGATGATCCGGAGCTTGACGGCGAGGACGGCCTGATCTTCTACCTGATCAATGTCAGATACCGCGACGGTGATACCAAGGATGCACCGCTGAGCGATCCGCAGCAGGTTTCTGTTGATGACGTTCAGTGCATGCTGAAGTATTATACTGAAAAGTATGTCGCACTCAAGTCTGCAACCGATTGGGAGTGGGCAGTCGGCTACGACCTCCTCGACAGCTTCTACGGCGACGACTACGAGTAATCACACAGCAAAAACGGGCAGGGTAACAGCTGCCCTGCCCGTTTTTATTCCCAAATGACCGAAACCGGGTACCGAACGGAAAAAAGGAGTTAAGCAATGGAATCTATCAAAAAAGCGGCTGCCATTCTTTGCAGCGCAGCTGCACTGGCTGTTTTCGGTGCGGCGGCAATTCCCGCCGATGCGTTTGAAACGGTTGATCTGCAAGACCGTGCAGGAGAGCTGAAGGCGAATATGGTCAACATCATCGCGGATCAGGTTTATGCCGAGCCCGGTGAAACGGTTGACTTCCGGGTTCTGCTTTCCGGCAACACCGGCTTTACAAACAGCGGTATTGCTTTGGTTTATGACGAAGCACTGGATGTCGTGACCGAGGGCAAGGACGACCCCGTTACAGAGGTCGGTAATGCTGCAAGAACACTGATGACAGATGACTCTCTGAATACCAAAGAGCGTATCATTGCATTCAGCTCCTCGGGCATGATCAATGCGACAGAGGACGGTACCCTGTTTACTGCGCACCTGACAGTTCCGGAGAACGCCGCGGACGGGACAACCTATCCGATGACGATTGAGATCCGGCATTTCCAGGATGAAAGACAGAAAGCTGTTACGAATACGGTCATTGACGGCTGGATCAAGGTACGGAAGCCCGTTGTAACGACGACAGTCACGACGCCTGTTACTACAACGCTGCCCGTAACCTCCACTACAGTCGTGACGACTACGGTAACGGCTCCCGTGACCACGTTAACGCCGCCTGTTACAACAGTGACGGAACCGCCTGTCACGCAGCCGCCCGTAACAGAGCCGCCTGCTACGGAACCGCCCGTTACGCAGCCGCCTGCTACGGAACCGCCTGTAACAGAACCGCCTGTCACCACGGCAGAGCCGACTGTGACGGAACCGGTCACTTCCAAGACAAAGCGTTCGCTTGACCCGAATCACGGTGTTACAACAGCAAAGGGCGGCACAAAGGCCGGTGCTGTTCAGACCGGTGAAGCAGGCGCGGGCGCAGCTGTCGCGGGTCTGCTGCTTGCTGTCGGTACTGCCGCAGCGATGAACAAGCGCAGAAAAGATGAAGACTGATCACTGAAAGAACCGGAGAGGCGTGTCCTCTCCGGTTTTTGTTATGATACGGTTCGTATCGCGCGGGAACGCCGCAAAGCGTGACGGCGGGATCCGCTGTTTCGTCAGAAATTGCGTATATTGTCTGTACCTTTGCGGAAAAAGGACTTGTGTTTTTTCAGTGCCTGTGGTATAATAGAATCAGATTCTATGTTCGGAGGCGCTTATGGCATCAATTTGGAATCATCGGATCAGCATTTCCCTGTTCGGTGAGGCAGAGGGACCGGCAATCGGCGTGGTCCTCGATAACCTCCCGCCGGGTGAATACATTGATATTGAAGCACTTGCGCGCTTTATGACGCGCAGAACACGCTCAGTCTTTTTGCCGGACGACCCTGCGCATCAGCGCGAGCAGCTTGATTTCCCGCAGGTGCTCTCCGGTCTCATCAACAACCGCACGACGGGTTCGCCGCTGTGTGCGTTCCTCAACAACCCGCGCGGGATGCAGCCGGTCGATCTGCAGGCACTTTCTAAGATTGCCAGACCCGGCCACGCGGATTATACCGGTGCGATGCGGTACCGCGGCTTTGCGGATGTCCGCAGCGGCGGGCATCTCTCGGAGCGCATGACGATCCCGCTCTGCTTTGCGGGCGCGGTCTGTCAGCAGATGCTGGAGCGCCGCGGAATTTATGTCGGCGCGCAGATCACCTCGATCCACAATATCAAGGACAGGCCGCTCTCTCCGACATCCGTGACGAAGGAGGAGCTGCTTGCGGTCCGGAACCGCAGATTCCCCGTCAATAACCCCGCACAGGGCAAAAAAATGCTCGCGGATATCCAGAATGCGGCAGCGGGCGGCGAATCGCTCGGCGGCACGATCGCCTGCTATGCGGTCAATGTACCGGCCGGCATCGGCTCGCCGATCTTCGAGGGACTGGAAAACTCGATCGCGCAGCTTGTGTTCGGGATTCCGGGCGTGCGCGGACTGGAATTCGGCGACGGCTTCCGTACCGCGAAAATGACCGGCAGTCAGTGCAATGACCCGTTTTATGTCGATGAGCGCGGGCATGTCCGGACGCAGACGAATCACCACGGCGGGATTCTGGGCGGCATTTCGTCCGGTATGCCGATCTGCTTTGACATTGCCGTTAAGCCGACGGCGTCGATCCAGAAGCCGCAGGAAACGGTTGACTATTCCGCAATGACGAATGAGGTGCTGCAGAGCGCAGGCAGTCCGAATCCGTGCCTTGTGCCGGAGGCGGTACCGTCCGTGGAGGCGGCCATGAGCATTGCGCTTTTCTCGCATATGCTCGATTATCCGAATTTTATCTGATTGTATCCGAACGGGCAGACCGTAACAGCAGTATAATAAACTGCTTTTTCTGCAGTGCCGATTCTGCAGGCATCATAAAAAAGCAGCCGAAGGGAGGTGCAGCATGACCGACGAGATTCAGAATGAACTGATACCGGAGAGCCTGCCGGGACAAATGGCTTTTTTCCCGGAAATGGAAACGGCGGACCCCGCGCCGCATATCATGCTGCAGCGGCCGATTCCGCCGCCGGAGCTTTCGCAGCTGGAGCCGTGGAAGCTCAGCGTGCTGCTCAGTGATGTGCTGAACCGGTTTGAGGGCAGGCTGCCGGAAAGCTGGCTGTATGAGATCATGGTCGGCGGCCGTTTTCTGAGTTATTTCCTGTATGCGGATGCGCTCGGCGCGCTGACCGACCGCGGCTCCGTGGTCATCATGCCGGACGAGAACGGCGAAAGCTGCTGCATCCTGACGGAAAACGGCGCGCGCAATGTGAAAAATCTGCGGCTCATGGTGCCGAAGATCTTTCGCGATCAGGTACATCTGTACGCGCTGCGCTATGTGACGCGGCAGCGGGCTCTGCGCGATCTGGAAATCAGCTATGAGGACAGCGCAGAGGGCTGCAAGCTCTGCCTGCGGTGTACGGATCACGGGGAGGAGATGTTCTTTCTGCGGATCTCGGCGCCGTCAAAGGAAAATGCGGAGGAGCTCGGCGAACGCGTGCTGCGGAATCCGGCGCGTTTCTTCGGCAAGATCCTTGATCTGGCGATGACGAACGAGGAGGAGCCGTTTGATCTCCGGAACAACTGATTTTTTGCGCTGCTCCCATTGACATTTTCCGGCGATATATGTTATAATAGTATCGTTCGATTACAATCAGAAAGGTGATTCCCATGGATATGATGAAAAAACTCGGAGCCGCAGCGTTCAGCGCGGCTGCTGCCTGCACGGCACTTTCCGCGACCGTCTTTGCAGAGGGCGAAGCCGCCGCTGCCGACGGTGCTGCCGTCAACACGACGAGCGCAATGCTGCTGCAGCTTGTGCCGTTCGCGATCGCGCTTGTCCTGCTGTATTTTATCCTGCTCCGTCCGCAGCAGAAGCGCGAGAAGGAAGCGCAGGCGATGCGTGAGAACGTGAGCGTCGGCGACGAGGTCTGCACGGCAGGCGGTATTGTCGGCATCGTGCTCAAGGTCGAGGATGACACGATCGTGCTGGAGACCGGCGCAGAGCGCAACAAGATCCGCATCAAGAAGTGGGCGATCCACGAAAATATCACGAAGGTCGAGGCACAGCAGCAGGCGGAAAAGGAGCGCAAGGCGAAGCGCATGGGCGGCATTGCGGCATCGCCGGCAGCAGATTCCGATACCCCGAAAAAAAAGAAGAAGAACGCCGACGACTGAACGTCCGGTGCTGATACAGACGCTAGATGCCATAGTATTTCTGAATATTCAGAGATGCTATGGCGTTTTTGTTGACGGAACGCATGGAAAATTTGCCGGAAAACGAAAAAACCGGCCGCTTTTCTTATGCCTGCAATTTCAACGTATTTACGATAAAAACGATAACCGGACACATCTGTCCGGTACGGAAAACACGGCATCTCTCACGCTGTGTCGTGGTATTTTCCGTGCCGGTGTGCTATGATGAAGCCGAAAGGAGGTCAACATGGATCAAGTCAAAATCGGCGCACTGCTCAGGGAACTGAGAAAGGAAAAGAGTCTGTCGCAGGAACAGCTTGCGGAACAATTCGGCGTCTCCTCGCGGTCTGTCTCGCGCTGGGAGAACGGCAACACGATGCCGGATATCAGCCTGCTGATCGAGCTGGCAGATTTCTACGACATTGAGATCCGCGAACTGTTAAGCGGAGAAAGGAAGCGTGAAACAATGGATAAGAATATGAAAGAAACACTGGTCATGGTCGCAGACTATACGAAAGCGGAAAAGGAAAAGCTGGTGCAGTCGCTGTGCGGAATGACGGCAGCTTCGGCGGCCGCATTCGGGATCATCGGCATCATTGTGCTGTTCCGGCTGGATAAAACCGGCACGACATTTGATTCCATGATGCAGTTCCTGACGGTCATCGGACTGATTTATTCGGTCATGAGCTATGTCAGAGTGAAGCAGCTCACGGGCAGAATGAACCGGAAACAGCATCAGAAATTTGCCGTGGTGATGCTCATCATCGGGATTGCGGTGATGCTGCTGACGATCCTGCTGATTCTCCTTGCGGTCGGCGCGATCGGTACGGCCGAATAACAAAAAATCCCGAAGGCATTTCTGCTTTCGGGATTTTTCATGCATATCGTTCTGTTATGGGAGAAGTGGATTTTCAGAAGACTGCGTGCTGCGAGCGGCTTAGGGCTCTGCCCAACATGAAGAAACGCGTTTCTTCATGTTTAGACCCCGCAAACTTTTGAAAAAGATTGATCAAAGCTTTTGATAGGCTGCAAACCGTTCGCCTACTCCCCGACCGGCAGCCAAATACAAAACGGGTGCCGACCGTGACGTCAGCACCCGCTTGCTTTTTATAACGGGATTCCAAAGGGACAGTGTCCCTTTGGCGGGCTTGGGCGGAGCCCATTATCAATCATCGCGAAGCGATACCTCAAAATACTCCGACCCGTTGCGGGCGTCGAATTTTGCCGCGGTCTCCGCGCAGGCTGCACGCAGCGCGTCCGCCTTTTCCCGGAGCGCATCCGGCGACTGTCCGTTCAGATCAAGCCCCGCATCGGCAGCCGCCCGGAACAGCCGCTCGGTGCCGCGGTCAAACCAGAAGCACAGGAACGGATTGCGCGAGCCCTCCCGCAGCACCTTGTTCTGCGCGTAAAATCGCAGACCCTCCGCCGGGTCGGTCAGCGCGTACCAGCAGAACATCATGCCGATCGGCTCCAGCTGAAACCGCTCGCCGCTGCAAAGCTGCTTCAGCGGCTTGGCATACTGCTCCGCATCGGAGAGGTCGCCGCGGCTGATCGCATCCGACAGCAGATAAAAATAGGTCTTGCAGGGAACCTCATCCGTCCGGAGATGCCGCCGGAAGATCTCGTCTGCAGCCGCCAGTGCCTTTTCGCGATTGCCGGTCTGCAGTTCAAACCGCACCTGCGTATCGAGATCGTTTGTCTCGCCGTCGCTCATTGCGTCGCGGGGTGCTTCGAGAAAGGACTGATAATCGAGCCGCATTTTTGCACGGTCGCTGAATTGGTAGAATATTGCGCGTTTATCGTACCACGACCGCAGCGAGTACCCGTTCTTGAGCAGCTCGCGGCGGAACTCCGAAAACCACTGTAAAACCTGCTTTTTCTCGATCTGATAAAACTCCGAGGATGCCTCAACGATCCACTTGAACATCCAGAGCGTGTCATGCGTCCATTCTGCGGCCAGCTCCGGATTCCGGTGCGTGATCGCAAGATACTGCGGAAAATCGACGAGTGCCTGATAGCGGTCGCCGGAAAAGACCGATTCGTGGATCAGGTCACAGTGAAACTGCAGCAAAGAGGCGTCGTCCTTTGCGAGCTCCGCCTCGGTGATCGCCGCACGGATCGCGCGCATTCTGGGGTCACCGGGCTGCATGGCGCGGTACTGCTGCATCAGTGCCGCGGGGTCGTAACCGTTCATATTTTCTCCTCTCTTTCTGTATGCGTCCTGCCGCAGAGCACCTGCAGCGTCTCTGTCAGTGCGCGGTGATGCAGGCTGCGCGGCTCAAAGCGGATCAGCCGGTAGACCAGCTGCATGACGAGCCCCGCGCCGAATGTGCTGATGAGCGTCCCGATGCCGACCGGGCCGCCGAGCAGCCAGCCGCACAGAAGCACGACGCTCCACATGATGATCTCGACCATGCCGATCGGGACACGCGGCATCCGCTTGCCGAGCGCGACCAGCAGCGCGTCTCTGGGGCCGCAGCACTGTTCCGCCCGCATATAGACGAACATGCCGAGTGCCATAAACACAAAGCCCGCGAGCATCACGGCGATGCCGCGCGGCAGACTTGTATTCTCCGGGAACGGGTTGAGATCGTTGAATATCTGTACGAAATTGCCGGTCAGGAGCGCGTCAATGACCGTGCCGAAGCCGATGCGCTCTTTGAGCAGCAGGTCGATGATGAGCACCGTGACCGCGATCAGCGTCATGGCGATGCCGTAATTCAGCGGCGTATGCTTCGCAATGCCCATGCCGAGGCAGTCCCACGGGGCAAGCCCGATGTTCGCATAAATCGTCAGATGTACGCCGAGCGCAAAGATCAGGAGCCCCGCTGCGATCTGCAGCCAGCCCGTGACGATCTGTCTGCGCCCGGTGTTTTCTGTTCGCTCCATAAAACTTTCGTTCTTTCCTGATTATTCCTGATTGACGTCATTCCCGAGCTCGTAAGTATCACAGTGTGTACCGAAGTATCCGTTCATGATTTCATGCCGCTTTCCGCTGTCATCGGTATAGATCAGCTGCGCGTCGCCGCAGTCGCCCTGCGCACTCCATGTGCGATAGAGCAGATGCGCGTCCTCGTATTCCGTCCAGACATCGCCGAAGCCGAAGTCCTCAAAAAACCGCCGGTCTGTTACCGTTTCAGGGAATACCTCCGGGAACCGGCTGACCGGCAGGACGTTCAGCACCTCGACCGTGATGAACGCCGTGAAATCGTCCGCCCACAGAACGTCCTCGAAGCGGCACAGCACCGCGCAGGCTTTCCCGATATCCTCGGGGCTTTCCGCACTTCCCCAGCCGTTATAGAACATCTGCCACGGTTCGTACAGCGTAGTGAAAACGCCGCCGGGTTCCTCGTCAAACGGGGCTTTTACCCGCAGAATGCGCCTGTCTCCGGCCTTCGGCTGAATGTTTCTCTCCGACCATTTCCGTTCTTCGATCGGCTTGGACAGTTCTTCGTCGTCAAACACCGTCCATTCCATGTGATAGGCGGACTGATGCACGCCTGCGATTTTGTTCAACTGCGGCTTTTCGGTTTCCCGCACGATGCGCTTTTTGCAGCAGCGGCATAAAAAGTTCATGGTATCATCTCCGTCAATAAAAAGGCTTATATCAGCCTGTTTCTTCTTCTGTCAGCATATTCTTGTTTTCGTAGGGGTAGCTGCAAAGAACACTGTCCAGATATTTGATGCCGCAGAAGAATTTGCAGATAGACGTATTCTTGACAGCGCATTTGTGTTCTTTTGTTTTTTCAGCTTCATTCCACGGACAGCAAACCTGTTTCCAGCCGATATTCTCGCTGACCAGATCAATATCCATATTGGCACCCTGCAGTTCCCTGATCTTCTTCATCTTTCACTCCAGACTCCAGTTCAGCAGGCGGAGCAGACCCCCGTTCAGAATCTGCATTTCGTGATTGCGCATCGGATAGCCGCCGGTCAGCAATGCCTGCACATAGAGAATTTCAATGCAGCAGCGCAGCTTTTCGTTATCCGTGACGGTCATCAGCCTTTGAATCAGCGGATTATCGGTATTCAGGTAGAGCTTTGCGATCGCTTCCTCGCGGTATTCCGACGCAAACGCATCGAGCATCCCGCGGAACAGATCTGCGGTCTGTTCCATGGAGTGCCGGATATCGCGCAGGAGCAGTGCCTCCTCATTGACCGTATACAGCACCGGCATATCCTCCGGCGCAAAGCGTTTCAGCGCGGCATTGCAGTCGTAGGGCGCAAGCAGCTCGTTGCATTCTGCGAGCAGCCGCAGTCCGGCGGCGGGGTCGGAGAGCTTCGGCTTTTCGAGCAGCTCGTCGAGACGTTCAGGCTTCATCTGAATGACCTCGATCTCCGAGCGCAGCAGCGGCATCCGTTCGAGCAGCTGTGCGACGTAGGTATAACCCGCATTGACGAGCAGCGTGTCCCTTGCGCGGGAGATCGCCGCGACCTGCCGGTATTCGTCATTGAACGGTGAGAAATAGACCGGCATTTCCATTTGCAGCAGATTGCTGCCGGTCAGTGTGCCGAAGGACGTTTCAAAGGTCAGGTACGGGAAAAATGCGCGGTAAAGCGTGTCATCCTCAACGGCGACGGACTGCACCGCCAGCCGGTGAATGCGGACGATCCGCTGCAGCATCGCGTCATTATGCTCCGCCAGTTTCCGGAGATATCCGGTGATGCAGTCGGAGAGCTGTTCCCTTGCGCGGAGCAGCGCGTCATTTTCGTAGAAATCCTCACGCGAGGCGGTCGGCTGCAGCCCGTTCGTATTGATAAAGCAGCGCAGGAAAAATGCCCACTTCGGGAGCAGTCTGCCGCCGTCCTCGGTCAGCAGCATATTTTTGAGGTAAATGCGGTGCGAGTGCTTGGCGGTCGGCGCGGTCTCCGAGGACAGGATATACGCAACGCCGGAGAACAGTCCGTCCGGCGAATCCAGCGGGATATACCCGAGAAAACCGGTGTTGAACAGCGATTCGCCGAGCTTCATGACCTGCTCATACTGCGTATCTCCCTGCGGGAACGGCGGGTTCAGACGGGTGCGCTGTTCGCCCTGCACGAGAACGATCGGCACAGGCAGCGGCAGCCCGTAATACTGCACGAGCTCGGTCAGGCGTTCCGCATCAAAGTATTTATCCGCGTCCTTTTTCGGCGTCAGCAGAATGCGCGTGCCGGGTGCGGGGAGCGGCGTGCAGGGCGTGATCGTATAGGTGCCGTCGGGTCTGCCGCACCATTCGAGCGACTGCTCCGGCGTTTTGACCGAGCGCGTCTGCACGCGGATCGTATCGGAAACGAGGAAACAGGAGAGCAGCCCGATCCCGAACCGGCCGATATAGTCCTGCTGCACCTTGCCGGAGGTCAGGTCGTGCTTGGAGGACTGCCCGATTACCGCGAGAAAGCGGTGAATTTCGTCCTCGGTCAGTCCGGTTCCGGTATCGGCAAAGCAGAGCACCGGCACGCCGTTTTCCTCTGAAAGCGTGAGCGTGATCTCATTGTTATCTGTATTTTCCGGGTCAAGGAGCCGCTTGGCAGCGATCGCATCGACTGCATTTTGCAGCAGCTCCCGGACGAACACATCCGGCGAGCTGTACAGGTGATTCGAGAGAATGTCGATCATACCGCCGAGGTTCACCTGAAAGAGAAAGGAATCCTGAGAGGGAGTGGGTTCCTGCGGCATAGCCATGCCTCCTTTCGGCATCTTTCCCTTATCATACCATAATTTGACAAAAAAATCAACCGCCGGGTCGGCAGGGCCGACAGCCGTTTTCCTCCGGGGGCGGTTGGCGATACTCTCCCAATTTATATGGTACACGCCGCGAAGCGGCTTCTGCCCGGAGCCCGGGCGGGCGATTTCCTCCGGAGACGGCAGTCGAAGCTCCCCCAATCAGCCAAGCACACGCCGCTAAAGCGGCTTCTGCGGCTTTATTTCTCCCAGTGCTGAAGCCCGCCGCAAGCATAGCGGGAATCCTTATTTCAGTGAATGATGAATCGTGAAAAGTGAATAACGCGATTCCGGGAGATGCCCCCATTCACAGCGCATAAACGAAACGATACGCAAGACTGAAAGCTGCTATACAGACAAAGGTATGCGGTGCGCCCTAAAGGGGTCAAAGGGTCAGGAAAGCGGGGGCTCGGGGAAAAACTGCCAGACGGGCTCCGCGCCGCCTTTCATATCCGGTTCTATTTCCCCGCGGACAGGCATACAATATACCAAACATCGCGGCAGTGCCGCAGAAACCGGAGGATGCAATATGATACAGGCCAATGACTGGACACTGCGGCAGGAGACCGTCCTGACCCCGCTGAAGCTGCCGGAAACAGAGCAGGAGCAGAGCGTCGAGCTCGACTACGTGCTGCCGGATTACTGCCCGGACTTTTTCCGTCTGCTGAGCTGCACCGCGGAGACCGCTGTCACGGCAGGCACGCCCGCGGACGGTGCCGTTCCGTATACGCTGCATGTGACGCTCCGTGTGCTCTACTGCGGCGCGCAGACCGAAGCGGTACAGGCACTGACCCAGACGCTTGATTATCAGGGCAGGGCGGAGCTTCCCGCTGCCGCTGCGGACGCATCCGCGCTGCAGATCCGCATGACCGCGGAACCGTCGTACCTCAACTGCCGCGCGGTCAGTCAGCGGCGGATTGATATTCGCGGTGCCGTAAAGCTCCGGACGGTCTGCATCGGCGAGCAGCCGCGCACGGTACTGAGCGGCGCAGAGGGTCTGCATGTCCGCACCCGCGCCGAGCCGTTCAGCTATGTCTCGCAGCTTCTGCGGACGGAAAAGCGGTTCACGCTCTCGGACGACATCCGCCTGACCGATGCACAGCCCGCGCTGCTCTCCGTTCTGCAGACGCAGTCCGCGCTGACCGTAACGGAAACGCGGATCGTCGCGGGCAAGCTGGTCGTCAAGGGCGAAGCCGCCGTGACCCTGCTGTATACGGCTGAAAACGGCATTGAAACGCATACTGCGGCACTGCCGTTCAGTCAGATCGTTGAGCAGGACGGTCTTGCGGACGACATGACCTGTATCGTGACGGCGCGCGCGGCGGGTCTGATCCTGACGCCGGAATCCGGCAACGACGGCGATATCCGGCTGCTGCATACCGATCTCGATATCGTGCTGGACTGCGCCGCCGTCCGGCAGACGACTGCCGATCTGCTGACCGATCTGTATTCGACGGTGCACCCCGCCGAGCCGCTCGCGGAGCAGGTCACCCTGCTGACGATGCCCGCGCCGGTCTCCGAGCGATACCGGCAAAAGCTGACGCTGACGCAGCAGGATGCGGTCATCACAAAGGTCTATGCGGCATGGGCGGAGCCGGAATCGCTCCGGACGGCCGCGAAGGACGGCGGCACGGTTATTTCCGGGACGCTGCACGGGTATGTGCTCGCGGCTGACGCGGAATCGCATCCGCTGATGCTGGAGCAGCGCGCGCCGTTTTCATGGACGCTGCCTGCGCGCATCCCGACGGAGGGACTGCCGCCCGTGACCGTGCAGAGCTGTTCGTATACGCTGACCGGCTCCGACAGCGTGACGCTGCAGACTGAGCTGCTGCTCAGCGGGCAGGTCCTGCAGCAGACCGTCTGCACGCTGCTGACGGATGCGCAGATCGACCCGGAGACCCGTCTGCCGGACGGCGGACAGTATGCGCTCCGGCTGTACTTCGGGCAGGCGGGGGAATCGCTCTGGGAGATCGCCAAGCGGTACCGCACGGCGGAATCCGCGATCCGCGAGGAAAACGACGTCCCCGCCGATACTCTCACCGCCCCGCAGATGCTGCTGATCCCGTCCGTGCTGTGAAAGCAGTATCGCTGCGCGATGAATCAGAATGAGGGCTCTGCCCTCAATCTCCCGCCGGGGACATTGTCCCCGGACCCCGTTGTGTGAAACTATTTTATCATGGGGCACTGAACAGGCAAAGGCAGGTTATCCATACATCGGATCACAGTTTGCTGATTTCCGATATGTATGATATCCGTTTCATTATATTTCCGGAGGAGTATGGAGTATTATGACTGATATTTATGCGGATATCGCACAGCGCACCGGCGGCGATATCTATATCGGCGTGGTCGGCCCCGTCCGCACGGGAAAATCCACGCTGATCAAGCGTTTTATGGAGACGGTCGTCATCCCGAACATTTCAGAGGAGGCGCGCCGCGGCCGTGCGACCGACGAGCTCCCGCAGAGCGCGGGCGGCAGAACGATCATGACGACAGAACCGAAATTTGTTCCCGAGACTGCCGTGGAGATCACGCTGCCGGAGGGCGCGCAGCTCTCCGTCCGCATGATCGACTGTGTCGGATACATCGTACCGGGCAGCCTCGGCTATATTGAGGAGGAAGCCCCGCGCATGGTCAAAACGCCGTGGTTTGACGAGGCCGTTCCGTTCAATATGGCGGCGGAGGTCGGGACGCAGAAGGTCATCACGGAGCATTCGACGGTCGGGCTGGTCGTCACGACGGACGGCTCCGTGACGGATATCCCCCGCGAGGAATATGCCGAGGCGGAGGGGCGTGTCATTGCGGAGCTGCAGGCACTCGGCAAGCCCTTTGTCATTCTGCTGAACTGCGTCGAGCCGGAAACGCCGGAGGCAAAAGCCCTTGCCGCGGAGCTCGAACAGCGGTACGGCGCACCGGCACTTGCGGTGAGCTGCCTTTCCATGGACGAGGCCGATGTGCGGGAGATCCTCTCGAAGCTGCTGGATATGTTCCCGATCCGGGAGGTCAGCGTCGAGACGGCGCATTGGCTGCCGGCACTGGAACAGGGTCACTGGCTGAAAACCGCGGTCTTTGATGCGGTGCGGCAGGCGGCACAGGGGCTTTCCGTCATGCGGGATGCGAAAACGCTGCCGGAAAAGCTGCGGGACTGCCCGTATATTCAGGAGGCGGCGGTCAGGAAGATCGCGCTGGGGACGGGCAATGTCATTCTCCGGCTGACGCTTGACCCCGCACTGTTTTACCGTATTCTCGGCGAGGAAACCGGCATTGAGATTCACAGCGAGAACGAGCTGTTCCCGGTGCTGCTGGAGTTGTCGCGCATCCGGAAGGAGTACGAGCGGATCCGTCCGGCACTGGAAGAAGCCGAGGCGACCGGTTACGGCATCATCATGCCGGAGGCGGGCGAGCTGACTTTGGAGGAACCGGAAATGATAAGGCAGGGCGGGCGGTACGGCGTCCGGCTGCGGGCGTCTGCGCCGTCGCTGCACATTATGAAAGCGGGCATCCGCACGACGGTCAGCCCGATCGTCGGCAGCGAGAAGCAGAGTGAGGAGCTTGTGCTGTATCTGCTGCGGGAGTTTGAGGAAAACCCGGCGAAGATCTGGGAATCCAATATTTTCGGGAAGTCGCTGCATGAGCTGGTGAATGAGGGGCTGCACGCCAAGCTGAGCAAGATGCCTGCAGAGGCGCGGCTCAAGCTGCAGGAGACGCTGGAGCGCGTCATCAACGAAGGCTGCAGCGGCCTGATCTGCTTTATTTTATAAGGTATCGCTTCGCGATGTATCCGAAATGGGGGCGCTGCCCCCGCTGGGGACATTGTCCCCAGACCTCATTATGTGTAATAGAATGGGTGCTGACGAAATAATCGGCACCCGTTTTGTATTTGGCTGCCGGTCGGGTAGTAAGCGAACGGTTTGCAGCCTAATAAAAGTTTCGCTCAAGCCTTTTCAAAGGCTTGCAGAGTCCAGAGACAGCGTCTCTGGTCGCCCGTCGCAGCGGGCGAAACTCCCCTATCGTCAGGCGTACCGCAAGGGTGAATCATAAAAACGCTCCGGGGGAGCGTTTTTATGAGAGGGAAGCCCTGTAAGAGAGGGCGTCCCTAGGCGAATCGCAAAGCGATTCGCAGCACCCGCAGCACATAGGAGCGGAGCAAGCCGCGACGAGTGAACGGGCGTTCGGGGTTCTTAGGGCTGGAAGCCCTAAGTCCTGCTGCGCACGCGTGCGCAGCAATCCGCGGGGAGCCCCCGCGGGCATATCCCTCCGGGGGCGGTGAGCGAAGCTCTCCCAATTATCTAAGCATACGCCGCTGAAAGCGGCTTCATCATCAACCAAAACAAAAGGCGGGCAATGCCCGCCTTGTTTGTTATTCGT
Source organism: Ruminococcus sp. Phil11 (assembly GCA_001940925.1). GTDB lineage: Bacteria > Bacillota > Clostridia > Oscillospirales > Ruminococcaceae > Firm-04. The sequence goes on from MSGZ01000005.1 coordinate 50,779, forward strand.
AATAGCTGATATCCGCATTCCCATCGGTGATGTCGATCACCATGCCGCCGGTCTCGGTATCAAATTCCAGATCGTTCAGATCCTCGACAAAATCAATGCTGTCGTCCTCGGCGAATTTCCCGAGGATATCCGTCCAGCCGGAGAGCGAGACAGTTCTGGAAATATCCGCCGTGCGGAACTGCACATCACTGACAGAGCCGTCCTCCGCATAAATATACTGCGGAACCACGGCACCGGTGAACGTCAGTGCGACCTCGCCTTCAAATGAGAGCAGGGCACTGTCCGCGTCAATGACCTCATATCCGGTGATGCGGAGCTTCTGCTTTCCGGCATCGTCCCGGACGACTGCCGCCTGCAGATCCTCAAACTGCAGCAGATCGCTGCCGCGTTTCAGCGCAAAGGCAAAGCCGTCCAGCTCCTCACAGATCCGGCTGTCCAGCTCCAGCTCGTGAATGCCCTCGTTGAGCAGAGCGAGCATTTCCTGATTGGACTGCCCCCACAGGTCAAACAGCCCATGCAGGCTGCCGCAGACCAGAATATCCGGATCGAGCTCTGTGATGTAAGCGCGGAACGCTTCATCGGCGGAGATCACGACAACGCTGTCATCCTCCTCGGTGCTGTTTTCCTGAAATTCCTCCAGTGCCTGCAGGATATATGCATACCGGTACGCGCTGTAACCGGCCTTTGCTGTCGGGTCGCCGGATGCGTGCTGTGCGCATTTCAGCTTTTCGACGTCGATCTGCGTAACGGTCAGCTCCGTGCAGTCTGTATCTGCCCAGAACTGGCTGATCTTCTGCTGCATGTCCTCCGCCGTGCCGATCGGGTCGTACTCCGCGCGGAGCCTTGTGATCAGCGGCGTCAGCTCAACGGATGCGTTCGGCAGCGTGAGCCGGCTGATCGTTTCACGGCATCTGTCTGCTGCAATGCGGATCTGTGCCTCGATCTCCTCCCTTGTGACCGCGGGCATCACGAGGCGCAGCTCGCCTTTTTTCGCATGGCGAACCAGATGCGGGAAATAGTCCTGCGCAGGGTCGATCAGTTCTTTGCCGCTGTGTCCTCTGAGATAAAGATTCGTATCCAGAAATACATAGATCATAGTCTGTTACTCCTGCCGGACGGCTTCAGATCGTCTCCTGCCTGCCGCACCATTCCTGTACGCTGATCTCGCGCACGGACGGGTCGGAAACGCAGGCCGCGTAATACTGCAGAATGGTCTGTGCGTCCTCAATCGACGGAACATCGGAATCGTTGGTCACGACGCCGTTGGCGCGCTGCTCCCCGTTCAGGATGCCCCCCTGTCCGCTGAGACGCTCGGAATAATCGGTCAGGATCAGCTGTGCGTCGATGACATCGACGGCACCGTCGTTGTTGACATCGCCTGAATGTCTGCCTGAGATCTTGCCGAGCGATGCGATATTGTCCACATGCACGGCACCGTCAAACTGCGGCAGAGAGTCCTCTGCGCCGAAGCTGACTGCCGGTTCGGGTGCGGATGCTGTTTCCGGTTCCGCGGCCGGTGCTGCGGATTCCTCCGGTACGGCTGCTTCTGCGACCGGTTTTTCTGCTGCGGTCTGCGGGATCGCGTTCCGTGTGCGGATTCCGCTGATAACCGCGACCGTGCTCAGGCCGCCGACAGCCAGCACGCTGCAGACCGCCGGAACGATCCGCTTTACGCTGTGCCTGTCCATGCGGTACAGCGTGAGTGATGCGCCGCATTTCGGGCAGTAGGTGTATTTTTCAGGTACCTTGGTTCTGCAATCCGGACATAGCATTATGATCCCTCACTTTCAGTCGGTTGATACAAAACGACATTCCAATTGCATTATAGCATATAATTAGAAAAAAATCAATGGGAAAATATACAAGATTTTTAAGGTTTTTTTGGCTATTTGATTGACGGATTGAGAAGAATATGTTACAATATCACTATGAGAACGCTGCCGGAGGTGCCGATCATGAACAAAATAAACAAAATTAGCAAATTTGCAGACCGGAAGAATATTCTGCGGTTCGCGGCGGAGCATTACGGCACGGTGCCGGAGCATCCGTGGGCGAAGTCGCCGGAAAGTGCGGTGCTCCGGTGCGGAAACGGCAAGTGGTACGGGCTGGTGATGCCGGTCAGGCGGGAAAAGCTCGGGCTTCCGGCGGAGGGCATCAGCGATGTGCTGAACGTCAAGTGCGATCCGCTGATGATCGGCTCCGTGCTGATGCAGAAGGGATTTTTCCCGGCCTACCATATGAACAAGGCGCACTGGATCTCGGTGCTGCTGGACGGCACGGTGCCGCTTGACCGCGTAACGGCGGTGCTGCAGGCAAGCTATGCGATGACGTCCGGGAAAAGCGGCGGCAAAGCGCGCACGCAGCCGAAAGCATGGCTGATCCCGGCGAACCCGAAATATGAGAACATTTCCGTGCCGCTGCTGCGGGACAGGGAAATCCTCTGGAAGCAGAGCGGCCGGTTCATCCCGGGCGACACGGTCTATATCTACGAGGGAAAGCCGATCGGCGCAGTGACCTACGCCTGCGAGGTGACGGAGATCAATATCCCGTACAATTACGATCAGGGCGGGCTGCACATGGAAACGGTCATGCGCTTAAAGCTGCTGGCGGTGTATCCGCCGGAGCAGTTCCCGCTGGAACGGCTGCGGGATCACGGCGTCGCGTCGGTGCGCGGGCCCAGAGGCGTGCCGGAGGAGCTGCTCGCCGTTCTGGAGCAAAGCGGGGAGCGGATACGCGGATGAAGCCGTTTACCGTACTGGAAATGGTATACACCGGCGGGGCGATCCCGGCAGAGCTGCCGTCAGCAGAGCTGCCTTTGCTGATCCCGCTGCGGGCGGAATTTGACGAACAGTATCTCCGCATGTACAACGAATGCTTTTATGAGATGCGGAAGGCACTGGATATCAGGCCGTACAATGTCTATGCCGATATCCGGCAGCTGGACGAAAAGCGCACACACATCTTTCTGCTGACGGAGGGTGAGATCATCATCGGGAGCGTCGGCTGCTTCGGCACGGAGATCGACGATCTGACCGTGCATCCGCAGTACCGCGGCAGGGGATACGGCAGAACGCTGCTGGCGTGGGCGATCGCGCACATCCGCGAAGAAACGGACGCACCGGTCACGCTCCATGTTGCCGCATGGAATCAGACCGCCGTGCGGCTTTATCAGCAGTGCGGCTTTGCCGTCACGAAGGCATTTCGCCCCCGCTGACCGCGCCCTGCGGACTTTTTTCGCTTTACCCATTGAAATTTCCTTAATGATATGTTATAATCATATTCATAAGATCACTGAAACAATGATTTTTCAACAGGAAAGGATGAATATTCAGACATGGATACAGACGGTGACCGATTACATACGGTGATCGCACTGCTTGCCGTGCTCGCGGTGCTGCGGGCGTGGTTTTCTGCCTGCGAGGCGGCACTGACGGAAATCAACGATGCCGTGGTACATGCGCGCGCAGAGGAGGACAAGGCATGGAAGCCGCTTGACCGGCTCATCTCCCAGCCCTCCCGGATGCGCCGCTGCTTCACGATGCACCGCATTTTTTCTGCGCTGTTCATTGGCATGATCTGCTGGCTGCTCGCCGGGAAACAACTGACGGCACTGTTCCCGTTTGCGGGCGGCTCCGTGCTGGCGGCGCTGCTGCTGACACTCGGCCTGATGCTGCTGCTTTCGGTGTTCACGGATATGTTCCCGAAGCGCGCGGCGAAATATAAAAACGAAGCATTTGCGCGGCTCTGCGTGCCGACAGTCCGCCTGCTCATGCTGCTGCTGACGCCATTCTGGGCGGCGGCCTCCGGCGTGACGGCACTGTTCTGCAGGCTGTTCCGGATCCCCTCTGCCGACAGCGTGGACGTTGTCACCGAGGAGGAGATCCGCCTGCTGGTCGATGCCGGCAACGAGACCGGCGGCATCGAGGAGAGCCAGCGCGAGATGATCAACAACATTTTCACATTCGACGACGTTCCGGTCTCGGATGTGATGACGCACCGCAAGGATATCACCGCCGTGCCGCGGGACGCCTCCGCCTCGGAGACCGCCGCGATCGCGCTGGAGGGCGGATATTCCCGCATCCCCGTATACGAAAACCGCATAGATACGGTGGTCGGCGTGGTGCTGGTCAAGGATATGCTGCCGCTGGTCGGAAAAGCGAAGGACTGCAAGGTATCAGAGATCATGCGCGGCGTGACCTTCGTGCCGGAGACTGCCAAGTGCAGGGATGTCTTTCAGCAAATGCGCCGTGATAAGATTCAGCTTGCAATCGTTGCGGACGAATACGGCGGAACGGCCGGCATGGTCACAATGGAGGACCTGATCGAGGAGATCGTCGGCAATATCCAGGACGAATACGATGATGAAGAAGCGGAGCTGACGGAGCTTTCGGAGGGCGTGTACTCGGTCGCGGGTGCTGCCGATCCGGAGGATATCCTCCCGAAGCTCGGCGTGAAGCAGCAGGAGGCGGACGACAGATTCGACACGATGAGCGCATATGTGGTCAGTCTGCTCGGCCGGATCCCGGAGGAGGGCGAAAAGCCCTCGGTGGAGCAGGACGGCGTGCGGTATACGCTGCTGTCCTATGAAGACAACTGGATCAGCCGGATCAAGGCGGAGAAGCTTCCGGCTGCGGAAAAGGAGCTGACCCATGCAGGGACAGAGTAGAAAAATGTTGCTCATTCTGCTGATCAGCCTGCTGGTGCTGCTGCTGATCCTCTCGGGAAGGACATGGGGCGCATTTGACAAGGGAATGCCGTCTGACCTGAAGGCGCAGCGATACCCCTATCAGCAGCTGAGTCTGCGGGAGCAAAAGTTGTATACCGCGCTGTATAACGGCATTGCCGAACATGCGGATACGGTCAGGCTGCCGGGTATGTTCAAGGAGGAAGAATACAAGCGCGTGTATCTGCTGGTCGCAGAGCAGGAGCCGCAGTTCTTCTATCTGGATACGGTATTTGAGACGGCGGAGATCATGAGCGAGGCGAATATCCGCTATTCGCTGGATGCGGATGCCGTGCGCGACATGACGATCGAAATGGATCTTGCGGCGGATAATATCCTGAGCAGGGCATCCGGCGAAGATATTGAAAAGCTGCTTGCGATCCATGACGGGATCGGCAAATACTGCGAGTATACAGACGGGCCGTATTCCAGTGAGGCATACGGCTGTCTGGTGCAGGGCAAAGCCAAGTGCGAGGGCTATGCGAAGGCATTTCTGTATGTTGCGAGGCGTGCGGGGCTGAATGTCATGAACGTGACCGGAACGGACAGCCGCGGCGAGAACCATGTCTGGAATATTGCGGAGGCAGACGGGCATTTCTGCCAGATCGACCTCACATGGGACGACGATCAGCGATACGAGGGCAAGACCGTTCACGCCTGCTTTGCGATGCCGGATAAGGATTTCACGGATCATACGCCGGATCTGTCGGCCTATCAGCCGCCTGCCTGTGAGGAGACCGATTCCGTGAGAATGGATTATTATAAATGGAATGATCACTATCTGGAGAGCGCATCGGAGCTGCCGTATCAGATCACGGCATGGCCGGGTGCGACGGGCGCAATGGAATTCCGGCTGTCCTCTCCCGAGGAGCTGGCCGAAGCGATCCGTATGGTGAAGCGTTCCGAAGAAGTGCGCGATGCCGTTCAGATCGCGAGCGGCGCGGCGACTTACCGTGCCATGGCGGACGAAACAAGGAATGTTCTGGTGATTTTGCCCTCATAATTCGGACGATTCCACTTTAGTTTGTGCACATCGTAAAAGATGAAAAAAATCAGAAAAACCGCTTGACAAATCAGGCTGAATGTGGTAGAATAAACAAGTCGCCGCGAGAGAGTGCGGCACACACAGCACCTTGAAAATTGAACAATGCAACCAAAGAGGAACCCTTGAAGATTCCGCATTTGCTAAGAAAACGCGAGAGCGTGAGTAGAAGTAAATGCAACGTCGAGGCGCGACGGAAAGAGCGCAAGAAACAAGTAATTGCGAGTGATCGTAATGACTGGGATTTTAGCTTTCTGAGTTGAAAGACGAAGGAAGTTAATATACAAACTTTTTTAAGAGTTTGATCCTGGCTCAGGACGAACGCTGGCGGCACGCTTAACACATGCAAGTCGAACGGAGTTGAGGAGGTGCTTGCACCATCTCAACTTAGTGGCGGACGGGTGAGTAACACGTGAGCAACCTGCCTTTGAGAGTGGAATAGCTTCTGGAAACGGATGGTAATACCGCATGAAATTATCTGACCGCATGATCGGATAATCAAAGATTTATCGCTCAAAGATGGGCTCGCGTCTGATTAGATAGTTGGTGGGGTAACGGCCTACCAAGTCGACGATCAGTAGCCGGACTGAGAGGNNACTCCTACGGGAGGCAGCAGTGGGGAATATTGCACAATGGGCGGAAGCCTGATGCAGCGATGCCGCGTGGAGGAAGAAGGTTTTCGGATTGTAAACTCCTGATCTGAGGGACGATAATGACGGTACCTCAGGAGAAAGCTCCGGCTAACTACGTGCCAGCAGCCGCGGTAATACGTAGGGAGCGAGCGTTGTCCGGAATTACTGGGTGTAAAGGGTGCGTAGGCGGGTTTGCAAGTCAGATGTGAAATGCCGGGGCTCAACCCCGGAGCTGCATTTGAAACTGCAGATCTTGAGTGAGGTAGAGGTAAGCGGAATTCCTAGTGTAGCGGTGAAATGC
>MSGZ01000006.1 GCA_001940925.1 Ruminococcus sp. Phil11
GCTTGAGTGGACGTCCGGTTCGGAGTCCACCGACATCAAGAACCTCGTTGACGGCACCTACACGCTGCACGAGGATGCGGCACCGAACGGCTATCTCGTCTCCCACGACATGACCTTTGTCATTGAGAACGGCAAGGTCGTCAAGGTGAACGGCGAGGACTACACCGAGGGCAACGCAATCACGATGATCGACGAGCGTCTGGGTGATGTGAAGATCGCGAAGAAGGACGCATTCGGCGGCGAGGTCGAGGGCGCGACCCTGACGCTGACCGGTAAGGACAGCGAAGGCAACATTATCACATTCCCGGCAGGCTCCGTTGAGCCGGGTGCGGGCGCAGAGCTCGTGAACGGCAGCGGCGACAAGCTTGCATGGATCTCCGGCACAGAAACCACGAATGTTCTGAATCTCGTTGACGGTATCTACACGCTGCACGAGCAGACGGCTCCGACCGGCTTTGCAGTCGCACAGGATATGACGTTCGAGATCGAGAACAGCAAGATCGTCAAGATCAACGGCGAAGCAGTCGCCGAGGGCACTGTCGTCGAGATGATCGACAAGGCACTTGCAGACGTCAAGATCTCTAAGCAGGATGCAGCCGACAGCAAGGAGCTCGAGGGTGCAACGATGCAGCTGACAGGTACCGACAAGGACGGCAATGCAGTCGCGTTCCCGGCAGGCTCTGTTGTTCCGGGCGAGGGCGCAGTCCTGACGACCGGCGAAGGCACCAAGCTCGAGTGGACGTCCGGCAAGGCACCGACCGACATCAAGAACCTCGTTGACGGTACGTATGTGCTGCACGAGGAAATTGCTCCGAACGGCTACGAGGTCGCAACGGATATCACCTTCGTGATCGAGGACGGCAAGCTGACGAAGATCGGCACCGAGACCGTCGCAGAGGGCGAGAACCTGATCGTCATGTTCGATGACGCGAAGGTCACGACCACGGCCACCACAGCAACCACTGCTCCGGAGACTACGACGACCGCAAAGGCAACGACCACCGCGGCACCGGCTACTACGACCGCAAAGGCAACGACCACCGCGGCACCGGCAACTACGACCGTGAAGGCAACGACTACCGCGGCTCCGGCTACCACCACCGCAAAGGCAACGACAACTGCGGCTCCGGCTACCACCACCGCAAAGGCAACGACAACTGCGGCTCCGGCAACTACGACCGCAAAGGCAACGACTACCGCGGCTCCGGCAACCACGACCGCAAAGGTCACGACCACGACTGCGAAGGTCACCACGACCACCGCGAAGGTCACGACCACAACTGCGAAGGTCACCACGACCACTGCGAAGGTCACCACGACCACTGCGAAGGCAACCACCACCGCACCGGTCACCACGACTGCTGTCACGACGACCGTCCGCGCTGAGGTGAAGATCTCCAAGCAGGATGTCCACAGCAAGGAAATCAAGGGCGCAGAGCTCACGCTGACCGGTAAGGACAGCACCGGCAAGGTCATCACCTTCCCGGAGAACTCTGTCGTTCCGGGCACGGGCGCAGAGGTCAAGACCGGCAGCGGCGACAAGCTCGTCTGGATCTCCGGCGATGAGGCAACTGACATCAAGAACCTGCCGGACGGCACGTACACGCTCCACGAGGAGGTCGCACCGAACGGCTACAAGGTTGCAACCGATATCACCTTCGTGATCGAGAACAGCAAGCTTGTGAAGATCGGCGATGAGACGGTCACCGCGGATGCTCCGATCGTCATGATCGACGAGGCACTGGCAAATGTCACGATTTCCAAGCAGGATGTCCACAGCAAGGAAATCAAGGGCGCAACACTCACGCTGACCGGTAAGGACAGCGAAGGCAACATCATCACATTCCCGGCCGATTCGGTCAAGCCGGGCGAGGGCGCAACGCTTGTCAACGGCAGCGGCGATTCCCTTGTCTGGATCTCCGGCGACAAGCCGACCGATATCCGCAATCTTGACGACGGCACCTATACGCTCCACGAGCTGACCGCTCCGACGGGCTATCAGGTCGCGACCGACATCACCTTCGTGATCGAGGGCGGCAAGCTTGTGAAGATCGGCGACGAGACGGTCACCGCAGATGCTCCGGTCGTCATGATCGACGAGGCACTGGCAGAGGTCACGATCTCCAAGCAGGATGTCCACAGCAAGGAAATCAAGGGTGCAGAGCTGACGCTGACCGGCAAGGACAGCGAAGGCAATGTCATTAGCTTCCCGAACGGTTCCGTCAAGCCGGGCACCGGCGCTGAGGTCAAGACCGGCAGCGGCGAAAAGCTCGTTTGGATCTCCGGCGACGAAGCAACGCAGATCAACAACCTGCCGGACGGCACCTACACGCTCCATGAGGAGGTCGCACCGAACGGCTACAAGGTCGCAACCGATATCACATTCGTGATCGACGGCGGCAAGCTTGTGAAGATCGGCGAGGAGGAAGTCACCGCGGATGCTCCGATCGTTATGGTCGATGAGGCACTTGCAAATGTGAAGATCTCCAAGCAGGATGTCCACAGCAAGGAAGTCCCGGGCGCAACCCTGACGCTGACCGGTACCGATAAGGACGGCAATGCAGTCGAGTTCCCGGAGGGCTCCGTTGTGACAGGCACCGGCGCAGAGCTGGTCAACGGCAGCGGCGAGAAGCTTGTCTGGATCTCCGGCGACGAGGCGACCCAGATCAAGAATCTGGATGACGGCACCTACACGCTCCACGAGGAAGCGGCACCGAACGGCTACAAGGTCGCAACCGATATCATATTCGTGATCGACGGCGGCAAGCTTGTGAAGATCGGTGACGAGGAAGTCCATGCGGATGCTGAGATCGTCATGGTCGATGAGGCGATCGAGACAACGACCACCGCGACGACCACGACCGCAGCACCGACGACTACGACCACGACTACCACAACGGCGGCTCCGGTTACCACGACCTCTGCAAAGGCAGTGACCGAGACCACCACGACGACAACCGCGACAACCACGACGACGACAACCACCACCACGACAACAACAACGACCACTACGACCACCACGACAACGACAACCACGACGACAACGACGACCACAACAACTACGACCACCACAACCACAATGACCACCGCGACCGAAGAAGTCACAACGCTGACTTCTGAGAACGGTCAGGCCGAGACCACTGTTGTCACGACCACGACTGTTCTGGCCGAGGTGCAGATCAGAAAGCAGGATGTTCACAGCAAGGAGATCAAGGGCGCAGAGCTCACGCTGACCGGTACCGATAAGGACGGCAACGCGATCGAGTTCCCGGCAGGCTCGGTTATTCCGGGCACCGGTGCTGAGGTCAAGACCGGCAGCGGCGACAAGCTCGTCTGGATCTCCGGCGATGAGGCAACTGACATCAAGAACCTGCCGGACGGCACGTACACGCTCCATGAGGAGGTCGCACCGAACGGCTACAAGGTTGCAACCGATATCACCTTCGTGATCGAGAACAGCAAGCTTGTGAAGGTCAATGATGCAGAGGTCGAATCGGGCGCGCCGGTCGTCATGATCGACGAGGCTGAGGATATCGTCACCACGACAAGCTGGATGACCGGCGAGCTCGCAGAGGAAGCAAACCGCACCTCCACGACGCAGACCGAGACTACTCCGGCTGAGACCGGCGACGACTCCGCAAGAGCGAGAACGACTGCTTCCGAAACGCAGACTGCTGCACCGGAAACCCAGACTACCGCAGCACCTGCAACGGCGACGCAGACCGTCCCGAGCGGCGGCGTGAACACCAAGACGGGTTCTGTCCAGACCGGTGATTCCGCTCCGGTCGCGGTCATGGTTCTCGGCATCCTCATGGGTGCAGCGGCCATTGCACTCCGCAAGCGCCGCGACGACGATCAGTGATCTGACGGAACGCATTGCACATTATAAAAAGAACGGCTGTCCGGAGCGATCCGGGCAGCCGCTTTTTGGTATCTTCGGGGAATCGGAATACAGAACGCCCCGTCGCGGAAAACGGCAGGGCGTTTTGTTGTGATAAATATGCCGGAACAGGCGCGGCAGACCGGACAGGTATGTCCGCCTGCTCAGGAACAGCAAAAGCACCGGCAGAACCGATGCTTTTGCGTAATACTCATATCATTTTGCAGGCTGCATCACCGTTCAGTCAACGGACGGCTCCAGCAGTGCGTAGTCGTCGTCCATGCGGCGATAGACAATGTTGATCGTACCGTTCTCCGCATTCTGGAACACGAAGAAGGAGTGTCCCAGCATGTTCATTTGCAGGATCGCTTCCTCAATGCTCATCGGCTGGACGCGGAACGCCTTTCTGCGGATGAGGTTGTACTCGGTCTGCTCCTCGACGGTATCGGTGAATGCGTCCGGTGCGAGTGCGCTCTCCTTGATGCGCTTGCCGAGCTTGGTCTTGTTGCGGCGGATTTTGCGGATGATCTTCTCGATCGCAGAATCGAGCGCATCGTTCTTGTCAACGGCACTCTGCTCTGCACGGTAGATCATGCTGCCTGCACGAACGGTCAGCTCGCAGACGATCTGTCCGCGCTGCTCATTGAGCGTGATCTTGGCTTCTGCTTCGTCCTCGAAGAATTTATCCAGCTTCTGATTCAGCTTTTTTTCTGCGTATTCCGAGAAACTCGGACCGATCTGGATCTTTTTTGCCATAATATTCAGCTTCATATATTCAGTTCCTCCTTTGCTCCGGCGTATATGTCTGCCGGTTGCTGTCTCTATTATAGCATATTTATACAAAAAAATCAAGTCCTATTTCAGGTTTTTGAGAAATTTCAGGAGATTGTCAAAAAGTGTACATAACGCGCAAAAAACATGATACTTTTATGAAGGTACTGCGGCTGTGCTTGACTTTCCCGCGAATACATGGTATAATAACTTGATATATTATGCACATAATCGAATCCTGTGAAGGATCGGAGGAGGCAAGCGATATGATCTATGTTTTTCTTGCGGAAGGCTTTGAAGAAGTCGAAGCCCTGACACCGGTTGACTGCCTGCGCAGAGCCGGAAAGACCGTGCAGACAGTCGGCGTCGGCGGAAGGGTCATTGCGGGCTCTCACGGTATCCCCGTGACGGCGGATATCGCCGCGGAGGACATCCGGCTGGATGATGCGCTGGAGATGATCGTGCTGCCCGGCGGGATGCCCGGAACGCTGAATCTCGGCAAAAGTCAGGCAGTGCAGGATGCGATCACCTACTGCGACGAAAACGGCAGACTGATCGCGGCGATCTGCGCGGCACCTTCCGTGCTGGGCGCACGCGGGCTCCTGAACGGCAAGACCGCGACCTGCTATCCGGGCTTTGAGCCGCAGCTGACCGGCTGCAATGCAGTCGCAGCACCGGTCTGTCAGGATGGCCGCATCATTACCGGCAGAGGGCCGGGTGCTGCAATGGATTTTGCGCTGAAGCTGGTTGAAGTCCTCTGCGGCGAAGAAAAGGCCGCGGCACTCGCGGAAGGCATGGTATATACAAAATGAACGGCATCACCGCAGAGAAAAAGGAGCTGCGCACCGCTGTGATGCATCAGCGGCGGGCAATGTCACTTGCGTTCCGGAAGGAGGCCGACCGGCTGATCGCAGAGGCGGTGCTCCGGCATCCGGCTTATCAGGCGGCAAAGCAGGTGTTCTGCTATGTCTCCATGCCGCATGAGGTCGGGACAAGGGCGATCCTTGCGGCTGTCCTTGCCGAGGGCAAAACGCTCGGGCTGCCGGTCTGTACGCCGGAGACAAGCGAAATGCAGTTTTACCGGCTGGACGCGCTCTCTGAGCTGCGTGCAGGTGCTTACCGGATCCCTGCGCCGCCCGTTTCGGCGGACAGGCTGCTGGTTCCTTCGGCGGAGACGCTGATGATCGTTCCGATGCTTGCGTTTGACGCCGAGGGCTACCGGCTCGGCGCAGGCGGCGGATATTATGACCGTTATCTCGCTGCACATCAGGTGCAGACGATCGGGATTTGCTATGCGGATTGCAGGATGACGCAGCTGCCGCATGACAATTATGACAGAAAGCTGATGTGCTGCGTTACGGAACAAAAAACGGAGGATTTTTATGGCTGATGAAAAGACGCCGCTGACCGACGGCGGGCAGGAGGCTGCGGAGGAGCTTGCAGAGGCTCTGAGCGAGACTGCTTCAGACGCAGCAGATACGGCAGCGGATGCGGCAAAGTCCGCTTCGGATGAGGCTGCTGCGGAGGTGGAGGCGATCGTGCAGGATGCATTGGCGGCAACGGACAATGCAGAAGCTGCCGCACCTGTTTCTGAGGCAGAGAAGCCGGCGGAAAAGCCGGCACCGCGGAAGAAGCCTGCCAAAAAAACCGGGCTCGCCGGACTGCTCCCGCAGAAGAAAAAAAAGAAGCGTCCGCGCAAGCGCACCATTGAGGATGAGCTTGCAGACCTTGCGGCAGAGGAAGCCGCATTCGATGCATGGGGCAGACCGATTAAGAAAAAGAAGAAGAAAAAGCGCAGAAAGACCCGCAAGCTTTCCTGCACGCTCGTGCTGCTGACGCTGATCCTTGCGCTGTCCTCGGTACTGTCTGTCGTCATCCTTGCCGTTGCAAAGGAAATGTACGGCATTGAAAAGTCCGTTGACAAGAAGGTCATCAACATCCCGAACAATGTCGGTACGCAGGCGATCGCGGAGCAGCTGGTGGATGAGGGTCTGATCTCCATGCCGATGATGTTCCGTCTGGTTTCCCGTATGAACCACATGGACGGCAAATATATCGCCGGCGACCATATCCTCACGGCGAGCATGTCCTACGAAACGATGATCGAGGAGCTCTGCACGACGGATGAAGAAGGCGGCCGTGAATACCACAGCTTCACGATCTACGAGGGCGAGACGCTGATGAGCGTTGCAAAGCGTCTGGAAGAAAACGAATTCGTCAGAAGTGCGGATAAGTTCCTGTTCTACTTCAACAGCGGCGGCTACAACCTCTTTGAGTTTGAAAAGCATCTGCCGGAGAAATCTGCGCTGAAATTCCAGCAGATGGAAGGCTACTGCTTCCCGGATACCTATCAGTTCTATATCAACGAGGATCCGAGCATCGTGGCGCAGAAGATCTACGCGAACTTTGATTCCAAGCTGTCCGAGGACGACTATAAGCGGATGAACGAGCTCAACATGTCTCTGGATGAGCTCATCACGCTGGCCTCCATGATCGAGGCGGAAGCAGGCGGCAAGGAGTATATGACGCGCATTTCGTCGGTATTCCACAACCGTCTGACGCACTCGGGCGAGTTCCCGAAGCTCCAGTCCGACCCGACCAAGAAATATGCAAGAGATGTCATCGAGCCGAATCTCGACCGCGAGAACGAGACAATGCTCACTGCATACAACACCTACGAGGGCAACGGTCTCCCGCCCGGCGCGATCTGCAACCCGGGACGCGACGCGATCGAAGCGGCACTGTATCCGGATACGACGCCGTATTTCTACTTCAACGCAAATATCGACACCGGTGAGACCTACTTCGCTCAGACCAATGAGGAGCATGAGCAGAATCTCGCGAAGGTCAGAGCGGATCAGGCGGCAGCCGATGCAGCGGCAAACGGCGAGAACCCGAATGGCTAAGCCGGAGCTGCTTGCACCCGCAGGCGACGCGGAATGCTTCGGTGCGGCACTGCAGTTCGGCGCGGACGCGGTATACGTCGGCGCAAAGGACTACGGAATGCGCGCCGCGGCAAAAAACTTTGATTTTCCCGCACTGCATGAGGCGGTGCGGCAGGCACACGCGCAGGGCGTCAGGGTGTATCTCACCGCGAACGTCCTGCCGCGCAATGCCGAAATGGACGCCTTTCCGGCGTTCGTAAAAGAGGTCAGCGCGTGCGGCGTCGATGCCGTCATTGCCGCCGATCTCGGCGTCATCACGCAGCTTCGGGCGATCGCGCCGGAGCTCACTGTCCACGCCTCCACGCAGACCGGCGTCGTCAATTACCAGACGGCCAATGCGCTTTATGCGCTCGGCGTGAAGCGCGTCGTGCTGGCCAGGGAGCTTTCGATCGCGGAGATCGCGGAGCTGCGGGCAAAAACGCCGAAGGAGCTTGAGATCGAGGTCTTTGTGCACGGTGCGATGTGCATGAGCATTTCGGGGCGATGTCTGCTCTCGGAGTATCTGACGGGCAGAGACGCGAACCGCGGTGCCTGTGCGCAGTCCTGTCGCTGGAAGTACGCGCTCATGGAGGAGAAGCGTCCGGGGCAGTATTTCCCCGTGGACGAGGACAGCGACGGCAGCTACATCTTAAACGCAAAGGATCTCTGCCTGCTCCCCTATCTGAAGGAGCTGGCGGAGGCGGGCGTCGATTCGGTCAAGATCGAGGGCAGAGCGAAGGCGGCTTATTATGTCGCCGGCGTGACGAATGCCTATCGCATGGCACTGGATGCGCTCTTTGATACCCCGCCGCGCGAGGTGCCGGACTGGGTCATGCAGGAGCTGAACAATGTCAGCCACCGCCCGTATACGGTCGGGTTTGCCTTCGGGCAGCGCAAAGACCTGATCTGGCAGGAGGAAAACGGCTATATCCGCGATTACGAGGTCGTCGGCATCGTGCAGAAGCAGGAGAACGGCAGGCTGTATGTCAGCCAGCGGAACCGCTTTTTCGCGGGCGATGAAGTCGAGATCCTGATGCCGCAGAAAAAGCCGCTTGTCCTGACGGTCAATGACCTGCAAAACGGCGAGGGCGAGCCGATCGAAGCGGCGAACCATGCGGTCATGGACTGCTCGTTCCTCTGTGAGCAGGAAGTTCCGGCAGGGGCATTTGTGCGGAAACGAACCGCGGAATAAGGGGTGTAACAAATGTACAAGAAAGACGGCATCATATACGAAAGCGAACAGGAATACATGCTTGTGAAGGACAATGCGGCATCCGAACCGAAACCGCTCACAACGTCAGAGCGTGTCTGGCTGGTGCTTGCAGTCGTTTGCGTACTGCTTTTGCTGCTGTTTCTGAGCGTTATTTGTCACGAGGGTTTTCCGAATGTGATGCAGCCGCGGTGCTGATATCAGTTCCGGCATCATCCGGAATGAATGGGATTCCAAAGGGGCAGTGCCCCTTTGGCGAGGTTTGGAGCGGAGCTCCATTTTGAATCCATCGGAGATACATCTATGAACCTCTTTGAAAAGATCGAGCCGCTGCTGCTGAACGTGCAGAAGCCTGCGCGGTACATCGGCGGCGAGCCGGGAAGCATCATGAAAGACAAATCGCAGATCAAAGCGCGGTTTGCGTTCTGCTTCCCCGACCGCTACGACGTCGGCATGAGCCACCTCGGCATGAAGGTGCTCTATGCGGTCATCAATCAGCGGCCTGAATACTGGTGCGAGCGCGTCTTTGCGCCGGACACCGATTTTGAAGCACTGATGCGGGAGCATCATCTGCCGCTTTATGCGCTGGAGAGCCTGGAGCCGATCAAAGACTTTGATTTCATCGGCTTCACGCTGCAGTATGAGCTCTGCTATACGAATATCCTGAATATGCTGGACCTGGCGGGCGTACCGGTCTGGCAGCGCGAACGCGGCGAAAGCATCGCGCCGATCGTCTGCGCGGGCGGCTCCTGCGCGTGCAATCCGGAGCCGATCGCGGAGTTTGTCGATCTGTTCTTCCTCGGTGAGGGTGAGGAGGTCGATCTCGAGGTCATGGATCTCTACGTGAAGATGCGTGACGCAGGCGCGACCCGTTCGGAGTTCCTGAAAGCGGCCTCGCAGATCCAGGGCGTTTACGTCCCCTCGCTTTACGACGTCAGCTACAATGAGGACGGCACCGTCAAGGCCGTCACCCCGAAGGACGGCGCACCTGCGACCGTCCGGAAGCGGATCATCGAAAACTTTGATAACTGTCCGGCACCGGAAAGCTTTGTCGTACCCTTCTCGGAGATCGTGCATGACAGAGCCGTCACGGAGGTGCTGCGCGGATGTCTGCGCGGCTGCCGGTTCTGTCAGGCGGGATTTTTATACCGCCCGTTCCGGGAAAAGACCCCGGAAACGATCTGTGAGCAAGCCAGAAAGCTGATCGGCAACACCGGCTATGAGGAGCTGTCGCTCTGCTCGCTTTCAACCTCGGATCATTCGCGGATCGAGGAAATGATGGACGGCCTGCTCACCTTTACCGAAAACGAGCACATCAACCTGAGTCTCCCCTCCCTGCGCGTCGATAACTTCAGCACGGGGCTCATGAACCGCCTGCGGCGTGTCCGCAGCAGCGGTCTGACCTTCGCGCCGGAAGCCGGGACGCAGCGGATGCGCGACGTGATCAACAAGAACGTTACCGAGGAGGAGCTGATGCGCACCTGCAGGATCGCGTTCAATGCGGGACAGACCTCCGTCAAGCTTTACTTCATGATGGGTCTGCCGACCGAAACGGATGACGATATCCGCGGCATCATCGAGCTGGCGCAGCGCGTCGTTGATATGTTCTACGAAATGGAGCGCAGGCCAAAGGGTAAGCCCGTGCAGATCTCCTGCTCGATCGCGACCTTTGTCCCGAAGCCCTTTACGCCGTTCGAGTTCCACCCGCAGGATACGCGGGAAATGATCGCGCATAAGCAGAAGATCCTCGAGGAAGCAGTCGCGGGACACAAGCGCATCCGTGCAAGCTGGCACTTCCCGGAAACGAGCATTCTGGAAGCGGTGCTGGCAAAAGGCGACCGCCGTCTCTGTAATGTGATCTACGGCGCATGGAAGCGCGGCTGCATTTTCGATGCGTGGTCGGAGCATTTCAATTATCCGCTGTGGCTCGAAGCCTTTGCGGAGCAGGGGCTGAACGTCGAGTTCTACGCGAACCGTCCGCGGCCGTATGACGAGGTGTTCCCGTGGGATCATCTGGATTATTACGTGGACAAGGCGTTTCTTATCCGCGAGAATGAAAAAGCCAAGCAGGCGCAGACAACCAAGCATTGCAGGCTGCAGTGTGCGGGCTGCGGCGTCACCAAGGTGACGGGGCATCCGTGCTTTGATTACAGCAAACCGCTCCGGGATCTTCCCGAAGCACTGACATCTTAGGCTTCCGAAAGGAGCGATCGTATGCCTGTTTCATTCAATTTCGGCATTATTCAGTTTCTGATGTTTGCGTGTGCTGCGGCAGTGATTGTTTTCATTTTCGTGAAGGGGCTTTCCGAGAAGAACGAGAACAACAATGCACCCGTGCAGACGGTTTGTGCAAGGATCGTCAGCAAGCGGATTGATGCCTATTCGGCCGACAGCCTGATAACGACACTGACGGAAAGTATGGTGAGCGGTGAGCGGGCAAGCCGCACGCAGTATTATGTGACCTTTGAGGCACCGGACGGCTCCCGTCTGGAGCTGAAAGTCAACGGCTCGGAATACGGAATGCTGGCCGAGGGCGATTACGGCGAGCTGACCTTTCAGAGAAAACGATACATCGGCTTCAACCGGCAGGCAGCACCGGAGCAAATGCTGTATGCACAGCAGATACAGGCGCAGGAGCAGCTGAATCAGGCGATGCCGGAGCAGACGCTCCCGCAGAATTTCATACAGACAAGTGACGGGGATCAGCGCGCACAGTTCTGACCCCTTAGGAAAGGGGCAATTATAATGGCAGTATCATACAGCTTATTTTCAATACTTTTCTTTTTCATGTTCGCAGCTGTCGCAGGATTCATCATATATATGATTGTTCAGAAGATCTCTGAGGAGGTAAAAAACAGCAAAGCCCCCGTGCAGACGGTCTCCGCAAGGATCGTCAGCAAGCGCACGGAGGTCAGTTCCGCCGGCGGCACCATGCAGGCTGACGGCATGATGACAGGCAGCACGTCGTCTACCTCGCATTATGTGACCTTTGAGGCACCGGACGGTTCCCGTCTGGAGCTGAAAGTCAACGGCCCGGAATACGGGATGCTCGCGGAAGGCGATTACGGCGAGCTGACCTTCCAGAGAAAACGATACATCGGCTTCAACCGGCAGGCGACGCCGGAACAAATGCTGTACGCACAGCAGATACAGGAGCAGCAGCGGCTGAATCAGGCGATGCAGGAGCAGATGCGGTACGGGCAGACGCTTCCGCAGGACACCCCGCAGAATTTCATACAGACAGATGACGGGGATCAGCGCGCGCAGTTTTGACTGTTTTTTCTTCGCAGGAAAGAGGATTTTCACAAACCCGACGACAGAATAAGGAGGATCATCACATGGCAGGCAGAGGAAATCCGTTTGAAGGCATCGTACCGTTTCTGAAGGCATTGCCCTTCATCTTTTTCGTGATCGGAGTGATCGTGATCGTTCTGATCTGGCTGAACCGCAAGCGCAAGGAGCGTCTCGGCGAGCTGAAAGGCATGACGACCGTGAACGCGACTGTTGTTTACAAGCGGCGGGATGTGCGGCGCGACATCAATTCTGCACCCTATGACGAGCGTTACAGCAACACCAATTTTTATTATGTGACCTTTGAGGAGAAAACCGGCAATAAGCTCGAACTGCTGGTCTCCGGCGAGGTCTATGATTCGGTCCGGCGCGGAGAAAGCGGCGTGCTGTCCTATCAGGGACTGCGCTTTCTGGAATTTCTGCCGCAGAAGCGTGCATAAATTTGCCGGATAACAGAAGGAGAGACAGGCATGGTACCGGTCAGAGCGACCTTTGAAAAACGCCGCCGCGCGAAATATATTTCGCATCTGGATCTGATGCGCTGTATGCAGCGTGCGTTCCGGCGTGCGGGCGTACCGATCTGGTTCACGGAGGGCTTCAATCCCCATGCATATCTGATGTTTCCGCTGGCACTGTCGCTCGGCTGCGAAAGCGGCTGCGAGTGCATGGATTTCCGCATTGACGGGGACATGTCCATGCAGGAGGCAATGGAGCGGCTGAACCGCGTCCTGCCGCCCGACCTGCAGATTCTTGCGGTCGCTGCACCTGTCCGGAAGCACACGGACATTGCCTTTGCGGATTACGCGGTGCGCCTGGACAGCGAACAGCCGGACGCGCTCCGCACAGCATGGGATGCGTTCATCGCGCAGCCGGAGATCCTTGTGGAGAAAAAGACCAAGCGCGGCACGGCGCAGGTCGATGTCAAGGCACAGGCGGAGATTCAGGACGTACAGACAGCGGCGGACGGGCTGCTGCTGAAGCTGCGGCTGCCTGCGGGCACCTCGGTGAATGTGAATCCGGGACTGCTGACCGATGCATTTCTGGCGTGGCTGCCGGAGCACGCGCCGGAGGTTCAGACCGGGACGGTGCATGCAGAACGGCTGGCGATCCTCTGCGCAGACGGAACGCCGTTTGCCTGAGCGGTCGCACGAAACACAAAACAAAGGACGCTGATCGAAAAAATCGGCGTCCTTTTTTGCCGCCGGACAGGATTCCAAAGAGCGGGAGCTGTTTGGAATCCGAATCCGAACTGCAACGATTTCCGGAAATTACCAGTCGCAGAACGCGAAAAACTGCATATGATACTGTTAAGCGGCAAATCCGCGCGCCGGTGCGAACGGGAAAGTGGCAGTACAGCGATCGCTGCAGCCCATAGGATAGCTTCCGGTTCGGGTGCCGGAAGCGTCGCTTTTCGGATAACATGCACCGCGGCGGACTGTGACGGTCTGCCGCGGTGCTGTTTTCAGTCGTCAGTTTTTGCGGCGGTGCAGCCCTGAAATACAGCAAAAAATCATTCGTTTTGACTAAAAAAGCAATGAATTTGTACGGATTCACAGAAAGGATGCTGAAATTGATAACCGGATTTTACAAATAATTCGTTGACATCCCCGCCAAAATGTGCTAAAATGGTATCGGGCAGACAGCTTCGGAAACAAAATACAAGAATTCCGGCGTCTGCGGTTTCCATACACTGTTTTTTTCGTTTTTACGGGGTATATTTAAGGAGGAGCAGTCAAAATGAAACGATCAGTAGGTACTCTGGCACTGCTGCTGGCAGCTTCCGCGGCAGCGGGTCTTTTGGCCGGCTGCGGCGAACAGGGCGGCGGCTACGATAAACCGCTTGATTCCGCAACGGCTGCGGAGGTCGCGGAGATCGCTGCAAAGGACGAGCGTCTGACCGGCGATCTGGAAAATAAAACGATCAAATGGATGGCGAACTGGGATATCAACCCGGATGCGACCGGCAAATCCACGCCGATCGAACTGGCGATCTTCCAGAGCCGCTACGGCGGCAAGGTTGAGTATCATGAAGTCGTCTGGGAATCCCGCTTCGATCAGCTTACCAATTCGATCAACGGCGATGAGGGCATCGACTTCTTCCCGGCGAACGATCTGGACTGCATCCCGAAGGGCGTCATCAACGATATCTTCGTCCCGATCGACGACTATATTGACTTCAACGATCCGCTGTTCAAGGACACCAAGCCGATCTCCGATATGTTTATGTGGAAGGGCAAGCATTATGTCATTGCCAACAATGTCACCGGCGATAACTGCGTCGTGATTTATAACCGCGATACCATTGAAGAAAACGGCCTGCAGGACCCGGCCAAGCTGTTTGCAGAGGGCAAATGGGACTGGAACGCCTTTTCGGATATGCTGAAGCAGTTTGCCGATCCGGAGAACGGCCAGTTCGGTCTGGACGGCTGGTGGTTTGAGGCCGGTCTCTCCGCGACCTGCGGCGTACCGTATATCGGTATGGAGAACGGCAAACTCATCAACAACCTGAAAAATCCTGCGATCGAGCGCGTACAGAACTGGTTTTATGACCTCGGCACGAGCAACTGCGTCGCGATCGGCGTCGGCGACTTCGGCTGGACGGCGCATAAGGAGTACATCGGGCAGGGCAAGGAGCTGTTCTGGCTCTGCGGCGACTGGGCACTCCTGAATACGACGTGGAAGACCGATTTCGGCGAGAACGCCATGTTCGTGCCGATGCCGAAGGATCCGGAGGCGGATAAGTATTATGTCCCCTGCGGTCTGGACGGCTATGTCATGGTCAAGAACGGCCATAATCCGGAGGGCGTTGCGAAGTTTGCAGCCTGCAAGCGCATGATGATTACGAATCAGCGCGCGGACGAGATCGCGACCGAGCTGCTCTATACCGATTACGGCTGGACAAAGGAAATGGTCGATATGCTGCACAAGTGCCACGAAATGGCAAAGGAAAATCCGCACTACGACTTCTACAATGCCGTTTCCAGCGATGTGTCCACCATTCTGAGCGACAGTGAGAACAGCATCCGTACCGCGGCAAAGGGACAGGTCAAGTGGAGCGAGACCGTCGGTGTCATCAATGCTGCGATCGACGCTTACCTTGAAGATGCAAATTCCTGATCCGGATTGCGGATCGGCAGCAGAGTCCGGTGCGGTTATGACCGGGCTCTGCAATTTTTGTGCGCGCTGACCGGAAATACCCTGAAAAAAATGATAGTCAGATTCTTATTTGAAATTAACGGCAATCATTCAGGTTTATTTCATGAAATCTGTGCATTCTGCTCAAAATCCTACTCTATAATTCTACAACGAACATTTTTTAATCACTTGAAAATCACATGAAACTATGCTATAATGATTATAATGCAACAATAGGCATCATTATCATTTTTCAGGAGGCGCGGCTATGGGATTCAAAATAAAAAACGGCGTTTTGCTGAAATATGAGGGTGTCAGCGCCTTGGAAAGACTTAAGATCCGCAAGCAGGATGAGACGCTTGCTGTGCCGAAAAATGTCTCTTCCATTGCTGACGAAGCGTTCTCCATGACAGAGGTCAGCAGTATTTTTCTGCCGCCGTCTGTCACCGTGATCGGAGAGCGCGCGTTTGCGCTGTGTGCAGATCTGCAGTATGTTGAATTTTCCGAGGGACTGCGTGAGATCGGAACGAATGCCTTTGACGGCTGCCATGTTCTGCGGACGGCCATGCTGCCCGATACCTGCACAACAGTCGGCGCATGGGCATTCTGCAACTGCGGCGGCCTGAAATCGGTCCGTCTCTCCGAGAAAATGGAGTCCATTCCCCGCGGCACATTCTCTGGCTGTTCGCGGCTGGAGGAGATCACGGTGCCGGCCAGTGTCGAGCATATCGACAACCGTGCGTTTTATGCGTGTACATCACTTCTGAAAGTGAATCTGACCAAAGGTCTGCGCACGATCGGGCGTGAGGCGTTTGCGTGCTGCTCGGCCATGTCCTCGATCTATATCCCGGAGACGGTGACGGAGATCGCAGAGGACGCATTTGCAGGCTGTACGGAGCTGCGGAATGTGATCATCCCGCCGTCCGTGACAAGGCTGCATCCCTATGCGTTCGGCTCGGAGAACCATATCCAGACGATTACGACGGTGACCGGCAGTGGGGCGCACCAGTTCGCGCTGGAGCACAATATTCTCTGCTATACCGAAAAGGAGGCGGCGCAGCTCCGCGGCTGCAACCCGGCCTTTTCGCTGGAATACGGCACGCTGAAAAAATACACGCAGGAATACAATGTGCGTGATATCATGATCCCGGACGGCGTCATCTGCATCGGCAAGCACGCCTTTGAGCAGAACCGTCAGCTCGTCAGCGTCGTCATTCCGGAGGGCGTTGTCGAGATCAGCAGCTATGCGTTCAACGGCTGCCGCAGTCTGCAGCGGGTCTATCTGCCCAGCACGCTCAGACGCATCGGCAGATTTGCATTCCGCGACTGCTCTCTGCTGGAGGTCATTCTCCCGCAGGGCATCGAAACTATTGAGAAAAACGCGTTTCAGGGCTGTACGTCCATGCGGCGGTTCTACATGCCCGATACGCTGAAAACGCTGGAAAATGAGGCACTCCGCGACTGCATGTCGCTGAGCGAGCTGCGGTTCTCCGCGAGTCTCGAATCCGTCAGCGAGGGCGTCTGCGTCGGGTGTTCGTCCCTGCGCACCGCCGTGATCCCGGAGGGCCCGAAGTATATCCAGCAGAATGCATTTTCCGGATGCAGCAGCCTGCAGGAGGTGTTCATCCCCGACAGCGTCGTCGAGGTCTCCGGCAATGCATTTGCGGAAACCCCGCTGTTCAAGATGACCGCAGGCCATTATATCGTCGGCAGATTCCTCATCAAGGCGGACGGCTACAGCCCGATCCCGGTCGGCGTGCACCGCATCGGCCCGCGTGCCTTTGAGCGCGGCGGCCTGCGGCAGGCGATCATTCCGGAGGGCGTCATCAGCATCGGCGACAACGCCTTCGCGAACTGCGGCGTCCTGACCGATGTCGTCATCCCGAAAACGGTGACGGAGATCGGTGTGGATGCGTTTGCGTATACGCCGTGGATGACCCGCCGCACAGAACCGTATACCGTCGCAGGTGCGAACATTCTGCTGCGTGCCAATGTCATGACGCAGAAGATCAGCATTCCGGTCGGGGTGCGCTGCATTGCGCCGTCTGCGTTCTCGCAGCTCCCGGCCAAGCATATCGTGATCCCGAACGGCGTCACGCATATCCAGCACGGTGCGTTCTCGTACTGCGAGCAGCTGGAAACCGTCGAGCTGCCCTCGACGCTGCGGCGTCTGGACGGCTATCTGTTCCACGGCTGCACCAAGCTGAGCAAGGTCGTGTTTGCGCCCGGCCCGACGAAGGTCGGCCACGCGATGTTCAGCAGCTGCCTGTCGCTCAAGACGGTCACGCTGCCGGATACAGTCACCGAAATTGACAATGAAGCGTTTTATCACGCGGGCATCGAAAAGCTCGTGATCCCGGACGGCGTCACGCGCATCGGACAGTCTGCGTTCAGTCACTGCGGGCATCTGACGGATATCCTGATCCCGGCGTCTGTCACGGAGATCGCGGAAAATGCGTTCACCGAATGCCCGAAGTTCCGCGTCCATGCCGATTCCGGCAGCTATGCCGAGCGGTATGCGAAGCAGCATCATATGATGATGACGGCGGTTCCGATCAATCCGGCCGTGTTTACGGAGCCGGAGCCCGAGGCGGTTCAGCCGCAGCAGACAGCACCGGTGCCGCAGCGCAGAACAGATGAACCGCCCGCTGCCGATCCCGCATTCCTCTGGGAGAAGCACGAGCCTGCCGATACGGAGCCTGCCGCAGCCGGAAAGGAGCAGTCTGCCGAGCCGGAAAAGCCGGTTCCGGCAGAGGAGCCGAAGCCGAAGGCCGCGAAGAAATCCGCACAGAAGGCGGAACCGCCTGCCGAAGCATCGGAAAAGCCTGCGGAGAAGGAAGCTGCAAAGCCGGTCGGACAGGAGCCGGTCAAGGCGGAGGAAGCAAAGCCCGAAAAGGCTGCGGAAGCATCCGCGGAGCCGGAACCCGCACCGAAGAAGCGGCGTAAAACCGTCACCTTCGATGAGGAGGAGGAGCAGAATTATGCCGAGCGCATCAAGCGCGAGCTTGAGGACGCCCGCAAGAATTCTGTCAAGGCAGACCCGAAGGTCAAGCTGCCGAAGCTGGTCGAGGAGCCTGCAGAGCCGCCTGCCCCGAAGCAGAAGAAGCGCAGAAAGAAGGAGCTCACCGAGGAAGAACGCGAGCTGAAGCTGCGTGCAAAGGAGACGCCGGAGGAGACGAAGGCGCGTCACCGGGCAAAGCTGCTTGAGGATCTGCCGGAGCTGCCCGATCTGCCGGAGGAGCGCGTTTCCAAAAAGCGTCCCGCACCGGAGGCCGCAAAGCCCGAGCCCAAATCCGCTGAAGCCAAGCCCGAGGATAGCAAGCCCGCGCCGAAGCCGGTTGAGGTGCCGGAAATCAAGCTGGTGGAACCGATCCCTGCAGAGCCGAAAAGCGATCTGCTGAGCGGGCTGCCGGATGTTCCGGAGCTGCCGCCGCGCAAGAAGCCGGCAAGAACGATCCGGCTGGATATCCCGATGATCGACGAGGTCAAGCCGATCAACATCCCGAAGGTGGACGAAGGCGCGCCGCCGCCGTTATCCGCAGAGGCAGAGCAGGAAAAGGACCCGTTTGCAGATGCCGATATCCACTGGAACAGCGACCAGACCACATTCACGATCCGTTTTTAACGGGGAGCCTCCGCGGGCGATTCCCTCCGGGGGCGGTGAGCGAAGTGCTCCCAGCGATCATAACGCACGCCGCTGGACGCGGCTTCTGCGGCTTTGCTTCTCCCAATGCTGAAGCACGCCGGAAGTATAGCACAAAAACATAAAAGGACGCCGACTGTTTTGTCAGCGTCCTTTTTGTTTCAATATTGGGAAGCAGTAACTCCAAAGAAGCCGCCCCGCGGCGTGTGCTGCGAATATTGGGCGAGCTTCGCTCACTGCCCCCGGAGGGAATCGCCAGCGCGGGCTCCGCGCAAGAAAGGCACAGCCGAAGCTGTGCCTTTCTGTGTTGCCTGTGAATCGGGATTAGCCCTCTTCCGGAAGTGCGCCTCTCAGACCAAGGTACTCAGATGCCCAGGTATCATAGGTCAGCGGCTCCTTGTGGAGCTCATCCATCGGAACGACCTTCTTGCCGACGATCTTCTCGTCATCCCAGTTCTTGTCGTAGTTCTTTGCAACCGTGATCTCGGTGTAGTATCTCAGGATATCCTGAACGTCCTCAACGGAGATCTCGCCGTTGCCGTCAGCAACGTCCATTGCATAGTGAGAATACGGGAAGTATGCTTCCTGCATCTCGCCCAGCGTGTTGTTGTAGAGGTACTTATCATCCTTCAGCAGGACAGATGCCTTTCTCTTAGCAACAGCAGTTTCCGTGTAGTAAACCAGTGCGAGCTGGACGTCTTCGACGGAGACTTCGCCGTTCAGGTCGGTATCGCCGCGGAGGACGAGGTAAACCGTGAACTTGCCTGCTCTCAGACCTTCCTTGATGCCTTCCTGCTCGATCAGAGCATCGTCATAGCCGGCATCCTTGATTGCCTTCTGGACAGCAGCAGCGTCCTTCAGGACAAAGTAAGCAGAAGAAGCAGAGCAGCCGACATCCTTCGGCATGGTCATTTCAGACGGGCTGGTGAACTCAGGCTTGAATGCATCGGTGACTTCGACAGTCTTTGCAGGCTGCTCGACGCCGCTCTCGTAGAAGTGCAGGGAAACGCTCAGGCCGGACAGATCGAACTTGCCGTCCTCCTCGGACCAGTAGACATAACCCTTGTCCTCGATGCCCTTGAACTCGAAGGAAACGTAGGTTGCCGGCGTGGTGGAGGTAACAGGTGTCTCAGAAGTGGTAGAGGTCACAGGAGCGGTGGTCTCAGAACCGGAAACTGTGGTCTCAGTGCCGGAAACAGTGGTCTCAGTACCGGAGACTGTGGTCTCGGTGCCGGAAACTGTGGTCTCAGTGCCGGAGACTGTGGTCCCGGTGCCGGAAGCAGTGGTCTCGGTACCGGTGACGTCGGTCTTTGCTTCCGTGGTGGTCGTCGTGGACGGAGCCGGCTCGGAAGTGGTGGTGGTGGTGATTGCCTCGGTCTCGATGGTGATGATACGCTCAACATCGTAGAATGCGGAGCCCTTCATGCCGTAATCGGACTCACCCTTTGCGGTGATCTTCTTTGCGGACTTGAAGGAAACGAGCTTCTTGTTCTCAGCAGCGAGCTTCTCCTCGATCGCAGCCTTGACCTCGTCAGCCTTGTCGTCCTCGATCTCGAGGATTGCTTCTGCGGTGTAGCCGTCGATCTTGTAGGAAGCGCTGGTTGCGTTCTCAACGATGCCCTGAATGTCAGAGAGCTTCAGCTGAACATCAACGATGTCGCCGTAGTTTTTGCTGACGATGTCAACAGCTGCATCGTAGCAATCCTGAACTTTCTCATCCGTCCACACTGCGGAAGCGGTTGCCGGCTTCTCAGCGTTGAACTTGTTGATTGCCTTGTTGGTGTAGTACTCAGGAGCGTTGACGCTCTTTGCTGCCTCGATCAGCTTGTTGCTGTAATCGGTGTAGAGCGCGTCGATATCGGAAGCGGAAGCGGTGATCGCCTTCACAGCTTCGATCATTGCTGCGATGTAGCCCTCGCCGTTCTTTGCCTTCTTGACGTACTTGTCAACCTTCTCGTTGAACTTTGCGGTGTCGCCGCCGTTCTTTGCGCCTGCTTCCTTCAGAAGGGCAGCAGCCTCATCGACCTTTGCAAGAACGTACTCTTCAACAGCCTTGTAGTCCTTGTATTCCTTGCCGTTCTCGTCCTTGAGGGTGACCTCGTAGGAAACGGTCTTTGCATCGAAGTCAGTCTTGACATCGACGATCGCGGTGCACTTCAGGGTCAGCTTGGACCAGTCGACCACGACCGGCTTGCCGTTGAAGGTGACTTCCTTGCCGCCGTTCTGGATGCGCATCTCCTGCTCGATCAGCTCGCCGCAGACCGGAGCGAGATCAGCGATCTCGATCGTTGCCTTGCCGTTTGCCTTGCCGTCGGTCTCGACCTTTGCCTCGGAAACAGCTGCGAGGATCTCATCAGCAGTTGCGGAGCTGACGCGGTCGGACTTCAGCATTGCCTTCTTTGCATACTTCTTGCCGCGGTCAAGGCCGACCGTGAAGCTCTTTGCGCCTGCAGTGAGGGCTGCAGCCTCCAGCTTGTCATTCCAGTCGGAATGCAGGCCGTTCCACGGGGTCTCTTCGTCGATCGGAACGAACAGGACAAACTCCTTGTCGATCGTTGTTGCGGAGCTTGCTGCAGCAGGTGCTTCATCAGCTGCGCTGACGTTCACAGTTGCTGCAACAGCGGAAAGCTGGCTCAGCACGAGAATCGAACTGGAAGCGGCTGCGAGTGTACGCTTGAAAATTGATTTCATTCTAACCTCTCCTTTGTTATGAAATGGATTATGTACGGGATGTGTCGCAGGTTCGGGCTGAAAGCGGGTCTGTTACAGCCTGTTTTCGATCCTTTCGTGTGCTGAGACACATATACATATTGACATTATAGCATTGTTCTGCCGAAATTGCAAGCGATTTTTCATAAATTGTAAAGATTCAACAAAGTACATATTTTTGCTTATAAGCCTTTGGATATTTTATACACGCAATTTCCTGTTTTTTCCGCTGTTTCACGGGAAAAACAGTGCCGTTTGAGGGTGCCTTTCTCGTCGTTTTGCACAAAATCCGTCACATATTGCGGATGTGTTATTGTTATCTGATAAATATATATAAAAATCGTATAAAAGCTATTGACAAAATTGAAAATACGTGGTATAATACAGACAAGAACAGAACAGAAACACCCAATCGAACAGGAGGCGTTACCAATGGGCTGACAGCAATATCTGCAAGATTCAATCACAGAAAAGAAAGGATGTGCTTCCGATGCAGAGGGCATTCGACGGATAGAATCCGGCAACAAAATGACGATCCTGAAAGCGATCGGATCTCAGAATAAAGGATGTGTTACCGATGACCAGGTAAGCGGTTCCGTGGATACGGAAAACAGCAGGAAATATACAAGAAAGGATGTGAGTCCGATGCCGGTCTCCGAAGGACAGCACAGCGGAAGGTGTGGTATAGGCCGGAAGCCGTGCGGTGAACTGAAAAGCTGACAGCTCTGTCACCCGTGCAGGCAGGGCTGTCAGCTTTTTTGTGCACCGGAATATGCAGATGAAACCGCCCGCAGATACGGCTCTGCGGGCGGTGTGTTTTACATGTTTTTCGAGGCGTAGCCGGACCAGCTTCTGTCGCGTGAGAGTGCGCCGCCTGCGGTGAACACCTGATAGCAGGAGGCATCCTCGCGGAGGAACGCGTCAAACCATGCGGTCATGTAGCCGGAATATGAACCGGGGCTCGTGCAGCATTTGGTATGCCCCGCACCCTTGAGGCTCGCGTAAACGGCGGTCGAATGGGTGCTGTTATACGCAGGCTTGACATACCGCGAAGCCGGGACGATCCAGTCCGAGCCGCCCGTCGCATAGAATACCGGAACGGTCAGCTGTGCGGCGCTGCCGGTCTGGACATTGCCCGCGATCGTGAACACGCAGTCGATGCGGGCATCGGCGGCCGCAGCGTTGACGGAGCTCATTCCGCCCTGCGAATGTCCCGCCGCGCCGATGTGTTCGAGGTCGGCCTTGCCGTAAAAGACGCTGCCTGCGTCGTAATTTTCCGCGGTGATGAAGTCGATCGAGGCGCGCTGTGCATTGCCGTTTCCGGCGAACAGTTCGCGGTTTGCAACAACGATATAGCCGTCAGCGGCGAGATCGGACAGCAGCCCGTAGTAGAGCGCGGGCGCACACATGGTACCGTTCGCCCAGACGATGACCGGATAGGTCGTTTCATCCTGCACGAGCAGGCTTTCCGGATAAAAAACGATGTGGCCGTCACCGAGCTGGTCGTCGCAGATGACCCCGCCGCTGTTATAAGAAGCCGCGGAGGCCGGTGCTGCTGCAGCCGGAACGGAGAGCGCGCAGATCACGCCTGCAAGCAGTGTGCTGATGATGCGTTTCGTCTTTTGTTTCATGTTTCAACATCCTTTCTGTTGACATTGTTGATATTGTCCACAAATCGAGCGGAATGTGAACAGCTTTATTATAACATACCATGCTTGATTTGTCAATCTTGTCAGCAAAAAAGTTGTATTGTGTCTGAGAAGTACCCGCCCGGCTGCGAAAATTGGACGCCGATTGCAGCATCAGCGTCCTTTTTCGTTATACTTCCGGCGTGCTTCAGCACTGGGGGAAGAAGCGCTAAAGAAGCCGCTCCGCGGCGTGTACTGCGAAAAATGGGAGAGCTTCGCTCACCGCCCCCGGAGGGAAATGCCTGCGGGCGTTGCCCGCCCGGAGGGAAACGGCTGTCGGCCCTGCCGACCCGAAGGAAAATGCCAGCGCGGGCTCCGCGCAAAAAAGCCGCTCTCCTTGCGGAAAGCGGCTTTTTTCATAACATTGTCGGTCCGAATCAGCTTGCCTTGTTCAGAAGCTTCATCAGCTGAGACTTCTTTCTTGCGGCATTGTTCTTGTGCAGGATGCCCTTAGCACATGCCTGATCCACGCGCTTGATCGCGTAGCGGATCACGGTCTCGCGGTCAGTGCCGCCGACGTATGCCTTCTTGATCGCGGTCTTCAGTGCGGACTTGGTTGCCTTGTTCCGCGCTGCACGGATCTTATTGGTCTTGTCTCTCTTTTCCGGTGTCGGGCGCTTCTTCGGCCCAGCGTTCTTTGCAGCTGCCATTGTCTGGTACTCCTTTTCTTGTCTGCCAATTTGCAGAATTTCTGAATAATTCTTGGAAAGCGGCACACAGTACATACAGAATGATTATGGCGGGATCATTCTGCCAGCGCGGGTGGGGACCGCTTGCGTTCCATGCTGCCAAACCAACTATTATTATATCAGGTTCGGCAAAAAAAAGCAATAGGGCAATCTGCGGAATTTACGCCGGTTTCCGTACTGCGTTTCGGCGGAATGCACAACTTCACCGCTTCGGAGGTACAATATGCAGCAGCAGACAGCGTTCAGCCGCACGGATCTGGCGGTCGAGCAGACAGACAAAGCGGAATCATATCCCGGCATCACTGTGCAGGAACGCGGCAGAGCCTTCCGCATTACGGATATCACGATCGACTCCGACGACCACGGCAAAGTGATCGGACGGGGAAAAGGCAGATATCTGACACTCGAATCGGCAGACCTGCACCATGCGACGCCGCAGCTCCGTGAACAGGCCGCCGAGCTTGCTGAGGAACTGCGGCAGTTTATCCCGGAGGGGGCTGTGCTGGTCGCGGGGCTCGGCAATGCAGATATCACGCCGGACGCGATCGGCCCGGAGACGGCGGGGCGCGTCCTTGCGACGCGGCATCTGCGGCGGGAGCTCACGGATAATGCGCCGGATACGGCCTTTCTGCGCGGACTGCGGCAGGTCAGTGTCCTTGCGAACGGCGTGCTCGGTCAGACCGGCATTGAGACCGCCGAGCTGATCGCGGCACTCCGGCAGACCGTTGACCCCGCCTGCGTCATCGCGATCGACGCGCTGGCCTGCTCCGATCTGCGGCGGCTCGGCACGACCGTGCAGATCTCCGATGCGGGTATTTCCCCGGGCAGCGGCGTACAAAACCGCCGTGCCGAATTGAGCCGCCGGACGCTCGGCGTTCCGGTGATCGCGGTCGGCGTCCCGACGGTCGTCGATCTGCACACGGTCGTCACGCAGGCGGCAGACGGTCATGCCGATCTGCAGCATGTCCCGAACATGATGGTCACGCCGCGGAATATTGACGAGCTGCTGCACCATGCGGCGCGGCTGCTCGCGCTGTCTCTGAATCTTGCGCTGCATCCGCAGTTCAGTTTTGAGGATGCGGAAGCCCTCTGAACCCGAAAGGAGTATGCCATGCTTGTCAGCTTTCTGCGCGTGCTGATTCTGTACCCGGTCGTCGTGTTCGGGATCCGGCTCATGGGCAAACGGCAGCTCGGGGAGCTGCAGCCGACGGAGCTGGTCGTCACGATCCTGATCTCCAACATCGCGACGCTGCCGCTTGAGGATCAGAATCTCCCGCTGCTGATGAGCATTGTCCCGATGCTGCTGCTCGTCTGCTTCGAGGTGCTGCTCTCATGGGGCGTACTGAAAAGCCGGCGGCTCAGGCATCTGCTTTCGGGTGCGCCGCAGGTCATTATCCGCGGGGGAAAGATCGACCGGGAGATCATGCAGGCACTCCGCTTTTCGCTTGACGACCTGATGACCGCCCTGCGCGGCAGCGGCGTCTTTGATATCACCGAGGTGCAGCTTGCGGTCGTGGAAACAAACGGCAAGGTCTCGGTCTATCAGAAAGCACCCGCCCGTCCGGTGACCTGCGCCGATCTGCAGCTGAGACCGGACGCAAAGGATCCGCCGGAGGTGCTGATCGCGGATGGCTGCATCAGCAGAGAGGGCATGGCCGCGGCAGGCTGGACGGATGCCCGTTTGCAGAATATCCTGCGGCAGAAGCAGCTTTCCGCGGAGCAGGTCTATCTGCTGACGGCGGATGCGGCGGGGCTGCGCTGTCTCATCAAAAAGGAGGCTTCTGCATGAAGAACAAACGGATCCGCACGGCAATTGCAGTGCTTTGCGGCATTATCCTGCTGATGACCGGCTCCGTCATCACCGTGCGGCATTGCTGCGGCAGGCTGCTCCGGCAGACGGGACGCATTCTCGACGCGATCGGTACGGAGCAGGCCGCCGCGGAGATCGAGGCACTGGAAGCAGACTGGCGGCGGTACAGCATCCCGCTGCATCTGTTCGTCCCGAATCAGCCGCTGACCGACCTGAACAAGACGGTTTTCCGTCTGCAGGCGATGAACGCCGACGGCTGCGACGATCTGCGCGCAGAGCTCTGCGCTGTCAGAGCCGACCTCGAATGGATCCGCGGTCAGGAGCTGTCGCTTTTTTAATGTATCGCTATAGGATGATTGATAATGGGGCGGTGAGCGAAGCTCTCCCATTTTTCGCAGTACACGCCGCGGAGCGGCTTCTTTAGCGCTTTTTCCCCCAGTGCTGAAGCACGCCGGTCGCACAACACGAAACACAAGAGGGTGCTGACGTTACAAGTCGGCACCCTTTTCGTATTTCGCTGCCGGTCAGGTGGTAGACTAACCGTTTGCAGCCTCACAAAAGTTTTTGATCCAGCTTTTTTCAAAAAGCTGGCAGGTCAAGGGCGGAGCCCTTGTCGCGCTCCGCAGAGCGCGAAATTCCCCTGTCATACGAAGGAGCTCCGAAAGGGGGAATCGAACAAAACGCTCCGGGGGATCGTTTTGGAGAGGGGGGAGCCCTGCGATAGAGGGCTCCCCCAAGCGAATCGCAAAGCGATTCGCAGCCGCCCGCAGCACGTAGGAGCGACGTTAGTCGCGACGAGTGACCGGGTGTACAGGTTTCCAAAGGGCGGAGCCCTTTGGGTGCGGAGCGCGAATGCGCGGAGCAATTCGCAGCCGCCCACAGCACATAGGAGCGGCGTCGGCCGCGACGAGTGACCGGGCGTTCCGGGTTCTTAGGGCTGGAAGCCCTAAGTTTTGCCGTTCACGCGTGCAGGCATTGCCCCGCCGTCAGAACGAAAAGTTCACCCGGCCCGACCGTCATCGCCGGAAATCTGCTCAGCCGGTTCTGCAGCAGCATATTTCTTCGGAAATACCCGCAGCAGCCAGATCATCCCCGCAAGGAAGATCAGCGCAAATACGATCAGAACAGGCAGCCGGAGTACGCCGTACCCGCTGACCCTGCGCTGCAGCAGACCGATCAGCCGGTCTCCGGTTTCCGTGCCGCCGGTGACAGAGAAAAACAGCGCAGCAAGATTGTGCAGACTGTGAATAAGCATCGCGTACAGGATAATCCCGGTCTCATAATAGCAGACCGCGAGAAAGATTCCGGCATTCAGGACATCCAGCCTGCCCGGCAGATTCCTGGACGAATGCATCATCATAAACAGCATGGCCGGGAACAGCACGGCCAGCAGCCTGCTGCCGCTCTTTTTCAGCACACCGACCATGCCCGTCCGGAAAATCAGCTCTTCCAGAATGGGCGTGACGATGACTGTCAGCAGGATCTGCGCAAGCGTATCCCGTGTGTTTTCTGCCGGTGTCACGGACGAAAAGCGGGAGAGGATCAGCGCAGTAAGCGAGAACAGGAGCTTTCCGCCTGTCTCGACAAGCAGAAAAAACATCAGTGGCACCCGCAGATCAAAGCTGCGGAATTGCTGCCTGATTGGCCTATGCTTCCCGAACAGCAGGCAGAGGATCACGCCTGCGATCGCGCCGACCGCGCCCCCGATATACCGCGCATGCTCAATTTTCCAATGCTCCCGGATCGTCATGCTGCAAAACAGTTCAACGAATGTCGGGATCATTGCGAGCATCGCAAGCTGACCGGCATACATTGCTTTTTTGCATTTTTCCTGCGTGATCTCCCGTTGTTTGATCTCTTCCGGTGTCAGTTGTCTCATCTGTCATACCTCCGCTCTGTCAGCTGATATTTTCCGCAAGCCCGACCGAGATATACCCGGACATAACTGCCTGAAAATCGGTGCCGTCCTCGGCGTCCTCGTTATAGTCCCCCTCGACCATGAGCCGCAGACCGCCCTCCGGCAGCTTTTCGATCACATTGTAATGGTCGCGGTAGATCATGCCGTGCGAGACGGTTCTGTCAAAAAGGATGCCGCCGCATTCTTCAAGCTTACAGCCGGGAAAATTGACGTTGAGGATCTGCCCGTACCCAAGCTTCTGATCCAGCAGCTCCGCAAGCACATCCTGCAGATACGCGTCCGTGACCTCGTGGCAGTCGCATGCCTGTTCGGAAAGCGCGATCGCGTGATATCCCTGAAATGCAGCCTCAAATGCAGCACCCGCCGTCGCGGAATACTGGATATCCGATGCGACATTGTAGCCGAAATTGATGCCGGAGAGCACGGCGTCCGGCGGCTGCGGCATCAGGTTTTGGCAGATGCGCACGCAGTCGGCGGGTGTGCCGCTGCAGGAAAATGCATGTACCCCCGCGACCGGAAAATCATGCGGGTAAACGTCAATATGGTTGTGCAGTGTGATGCTGTGCGAGGCCGCGCTGCGCTGCGTTTCCGGCGCAATGACAAAGACCTCCCCGAATGCCTGTGCCGCCCTTGCCAGACGGATCAGGCCGTCCGCGCCGATGCCGTCGTCATTGGTGATGAGAATGGAACGCATGAAAATCTCCTTTTTGTCAGTCGATAAGCTCCGCGATAAACTTTTTCAGGCGCACCGCATTGCCCTCCGCGTAGGTGCTTTTCCGGTCGGCCAGCGTCGCCGTGTGGCGGATGTGATGCAGCAGCTTCCGGAGATCCTCAAGACATTTGGTGTCGTCCGCGCCGCCGCTCAGCGTAAATACCGCCGTGACCTTTTCGTCCACGGCATACTTCGTCAGGAAGCTGCGGACCGGTGCGGCGATCTTCCACGCCCAGACCGGCGTTCCGAGGATGATCTCGTCAAAGCCGGCGGGGTCTGCGGAGAGCGGCTTCAGCGCGGGGGTCTGGTTCATCGTCGAGAGCATCCCGCCGTACAGGATGCGGCTCGCCCTGCCGGACGGCATCGGCTTTTCGGTTTCCAGCTCGATCAGTGCCGCGCCGAGCGACTCTGCGATCGTCTGTGCGGCTTCTTTGGTGTTGCCGTCAAGGGAATAGTAAATGACTGCGCGTTTCATGGGGTTACCTCCTTTGGATAAGTGTAATCAAGTTTTACATCCTGAAATTTCTTTTTCAATGTGACCTGATTCTTTTTTTCCAGCGTATACTCCACACTCCTGTCGATATGCAGAATACCGCCTGCGTCAATCTGTCCGATTGAAGTCAGATAACAGTCCTTGTTTTCCGCCAGAACGACATATACGATAACCGGCTCCGACGTTTCTTCCTGTGAAGTATCTGCCGCTGCAGTCTGCACAGTTGTCGTCGTGACTGTTGTTGCTGACGATTGAAGCACCGTCGTACCTGTTGTAGCCGTTGTTGTCAGTATTTCATTGATTTGATGAACTGCATCTGCGGATGGCAAGGCCAAACCACTGAGTTCGTTAGAATATTCTGTTGTTTCCGACGCAACATCATCTGAATATGAGGTATAGATTACAGAAAGAATTTTATTATCTTTGCCGCTTTCATATCCAGAAAAATAGCAGGATAGTCCTAAAAATGCAAAAACGATGCCCCCGAATATCAAAACTAAAACCATAGTATCCAATGCTGACGACTGCTTGTCTTTTTTTATTATTTCAGTGTTCCAGAACTCATAAAGCATAAAGTTGACAAGCCATTCTATCACCACAAAAGAACCGAACAGCCAGCATGATTGTTTATATTGTTTCCAGCCAAATGCGTCAAAGCAATGAATTAGAGGGATTAAGGCAGTAACGGCTCCAATAAATAACGCATAGCCAACGATGATTATACCCCAGTGCCAGCAAAAATCAAATTTTATCTTGTGCCTCTCTTCGGTTGCATTTTCTGACTTCTCCATTTTGTCTAAGAATATTAACGATAATATTATTTGCGTAATCCACACTATTGCAAGAATGATTGGGTGTCCGACAACTATCAATACGCTTTGAAGAAAAAAGCCGCTATTCATTGCTAAGATGTAAATAACATATTTTTTTCTGAGTAATTTGTCAAGTGATTCGCAAACAGGTAAAAACAGAATTGCCCAAAACGCAACGATAATGATAGCTAAGCATAATGGCCATGCCAATGTGTAAAACAAAGATTTATCCGCATAATTGTTCCACTCGTTTCCAACATTGAAATAAGCAAGATATCCCTGCCGGTAAAGATACATACATGCTGAAATTGCAATAGTCCCGATTGTCACAAACAATCCCAAAATCAATTTGTGATCGCTCAGATAATCATTCGCAATCTTCAAAACAGTTTTGGGTTTCTCTTCCGGAACAGCAATTTCAGATGCTTTCAGCGATTCAACTGCTTCATTTTCAACTTTGGTTCCCGTCACAGCCCCTGACGCGGTCGGCTGCTGCTGGGGATTCTTTTTATTGCCATTCTTCCCCATTATTTCACATCCTTCCCTGATTTACTCAGCCGCCACAACCTTCAACCCATTCTTCTCCGCAAACTGATACGCCGCAGAATCCGCAGGGGCAATGACGGTCAGCTCGGGGCAGTCGGCAAAGCAGCCCTCCGCGATATCGGTCAGGGCTGCGGGCAGCCGGAAAACGCGTATGCACCGAGCGAAGTGATCCCCTCACCGATTGTCACCCGCCGGAGCTCCGCACAGTCCGCGAAGCATTCCGCGCCGAGCGTGCCGGTGCAGTCCGAGAGATCCAGCTCCCTGACGCCGGTGTTCTGGAAGCTGTGTTCCCCGAGCGCAAGCGTACTGCCGTTCAGCGTGATCTCCGAGAGCGTCGTGCATTTCCGGAAGCAGGAATCGCCGGTCGTCAGCTCGCCGGAAAAGGTCAGCGTTTTCAGCTGTTCCAGTGCTTTGAAGCAGTCGTTCCCGAGGGTCAGGACGGTGTCCTCCGACGTGAATGTCTGCAAGGCGCAGTGCTCAAAGCAGTAATCGCCGAATGTGTATGCGCGGCCGCCGAGACTGACCGTTTCCAGCGCGGCGCAGTCCGAGCAGACATGGTTCCCGGCGGTCAGTGTCTCTGCGGGCACATACGAAAACGCTTTGATGCCGGACCCGTTGAACGCGTAGTCGTCCATTTCGGTGACCGTATCCGGCAGCTGAACCGCGCCCGCATACGCCGCACCGTAAAAGCCGTATCTTCCGACGGCGGTCACAGGCAGCCCGCCGAGCTCCGCCGGAACGGTCAGCACCGCCTCCGGATCGGCAGGGACATGCTCAAAGCCGGTCACTGCCGCAAAGCCGTTCTGACTTTCAAAAACCGGCTGCAGCTGCTCCGGGTCTGCGGCAGAGACCTCTGCTGTGCTGACCGGTTCGGAATCGTCCCCGGAATCCGCCGTATCCGCGGGCG
The DNA here is from genome assembly GCA_001940925.1 of Ruminococcus sp. Phil11. Classification (GTDB taxonomy): domain Bacteria; phylum Bacillota; class Clostridia; order Oscillospirales; family Ruminococcaceae; genus Firm-04. The sequence goes on from MSGZ01000006.1 coordinate 31,139, forward strand.
TGTGCGAAACATGCCCGCCGCTGTTGTTCTCCTGAATGCTCTCGATCAGGCTGTCGAGCATCGAATCCAGATCCGCCTCCGAACGTCCCGAGGATTCCTCCGCGGGCTCCTCCTCGGTGACAGGATCGCTGTTCGGCGGAGTATCGACCTCCGGGGCACAGCCCGTCATCAGCAGAGCACAGAGCAGTGCAGCGGTATATAGTCTGCGTTTCATGCAGCGGCCTCCTTTTCATACGGCAGGTCTTGCAAAACCAGCCGGAACATGGTATAATATGAATAAAGTGCGGAACCTGCTGCGGCACCGCACTTTTATTATAGCATATTATTAGCAGAATATCAATGGGAACAGACCGATTCGTCCGGCATTGCAGATACAAGTATACAGAGAAACGCGGCTGATGATCAGTCAGCCGCGTTTCGGGAAGAAGTAGAGAGGTATTATTTATCATGTTCATTTATCATGGTTTTATTATAGCACGGAAAATGTGAAATTGCTTGCACTTTTTTTCAATATTCCGTGAACAAGTTGTGAACCGGTTTGAACAAGATGTGAACGTGGGAAAAGGAGCCTAAAAATATGCAGACAGATTTGTGCATTTTTGATAGCCACACACATTACACCGATGCGGCGTTCGATGCCGACCGTGATGCGCTGCTGCGGTCGTTCCCGGAAAAGGGCGTCACCGGCTGCATGGTCTGCGGAACAGACCTTGCGACCTCCGCGGACTGCGTCAGCCTTGCGGCGCAGTACCCCGAACTGCTGATCGCAGCGGTCGGCGTACATCCGGAATGCCCGGTACCGCCCGACGGTTATCTTCAGGAGCTGGAACGGCTGGCCGCAAAGGATGCGGTCCACGCGATCGGGGAGATCGGGCTGGATTATCATTATGAGGGCTATGACAAGGTGCAGCAGGCGCGGGTACTGCGGGAACAGCTCGCACTTGCAAAGCGGCTTGATCTGCCGGTCATTCTGCACTGCCGCGACGCAACCGGCGATATGCTTGCGATCCTGCGGGAATTTGCACCGCTCTCCGGTGTGATGCACTGCTTTCCGGGTTCTGCGGAGACGGCGAAAGAGGTGCTGGGCATGGGGCTGTATATCGGCTTCACCGGGGTCATCACGTTCAAGAATGCACGAAAGCCGCTGGAAGCTCTGCGGAGCATCCCGGCCGACCGCCTGCTGATCGAAACGGACTGCCCCTATATGGCACCGGTGCCGTACCGCGGCAAGCGCTGCGACAGCACCATGCTGACCGAGACGGCAGCGGTCATGGCGCGGGAAAAGGGCATGACGACCGCGGAGATCTGCCGCATCACCGCGGAAAATGCGGCGAGACTGTTCCGTGCGGCGCATCTGCTGAAATAAACCGGAATACGGCATATTTGCAATCGGCGTCCTTTTCGTTTTTATCTGCGAGGCAGACTGATGAGAACCGTTTTGCATCCTCGCTTGATCGTTTTGTCCGTGTGTATGATTTGGCTGAACTGTTTTCAGTCCCCGGAATATCGTTATTCACTATTCATTATTCGTCATTAACTGAAAACAATGGGAGCAGTAACGCCAAAGAAGCCGCCCCGCGGCGTGTGTTCAGAATGTTGGGAGAGCTCCGCTCACCGCCTCCGAAGGGAAACGGAAGCGGGCGCTGCCCGCAGGGCTTCAGCATTGGGAGAAGTGACCTAACAGAAGCCGCTCCGCGGCGTGCAGTTCAGACTGTTGGGGGAGCTTCGCCAACCGTCCCCGGAGGAAATCGCCTGCGGGGGCTCCCCGCGAAAATATTTGCGCATTTGTTGTTTGTTTCGCGCAAATCCTCTTGCATTTTTTTCCGGTTTGTGATATACTGATAGTACGGCAGAGGGCCGTATGGAAATATAATAAGAAAGGATGGGATTTCCGGTGCTTTTTTTGCATGAGTTTGAACGGATCGAGGCGGAAGCGTTCCTGACGCTCGCATCTGAAATGATCGAGGAGGACGGCGTTGTGACCGCCGAGGAGGATGCGCTGCTCGCGGACTACGCAGAGGCACTCGGCATCAGCGGATTTACCTATGACGCAGCGGCAGCGGCTGCCGCGCGCGATACCATGGCACAGCTGAACGAGGTCAGCAAGCGAAAGGTCTATATGGAGCTTTACTCGTTTGCGATCTGTGATGAATTTGAAGATCCCGCGGAGCGGAGAGCGCTCAATGAGCTGCGCGAAGCACTCGGTCTGGATGCACATATCTGCAGCAAGCTGGAGGCCTGTGCACAGGATCTGTTCAGCGTTTACAATTCGATCGAGGAAGCACTCACCGCGGAACCCTCTCCGATCGTTGTGGAAAAATAATACGAAACGCCCCCGCCGGAATGCTCCGCTGACCGGAACATCTGCGGGGGCGAATCAGTTTTGCGGGCAGAGACCGCAATGCTGCAAGGAGGTCTGACACATGGAGGAGCATCAGCCGCGCAACGCTTTTGATATCCCGAAGGTGTTTTATTTTGAAGTCGGCAATGTGCATTCCGGCAGCCGGAAGCATCTGCGCTACCGCGTGGACCCTGCGGACGGCATTCTGCATATTGACGTCTGGCGGCAGGATCTCTGCTTTGAGATCGTGCAGGAGCGCGGAGAGATCGAAGGCCATGCGGAATATCCCGTCTCGGAGGAGGGCTTTCAGCAGATGCTCGATTATCTGCAGGCGGAATTTGAAAAGCCGCTCCCGCCGGAAAAACCGATCGGAGGAACATGATCATGTTTGATGCAGAACAATATATTGCAGAATATCAGGCACTGGAGCACGGCGCACCGCGTCTGCGGGCGATCCAGAAAGCTTACCGCGCCGCGGATGAGGCGCATAACGACGAATGGAGCTTTCAGTTCCGCTACCGCTATCTGAACGAATCGACCTTTGAATGCGACGACGTCGATGCGCTCATCATCTTCCCGGAGATGATCGCGATCTACGACCGTAATGAGGAGCTGCAGGCGGACGACGACGTTTTTCAGGATCTGATGTGGGCGTTCAAGCTCATCATCGAAAACTCCGCGAAGTTCCACCATATCCCGCTGGAGCAGATCGACTCGTATTTTGAGGAGTTTAAGCGCCGTCTGGAAGCGGCAGGGAAATCCCTGCGCACCTATTATTTCAAGCGCGAGGATCTCTCCGAGCTGACCGGCAATCTGCTGCCGGAGGAAGAATACGGCAAATACCGCGATCTGCCTGCGGACGAACTGAAGGACTGCAATGCCTGTGAGCTCTCCCATGATGTGCGTATCGCGCTGCTGCATGAGCAGCCCGAAAAGGCAAGAGAGATCGGTGCGCCGATCTTTTCCGGTGAGATGCACTGCGGCGAGGTGCCGGAAAATACCTTTGCCGCATGGATCCGCTACGATATCAGACACGCCGAATACGGCGATGCGAAAAAGCTTGCCAAGCGGCTCTGGCCGATGGTGCGGCACCGCATGGATATGCTCTGCGAGATCGGCACGCTGCTGCATCTGTACAGCATCATCGACCGGCAGAGCGGAATCACCGTGTTCCGGCATGAGATCCGCAATTTCATGAACTGCCGCAATCACTGGATGCGCATGAAGTTTGCGTTCGGTGCCTATCAGCTGTTCTCCCGCGTTGAGGTCGAGGCGTTCAATGCGGTCATGCCGCGCGAATGCCCGTTCTGGAATCCCGAGCATCACTATGAAACTGCGAAGATGCGCGATTTCTTCTATGAGGAGGCAAAGCAGCTTGCAGAGAAGTTCGATGCACGCAACGGCAACACCGTCTGCACGGATATGCTGAATGCGGAGGATCCTGAATACGACGGCGAAGCGGCTGACATGGTCTGCGGCTTTGCGGAGCAGCTGCCGTCCGCGATCGGCGCGGTCTGTACCGAACTGCCGGAAACGCTGACCGCTGACAGCATCAGCGATACGCTGGATGCAGACGGCAGATTCAAGGTCGTGCTGCATTCCGCAGACCCGCAGGAGGGCGTGATCATGCTGCAGATCGCAGAGGGCGACGGCTCTGCGAATATTCATCAGGTCATCATCGTCTGCCAGCCGGTGCCGCCGGTGCAGGAATTCCGTCCGGCCAGTCCGATCGCAGAGGGCGTGGCGGAGGCCGTCACGAATGCAGAGGGAATGGTGCTCTGCGTGATGCCGTTTGAGGACGTGCAGCCCGATCTGGCACTGCATTTTCAGTTGAAGCTGCTGAATCTGCTCTGTCCGGGTGCGGTCGCTTATCTTGACCTCTCCCGCATGAAGCTGCTCCCGGCAGGCTGGGTGACGCTCGCCGCACACAGCGAGATCCCGCCGCAGGTCGATTATCTTTACAATTTACAGATCCACGGCTCGCAGGATGACGATTATCTCTGGATCACGACGAAGGGTCTGCAATGCTGCGGGCTCCGCGAGCTGGAGATCCTTGACGCAACAAAGGAAAATTATCCGCGCTACTGTGACATGCTCTGCTTTGCCGCGGAGCGCATTCTCCTGCGCGGGGAAATGTCCAATGCGGGCGAGCCGTTCACGGTCGTCCGGAAGGCGGATGATACCGATGTGGTCTGCACATGGGTGCCGTTCTCCGAGGCTGCCGCAGATTATCCGGATGACAACGCAGGCGGCCGCAGGGTGCGTGCGGAGTATCTCGGGGATGCCGCAGCGGATTTTGACGGCAATGCGGTGCTGTTCCTTGCAGGCAATGAAAAGCCGGACGGCTCGCGGGAGCGCATTCGGCTGAACACGATCACCGAGGAAATGTTCAGTCAGTTCTGGTACGGCAATTATATCGCAACGGCAAGAAAAACCGCTGCACTTGCAAAGGAGCGTTATTCGATCTTTGCCGCGCTGTTTGAGAAAATGCCGGAGAATGCGTATGTCTGCATCCGGGAAAAGGGCGGCGACGGTGAGGAGCTCTGGGTGAAGGTGACGGCAGCAGAGGAGCATAAGATCGAGGGCACGCTTGCAGAGGACTGCGGCGCGGGCAAGGAAGGCGACCGGATCGAGGCTTCGCCGGAGCAGCTGCTTGATTTCTCCGTGCGTCTGGACGAAAACCTCGTCGTGCACCCGAACACCGCCTACATCGCGCTGGAGATAGAATAAGGCGGGGAGCCCCCGCTGGCTTAACTGAAAAAAAAAAAGGACGCTGATGCTGAAATCGGCGTCCTTTTTGCTGTATGCGCTGAATGTGTGACGGAGCAGGCTTTATACAGGATCGGCCTTGCCATGCTTCGTGATTTTCCCGTTCTCATTGCACTCGATGCGCTTGTCATGTTTACGGTCAATAAACTTTTTTATCATTCCGTTTTCGTACCATTCATAAAATATCCCCGTAATTTCCCCTTTCCGATAGAAACTATAATGATGAATCTTACCCGAGGGATAAAGCACAACTTGTACCCCATCCTTTAATCCGTCTTTATAATGCCTGTAACCGCGCAGGTTTCCGTAATCATCTATATCATATAACAGTCCGGTAAAATACCCTTCGGAATCGCAGATAAAGTAGTAATATTTTTCGTCCCAGCCGATCTCTTCATCGTCAAAATCTGTTCCGTGTTCGATCACATAATCCCGTGATAAGATACGAAGCTTCTTATGCTCCAGCACATAGTCACGGGACAGCTTATCCAGATCAAACGGTTTCTTGTTTGCGGCATCCGCATTTTTGGGCTGCGCAGGTTCGGACTGTTTGGGCTTTGGTTTCTCATGTTTCGGCTTGATATACATCGCATCTCACCTCCGAAGGATTCTGCATCACGGGCAGTTCCGCACGGTATTCCGTTTTGATGATACTGTCCCGGTCGGTTCCTGCGAGGGCTCCCCGCTGGGAGCAGTAACCTAACAGAAGCCGCCGCTTAGTAGGCCTCCGTGTGTGCCAGATAGGTGAATACACCGTAAAATGCAGTTTCGATCAGCGGGAAAAACACATTGCGTTCCGCACGGATCGAGGACAGCAGCGAGAAGATCATAATGATCAGGCTGGCCACGCAGAGCTTTTTGCAGCGGTAGGGGTCGCTGTCAATGCCCGCCTTGCCTGCGAAGATCGAGATCAGTCCGGCCGCCGCAGGGAAAGCCAGAACAAGTGCCGTAATCAGCGTGATGCCGCCGTGCATGGTCTGATCCAGACCGCTTGTCGCAAATGACATGAGCGCAAAGATCACCAGACAGACCAGACAGTTCAGTCCGCCGATGACGATCGCAGCGATGCAGCAGCCTTTGAACAGTTTGTAAGTATCCATGATGTACCTCCTGATGTAAATTTTCTAATATTATACACGAAAAGGCCGCGGTTGTCAAGACCCTGCAGCGGTTTCATTGACACGCGGGAATATCCGTGCTATAATGGGGATTACGAAGAAAACCGGCATTTCGGCAACGATAACGGAGGAATTATGAAAAAAGCATTGATCGCCATGAGCGGCGGCGTGGATTCCAGCGTCGCGGCCTATCTGACGATGCAGGCGGGTTATGACTGCATCGGCTGCACGATGCGGCTGCACGGGGAAAGCGGTCTGCCGGACGACACCGCGGATGCGCGCGCCGTCGCGGAGCGTCTGGGGATCCCGTTCCGCGTGTTTGACCTGACGGCACTGTTCAAAGAGAAGGTCATCGGCAGCTTTGTGGACTGCTATCTCTGCGGCAAAACGCCGAACCCCTGCATTGAATGCAACCGGCATCTGAAATTTGCAAAGCTGCTGGAATTTGCCGCGGAGCTCGGCTGTGAGAAGCTCGTGACCGGCCATTATGCGCAGGTCATTGAAACGCCGCAGGGCTTCCGGCTGAAGCGCGGCGCAGACCCCGGAAAGGATCAGAGCTACGTGCTTTATATGCTGACGGCGGAGCAGCTTTCGCATGTGCTGCTGCCGCTCGGCGGACTGACCAAGCCGGAGGTGCGCGCGATCGCGGAGGCGCAGGGCTTTGTCACGGCGCACAAGCAGGAATCGCAGGATATCTGCTTTGTGCCGGACGGCGACTATGCGCGCATTGTTGAGCGGGAAAGCGGCGTGAAGCCGGTGCCCGGTGATTTTGTCGATCTGCAGGGCAATGTGCTCGGGCAGCATCAGGGGATCATTCATTATACGGTCGGGCAGCGGCGCGGTCTGGGCATCGCGGTCGGGAAGCCTGCGTATGTCTGCGGACTGGATGTGCCGGGCAACCGCGTCGTGATCGGGGACAATGCCGATCTGTTTACCGATACCTGCAAACTGGAGCGCATGAGCTGGACGGCGGGCGATCCCCCGAAAGAGCCAGTGCGCTGCACGGCGAAGATCCGCTACCGGCACCCGGCGCAGCCTGCTTTGCTGACGTTCACCGGAACGGATACGGCAGTTCTGCGGTTTGACGCGCCGCAGCGTGCGATCACCCCGGGACAGGCGGCTGTCTGCTATGACGGGGATATCGTATTGGGCGGCGGGTCGATCGCGGGGCAGCCCCCGCTGGCGATTCCCTCCGGGCGGGCAGTGCCCGCTGACGATTCCCTCCGGGGGCGGTGAGCGAACCTCTCCCAATCATCTAAGTACACGCCGCGGGGCGGCTTCTTTGGCTTTGCTGCTCCCAGCACTGAAGCCCGCCGAAAGCATCCGAAAAACTTTGCTTTCGTGAAGAGTGAATAACGAATAATGAATAGTGAATAATGTACCGGTCTTTCACTATTCACTATTATATATGGTATAACCGGAACGGAGATGAAACAAATGCAGAACCCGTGGGAGACGATCGCGCTTTCGGATTACGAGAACCACATGAAGCTGGAATCCGTCCGGCAGCTGCAGGCACTGAACCGCATGATGCAGGCACAGCTTGCCGCTTATCCGGCGGAATCCGTTATGATCCTCGGCATTGCGGGCGGAAACGGTCTGGAGTATATCCGGCCGGAACAGAAAACGGTGTATGCCGTTGATATCAACGGGGCGTATCTGCGCACCGCGGCGGAGCGGCATCCGGCACTTGCCGGCAGACTGCGCTGTTTGCAGCTTGACCTGATAACGGAGGCGGAGAAGCTTCCGCAGGCAGAGCTGCTGCTCGCCGACCTGCTGATCGAATATATCGGATACGTAGCATTTCAGCGCGCCGTCCGGCAGGCAGCACCGGCATATGTCTCCTGCGTCATCCAGATCAACGAAGATGCGGCGGAATGGGTCTCCGATTCCCCGTATCTTCATGCATTTGACGGGCTTGACGCGGTGCATCATCAGATCGCAGAGCAGCCGCTGAATGAAGTCATGCGGGAGATCGGATATACCGGCGTCCTGCGGGATGCCGAACCGCTCCCGAACGGAAAATCCCTGCTCCGTCTGGATTTTCAGAGAAGCTGATAAATATTTTTTTCGCGGCAATCTTTTTTGCAACCTCGCAGAGACAAACGCTGTCTTAATTGGCAGAGGAACATGAAAGGCGGTGTAACCGTGAATGATGAAAAGCTGATCGGATTGTTTGAAGCCCGCAGTGAGCAGGGCATCGAGGAGGCGAACCGTGCGTACGGCGGCCTTTGCCGTTCGATTGCAATGCATATTCTTTCAGACAGCCGTGATGCAGAGGAATGCGTCAATGATGCGCTGCTGCATGTGTGGAATGCGATTCCGCCGCAGAAGCCGCAGAAGTTTTCCGCATTTTTTGCATCAGTCACGCGCAATCTTGCACTGAACCGCTATGCGGCAAACCGCGCACAGCGGCGCGGCGGCGGACAGGTGCCGCTGGTGCTCGAGGAGCTTTCCGCGTGCATTTCCGCACCGGAGCGCACCGAGCAGGTGCTTGACCGCATGGCACTGCATGATACGCTGGAAGCGTTCCTCAAGGGTCTGCCTCCCAAGCACAGCAAGGTTTTTATGCGGCGGTATTTTTCCATGATGCCCGTCGCGGATATTGCCGCAGAGCTGAATATGCGTGAAAGCACAGTCAAGAGCATCCTGCGCAGGACGAGAGCCAAGCTGCACGAACAACTTGAAAAGGAGGAGCTGCTATGAAAGAACAGGATCTGCTGGAGGAGATCGGCAAGGTCTCCGAGGAGCTGATCGCGGCACACGCGCTGCCGGACGCAAAGCGGTACGGTGAGGGCGGTGCTGAACATTCAGTCACTGCAAAGGAGAAAATTGTCATGAGCGAAAAGAAAAATGAATATATCAAGAATCCGTTTATCCGTATGCTGCCCGCGATCGCGGCTGTGGCGGCGGTACTGGTCGCAGGCGTCATCATCCTGCCGAAAACCGGCATCATGCGGACACCGGCAACGAGCGTCGAAACATCCGAGGTCACCGAAACATCCGATTACCGGCTGAAGATCAGCAAAGCGTGGATGAATGTCATTCCGGGGGCAGAGCTGGAGCATTCCGGCAATCTGGATGTGACGGCAGAGCTGGAATATGCCGGACAAGATGCCGCACCGACGGTCTGGTACGGCGGCTTCACGCTGGAAAAAAACGGCAAACTTCTGTACGAAAATGTGGCTGACGGCGTGCAGCCGGAGCATTTTGAGAATCCGGCAGCTGAACCGGCAGAGAACGGTGCCGTGATCTATGACAAAGAGCCGGAGCCGCTTCCGGTCGCGTATTCCGCACAGGGCGCAGTTCCGCTTTCGATCCTTGCACCGGATCTGGATGCACACTGGATTCAGAATGAGCCCGGTGATCTGATGCTGACAGTCTACTGCAGAGTCGGTTCCCCGGCTGCGGAGCCGATCACGGTCACTGCACCGGTCACGGATTATGAGGTCAGGGATTTTGAACCGACAGTGGCACTTCCGGATCTCAATAACTGGACGTATAACGATGCAAAGCAGCAGATTCAGAATGCAGGTCTCTTTGTGGACAAGCGCAGCGCATACAGCGATGAGATCCCGGAAGGCCATGTTATCTCGACCGATCCGGAGCTGCCAGCCGAACTGGCCCCCGGCACATATGTCCGCGTGATCGTTTCTCTCGGTCCGAGCAGCAATATCATTCCTGTTCCGAACTTTACCGGCCTGAACTGGGAGCTTGCAAAGACCATGGCGGACGGCATGGGGCTGACTCTTACGAAGAATTGGGTTCCGTCATCTGAACCGGAAGGCACGGTGCTCGCGCAGAGCATCGAAGTCGGTACGGAAGTCGCGGAGGACACGGTCATTGATCTGGATGTTTCCTCGGGCGACGAAAGAACCGAATTCCAAATCCGTCTGGTCAGAATCACGTTCCCGGTTCCGGCCGGAGCAGACGGCCTGTTCCATATCGGGCTTTACAAGGACGGCGAATGCGTCGTCGCGGGCACCAGCTTCAATCCGGAATATGCTGCCGGTGTGACCTCGGTTACAGTGCAGGTTGAAGCAGACACCGATTTGACCGCGTATCTGGTGAATGATAAGACCGACGCAAAAGCGGAGATCGGAACCTGCCATCTTGATGCTGCGGACGGAAGCTTCTCCTTCGGGGAAGAGGTCAATATGGAAGAAGTGTTCCGGCAGGTCACGGAGACCGGCACATCTTCAGCGGATCAGTAAATGCATCTGAAAGCAGAGACCCTGCCCGTTCGCGGGCGGGGCTTGCTTTTTTACCGGATTTATGCTATACTGTATCTAAAATCGAACTGCACAAGAAATGAGTTGATCCATTTGAACAGAATCCCTGCACTTTCTGCGATCCTGCGGGAGGAGGACGCAGATGCAATGCTCCTGACCGGCGAGGTCAATCTGACTTACATCACGCAGATGACGGGTCTGGAAGGGCAATGCCTGATTTTACCCGATGATACGGCGATTTTCGTAACTGACGGGCGTTATACCGAGGCCGCGGAGCAAAAGCTCATCCCGCGCGGCTTTACCGTGCTGACGCGCAGCAATATGAGCGCGATGTACGATTATCTGCGCAGCGTGCTGGAACAGCACGATATCCGCAGGCTGATGTACGAGGACGATGTGCTGACGGTATCCGATTTTGCGCTGATGCGGGAGCAGCTGCAGCTTTCCTTTCAGCCGGTCGGCGACCGCATCCGGAAGCTCCGTGCGTGCAAATCGCCGGAGGAGGTCGATTGCATCGTCAGGGCGCAGCGCATTGCGGAGGCGGCGCTTGAACGTCTGCTGCCGAAGCTGCACGCCGGCATCACGGAGCGCGAGGCCGCGGCCATGCTGAACTATTATATGGCACTGGGCGGCAGCGAAAAGCCTTCCTTTGATACGATTTTGCTGTTCGGCGAGAACACGAGCAAGCCGCACGGCGTACCCTCTGACCGTGCTCTGAAAGAGGGCGATTTTGTCCTCGCGGATTTCGGCGCGGTGTATCAGGGCTATCATTCCGATATGACGCGCACCGTCGCTTACGGTCACGCGAACGACGAGATGCGGCAGGTCTACGAAACGGTGCTTGCTGCGCAGGAGGCTGCGGCAAAGGCTGCAAGAGAGGGAATGCTCTGCTGCAATATGCATGAGGCTGCGGCCAATGTGATCGCGGAGGCGGGCTACGGCGCATACTTCACCCATGCGCTCGGGCATTCGGTCGGGCTGGAGATTCACGAGACACCGGTCGCGTCCCCGCGCTGCGAAAAGCCCCTGACCCGCGGCATCGTCATGACGGATGAACCCGGAATCTATATGCCGGGAAAATTCGGCGTCCGCATTGAAGATATGCTGCTCATTGAGGGCGACACACCGCGCAATCTGACGGCGTTCCCGAAAACGCTGCGGATCCTGCCGGTCTGAAGTATTTTGATTTTCACGGAAAGGAGGAACCTGCAATGAAATATGTCTGCTCTGTCTGCGGTTATGTCTATGACGAGGCGGCCGGCGATCCGGACAACGGCATCGCGGCCGGCACCAAGTTTGAGGATCTGCCGGAGGATTTCGTATGTCCGCTCTGCGGCGTCGGCAAGGATATGTTCGAGGCTGAATAAGCGGTCTGCACGGATAACAAGCAGCCCGGCCGTACACGCGAATGCGCATACGGCCGGGCTGCTGTTATGAATCGAGGACTTTATTATAAGAGGATGTCGGAATTATGGGGGCGGCGTGCCCTTCGGGCAAATCTGAATATTACGATTCACTTTTCACCATTCGTTATGCACTATAAGCATTGGGAGCAGTGACCTGTCAGAAGCCGCTTTAGCGGCGTGCATTGCGAATGTTGGGAGAGCTTCGCCACCGTCTCCGGAGGGAAATGGCTGTCGGCCCTGCCGACCGGAGGCACCTTTTTCAGAAGTGGTTGAGCGGTTCGCAGCTGCCCATGAAGTTTCTGCGGTAGAGGATCTGCTCGCGCTGATCCTCTGCGAGATGCCGCAGCACCGTGAAAAATGCGACATACAGCGTGCCCAGAAGCGCAAGCGACGGTATCTCCATGCGGATGATGACAGCCGCATCAAACAGCAGAAGCATTCCGCCCGCGATCAGCGCGGCAATGCGGAGACCCTCCGAGCGGCGCAGATACCATGCCGCTGCACCGAGCAGTGCAGCCGGGATCAGTGCCAGCAGACGCGCAAACAGCATCGCCTCATTGACCCAGAAGCCGCCGATCCTTGAGGCCGCAAAGCAGCCGACGATCATCGGCATCAGATAACAGACCACGCCCGCGGAAGCCTGCAGCGGCGTCCTGGCACTGACCGCGATCAGTGTGCAGCAGACCGCCCACAGGAACAGTCCCGTTGAGACCTGACCGCAGGCAAACAGCAGCTCGCCGAGGATGCCCGGATAATAGCCGCCGTACCATGCAGTCGTCAGGATGCCTGCCGCAAAGCCCGCGGCTGCGAGCACCAGCAGCCATTTGCTGAGCCGCTTTTCCTCTGCCGGATCCCCGCCGCAGAATAACGAATGCATTTTCATGTGAATCCACGCTCCTTGTTGATGAATTTCAGGATGGCGCCGGTGACCGGGCGGAACCATGCGGAAATGATGTACCCCGCCGCGCCCCCGGCTGTGTTGGTAATAAGGTCTGTGACGTCTGCGGTGCGGCCGGTGTGCGGCTGCAGCAGCTCGATCGCCAGACTGATGAGAAACGTCCGGAAAACGGTTCCGAAGAAGCAGGATCCTTCTTTGGTCAGCGGCCGGAGAAAGCTGTACGGCATCAGCAGCAGCGCGTTCAGCCCGATCTGACGCATGTAGTCGCCGCGCCGCAGCCGGACGTCGATGAACGGCACGGTGTTCATCGGCGTGTACGGTATTTCTCTGATGTACGGCAGTGCGGCCAGCACCGGCAGCAAAGTCAGGTACAGCACCGCGGCAAAATGCACATACATCAGCGTTCTGACCAGCAGCATATCTGCGCCCTGCTTTTTCCACCGCGGGAACAGCGCGAAGATATACAGGCAGAACATGACCAGCAGATCCGGGATCGTTGTCATATCGAGACTCATGTTGCTGTCTCTCCTTCTGTTTCTCTTTCTGACAGCATCATAGCATGAACGGCATGAAAAAACAAGGGCTTTTCCCAATTATTCAGGTTTTCTTTCGCAATTCTTCATAAACCGCACGGGCAGTACCCGCGTCCGTTTTTTCGTGAACGGGAAATACCGGCCAATGAAAAGCTGACTGATCTCAGCTATGCCTGAAGGGTACATCGCCGTGATTCAGATCCGCGCTTCTTTTTTTTCTGTCTGCCCATTGACATTTTTTCCTGTAATATGTTATAATATGAGCAGATACCCGTCCGGATGACGGAAGTTATGATATCAGGAGGTAGCGAGATCATGAAAAGAAGGCTTATGACCGGCGGGATTTCCGCTCTGCTGCTCTGCGGGATGATGCTGACGGGCTGCGGCTCCGGAATTCCTGCAAACAAGGTGCACAGCGTTGCCGATCTGAACGGCAAAACGATCGGCGTGCAGGAAGGTACGACCGGCAACACGCTTGCAGGCGATATCGAAAATGCAACAGTTGAGACCTATGCAAAGGCTGCGGACGGTATCATGGCACTGGAGCAGGGCAAGATCGACGCTGTCATCGTGGACAGCGAAACTGCAAATGCATTTGTCGCAACGCATCCGGATATCACCGTGCTGGATGAGGCATTTGCGGAAGAAGAATACGCGATCGCAGTCGGGCTGCGTGAGAAGCAGCTGCTCGACGATATCAATATGGCACTGACACAGCTCGAGGTAGACGGCACGCTCGGCAGCATCAAGAAGAACTACGAGGGCGATGAAAAGGGTCAGCATCCCTATGAGATCAAGGATGTGGACAGAAGCAAGGGTACGCTCGTCATGGCGACCAATGCGGAATTCCCGCCCTATGAGGAGCGCATCGGCGCGGACATCGTCGGCTTTGATGTGGACATGATGAATGCGGTCTGCGATTATCTCGGTTATGAGCTGCAGATCTCGGACATGGCCTTTGATGCGATCATTCCCGCAGTTGAGGGCGGTCAGGCGGATGTCGGCGTGGCAGGTCTTTCCGTGACAGACGAGCGCAAGGTGCATGTTGCCTTCTCGAATGTCTATGCAACGACCAATCAGGTCGTCGTCGTCAGAAGCAAATAACACAAAAAAGCAGCACCCCTTCCGGAAACGAACCGGAGGGGGTGCTTTTTTGCTGCGGAAACGCGGATCAGGTGGTGAGGTAGCTGTAATTGCCGCCCATGATGCCTGCATTGATATGATAGAAGATCTCCATGCCGTCATCGTGGGTAATGGTCCAGCTGCCGTTCAGGTCGATCGCGCCCATAACGGTGTTGTAGTCCTTGCCCGGGAAGTTGTAGTTGCCTTCGTTTCTGAATGCAACGTCAACGTCTCTGATATCAATATAGCAGTCGCCGTTTGCATCGCCCTCCATGGCCGGACGGATGACATACGAAACATTGAAGGTCTGGTTGTTGGAGGTGCGCTTCAGCTTGCCGTCCTGCGGGCAGGAGAAGGTCACGCCGTGCTTGACGCGGTTATTGACGATCTCGCTGGCGTAGACGGTGTTGGTTTCATCGTTGATGCCGGTGATGAAGATCGTGTGCTGCGAACCGTTGCGGGTCAGGACGATCTGGTCACCGAGGCGGATGACAGCGGGGCAGTTTGCATAGCCGCCGGGCAGCTCCACGAAGATCGTGTTCTGGCTGCCGAAGTGCGAGCAGGCAAGCGTTCTTGCAAATGCCTTTGCGTCGGTCAGCGCGCTGCCCTGCGATGTGCCGCTGATGTTCGCGGTGGTGAAGCCTTCGCCGAGAACCTTGCCGGAATAAACGGTGGTGTTCCAGTAGCTGTTTTCCGGATAGTTGTAAACAGACCAGAAGTAGCAGTTGTGGCTCATGTTGTAGGGCTCATTGCAGTATGCCTGCGAATTGCCGGTGGTCGGATGTGCGTTGTTGACTGCAGACGCGGAGAGTGCCTGCATACCGCAGACTGCGGTGATCGCAGCGCAGACCGCAGCGGCAGCTCTGGTGGAGATGTGTTTCATGATCATTCACCTCATGTGCAATATTAACGCATTTATTCATGCGCATATTCAGATTATAGCACAAGAGAATATGCTTGTCAATACCATATCGGCGTTTGTAATAATTACATATTTTCAGATAATATTGCGGAATTAGGCTATCAAAAACCGCGATTTAGCGAAATATTTAGTTATATATCGTTTGATTTTGCAAACTTGTATAGAATATGTTGAGCGCAGGAAAAGTGCACCGCGGGCAAATGTATATATCCGGCAATATAATCATAAATCCGCGAATCAGGACCGCCCCTCCGTTCCGGTGAACAGAGGGGCGGTTTCTTGTCGGTCAAAACGGGATCAGACAGTGGTGCAGTAGCTGTAATTGCCGGTCATTCTGCCGTCGCTGTTGTTCATGAGGACGCCCATTGCATCGCGCCATGTGATCTGCCAGTCTCCGTCGATGTCGGCTGCAGCCATCGTCGCATTGTAGTCTGCGCCCGGGAAGCTGTATGCGTTGTAATGGTTGCTCAGCCATGTGAAGTCGGCACTGTCCACGACGGAGTCGCCGTTTGCATCGCCTTCCTTGACCGGACGGACAACGTAATCCACGGTAAAGACCGTGCCGTCAGAGATGCGTCTGAGCTTGTTGTAGCCGAACTTGACGTAGCCGGAGCCCCACTGGACGCAGCCGTTCACGAGCTCGCTTGCGTTGAGGGAGTAGTCATTGTAGACAGAGGTGATGAAGATCGCGTGCTGCTGACCGCTGCTGCTGGTCATGACGATCTGGTCGCCCTGCTTGGCGGTTCTGGTATCGTCAACAATGTCAGCCGGCTGCTCGGTGAAATAGAGATTCTCGCTGCCG
The DNA here is from genome assembly GCA_001940925.1 of Ruminococcus sp. Phil11. Lineage (GTDB taxonomy): Bacteria > Bacillota > Clostridia > Oscillospirales > Ruminococcaceae > Firm-04. The sequence continues at coordinate 47,282 of MSGZ01000006.1, forward strand.
TAGTTGCCGATCGCGAGGCTTCTGACCCATGCGAGCGGTGCCGGCAGCGCAGTACCTTCGCTGATGCCGCTGAGGTTCGTCGTGGAGTAGCCCGGGCCGAACACCTTGCCCTGACGGACCGTCTGCGACCATGCAGACCCCTGCGGGAAGTGGTAGACCTGCCAGAAGTAAAGGTTGTGGCTGAAGTTCATGCCGAACTCGGTGGAATCCTGTGTGTTGCCGGATGTCGGGTGTGCGCCGGTGATTGCGGATGCTGTGACTGCCTGCATTCCGCAGACTGCGGTGATTGCGGCGCAGAGCGCTGCTGCTGCCTTGATTGTGGTACGTTTCATGCGTGTTTCCCCTTTAAGCAATATTTGCACATTTTGCTGTGCATATTTCGATTATAGCACAGGAAAAATGGCTTGTCAATACAATTTCTGCGTTTGTAATAATTACATAATTTCAGATTATATTGCGGAATGAGGCTATCAAAATGCACGAAACAGCATTTGTTTTGTTATATCTTGTGCAATTTTGCGGACGCGGCGGCGTGAACGGTCTGCGGGATATCGCGGGAGCAGACAATATTGTTATAAAATGAGCGGATAAAAAGAACGTCCCGTTCCGAAAAACAGGACGTTCCTCTGCTTGTGTAAATCAGCCTTCAGCGTTCATCTTGATATAGTGGAAGTATCCGCTGCCGTCAAATGTCATTCTGCCGGTATCGTTCACTGCGCCGGTAACGCCGTCCTTGTGGGTGAGGTTCCAGCCGACGGTGTAGAATGCAGAATACTCAACCTTGTAATCATTTGCCCATACAACTCTTGCGAAGATGTCGGTGCGGTAGATGCTCGGGTTCAGGAGTGCATTGACATCCTTCGGATAGAAGTTCGTCTGGTCTCCGATTTTGTTCTTGAGCCAGGTCTTATCAGCCTGCGTGAAGATGCCGTCGCCGTTCACATCGCCTTCCTTGATCGGACGGATCAGGAAGTCCATATAGATGTTGTCTTCCACAACGGTACCGTTGGAGTTCAGTCTCTGGAGATAGTAGCTTGTGCTGCTCTTCTTTCTGTAGGTGTTGCGCTCGATGATATGCGTGGAGTTGTTCAGAGAGAAGGCGTCGAAAGTGCCGTCGCTGTTCACATAAGTGATGAAGATGGTTTTCTGGGAACCGCTGCGGGTGCTGCCGAGTCGGATCTGGTCGCCCATTTTGATCGGGGTGTTGCCGTAGACGATGTGCTCCATGTAGGTCTTGGTGCCGAAGAAGGTGTTTGCGAGATGTCTGCAGAGAGCCTGAGAGCCGGTCAGCGGAGTGCCCAAGCCGGTGCCGCTGTAAGTGGTTCTCTTATATCCGTTCGAGCAAACATCGCCGCTGGAAACGGTCTCGTTCCAGTACTTGCCGCCGGAAATGTTGGCGTAACGGCTCCAGCCGCTGACGGTGTAACCCATGTTCTGCGGAAGCTCGCACCAATCCTGGGTCTGCGTGTCGTAGTAGAATGTTTCCCATGCGTTTGCAGTGATAGCCTGCGATGCGCATACGGTCGTTGCTGCAGCGAACAGCATTGCTGTGATTCTGGACTTCATGTTTTTCATATTCTTTTCCACCTCATTTGTAAATTTTACACCGTTGCCGTACCTCCGGTGCATGGCCAGAGTATACCACAAGTTGATTTCGTTGTCAATATTATTCTGAGTATTTTAATAATTATCTGATTGAAATTATATTGCTCATTTTTGTTTTCGCCTGCATCAGGCGGAAAATCTTGCACAGAATTTGTCGATTGTTGATTTGATAGCAAGATAATTACACAAACAATAATTTTTCCTGTTCTGCGGCCAAAAGGAGATTCTGCATCTCATTTAATATTAAAAATGCAGTATTACCGTGCTTTATAAATATGTATAGCCGGAACAAAATGCAGGCTGCGGCCAAAAAATCGGCTTGCTGCGGGAAAACCGGACGCCGGGCAGCACGGGATACCGGCCGCTTGACCGATCATAGAAAATATATTATATTGCAGAGAATATGTATGCCGAAGTCCTGCTGTGAGATCGGCATAAAAAAGGACTCCCCGTTCCGAAGAACAGGGAGGAGCCTTTTGTGTGCATTCGATCAGCCGTTGGCGTTCATCTTAACATAACGGAAGTCGCCGGCAGTGCCCTGAGCGAGGCAGAAGCCCACAGTATAGTAGGTGGAGTACTCGACCTTCCACTCGTTTGCGTGAGCAACTCTTGCAAAGATCTCAGAGCTGTAGGTGCTCGGGTTCAGCAGCGTGTTCACATCGACCGGATAGTAAGACGGCTGATCACCGATCTTGTTCTTAAGCCAGGTCTTATCACTGTTGTTGACCACGCCGTCACCGTTCAGGTCATACTCCTTGACCGGACGGATGAGGAAGTCCATGTAGATGTTGTCTTCCACGACAGTACCGTTTTCGTTGAGTCTCTGGAGATAGTAGCTGCTGCTGTTCTTCTTCTTGTAGGTCGTGCGCTCGATCTTGTGCGTGGAGTTGTTCAGGGAGTAGGTATCAATCTCCAGGCCGTTAACATAAGCAACAAAGAGGGTCTTCTGCGAACCGCTGCGGCTGGTGCCGATTCTGATCTGGTCGCCCTGCTCGATCGCGGTGCTGCCGTAAATGATCTTCTCCATGAAGGTCTTGGTGCCAAAGAAGCCTTCAGCAAGCTCTCTTGCCAGAGCCTGAGAGCCGGTCAGCTGCGTACCGTTGTTGTTGCCGCTGTATGTGGTCTTGTAGTAACCCGATCTGCAGACTGCGCCGCTCGTGACGGTCTTGTTCCAGGATGCACCGTTGTTGATGTTGTTGTAACGGCTTGCGCCCTTGATGAACTGACCCATGTTGTAGGGAACCTGGCTGTAAGCCTGTGTAACAGTCGTGTAGTAGAAGGTCTCCCATGCGGATGCAGTGATTGCCTGTGCTGCGCTGACAACTGCTGTTGCTGCAACTGCAGCTGCTGCGATTCTGGACTTGATGCTCTTCATATTCTTTTTCCACCTCATCTATGTTTTTTGCACCGTTGTCGTACCTCCGGTGCATGACCAGAGTATACCACAAGTTGATTTCGCTGTCAATATTATTTGCTGTATTTTAATAATTATTTGATTATAAATTATATTGCGAGGATTTGTTTTGCAGGCCAGTGGTGGAAAATTTTGCTTTTATTGTTTGATTTGTTGCGGCAAGATCGGAATATTTATACAAATAGCGCGATTTGTCGTGTTCAGGCCAAAACTTCCCCCTGCTTTATAATTAACATTTAGATTTACGCAAATACGCGCTTTATAAATATGTATACCCGGAACAACGGCTTATTTCGGCTGCGCTTTTTCGGGAAACCGGCAAAATCTGCACTGCGGTCGAAAATGACGCTTTCTTTCCCGGAAAGTGATAGAATATGTATTATTTTGCACAAACCGGCCGGACAGGCAAACCCCTCCCTGCCGAAGCGGGGAGGGGCTGCCTGTACCAAAGATATCAGCCGTGTTTACGGCGGAAGAAACAGCAGGGCTGCCGTGCGGCATACGGCCGGCGCACTGAGCGGAGGACTCTGCCGGGTGCTTTCCGCAGTCTGCTCTGCGGAGCTGCGGCCGTCGGCCGGGTTCCTGCTGCGTGGCAATATTATACCATATTATAAAGGCGATGTCAACCGCGTTCATATTATTTTAAGATTTTCCGGACTGTCAATTATCTTGCGGTACGGTGGATTTTTCGCAGGTGCGCGGAAAAGATGTATGCCTGAAAAATCCGTTAATCATGCGGCTGCTGGCAGAACGGAATCGGTGCGTACCGCAGCCTGACTGTACATATAATAAGAACATATTGCAGAGACGGACAACTGCGGCACGGTTCTCGCACGGACCCTGCATGTTCTCGAAATGTACGCAATATCGTTATATTTGAGAGGGAGACTATCAAAGAAGCCGCCGAAAAAAGCCTCCGGCAGCACAAACCGGAGGCTTCGTTCATATGCGCTTTCTTGGATCAGAGCAGACCGAGCAGCATCAGGCCGCTGTGAACTGCCCGCGATTTTTCTATATAGCCCATCATTGTGGGGACGAGGATCATAATGAGTATGATCGTCAGCACAATGCCGATGATCTGCATGATGAGCGTCAGCTTGGCGTAGTTCTTCGCAGTCGGATCCTTCACCGTGCAGAGCATGATGATCGTGCCGATGATCGGCAGGAACGACAGCAACAGATACCAGCAGAACCAGCCGCCCGCGGATGTGACCACGCGCTGCTGGGAGATTGGGACATAGCTGTGTGAAGCCGGTGCCGCGCTCACGGGGCTCTTAGAAAGATCCGTGCCGCCGCAGTTCGGACAGCTCGTATAGTAATCCGGCAGCTCCGCGCCGCAGGAATTGCATCTTGCCATAACAGTACCTCCTAGATAACCGTTCGTTTGTCAAATGTTGTCTTGTTCACATATTGGCGATCGAGCTCATCATTCCTACCGCAAACGCGATAATATAGAACACGATTGCAACGATCTGCATGATCAGAAACACCTTGGCTGCATTCTTCGCAGACGGATCCTTGACCGTGCAGAACATGATGATCGTGCCGATGAGCGGCAGAAAGCCGATCAGCAGGCTCCAGAGGAACCACTGTCCGACCGATGTGACCGGCTCTTCAGCAGTATACATCGGCGCGGAAGAATATCCCGAGGGCGGTGCGGCGGTCTGTGCGCGTGCAGCGGAAAGCTGCGTTCCGCAGTTCGGGCACTGCGTATAGTAGTCCGGATTCTGAGATCCGCAGCGCGGGCATGTGAGCATAATATGACCTCCTTATCAGTCGCAAAAGCTCCGAATGGTATGGAACGGAGTGATTCTTCCCTGTCATCGGAAGAATTGAGGATATTATAACATATTCCGGAAAAAAAAGCAAGTTTTTCAATGTTACCGATTTTCACAAAAAATCAGCCCGTTCCTTGTGCATTCCGTATGACCGCATCCGGCAGGTTTTCATGAAAATTTCGTGAGAAGGCAAAAAAATCGAAAAAGGGTATGGACATTTACGAAAAAATCATGTATAATAGCAATGTATCGGGTTTTTTCAGAAATCTACCCAGAATTTGAAGGAGGCTCTTTATACCTATGAATTTTATCAGAAAAGCCGCGGCGGCAGCACTGGCACTCTGCACAGTCCTGAGCTGCACCGGCTGCGGTGAGCGGACAGCCAATGTGATGCAGGTCAGCGGCTCCGACGTCCGTGCCGGCATTTACCTCTATTATGCGACCAGTGCTTACGGCGAAGCGATCGAGGTCATGCGCAAGGACGGCGAGAAGTTCGAGGACGTGGTCGATTCGAAGGATTACAGGAAGATTCTTTCCAAGGCCGATATCGACGGCATCAAGGCGGAGCAGTGGATCGAAAACAAGGCGGTCGAGCACTGCGAGACCTTCATGGCGATCGAGAAGGAATTTGAGGCACTCGGCCTTTCGCTCAGCGGCGAGCAGCTCGCGGCGGCGGAAAGCAGCGCAGAGACCAGCATGAAGTATTACGGCGAGTTCTTCCACGATGCCGGCATCGGCAAGGAGTCCGTCAAGGACATCGTGCTGAATACCTACAAGCAGGACGCTGTCTGGGAGGCCTACTACGGCAAGGACGGCAAGGAGAACATCCAGGAGCAGGAGCTCTACGACCATTATAAGGACAATCACTTCCGCATCAAGTACATCGAAATGCCGCTCAAGGACGGCGAGGGCAATCTGCTCAAGGCCGACGGCAAGGCGGAGATCGAGAAGATGGCGAACGATTACCTCAAGCGGCTCGGCAAGAAAAAGACCGAGGCCGAGAAGATGGAGGAGTTCGATTATCTGATCGACGAGCACAAGGCGTATGTGACCTCGCTCTCCGAGGCAGCGGTCACCACGACCGACGAGAACGGCAAGACGATCACCACACCGACCACCGCAAAGGTCACGACCGTCGATGAGGAAAAGGCGACCACTGAAAAGGAGGCCGTTACCACCGCACCGGCTGAGGAAGATGAGAACGCAGAGCCGGAAACCGACGAGAACGGCGAAGCAGTCACGACTGCGGAGGTCACCACGCAGACGACTGCAACGACCGAGACCACCACGACCACGACTGTCTCCGGCCTCGGCTACGACACCGCAAATGAGCGCGTGCTTGCAGTCAGCACCTCCGCGAAGGAGGAGGACAAGAAGGACGACGAGACCAAGACAGAGCCGACCTATACGCCCTGCGAAAAGGTCTATAACTGGGCGGTCGATCCGAATACCAAGTACATGGAGCCGACGCTCATCAAGGATGAGGAATGCTACTATGTGGTCGTCAAAATGGATATCGAGGACCGCATGACTGATGATGACCTGTGGACAAGCAGCGCGATCGAGAACGTCCGTCAGGAAATGTACTACGACAAGTTCCTTGAGAAGCTGGACAAGATCGCAAAGGATCTGCCGGTCACCCGCAACGAAAGCGCGTTCCGCCGCTATAAGGTGCTGGACATTGACTATGTGACCTATCAGAATGCTCTGATGAGTGCATATTCCAGCATGTACGGCAATTACTTCGGCGGCTGATCCGAAACGGCAAAACAGGCAGGGGCATAAACCGAATGTCCCTGCCTTTGTTGTATACTCCGGAATAGAAAGGATGATCGAAATGTCTGAATACTCTGCACACGAACCGATGAACGAACAGCTTGTCATGAAGCTGGAGCGTACCGTCAAGGCTCTGCGCGAAAACCGCATGGATGCCTGCTGGGTCAGAACGAAGGCGGATGCGCTCGCAAAGGTGAAGGAGCTGCTGCCGAAGGGCGCGGTCGTCTCGAACGGCGGCTCGATGACGCTCAGCGAATGCGGCATCATGGATCTGCTGCGCTCGGGCGATTATGAGTTCCTTGACCGTGCTGCCGTCCCGCAGGAGGAGCTGCCCAAGCTGTTCCGGAAGGTCTTTTCCGCGGACGCTTATCTGATGAGCAGCAATGCCGTGACGGAGCAGGGCGAGCTCTATAATGTGGACGGCAACGGAAACCGCGTATCTGCGCTGATCTTCGGGCCGGAAAGCGTCATCGTCGTGGCGGGCGCGAACAAGATCGTGCCGGATATCCCCTCTGCGGTGCAGCGGGTCAAGCGGCTGGCGGCACCGGTCAATGCGATGCGTCTGCATCAGGATACGCCGTGTGCGAAATGCGGTACCTGCGCCGGCATCAAAGGCGATTTTGCTGCGGGATGTAAGGCGGAGCAGCGCATCTGCTGTTCGTATGTCGTGTCCGGCTATCAGCGTTTCCCGAACCGCATCAAGGTCATTCTGGTCGCGGAAAATCTCGGCTACTGACAGGAGGGAATCATATGGAACCGAAATATGCCGAAAACATCATTGCGGGCGTGCTGTTCAAGAAGAAATTTCAGTGGTATCTGACGGACAAGTCGATCTGGAAGCTGGATTACCGCAGGCTGTACGATGACTGGCACCTGACCTATCAGAACCGCGGGAAATCCGATCTGGATTTTGTGAGGGAGGTCGGATCGTTCGGGGAATTTCTGTCCACGCGCTTCCGCATCCCGGTCGTTGACCGCGACACCGCAAAGGATTTTCTGAAGCAGCTTCGCGACAATGCGATCTCCGGAGGCGAGCTGGCGTATCAGTTTATCCGTGCGGAACATGAGGAGCAGCGTCGTGCACTGGTGCCGGTGTTCTTCGTGGATTTTGACAACAAGCGGTTCTTTTCGCAGTTCCCGGAGAAGGATAATTTTGAGCAGTATGCGCCGGAGGGCTGGCAGAGTGCCTATGCGGATTTCACTGCATACATCCCCGCCGCCGAACGCTACTGGATCGAGCCGGTGTAATGCGGTATCGCTTCGCGATGATCAGTAATGGGGCCCCGGGCGGGCAGTGCCCGCTGCCGTTTCCCTCCGGCGGGGAGCCCCCGCCGGCATTTCCCTCCGGGGGCGGTGAGCGGAGCTCTCCCCGGAAGCGAAATACACGCCGCTGACGCGGCTTCTCCGGTGTTCCTTCTCCCAACACTGAAGCCCGCCGACAGCAAAAATGAAAATCATCCAAACGGGCACCGGCTGAACCGTCGGTGCCCGAATCATACTGCAAAAAAATTTTTCCGCAGTGCGCGAAAACCGAATCCCCGATCGTGTTATGGGTGAAGCGCGGTCAAACACCGCAATTCACGGCAGCGCGCGCCGAAATCAGATACAGGAGGTGAATCCCGCATGGAACCGTTCAGTTTGGAAGAACTGATGCTCCGGCATTACAACACATTACTGCGCCTTGCGATCCAGCACACCGGAAACCGCGCCGAGGCAGAGGATATCGTGCAGGACACCTTCCTGAAGCTGCTCGAATCCGGAAAGACCTTCCGCGACGATGAGCACGCAAAGGCATTCCTGATCCGGTCGGCGATCAACCGCTGCAAAGACTATCAGAAATCAGCACGCAGAACCCGCAATGTCGCGCTCAGTGATACGGCAGAGCATCTGCTCCCCGCGGACAGCGGCGGGTTCACGGACGAAATCACGCAGACAATCCTCGACGCAATGCAGCAGCTCCGGCCGGATTTCCGGAATGTGATCTATCTATACTACTACGAAGAATATTCGATCAGGGAAATCGCTGCGATCCTGCACAAGAGCAGCAACACGGTCAGCTCATGGCTGACAAGGGCGAAAAATCAGCTGAAAGGAGTTTTGCAGAATGAACAGAACGACTTATCAAAGAGCAATGCAGCAGATTTCCGCACCGGAGGAGGAAATCCGCATGAAAACACAGCAGATTCAGGCTCGGTTTGAGGAACAGTCACTTCACGGCAGACGGAAACGCACCGGCAGACGGATCATCGGCGTGATTGCCGCGGCAGCAGCCGCAGTGATGATCGGCGGGACAGTGACGGTCGGGGCACGCAACGACTGGAATTACAGCGGTCTTATGAACCGTTACTTTTCCGAATGGTTCGGCAGAGAATACGATTACAGCTTTGACGGACAGGGCATCGACATCAACGACACGTTTGTCACGGAAAACTATGAGCTGACCGTCAAATCCGCCGTCTTCAATGCGTCCTCGTATTATGTTTTCTATGAGCTCCGGTTCAGCGATGCACTTCAGGCACAGATCGACGCGGCGGGCAGCAATGCGGCACAGCAGATCTGGCCGTTCGCCATGCTGCTCGGAAAGGATGAGGAGGTTAAGCGCGACCGGATCCAGAGCTTCTCCGGCCATTGCAGCGCGGAACGGAATGCGGAGGGCGTATATGAAATCTCAGCGGAATATCCGTTCCTGCAATACGGCGGAAAACCGTTCACCGAGGATATTTCCGGGCTGAAGCTGGCAGTCTCGCCGGGCATCATCTGTCTCACGGTCTGCACGGACGGAATCAACAGGGATATGCTGCTCGAAGACCGTCCCGACGAGGATTCCCCTCCGGATATCCGCACCTACAGTCTTGAAACGGTCAAAGCCGCACCGGAGGTCAGAAAAGAAACACCGGTCACGCTGGATATCACATCGGTCGTGCCGGATGCGCCCGCAAAGCCCTTTACGTTTGATTCGCTCACCGTTTCGGAGACTGCACTTGTCCTGAAGTATTCGTCTCTCCATGCACCAGAAGCGCAGAAGCTTCAGAACGATCAGGTCAGCATCTGTACGTTCAACGAATTTTTCCGTGAGTGCGAGGTCACGCTGAACTGCGGCTTCGGCAAAAAACAGCGCTTTCAGGTGTCCAGATGCAGCCCGGATGTCATGCTGAATTGCTACAGCTTAGCCATTGATTACGCATCCGTGGAGATCATATTCCCGGAGCCGGTCACTCTTGACGGGCTGAAAGAGATCCGCATCAACGGCCAGCGCATCCCTTTGAACTGAATCCGGCCTAAACGGCTGTATCTTCTGCAAACGCAGGGGTACAGCCGTTTTACTGTTTTATTATCACATTGAACTGTCCGATTGTATCCTGATCGGTCGTGTTACCGATTTGTAACCTCTTAGCGCACGTAAATTCGTGATTTTTGGCGGTCTTACCAAAAACGGATTCCGTTTTTGTGCTGACTGCACAAGAATTTCCCGCAAAAATTGGAAAAAGTATTCGCGTAACAGTCAATTTTGCCAATCGGATGCGCCTTCATAAAATCTTCAAAGGTTGACAAATTGATTACACCGTGCTATAATGGCAATACGCTCCGACACGTTCCGGAGACGCATCTGCGATAAAAACACAACGGTTTTGCAAAAAGCTTACACAGAAAAGAAAACGCATAACAAAAGAAAAAAAGGGAAACCCGGGAAGGCCTGTGCTCGCCCACACCACATCCACACACGGAAAGAGAAGGTAACCCACCCCATGAGAGAACAACTGAAACGGCTCATCTCAGCGGCAGCCGCGATCTGTCTGCTGCCGGGCATGACAGCCGCGCCGTATTCCGGCGTGCCGTGTTATGCTTTGACCGTATCCGCAGCCGCCGCAAGTGCTGCGCAGTACGGTCAGTCCGCTGCATTCGCAGAGGCGGTGCAGCGCATTGAGGAAGGTGCCTGCGGGCTCTATACCGACAGAGACGGCACTCTGCCGGAGCAGCCGCTCGCGGTCGGCACCGCGCTCAACAAGTACCAGACCTATTTCGTCAGAACGACGAACGGCGGCGGCTGGAACGGCCGTCAGTGCTACATCTATTCGCAGGGTGTTTACAGCCAGCTGTTTGACGCGCTGCCGTGCAACGGACAGTATGATTCCGAATCAACACGCACCGTCCTGCAGGGGCCTGCAGAGATCACGCCGCAGGTGCTTTCCGAACATCATGTCATGCCGGGTGCTTATCTGCGCACGACTGTGAACGAGGACGGCAGCTTCAACGGCGGTGCAGGTCACTCGCTCATCATTCTCGGCTATGATGCAGAGCAGATCACCGTGCTGGAGGGCAATGCCGACGGCTGGGGCGCGATCACGGAATCGACAATCAGCTATGAGGAATTTGCGCACCGGTTCACAACAGGCTGCAAGCCGACGCCGAGAACCGTCACGCATATCATCCAGCCGGATGAATCGGTTTATCTGGCACGCTACGGCATGTGTTATTCCGATCTGCCGGAGATCCCGCCCGCACCCGCACCGGAAGAACCGGCCGGAACGGAACCGGAGTTCTCCGAGCCGTGTACACCGGACGCCGATCACCCCGCCCCGTCTGTGATCCGGGAATATGTCCCGCAGACAGAGCCGGCAGTCACCGCAGCGGAAACAACGGCCGCAGCATCCGTGACAGAGGCCGTCACGGTGACAGAAGCGACGACGACCGTCACGGAAGCCGCAGAGACTGCACCGGAAACAGCTGCAGCTGTATATCAGCAGCCGCTGACCGCTTCGGAGCCTGCTCTGATGATGCCGCCCGCATATACGGCGGAGCCGATCCGTGTTTCCAGAAAGAGCACGCAGATCGCGCTGTTCCTGCCGGATGCACGGAGCTTCAGATGGAGCAGCAGTGACCCGGCTGTCGCACAGGTCGATGAGACCGGCAAGGTCACGGTCCGCGGAAACGGCAATGCGGTCATTACCGCATCGCGTGAGGAAACCAGATATGAATTCCCGGTCTGTGCGCAGCTCGTCAGCTGGACAGAGCTCGGCGACATCAACATGGACGGCTCGCCTGATCCGGGCGATGCGAACATTGCCCTTGCGATGTATGTCGAATCGCTGGTCGGCAACACCGGCCGCGCCGCACTGACAGAGGAGCAGTTCGCCCGCGCAGATGTCGATGACAACGGCGTCATCAGTATTGAGGACGCGCAGAACATTCTGCTGTTCTATGTGGAATACACGCTTTCCGGCAACGGAAAGAGCCCGATGGAAACATGGGCAAAGCTGCTGAATCTGGAATAATCAGATCATACAAGAATCGCCTGCACAGCTCGTGCGCTGATGCAGGCGATTTTGTCATGCACAGAAAAGGAAGTATTACAGAATATGACTCCGCAATCCGTACTCAAGGAATATTTCGGCTACGACCGCTTCCGCGACGGGCAGGAAGCCCTGATCGGACAGATCCTCTCCGGCGGCGATGTGCTCGGCATCATGCCGACCGGTGCCGGGAAATCGGTCTGCTATCAGGTCCCGGCGATGCTGCTGACCGGCATCACGATCGTCGTCTCGCCGCTGATCTCGCTGATGCAGGATCAGGTCACGGCACTGAAGGACGCCGGACTTCCGGCGGCGTGCCTGCACAGCAATCTCGATCAGCAGGCGTATTTTGAGACACTCGATGCCGTCCGGAACGGGGAGATCCGGCTGCTTTATGCGGCACCGGAGCGTCTGCTGACGGACGCGTTCCTCTCGCTGACCGAATCGGTCGCGATTGCAATGGTCGCCGTGGATGAGGCACACTGTCTTTCACAGTGGGGACAGGATTTCCGGCCGGGATATCTGCAGATCGCGGAGTTTCTGAATCTGCTGCCGCGCCGACCCGTTGTTGCGGCGTTCACCGCGACGGCCACGCAGTCCGTGCGGGACGATATCCGCAGGCTGCTCGGGCTGAAAGATCCGCTGGAGCTGGTCACCGGCTTCGACCGCAGAAATCTCCGCTGGATCGTGGAGCGTCCGGCGAAAAAATACGATGCGCTGCTCAGGATCCTCAAACGGAACAAGGGCAAAAGCGGCATCATCTACTGCATATCCCGCCGCGTGACGGAGGAGATCTGTTCAAAGCTCTGTGCAGACGGCTTCCGTGCCGTGCGGTATCACGCGGGGCTTTCCGCTGCGGAGCGTACCGCCAATCAGGAGGCGTTTCTCCGCGACGAGGTGCAGATCATCACTGCGACAAATGCCTTCGGTATGGGCATTGACAAATCAAATGTATCGTTCGTCGTGCATTACAATATGCCGAAAAGTATGGAGGCGTATTATCAGGAGGCGGGCAGAGCCGGACGCGACGGCAGTCCCGCGGAATGCACGCTGCTGTACAGCCCGCAGGATATCCGTACCAATGCGTTCCTGATCGACAACAACGAAAGCGAAAACGACCGCCTGACGCCGGAGCAGCGCACAGCCGTCCGGCAGAAGGATCATGAGCGGCTGCAGGCCATGGTGCGGTACTGCACCCTGACCGACTGTCTGCGGCATTATATTCTCGGCTATTTCGGGGAGCAGTCTCCGACGCACTGCGGCAACTGCGGCAGCTGTCTTGCGGAGACGGAGACCGTGGATGCGACCGTTCCCGCGCAGAAGATCCTGTCCTGCGTGTTCCGCGTCGGGCAGCGCGGACGCCGCTGCGGTGCGAAAATGCTCTGTGATATTTTGCAGGGGAAGGACACAAAGCAGCTGAAGGAGGCGGGCTATCAGACGCTTTCGACCTACGGGCTGCTCGGGGATATCTCCCGCATTCAGCTGGAGCACATCGTCAGTATCCTGATCTCGCGGGGTTATCTGGTGACCGATACCGGACAGTACGCGACGCTCTCGCTGACGACAAAAGCGAATGCTGTCCTGCGCGGTCAGGAGACTGTGCAGATCGCGCTGCCGAAGCGTGACCTGAAACAGACGAAACGCGAGCAGCAGCTTGCAAATATGCCGGATTACGGCGTGGACGAGGAACTGTTCCAGAAGCTCCGGCGCGTGCGCGAGAAGCTGGCCGCACGGGAATTTGTCCCGGCGTATATCGTCTTTTCGGATGCGACGCTGCGCGATATGTGCAATAAGCGGCCGCAGGACGAGGAGGAAATGCTCGCGATCTCCGGCGTCGGAAAATACAAAATGGACAAGTACGGCGAGGCGTTTCTTGAAGCACTGCGTGCCTATCAAGATGTGTCTCCGACGGATTAGAAATGGGGACTCCGTCCCCAAGCCCCTGCTGGGGACTAGTCCCCAGACCCCGTTATGTATAACAAATTGGGTGCTGACGGTTCAGTCGGCACCCGTTTTCGTTATACTTCCGGCGGGCTTCAGTGTTAGGAGCAATAACGCCAAAGAAGCAGCCCCGCGGCGTGTGCTGCGAAAAATGGGAGAACTTCGCTCCCCGCCCCCGGAGGGAAATGCCCGCGGGGGCTCCCCGCCCCATTACAGATCATCGCGAAGCGATACCGCATCTATCACGCAGTATTCAGAGATGCAGCCGGTCTTGAACGGGATCGCCCAGCCGGATGCGCCGGACGTCACCAGAAAATCCGTATTCCCGCGCCGCTCTGTGCCGTATATGCGCTCATTTGCGCCGATCAGCAGCCCGATCAGTCCCGCCGGGAACACATGCCCGCCGTGCGTATGCCCCGAAAGCACCAGATCGGCACCGGCAGCGGCCTCTGCATCATAATCGTTCGGCTGATGATCGAGCATGATGCAGTAACGCGTTTTGTCGAGCGGTTCCGTCAGCTCCTGCGCAGTTTTCCGTTCGGAATAGCTGCGGTCGAGCCGACCCGTGACCGTGAAGCTGTCCCCGATCTCCGCGCTTTCGTCCCGCAGCAGCGTGACGCCGTTTTCCGCAAGTGCTGCCTGCAGCTCCTCCTCCGTGAAATCGCGGTAGCGGAAATATCCGGCGTCATGGTTGCCGTAAACGCTGTAAATGCCGTATGCCGTTTGCAGATTGCCGAGTGCTTTGCAGGCGGCGAGCATATCGGTTTTTTTGGTCTCATCATCAACAAAATCGCCGCAGATCAGCACAAGATCGGGCTTCTCCTGCCGGATCCTTTCGCAGAGCGCGGCGAATTTTGCGCCGTCCAGCGTGATGCTGAGATGCGTATCCGCAATCAGTACCGCACGCAGCGACTGCCCCGGTTCAAGCTTGTCTGTCCGGAAGGTGTATGCCGTCCGGTACACATGATGCGCAAAATACCAGCCCGCGCCGAGTACCGCGAAGGTCAGCAGCAGCGCGGTCCCGCCGGCATAATTGCGCGTGCGCTCTTTTTTCCGGCATTTCCGGATGATCCATGCTATAAAATCGCAGAGCATCCAGATCAGCATAAAGTAAATGATAACGACCGGCATCGTATACAGATTGATGAAATATCCGGTGCTTAATATGCAGGCGACCGGCACCGCGGAAAGCACCCACGACAGCAGCTTATGCTTCTCTCCGAGCCGTTCCAGACAGCGGAACCGGTGAAACCGCGTCATCAGATAAAAGATGCTGATGACCGCGAGCACCGATACCGCGGCGAGAATTATGATCCACACGTTTTTATCCACTCCCGTATTTTACTTGATACTATTATACATGTTCCGCTCCGAAATGTCAATGCAGGCGGCAGCATAATCATCCGCGCCGGCGCATATATATCCCTGTGAAGCCGTCTGCGGCGGAAAAAATGCGTTCCTGTCTGCACAACATTTCCGGAAGAAACCGCATAAAACTGTGCAGATATACAAAGAATGTGAAAAGATAAAGAAAACCCTTGATTTTTTTCCAAAACATGGTACAATAGATTTAGCACTCGGAGAAACAGAGTGCTAAACTTCTCCGCAGGAGAGTGCCAGAATTACGGCGGCGGGGCTCCCCCGTCCCCGAATATAGAACAGGAGGAACCTATCATGACTATCAAACCTTTGGCTGACAGAGTTGTCATCCGCATGACCGAGGCTGAGGAGACCACAAAGGGCGGCATCATTCTGACCGCTTCCGCACAGGAAAAGCCGCAGGTCGCAGAGGTCGTTGCAGTCGGTCCCGGCGGTGTTGTGGACGGCAAGGAGATCACCATGCATGTCAAGGTCGGCGACAAGGTGCTGCTGAGCAAGTATGCAGGCACCGAGGTCAAGCTGGACGGCGAGGAGTTCACGATCGTCAAGCAGAACGATATTCTCGCGATCGTGGAGTGATTCCGTTTTAAGATCACATTGTTCCGGCAGGCAGCCGGGTTTATGAAAGGAGCTAATTCATTATGGCAAAGGATCTGAAGTACGGCGAGGAAGCAAGAAAGGCGCTTCAGGCCGGTATTGACAAGCTGGCAGATACCGTGAAGATCACGCTCGGCCCGAAGGGCAGAAACGTGGTTCTGGATAAGAAATTCGGCGCACCGCTCATCACGAATGACGGCGTGACCATTGCAAAGGAAATTGAACTGTCCGACCCGTTCGAGAACATGGGCGCACAGCTCGTCAAGGAAGTCTCCGTCAAGACGAACGACGCAGCCGGTGACGGTACAACGACCGCTACCCTGCTCGCACAGGCGATCGTCCGCGAGGGCATGAAGAACATCGCGGCAGGCGCAAACCCGATGATCCTGAAGAAGGGTCTGGATAAGGCAGTGAATACCGCTGTCGAAACAGTCAAGGCAAACTCCAAGACCATTGACGGTTCTGCGGATATCGCAAGAGTTGCGACCATTTCCTCCGCTGACGAGACGATCGGCAAGCTGATCGCAGAGGCAATGGAGAAGGTCTCCAAGGACGGCGTCATCACGATTGAGGAATCCAAGACCGCTGAGACCTACAGCGAGGTCGTTGAGGGTATGCAGTTTGACCGCGGCTATGTCAGCCCGTACATGGTCACCGATACCGATAAAATGGAAGCTGTTTACGATGATGCATTCCTGCTCATCACCGACAAGAAGATCTCCAGCATTCAGGAGATCCTGCCGCTGCTCGAGCAGATCGTCCAGAGCGGCAAGCGTCTGGTCATCATCGCAGAGGATGTTGAGGGCGAGGCTCTGACCACGCTGATCCTGAACAATCTCCGCGGCACGTTCAAGTGCGCAGCGGTCAAGGCACCGGGCTTCGGTGACCGCCGCAAGGAAATGCTGAAGGATATCGCAACGCTGACCGGCGGTGAGGTCATCACCGCAGACCTCGGCCTTGAGCTGAAGGATACCCAGATCACGCAGCTCGGCCGTGCCCGTCAGGTCGTCATCTCCAAGGAGAACACGATCATTGTGGACGGCGCAGGCGATTCCGAGGCGATCAAGGCAAGAGTTGCACAGATCCGCGCAGAGATCGAGAACTCCACCTCCGATTTCGATAAGGAGAAGCTGCAGGAGAGACTGGCAAAGCTGGTCGGCGGTGTTGCCGTTATCAAGGTCGGTGCTCCGACTGAGATCGAGATGAAGGAGAAGAAGCTCCGCGTTGAGGATGCACTTGCTGCAACGAAGGCTGCTGTCGAGGAAGGCATCGTGGCAGGCGGCGGCGTCGCGCTGCTGAACGCTGCGGATGCAGTCTCCAAGCTGGTTGACACCCTCGAGGGCGACGAAAAGACCGGTGCGAAGATCATTCTCCGCGCACTGGAAGAGCCGATCCGTCAGATCGCTGCAAACGCAGGTCTGGAGGGCTCCGTCATCATCGAGAACATCAAGCGCGCAAACAAGGCAGGCTACGGCTTCAACGCATACACCGAGGAATATGTTGACATGATCCCGGCCGGTATCGTTGACCCGACCAAGGTGACCCGTTCCGCACTGGAAAATGCTGCATCCGTTGCAGCAATGGTGCTGACCACCGAGAGCCTTGTCACCGATATCAAGGAGCCGCTCCCGCCCGCTCCCCCGATGCCCGCAGGCGGCATGGACTATTAAGCGCGGAGCCCGCGCCGGCAAAAGAATACGCAGAACAGGCAGTTCACGGTGAACTGCCTGTTTTTTTGTTGATTGACTTTTGATCCCTGCTGTGCTATAATGCAGGTAAGCGGAGGTGCTGAACATGAGCTTTTATTTTACCATAGATGTCCGTATCAAAGACAAGCGAACCGGCGATGTGATCTCGGGGCCGAAGGTGCTGCCCGCACCGGTCGGGATGTATTCGGGCTATGAGGAGGTCTGCTGGTGGAACAGCAGCATGTTCCTTGATCTTCCCCCGGCTGTTTTCAGAATCTGCGGCAAATACATGGAAAAGCAGTATCCGCTGGAAGAAGGTGCGGAGGGCTGTCTTGATGTCATTGTGCCGAGAGCTGCCATGCGCGAAGTCTGCTCCTATCTATACAGCAGATGCTGTGTGCCGGATTCGGATCTCACGACGGAAGAAAGAGACTGGCGCTGGCGGGACGGCTACGAATATACCAACATCTGCCGTATTGAAAAACTGCGTGATTTGCTGTCCGGACTTGATTATGTTGACTATCGCAATCAGGATACCGGACTGGCAGAGGAATATATCGGCGATCTTCAGAAAAGAGAAGAATTTATCAGCAATCCGCAGGGGTATGAATTTGAATTTCGCATTTACTATGATTACAGCCGTCCCCGGAAATAACGGTACAAAGAGCAGTCCTTCGGGGCTGCTTTTTTTGTCCGGTAAAAAAGGACGTCGATCATTGCATCAGCGTCCTTTTGTTCCTGTCATTATGCTTCCCGCGCGCTGCGGATTGCGGAGCAATCCGCCTAATAAGAGGTATCCGCTTCGCGGATGCTATTTTAGAATGGGGGCCTCTAATCGCCCATGTTTCGCGAAGCGAAACTGTGCAGTTTGCCTTCGGCAAACGTGAGGCCCCCAAGCCCTTCCAGCTCTTTGCACGCTGGGGGAGTTTCGCGCTCTGCGGAGCGCGACCAGAGGCTCCGCCTCTGGACTCTGCAAGCCTTTAAAAGGCTTGAGCGAAACTTTTGTGAGGCTGCAAACGGTTAGCCTACTGCCCGACCGGCAGCAAAAAAGGACGCCGACTGTTTCGTCAGCGTTCCTTTCGTTATTCATAATGGGATTCCAAAGGGACAGTGTCCCTTTGGAAGGGTTCAACATGAAGAAACAAGTTTTTTCATGTTTGGCGGAGCCCATTACAGATCATCGCGGAGCGATACCGCTTTAAGATTGTGTGTAGTTGTCGATGCGCTCGAAGCCGTCAAGCAGGACGTCTCTGCGGCGGAAGGCCTGCTCCGTACCGCGTGCGACGCAGGTCAGCGGATCCTTCGCCGTGCGGCATGGCACGCCGAGCATTCGCGTCAGATACGGCTCCAGTCCGCCGAGCAGCGCGCCGCCGCCCGTCAGCAGAATGCCGCTCTGACAGATATCGCCGACCAGCTCCGGCGGGGTCTCCTCCAGCACGCGGCGGATCGTCTCGCCGATCTCGTTGATATCGTCTTCCAGTGCCTCAAGCAGTTCCGCTTCGGAAAGATCGCACTGATCGGGCAGTCCGCGGGAGATGTTCCGTCCCTTGACCTGTGCAATGCGCTCTTCACCGGGGTTATACAGATTGCAGAGCTCGATCTTCACCTGCTCCGCGGATTTTGTGCCGAGCAGGATCTGATATTTGTTCTGCACATAGCGGATGATCGACTGATCGAACTTGTTGCCCGCCGTTTTCAGCGACCGCGCCGTCACAATGCCGTTCATCGAAACGACAGCCACATCCGTTGTGCCGCCGCCGATATCCACGACCATGTTGCCGACCGGCCGGTTGATCGCAATGCCCGCACCGAGCAGCGCGGCCAGCGGCTCCTGGATCAGGTGCACCTTGCGCGAGCCCGTGCTCATCGCCGCATCGAGGATCGCGCGCTTTTCGACGTCCGTGATGAGCGAAGGCACGCAGATCACGATGCGCGGCCGGATGATATGCGCACCGGCGACGACGTCAATCAGCTCACGGATCAGTGCCTGCGTCAGAATGTCGTCGGAAATGACGCCGTCCTGCAGCGGGTGCACGACTGCGATATACGAGGGGGAACGCCCCTCCATTTTATAGGCCTCCTCGCCGACGGCGACCACGCGCTCCGTGCGCTTGTTGAACGCAATGACGGACGGCTCATTGAGCACGACACCGTGCCGCCGCCGCGTGATGATGATATTCGCCGTTCCGAGGTCGATTCCGATATCCATAATGTGTATCCTTTCCTGCGGGCAGAACCCGCTGCCGTTTTGCTTCGCCTTTCTTCTGTTTTTTGTTTGTTACAATGCGTATCTTTTTTTGTCGCGCTTTATGATTTCTGTCTTTCGATACAATAGCAAACCTCGCCGTCCGGCGTTTCCCCTGCCCTGCGGAACCGTTCGACGGTTTCTGTCCGGTGCATGACGGATTTCTGCAGCACGCGCCCGGATTTCGGGTTTGCCGCACGGTGATAGGCTTCCAGCTTCGTGAAGCCGGTCTGCGCAAATGTCCATTTGATGACGGCGTCAAGGGCTTCTCCGGCATAGCCGTGCCCCCAGAAGTCCGCGCCGATGCAGTATTCGATCTCGGCGGTTTCGCAGTCGTCCCAGACCTTGCAGAACGCGATCATCCCGATGTTCTGCCCGCTTTCCTTTTCTTCGATCGCCCAGCGGTAGAAATCCGGCCGCGCATAGCCCGCAAGATACGCAGAAAGCAGTCCGCGGACGGCCTCTGCCGTTTCATAGACCGGCTCGCCGTATTCATGCTGCACGTTCGGGTCAGCCGCCCAGTTCCGCAGCATATCCGCTGCGTCGTCCGCGGTGAACCGCCGCAGGATCAGGCGTTCCGTTTCAATTGTCTGCGTGCCGGCGTGCTTCATTCCGGGTACCATTCCATTTCGGTGAATTTGCTCTGCCTGACCGTAAAACCGAGCTTTTCGTAGATGCCCTTTCCCATGTCGCTCGCGGAGAGCGTCACGGTATCGAGCTTCAGGCGTTTTGCCTCTGCAAGGATCATCTCCATGATCTGCGTGGCGAGCCCGTTCCCGCGGTGCGCCGGCTCGGTGAACACGCCGAGGACATAGCCGCTTCTGCCGCACGGAAAGAACGGGTTTGCGGGCTTCTCGATGACCGTCAGCAGCGCGTTCGAGACGAGCGTCCCGTCCTCCGCTTCTGCTACGGCGGCAATGCAGCCGGTTCCGAGATGCGCTTCAAAATATGCAGGGAGATGCTCGCTGATCGCGGCGGTTTTGTCCGCGGGGAGCGTCCCGAATTCCTCGTCAAAATAGGCAAGCCGCAGTTTGCACAGCTGCGGGATATCCGCAGGGACGGCTAGCCGGATTTTGTATTCCATGTCACTGCTCCTTTCGCAGAAATTGGCATACATGATTATTATAGCATATTATCAGGATTATTTCAATGGGCGGGAAGCAAAAAAGTTTTGTTTCGCTGCATGGGAGAAAAAACGGCGGCGGGTACTGCATATTATGCAGGAATCCAAGTCGGATGCGAACGGCTGAAAACAGATCCTTCGGCTTTGCGGCGGACGGCTTTTTTTCTTATTGTGACGCATTTCTGTTTATAGCTTTTTCAGATAGCCGTTTATCATCTTTCTGTATTGGACAAATGCGCTTTCCTGTGATATGATATGAGCATAACGATACAGGGAGTGAGTCTTATGAAGCGCACCACGGTTTCACCCGTGTTTTCAGAGCGAATGCGATGTCGGTTCCGGTCTGCATTCTGAAATCTGAAAATAAGAAAGGTGAATATCATGAAAAACATAATCAAGGCGATTTCCGTTCTCGCATCGCTTGCGCTGCTGACAGGCTGCGGTGCGCTGAACGATGCTTCACAGACAGCGGAAAGCAATGCGCCGCAGAGCGAAACATCCGCTGCGGCAGAAACCGATAAGCCGGAAGCTGACAACGAATCGGAGGATTCCGCGGAAAGCGAAGCCGCGAATACGGAAAACGCAGCACCGGAGAAATCCGAGCTCAATCTCGGCTACCTCAATTCGACGGCGCATCTGCTTGCGTTTGTTGCGGCGGAGGAAGGCTACTTCGCAGAGGAGGGGCTGAACGTCACGCTGACGCAGTTTTCGAGTGCCGGCGAATTGGTGAACGGTCTGGAATCCGGCAAGCTTGACGTTGCATTTATCGGCTCCGTCCCGACGCTGACCTTCCAGAGTCAGGGGCATGATGTGACGATCATCGGCGGCGCGATGACCAACGGCCACGGCTACGTCATCAAGTCTGAATTTGCCGATGCCGATGAAAAGGGCGTTGAGATCCTCAAAGGCAGAAACGTCGCATCGGTCAAGAACAGCGTACAGGATGCCGAGCTGCAGATCCTGCTGAAAAATGCCGGCATTGAGATTGGCGAGGGCGCAGACAAGGTCAACATCGTCTACTTTGACAGCCAGAAGGACGCCTACGCGGCACTTTCCAATGCGACCATTGATGCGGCTTCGGTCTACTCGCCGTATGCGTCGCTTGCAAAGTCGCAGGGCTATAAGGTCGTTTACTACTGCGCACATGAAAAGGCACTCGAGAATCAGCCGTGCTGCCGGCAGGTCGCGTCAACGGCGGCGGTCAAGGCAAATCCGAACACCTTTACCGCGCTGGAACGCGCATTCATCAAGGCGTATCATCTGACGCAGAAGGATCACGAAAAGACGATCGCCGATGTCAAGAAGTACATCGACATTGACGAGGAATTTATCGAAACGGAGGTTTACGGCGGCTACAGCGTGTCCAGTCCCGACCCGGACAAAAAGGGAACGCTGACGCTGAAGGATACGATCGTGGAGCTTGGTTATACGGAGGATTACGACATTGAACCGCTGTATAATACCGCGATCTACAAGGCGGCTCTGGACAGCATTTTCGCCGAAGGCTCCGACGATATTTACAAGTCCCTGCAGGATCATTTCAGTGCTTACGAATAATTCCCCTTCATTTTCATTTGCTGCGAAAAGCACAGACCGGCCTGTCTGTCCGGTCTGTGCTTATTTTTTTACTGTATACGTTTGATATGTTATACTGACAGAGCAGTCGACAAACACCCAAAGATCTGGTATAATAGAAATAATCAAACCAGAAGGGGTAAAAGTAATGAAGTACAGCAAAGAATTCAAAGAAGAAGCGTTAAAGCTTTCCGATGAAAT
>MSGZ01000007.1:0-134192 GCA_001940925.1 Ruminococcus sp. Phil11
TATCAGGCAGGTGAATCTGACTGCAGAGCATGACAGTGATGATACCGCATTTTATTCTCAGCTTCTGCAAAAGGCGGTAGTCCTCGACCGAAACCATAGCGAATTCTACCTGACCTGCGTTCCATTCGGCTTTCGCATGAGCTATTCAATTCACAAATATAACAGAGGACATCAGTATGATGTTTCTATAGAAAGCTGCGAGACCATTCTTTGAGAGTGTTTTCATATGGTTTAGACACTTTAATGCGTCCATTTTGATCAGCAACGGCGTCGATGTCAAGACGGTACAGGGCTGTTTAGGTCACAGCAGCGCAACAACGACTTTGAACATCTATGCGCATTCCTTCCAGGCAGCGCAGGTCAGAGCGATGGACAGCGTGGCAGACTGCATCCTGAAACGTGACACCAAAAGCAGCGCCTGAAATGCGAATTTTCAGAATAATGGACAAATAAAGGACAAAACACCGATTTCTATAAAAAGCAAAATCCGGAAACCGCGCATCTACGCGATTTCCGGAACCAAAATATGGCAGGGGCAGAAGGAATCGAACCCTCGGCACACGGATTTGGAGTCCGTTGCTCTACCAACTGAGCTATGCCCCTATATCTGACGACTTGATTATTATACCATATCCGAGCAGATTTGTCAAGAGGAAAATCACAAATATTTTTGCATCAGAGATTTCGTTAAGCACTTGCAATTCCGTGAAAAATATGCTATGATTAGTTTGTGCAAACCCGGAAGCAGAAAACGAATCGTGCGCACCGGATTTCAGCTAAAATCACACAGAAAGGAACAGACGGTCATGATCTACTTTACCGGCGACACGCACGGCGGACTGGATATGTCCAAGCTCATGAACAAGAATCTGCGCAGCACCTGCGGTATGCCGGGCGAAGATGACTATCTGATCATTCTGGGTGATTTCGGATTCCCGTTCTTTGACGAGGACCGCAAAAAGAAAAAGAAGAAAAAGAAGAAGAATCAGGCGGAATACAACGCCGATTACGACAAGTGGATCAAGTTTATGAAGAAAAAGCCGTTCACGATCCTCTGGGTGGACGGCAATCACGATAACCATAACTTCTGGAAAAAGCAGCCGATCTCCAAGATGTTCGGCGGCAGAGTTCAGATACATCCGGACGCAAAAAACGTCATTCACCTGATGCGCGGCGAGGTCTACGCGATCGACGGCAAGCGGATCTTCGCATTCGGCGGCGCGGCCTCGCATGACCGCGAATACCGCAGCGAGGGGCTGAACTGGTGGGCGACCGAGACCGCACAGCCGGACGAGATCTCCCGCGCCTACACCAATCTGGCCGCGTGCGCAAATCAGACCGATTATATCGTCACGCACACGCCGCCGGACATGGTAATGCGGCAGCTGCTCTATAACGCGAACAGCATGGACCGCTACGTTGCCGACCGCACCGCATTCTTTCTGGATACGATCATGACAACGGTACGCTACCGCGCATGGTTCTGCGGGCACCTGCACATGGACGCCTTTATTCCGGAGTTTTCCCTGGCCGTCATGTATCAGACCGTGATGAACGAACAGCAGCTCGGGCTGATTTAAGGTATCGCTTCGCGATGATTTGTAATGGGCTCCGCCAAACATGAAAAAACTTGTTTCTTCATGTTGAACCCTTCCAAAGGGACATTGTCCCTTTGGAATCCCGTTATAAAGAACAAGAGGGTGCTGACGTAACAGTCGGCACCCTTTTGGCATTCAGCCACCGGCCAAGTGGTAGACAAACCATTTGCAGCCATATCAAAAGTTTCGGTGCGTCAGCTTGCTGACGTTGGCCTTCTTCAAAGGCTTACAGAACAATCCGCAGCCGAAAGCAGCACCTACAAAACCGATCAGTCATCAGCAAGCGAAACAAGCCGCAATTCCTGCACCCCGGTATCTGCTTCACCCCGTCTTCATAATTCTTCACCAAAAATTCACTTGACAAACTGTTCATATCATGCTATGATAACATCAGCGGCAAGACCGCTTCCACAACTGTTACTGACACACACGGAAAGGAGAATCATCATGGAACAGAATCAAACGAAACCGACTGCCCTGCTGCTCGGCGGCGGCGGCGCAAAGGGCGCATTCCAGATCGGCGCATGGCGCGCACTCGCAGAGGCAGGAATGCTGACCGATATCCGTGCAGCGGCAGGCTGCTCTGTCGGCGCACTGAACGCTGTCCTGTTCGCGATCGGCGACTGGGAATTTGCAAAACACATGTGGGAACAGATTCAGCCCTCCGACCTGCTGGCCAAAGGCTCTGACGGCGCATTTTTCTCGCGGGACGGCCTGATCCGCCTCATCAATCAGCTTCCGCTTGAGCAGATCAGCCAGTCCGGGATCCGTGTCCATGTATCCGTACATGATATCGAGGCAAACCAGCCTGTATTCTACGAGCTCAACGGCCTGCCGCGGGATTCCGTCCGCACGCTGCTGCTCGCATCCTCCGCGATCCCGCATATCTATGCACCGGAGCGCTATCTCGGCAGAGACCTCATGGACGGCAGCGTCACCCCTGCGGGCGACCTCTGCATCCAGCCGGTCTATTCGCAGGGACACAGAGAACTGCTTGCTGTCACGCTGAAGCCAAATCTTTCGCTCTACGGCGGTGCCGGTGTCGGCAACGGCAATCTGATCCAGGAATATCCGGACTGCAATTTCACGCTCATCAAGCCGCTGCGCCCGATGGGCAATCTGCTGACCGGCACGCTGAACTTCACGCAGGATAAGATCAGATCCCGCATGGAGCAGGGCTACAACGATACCAAGGCGGCACTGAACGGCATGAACGGCAGCACACCGCAGAGCAAGGAGGAGATCAATGCGCTCCTGACGGAGAAGATGCAGCGGCTCTTCCCGAACGCGGCAGTGCTTTCCGGCTTCCTGCGGGAATACGGCAGCCGGTTCGCACCGAATGTCCAGTTCCCGACACTGGGCGGCAATGTATTCTACGACAACATTTTCGAGGTTGACGGCTGGCGGCTCCAGCAGCAGCGCACCATCGGTATGCAGATCCACTACCGCTTCTTAGACGCAAACAATGTCCGCGTCGCGTGGGTCCTGCAGCCGCAGCAGCTTCTGGACGCACTGACGGATTACGAAGCCGTCCGCGAACTGAGAAACCGCTGACAGACAGCAGCACAGCATTCCGCGTCAGACGCAGATCGCTGTGCTGCTTTTTCATATCCAGAGCAATAAGAAAGCCCGAAAGCGGTCTGCCTTCGGGTTTTCTGTTTGTTCATATTACTGAAGCTGCGAATCAGGTTCCGGCGAACGGAGAAGCACCGCCCCATGCAGCCTGTCTGTAAATACGCATATTGGCAAGATTGACATCAGCAATGCTCGTGATCCGGCATGCATTCAGCTCACTGGTCGATTCATCGGCACTCTCGGTCACGCGCAGCGGATAACCGCCGACATAATGCGTGGTCGCATTGTGTCCGACCAGAACGCCGCGCACGGTATAATTCTCAACGTGGATCGCCCATGCAGTGGATGTGTACTCGTCATACAGACGCGCAAGACGCGCACCGAAAGAACCCGGGTCTGCATTCTGTAAATCCGGACCGAGTGTCACATCTGCGATCGTGCGGCTTACCTCCAACGTACTCGCAGCCAGATTACTTGCTGCAGCTCCGGAGAAATTCGCGCCGTGCTTCACAACGAAATCACCGGTCGGAGGCGGATCGCCCGGATTCGACGCGCCGTAGAACGCAGAGTCCTGCTGCCGTCTCTCTCTGAACTCAAACTCCTGCATGACAGTCTGCGCGGAGCTGAACAGCACCTTCGCGTTGGCATTTGCGGTATTCAGGCGGCTTCTGGTGATATATCCGTTCAGTGCAGGCAGAAGCACGGCAAGCAGAATACCGATGATGCCCATGACGACGATCAGCTCGATCAGCGTAAAGCCGGAAACGCGCTGTCCTTTTTTCAACTGCTTCATTATAACAGATCCCCCTTTTCGGCGTATGGTACGTACGCAGGCAGATATAAAACGTATTTTACAAATATCGGAGGCAGGTTACAAACTCACCACGATACCAATAATAGTATAGCATATCTTTATCAAAATGTCAATAGAAAATGAACAATTTATGAAGAACAGATTTCACAAAAGCATTTTCCGTTCCTTATGCATTATGCCGAATATCACCAAAGCGTCGGATCCGACTCCCAGAGCACCTCGGCAGGGATCAGCGCGGAAAGCATCACATGGAACAGCGAAAAGCGGCTTTCCTCCTGCAAAAGCGATGCGGCGCGGACGACCGCTCCGGGTGAATCCGCGGCGGGCAGCTCCAGCGTGCAGAACAGGCTCCCCGCCTCCGTCCTGCGCCTGATCCGTGCGCCGAACGTATCGCAGAAGCGTTCCAGCAGCAGCCCGTCCGAGGCAGGAGATGCAGAGCGTCTGAGCCTGCCGGGAAGCGGAAACGGCTCCCGCTGCTGCGCGGGGTCGTGCCGGAGCACCAGCACGATCCGGATCATGCCGTCCTCCCTGCGTGCGGAAAGATCGAGCACATTCTGTCCCTGCACATCCCGCAGGGCTTCGGTCAGCAGCGCGGTCATCGCAAAGGTCAGACGGTTCTCGTCGGTCTCCGCAAACAGTCTGATGTCAAGATCGCAGCAGCCCGCCTGCAGATAGCGTTCCGTCAGGATCTCCGTCTGCCCGAAAAAGCGGCGGAGCGGACGGGTCAGCTCAATCACCGGAAACGGCGCGGCAGCCGATTCGTACCACAGCAGCTCATGATCGCAGAGGCTCTGCCGGAGCAGCGCATAGCACTGATCCTGAATGCTGAGGAACGGCTCCCGGACTGCCGGGTCGGCAGGCAGGCCGTCCTCATCCGGTGCGCGGTTCAAGCGGTCGGCTGCATAAAGGATCGAGGCACCGGCTGCATGGATCAGCGAAGCCTGCTCTTTCAGCAGCAGCACGGATTCGGTGCGGTTCAGCGTTTTGCTGCGCTCTGCCGGGAAAAACCGCAGCAGATACAGCCGCTCCGTCCCGTCCGCAAGCGGCTCTGTTTCGCAGCGGAACGCGTCGGCACCGTCTGTCAGCATGATCTGCCGGACGGCGTCATCCGAAAGCGGCCGGCCTTCCTGCTCCGCCCGCAGCTGTTCCGCCAGCACGGCCGCGCGCGGCCCGGACTGCCACTGTACACAGAATGCTGCATCGCAGGCACAGACCGGGTATCCCGCACTGCCGTACAGAATATCCAGAGCCTCCTTCAGCTTCTCTGTCATTGCCGGTTCACCTCCCCGTCATTTCATCTTTCTTATTATACCCGAACAGTGTGAATTTTTCGAGTGTTTCGGCAAGATTTGTGAATATGCACAGTTTTGAGCCGTTTCAGCCGTTCAAACCGTACAAATGCAATCTCTTTTCGGGTTCCCCGTTATTTTTTTGTCAAAGTGCTTGCAATTTCCGCGAAAATGGTGTAAAATAGAAGTATCAATTTTTAGGAGGTAATTCCCATGTCTGTTAAAGTTGCTATCAATGGTTTCGGTCGTATCGGCCGTCTGGCTTTCCGTCAGATGTTCGGTGCAAAAGGTTACGAGGTCGTTGCGATCAATGACCTGACCAAGCCGTCCATGCTTGCACACCTGCTGAAGTACGATACTGCTCAGAAGGGCTACTGCGGCATCATCGGCGAGAACCTGCACACCGTTTCTGCCGATGACGAAGCCGGCACCATCACCGTCGACGGCAAGACCCTGAAGATCTATGCTGAGAAGGATGCAAAGGATCTGCCGTGGGGCGAGATCGGTGTTGACGTCGTTCTGGAGTGCACCGGCTTCTACTGCTCCAAGGAGAAGTCCCAGGCTCACATCGACGCAGGCGCAAAGAAGGTCGTCATCTCTGCTCCGGCAGGCAACGATCTGCCGACCATCGTTTTCTCCGTCAACGAGAAGACCCTGACCAAGGATGACAAGATCATCTCTGCTGCATCCTGCACCACCAACTGCCTCGCTCCGATGGCAAAGGCTCTGAACGATTATGCTCCGATCCAGTCCGGTATCATGAGCACGATCCACGCTTACACCGGCGACCAGATGATCCTTGACGGTCCGCACCGCAAGGGCGATCTCCGCCGTGCACGCGCTGGCGCTGCAAACATCGTTCCGAACTCCACCGGTGCTGCAAAGGCAATCGGCCTGGTTATTCCGGAGCTGAACGGCAAGCTGATCGGTTCCGCACAGCGCGTTCCGGTTCCGACCGGTTCCACCACCATCCTGACCGCTGTTGTCAAGGGCGCTGACGTGACCAAGGAAGGCATCAACGCTGCTATGAAGGCTGCTGCTTCTGCTTCCTTCGGCTACAACGAGGATCAGATCGTTTCCTCCGACGTCATCGGCATGACCTACGGTTCTCTGTTCGATGCAACCCAGACCATGGTCGCTAAGATCGCTGATGATCTCTATGAGGTTCAGGTCGTTTCCTGGTACGACAACGAGAACTCCTACACCAGCCAGATGGTCCGCACCATCAAGTATTTCGCAGAGCTCGGCTAATCCGTCCGGACAGCGTCCGGCGGCATAACGGGATTTCAGCGAACCGGAAACGGATCGTCTGCTTCCCGACCGCAAGCGAATGCAAAAGCTGATGAAAACGCCCGCTGTACTGTTACGGTACAGCGGGTGCTTTTATATTGGGAAAAGCAGCGCCAGAAATGCCGCTTTAGCGGCGTGTACTTTGAAAATTGGGTACGCTTCGCCAACCGTCCCCGGAGGGAAATGGAGGCGGGCACTGCCCGCACCGGAGGGAATTGCCAGCGGGGGCTCCCCGCCGGCGTGCGTTTCGATTGTTGGGTGAGCTTCGCCAACCGT
Source organism: Ruminococcus sp. Phil11 (assembly GCA_001940925.1). Lineage (GTDB taxonomy): Bacteria > Bacillota > Clostridia > Oscillospirales > Ruminococcaceae > Firm-04. Next base: position 6,843 of record MSGZ01000007.1, read on the forward strand.
CCCCGGAGGGAATCGGCAGCGGGTGCTACCCGCCCCGCTGTAACACTTTTTCACTTTTTGCCGACTATACAGACAGAGAGATCTCCGGAAAGGCGGTGACTTGCAACGGAAGATCAGAAAATCATTGCGCTGTTTTTCGCGCGGGACGAGCGTGCCGTTGCAGAAACCGCAGAGAAGTACGGTGCGCTTTGTATGCGCATCGCAGAACAGATACTCGGCAGCCGTGCGGATGCAGAAGAAGCCGTGAACGATGCGCTGTTCCGGCTCTGGAACGCGATCCCGCCGACGAATCCCGTGCATTTTCAGGCATTTGTGCTGACGCTGACGCGCCGTGCCGCACTCGACCTCGCCGACCGGCAGACCCGCAAAAAGCGCAGCGGCGACCGCTATGCGGCGGCACTCTCCGAGCTGGAACAGGTCATTGCCGCACCGGACGACGTCCAAAAGCACACCGAACAGCAGCTTCTGAATGAGGCAATCGGCAGATTCCTGGACGGTCTGCCCGGAGAGCAGCGCAGTATGCTGCTGAAACGGTACTGGTACCTGATGACCGCGCGGGATATCGCGAAGGAAATGCAGATTCCGGAAAGCCGCGTACGCGTCACGCTGATGCGTCTGCGGAACCGGCTGCGGGAGTATCTCGAAAAGGAGGAATTGCTATGAAGGCAGCAGATCTGATGCGCGCCATGGAATCGCGTCCGGATGCGCTGGAAGCAGCGGCACCGTCCCTGCGCGGGAGCGACCGCAAGCCTGATATCAGCGATGTGCTCGGCCGGATCCGCGGCGGGCAGACACAGCCCGATTTCCAAGCACCTGCGCCGAAAATCGTACAGACCAAGCATTTGCGGCTGGTTCCGGCAATGCTGACCGCCTGCAGTATTGCAGCATGTGCAGCCGTCGTGACGGGACTTGCATTCCTGATCCGGGATTCGCATGAAGCCGTCGAAAGCAGCGATGCCGCCATGCTGATCCCTGCCGGTACCGAGGAAGCCGTTACGAAGGAGATCGTGAAGGAGCAGTCCGCAGAAGCGGCGGAATCCAAAGCGGAGGCCGCACCCATGACCGAACCCGCAGACGGTGCGCATCCGCAGAACGATCTCGTTGTAACGGCTGAGACGGAACCCGTCTCAGGTACGGTGAAAAGTGAAGCACAGCCTGCACCGAATACCGAACCCGCAGACGCCGAAGCCCCGCTTGTCACGGCAAAGACCGTGCCGACGACCGCCGTGCGTCAGCAGAACGATGAAACGATTGTCCGCATCACGTATAAGATTCCGAATCTTTCGGTATTGATGCCGGGTATGATCCGCATTGAGCTGTATGACTATGCGGACGGCAAAAAAATCTCCGGCTTTGATCTGTTCAGCGGAGAACCGGGCGGCGACTCCGGCCTTGTTGAGGTCGTAATTCCGGACGGCACGACCCATATCATTGCAGCAATGTATTGCGACGAGACGAACAAAAAAGCGGAGATCGGCACATTTCCGGTCAAAGTTCAGAACGGTGCTGCGGAGCCGATCAAAATGCATATCGACAGCGCGCTCAATGAAGTCTGTACGGTGACTGAGAGTCCGGCGATTTCCCAGCCGGTATTCCGCACACTTGAAAAAGACCACACGCTGCCGGCACCCTCGTTTATCTATCAGTGGAACAGCGACCAGTATCATGCGCTGGATACCGAACTGCATTACAAAAGTGCGGCGGAGTGGAAGAACAATCGCATGATGGGCGGCGGCGACTGGGCACTCTACGCCGAACACAATGACGGATTCCGCTACCTGGATGAGCACGCAGATTCGGTCTCGTATCTCTGGTTCATGTATGAGGCGGACGGCGCAGTGCCGGAGGTACGCCAGATGGAGATTTCCGACCAGAGCGGCATCTGGATCAAGGCAGCACTGTGTCCGGCGGATGTGCACGGCAAGGTTCGCGTCATGATCCCGCTGGATGAGGAAGTTCCGGCATGGATCGGGGATGTCACGGATCAGTGGCGGCTGGAGCTTGTTGAGAACGGTGTGTTCAAGCACGATCCCATTCAGACGCACTGGTACATGCGCATCGACGAAACCTCAGGCATTGCCCCGGTATATTGAGCGGTGCTCCGAATTCCATTCTGAATAACGAGAAAGGACGCTGACGTAACAGTCAGCGTCCTTTTTGTTCATGATCATGGGATTTCCATTACAAAGCGATCCCTTATTCCTCTGCCGGTGCCTCGCCCGCAGTCTCGCCGTCTGCGGCATCATCTGCGGCGGCATCCTGACCGTTCAGCAGGTCAAAGTGCGTTGCATACCACGCATTGCCGTTCTTGACCATGAGCCAGCGGAGTGTGCCGTTATAATCATTCGTTACAGTGCCGCGCTCGGACTCCTTCGTCAGCTGCAGCTCAAAGTGCGCATCCGCCGTGCAGATCGTATCGGAATACATCTTCACATTGCTGATCTCCAGCACCTTGTCCACACGCGCCGTATACGGGTTGTTCCATGCAACGTCCGCGGTAATGCCGTGCAGCACCGTGAACGCGTCACTGCCGTTCAGCACGAAGTTGTCGAGGTACTGGCGGTTTGCCCATGTCGCCTCGTCCTTGTTGATCATATAGTTGATATACGCCTTGGTCAGCTCCTCAATGCGTGCGACCAGCACCGGATTCGGCTCCGCCTTCGATGCAGGCTCAAACTGATAGACCTGCTCCGGATCGGACGCATCCGGCACAGCCCTTGCGCTGAGCGAATTGCCGTCCGCATCAAATGCTCTGACCTCCGGCGTCACGAACAGCCCGTCGATCTTCACATGCTGTCCGACCGGGTTCTCCACGATATTCAGTGCCTTCTCGTCCAGACCGACCTCATATTCCGTATCGGTCAGCGCGGACATCGGCACCTTCATGCCGTTCACCAGCAGCGAGCCGCCGTCCGGGACCGTCACATCCAGCGTATATTTCGCTTCCGGCGAGATCTCGATCAGGGATTCCGGCTCCATGGTTTTCCAGACCGGGAAATCGAACTTCTCGGTGCCGCTGACTCTCTGCAGCGCGACCGTCGCGATCGACGCGCCGTTGTAGCGGATGTAGTAAACCGGCTTGTCGTCGGTGTATTCATCGACCTTCTTGACCCATGTATACCCGGTGCCGCCGAGGCTCTCGATATCGAGCGTCGAGGCGATCGTATCAGCCGTTTCGTAATCGGTCACGGGGATCTCATCGACCTTCTGGCGCACCATGTCGCTGTAAAAGCCGCTGTTCAGGTGCGAAACATAGCCGTCGATCGTGTACTTCGGACGGGATTCCTCGTACTCCTTGAGGAAATTGTTGAGGCGTCTCATGCCCCAGAGCGTCAGGATCAGGCCGAGCATGATGTAAATGGCCAGTCCGATGCGGAAATAATTGGGTCTGCGCTTTGCAGCCGCGGCGGAACGCTTCTGCTGCGGTCTGTCGTTCGCGGTATGCGGACGCTGCGGATTGCTCCGCTGCTGCGGTGCGCGCTGCTCTGCAGGACGCTGACGGTGCTGCTGCACCGGCTCTCTCTGCGGCTGACTTCTGCGCTGCGGCTCCTGCGGACGCTGCGGACGGCTCTGCTGACCTTCCGGGCGGCGATGCGGCGCACGCTGCTGACCGCCGTTCTGCGGCCGCTGCTGCGGTGCGCGTCTCGGCGGTGCATCGACCTGCTCGACATCCCGGCGGACACGGTTCTGCTGACCGTTTGCGCGCTGCTCCTCCGGACGCCGCCGCTGCGGTGCCTGCTCAGCGTTTCTTCTGACCGGTGCCTTCTGCCCGGGATTCTCACGGCGGGGCTTTTCCCGCTCCGGCATACGGCTTTCCTGCGCCGGCTCCGGATTCCCGCGGGCCGGTGTCTTGGGCGTTGCCGCGTGGCTCCGCGGCGTACCGGTCTGTACAAAATCAAGATCGTCGCTTTCGCGCCGTTTGGCTGTCCGGCGCGGGGACGCTTCCACTTCTCTCAGGATCTCCTCCAGTGCTGCATCCGCATCGCGGTCGGCACTGCTTCTGATATTCTTCTCATCTGCCATTTGTTACGCCCCCCTTTCTTACGATTCCGGCTTGATCAGCCAGCATGTCGGCATTTTGCGCGGACCGTAAAGCGAGGAGCAGATATTCTGCAGCTTTCCGTCAAAATACAGAAGCGAGGAGCTTCCGCCGTCCAGGTTCATGGCATTGACGGCACCGTGCTGCAGCATGATCTGCGTCAGGTCATCGTAGGTCGCACCGAGCGAGTCGGTCTGTCTGCCGTTGATGACGAGGAACAGGACCGTACCGTCCGCGGTCTGGCCGATCGCGGTGCGCGGGTTGAAGCCGCCGCCGAGGGAATCCTGCTCATTGCCCGGCACGCCGTTGACGATCAGCGGACGCTTCGGGTCGCCCCAGCAGACTGCATCGCGCAGTCCGAGATCAATTGCCTGCTGCGCGGTCATTTTTCCGATGTGCATGATATTGTCCTGGTCGAAGCCGATGACAAATTCATAGGCCGTATTGAGGTCACCCCAGCGGAGCTCGCCCTCGGAAATGACCATGCCGAGCGGGATGCCGCCGTTGCCGACGCCGTTCAGATCGACGAAGCCGCCGGCATTCGTGCCGCCCTGTGCGCCGTATTTTTCGATCATGTCCGCAACTCTCATGCCCTCGTATTCCTCACCGTAGGGACCGGAGATGCCGACGAACACGCGGGACGGATCCGAGATCTTCAGCAGCTTGCCCTTGAACGTGCTGCCGGAAACGTCAATGAGCTCGGTCGCCTTGCGCTCCGTATCCTCCGGAACGGCATTGCCGTTCTCATCGACCTTCTGCGCGATATTGACAAGCGCGGTATTGGTATCCGCAATATTCTCCTCCCCGGAATTGCCGAGATATTCCTCGATCTGCTCCGGCGTATAGTACCAGTCCGCAAGGAATTTGATCGCACTTGTCTCCTTCACGGAACATACAAAAAGCTTTTTCGCGCTGTCAGACGGTCCCTTTGCAATGACAAGCATCAGCAGATACAGGGCAACCACAGCCATGATCAGCGTGGTCAGTATCACGATCAGAACGCGCCCGACAATTTTTCCGGCACTGAGCCGGCGGCGTGCATGAGCCATATTCAGTCAACCTTTCGTTCAGTTTTTTTCGTATATGCAGCCGCAGCTGCACAGTATGATGCACTCTATATTTTAACGCAAAATCCGAAAAAAAGCAAGTGTTTTCCGCATTTTCCGACAAGATTCTCACTGAGCGGTTTTTTCGCGTATTTTTTTGTATAAGATGCTGTACGCCCCGTGTCAAACCCTGTCGGAACCGCATATCATGATGCAGGGAGGTGAGAACCATGGAGACCCATTTTGTCGTCTCGACAGAGACCTATGCGGAGAAGGCGCGGCAGCTTCTGGAACGGTACCGCTACCGCTTCCGGATGCAGAAGATCACGGCGGCATCGGGCTGCGCCTTTCATTTCCGTGTCAATGCCCCCGCCGCGGCAGTTTTTGCGCTGCTCAGCTCCGGCGGCATCCCCTATCAGATAAACTAAGGAAAGGAGCGGCCGCGATGCAGAAAGCCGTTTATTTTGACAATGCCGCCACAACATGGCCGAAGCCCCCGCCCGTGCTGAATGCGATGATGCGGGCGGTCAGGGAGGCGGGCGGAAATCCCGGAAGGAGCGGGCATCCGCTGTCGGTGCGCGCCGGCAGAGCCGTCTATCATGCGCGGGAGACCGCCGCCGCACTGTTCGGGGCAAAGCCGGAAAACGTCGTCTTTACGCTGAACTGCACGCACGCGCTGAATCTCGCGATCCGCGGGGTGCTCCGGCCGGGCGACCATGTCATCATCAGCAGCATGGAGCACAATTCCGCCGCAAGACCCGTCGCGGCGATGGCAGCGGAGCGCGTGATCTCATACAGCGTCGCGCCGGTCTCCGCGGACGGCAGCGAGACCCTCGAAGCATTCCGCAGGCTGATCCGCCCGCAGACCAGAGCCGTGATCTGCACGCTGGTCAGCAATGTCACCGGGCTGATCCTGCCGTACCGGGAGATCGCTGCCCTCTGCAAAGCGCACGGGCTGATCTTCATTGCGGACGGCGCGCAGGGCTGCGGCATCCTGCCGGTCACGGTGCAGGACGGCATTCACCTGCTCTGTACGGCGGGGCACAAGGGGCTGTACGGCATCATGGGCACGGGGATGCTGCTGACGGACGGCACCGTTCCGCTCCGGCCGCTGATGCAGGGCGGCACCGGCTCGCTGTCCGCCTCGCTGCAGATGCCGGAATATCTGCCGGATGCGCTCGAAGCGGGAACGGTCAATGTGCCGGGCATTGCCGCGCTCGACGCCGGGATGCAGTGGATCGTGCGGCAGGGCGCAGACCGGATGCTCCGGCATGAGGCGGCACTCTGCGAACAGTTCATCGCCGGACTGAACCGGATTGGCGGTGCGGTCGTCTACCGCTCCCCTGCCTCAAAATACGCGCCGGTCGTCTCGTTCACGCTCGCACAGGAATCCCCGGACGCGACGGCTGCACGGCTTGCGGCAGCGGGGTTCTGTCTGCGCGCCGGACTGCACTGTGCGCCGCTCGCGCATGAAACGCTCGGAACGGCAAACGGTACAGTGCGTTTTTCGCCTTCGGTCATGAACACGCCGCAGGAGGTCTCTGCGCTGCTCAGAGTGCTCCGGCAGCGTGCCTGACCGCATACAAAAAGGCCGCATCTGCGCGTTTCTGCACAAATGCGGCCTTTCGTGATTCTATTTATTTCTTCTGCCCGTAATATGCATTCGGGCCGTGCTTGCGCAGATAATGCTTGTCGAGAATATACTGCGGCATCTCCGCCTGCGGATTCAGCCGCAGCGTCTTGAGGGTCATCTCTGCGACGGTGTCCAGCACCACGGCGTGATACACCGACTGTGCGGGGTCCTTGCCCCATGTGAACGGCCCGTGGTTCTTCACGACGATGCCCGGCACGGACATCGGATCAATGCCTCTGCTGTCCAGTGTTTCAGCGATCACGACACCGGTGTTCCCCTCGTAATCCGCCTCGACCTCCGCCTGTGTCAGCGCACGGGTGCACGGAACGGCACCGTAGAAATAATCCGCGTGCGTCGTGCCGAGCGCGGGGATATCCATGCCCGCCTGCGCAAAGGCGACCGCATTGACCGAATGCGTATGCGTGATGCCGCCGATCGCCGGATAACGCCGGTACAGCTCCAGATGCGTTTTCGTATCCGAGGACGGGTTCCATTTGCCTTCCACGGTCTTGCCGGTCATCAGATCGACGACGACCATATCCTCCGGCTCCATGCCGTCATACGCAACGCCGGACGGCTTGATGACGACCAGTCCCTTTTCACGGTCAATGCCGCTGACATTGCCCCATGTATAGATCACGACGCCTCTTGCTGCAAGCTCCAGATTCGCCGCACATACGTCCTTTTTCAGCTGTTCCAGCATGATTATCCCTCCGGTTTCTGTTCGTGCTTCATCAGATATCTGAGCTCCCCGGTGATCTGCTTTCTCCGGTGCAGGAGCCCCCTGACCGGACGCCAGATCCACAGCACGGGGATCAGCCACTTGTGCCGATAGAAAAACGGGTGCTTGCTCCTGATCTCGTCCATCGGCAGGAACAGGCGGTGCAGAATGTATTTTCCTTTTGAGCCGCCGCTCCGCCGCTGCAGCCGGTTCTGAATATTGTGTGCGCGTGTGCCGTACATACCGGATGTCACGTAATAATCCAGCAGCTCGCTTTCCCGCTCTGTGAGTGCTTCACCGGCAAAGAGCTTCATCGCAAGGCTGCGGCTCTCCGATTCATATTCTGCGATCCCGAGCTTTTCCAGCTCTGCGGAAAGATATGCTTCATCCAGCCGGCTGCCGTATTTCCGCATGAAAACATAGGTATCCAGCAGCGAACGGACGCCCGTTCCGCCGAGCGAAAAGTGCTTGTACTCATGGGCGGTCATGAACAGATAATAGTCCTCGTCGGAAAAATGCCAGCCGTACTGATTGCCGTCATCCTTCAGCAGCCGCTCCTTGACACCGAGATAGTATTTTGCCATTTCGCCTGTCTGGTATTCCATGAACAGCTCGCCGTGCATCTCAAAATTATAGACCGGCGGCTTGGTGTACTCATCGACGACCTCGCGCGCTGCTTTCAGCTCGAAGCCTTGCGCTGCCATGATGCGCCGGACATCCTCACGCCGCTGCTGATCGAACAGAATGTCGTTATCCGACATCTGACGCATCCCGAGGCGCGGATACCAGTCCTTGAGCAGCGCGCCCTTCAGCGGCATATACCAGATCTGCTCCTCCTCCAGGCATTTCAGGATCTTTTTGCGCTCCGCGTCCATGATGATATTCTTGCGGATCGCCTTTTCCTTGGCCTCCGTAAATGCGGCATCCCGGATCCCCGCGGCTTCCAGCGCGTAGGCGCAGCAGGCCGTCAGCACATGCGCCTGACAGACCTCGAACAGTGCCTTCAGATCAAGCCCGTCCGTCAGTTCCTTCCCGGGCTTCTCTCCGTTCACGGCACACCGCACCAGCGCGATCATATCCGCGGCGTTTTTCCGGTATTCAGTAATCTCCATCCGTTTCTCCTTTTGCGGGATATCAAACAGGTCAGCAACCGTGCGGATCGCTGACCTGTCATTTGCGTGCTGCCTCAGTCAGAGCTGCGGTATCCGTCCGGATTCTGCTTCTGCCAGTTCCATGCATCCCTGCACATGTCATCCAGTGTATATTCTGCCTGCCAGCCGAGCAGAGCCTTTGCCTTGTCCGCATTCGCGTAGAATTCCGGCAGGTCACCCGCACGGCGGTCACCGTAGACATGCTTCACCTTGATGCCGTTCACACGCTCAAAGGTCTCCACGATCTCCGTGACGCTGTAGGGCGTTCCGGTACCGAGATTAAAGACCTCTGTTCCGCTGTGCTGCAGGATATAGGCGACGGCCTTGACATGTCCCTTTGCGAGATCGACCACATGGATATAATCCCGCATACAGGTGCCGTCCTTCGTCGGATAGTCGCTGCCGAAGATCGTCAGGCACTCCCGCTTGCCGACCGCGACCTGCGTCACATATGGCATCAGATTGTTCGGAATGCCGAGCGGATCCTCACCGATCCTGCCGGACGGATGCGCGCCGATCGGGTTGAAATACCGGAGCAGCACCACGGAAAGCGACGGGTCTGCCCTGGCGGCATCCTCAAAGATCTGCTCCATCATTGCCTTTGTCCAGCCGTAGGGATTCGTGCAGACGCCCCGCTGCATGGTCTCCTTGTACGGCACGGGGTTTTCCTCGCCGTAGACCGTTGCACTCGAGGAGAAAATGATGTTCCGGACGCCGGCTGCCTGCATCGTTTCAAGCAGCGTCAGCGTCGTATCAATGTTATTGCGGTAGTACATCAGCGGCTTTTTGACCGATTCGCCGACCGCCTTCAGGCCTGCAAAGTGGATCACCGCGTCGATCTTGTTCTCCCGGAAGATCTGTGAGAGCCGTTCGCCGTCGCGGATATCCGCCTCATAAAGCTGCACCGGCTTTCCCGTGATCTCTTCCACTCTGCGGATCGCCTCCGGAGAGCTGTTGCAGTAATTATCTGCCACGACGACCTCATAGCCTGCGTTCAGCAGCTCAACCGCCGTGTGGGAGCCGATATATCCTGCACCGCCTGCAAGCAGGATCTTTGCCATGTTATCACCTCAGTTTGATGTTGCCCGGATGCGGGATCACTCCACGGTCACGGATTTTGCCAGATTGCGCGGCTTATCCACATCGTAGCCCTTGCCGATCGAGACATAGTAGCTCAGCAGCTGCAGCGGAATGACCGACAGGCTGCCCGTGAACAGCGATTCGATCTTCGGGACATAGCAGACAAATTCTGCCGTATCCTCGAGAAAATAATTGCCTGCCGTCGTCACTGCCATGACCTTTGCGCCGCGGCTCTTGACCTCGACCATGTTGCTGATCGTCTTTTCGATCAGTCCGGTCTGCGTCACCACGCTGATGACGATAGTGCCGTTCTCGATCAGGCTGATCGGGCCGTGCTTCAGCTCGCCTGCTGCATAAGCCTCGGAGTGGATATAGCTGATCTCCTTGAGCTTCAGGCTGCCCTCCATGCCGATCGCATAGTCGATGCCTCTGCCGATAAAGAAGGAATCGGAAACATTGATGAGCTTATTGGAGAACCACTGGATGCGCTCCTTGTCCTCCAGAATGCGCGCGACCTTCTCCGGGATCGTGTTGATCTCGGCGAGGAGCGCGTCATAGCGTGCCTCCTCGATCTCATTGCGCGCCTTTGCAAACTGCAGTGCGAGCAGATAGCCCGCAACGAGCTGCGTGCTGTAGGCCTTCGTCGTCGCAACGGAGATCTCCGGGCCTGCCAGCGTATAGAACACATTGTCAGCCTCACGCGCGATCGACGAACCGATCACGTTCACGATGCCGAGCGTCTTGATGCCCTGCTCTTTGGCCTCGCGCAGTGCCGCCAGCGTATCGGCGGTCTCGCCGGACTGACTGATGACAATGACGATGCTCTTTCTGTGGAGCGTCATCTTTCTGTAGCGGAACTCCGAAGCGAGCTCCACACGCACCTGCAGTGAAGTCAGTGCCTCGATCACATACTGCAGATCCATGCCGACATGGTAGGCAGAGCCGCAGGCCACGATATAGACCTGCTCGATCTCCTGCATTTCCTCATCGGTCAGGCTGACACTGTCAAAGTGCACTCTGCCGTCCGTGACAACAGAGTTGATCGTATCGCGGATGACCTTCGGCTGCTCGTGGATCTCCTTGAGCATGAAGTGCTCGTAGCCGCCCTTTTCTGCGGATTCCGCATCCCACTTGATCTCGGTCAGCGGCTTTTCAATGACCTCGCTGTCGATATTGTAGAAGGTCACGGCGCCCTTTTCGAGCTTCGCGATCTCCATATTGCCGATATAGTAGACGCTTCTCGTGTACTTGAGAATCGCCGGCACATCGGATGCGACATAGCTCTCGCCGTCTGCAATGCCGATGATCATCGGGCTGTCCTTGCGGGCGCAGTAGATCTCGCCCGGATAGTCCTTGAACATGACGCAGAGCGCATAGGATCCGCGGATGCGCACCATTGCTCTTGCGATCGCCTCGATCGGGAGCTGGGAATACTTCTTGTAGTAGTAGTCGATCAGCTTGACCGCGACCTCGGTATCGGTCTGCGAATGGAAGGCGTAGCCCTTCTTGATGAGCTTTTCGCGCTGCTCCTGGAAATTCTCGATGATGCCGTTGTGCACCGCAATGACGTTGCCGTCATCGCTTGCGTGAGGATGGGCATTCACCGCAGAGGGCTCGCCGTGGGTCGCCCAGCGGGTATGTCCGATGCCGCAGGTACCCTTCACTGCCTTGCCGTTATCGGTCATTTCCGCAAGCACGCGCAGCTTGCCTTTTTCCTTGATGACCTCAGTCTCGTTTTCACCGTCGCGGACGGCGATACCCGCAGAGTCATATCCGCGGTATTCAAGCTTTGCAAGCCCGTCCAGAAGCACCGGCGCAGCCTGCTTATTTCCTGTAAATCCGACAATTCCGCACATAGTTCAGTCCCTTTCTGTTCTTAGAACGTGAATGTGTTTTCGAGTGTACTCCACTTTTTGTCTTTCTCCGAGAGGTTCAGCGGGGTTCCGTCCGAAAGCGTGTAGCCTGCACTGTCCGCGCTGCCGGGATATTCCCCGACCAGCTCCGGCCATTCAATGCCGATCGCCGGGTCATTCCATGCAAGCCCGCCCTCATCGTTCGGGTGATAAAAGTCGTCGCACTTATAGCAGAATTCTGCCAGATCGGTCAGCACAAGGAAACCGTGTGCAAAGCCCTTCGGGATCAGAAACTGCTTTTTGTTCTCCTCCGTCAGGAGAACGCCGTACCATTTGCCGTAGGTCGCAGAGCCCTTCCGCAGATCGACCGTGACATCAAAGACGCTGCCGCGGATCACGCGGACCAGCTTGGTCTGCGGATACTGCTTCTGAAAATGCAGGCCGCGCAGAACGCCCTTTGCCGAGCTGGACTGATTATCCTGCACAAACACGATATCAATCCCCGCTTCCGCCATGTCCCGCTGGCTGTAGGTCTCCATGAAATAGCCGCGGCTGTCGCCGTGCACGGCCGGCGTGATGACGCAGAGGCCCTCAATGCCGCCGACATTCTTTTCCACTGTGATCTGTCCCATTACTGTATCTCCTTCAGATATCTTGCAAGTGCGTCCTTCCAGTCCGGCAGCGGCGTAAAGCCGTTTTCCGTCAGCTTGGACTTATCCAGTCTGCTGTTGAAGGGTCTTGCCGCCTTGGAAAGGCCGTATTCCGCCGTCGTGACCGGCGTGACCTTCGTCTGCAATCCTGCCTGCTTATAGATCTCGCAGGTGAAGTCATACCAGCTGATAAAGCCGCCTTCATTGGTCGCATGATAATAGCCGTATTTGTCAGTCTCGGCCATATCCGCAAGCAAAACCGCAAGATCCAGTGTATAAGTCGGCGTGCCGATCTGGTCGCAGACCACGCGCACTTCATCATGCGTTTTGCCGACGTTCAGCATCGTTTTGATAAAGTTCTTGCCGTTGACGCCGAACACCCATGCAATGCGCACGATATAGTACTTTTCCAGCGTATTCGCAACAGCAAGCTCGCCGTCCAGCTTGGACTGTCCGTAAACGGAAAGCGGCGCATAGTCTTTGCAGTCCGGCTGCCACGGCTCCTCGCCCTGCCCGTTGAACACATAGTCCGTCGAGATGTAGATCATCTTGCTGCCGAGCTTTTTGCACGCATTTGCGATATTCTGCGTACCGCCCGCGTTGATCGCAAAGACCTTTTCGCGGTTCTCTGCATCCTCTGCGGCATCGACGGCCGTCCATGCCGCACAGTGAATGACGGCATCCGGCTTCACGGATTCCAGTGCCGCCTGCACGGCATCCGCATCCGTGATGTCCAGTGAAACGTAGGTGCAGGAAGCCGCCGCCGTGCCGTCCTGCTGTCCTGCATACGCAGGTGCCAGATCGGAACCGACGGTCTCATGTCCGCGCTTTGCAAGCTCATTGACGACATCATGCCCGAGCTGCCCCGCAATTCCTGTTACAAATACTTTCATATTCAGACCTCGGCTCTGTTTCCGTACATCTTCTCGTAATAGTTCTGGTATTCGCCGGAAATGATGGTCTCCCACCATGTCTTGTTCTCAAGATACCACTTGATCGTCTTCTTGATGCCGTCCTCGAACTTGGTCTCCGGCAGCCAGCCGAGCTCATTGTGGATCTTGGTCGGGTCGATCGCATAACGCATATCGTGACCCTTTCTGTCCTCAACGTGGATGATGAGGGATTCCGGCTTGCCGAGCTCCTTGCAGATCAGCTTCACAATGTCGATGTTCTTCATCTCATTGTGGCCGCCGACATTGTAGACCTCGCCGACCTTTCCCTTGTGGATGATCAGGTCGATCGCACGGCAGTGATCCTCGACATACAGCCAGTCGCGGACATTCAGACCCTCGCCGTAGACCGGCAGCGGCTTGTCGTTCAGCGCATTGGCGATCATCAGCGGAATCAGCTTCTCCGGGAAGTGATACGGGCCGTAGTTGTTGGAGCAGCGGCTGATCGTGACAGGCAGGCCGTAGGTGCGGTGATACGCAAGCACCAGCAGGTCTGCGCCGGCCTTCGAGGAGCTGTACGGGCTGCTCGTATGGATCGGCGTCTGCTCGGTGAAGAACAGGTCGGGACGGTCGAGCGGCAGGTCGCCGTAGACCTCGTCGGTCGAGACCTGATGATACCGCTGAATGCCGTACTTGCGGCAGGCGTCCATGAGCACCTGTGTGCCGAGGATATTGGTCTGCAGGAAAATTTCCGGATTTTCGATCGAGCGGTCCACATGGGATTCCGCCGCAAAGTTGACCACGATATCCGGCTTTTCCTCCTCAAACAGCTTGTAAACGCCCTCTCTGTCGCAGATATCCAGCTTGACAAAGCGGAAATTCGGGTTCTGCATGACAGGCTCCAGCGTGGAGAGATTGCCCGCATAGGTCAGCTTATCCAGGCAGATGATCCGGTAATCCGGATAGGTATTCAGCATGTGAAACACAAAATTTGCGCCGATAAAGCCGGCACCGCCAGTTACGATAATCGTCATGATCGTATGCTCCTTTTCTCAATACTTGACTTTACCCTCGGCGACCGCCTTCAGATGCGCGCCGTAGGGGGATTTGCCGTATCTTGCAGCGGATTCCAGCAGGGTTTCCCGGTCGATCCACTTGTTGATGTATGCGATCTCCTCCGGTGCGGAGATCTCAATGCCCTGCCGGTTCTGGATCATCTGCACGAAGCTGGTCGCCTCTGCAAGGCTGTCCATCGTTCCGGTATCGAGCCACGCAAAGCCCCTGCCGAGCAGCTGGACATCCAGCGTTTCCTCATGCAGATACATCTCGTTCAGCGTGGTGATCTCGAGCTCGCCGCGTGCGGAAGGCTTCACCTGATTCGCCTTTGCGCTCACGCCGGCCGGGTAGAAATACAGGCCGGTGACCGCATAGTTGCTCTTAGGCACTGCCGGCTTTTCCTCAATGGAAAGTGCTTTGCCGTTCTGATCGAACTCCACAACGCCGAAACGCTCCGGATCCGGCACATAGTAGCCGAACACCGTTGCACGGGCATTCTGCTCCGCATTGTCCTTTGCAGCGCGCAGGAGTCTGCCGAAGCCGCCGCCGTAGAAGATGTTGTCTCCGAGCACCATTGCGCAGGCATCGTCGCCGATGAATTCCTCACCGAGGATAAACGCCTGTGCCAGTCCGTCCGGAGAGGGCTGCACCTTGTAGCTGAGCGAAATGCCGTACTGGGAGCCGTCTCCGAGCAGCCGCTCGAAATTCGGCAGATCCGTCGGCGTGGAGATAATCAGAATATCTCTGATCCCTGCCAGCATCAGCGTCGAAAGCGGATAGTAGACCATCGGCTTGTCATAAACCGGCAGAAGCTGTTTCGAGGTTACCATGGTCAGCGGGTAAAGTCTTGTGCCGGAACCGCCGGCGAGAATAATGCCTTTCATAATCATCTTCCTTTCCGATCATTTACACCCGGAAACGGGTTACTAAACTATTTCCTCTGCGACGAGAAATTGAACAATATCCTTGAGTCCAAGCTGCCTTTGCTGCTGCCATCTGTCCTTAAAATGATTCACATACAATGCCAGAATCGACCATATCCCGAAGTGAATCCAATAATACCCCGAGAACAGCATCTCACAGGATACGGTAATAATCAGGATCAGCAGCATCCGTTCAATTGGTTCATTGCTTTTCCGGAACAGGCGAACGATCATAAAAAACAGTCCGAAAATTGCCAGTGAGCCGAACAACACACCGTATTCGGCAAGCCAGTCCAGGAACAGATTGTGGCTGTAGCCCCATTTGATGCCGATGCGATAAATTGCATTGCGGTGACCCATCGGGCCGTAGCCGAGCGGTCTTTCGCGGATCATGTTCAGCACCAATGCCCAGATTCTGTCACGGCCGTTGCTTTCACTGTCCATGGATTTATCGCCCTGCATCATGTTCAGATACGTTGTGATAAAGCGCGATTTGATGCCGGTCCGCTGTGCGAGCATTTCAACTGTACTTGCACCGAGATCGGAAAAAACAAATGCAACAAAAATCACAGCAAGCAGAATGATGACTATTTTTTTCAGTTCCAGCTTTTTCCGCTCGCCGAACAGAATATACAAAGCTGCACCAATCGCATAGCTGACGATCGAGCCGCGGCTGCCGTAAAGCAAAATGCCGATCAGCCCGATTCCAACCGGAATAAACAGAATGCGTTTCTTTTCCTGGATCGCCATAATACTTAGTACCGCAATCACCATCAGAACACCGTAACTCCATGTCATATGGCTCTGCGACCGCTTGATGACACCGAACTGCTCATACTGCCAATACCCCGTCCGGATTGGCTCCAGAACCTGATACATATAGTACACACCGCGAATCAGGATCGCAGCCTTCAGATTCCGGAACAGCTGCTTCGGCGTTTTCTGAAACCGGATCGCCGGATAGGCAAAAATACCGCCCGTCAGCAAAGCCGTTTTCACACCGAAATCACGCGACAGCCATATTCTTCGGGCGGGATCCAGCCAGAAGGCCGTCCCGAGCAGGACTGCCATCAACGCATAAAGGATAATAATATCCGCATACCGCACAAGGCCGTTCGGCTCCTTCACGATTATCAGTCCGGTCAGTCCTGCAAGGCCGAGCAGCATCAGAATGCCGCCGCGCGGTATTAACGGCAACACCAATCCCTGCAGAAACGGCAGTGCAAAGAATATAATGCACAACAAGTCGTTCAGCGTGAATTTTTCTTTTTTTCCGGTCATGCTTTCGCACCGGCAGCACGCCGTCTGACATGCCGTTCAATCAGCTTCATGATCTTGGAACGGTTTTCGGCGTAGTCCTCCTTTGTCAGTGCAGAGAATACATATTCATAGCCGAGATCTTCAAGAAATTCCCGTTTGTATTCCTTCGCACCGATCTGTACCTGAATGCCTCTGACGGAGGAATTGTCCGCAGCGGCATCCATATAGACGGTCTCCACGCCGAGAACGTCAAATGCAAAGTCGATACCCAGCAGCAGTGCTTCCATATTCTGGAACGCATCGCCGTAGCCGATCGTTCTGCCGCTCTCCGCGCTGTTTTCCTTCACATCATAAATACCGCGCATCCCGATCGGTTTGCCGCTCAGATCGGTCACGAGGAACAGATAATCGCCCGGTTTCTTCCGCTGTGCGGCAATATATCTGCGCTGATCCTCAACCGTACCGGTGACCTTGTGCATATACCTGACCTTTTCTGCATCCATGCGCATCGCATGGGTCGCTTCCGCGTCGGATTCCTCTACGGAACGCAGCTTCACCGTCAGGCCGGTGATCTCCTTCTCGTAAATCATGCCTTTTTTCTCCTTTTTTTCAGAATGCCGAGCAGCATATCCTTATACAGCAGCACATAAATGCCCACGACCGCGATGCCGCTGATCAGCGACAGCACGATGCTGCTGTGAAGCCGGAAACGCCAGACAAAGAAATAGGATATCAGAATGCAGGCGTTGAGCACTGTTTTCTTTGTAATGACGATCAGCTTCATTCTGACAAGCCAGAATACGCAGAGCAGAATGGAAACAAGATAGCCGACCATCGTTGCAATGGATGCACCTTCAATGCCGATTTTCCGGATCAGAATCAGATTCAGCGCAATATTCAGTGCTGCACCGATTGAAAGCGTCAGCAGATTCATGTACGTCTTTTTCACGATCGTAAACTGATTGGCAAGAATCTGATAGAGCATCAGCGACAGCGGTGCCAGAAACAGATACGGTGCAACCAGATAACCTGTCAGATACTCCGCCGGAAATGCCAGCGTAAACAGCAGCCTGGAAACCGACATCAGCCCGACCGTCGCAGCAAAGGAAATCGCACTCATATACTCAAAGATATTGGATTTCATCTGAATCTGATCGTCGTCTTCCATAGTGGAATAGGCGAAATACAGCCAGCCGCCTGCAAATGCGGTATAGATCAGATTGCTGATATGCCCGATGCGCGATGCAACTGCATACGTGCCCGTTTCCTCTGCATCAAGAATCTTGGTAATCATCCACTTGTCGGACGAATTATAGACCCAGTAGATCAGAAAATTCGGCAGCAGAGGCAGACCGATCTTCAGCAGTTCCTTCAGAACCTTCCGGTCAAAGCTTTTCAGGCTGAAATAGGAACGGTTCATGATCGCAAACGAGAGCTCCAGCGTCACAGCTGCGATCACAGTTGCAATCGGCATTGCCATGATATAATAGCCCTTCAGGATCAGCGGCACCGCGATCGCATAGGCGATAAACGGGGAAACGGTGTTCGTGACAAGAAACACCTTGCGCTTGTTCTGGATTCTCGTCGGCGCAGATACGATCTGATTCGTCGCACTGACCAGAAATCCGACAACGGTAATCACCGTAAGTGAGACATACTGTGCATCATCAAAATACACTTTTGCGATCAAATTGCGCAGCAGCAAACAGACTGCAAACAGCACCAGCGATGTACATGTCACAAACAGAAATGCCGTTGAACAGACCTTCTGCTGCCACTCCTTGCTCTTGCTGTCAAAAAAGAGCCGGAACATCGCATCGTACAGACCGCAGACGGCCAGTGCCGCCGCAAATGAAATGAAATTATGGGAAAGGTCGTTCAGACCCATATAGGATCTGTTCGGATACAGTTTGAGGATAATCGGGAGCATAATCAGCGGAATAAACTTGCTGATCATACCGCCCAGTCCGTAGACAAGAATATTCTCTATAAAGAGCTTGCTTCTTTTCTTTGTTTGCATAGGTTTTACTCCGCACTCCTTCAGGCTGTCAGATTTTTGTACATGATCTTTCCGGTTTCATTCTTCGGGATCATGTCAATCACGCGCACCTCAAACAAAGAGCGGTAAAAACCTGTTTTTTCGCTGATGAAATTCAGCACCGCATCCTTTTTCGCTTCCTCGGTGATGAACACCAGCATGTGATCGTCACTGCCCGTGCAGGCTGTCTCAATACCGAATTCCTCACGGATCAGCCGCTCGGTCTGGTCAAGGCTCACGCGGTAGCCGAGCATTTTCAGGAAGCGCGACTTTCTGCCGACAATATAATAGCAGCCGTCCGCATCGCGCACCGCAATGTCACCGGTGTGATAGTTGCCGCAGAACTCATCGCCCTTTTCCAGATCCGCACGGCAAACGGCATAGCCCATTGTGACATTCGGGCCGGAATAAACAAGCTCGCCCTCGGTATCCGCCGCGGTGATCTCATGGCCGTCGTCGTCCAGCAGCATAGCCTTTCCCTCTGGGATCGGCCTGCCGATGCTGCCGGTCTTGGTCAGTGCCAGCTCCGGATCCAGCATCATCATGCGGGCAGCTGTTTCCGTCGTACCGAAGGTCGCGACAAACCGCTTGCCGCTCTTTTCGGCAAATTCGGCCAGCATGCGGAAGGTCTTGTCCGGCAGCTTGCCGCCGCCCTGCGAGAGCGTCGTCAGGAACGGCAGATCCATTCTTGTAAAACGCAGCTTGAGCATCAGCTCATAGCCAAACGGTACCTCCGTCAGATTCGTCAGCTGATATTTTTTGATGAAGTCCCAGTAAGGGGCACTCATGATGTTTTCATGTGTCAGATAGACCGTCGCGCCGGCATAGATATGCGTATTGACGACATTCAGTCCCATGGTGTAATTCATGGCAAGATCGCAGAGCGGACGCTCCTTCGCTGTCCAGCCAAATGCCTTTGCCACATTCTTCGCATTCGCTTCCAGATTGCCCTTCTTGTAGCGGACAAGCTTCGGACTGCCCGTCGAGCCGGAGGTCGTCATCAGCAGCTCCAGCTCCGGATGCACTGCATAAACCGGATGCGGCGTGCGCAGAAGCTGATAGCCCTTGCCCTGATAAACGGTCTCGCCGTCCGCAAAGAACGGCGTATCCGCTTCCGGAAGCCAGACAAACGCCGGCGTATAGACCTGATAAAGATTTTCCAGCAGTGCGGGGTCTGTTTTCGAGCTCAGCATGACCGGCACGGCATCCAGCTGCACCGTGTTCAGGTACGCAGCCAGCGCGCCGACCGTATTGTTGCAGAGAATAAACACGACCGCCCTTGCCTGCAGCACAGACGCAAGTGTCTCCCGCGCCTCTGTCAGCTCTGCCGCCGTCAGCTGTGCATCCGAGGAATCCACGCCGATCAGATCTGCAGGCTTTCTGTTCTCAAGATTCAGAAACATGCTATCTTCCCTTTTTCTCACATTATGGTGCAGCCGTCAACCGGAAGCACCTGTCCGGAGATATATCCGGCATAATCGCTTGCGAGCAGCAGGCATCCGCCGGCAATATCCGACGGAACCGCAATTCTGCCCATTGCGATGTTGTTGATCCTGCCCTGCAGCTTTTCGACATCCGCCTGATCCATCATCTCGGTCTTGGTCAGGCCGGGCGCAATGGAGTTGACACGGATCTTCTTCGGCGCAAGCTCCTTTGCTGCGGTCTTGGTCAGTGCAATAACGGCACCTTTTGTCGCAGAATAGACCATCTGTCCCGGATTGCCGTGCAGGCCGACCATCGAGGAAATGTTGATGATACAGCCGCCGTTCTCATTCCGTGCCATGACGCGGCTGACCGCCTGGATCATCTCGATCGTGCCGTACACATTCACTTTGAACATCAGCTCCATGTGCTCTGCATTGATCATGCCGATCAGCTCATTGAACTCCACGCCCGCATTGTTCACGAGAATGTCGATCTTTCCGAGCTCCTTCTTGATCGCCATGACATTCTGCCGCACCTGCGCGCTGTCCGTGATATCGAAATAATACGGATGCAGTCTGTCTGCAAATTCGCATTCGCTGATCCATTCGTCAGCACTGCCTTCGCGCACATCGTTCACGACGACCTCTGCGCCCTCAGCTGCATAGAGCCGCGCAATTTCACGGCCGATGCCCCTTGCGGAGCCGGTAACGACCGCGACCTTTCCGTCCAGCAGTCCCATGGCTTATGCCCCGAAGTCGATGCCGTACTTTTCGAGGATCGCCTTACCGTTGCAGTATCCGCCGAAATGCAGGATGTCGTCAGTCTCAAACATGACGTCAAAGCCGTTCTCCAGCTCGTCGATCAGCGTCAGATGCAGCAGGGAATCCCACTTGTCCACTGCGGCAAAGGTAAATTCCTCATTCAGCTCGCTCTCATCCACAGCGAACAGTCTGGTAAAGATCTCATTATACTTTTCAAGATTGGTCATTGTCTTATTCTCCTTTCGCTTCCGCTGCCGCGATCCGGCAGAACTCATCGTAATCGCGGATATATTCCTCCGCATCGTAGGGTTCATCCGAGAGCACAAGCAGCACGGAATCCTCACTGAAATCATACATATCCTTCCAGACCATCGTCGGAAGATACACACCGATATTCGGCTTGTCAAGGATGACGATCTTCTCGTTGCCGCGCCCGTCCTTCGCCTTCACCTTGCTGGTGCCCGCAACATTGATCAGCACAAACTGACTCTTGCGGTTTGCGTGGCAGCCTCTGACGACCTCACGGTCAGAGCCGTAGATATAGAACAGCCGCTTGATCTCAAACGGAACATCCTTCATTCCCTCGACCACAACAAGGTGCCCTCTGTCGTCGCCGTGCAGCGGGAATGTCTTTACCTGAACCTGAGACAAATCTGCCATGTTACTCTCCTTCCGGACGGAAACGGTTGATGCAGTCGATCACGCGATCCTGTTCCTCTTTCGTCATGCCGTTGTACATCGGCAGGCTCAGCACCTCTGCGGCGTAACGCTCCGTGACCGGATAGTCACCGGGCTTTTTGCCTAGATAAGCATACGCTTCGGAAAGATGCGGCGGGATCGGATAATGGATCAGCGTGCCGATCTCGTTTTCCTCAAGATACTTCTGCAGCGCATCACGCTGATCGCAGTGGATCACGAACTGATGCCATGTGGAATCCGCACCGGGACGGATCTGCGGGAGCCGGACAGCCGGATTCTTGATCTCGTTCAGATAGCGGTCTGCGATCCGGCAGCGTTCTTCGTTGAATTCGTCCAGATGCTTAAGCTTCACACGCAGCAGGCCTGCCTGCAGCTCATCGAGACGGCTGTTGCTGCCGATCATCTGATTATGATAGCGCTTTTCGCTGCCGTAATTGCGGAAGATGCGGAACTTCTGCGCAAGTGCCTCGTCATCCGTGACGATGCAGCCTGCATCACCGAAGGCACCGCAGCCCTTGCTCGGATAAAAGCTGAAGCATCCGATATCGCCGAAGGTTCCGACGGTCTTGCCCTGCCAGTGGTTGCCGTGGCTCTGTGCGCAGTCCTCAACGACGCGCAGGCCGTACTTCTTTGCGATCGCCATGATCTTGGTCATGTCGCATGCCTGTCCGTAAAGATGCACCGCGAGGATTGCCTTGGTATTCGGCGTGATATGTGCTTCGATCTGATCCGCGTCAATATTGTCGTACTGATCCGGCTCCACGAATACAGGCGTTGCACCCTTGACCGTGATGCCCATCACACATGCGATATATGCATTTCCGCAGACAATGACCTCGTCGCCTTCCCCGATGCCGAGCAGCTCAAAGCTGATCTTCAGCGCATCCAGTCCGCTGGCCAGACCGACGCAGTATTTTGCGCCGACATATTCTGCCCATTCCTGCTCAAAGCTCTTGACCTCTTTTCCGAGAATGTACCAGCCGGAACGCAGCACCTCGACGGCCTTCTGTTCGTACTCCGCAGCGTGCAGCGAATACTGTCTTCCCAGATTGTTCGGCATAATAAACATAACATCTCTCCTTGCTTTCCGAGCCGATACGGGCTCATTTCTTCTTTTTCCGAATCTTATTCATTGCTTTCTTGATGAACAGAAGCGGGAAATAACGAACCAGCTTTTTGTGCCTTTTCTGCGTGATTGCAAGGTACAAATTGGATTCATTAAACATATATGCATGTTCTTTATGAAGCGACTCCACGTTCAGTGAAAGATGCGTAATCTGATAAGATGTCGTATGTTGTGTCAGTGCCGAACGCAGTTCCTGACTGAACTGTTCCGGCGTAAGAACTTCCTGCTCGATCTCCTGACTTCTCTGCGCAAGATACGCTTCATCGCTGAGCAGTCTGCGTGCCTCATTCATCAGCTTCTCTGAATCAGTAAAAAAGACACCGGCCCTCTCATCGTCAATCAGCATTCCGTTTGCTCTCCCGGCATGATTCAGCGTCAAAGGCAGTTTGCCGCTGGCAGCAGCATACTGCGTCATCAAACCGCCAACCACCGGATATGAATTCATATAGAACGTGCATCGCTTCATGATCTGATACAGATCCGTGCGTTCCTTAATATGGAACACTCTGCCCGGGAACTGATCTGACATTGCCCGCAGATCCGTATCGTCGCCGTAGCCGGCATACAGATATTTCAGATCTGGGAATTCTTCCAGCAAAGTTCCAACCATGCGGTAATACTTATGATCCTCGCTGAGCGTTTTATACAGGCTTCCGCCTGTAAAGATGAAACGGCTGTTTTCATCAAAGGGCAGCCCCTGAAATTCAATGGCTTTGTCAATATATGGATAATAGGGCAGTTTGATCAGCTTGCTCAGCGGAAGCTTCCGGTGATCGAGCGAAATGGATGCACCGAAATTCCGAAATTCCAGAACATAGTCAATACTGTCTTTTCCGAGCCAGAAACCATGATCCGTCAGATTCACAACATATCGTTCAAAGCAGCCTGAAAACGCAGAAAAAACTGTCGGCCAGACCGGATCAAATGCACTGGAATGTGCCAAAACAGCAAACGGTTTGTACTTCAGAATCAGACTGCTGAGATTCCGGACTTGACTGCTGTAAGAAGCATTCATCGGGTAGTATTCATAAATGATATCATAATCCTGCAGTGCCTTATGAAGGATCGGCTGTTTGTCCTTCGATTCACTTCTCGTGATGAAAACCACGCGGAAACCCGCCATCGCAAGCCCTTTTAAATAGACTATGCCCAGTGCGCGCAGATCGAATCCGGGTTCATCATAAAAAAGCACCGTATTTGACTCTGCCTCATACTTAGATCCGGGACATTTTTCTGCAATTTTCCTTACTATTTTTTCAAGTTCTTCATCCGTGAACTGCTGCAGCCAGAAATACTGAATTTTCGCACACGCTGCGGTCGCCTCCAGTGCCTGTTCAGTGTCATTCTTCCTGAGACCAGTCTCCGCAATCCGCTTCAATTTCTGAATGATGCCAATAATATCTTCTCTATTATAGTCATTCATATCTTCTCTGCCTCCACTCATTATAACTGGACAATCCGGAATTCACGCAGCAGTACATCTGAATCATTTTCAGCCAGACGCCCGTGTTCGCTCATTTCAGCTCATTCAGAATGCGCAGCACATGCCGCACGCCGTCGGTCACGGTGAAGCTGCCCTTCCAGCCGATTGCCTCCAGCTTATCCGCGCAGAGCACCTGCTTGGCGATCGGAGAGAGCTCCGCCTTCTGGACGGCATCGGGATCTGCGAACACCAGCTTCACGCCGGTCTCGTCCGCGATCGTCTGTGCAAGGCCGGCGACCGTCGTGCGGGAGACCGGATTTGCAATATTGTAAGCCTGACCGCTCTCGCCCGCCGTCAGGACGGAGATGATTGCGGAGGCAGAATCTGCGATATAGGTATAGGAACGCATCTGGCTGCCGGCACTGGTCAGGACGATGTCCTCACCCGCCATAGCCTGATTGATAAACTGCACATTTGCGCGGTTATCGGCCTTCGTTGCGTTCGCGCCGAAGGTGTGGCTCGGCCGGACGATCACCGTCTCAAGGCCGAACTGCTTGGTATACGAAACGCAGAGCGTCTCTGCGCAGCGTTTGCTGTTCGGATAGCAGGAGCGCGGCTCGGTCGGATCGACATAGCCGCCGTAGGTCTCGGCAAAGGAATCAAGGCTCAGGTCGCCCTGTCCGTAGACCTCGCCGGAGGAGATATACAGCAGACGCTTGGCACCGTGATCTCTGCCGTAATCCAGCAGATACTTCGTGCCCTGAATGTTGCTCATGATCGTGCCGACCGGATCGCTGTTGAACGCAGCCGGGAACGCATTGCTCGCGGCATGGATGATATAATCCACGGGAAAATCAAAATCCGGCAGATTATTCACATTATGCTCCACGAAGATCAGCTTCTCCGTTTTGACCTCTGCGAAGCGCGCGGCCATGCGCTCCTCGCTCAGGTCGATCGCATAGACCGTGATATCCGCATCTGCGGTGCGGTTCAGCTCCAGCAGCATATCCGTCATGAACGAGCCGATCAGGCCGGATGCGCCGGTGATCATCACAGAAGCATGAAAGAGCTTTTCTTTGCCGACTGTCTGCAGGACGGCCTGCTTCAGATCCTCGCGGAATGTTTTGCTGTCATAAAAACTCATATTCTTCAATCCTTCATCCAGTCAGAACGCTTTTCCCTGAAAAGCGTCTGTTATGATCGCGGTCCTTTCACAGTTTGAATCCGTCCCGGATCCCCTTCCATGCATTTTTGATCTTGACCGATCTGTCCTCCTCATAGAACAGCGCGATAAAGTGCTTGACAAGGCTTGTGAAAAACCGGATATTATTCAGCGGGGTGATATGATACTTTCTTGCATAATACACACGGTTCCTGAAAAAATAATATTTTCTGACCGGTGAGTGATTATAGGCGACCAGCTTCATGCCGAGAAAACGGACAAACTTCGATTTTCCGATGCTGTGATCTATGACACAGTCATTGACCTGAATGATCCGGTACCCGTGATCCCTGACATTTTTGCAGTAATCGTAATCGACCTGGTCGATAAACAGCTTCTCGTCAAAGCCGCCCAGCTCAAGGATCGTTGACACCCTGTTCACGGATGCCGAGGAAATGCACTTCTCGAGCTTTGTATACGGCTCCTTCGGCTTCAACGCCTCAAATTCCGCTTCCGAATACAGATTGACATCCCGAAACCGCGGACATACGATCGCATTCCTTTTGTCGCCGAAATAAGCGGACAGTCTCTCCACGATATCGTCCGGCAGCACGGAATCCTGATCGAGGATCATCAGCCAGTCGCAGTTCTTCTCTTTTGCCAGTGCCGCAGCACGGTTATAATTGACCGGGAGCCCGAGATTCTCGGGATTCCCGACAAAAATGACATTTTCATATTCTTTGGCTGCTGCGGCAATCTCTTCTGCATTCTTTGAATGATTGTCGTAAATCGCAATATAGCCGACCTGTCCGCGCATCAGTCCGACCGTCCTTTTCAGCAGGGCAATGTCCGGATTATACGTGATGATCGCCGCTAATACATTCTCCATGCCTTCAGTCCTTCAGCCAGTCGGAACGCTTTGCCTTGAGCAGTGCCTTGAAAATGTCGATATCCTCAACCGTCGTCAGCTTGATGTTCTTCTCCGAGCCTGCGGAGAAATAGACCTGATGTCCCATTTCGATCATCAGCGTGCAGGAAGCGACGGAATTGGTGATGCCTGCCTCAAGGGCTTTTCTGTGCAGGTCGCAGATGCCGCCGATCGTAAAGCCCTGCGGCGTCTGGGTGCGCTTTAGGTTGTCACGCGGATAGCTGCCGGTGGAAATGACGCCGTCCTCAGTCTGCATCATGGCTTCGGCGCACGGAATGACCGTGATCGCATTGCCGTATTTCTTGGTCTTGCTGATGCAGTCGGAGATGATCTCTGCGGAGACCATCGGGCGGATCGCATCGTGGATCAGCACGATATCGTCGGCGGCATAGTGCTTTTCGAGCTCATAGACGCCGTTGCGGATCGAATCCTGACCGTTTTTGCCGCCCTGCACCACATATTTCAGCTTGGTGATGTTGAACTGCTTGGCATACGCCCAGAGCACCTGCTCCCAGCCCTCGATGCAGACGACTGCGATCGCGTCAATCTCCGGATGATTCTGGAACGCCTCCAGCGTATAGACGATAACCGGACGCTCATGCACCGTGATAAACTGCTTCGGGATATCCTGATGCATTCTGTTGCCGGAGCCGCCGGCAATAATCAAACCAATATTCGCCATAATACTCTTTTCCTCCGTAATAGGTTTTCCCCGGCCCCGCCGTCTTAAAAGTAATTCAGAAGTATGGAGACATCAAACAGGAGCTTCTCCTTTGACCCTCTGTTTTTCTGTTTATGATACATTTTGATCAGCTTCAGCTTGGCAGATACGGAATGTGCGGAATCGGAAAGCAGCTTCATGACCGCTGCATTGTCCGCATTGAGTGCGCTGCCGTGTGTCCCGATCAGATATTCGCTCATCTCGCGGATGACATGCGTTCTGTTTTTATCAAAGAGCCGCCTGATCCCGCGGAACAGGCTGCGCTTTGCGGCACCTGCGACATTGGCCCCGTGCTGTCTGTAAAGGATCGTTTCCGCCTTGTCGTACACGATCGGCACGCCGGCCGCCAGACAGAGCCGGTAGATATAATTGTCATGCAGGAACTTCTTTTCGTAGTAGCGGTCGTTCTGCAGCATCTCCGCGAGCGGGCGCGTCAGGCACATCGTACATCCGAAGGCATTGCTTCTGTCGAAGTAATCCCAGAAGGTGCCGGTCAGCCGGATGATATCCTTTCGCGGGAGCGGCTTCAGTTCGCCGTCCACGAGCTTTTTTGCGGAAAAATACAGCGCAGGCTCATCCCTGTGCGCCGCGATCCGCTGTACGGCGCGGCAGCATTTGGTCTCCAGCCAGAAATCGTCCTGATCCGCAAAGAAGAAGAAGGAGATCTCCGGGAACATCCGCGTGCCGCAGTTCAGCAGATAGGTAAAGCTTTTCGCCACGCCGTAATTCGTGCCGAAATTCTCCTCAAGGATGCGGACGGCAGGTTCCTTCTCTGCCCATTCCCGCAGCATTTCCTGCGTGCGGTCCTTCGAGCCGTCATCGCGCGCCAGAAGCGTCAGCTCGACATTCTTCTGCGCAAGCAACGATTTGATCTGCTCATCGAGATACTTCTCACCGTTATAGGTGGAAAGCAGTACGCAAATCTTTTCCATGATACCCTCCGGCAGCATTCACTGCTTTCCGGCAGCAGACTGCTTTCCCGCCTGCCGGAAATATTTTGTGCCGCGGTATTTGAGATACGGCGTATGCAGATCCATGAACAGGATCTTGTGCTCCGGGTGTCTGTCCTTCTCCGGCGGCGGGGTCATGTAGTCCCCGTACCGCTTGGTCAGGTACTCCTTGTAGCCCTTCGGCACAGGCAGCTCGGTATCCTCAAACGGCAGATACACAGGCTTCGAGAACCAGTCTGCCGGATACAGCCATTTGATGAACGGGAACATCGAAAATTCCTTCACGTATTTTGCCTTGTCATAGTGCTTATCCGGCAGCGTTGCGAGCTTTTCGCAGGTGTTCCAGATAAAATAGCGCACCTTCTCGCCGCGGAAAATGCCGAGCAGGATCTTCGATGCGAGATAGACCGGCTTGCTCTGACGGTTCGGCAGTCTGCCGGCGCGGAACAGCGAGCGTGCACAGGCAAGTGCCAGCTGAACGGTTCTGCCGGGCTTTGTTTTCGCCGCCGCATGAAGCGCGCCGAAATCCACGCCGAGCCCCTGATTCGTGTCGGTATCGACGGAAGCCGGGGTGATGAACGTGGTGTAATTGTCGCGGATCGAGCAGGACATCCGGTGATCGTTATAGCCCTTGCCCGGAATGCAGAGGGAGTAATGCTCCGTATCTGCGTACTTGTCCCAGATCTTCAGCAGCTTGTCGTAATCCGGTGCCGGCATACAGAGGTCGATGTCATCATCCCACGGGATGAAACCCTTGTGCCGCACCGCACCGAGACATGCGCCCGCAAACACATAGACGCGCAGGCCGTGCTGCCGGCAGAAATCGGTGAAATACTTGGTGATCTCCAGATTCACGCGCTGAAGATCCTTCAGCTGCTCGTCTGTCAGCTGGATCAGCTTGTCCAATGCTCTTCCTTCTTTCGTATATTATGCACGGTATTCCGGGAAAAATCCCGGACGGGTGATCTCCGTGCGCATCGCGGTCAGCTTCTGATACAGCTCCGGGATCAGGATCTTTTTGCCGATCCGGAAGCGGCAGAGGTCGCCGCGGTAAAAGGCGCGCTTGAATTTGAAAAGGCTGTCCTCCCCGGATCCGACGCCGCCGCCTAAGTGGAAGGTTTTGCAGCCGTGTTCGCTGCCGGCACAGGCTGCCTCATAAAGCAGCAGATTGGTCGGAGCGAGATGCTGATAGGCTCTGCGCGAGCCGGAGAGATGATAGTTCAGCCTGCCGTTTGCCTCCAGCATGATCGAGGCGGCAATGATCGTGCCGTCCTCCAGCTGTGCGTAGAAAATGGACGCATTCTCCGGCAGATCGTTCCGGATGCTGTCATAGAACGCAGGCGCAAAATAATAGTAAGGATCGGCCTGATCCTTATCCATGGTCTCGTTATAGATCTCACGGAAGGTCTCGTAAAGCTCCGGGGTGTTCCCGCTGCGGATCGTCACGCCGTTTTTCTGTGCCTTGCGGATGACGTTGCGGTTCTTGCTGGTGATGTTCGCCCAGATGACCTCCGGTGAGGTCAGATCCATTGCAACGGTCTCACCGAGCGAAATGACCTGATAACCGCCCTCGGAATTTGACGCATTGTCCAGCACCGGATGAAAGCGGACAAATTCGCTGACGATGCTGTGTTCTCTGCACCACGTTTCGTATGCTGCAAAGAGCGCGGCACGGTCGCCGCTGCCTTCGATCAGCCAGCCGCCGTAGCCGTAGGGCGTGGCAAAATCAAAATAGGTCTGCGCCGGGAGCTGTCCGGTAAAATGCGGGTCGTTTGCAATGTCGCGCTTCATGACGACATTGATGCCCTTCAGACCGTCCTGTTCGTAGTAAAAGAGCAGGGGCTCGCCGTCACCGTGGATCTGAAACGCCTTGACATAGCCGCTCAGATAATACACATCCCAGCCGACAAAGCTCTTTACGATGCCGTCCCATTTTTCCTGCTCCTGCATGGTAACAACCGACAACATTTCTGCTGAACCATCCTTATCCTGTATTCAGGGCTGCACGGTTTCTTCCGTGACAACAGCCCGGATATATTTCTCGATGTCATCCGTAAAGCGGTGCTGTGTCTCATAGCTGTCAAACTGCAGATCGACAAACGCGACTGCCTCGGCAGCGTTTCTGCCCCTGACGACCCTGTCACCGGGCTTTGCCTCCGGAATGATCCACTTCACAAAGGGTTTGATCTCCGGGTCAATGTACAGCTCCCGGAATACGCCCGCCTGCTTGCTGAACACGATCTGCATGGTGATGTAATTGCACTGCCGCGGATACGTTTTCAGCTCGTTGTAATAGGAAAGATCGCCGACCGCCGTCGAGACCAGCAGCTTCGTGAGGTTGATGCCCGTGTGCTCCTCGACCAGCTGCGGGATATGGTTTCCGGCCTGCCGCGGGTTGATCTCAATGACAAAGACCTCGCCTTCGGGCGTGAAGTAGGTCTCCGCATTGTATTCGCCGTGGCGGATCTTTGCAGCGCGCATGATCTTTTCCACGGTATCGCGGATCTTTTCGCGCTCTGTATCTGCAAGCCCCATCGGGTAGATCTCCGTTCTGGGGAGCATCGGTGCATCCTCTGCGCGGTCCTGCCAGAACCAGCCGTCCCAGAGGATCTCGCCGTCCTGCACAAAGAGTTCGATATCGTTCACGCGCAGCGAGGACATGACCACATATTCCTCGATCGCGACCTGATTTTCTCGCGACCATTCCTGACATTCCGCAAACGCCTTCCGGATTGCATCCGCATCGAATGCGTCAATTCTTGTGGTGCCTCTCGTACCGGAGCTTTCCGATGGCTTCACGATCACCGGATACCGCATGGTCTTTGCAAATGCGACGATCTCGTCCGCGCTGTCCGAAACAAAGTGCTCCGGCGCGTAGACGCCCGCCTTTCTCTGCAGGTCGCGGAATCTCGATTTCGACAGCAGGATATCAATGCTCTCCTCCGGATTGCCCGGCAGATGAAGCTGCTCCGAAAGCCATGCGACGTTCAGCATCGCGGCCTCCGAATTGGAGATGACGCCGTCGATGTGCTCCTTTTTCGCCGCATCGAGGATCGCGTCCCTGTCCATATAATTGACGGCATAGAAGCTGTCCGCCAGCTTTGCGCCCTCCGATTCGGCACGCATATCGCAGATCACGATATAGTAGCCGAGCTTTTTCGCTTCCGAGATCAGATTGAGCTGCGCCTCACCGACGCCCAGGATCATAATACGCTTCTGTTCCATGTAAGCTCCTGTTTCGTTCAAGTTATTTCAGCTTTTTGACGACTTCGATCCGCGTGATCTCATAGCCGGCCTTCTTATAGGAAGCCGCTGCTGCTTCGTTCCACGGAACATACTCCGTCACGGCCTCGTCGCAGCCGGTCTCAGCGGCCTTTTTCAGGCCCTCCTGAATCGCCAGCGTTCCGAGCCCCTCGCCCTTGTGCTCCTCGGTGATATACAGCGAACGGAGCACCCAGCGTTTCTTGTCAATGAACGGGGCAGTATATGCCCAGTAATATCCGATCAGCTTTCCTTCATGCCGGACGCCCCAGAAAAACGTGTTCCCGCTCGCGAGATGCTGTTCGAGCATCGCCACGCGGCTTTCGCAGTAGGACATCGGAATTGCGCGGTCCGGATAGTGATACTTGATCATGAGCGTCAGCTCCAGTGCGGCAAGCTGCTCGGCATAGGGCTTGATCTGCTCCCATGTCATCCAGCCGATTTCATATTCAGGATTCAGCGGCATTCGGCTCCTCCTTATCCCATTCGGCGATCAGCCGGGTCATTCGTTCCATGTCATCCGCGTCATAACGCTGATCGACCGGCAGGCACAGCACATGCGCATAAATGTCATCCGCCTCCGCGCAGACCGCCGGGCAGATGTCCTCCTTCGGCCAGACGACCGGCGCATAAATCCGCTCGTCACGCAGCTTCCGCTGCAAAGATGAACGGTCATCCGCAGCCAGTGCCAGATAGAGCGGCACATCGTCTTTCCCGAGCGCGGGCGTCAGAATCCGGATGCGTCTGCAGTCGCGGACAGCATCATAGACCTGCTGATAATTCTGCCGTCTGTGGGCTTTCAGTGCGGGGATATCCGCAGCAGCCTGCACCGCAGCGGATTCCTTTGCGATGCAGTAATAATCGCCCTTGGTATCGAGTTTCTTTTCGGCATCGGAAAACATGCCGTAGAATGTATCCTTATCATCCGAGCGGTACTGCATGTAATCCGCTTTCAGAATGCTTGCTTTCAGCTTGATATCAACCATTGCGCGGTTTTCGGCCGTCGGCTTCTCCGTAAAGGAGCCGTTCATGCGGACCGCAAATCCGCCGTCCGGCAGACCCAGCCACTTGCGCAGGCTGCCGATGACATAATCCGCATCCAGCGGCCTGCTCTGACTGTAAATGCACTGTGTTCTGTCCTCAATCAGAATGCCGCCCCTGCGCCGGAATGCTGCAAGGACGCCTTCGCAGCCGGAAAGCGTCTCAAAGCCGAAATACCGGTGGATCAGCAGCACCTCCGCGCCGGAGCGTTCGATCGCCCCGCGAAGCATGTCGCCGGTCAGCATCAGGTCTCTGCTGACGGGATAGGTCTGCAGCGAAAAGCCGCAGCGCAGGAACGGCTCGATCACCGTCCCGCAGGTAAACGGAGGGATCAGTGCGATCCGCTTCATATCCGGATGCTCGCGCAGGATCTGCTCCAGCACAATGCCCTCTGCCGATCTGCCGTTGGAGGAAAGGACGGAATCC
The DNA here is from genome assembly GCA_001940925.1 of Ruminococcus sp. Phil11. GTDB lineage: Bacteria > Bacillota > Clostridia > Oscillospirales > Ruminococcaceae > Firm-04. The sequence continues at coordinate 39,106 of MSGZ01000007.1, forward strand.
GAAAAGCCTTCGATCCCGAAATCAGCAAGCGCGATCTCGCCGCTGCCTGCAAATTCCTCCGGCTCCAGCCAGAAATTACTTCCGATTTCCCGCTGCATTCTGACTCCTTTCCACATCCAGCCGCTGATGCAGGACCTTCTCCTTGCCGTCCACCATGATATGGTGATGACCGCTCTCGTCCACGTAGGAGCCGGTCGTGTCCGCAATGTCCTTATGCTTCAGCACCTTCTCGGCGGTCTGAATGATGATGCGGACATCGCCTGCAAACGTGATGTGCTTTGCGTACTGCACATCATAGGCAAAAATTTCTTCCCATGTGAGGAAGCTCCGGCCGTTGACCTGTGCAAGTCCGGTCAGACCCGGACGCACCGAATGGCGCAGACGCTCCTGCTTTGTGTAATACGGCAGATACTCAGGAATCAGCGGACGGGGTCCGACAATCGACATATCGCCGGTGAGAATATTGAACAGCTCCGGCAGCTCATCCAGACTGGTCTGGCGAAGGATCCTGCCGTAGCGGGTCAGCCGCTTGTCATCGGGCAGCAGCTTGCCGTTCTTATCCTTTTTATTGGTCATGGTGCGGAACTTCACGAGCTTGAAAATGCGCTCGTTTTTGCCGGGTCTGTCCTGTGTGAAGAACGGGTTTCCGCCCATTGCGGCGGCACCGACAACCGTCAGCAGCAGCAGCACCGGCGACAGAACGATCAGCGCAAACAGTGACAGTGTAAAATCCAGCACACGTTTCAGACAGTTTGCGTAAATCATGCGAAGCATCTCCTGATGATCTCAATGATAATATCCTGCTGCTCCGGGGTCATTTTGTTATCACTCGGCAGGCAGAGCCCGCGTGCGAAGATATCCGCACCGACATCGGTTGCCGCGCCGCGGTCGATATAGGCATTGGACTGGCCTCTGCCGTTTCCGTTCGCAGTGACAAAGCCGTTCATGCGGTAGATCGGCTGCATGTGCATCGGCTTCCAGATCGGTCTGCCCTCTGCGTTATACTTTGCAAGTGTTTCGAGGATCTCGGTCGGACAGGTCTTGCCGGCCTCATGGACATAGAGCGGCTCGTTCTCGCCGCGCACCTGTCTGCACATGGCCTCGCAGTCGATCAGCAGGCAGGAGAGCCAGTAGTTCGGGACGCTGTTCTCCGCGTCAAACGGATTCATGGTAACAGGCAGGCCCTTGAAGCCTTCCTTGTAACGCTCGTAGATCGCCTTCTTCTGTGCGATATGCTCTTCCAGATACGGCATCTGGCCGCGGACGATACCTGCGATGATATTGCTCATGCGGTAGTTGTAGCCGATCTCCTCATGCTGATACCACGGCGCGTTCTCTCTGGACTGCGTGGACCATTTGCGTACCTTGTCCGCATCGTCTTTGGAATCGGTCAGGAACATGCCGCCGGACGAACCGGTAATGATCTTGTTGCCGTTGAAGCTGATCGCGCTGTAGTCGCCGAAAGAACCGGTCTGGACGCCCTTGTAGGTCGCACCGAAGGATTCCGCCGCGTCCTCAACGATCAGGGCACCGTGCTTTTTGCAGATTGCGCGGATCTCGTCGATCTTGCCGGGCACGCCGTAAAGATGTGCGACCACGACAAGCTTCACCTCGGGATAGATCTCGAAGGCCTTTTCCAGCGCCTCCGGACTCATATTCCATGTATCCGTCTCGGTGTCGATGAACACCGCCTCGCCGTCCTCATAGGCGACCGGGTTGACCGTTGCATCGAAGGTCATGTCGGAGCAGAACACCTTATGCCCCTGCAGCGTCCCGCAGTTCGGCTTCGGCTGCCCATACAGTTTTTCGCCGGCAAGCTTGACACAAAGATGCAGCGCGGCTGTGCCGCAGGAAAGCGCGACGGCATATCTGACGCCCGCATACTCCGCGACAATGCGCTCTGCCTCATTGACATTCTCACCGGCAGTTGTAATCCAGTTTTTCGCAAATGCGTCATTCACCCACTTCTGCTCGTCGCCGTGCATCGTGGGCGAAGCAAGCCAGACCTTGCTCTCAAACGGTTTGATCTCTGACATTTCGCTTTCACCTTTTCCTCTTGATTTTCACGCACCGGCCGCCTGCGCGTCCGTAAAAATGCGGGCACCAAGCGGACAGAAAGCGCATAATTCCAGTTAGTTTCTATTATATCACAGTGGATTGCGTTTGTCAATACCCTACAAAAAGGCAGGTTCAGATTTGTTAGAATTAACCATAACTTCATCCGGCTTTTTGTCGCTTATCATGAACGGAAAAACAGGCAGATACGCCGTGTATCCGCCTGTTTTGATCAGTATGTCTTTCGCGCCTGCGCTTCCTGCAGCATGACCGTGTAGCTCTCGTAGCGGAGCTTTTCGATCTTCCCGGCATCCACCGCCGCTCTGACGGCGCAGCCGGGCTCCTTCAGGTGCCGGCAGTCGGCATAGCGGCAGGGCGTTTCCACCCGCTGCAGCTCCGGGAAGCAGTCTGCCAGTTCATCCGGTGCGATCTGCGCATAGGCCTCCGTCTCAAACGTGGAAAATCCCGGTGTATCCGCAATTTTCCCGCCGTGCGGCAGCGTATAGAGCGCAGTCTCTCTTGTGGTATGCCTTCCTCTGCCGAGCTTTTTGCTGATGTGCGCAGTCTCAAGCTGCAGCCGGTCGTCGAGCGCATTCAGCAGCGTCGATTTGCCGACGCCCGAATTGCCCGTAAACGCGCTGATCTTTCCCTCCAGCATCCGGCTGATCGCCTGAATGCTCTCCGGATCCTGATAATCCGCAAAGAGGATCGGGAAGCCGGTCCCGCGGTAAAGCGCGGCATAACGCTCCGCATCGGCAAGGTCCAGCTTCGTAAAGATCAGCACCGGCCGGATCTCCTTGTAGACACAGACCGCGAGAAAGCGGTCGAGCAGCAGCAGATTCGGTGCGGGGTCCTTGACCGAGAGCACGAACAGCAGCTGATCGAGATTCGCAAGCGGCGGACGGATCAGCAGATTCTTCCGCGGAAGGATCTCCGTGATGACATCGCCCTCAACGGTCACGCGGTCGCCGGTGCAGGGCGAGATCCCCTGCTTCCGGAAAATGCCGCGCGCCTTGCACTGTAATATACCGTCGGGGGACTCTACGGTGTAAAGTCCCCCGACAGCTCTGATGATCAGCCCGTCCATTATTCAGCCGGTGTTTCGGCAGGCGCAGGAGCCTGTGTTTCCTGCGGCTGCTGCGGCTGCGGAGCCTCCGTAGCAGCAGGTGCCGCCGGAGCCGGTGTTGTTGTCGCAGGTGCAGCGGCAGCAGTCGTCGTCGCCGGTGCTGCGGCACCGCCCGTGACCTGCTTGAATGCCTCGGCGATATCGCCGCTCATCTGCTGCGAGGACTGCGTGGTGAAGTCAATGTGATACGTTCCGATGTTCGCTCTTGCACCCGTGGAATCGTTGACCAGAACCGCCAGCATATCGGTGCTGTCCTTGCCGTTGACGGTCAGAGAGGTCGTACCGGCTGCATACTCCGGATTGAAGCTGCTGCCTGCCGTCACCGCAACGCCGCCCTCATAGAGCTCGATGTGGAACAGTCCGTTCGCATTCGCCGGGATGTTGAACATCACGCGAACCGGCGTATCCTTCTTCTTGCCGCTCGAAACGGTCAGCTCGATGACGGTATCCTCCGGCACCTCCTCGCCGACCTTGGTATCCTGACGCAGGACTTTGCCCATCGGCGCATTGTCATCGACCTCGTTCTTTGCGAGCATCAGACCGACGCCGTCCGCCATGGTCTTTGCGAGATCCCAGTCCATGTCGATGAAGTTCGGGACCAGAACCGTGTTTCTGTTCTTGCCGAGCGAGACCGTCACGCGGACATAAGTGCCCGGTTCCAGCTCTGCAGGGCCTTCCGGATCCGTGGAGATAACATGGCCTTCCTCAACCGTTTCATCGTATGCAGAACGCTTATCCGCAAACAGGCCCGCGTTCTGGATCGTCTGTCTTGCATCGTTATACGCCCAGCCCTTCACATCCGGGAGCTGAACCTTCTGCGAGCCCATGGAGACCTTGACCAGAACCGTGTCGCCCTTCTTGACCGGGTTATCCGGCTTGATATCCTGCTCAAAGATCTTGCCGTTCGGCTGGGATGTGTTGAATTCGCGGCTTTCCTCACGGATATCGAGTCTGTCCTTGAACTGCAGCTTGGCCTCCTCGAAATCCATGCCGACCAGATTCGGCATTGCCGCCTCCTCGACGGTATTGGTGCCTGCGGCGTTGTTGAGCATATTCCAGATCAGCGTTGTAAAGAGCACGGCCGCGACCACGATCACCACGATGATGACCGCACTCAGGATCGGCACAAAGAGCGACTTGCTCTCCTCCTCGTCATCGTCATCGTCCTCATAATCGTCGTCACCGTAGTCGTCGTTATCGTAATAACGCTCCTCGTCGTCGTAATACGGATCCTGTCCGCCGTCATCGTAGTAGGGATCCTCGGCAGGCACATCGGATTCCTCCGTAGCCGTGCGGTAGTAACGCGTCTTGCCGTCATCCTCTTCCCCGTCGAACTGATCGGAAGCGGGCTCGTCGCCGCCGAACAGCTCCGGATAGTAGCCGAACACGCCGTCCGGGTCCTCTTTGAAGGTCTGCAGGTCGTCCATCATGTCTCTTGCGGACTGATAGCGATCGGCCGGATCCTTCTCCATTGCCTTTAAGATGATCTCCTCAAGGCCGACCTGAATGTCAGGGCGGATCGTATGCGGCAGCGGCACCTTGGCCTGCATGTGCATGACCGCGATGCTGACGGGATTGTCCGTATCAAACGGCTTTTTGCCGGTGAGCATCTCATAGAGCATCACGCCGACGGAATAGATATCGCTCTTTGCGTCGGTCGCTGCGCCTCTGGCCTGCTCCGGGCTGATATAGTGCACGGTGCCGATCGCCTTGTCGGTGCCGGTCTTGCCGTCCTCACGCGCAAACTTTGCGATGCCGAAGTCCATGACCTTGATCGTGCCGTCACGAAGCATCATGATATTCTGCGGCTTGATATCACGGTGCACGATGCCCTTGCTGTGCGCGTGCTGAAGCGCACGCAGAATCTGAAGAATGAAGTGCACGGCGTCCTTCCAGCCGAGCTGTCCCTGCTGCTCCATGTATTCGTTCAGCGTGATGCCGTCGATATACTCCATCACGATGAACTGAATCCGCTCCGAGAAGCCGACATCGTAAATCTTTACGATATTCGGGTGACTGAGAACGGCAATAGCCTTGGACTCATTCCGGAATCTGCGCAGGAATTCCTCATTCTCCGCAAACTCCTTCTTCAGGATCTTGACGGCAACCGTCTTGTTATCGACAACGTCTGTTGCGCGATAAACATCCGCCATGCCGCCCTCGCCGATCAGCTCCGTGATTTCGTAGCGACCGTCGAGCTTCTTTCCGATGTTCTTGTCATTGCGATCTTTTTCCATCTCGAACCTCCGTGCCGGCTGCAGTCCGGCAAAACTCAATTGATGTTATGGGGTCAGTATTTGCATACGCGGCATCCCGCGTTAAATCAAACAAAGTCATTTCACCAGCAGGATCACGGAAATATTATCCCGACCGCCCTGCTCGTTCGCCTCCGCGATCAGCAGCTCGGGAAGCTGCTCCGGCGGATTCTCCCGCATCAGCTCCGCGATGCGTTCTTCTTCGACCATGCTGTAAAGCCCGTCAGAGCAAAGCAGCAGGCGGTCTCCCTCCGAAAGCGTGACCGTCTGGGTATCGGCGAGCACTCTGCTGGAAACGCCGATCGCACGGATCAGCTCATTCCGCCGGATATGCGTCGCACGCTCCTCCGCGGTGATCGTGCCCTGCTCGTAAAGAAGCTGCACGACGGTGTGGTCAACGGTCAGCTGTTCGAGTTCGCCCTCTGCCGGAAGCAGATACGCTCTCGAATCGCCGACATTGACGATGCAGACCGTATCGTCCCTTGCAAAGGCACCGACCAGCGTCGTTCCCATGCGCGCACGCATCTGACTGCGCACCGCTGCCTGATAGACCTTCTGGTTCGCGTCCGCCGCGCAGTTGCGCAGCAGCTCACAGACGGCCTCCTCCGGCATTCCGCTTTCATAGTCTGCACAGAAGCGTTCCTCCGCAGCCGCAACCGCGATCTTGCTTGCGGCACTGCCGTTCTGCATCCCGCCCATGCCGTCGCAGACCAGCGCAAGCACGCCGTCCGGAAAGCTCTCCGCACGGATCGAATCCTGATTCTCCTGTCTGGTCTTGCCGATGTCACTGCCCAGATACGCCTTCAATGCCGCTCACCACACTTTCTGTTGCTTCGATCGTATCACGCCGCAGTTGTCCGCACGCCGCTTTGATATCGTCTCCGAGCGTCCTGCGCACAGTTGCATTGATGCCCTCCCGCTCAAGGAGCTTCTGAAAGGCTGCCGCATGTCCTGCATGAAATCCGGTCCCCGCAACGGGATTGACCGGGATCAGATTGATATGCGGCCGCTGCTTCGGGAACACCGGCCGGAGCCGTTTTCCGAGCAGCTCTGCCGCTGCGGAAGAATCATTCTCGCCCGCAATGACGGCATATTCAAATGTGACTCTCCGGCCTGTTTTCCGGAAGTATGTCCCGCAGGCATCCAGCAGCGTATCCAGCGGATAGCGCCGGTTGACCGGCATCAGCGCGTCGCGCTTTTCGTTGTCCGCGCAGTGCAGCGAGACCGAAAGCGTCAGCGGGAGATCCTCCTCCGCAAGCTGTAAAATCCGCGGCACAAGTCCGCAGGTGGAAAGCGTCACATGCCGCAGACTGAGGTTCCGCCCCTCCTTGCAGGAGAGCAGCCTCAGAAACTGCATCACATTATCATAGTTATCCAGCGGCTCCCCGATGCCCATGAGCACCACGCTGCCGATCTGCGGCTCCCCGGAAAAATCCGCATCCGCGCCGTAGATCTGCCCGAGCATTTCCGCAGGGGTCAGGTTTCTCACAAAGCCGAGCGGTGCCGAGGCACAGAATCTGCAGCCCATTTTGCAGCCGACCTGCGTCGAGATGCAGGCGGTGATCCCGTGGTGATAGACCATGCGCACGGTCTCAATACAGCTGCCGTCAGAGAGCCTATACAGATATTTTACAGTATCATCCATACAAGATGCAAGCTTTTGTTCAATCTTTGGCATGTTTATATAAAATCGTTCATTGAGCTGCGCCTGAAATTGTTTAGATAGTTCTGTCATTTTCGTGAAATCAAAGACCCGTTTCACGTGCATCTGATGAAAGATCTGTTTTGCGCGGAATTTCGGCGCACCCATGGCCGTGATCTCCGCTTCGAGCTGCTCCGGCAGGAGGCTCAAAATATCTGTTTTCTGCTGCTCCAAGCCGTTCAGCTCCCTTCTGTTTATTCGTCCGGATACGGGTGATACGTTCCGGGTATTTCGACCTCTTTTGAGAGGAAATACTGATCGCTGTCAAAGCCGGTCAGCTTACCTGTTGCCTTATCCGCGGAGAACGCAAAGCCGTACAGTGCTGCGGTATCGGACAGACCGTAATCGCCGCCGCTGTATAGCAGATAATACTCTGTGCAGGTGAGCTTGTCACCCTCGTCTTTGACAAATGCACCGAGCACACGCTTACCCAGCACCGCACGCATTGCCGCGAGCTGGAGCAGATTCTCCTCGGTAACATCCGCATGAAGCGTCTGCGTCTCCGGGTCAAAGAATGCTTTGTCCGGTACCAGATACCAGTATGCGATGCCGGAGCCCGCTTCATACAGCCAGTAACAGCCGTCTTTTTCTTCGTAGATGCTGTCCGGCTTCAACTCAAATTCTTCGCAGGCCAGTGCAAACGCTTCTTCCTGATTTTCAGCAGCCTTTTTTGTCATTGCCGGCCGATCAGGAAATCCGGCAGACAGCGTCCCGCAGAATGCAGGCACCGGCAGCCTTGTGTACTGCTTCCCGATCGCGATCAGCTGCTCATCCGTCATATTGCGGAAATCGTCGTCGGTCATCGCATCAAGGCCGATCTCCGCATCGGGAATGCTGATCTCTTCCGGCTCCGTTGTCTCCGGCTTCGGGCTCAGCGTGATCTCTGCAAAATCGTCATTGTTCAGCTCCGTGACATGCGGCGTATCGGTTCTGTCCGCCGGAATGTCGATCTCCGGCACATTGGGCGGGCCGTAAACGCCGCAGCTGACGGAAAGCGCACCGACGCCGATCGCCGCTGCGGAAAACATCAGCGCGGTCAGCCGCGTTTTCCATGACTGCTTCATGCCGCACCCCTCTTTCAGGTATCCGGTATTTCGACCGTCTGCATCGAATCGCAGAAATACGGATCACCGGCTTCATTGACAAAGCCTGTCACCTGACCGGTCGCCTTATCGACAGAGAACGTCACACTGCCGAGCGACGCGGTATCCCGCATCCCGTCTGCCCGGGCGGTATACAGGAAATAGTATTCACGGCAGGTCAGCCTTTCGCCGCTGTCCGACACAAATGCGCCGACCTTCTTCTCGCCGGGGACATCCCGCATCGCGGCCAGCATCAGCACGTTTTCCTCGTTTACCTCCGCATGGAGCGTCTGCGTTTCCGGGTCAAAGAACGCCTTGTCCGGCACCAGATAATAGGATAGGATGCCGGAGCCTTTGCAGTACAGCCAATAGCAGCCCTGCTTTTCGGAAAGCAGCGCATCCGGTGCCGGCTCCGGGATAAAGTCCGCACGCACCAGCGCGTCGGCTTCCGCCCGGTCGGCAGCGGCCTGCTTTGCGATCCGCATACTGCCCTGCATATCTGCAGGCAGATCACCGCAGAACGCCGGCTGCTGAAGAGCCAGACTTGTCGGATCCTTTGCCATTGCGAGCAGCATTTCGTCTGACATACTGCGGAAATCCGCTTCCGTCAGCGAATCAAGGTCAATCGGCGTTTGAAAATCATACTCTGCATCGGGAATACTTGTTTCGGCAGGTGCCGTTGTTTCCGGTGTCCGCATCTCCGTGATCTCGATCAGATCGTCGTCGTCAAGCTCCGCGACAGGCGGCGGGCCGTAGACGTTATAGCCGGAATGTGTGCAGCCGGTTGTCAGTATACCGGCAGCCGCCGCGGAAAACATCAGCGCGGTCAGCCTCGTGCTGTGTGAATGCTTCATCGGTCATCCTTTCCGCATTTTCGCGATAAAGAACCCGTCGCTGCCGAGCATCTGCGGGAAGAGCGTTGTCATCTCCTGCCCGTATTCTGCCAGCGCAGGAAGATTCTGCCACGGCTTTTCGAGTGTATAGTCCGGATGCGCCGCAAGGAATCTGCGGACGACATCCTCATTTTCCCGTTTTAAGACGGTACAGGTCGAATAGACCAGCACGCCGCCGAGTTTCAGTGCCTTTGCGGATGCTTCGAGAATTGCATACTGAATCTCCGGCAGCCCCGCGACCTCGTCCGGCGTTTTATACCGGATCTCCGGCTTTCTGCGGATCACGCCGTACCCGGAGCACGGCACATCGCAGAGAATGCGGTCGGCAGAAGGCTTTTCGGTCTGCCTTGCATCGCCTGCCTGTGCGGTAATGCAGGTCAGACGCAGCTTTTCCGCGCCCTTCCGGATCAGCCCGACACGGTTCTCGTGCAGATCATAGGCATACACATGCCCTTTGTTCTGCATCAGCTCGGCAATGGTAAAGGTCTTGCCGCCCGGTGCCGCACAGACATCGAGCACGGTCTCTCCGGGCTGCGGGTCCAGTGCCAGACAGCAGAGCTGCGAGGCAAGGTCCTGCACATGCATCGAGCGTCCCATGGCCTTCGCCTCGGAGACAAGCCCGCTGCGGTAAGGGTCAAGCGGAACGGTCTCCTTCCCGTCAGCGACGGTCGGAACAGCCTCCGTTTCGCCGCGCCGCTTGAGCAGATATGCACACGGAATGCCCGGAACAGGCTCCGCGCGCGGGATCATCTTTTCGCTGTTTTCGCAGAGCGGATTCCGCCGGATATAGATCGGCGGCGCATCCATGGCATCCGCAAGGAACGCTGTGACCGTCTCCGCATCGTAGTCCGCAAGCAGCGCGTTCAGCAGCGGCAGCGGCACGGAATACGTGACCGACATTTTTCCCGCGTCATCCTCCGGCAGCGGAATCTGCTTTCCGCCGCGGATAAAGCTGCGGAGCACCGCATTGACCATGCCTGCGGCACTGGTTTTTTTCAGCTTCTTGACGGCCTCCGTCCAGAGATTGACAACCGCGGAATCCGGCGTATGCAGATACAGCAGCTCGTAAAAGCCGCAGCGCAGCACGCACAGCACCTCGAGATCGAGCTTTTCCGGCGGACGGCTCGCATGTGCCCGGATACAGGCATCCAGCGTCAGCAGGCGTTCCAGCGTTCCCTGATAGAGTTTCAGGCACAGCGCGGTATCCTGCGGCGTCAGTTCCTCCGCATCCATGAGCGCATGGGTCAGTGCGAGATTGAAATAGCTTTTTGCCTTGATCGACCGGATCAGCGTCCGGACACAGAGCAGTCTGGCATTCAGACCGTTCATCTCCGGCGGCCCCGGATCAGCAGCAGACGCATCAGCGTCAGGATCGACGAAGCAACTGCAGCGACATAGGTCATGGCAGCGGCAGTCAGAACCTTTCTGACGCCCGCCTGCTCCTCAGCGGAGAGAATGCCGCCCTGTTCCAGAGAACGCACGGCTCTGCCGCTGGCGTTAAATTCGACCGGCAGCGTCACGAGCTGGAAGAAGATCACGGCACAGAACAGAATAATGCCGAACAACAAAAGACCGTCACCAAAAGAGGTACTTTGATTTCCTCTTGCGCCGCCAAACAGAATGCCGAGCATAATCAGCAAAGACGAACCGCTTGAGCAGATATTCGTGCTCTTGACAATTGCATTGCGCACACGAACCGGCGCATAATTCTGCGCATATTGCAGCGCATGGCCTGCCTCGTGCATGGCCACGCCGACCGCCGCAACGCTGGCAGAGCCGTAAACGCTCTGCGAAAGGCGGATCGTGTTGCTGCGCGGATCATAATGGTCTGTCAGATCACCGGGAATCGGCTCGATCGCGACGTCGGTGATGCCGTTGTCGAGCAGCAGCTGGCGGGCAGCCTCTGCGCCGGTCATGCCGCGCTCGCTGCGCACCTTGCTGTATTTCCTGAATGTTGATTTCACATTGAGCGATGCGATCAGCGGAATGGCGATCGCCAGAATCAGAAGAATCAGAAGGATCCACTCCATAAAAATGCTCCTTTCCGTTATTCAGCCGCCGAGAAGCGGTCACCTGTTTTCAGCGGGAAGCCGCGCAGGAAATCTGCGGTCGGCATGGCCTTGGCACCCTCTGCCTGCATGACGGTCGGCTGCACGATATGACCGTCGCCGCAGACAATGCCGATGACATCATCGCTGCCGATCACCGTGCCCGCAGGGATCTGTGCCTGCTGCTTCGTCAGCACGGAGGCGTGCAGCTTGATGCGTCTGCCCTTCATCATGGCATAGCCGGTCACCGCACGGATCGTTCTGTCGATCTCCTGCGCGGGCTTTTTGAAGTCGAGCCGGCTCATGTCCTTGGTGATCTTTTCCGCGGTGCAGGCGAGCGCATCGTCCTGCCGCACGGGCTTCAGCATCCCCTGATCGAGCAGAAGCAGCGTTTCGCGCATCGTTTCCGCCGCGATCTCCGACAGGCGGTCATGCAGCGAATCCGCCGTTTCGTCCGGCGCGATCGGGGTTTTCAGTGTATGCAGCATATCGCCGGTATCAAGCCCCTCTGCCATTTGCATGGCCGTGACACCCGTTTCGCTGTCGCCCGCGAGGATCGCCCTCTGGATCGGTGCCGCGCCCCGCCAGCGGGGAAGCACCGACGCGTGCAGATTGATGCAGCCGTATTTCGGCAGCTCCAGAATGCTTTTCGGCAGAATCTGCCCGTAAGCGATGACGATAATCAGCTCCGGCTTGATTTCCTGCAGGATGCGGAGTGCTTCCTCTGCATCCTCGCCCTTCCGGAGCGACTGCGGCTGATAAACCGGCAGGCCGTAGGAAAGTGCCTTTTCCTTGACCGGCGTCGGCAGCAGCTTCTTGCCTCTGCCGCGCGGACGGTCGGGCTGCGTAAAGACCGCAGCGATCTCATGGCCGTCGGCCTTCAGCATTTCCAGCGTCGGCACGGAAAAGACCGGCGTACCCATAAACACAATTTTCATATTCCGCCTCCTCTGAACACTTCACGGTTCCGATTTGGTTGCCGTTCACCAGATCTTCGGGAACAGTCTGTATTTCACCTTTTTCAGGTAGGCATCATAGCCTGAAAGCTCCTTTGCGAGCACCTTTTCCTCATTGCCGATGCGCTTCACAATGATCGCCGGATACAGCAGGAACACCGGCAGCGCGGCCAGTGACCCTAGGATCAGCGGGATCATCGGAAACATCAGGATCGTCGCGGTATACATCGGGTGCCGGACAATGCCGTACAGCCCGGTATCGACGACCTTCTGTCCCTCCTGCACCTTCACCGTGCGGGAAAGATAGGCGTTTTCGCGCATGACCTCCGCGTACATCGCGTAGCCGATGAGAAAGATCACCGCCGCAATGCGCGAAACAAAGCGCGGGAGCTGTACCCAGTCAAACCGGAAGTCCAGTCCGGCGAGGATGAATCCGCCGACGAACATCAGCAGGCTCAGCAGCACGACGGCTTTCTGTGTCCCCTGCTTTTCCTTCGCATCCAGACGCTTTTTCAACAGCTCCGGATTCTTTTTCAGCAGCACCAGCCCCATCAGGAGCATCGGCACGAACAGAACAAAGAGGAACCGCCAACCGCCCGCATAGCGCAGCGTGCCCGCCGGGAGAAAGAGCAGCAGCATCACCAGAAGGATGCCGATGCCGAACCGGATGAGTCCTTTTTTTGCAAGCTGTTTGTCCATGATGTCACCTCCGTTCCGGAATGCGGGTTATTCCTCCGCCTCCGGCTTCACAAACTCCTCGACCTTTTCGAGGAACAGATGTCCGTCCAGATGATCGTTTTCGTGGCAGGCGCAGCGCGCACCGAGGTCTTTCAGCTTCATCTCATATTCCTGACCGTTCCGGTCAAAGGCGCGCATCACGACCGTTTTCGGCCGTGTCACGATCCCCCAGCGGTTCGGCACGGAGAGACAGCCCTCCGTATCGCGCACACTGCCCGACGTCTTGACGATCTCCGGGTTGACCGCTTCGATCACCTCGCCGTCCTCCTCCAGCATCATGATGAACACTCTGCGGAGAATGCCGACCTGCGGTGCCGCCAGTCCGACACCGCCCGCTTTTTTCAGCGTTTCGGCCATGTCGTCCAGAAGCAGTGCCAGCTTCTCGTCAAATTTCTCGACCGGTCTGCACACCTTGTTCAGGACCGGATCGCCTTCTTTTACAATGTTGCGGATCGCCATACATGATCCTCCTTATTCTTCTGCGGCATTCGGGAAGCCTTCCTTCCAGCGGCGCAGTGCTTCACCGGTAAAGGTGTAGCTGCTGAGCCGGACCGGATCACCGGAAAGCTGCTCCGCGGTATACCACGGATTCTGCTTATCCTCATAGCCGTTGATGATATGACAGTTCTGTGCGGGCATATAGCCCTGCGCGAGCAGATAACAGCGTTCGCCTGCTGCATTGACGGCCTCGTCCGCGATGACGGCTGCATGGCCGGGCGAGCCGCCGTTGACCAGCAGATCACCGGCGCGGGCATCCTCCGCAGCGATCGGTGCGGATTCCGCCTCCAGCGAGCGCGTGCCCGCATAGTGCATGACCGTCATCAGATAATTGTGGAACTGCTGAACGGAATCGTCGTACCCTGCAAGCTTCATGCCCCATGCGATGTTTCCGAACGCAAGGATGCGCTTTCCGCTGCACCAGCTTTCGTAATCCGTCGGATAGCCGTTCGTCAGGCGGAACGCAATGCGGTCTGTCTGACCGGTGGTATAGAAATACTCGCTCCACAGCCGGATGATGCTGTCCGCACACTCCTGATAGCCCTCCCGGCCGACCGAAAGCGTATAGACCGCAGCGGCATTGTGCGCGGAGTAAGGTGCTCCGCGGTAGGAGCAGACCGCCGCGCCGTGTTCATAGAGCGGCTGCCGGCGCATAAAGGCAAGGAAGCTGTCATCGGCAGCCGGTGTGCGTTCATAGCCCTCCGGCGGCAAAATGCGTGTGCCCTGCGTCATGCCGTCCGGGTCGATGAACGGGCTTTCCGGCATCTCCGTGACCGGCGGATCGAGTGCCGCAGGCTGCCACTTCGGGCAGGCACGGAACACCGCCAGACCGGACGCGCCGCCGAGCAGGATCACCGACAGCACCGACCAGACGATCGCACGCCGCTTTGTCCAGCGAAAATGCTTCATATTATTCCTTCATTCCGGCAAAATCATCTCCGGCGGCGTCACGACCGGCGTACCGTCGGCATTCAGCAGCGGTGTCATACCGCTGACCGACGTAAATCCGTTGTCATCGGAAAACATCATATAATTGACACCGGTCGCCATATCGACCAGGATCCGGATCCTGCCCGGGTTTTTCTGCGTATACACCTCAACGAACCGTTTGGGTGTCTTTTCCTTTGCCATTCCGGCGCTCCTTTCAGCCTGTATGATGCACCGTTTCACCCTATTATAACAGAAAACGGGACAAACAGGCTGCATCTTCATAATATTTTCAAAAAGATTTCAGATTTCTTCCAGAATCTGCGGTTCAGACGCCGCAGTCCCCGTTCATATCCGCAAAGACGGAGATCCCGGAAAACGCCTTGTCTGCATATGCCTGCTCCAGCAGGCTGCGGATAAACCGGCGCATTTCCGCGGTATTCTTGCATTTCAGCAGCAGACGGCGGCGGAACTTGCCGTTCAGTCTGCCGTAGCCGGCTTCAACCGGCCCCAAGACCCGCAGCGGGAGCTTCAGCTGCATCCGCGTGACCGTCTCCCGCAGGATCTGAGTGAAGCGTTCTGCCGCGATGCGCACCTTTTCCTCCCAGACACCGGAAAACCCGATCACGCAGAGGTCGCAGACCGGCGGGAACATCAGTGCGCGCCGCATCGCAAGCTCCTCCGCATAAAAGCGGTCGTAGTCCTGTGCTGCGGCAAGATTCAGCACATAATGCTCCGGCATATAGGTCTGCAGGACGGCGCGTCCCGGCGAGCTGCCGCGTCCGCCGCGCCCGACGACCTGCGTCACGAGCGAAAACGTGCGTTCATAGCTGCGGTAATCGCCGGCAAACAGTGCCTTATCGACCGACACCACGCCGACCAGCGTGACGTTCGGGAAATCCAGCCCCTTGCCGATCATCTGCGTTCCGCAGAGAATATCGTATTCACGGTTTGCAAAGGCGCGGAAGCCTGTTTCGTAGGCAGTGCGCGTCATGGTCGTGTCGGCGTCCATGCGCAGGATCCGTGCCTCCGGCAGCAGTGCCTGCAGCTCCTCCTCGAGCTTCTGTGTCCCGAAGCCCATCTGCCGGAGCCGGTCATTGCCGCATTTCGGGCATTTCGTGACCGGCGGCTGCACATGGCCGCAGTAATGACAGAGCAGGCTGCCGTTTGTTTTATGGTAGGTCATCGGCACCGAGCAGTTCGGGCAGTAGACCGGTTCATAACATTTTGTGCATTGCAGCAGCGTATGATACCCGCGGCGGTTCAGCAGCAGAATGCTCTGCTCCCCGCGCTGCAGATTGTCGTAGAGTGCCGTCGCGAGCGTCTCCGAAAAGGGGCCGCCGTTTCCGTTCATGCGCTCCTCGTTCATATCGACGATCGTCACCTGCGGGAGCGGTGCCTGATTGTACCGCTGCGTCATGGTCAGCAGGCGGTAGACTCCGCGGTCCGCAAGATAACGGCTTTCCAGTGAGGGCGTCGCAGAAGCGAGCATCAGCACGGCATTGTGATATTTCGCGCGCTCTCTTGCGACCTCCGCCGCATGATAGCGCGGCGACTGCTCCGATTTATACGAATGCTCGCCCTCCTCATCGAGGATGATGAGCCCGATATCCGGGAGCGGCGCGAACACCGCGCTTCTGGTGCCGATCACGATCGAGATCTCCCCGCGGCGGATCAGCTTGTCGGTATCAAACCGCTGCCGGAGCGATAATCCGCTGTGGATCAGCGCGACCTTGTTGCCGAACCGCGACTGGAAATACTGCACGACCTGCGGCGTCAGCGAAATCTCCGGAATCAGCAGCAGAACCTGCCGTTTTTGCTTTAAGGTCAGCGCGATCAGCTGTTCAAAGACGGCCGTCTTGCCGCTGCCGGTCACGCCGTAAAGCAGAAATGCCGCGGCCTTCCCCGCAAGGATCTGTTCCGCAGCTGCGTCATAGGCTGCCTGCTGCTGTGCAGACAGCACCGTATTTTCCGGCGAAACCGTCGCCTGCGCATCCCGCGGGACACGCAGCAGCTCCGCCGCATATAATTCCGCGATCCCAGCCTTGACCAGATTGTTCACAACCAGTTCGGTCACGCCGGCCAGATAGGCGCATTCCTTGACGGCCATGGCCTCATGCTCGCGCAGCACATCGACTGCGAGCTTCTGCTTGGGCGTCGGGCGGAACGCGGTCTCATCGGATAAAAATGCTGCCGAAAGCCGCACCATTTTCTGCGTGCTGTCCCCCACAAGCTGTTTGCCCTCGGAGACGGCCAGCAGACAGCCCTTCTTCACAAGCGCATCCAGAAGCTTCTGCTTTTCGGCATCGCCCTCATTCTGCAGCAGCGCATCCCGCTCCTGCACGGAGTTTGCCATTTTCAGCATATTGAGCAGATTCTGCTCCTTCTGCGTCAGGTGAACGCCGACCGGCGGGTCGAGCGGCACATAGCGTTCCTCCAGCCGAAGCTGCATCCCGCCGGGCAGAACCGCCCTGACCGCATCGTACCATGTACAGAATGTGTGCTCGTGGAGCCATTTCACCAGCATCAGCAGCTCATCCGTCAGCACGGGTTCGGTGTCCAGCAGCGCGGCGACCGGCTTGAGGGTACGGCCCTCGGTTTCCGGATCCGTGCCTTCCGGCACCTCCAGCACCATGGCGATGCGCCTGCGGTTGCCCATGCCGAACGGCACGGCGACCCGCATCCCGACGCGGATCTTCTCCGCGAGCGGTGCACGCACCGTGTAGCTGTACAGCAGATCGTAGCCGAAGGACGCAGCGTCGATCGCCGTGCGGACAGTCAGCGAGCCGAATTCAGCGTTCACTGTCCTCTTCCGGCTCTACGATCTTATACTTGCCCGCTGCGAACTCATCGACAGCCGTCTTGACCGGATTTTCCTCCAGCACGACCATTTTGATCGTCTTGTCATCCAGTCTGATCTTCTGGTCGCCGGTGGTCTTTGCACGGCGTTCTGCCGCAGCCTTTGCGGCCTCCTTCTCCTTGACATGCTGTTCAGCGATCTCTCTGGCGCGCTTGGCTACGCCGATCACGAGCGAATAATAGCTTTCGTTCTTGGAGATGATCTGATACATCGAGGGTCTGAGCATCATAATAGGTTTCCGTCCTTTCTCAGCGAATCCAAATCTGTATATGAAGGGCGCAGCGTTTCCGCTCTGAGCACCGCTCCGAAATCGGAGACCGCGTCCTCTAAGGCATCGTTCAGAATAATATAATCATATTGCGCTGCAAGCGGGAGCTCCTCCATTGCGCGCGCAATGCGCTTTTCAATGACCTCATCGGTTTCCGTTCCGCGCTTATGCAGTCTGCGGCGCAGCTCTGCGATCGACGGCGGCACAGTAAAGACGAGCACGGCATCGGGGCAGCGTTCCCGGATCTGGAATGCGCCCTGCACCTCAATTTCAAGGATGACATGCTTGCCCGCAGCGCGCATCTCCTCAACCTCTTTTTTCGGGGTGCCGTAGTAGTTGTCGCAGTAGGTCGCATATTCGAGCAGACCGTCATCGGCGATGCGCTGCTCAAATTCCTCACGGCTCAAAAAGTGATAATGTACGTGATTTTCCTCACCTTCGCGGGGAGCTCTGGTCGTTGCGGAAACTGAAACGGCGCAGTCGCCGCGCTTCAGAATCTCCGCAACCATGGTACCTTTTCCGCACCCGGACGGCCCGGACAGCACGATCAGCAGACCCTTATTCTTCATCCTCGGTCTCCTCCTCCGCAGGTGCCGTGCTGCCTGCCAGACGGGCCGCAATGGTCTCCGGCTGGATCGCGGACAGAATCACATGGTCACTGTCCATGACGATGACGGCACGGGTTCTTCTGCCGTAGGTCGCGTCGATCAGTCTGCCGCGGTCGCGGGCATCCTGCACAATGCGCTTGATCGGCGCGGAATCGGGGCTGACGATCGTCACGAGCCGCGCAGATGAAATCATATTGCCAAATCCGATATTGATAAGACGCATAGCCGCTCCTTTCGCTTATTCGATATTCTGAATCTGCTCACGGATCTTTTCGATCTCGGATTTCATATCCACGACAAGTCTGGTAATGCTGAGGTCCTGCGCCTTGGAACCGATCGTGTTGACCTCACGGTTCATCTCCTGCACAAGGAAGTCGAGCTTTCTGCCGACGGGCTCCGGCGAAGCAAGCAGCGTCCGGAACTGTGCAAGGTGGCTGTGCAGGCGGACGGTCTCCTCGTCGATCGCGGTTTTCTCGGCAAAGATCGCGGTTTCCGTCAGGATCCGCTGTTCATCGATATTGGTATCGCCCAGCAGCTCATTGAGCTTGGCGAGCAGCTTTGCGCGGTAGCTTTCCGCGACACCCGGCTCAATCGCCTCGACCGCACAGAGCATTTTCTCAAGGCCGTCCAGCTTACCGGAAAGATCGGCCGCAAGGCGTTCGCCCTCCGCGGCGCGCATTTGCAGAAAGGACCCGAGTGCTTCGCCGGCCGCCTCGGAAACGATCGCCCAGACTGCGGCTTCATCGTCCTGCTCCTTGGTCACGGTAAAAATATCGGGCAGACGGAGCAGCGAGGTCAGGGTAATATCGTCCTGAAGCTGCATGGTTTCATTCAGCATCCGCAGCGCATTGACATAGCCCTCCGCAATGGAACGGTTGACGGCGATCTGCGCGTCCTTTCCGTCGGGGCGGGTGATTGTAACGCTGACCTCAACCTTGCCGCGTGCGATTTTCCCGTTCAGGAAGCTCTTGAGCTTTTCCTCCAGATACATGCAGGTACGCGGCAGCCGCGCAGAAAACTCATAATATCTGTGATTGACGGCACGGATCTCGACGAGCACATCCCGTCCGTCCGCGAGACGCTGGGCGCGTCCGTAGCCGGTCATACTCTTTGGCATAAGCAGCAGTCCCTTCTTTCAGATCATGTTGAATCTCCTATTGCACATAGGTCATCACTTTAGTATACCACAAATCAGCATGAAAATCAAGGGATAAATGTTACAAATTTCCGCTCGGGCGCAAAAAAGCCGATCCCCTTTCGGAGATCGGCTTTTGTATTGCGTTCAGTTACGCTTCTGCGCAGAGATTATGCTCTCGGAAGTGCGCTCAGCGGGCACTGCTCCTGGGTAACGATCTTCGCGATCAGCATGAGGATTGCGGAGAGGTCGTCAGCATCCAGGCTGCCGGAGATGACGTTTGCATTGACCTTACCCTGCTCGGTGATGTTGCCCGTAGCATCCTGGTTCAGATACTTTGCAAGCAGAACCGCGTCGGAAACGTCAACCTTGTTGGAGCAGTCAGCATCGCCCCAGACACCGACAGTCGAACTGGGCGCAGTGGTCTCTTCCTTCTTGGTGGTCGTGGTCTCTTCCTTGGTCGTGGTGACAGGAGCCGGTGTGGTGGCGACTGGAGTCGGATCGCCGCCGATGTTCGGGTACAGCAGTGCCATGGTGCCGTTTGCCATCATGACGTCGCCTGCGTGCCAGAATCTGTGGTAGTTGAGGTCAACCTTCTCGACGTTCTTGAACTGGGAGTTGCCGGTACGGCAGTCCATACCGTAGCTGTAGGTGCCGCTGAACTCTTCGATCTTTGCGCCTTCTGCAACGTCCTTATCATAAGCAGCCTTCAGCTCCTTGTAGAGATCGGAGTAGGACTGACCCTCATCCTCGTACATCGGACGGATGGAGATGAAGGTTGCACCCTCGCCGACTTCGTAGCCGTACGGATACTTACCGGAGCCGCCGCCGGTGTAGACGCCCTGTGCCCAGAAACGTGCCAGAGAGCCGTTGTGCTCGGTTCTGGAGCAGCCGATATCGTCACGGCCGAACTTCCAGACGCCGTCAAGCAGCTTCTTTGCAGTCCAGAGAGCCTTCTCAGCCTGACCGGACGGAGCAGAATCGCCGGTTGCAGCAGAATCAGCAACGCCGTTTGCAGCTGCATAGTAGATCAGAGTGTTTGCCAGCGAGCAGACGCATCCGAGGTCGGTGTTCTGCGTGCCGTCAAGCTTTGCATGGAGGCTGGAATTCTCGGTATAGGAGCCGCTCCAGGTGTTCGGAGCGCCTTCCCACTTCAGGCTGGACGGAACAGCGTAGTCGCCGTCAGACTCGATCGTGGTGTTGTCGAGGAAGAACTTGACCCACTTGTCCAGAACAGTCTTCAGAGCCTCTTCGAGCTTCATGCCGCCCGGATTGACGCTGGAGCTGTCGCCGTCGGTCTTGATAACATAGTACAGCTCAGCGAGACGCTGGGTTGCCCAGTACTGGTTACCGGTCCAGTTGTTGGAACCCGGGTCAGCGTAAACCGGCTGCTCGATGTAAGCCATATCATGGAAGGTCGGAACATTGCTCGGATAGGTCTCATAGTCGCCCATCCAGCAGTTGGTGCAGCCGCCTGCGAACGGACCCTCAGCGGAGGACAGCCAGAGGTACATTTCCATCTGACGCTCCAGGGAGGTCTCATAGTCCTTCTTTGCGCCGTCAGCCTTCATGCCTGCGCTCAGCTTGCTGTCGGTCAGCAGACCGTAAGCAGCCAGCGGGTTCTGATAGAACTGGTGAGCGTGCGAGCAGCCGATCTGCCATGCCCATGCGCCGTCAGCAGCGCCGCCCCATGCGGTGTACCAGGACATCAGATAGTGCTTGCCCTTATCGCCGGAGCCGCCGCTGGAATCCTTGGTCATGCTCTGGCAGCCGATTTCCTTGTAGTACTTGTCGTACATGTCGTTACGGCAGAAGTCACCCATCATAGCAGCCTTGTCGGAGACGCTGTTGGAAACGCCCCAGCGGTTTGCTGCGTAGACAGCCTGGATTGCACGGTCTTCTGCGTCAGGAGCGTTCGTGTAGGACCAGGACTCCGCAGTGGACTTCTGGAATGCGAACTTCATGCCCTGGGTGCTGTTGCCGTACTTCAGGGTCTCGATGGACGGATGCGGAATGGTCTCGAAGCAGGACTCCTGGTCGCCGCGCTGGAAGGTATTGATAAAGGTGAACTTACCCTTCTCGCCGCGTGCGGAGCCGCTGAAGCCGTACCAGTCATCAACGTCAGCCAGCCAGTGCAGCAGATACTCTCTGCCCTCAGAGCTGTATGCGGAGACGAACTTGGAGTGGAGCGGGTTCTTACCGGTGTTGGACTCAGAGCCCTCAGACGGATACTTCTTGACATCATCCGGATGCTCTGCAGAGACCTGTGCGCTCAGCTCGGTCTTCTGGAAAAAGCCCTTCTGCTGATCCTTTGCCGGGATCATGTTCTCGAGGACCTTCCACTGCTTGTCCAGCTCGCCGCTGCCGCCGCCAAGCTTATCCTTCATGGCTGCGACCCAGACGATGTAGGACATAGCCTCGGAAGTGGTCTCGTGACCGTAGTCAGGAGCCTCGCAGATCAGCTCTTCGACGGAGTGATACGGGATACCGTCAGCACTCAGATAGCCGTTTTCCTTACCGTTGGTGACGACATCGTCATACATTGCGAGAAAACGGTTCTTGTAGGCATCGGCACCGTCGACTTCGTACTTCTCAGCCTTGGTACGCGGGCCCTTTGCAGATGCCGTGACGGACATCAGCGCGCTGGATGCCATGCCTGCTGCCATAACAGCCGCAAGGATCGCTCTGCTTTTCTTGAATTGCATTCTTTTTTCCCCTCTCGTTAAATTGTGATGGTTTTGCTTCCTTATCAGCACGGTCAGCCTGCGAAGCAAAGGAACAGGCTGCGCATTTGCCGAAAGGAGCCGCGGCAGCCCGTGCATTGTCCGGCCGCAGTTCCCGATCCCGTATCCCGATCCCCCGCACACAGTCCAGCCTTCGCCGGCCCCGGCATCCGTTCCAATGACCGGCATTGCTGAGGTACAAAAGTGCGCAGAGATACCGATACGGTACCTAGTACAATTATAGTAATTTTACTCCCGTTTGTCAAGGCTTTCGCCGTAAACAGCCGCGCAGGCACCCGTTTTTCGGATATTTCAACAAATAACAAATCCTATTTTTGTCTATTCTGCCTTTTGAATTATACACTCCGGAATATTTCTTTTTTTCTTCACAAATGCAAGATCGCTGCATTTCGTTCGCACCGTACAAATTCTTGGCCATTCTGTATATATTCACAAGGCTGACACAATGTGTTCATAGTTTATTCATCATAATTTGAGATAATAAGGAGATAATGGATGTATGTATCCAGTCAGCCGCCGTCCGGAGGGCGGACGCGGTTTTCCGTTCTGTATTACAGAGCGTCACGGGTAAATCAAAGAAAGCATGAAAGGGGCTTGCGAAAAGAATGGTAGAGATCAAGAATCTGACCAAATACTATGGCAGTCATCCGGCTGTGCAGGATATCTCCTTCACAGTCGGCGATCATGAGGTGCTTGGATTCCTCGGCCCGAACGGTGCCGGAAAATCCACCACCATGAACATGATCACGGGATGCCTCCCCTCCACCGCGGGCACGGTGCTGGTGGACGGCTATGACATTGCCAAGGACCCGCTGGAGGTCAAGCGCAGGATCGGCTATCTGCCGGAGCTGCCGCCGGTCTACACGGACATGCGCGTGCGCGACTATCTGATGTTCGCGGCGGGGCTGAAGGGCGTCCCGCGGGACAAGCGCGCAAAGCAGGTCGAGGACGCGATGGAGCGTCTGCACATCACGGACGTACAGAAGCGCATCATCGGCAACCTGTCCAAGGGCTACCGGCAGCGCGTGGGATTTGCACAGGCACTGCTCGGCTCCCCGAAGTTCCTGATCCTCGACGAACCGACGGTCGGCCTCGACCCGAAGCAGGTCATGGAGGTGCGCCGCCTCATCAAGGATCTTGCGAAGGATCACACGATCATCTTCTCCACGCATATTCTGGCAGAGGTCACGGCCGTCTGTGAGCGCGTCGTCATCATCAGTCAGGGCAGGATCCGTGCGGTCGATACGATCGAGAACCTTGAGAACAGCGTCAGCTCGGAGCGGAAGCTCTGCCTGAAGGTCGAGGGCGAGATCACGAAGGTCACGGATATTATAAATAGTGTAGAGGGCGTCAGCAGCATTGATGAGATCGAGTTTGAATCCGACGGCGTCAGCAGCTACACGGTCACGGCTTCGTCCGATACCGTGCGCAAGCCGCTCATGGAAGCACTGCTCGCAAAGGACTGCATGGTGCTCGAGATCACGGCGATCCATGCAAATCTGGAGGACGTCTTTGTCCGCCTGACCGCGCCGACCAAGGAGGAGTCCTTCGAGGAGCTCGGCAGGCAGCTTGATGCCGCACGCGAGGCCGAGGAAGCCGCGAAGCAGTCTGACAAAGCCGAAAGCAGCGGAGAGGAGGATGCGGAATAATGTTCTCACTGTATAAAAAGGAAGTGCAGTCCTATTTCTGCTCCCCGTTCGCATACATCGTCAGTGCGCTGTTCCTGCTCGTCTTTTCGATGAGCTTCATTCAGGGCATCTCCAACATGGATTCGAGCGTGTTCAAGTTCTCGTTCTCCAATATCTTCTACAACAACTTCTTCTATTTCATCTTCATGATCCCGCTGCTGACCATGCGCACCTTCGCGGAGGAGCGCAAATCCCACACAGAAACGCTCTGGCTTTCTGCGCCGATCACGATCCCGCAGGTCGTCCTTGCAAAGTTTTTCGCAGTCGCAACGGTGTTCCTCGTCATGATGCTGCTGTCTTTGTTCTTCCCGCTGGTCGCGGCGGTCAAGGGCTCCGTCATCGTTTCGAGCCTGTTCTGCGGCTATCTCGGCTTCTTCCTGTGGGGTATGGTCTGCATCGCAGTCGGCATGATGATGTCCGCACTGACCGACAACCCGATCATTGCCGCCGTCCTCGGCGAGACCGCAATGATCTTCCTGATCTTCATCGACAACTTTGCGGCGACCGACCTTGTCACCTCGCTGCCGTTCCTTCAGAAGGTCCTGCGGTGGTTCTCGACCGAGATCCGCTTCAACACCTTCTCGCAGGGTCTGTTCACCCTTTCCGATCTCGTGTTCTTTATTACCATTACCGCCGTGGTGCTGATCTGGACCATTATCATCATTGAGAAGCGCCGCTGGAGCCGCGGATGAAAGGAGGGGGTTACAATGGATAAAACGACGATCAATCAAAAAAACAAGCGGTTTACCGCACTGGCATGGGTCCTTGCGATCCTCGTGCTTGCGGTCGCGGTCCCGCTGAACCTGATCTTTGACCGCCTCAACCTGACGGCGGACATGACCCCGAACAGCCTCTATTCGCTCAGCAAGACCACAACGAACTATCTGGACGAGCTTGACCAGAGAGGCATCAAGGTCAATGTGTATTTTCTCATGGAGCTGGAGGAGCTGGACGGCGACCTTGAGCTGCTCGCGCTCTACCGCACCATTCAGAATTACGACGCACATGAGTGCTTCAACCTGATCGACTTCGACCCGGATACCGATCCGGCAATGCTCCGTGAGCTGAATCCGGACAACAAGTACAATCTGAGCTCCGGCGATTTCCTGTTCGTCTACGGCAATATGGTCAAGCGTCTGCCCGGCACGATGCTGTATACCTACGGCACCGATTCGGACGGCGTCATCCAGAACGCGGAGTTCCGCGGCGAAAACCTCTTTACGGGCTATATGAAGTCCGTCGTCGAGGGCGAGCTGCCGATGCTCTATTTCTTAGAAGGACACGGTGAGGTCTCCCTCAGTGATATGTCCCAGCTGGAAGCGAACCTGCAGAACAACAACTACGGTGCCGCATCGCTGAACCTGACCACCTCGCGTGCCGTCCCGGATGACTGCCGCATTCTGGTCATCAACAACCCGCAGTTCGACATCACGACGGATGAATACGAAAAGATCTACGCCTATACGCAGAACGGCGGCAACGTCAGCGTGCTGATCAACCCGAACGAGAGCGATACGCGCTATACGAACCTTGAGCGTCTGCTCTCCGGCTACTGCATCACCATGAATTATGACCGCGTCACCGAGACCGACGAGAACCGCCACTCCCATGCCGACCCCTATGCGATGATGTGCAACATCACCGAAGCCAGCGAGAATGCGACGGAAAACCTCACCGAGGCACTGCTTCCGAAGAACAACAGCCTCCCGACCTATATGCCGTATTCCCGCAGCTTCCAGACGCTTTACGGTGCCAACATCGCAACGGTCAACATGGATCCGCTGATCCTGACCGATGTGACCGCACGCTCCGAACCGTTCGGCGGAAAGCAGCTCGACCCGAAGCCGAAGGAGGGTCAGGCACTCGCACTCGCGATGTATGCCGTTGACACGATGCGCAGCAATTCCAAGCTGATCGTGTTCGGTTCCGGCGATATCATCACCGACGAAGGCACCAAGCAGGCGTATTTCATCAATCCGCTGCAGCTTTTCCTGACCTCCGTCACATGGATGTACAATTCCGACGTCGATATGAACATTGCAAACAAGGAGCGCACCTATGACACGCTCAGTGTCAAGAGCTCCGGCGAGGCCAGCACGCTGATCGGCGTGTTCGCAGCATTCCCGATCATCGTCGCCGCAGCAGGCGTCCTGATCTGGTTAAGGAGGAGAAACGGATGAAACAGCTTCGCTGGATCTGGGCACTCGGCATTGCCGCCGTTGTGCTGATCGGCATTTTCATTATCGTTGATATCAACAGCGACAAAAGGGACAAGGCCAAGCATATCGGAGACGGCAAACAGCTTTTGCAGTTTGATGAAAGCAAAGCGACCCGCGTCACGCTGAAAAACGAGGAGGGCACCTTCTCCTTTGAATGGGACGACGTCAACCGCAGATGGGTACAGAACGGCGGCGACGAGATCCATGTCAACAGCTATGCGATCGGTGCGATCGTCAGCTATGCGTGTCATCTGGAATCCCTCAAGACCGTTGCGTTTGACAGCAGCAGCAAGGATGTTTACGGCTTCACCGATCCGGTCGAGATCCAGATCTTCACGACCGAGACCGGCGATAAGAATCCGTATCAGATCTTTGTCGGTGACAACACCCCGACCTATGACGCCTATTACGCGATGATCGGCGGCTCGGACGATATCTACACGATCGACTACAACAGCGGCTCGGTATTCTGCGCATCGAAGAACGCGCTGAAAAACGCGTATCTGTTCGATACGACCGCCGCACAGGTGCAGTACATCCGGATCGAAAAGGCCGGTGCGCACCCGGTTGAGATTCAGCGCGACAGTGAGCGCGCATGGCAGATCGTCCAGCCCAAGGGCTTCTCACCCGCAAAGGCTTATGTCGATGATCTTGCCGATGAGATCGTACACCTCACGGTCGATTCCTTCATCGCGGAGAATCCGACGGACCTTGCGCAGTACGGCCTTGACAAGCCGCAGGCAAAGGTCTGGCTGAAGGGCACGGACGGCGATGCGCCGATCGAGGAGGAGCTCTGGTTCGGCAAGCCTGTTTCCGACAGCGAAAACGAAACGAACCTCTACGGCATGTTCACCTCGACAAATCAGGTGTTCTCCATTTCCAGATCGCAGGCAGCGTTCACGAATACGACCGTTGCGGATCTCGTGATGCCGTTCTGTGTTGAGACCGACATCGACGATGTGGACAGCGTCACGATCGACATGGGCAAGGTCTACGACATGAAAGCGACGCTGACCGTGGACAATGCAAACACAAAGTATCAGTTCAACGGCACGGACATCAGCGGCCTGTACGACGAGAACCTCAACAAGCTGTTCATGAACCTGTACCGCGGCATCAGCAACCTGAGCTTCACGGAGATCAATCTGGATGATAAGCCCGACCCGAATGCAGAGCCGCTCATCACGATCGAATACAGCTTTAAGGATCACACGAAGAAAAAGCTGACCTTCACGGAGAAATCCGCGAACACCTACTGGCTGTTCACGGACGGCACCTACAGCAGCATGACCGTCCGGCTGAACGAGTTTACGAAGTCCCTGACACCGTCCTACGAGACACTGATCCAGGCATTGAAGGACAAGGGCATCGAACTGAAACCGGTTCAGGATGACGAAGAACCGGCAGAGACGGAGAAGGCCGCAGAAGAAGCCGCAGCAGAAACCGAAGCTGCAGCGGAGACCGAAGCATCCTCTGAGACCGAATAACATCAAACAGGCACCTGCGGTTTTCTGCGGGTGCCTGTACTGTTTATGATTCACGATCCACTGTATTATTTCCGCCGCAGAAGCTCCATTTTTTCCCGCAGCAGAAGCTCCATATTTTTTCACCGCGAAAACATTGCTTTTTCTGCGGAGCGCGGAGCCCGCGCCGGCAATTTGCTAAAGCTTTCCGGCAGCGTTACGCGCAAATCGAAAGCAGCTTTTTTCCGCTTCAAAAGCTCCATATTTTTTTCGCTGCGAAAACATTGCTTTTTCTGCGGAAATATGGTATAATATAAAGGACTTTGCAAAAGGAGCTGCTTCTCATGCCGAAGTTTTTTGACGACGCCTTCTCTCCGGCGCATCCCGTGCTGACCGGCGAGCATCTGCGCCACATCGGATATGCCCTGCGGATGCGTACCGGGGAACACCTGACGATCTGTGCCTGCGGAACCGATTACGAATGCGAGATCGCGGAGATCACGCAGGACGAAATCACGCTGAACATCCTCTCCGCCGCCCCCTGCTGTGCCGAGCCGACGATCAGAGTCACGCTCTTTCAGGCACTCCCGAAATCGGATAAGCTGGAACAGATCATCCAGAAATCCGTGGAATTGGGCGTCACGGAGATCGTCCCGGTGCTGACAAGACGCTGCATCTCAAGGCCGAATCCCGGCGAATTCCAGAAGAAGCTCCCCCGCCTGCAGAAGATCGCGCAGGCAGCCGCGCAGCAGTCCGGCAGAGGCATCATCCCTGTCATCGCACCGCTGCACACACTGGAAATGGCGGCTGACCGCATGGCAGAGCTGGAAGTGCCCGTCGTGCTCTATGAGGGCGAGGGCGGCATTTCGTTTTCCGCTGTCCGCAGCGACGCCGCAAGCTACGGCATCTGCATCGGCAGCGAGGGCGGGTTTGATCCCGCAGAGATCGAATATCTGCAGGGCAGAGGGGTACAGCCGGTCTGGCTCGGCAAGCGCATTTTACGCTGTGAGACAGCACCGCTGACCGCGCTCTCCGTCCTGATGTTCCATACCGGAAACCTGAACTGATTTCCTGCATATTCTACCGTACAGGGAGGTGAAGCCTGCTTGATCTATGTCATGAGTGATATTCACGGCTGTCATGCACTGTTCCGCAAGATGTGCCAGAAGATCGACTTTACAGAAGACGACGACCTGTATATCCTCGGCGATTTCATTGACCGCGGCGACACGCCGATCCCGCTGCTCCTCGACTGCATGGAGCGCATCAATGTCTATCCGCTGCTCGGCAACCACGAAGCGATTATGCTGCAGTGCATCAACGGGCTGCCCGCGGAAGCAAATATCGACAATGTAACAGAATTTTATACCGATGCAGGCTATGCCGTCTATTCCGCGTGGATGCAGAACGGCGGCTCGATCACCCTGAATCAGTATCTCGGCCTTCCGCCGGAAACGCGCGCGGAGCTGCTGGCCTATCTGCAGGAGTTCCGGCTCTATGAGGAGCTGACCATGCCGGACGGCAGAAGATTCGTCTTTACGCACAGCGGCATTGAAAACTTCGATCCGGCGCTTGACCTTTCGGAATACCAGATCGACGAGCTCATCAATGCGCGTCCGCAGCAAAGCGACCGCTTCTACGATGACCGCACGCTGATCTTCGGCCACACGCCGACGCTGACCTATCCGCAGATGCACGGCAGAGCCGAGGTGCTCTTTACGGAGACATATATCAACATCGACTGCGGTGCCGTGTTCCACGAGGCGGGCGGCAAACTCGCGTGCCTGCGTCTGGACGATATGAAGGTGTTTTACGTATGAACCCGAACGAAAAACCAGCCGGCAGACAGCTCGGTGTGCTGGATCTGGCGCATCACTGGCTGCGGGAGCATGTCTCCCCCGGCGACCTCTGCATCGACGCGACCTGCGGCAGAGGCAACGATACCAGGCTGCTCTGTGAGCTGACCGGCGCGGAAGGCCGCGTCATCGGCTTTGACATCCAGCAGGAGGCGATCGACTCTGCAGCCGCCCTGCTGACAGAGCATCACCTTTCCGCGGAGCTGCATCTGCAGAGCCATGCGGACATGGAGCAGTATGCCGCACACGGAACGGTCTCCTGCATCGTGTTCAATTTCGGCTGGCTGCCGCGCGGCAGTCATGAGATCTTCACCCATGCGGATTCCAGCATTGCGGCACTCGAAGCGGGGCTGCGCCTTCTGAAGCGCGGCGGCTCGCTGGTGCTGTGCATTTATTACGGCGGCGCGAACGGCTTTACCGAGCGCGACGCACTGCTTGACTTTCTCTCGAAGCTGGACAGCCGGTATTATACCGTTTTGCAGTGCAGCTTTCCGAACCGTACCGGCTGCCCGCCGTTTGCGGTATTTGTCACGAAGGAGTGTGACCTGTGAGCCTGCTCATACTGCTTGCGGAAAGCAATGACGATATGGTCAATGTGACGCCGGTCCTGATGAAGTTCATCGGCAAGTTTTTTGTGATCTTCGCAGTCGTTGCGGTGATCGCGGTACTGACGCCGCGGATCGCGAAGGGCATCGACCGTCTCCGGGCGAAGTTTGAGAAGCCCGCGCCGCCGGAGGATCCGCGCTGCAAACAGGTACGCGGCCCCTACGATATGCCGGAACAGAAAGGGGACGATGCATCTCCGGCAGAGCCGGACGCCGGTGAGGACGAACCGTGATACTCCATTATACAGAAAACAAAGGACGCTGATCGTTTGTCAGCGTCCTTTTGTTATCCCAACAGTTTCCTCATTCCGCCGCAGGATCATGCACGGCAAAGCGTTCCCCGCCGGAGGTCATGTAAACGGCGATTGCCGGCCCGCCGATTTTCAGCTGCTTATAGTCGAGGAACACCGGCACATAGTAATCCGTGCCGAGCGAATCCTTCATCAGATAGGGCGGTCTGCCCTCGCCGCCGGACAACTGCCCGACCGTCACGAACTCACAGGAAAACTCCCGCCGTTTGAACCGGTTGATCAGCGCACGCGGGCCGAATTTACTCTGATAACCGGTAATGAACAGAATAACAGTCGCAACCACGCAGATCACCCACACATAAAATGCGGCATCAGAGGTGCGGTTGCCGACATGCCCGGACATGCCCACCCGCTTGGAATACGCCATATTGGAAAGCGTTATGATGCCGGGGACCGCCAGTAAAACCGTTCCCCCGATGCTGATGTACAGCTTGTGCATGAATTTGCTGCGCTGCTCATCCAGAAACTCAATGATCCGCTGATACTGATCCTCACGGAGCTCTGCCTTATGTGTCATATCCATATTTGTTCTCCTTATGCTTTTCCGAACGGCACCAGACTGTCACCGACATCCGTGACAGGACGGTAGCCCGCGTGCAGGATGCGCTGTTCGAGGCATCCCCTGCACTGTGCGGCCTCCTCACCGGTACAGATCTTGTTCTCGTAGAGGTCATACAGCTTCCGCACAGTGACCGGCGAAAGATTCGGCATGACCACGTTGCCGCCCGCCTTCAGCGCGAGCTCCCGTCCCTCCGGATGCAGCGAGCCGAAGGCCGTCGTCGCGGGGATCAGTGCCTGCGGGAACAGCAGGCGCAGCAGCGCGATGATCTTCAGGCTCCGGTGCAGCTCTCCGGACGGCATCTCCGCAAAGGGCGTTTCCCTGTGTGTGATATACGGCCCGACGCCGATCATGGCCGGCTGCAGTGTCTGCAGAAAGCGGATATCCGCAAGCAGACATGCGTCCGTCTGATACGGCGAGCCGATCATAAACCCGCTGCCGACCTGATAGCCGATCGCTTTCAGATCAAAGAGGCAGCGTTTTCTGTTATCAAGCGACATGCTCTCCGGATGCAGCTGCCGGTAATGTTCAGGGTCTGCGGTCTCATGCCGCAGCAGATACCGCCTTGCGCCTGCATCGTAATACCGCTGATAGCTATCCTTTGACTTCTCCCCGATCGACAGTGTGATGCGGCAGTCCGGAAATGCCGCCGCGATCGCAGAAACGATCTCACAGATCCTGTCATCGGTATAAAACGGATCCTCGCCGCCCTGTAAAACAAAGGTGCGGTAGCCGAGCGCATAGCCCTCTTTGCAGCAGGCAAGGATCTGTTCATCCGTCAGGCGGTAACGCTCCGCATGGGGATTGCCCGCGCGGATACCGCAGTAATAGCAGTTGTTTTTGCAGTAGTTTGTAAACTCGATCAGTCCGCGCAGAAAGACCTTGTCGCCGTAATGTGTTCTGCGTACTGTGTCCGCCGCAGCAAAGAGCTCCGCCTCCGGCTGCGGCTCGGAAAGGAACCGGAGCAGTTCGGCATCGGAAAGGTCATGCGTCCGGATCAGTGTTTCAATCAGCTCTGACAAGCTTTTTCCTCCTTTATCCGTTTACTGCACGCAGGAAACGGCGCAGCTTGCTTTCGTCTCTCCGCAGGTCAGCGTCAGAATGCCGCGGAACGGATACGGCGGCATCAGGAAGATCAGCTCCGGCGGAACACCCGGCGCGACGGTCTCCGGCGCAAGCGTCCGCTCTCTCAGAATGCGGTTGCCGCGGTCGTCATGCAGCGTATAGGTGATCTCCAGCCCCGGCTTTGCTGCGGCCGGGTCAATGATGAGCGGGATTCTTGTCGCGGCACCGGCCGGCAGATACAACAGTTCCGGCACGGTGAGCACCGCCTGACCGTCCTGCTCCGTCAGCAGAAATTCCGGCAGTCTGCCGCGGCTGTCGCGGTACATTTCCGTATAGGTGCGCATCTGCGCGGCGCAGGTGTTCTGCTTTTCGAGCTCCGCAGACCAGCGGCGGATTTTTTCCGCACTCTCCGCAGGAAACCGCTCCGCGTCATAGGTTTGAGAAAGCCCTGCAAAAATCTGTCTGTCCTCATAAAGTGAACCGTAGAAGTTCTCGAACACCAGTGCTTTCGGCTGATACATCAGCCGCCAGTCCGAAATGCTGCCCGGCCAGCTCACGGAGAGGAACCGCTCCGCGGCGAACATATCCGGATGCTTTGCGATACAATAATCAAAATAGCTGCTCCATTCGTCATTGCCGGACATCTCGATTCCCGGAAAAGCATCCAGCATTTCGAGGTAGAGCTTCCGGTCAATGATCTGCGGCTGATGCGACGCATACATCAGCGTCGGCAGCCGGTGTTCCGTCAGCAGATCGCGCGTGCGGAACATGGAGCGGTCAAACGAAGAATAATCGTCCTGCGTGCCGCGCCAGTCCTTCAGGTCGTAGCAGTAATACGCCTGATATCTGCCGTTTTTGATGAAGCATTCCTGCGTGACCGGCATCAGCGGACGGTAATCGTCATCGGTCATGATGAACACATCGTCGAGCGGTGCGCGGCGCATCATCAGGCAGCGCAGGAACAGATTGCGCGTGCTGTGATCCTCCGGCAGAGCGGCACCGTCCAGAAGCTGCTCATCCGTAAAGAAAGAAAGCTGGATGCGGCCGTGCCATTTCTCTTTAAGCTCCGCGACATTCCGCTCCGGACAGCAGATCAGCAGCCGCTCGATGAACGGCATACAGGCGTCCAGATACGGCAGCGTGCGCAGCAGATCGGCGTTTCTGGCGGTGAGCATCACCATCTGCGTGACGCGGGTATCCGCCGGAACGGTGCCTTGAATGCGTCCTGCATTCCGGAGTGCCTGCGCCATTTCTTCAGCAGCGGTATCCCATGTGCGCGGACGGTATGCCGCGATCGCGGCGCGCTTTTTCTGGTAGGCGTCGGGGTCCGCGAGCAGCGCGTCCACGGCTGCCAGCAGCGAATCGACGCTGGTATTGTCAAAGTAATCGGCCATGTCGCCGCCGACCTCGCGCAGCACCGGGATATCCGATGCCAGCACCGGCGTGCCGTTCAGAAACGCCTCCACGATTGGCAGGCCGAAGCCCTCGTTCTTGGTCGGAAATGCGACTGCCAGCGCATTCTGATAGAGCCGCTGCACCGTTGCATCGGAAGGCCCCTGCACAAAGAACAGGTCCTTTCCGTTCTTCGGGTGCTTTGAGATCTCCTTGACAAACTCGTTCATGTTCCAGCCGACGCGCCCCGCGAACACGACCTTGATGCCGCGCTTTGCCAGCGCATTGACGGCATCAAACAGCAGTCTGTGGTTCTTCCGCGGCTCGACCGTGCCGACCATGAGCAGGTAGCGGTACGGCGTCAGCTGTGCAAAGAGGTTCTCGTCCGCCTTGCCCTGATCGGCGGCCTTTTTCGCGAAATCTCCGCCCAGCGGCACGACCGTGCACGGCGGCGGTTCAAGCTCCAATTGTCCGCAGAGCGTGTGCAGGGCAGCTTTGGTTGCCTCCGCATTGCAGATGATGCGGTCTGCATACTGCAGCACGGCAGATGTCCACGAGAGGAACTGCCGGAGCGTCTGCGAATGAAAATACTGCGGCTCTGTCACAGGAATCAGATCATACAAATGTGAAACGACTGTCACACCGCGGTTTTTCAGCCGCGGGAACAGCCAGCTCCGCTGCATCGGCATATTCCATGCGCTGTCGATATCGAAAAAGACCGCATCGGTCGGGATATCCTCCGGCCTGATGATCTGCGGGATGCCGGTGCCGTAGGGGCTGCCCTCCTGCTCGGTATAATATTTTGTAAATGCCGCCTGCGGCAGCACGCGCCACGCCGTATGGGACGGCAGATCTGCCAGCAGCGTGACAGACAGTGTCGGGTCTTTCAGCATCCGCAGCACGATCTCCTTTGCGACGCGCTGGATACCGGTCGTGAAAGGCGTCAGACAGAGCCGCGACAGGTCGATATAAATGCGTGTATCTGCCATGCGCTCACTCCTTCCCCGCCGCTTTTTTCGCGAGCTTCTGCATGAAGCGCGGCATTTTCTGATACATGCGCACCAGACGCTGCGGCATCGCCTGCGCAGAGATCAGCAGATTCTGCTGCTCCCCGTCCGTGATCTGCAGCGGACAGTCCGTCAGCGGGATGCGGTTGCTTTTGTATTCCCCGGACTGCATGATCGTTTTCAGCACAAGCGTCTGCAGCTCCTGCGGCGGCAGGCTCAGACTGCCCTGCCACGATTCCCGCGACGGATCGTCGAGCGGTCTGCCGAGCAGCAGCAGATAGGCTGCCTCAAGAAAATCCGCGTTGTCCAGCCCCGCAAGCTGCCGGTAGGAGACTTTGTCCGGCGCGGCTGCCGTGACCGCGGAAAAGACCGCTTCGGTGCAGGGCATCTTCCCGCCGGCATTCTGTATCCGTTCCGCGGCAATGCGGTAGATCGTGCGCGCAAGCGCATCGTCGGTATAGGTTTTCATCCGAATACCTCCGGTATTATGGTTTCAGTTCTGTCTCAGCGAGCACAAAGTCAATGTTTCCGCTGTTGACGTCGGCGCGGGTGACCGTGACGCGCACCGGCATCCCGAGCGTGAATGTCCGCTTCGAGTTGACCGCGCGCATCGAGAAGAAGCCGTCTGTCTGATATTCGTCCAGCGGGAGCGAATCCAGCGAGATCAGGCCCTCCGCCGTATTCGGCAGCATGACGTAAATGCCGAAATCCGCCAGGCCGGAGACAGCACCCTCAAATTCCTCACCGATATGCTGCTTTGCCCATTCCGCACGGTAGCGGTCGTCGCAGTCGCGTTCCAGCTGCATTGCGCGCTGCTCGGTGCTCGTACCGGCCTGCGCAGCATCCTCCGCGAATTTCTTTGCATATTCGGGCTTTTCCCCTGCCAGATACGCCGACAGGATCCGGTGGATCGCCAGATCGGGATAGCGGCGGATCGGGGACGTAAAATGTGCGTAGTCTGTCAAAGCAAGCCCGAAATGTCCGATCGGCTCGGTCTCGTAATCCGCCTTTGCCATGCTCCGCAGCACCATCTGATGCACAGCCGGCTTCAGCGGACTGTCTGCCGCATTGGCAAGCACCTGCGCGTAATCCTTCGGCTTCGGGTCATCGAGCGCGGGGTGCGGGATCTCCAGACGGTTCAGTGCCTCGGCCAGCCGGATCGCCTTTTCCTCCGGCGGCTTCGCGTGCACGCGGTATACAAACGGAAGGTGCTTTTCCTTTGCGAGCCGTGCCGCCGCCTCATTCGCGAGCAGCATACATTCTTCGATCAGCTCCTCACCTGCCGCACGCGTCCGCGGCATGACATCGGTGCAGACGCCGTTTTCGTCGAGCAGGAATGCGCTTTCCTCCGCCTCGATCGACGGCGCGCCTCTCCGTTTTCTTGCAGCAAGACGCTGCTCCCGCAGTTCATTCAGCAGCAGCAGGGAATCCTTCACCGCCGCGTATTTTTCTTCCAGCTCCGGCGATGCGGTGCCGTCGAGGATCGCATTGACCTCGCGGTATACGCCCTTGACCGCCGAGCGGATCACGGTTTTCTCAAAGCGATAGCTGCGGATCTCGCCCTCATGATCGAGCTCCAGCAGCGCGGAAAACGCCAGTCTGTCCACATCCGGATGCAGCGAGCAGATGCCGTTGCTCAGTGCCTTCGGCAGCATCGGGATGACCTGATCGGCATAATAAATGCTCGTGCCGCGGGAGATCGCCTCTTTATCCAGCGCGGAATCCTGCGTCACATAATGCGACACATCCGCGATGTGCACGCCGAGCCGGTAGCCCTGCTCCGTTTTCGCGATCGAGATCGCGTCGTCAAGGTCTTTCGCATCCCAGCCGTCGATCGTGAAGATGATATCCTCCGGCTGGCGCAGATCCAGTCTGCCGTTCAATTCCTCATCGGGGATGCCCGCGGCTTCGAGACGCTCCGCCTCTGCCTGTACATCGGGCGGGAACTCGACTGGAACGCCGCTGACCGTCACGAGTGCTTCGCAGCAGGCCTTTGCGGATTCCGCACTGCCGAGTGACACATCCACACGCACCACATGCTCGGAATGCCGGTCGCCGCGCCTTGTCACGGTCGCAAGCACCTTGTCGCCTTCATGGCCGAGCCAGTCGGCTGCATTCTCAATTTCCAGCGTTCTGCGGCAGAGCGTATCCGGCAGGAAGCGCAGCTCGCCGCCGTCCTCGATCAGCATACCAGAGGTCTGCACCGCCGCCGGGACAATGACCGTCTGCACGGTGCCTTCCGGGGTGCCGTCGCGCTCGCCGGTCGGGAGCATCAGCACGAGATCGCCGGGCATCGCGCCCTTTAGTTCTCTGCCGGGAATGAAATATTCGCGGCCGTCCGCCTCCGATTTTGCAAAGCCGAATGTCCGGCTGATGCGGACGATCTGTGCGCGGAGCATCCCCGCCGCCTCCGCATAGACATAGCCGTTCCGGCGTTCCGCGACCGTACCTTCTGCGATCAGGCGTTTCAGTGCCCGCAGATAGGCGGCCTGTCCCTTGCCGCGGCATTTCGATGCGAGATCGGCGCGGGAAACGGGTCTGCCGTTTGCTTTTTTTACAAATGTCGTGATGCGGTTCGCAAAGTGCTGGATCTGCTCCTCCGGAACCTCGATCTCCGACATTCCCTCGTATTCCTTTTTGCTCCGGACTGCGCCGCGGCGGTCAGTCTGCTTCATACTGCTGCGCGCCTTCGGCTTGTGCGCATGTGCACGCTTTGCCATGCGGATGCCCCCTTTCAGAATTGTGTCCTGCGGAAAGATTCTGTATTCTTTTTATTATACCATATTATACGGTGAAATGCAATGATTTCGGCACGAAAATTCAACAGCGGCGGCGGGGAGCCCATTCCGAAGGATGACGCATTCCCCGTACAGCCATGCAAGCAAAAGAATGCGGTGCGCCTCAAAGGGGTCAAGGGGTCAGGAAAGCGGGGGCTCGGGGGCGAAAACCCAGGGGGATAGGGGGAATTAGCGACGCAGTCGCGCTTTCCCCCTGTCCTCCTGGGTTGTCACCCCCGAAATTGCGCCCCGCGCCCAACAAAAGAAACATCCGGATAATGGAAAAAGCGAGGATGCTAAAACATTCTCAGCAAGTATATAATCCCGCAATCAATATTCAATTGTCAAGTTTCCAAAGCGCATCCTGTCTTCGGCTGTCAGCAGGGAACGAGTGCCCTAATACATCGCCCCGCTCAGCGCACATGCCGCAATGCTGCGATTCCGGTACACCGAATACCGCAAGCATTCGTATCGCTCTCTGCATAGACTGCAGAAACACAAAAAAGTTGCACGTTTCAGTGCAACTTTTTTGATTCCGGATACAATTTGACAGTGTTTCGGAGACAATTCCGCAGTTTATTCTCTCAACTGCTCTTCAATCCCAAGTCCCCTTTTACAGACGACCTTCCGCAGATAATTTGTGATAAATATGTCACACCTCACAAATCCCCTGTCTCTTTTTTGTGCAGCCCTCCAAAAGTGATGTTTTTGTCACTTTCCTATTGACAAGCTGCTCGCCGTGTGATATAATTGTCACAAGAGGTGAGAAATACATCACCCAGAAAGGACGTAATCATCATGAAACTATCTGAAAAGAAAATCAAAACCCTGAAATCCTATCACGCAATGCTCGCAGCTCTTTCCGTACTCGGCGTACTGTGGGTGCTCTTCATTGACAACTGGGGCGATGCGTTCGTCTGGCTGCCGATCGTTGTCGGCGTCTGCTTTGACGGCAAATACGAAAAAGCCGACGAGCTCGCCAAACTGAACATCCATAAGGCCAATACCGCTGCCATGTGGCTGCTGTTTGCCGCATTCGCAGTGTTAGGAATGTTTGCGAAAGCACATACGATCCTGCCTGCATATATCGTCATTGTCATTTGTGCGGTGCTCGCGATCCGGAGCGCGCTGTTCCTGTTCTTTGATATGACGCCTTTCAGCGGGGAGAAAGCCGATGGCTGAACTGCAGACGAAAATCAAGGAATACCGCGCCCGTTTCAACATGAGCCAGTCCGAACTGGCCGAGATGACCGGCGTCCGGCGCGAGACGATCATCCGGCTGGAAAAAGGGCAGTATAACCCCTCTCTGAAGCTGGCCATGGATATCGCAAAAATCTTCGGCACGACCGTCGAGGAGATCTTCACCTTCACCGATGACCAATAACATAAAAGGGATGCCGCGCAAACAGCCCCTGATAAACAGCAACGCCCTGCACTCGGATGAGCACAGGGCGTTTTGTTTCAGTTCAGTATCACTTCAGATAGACCGGAACGATCGTGATGACCAGCGTGACCACAAAGAAGATAATCATGAGCCACTTGGTCCATTTCTTGAGGATCGCTTCCTTCGTGTTGCCCTCATTCTTGCTGAAAGCAGAATCGTAGGAGCCGCCGGTGATCGCAGAGGTCATATTCTGATCCTGCTTCTGGTCCTGCATCAGGCCAAAGAGGATAATCAGTGCACAGGAAAGCAGCAGAATAACGCCGCCGACAATTTCAAAAATTTTCATGATTTGGAACATTCCTTTCTGAGCTGTAGCTGCCGCACGGTGTCCGTCGGCAAACGATTGCTTTTAGTATATCATACTTTCAGGAAAAATGCAAGCGTTTTTCCAAAAAAAATTGCGTCTGCACAAAAAGATTCCGTCATTTCGGCAGCTTTTTTCTGTGAAACATGAATAATGCGTGAAAAAAACAGGCGGAGACTTGTAAAAACGGCGCGGATGTGTTACAATAGATACGGATTACAGGACACAACGGAAAGGCAGGAGCTTATGCAGGAATATCAGAAGCAGCCGTGCATTGTCTGCGGGGAGCTGTTCAACAAGGATGACGACATCGTGACCTGTCCGGAATGCGGCACGCCGTATCACCGGGCTTGCTGGCAGAAAGAGGGCCAGTGCATCAATCTGCAGCTGCATCAGTCCGGCGAAAGCTGGATGGTTCAGCGCAAACGCGAGCTGGATGCGGAACGTGCCGCAGCCCGGCGCGCAGAGGAAGCAGAACAGGCTGCCGCCCGCGAGCGCGGCGAAGGCCCGCAGACCTTCGATGCAGGCATTTACGACGGCGTAAGGCTGGATTCGGATGATCCCTGTCTCGGCATGGATCCGGAGGAACAGCTCGGGAATGCCACGATCCGCGAGACGGCGGAATTCGTCGGCACGAACCGGTTTTACTATCTGCCGATGTTCCGGCTGATGAAGCGCACCGGAAAGAAGCTGTCATTCAATTTCCTGAGCCTGCTGTTTCCGCATATCTATTTTGCGAACCGGAAAATGTGGGGGCTTGCGCTGACCTCGCTGATCGTGCGCGTGCTGCTGGACGTCCCCTCCGCGATCAAGATGATGAACGACTCGTTCCAGATCACGGTTCCGTGGGCGAATATTGAGACGGCCGGGTTCCAGACCGTCAGCAAGCTCTGCACGGTGCTGTATGTTGTTTTTGCCCTGCTGTGGGGGCTCGGTGCAAATTATTTTTACTATCGCTTTACGCAGCGGAAGATCAACGGGCTCCGCAAGACGGCAGGCTCCAAAGAGGAGCTTTATGCGAAGCTGAAAAGCGAGGGCGGCACCAGTCTGACGAATGTCGTACTGATTATTCTGCAGCAGTTGTGCTTCAGCTTTGCGCTGGCATTTGTATTGATGTATGTTCGCTGACCGTGCGGGCGGTGCGGCGGATGCTTGCACAACAAAATCAAAACAGGCGTTGGCTGATAGCTGCTGACGCCTGTTTTTGTTTCCCTGCGGAATCGGAAGCGGGAAGTCATCGCTGCGCGCCCGCTTTCCTTACCCGCTCCTCTCCGGGGCGCATTGCTGACTTTTGTTTGTTCGCTGATTTTCTATACGCTTTCAGATACCTTTCGCATTGGGAGCACGAACGTCACAGAAGCCGCGAATAGCGGCGTGTGTTATAATTGTTGGGGGAGCTTCGCTCACCGTCCCCGAAGGAAAACGGCTGTCGGCCCTGCCGACCCGGAGAAAATCGCCGGCGGGGGCTCCCCGCCCGACCGTTTATTCGAGGATCGTCAGGCCTTCGCAGTCTGCAAGCAGATTGCCGGACGCGACCACGCAGACCGCGCCGTTCTCTGCAAATGCATCCCAGACCGCGCAGTCCGCAAGCAGCGATTCCCGCGTCACGGAAAGCATCTGACGGCGTTCCTGCACGAGCTCCTCCCGGGTCTTTCCGGCAAACCAGAACGCATCGGCAAGGATGCCTTCCTCTCTCGGCGAGCGCAGCGGCTCCTCATCCGAAACGGTCGAGATAATGTACTTGTCGATCGGCTCGCCGCTTTCGCAGAACTGCCGGATAAATTCCGAAATGCCCCCGTTGACCGCCAACGAACGCGCCGGAGAAGGATCACGGTATGAGAACGTAATTATGCTGCTGTCCGGCATCACGCTGAGGCCGGTTCCGTAGGCGCCGCCCTGCACGCGCACCTGATTCCACAGATAACTGAGTGAAATGATCTTGGACGCGACCCGTCTGCCTGCATCATACGGGATATTCTTCTGTACGGTATGCCAGCCCTGTACCGCAAAACCGATCTGCGCCGGGATCTGATAGCCGGTCTTTTTCGGCATATCCGCTTCGTAATGCCGCTCCGCCGGGACGCTTTCGCCCTCCGGCAGAGAAGCAAGCAGCGGCGTGATATCCGCGGGCTCCTGTGCCGTGACGCTCGCATACGCCATGCGCTTTCTGCCGAGCGATGCCTGCATCTTTTTCAGCAGAGCCGAAAATGCATCGAACTTTTCATCAAAATTCCCGACCAGATCCTGCACTGCACGGATCACCGGATAACCGCCAAGCGCGGCGCGCACCGCATACTGCGCGGAATAATTCGCCATGACGCAGGACACGCCGAGCGTATGTCCCGCAGTGATGCTGAGCTGACGGTAGTTCTCGTTCTTCTGCGTGATGATCTCGCGGATCTTTTCCTTTTCCCCGAAGTCGGTCGTCAGCAGCACCTCGCGCATCAGCCGGAAGGCCTCCGGCAGCTTATCGCGCAGGACGCTGCACCGCATCGTCAGCATCGGCGTGCAGGTCTCCGTCTGCTTTTTTCTGGCTCCCAGCTCGACAGAGGTCTCCAGTCTGCCGAGCTTGCTTTTCAGCTCGCGCTGCAGCTCCAGAGCGGAATAATGCTCTGTTTTCAGTTTCCCGTACAGGCTGCCCGCATGTGTGAGCAGGGACAGCTCCTCCAGCGAATAATCCGTCAGCGCAAAGGAGAGCGCAATGTGCACGATGCCGCGGCAGTGCGCCGGATGATACAGCAGCTTCACGCCGTCCGCTTCCTGCAGGACGGTCTCCGTCCAAGAGGGCCGGTCGCTGACCGCAGAAACAGGCAGCTGCGGCAGCTTGGCGAGCTCCTCCGGAGAATCCGGTGTCTGCTGCCATTTTGTCAGCCGCTCGTTCATCGCGGTATTCTCTGCGAGATCTGCCTCCGTCCATGCACTCCGGATCGCCGCAAGCCGTGCGGCCTCCTCCTGCCGGAGCTCCTCGCCGCGGGTATGCGACGGCAGCGAATACAGCACCGCCGTGCCGGTCTCATCCACAAAGATCTCGCGCATCAGGTCATCAAATCTGCCGTCCGCGATCATGCGGCGGATCTCCGCAAAGGCCTCCTCATAGACCAGATACATCATCGGGTCGCCGCCGTAAAGCCAGCTGTTCATGATATTGATGCAGCGTTCCACGGCCTGCGGCTCCTCCGGCTCCATGAGCCGGAACTCGATCCGGTTCGCAGAGGCCTCCAGTGCCGCTTTGTCAAGGCCGTTTGCGGCCAGCTCCGCCGCCGTTTTCCGCAGCAGCGGCAGGATCTCGTCGGCTCTGCCGTCCGCGGTATTTTTCAGGTGGATCTGGATATAGGGCTGCGCGAGGCATTCCTCCACGCTGATCTCCATTTCCTGCGCCAGTCCCGCAGAGAGAACCGCCCGCTTCAGCGGCGTTTCATTGGAGAGCGCAAAGGCATCCAGCATAACGCTGACAGCCAGCAGCTTCGTTCTGTCCTGCCAGCTTCCGATGATCCGGCCGACCGTCAGATTGCTGCGGTTCTCCGGGGATTCATCCGCCGGAAGATCGTAATACAGCGTATCGACGGAAGAAACCGGCTCCTGCATCTGCAGAACGGGCAGCGCATCGCTGCGTTCAGACCGCGAGAGATATTCCTCCAGCAGCGTGAAGGTCTCCTCAACAGGGACCGCGCCGTCCAGATAAATGCGCGCATTGGACGGATGATAGAAGCGGTGATAGGTCTCCTTGAACTGCTCATACGTGAGCGACGGGATGACGGCGGGGTCGCCGCCGGAATTGAAGCCGTAGGCCGTATCCGGGAACAGCATCTCCATGATCCTTTCCGCGGCAAGGTCATCCGCACTGCTCAATGCACCCTTCATCTCGTTGAACACCACGCCCTTATAGCTGAGCGTGCCGTCCGCATCCTGCTCAATATGCCAGCCCTCCTGGCAGAAAATGTTGGGATTATGCAGGATATCCGGCGCAAAGACCGCGTCCAGATAGACCTCCGTCAGATTGAGGAAGTCCCGCGGATTGCGGCTGGATACCGGATACATCGTCTTATCCGGGAAGGTCATTGCATTGAGAAACGTGTTCATCGAGCTTTTCAGCAGCTCGACGAACGGCTCCCGCACATGATATTTCTGTGAGCCGCAGAGCACCGAATGCTCCAGAATATGGAACACGCCCGTGCTGTTCTCCGGCAGCGTCTTGAACGCGATCGCGAACAGCTTGTTCTCCGCGCCGTTGTCAAGCCAGACCAGCTCCGTGCCGGTCTTATCATACGTCATTTCAACGATCCTGCCGCCCAGCTCTGCGGATTCCCGCACCCGCGTGACCGTAAAGCCGTGCAGCGTATCTCCCTGATTCAGCATATAGACTCCTCCTTTTCGTCGGCGTATGCCTGTTTCCTATTGTACCATATAATCGTATTTTTTGCAAGTGCATTCCGGTTTTTCGGCCTGTTCTGCGCAATATCTGCACATTCCGGCACAGCAGCCGATATTAGGATTCCGCACTTTTTCTGTACTTTGTCCATTGACCGGAAGTGCTGTTCTGCGTTAAAATAAATACAGTACACGGCCATGTACCTCAGAAAGAAACCATAGAAAATGCGAAACCGGAAGAACCGTAAGAAGCGCGCAGACGGTCTGCCGGACAGAAACTGCGAGGAGGAAACCATGAATCATACAGCGCGGTTCTCCGCACTGACCGCAGCAGTCCTGTGCTTCGGCTGCTGCATGATGCCCGTCTCCGCCGAACCGGCGATGCGGGATATCTCCACAAAAGAGCTGGTGCGTGATATGGGCATCGGCATCAATTTAGGCAATACCCTCGAGGCCTGCGGCGACTGGATCGCGGAATACAGCTCCGGTCAGCCGACGGACTACGAGACTGCATGGGGCAGCCCCGTCATCACGAAAGAGATCATCGAGGGCATTGCGAAGGAGGGCTTCGGCGTGCTCCGCATCCCGGTCGCGTGGTCGAACATGATGGAACCGGACGGCACCTACACGATTAATGCCGCCTATGACGCGCGTGTTCACGAGATCGTGGACTGGACGCTCGGCTGCGGCATGTACGCGATCATCAATATCCACTGGGACGGCGGCTGGGTCAACGACTTCCCCAAGAACAAGACAGAGAGCATGAAGCGGTTTACGCACATGTGGGAGCAGATCGCGGACAGCTTCAAAGACTACGGCGATTATCTGATCTTTGAGGCGCAGAACGAGGAACTTGGTTGGGAGACTGTCTGGAATCCGTGGGGCGGCACCGAGGGCAAGACAGAAGCCTATCAGCTCTGCAATGAGATCAATCAGGCCTTTGTCGATACCGTCCGGAAGTCCGGCGGCAACAACCCGAAGCGGCATCTGCTGATCTCCGGCTATAACACCGGCATCGACCGCACCTGCGATCCGCTGTTCAAAATGCCCTCTGACCCTGCAAACCGCATGGCGATTTCCGTGCACTACTACTCCCCTGCCGGATTCGCGATCCTCGAAGAGGATGCGGACTGGGGCAAGGCGTCCCCGACATGGGGCAGCGACGAGGAATACGCATCCCTGCGCAGTGAGATGCAGATGATGAAAACGAACTTCACGGACAAGGGCATCCCGGTCATCATCGGCGAATACGGCTGCCCGACCAAAAATAAGGAGCCGGAATCCGTGCAGCGGTTCATCGCGTCGGTCTGCGAGGAGGCTTACAAATGCGGACACTGTCCCGTACTGTGGTCTACGCCCGGCGGACATTATGACCGCGAGGCCTGTCAGCTCACCGACCGCGAGCTGCAGAAAAAGCTCTTTGCAATCGGCGGAAAGACGTATCAGCCGCAGGAGCAGCCGCCCGCGAAAATCAAAGGCGATCTGAACGGCGACGGCGCGGTCACGGCTGCGGACGCCGTACTGCTGACCAAGCATCTGCTCGGTGCGGTGCCGCTCCCCGACGGCAGAGCCGATCTCAGCGGCGACACCGTCATCAATGCAGTCGATCTCACGCTTCTGAAGCGGATCCTGCTGACCGCAGGAACAAAATAAGACATACACCGCAGGGCAGACGCTCTGCGGTGCTTGTTTTGGAGCGTGGAACAAACAGGAATTTAACATTTTTCTTCCGGTGATGTCAAATCAAAAGTTTTGATCAAACT
This sequence comes from Ruminococcus sp. Phil11, assembly GCA_001940925.1. Lineage (GTDB taxonomy): Bacteria > Bacillota > Clostridia > Oscillospirales > Ruminococcaceae > Firm-04. Next base: position 83,822 of record MSGZ01000007.1, read on the forward strand.
TTTTCAACAGTTTGCGGGGTCGAGGGGCGGAGCCCTCGTCGCGCTCCGCAGAGCGCGAAACTCCCCAGCGTGCGAAGCGCATGCGGGCTTGGGTGCTTGTAAGAGAAGCACCCATTCTGTAATAGCATCCGCGCAGCGGATACCTCAGTTTGTCAAAAAAGTGTTTTTAGGGGACGCCCTCTATCGCAGGGCGTCCCCTCTTGCCGCTGCGCGGCAATTCACCCCTTGCGGAGCTCTTTGCACGCTGGGGGATTTCGCCCGTTGCGACGGGCGACCAGAGGCTCTGCCTCTGGACTCCGCAAGCCTTTGAAAAGGCTTGACCGAAACTTTAATTTTGACATCGCCGGAGGTGACCCGAAACAAGAATCTTGTGTTCTCTTGCAATTTCCGGCATAAAGTGATATAATGGAGACAAATCGGCGAAAAAGGAGGGATCGTGATGCAGCAGCACAGAAAAGCAAAGTCCGTGTGCATCGCGGTCCTGTTCTGTTTGCTCGCGGCGGAGTGCACGGTGCTCGTGCAGCAGTACCGCAGCGGCCCCCGCGGCCCGATCCGTGCGGTTGAGAATCACCGCGAAACCGACGCAAAAGCGGAATATCTGATGCATTCCCGCGGCAGTGCGGCACCGGCGCGTCTGGCGGGCGCGCTGCAAAGGGAGCTTGACGCCGCGCTTTCCGCATACCGCGCAGGCACCGCTTCATATGAAGAAACGACCGCGGCGATCCGCGCGCTGCAGTCGCTCGGCGAGGAAACGCTCACCGGGCAGGCGGAACGCGCCCTGCAAACCGCTGCGCAGATCGAATCCGCCCGTCAGGCCTATGCTGCGGCGCAGAAAGCAGAGCAGTCCGGCCGCGATGACGAAGCGATCCGGCAGTATCATCTTGTCACGGACGACGACCCCGCATGTTATCAGGCGGCGAGGGCGGCACTTCCCGCGGCAGAGGCGCGTTTCCGGGATGCGGCACTCGCTGCGGCAGAGCAGTCCGATGCGGATGCAGACTATGCCGCGGAGATTGCCGGACTGGAGCAGGCACTCGAAACGCTGCCCGATGACGGCGCGCTCCTTTCTGCGTATACAAAAGCGGTCACGCGGCGCACGTACACGCTCCGGCATACCGCAATGCAGAAAGCGCGCATCTCTGCGGATAACGGCACATACACAGATGCCTTTTCCGCGCTTGCGGAAGGGCTTTCCGCGCTGCCGGATGACGAGCTGCTGCTGTTTGCAAAGCAGAATCTCCGTGCGCGGTATCTGCTCTATGTGAAAGAACAGACCGCACAGCTCGCGGATGAAAACAGGCTCAATGAGGCCGGTGCGCTGCTCTCCGAGGCGGAAACGCTGTTCCCGGGCACGGCTGAGCTGCAGGCCGTCCGGCAGAACCTCAATGCATATCAGCCGCAGAAGCTTTCCGCGCTCGAAGCCGGTGAGCCGAACGAATGGTTCCGGGCAGAGCAGACCCTCACCGACCGCCGCGGCAAGGAATACACAGCGGACGGCAATCTGTATTACTCCTTCGATCAGGCATTGACCGGCAGACGGTCGGCCTCTGCGGAATTTGCGCTGGACGGACAGTATAATCTCCTGACGCTGACCGCCGCGCCGCTGGCTTCGTATACCGCGGAAAACAGCGTCATCCTTGAAATTTACGGTGACGGCAGGCTGCTGACGTCATTCCCGTTTGACAGGGATGCTGCCGCGCTGCATACGAAGACCGACGTCACCGGCGTGAAAACGCTCCGGCTGCGGGTCTATCCGCTCGGGGTGTCCGACCTGCAGAATGCGGGCGTGCTGGTCGCGGACGGTGCAGTCAGAAAGGCAGGTGCGGGCACATGAAAGAGCAGCTCCGCGAAACGCTCTCCGAAATCGGCAATCCGCCGCTTCTGCCGCGCAGGAAACGCTTTCTCTGGGGCGAGCTGCTCGGCGTGCCGTTTGCATTTTTCCTGCTGCACGGTTACTACGGGATGCCGGTGCTGCCGTCCGTGCTGATCGCCCTGCTGTTTGCCGTGCTGATCGCTGCGGCATTTCTCTGGGAGATCCGTGCCGAAAAAAAGAACGCCGACCTCAAAAACAGCATCACATCCGGCGTATACTATGAACAGGAGCAATGGCGTGAACGGTACCGGCTTTACTGCGAAAAGCATGACTTCCGGCCGGTCCGCGCAAAGAGCATGAAGGCCGATCTGCACCGGCGGTATCTCAGGCCGTCCGGCATCGTCATGATATGCTTTGCGATGACCATGCTGATCCCCGCCGCATTCTGGCGGACAGGTATCGCGGAGCTGAACGGCTGCCTCCTGTTCGGCGGACTGATCTTTCTGGTGTGGGGGCTCGTGATCCTCCTCCGCACGCCGGTACGAAGATTTCTCCGCGGCTGCGGGGAACAGCTGCCGGCGATCGAACGTTCCTATCTCGAAGGCAAAATGCTGACCTGCAAGTCGAACGGCATCTGCATCGGGCAAACATATACGGTACTGTTCGATCAGACAGGCATCACCGCAGTCGAAAACCGCCGCATCACCGATGTGACGCGCAATGTCAGGCAGATCCGGCATTTTCTGAACAGCCTGTACGCAGGCACCGTGACCGAATACCGCATCTGCATCCGGTATCAGGATGCAGCCGGAACAGACCGCACACGCGTTCTCCGGCTGAACGAATTTCAGACCGAAATGGTGTACGACAGATTCGCCGTGCACCGGAAACCGACCGAATTTACCGAAAAGACGCGGCATGAGGTCGGTTGCTGATTCTATATAAAAGACAGGGGGTATCCGTATGAAGCAATGGGTTTGCAGCAAATGCAGCTCCCGCAACCGGGAGAATATGAAGTTCTGCCATGTCTGCCATATTCCGCGTCCTGCGGAGACCCTTTCGCAGGACAAGCCCGCGCTGCCCGTCCCGCAGCCCGTGTTCCGCGCACAGCGGTTTACGGCACAGGCACCCGCGCTGCGTCCCTCGCGTAGCTTCGGCATCATGAAGCTGATCGTCCTGCTGAATCTCGGGGTGATGTTCGCATCGCTCGTTACGCTGGTCGTTGTGAAGGGCGGGTGACGGGATGCAGAACGAAAATACCCGCAGCAGCAGAGGCCAGAATGCTATGATCGCGGTGCTGCTGGTGATGACAGCGATCTGCGGCATACTGCTCGTCCGGAACAGCCGCCCGGTCTACGCGGAGCCTGCGCCGTCAGAGCCCGCCGTGACCGGAACGACCGCCGTACCCGGCACCGCTGCGGCCGCGGCAGCCGTACAGCAGACTGCCGGTACGACAGCGGTCACGGAGCCGGATGACAGTGCGTGCTATCTGGAATTTATCTCGGAACAGCTGATCCCGGAATACGGTCTTGCCGATGATTCCGGAGTGCTGTCCTGTTCGGAGCAGACCGGCATTGCGGGCGCGTATCTCGCAGATTTCAGCCGGCGCGGCGCGGACGATCTGCTCGTGATCCGGCTCGAAACGCTTGACGCCGACCATGCCGCGGCACCGGTCTTTGACTGGTACACGCTCACGGACGGCACGGTCACGCTCACGGACAGCTTCTCCTGCAAAATGCCGTGGTCGGATATCGCCGTGCGGTACAGCGATCAGATGCTCTATGTCAGCGCGTGCGATATCCCGCTCGACGAAAATGCGGAGAACCGCAAATACGCCGAGCTGTCGATCCGGATGCAGGACGGCGATATGCAGACCGCGGATATGGAGCAGGAATACGGCAATGCGAACCGTCCCGCCGCACCGTACAATGCGGACGCCGTGCTGCTGCTGACCGTTGAGCCCGACCGCACGCAGACGCCCGGTTCGCTTTCGGAGCGGCATTATCTGCTCACCGATTACACCGGGATGCGGGAGCTGCTCACAAAAACGGAAAAAATCTGAAAAAAGGCTTGACATTTCTCCCGGTTTGTGCTATACTACAGTTGAACGATTATTCAACTGTCGGACGGAGGTGCGTCATGGAGAAGCAGCCGCATTGTGAATGCGAGGTCATTCATAAGGATGTTGTCGAGGCCGTCAGCAAGGAGCTGCTCGCGGAGGATGTGTATATGTCCCTTGCGACGCTGTTCAAGCTGTTCGGAGACAGCACCCGTGTGCAGATCCTGCACGCGCTGGAGCAGCATGAGCTCTGCGTCTGCGATCTGGCCGCACTGCTCGGCATGACGAAATCCGCCATTTCGCATCAGCTGAAATCGCTCCGCCTTGCACGGCTGGTCAAATACCGCCGCGACGGGCAGAATGTGTACTATTCGCTTGCAGATGACCATGTGAAGAAGATCATTGACATGGGCTGTGAGCATATTTCGGAATGAAGCTGCGGGGTGCTGCCCCGCATTTCTTCCGGGATATCAGTTGAATATTTGTTCAACTGATGCAAAATATGAAATTCAGAATCATTTTCAGAATCGGAGGGTGTCATGGAACTGGTGTATACGCTGAAAGGGCTGGACTGCCCGCACTGCTCGGAAAAGATCGAGCGGGACGTCGCTGCTATGGAGCATGTCTCCGCGGCGGCGGTGAACCTCGCAGAGCAGACGCTGACCGTTCACACCGGACATACCGTACCGGAGGAGCTGCATAGCATGATCGAGCAGATCGTGCACCGGCATGAGCCGGAGGTCGAGGTCGTCGCGCACGAGCATGAACATGAACATTGCTGCGATCATGACCATGAGCATGAGCACGAGCATTGCTGCGATCATGACCACGAGCATGAGCACGAACATTGCTGTGACCACGACCATGCGCATGAACATGAACATACACATGAACATGAACACGCGCATACCGAAAACGCGGTCGTTCTGACGCTGAAAGGTCTGGACTGCCCGCACTGTGCCGCGCAGATCGAGCATGACACCGAGGCACTTGCGGCGGTCGAAGAAGCAACGGTCAACCTTGTACAGCAGACGCTGACGGTCTTTACCGACAGCGCAGACCGCGCCGGCATCATTGCGGCGGTCACGGCGATCGTGCACAAGCATGAGCCGGATGTCGAGGTTATTACACAGGAGACGGATGCGCCCGCCCGTCCCGCTGCGGACAACAGCCGCGCAGACCGCATCATGCTTGCGCGGATCATCGCGGGCGGCGCGGTGTTCCTCATCGGACTTGCGGCGGAGCATCTGCTGCATCTGCCGAAAGCCGCAGTCCTCGGCATTATGATCGCGGCCTACGTGATCCTCGGCTGGGATGTGGTCTGGAAGGCCGTCCGCAACATCACAAAGGGTCAGATCTTTGACGAGCATTTCCTCATGAGCATCTCGACGGTCGGTGCGTTCGTGCTCGGGGAATACCCGGAAGCGGCGGCGGTCATGCTGTTCTATCAGATCGGCGAATACTTCCAGAGCATGGCGGTCAAACGCTCCCGCCGGTCGATCTCCGCGCTGCTGGATATCCGCCCCGATACGGCGAATGTCCTGCGCGGCGGCACGGTCACGGAGGTCCCCGCGGAGCAGGTGCGGGTCGGTGAGCAGATCCTCGTCCGGGCGGGCGAGCGCGTCCCGCTGGACGGCACGGTCACGGAGGGCGACTCGATGCTCGATACCGTTGCGCTGACCGGCGAATCCGTGCCGCGGCATGTGAAGCCCGGCGACGCGGCACTCTCCGGCTGCATCAATCAGAACGGTACGCTGACTGTCACGGTGACAAAGCCGTTCCGCGAATCGACCGCAAGCAAGATCATCGACATGGTCGAAAATGCGTCAGCACGCAAGGCACCGACCGAGAATTTCATCACGACCTTTGCGCGGTATTATACGCCGGTCGTCGTCGGACTGGCCGTGCTGCTGGCGGTGCTCCCGCCGCTGCTGACCGGCGGCGCGTGGGCGGAGTGGATCCGCAGAGCGTTCGTATTCCTGATCGTATCCTGCCCGTGCGCGCTGGTGCTCTCCATTCCGCTGACCTTTTTCAGCGGGATCGGTGCCGCTTCGCGATGCGGCGTGCTCGTCAAGGGCAGCAATGACCTCGAGGCACTGAGCAAGGTCACGCAGCTGGTCTTTGATAAGACCGGAACGCTGACAAAGGGCGTTTTTCACGTATCTGCGCTGATTCCGGCGGAAGGACATACCGAGGAGGAGCTGCTCCGCCTTGCGGCACACTGCGAACAGAACTCCAATCACCCGATCGCCGTTTCGATCCTTGCGGCGTATGACGGCGCGCTGAATGCGGCGGAGGTCACCGCCTGCGAGGAGATCTCCGGCAGCGGTATCCGCGCGGAGATCGGCGGAAAGACCGTCCTGACCGGCAGTGCCAAGCTGATGCGCGAAAACGGCATTGATTTCGCGGAAAACGATACGCCCGGCACGAAGGTCTATGTCGCTTCGGACGGCAGCTATGCCGGCTGCATCCTGATCACGGACGAGATCAAGGCGGATGCGGCGGAGACCGTCCGCAGACTGCGCCGCGGCGGTATCGGCAAAACGGTGATGCTGACCGGCGATGACCGCAGCGTCGCGGAGGCTGTCGCGAAGGAGCTGGGGCTGGATGCGTGCTATGCGCAGCTGCTCCCGGAGGAAAAGGTCAGCCGGCTGGAGGTGCTGCTCAAGGAGCTGCCCGCCGGCGAAAAGCTCGCGTTTGTCGGTGACGGCATCAACGATGCGCCGGTGCTGGCGCGTGCGGATGTCGGCATTGCAATGGGCGCGCTCGGCGCGGATGCCGCGATCGAGGCGGCGGACGTCGTGCTGATGACCGATGAACCCGCAAGGCTCTCTGATGCGATCGCGGTCGCAAAGCAGACCAAGCGCATCGTCATGCAGAACATTGTGTTCGCGATCGGCGTCAAGGTGCTGCTGCTGATTCTCGGCGCGCTCGGACTGGTCGGCATGTGGTGGGCGGTGTTCGGCGACGTCGGCGTCACGCTGATCGCTGTCCTGAACGCCCTTCGCGCATTAAAGGTATCTCCGACGGATTAAAAATGGGGCTCCGCCCCAAACCCCGCTGGGGACTAGTCCCCAGACCCCGTTATGTGTATGATAAAAGGACGCTGACATAACAGTCGGCGTCCTTTCGTTTGCAAACGCAGCCTGCGGGAACTGTCATCCCCGCAGGCTGCTTCTCATCATAGTGCAGTTTTCTTCGCGATATACTGCAAAATCATCGCTGCGTCGCTTTCATCGGTCCTGCCGTTTTTGTCCGCATCCGCATTTTTAAGCCCCTGCTCCGTAACGGCCGCTTCTCTGTCCTCGACCGCATAGCGCATGACCAGCACTGCGTCCGAAATATCGACCGTGCCGTCGCAGTTTGCGTCGCCGGTCAGCGTTTCCGCCTCTGTATTCCGGATCCTGATATCCGGCTTTGCAATGACACAGCTGCCGGACGCAGCGCATTCCGCTCCGCCCCATGCATCTGCCTCAAAATACACCTGCCGGAGGTTTCTCCCCTGCCATGTGTCTGCTCCGTCGAGCGCATCCCATGCACGGATATGTTCCAGAAGCGGCACGGTTCCGCTGCAGGCTTTGCCCGCTGTGTATGCATTCTCATGCCGGATGCTCCAGTAACTGACCTCCGGCGGCGGCGGTTCGATCCCGATCGGAGTATACACCGTGACATACAGATCATACTGTACGCCGCCGATCTCCGCGGTTCCCAGATGATTGGCACCTTCTCCGGGCGGGCAGTAGCCCTCCCAGCCCTCAATGATATAAAACTTTCCGTACCGGCTGCGGTACTCCGGCTGTTCCGCCTCAAGATAACAACCGTTCACACCGTAATAAAATGCGCCCTGTTCTGCGCCGATCTCCGCCTGATAGGAAATATCAAAGGCAGAAAACTGCCCAATCACTTGTTCATGCTCCGCATACCCGGCACCGTTCCGGAAATAGCTGTTATAAATGCCGTCCCATGTGCCGGTGATACTGCCGTCCGGATGATCCTGCAGTTCAAACGTGCCCTTGTAATCCTGATTCCAGCCTTCCCAGTATCCGTTCCCGGTCTGTTCGCTCATGATCTGCAGGTCGTCTGCCGACACAGGAAATGCCGGGACCGCTGCCGCCGCAAATACTGCGGCGGCGAGCAGGCCGAAAATTCTCTGCTTCATCATAAAGCTGTCCTTTCTGTCAGAACGTGATCTTCTTCGCGATATATTTGAGGATCATCGTCGCATCGTCTTCATTGGTCTTGCCGTTTTTGTCCACATCCGCATTTTTGAGGCCCTGCTCCGTGACAACGGCATCTCTGTCCTCGACTGCATAGCGCATGACCAGCACCGCATCCGAGACATCGACAAAGCCGTCGCAGTTTGCGTCGCCGGGCTTGGCCGCATTCAGTTCCTGCGCCATAGCCATGAGGTCATAGTAGGACTGATACGGTGTGAGGGTCATATCCATGTTACTGGTTCCGAAATTCCGGACATCGGTCCGGAACAGGCCGACGGGCACGTAGTCATCGACCATATAATTGGTGCTGATCTCACCGAACGACACGCTGGTGATATGATCTGCGTGATTGATCGCTGCCTTGAAAAACGCCTTCCAGCATTCGCCGGTGCCGTCCGCGCCGTACTGGTCGCCGGCGACCTTCACGTTTCCGATCTGCATGTTCAGTCCCAATGCTTCGCATTTGCTGATCTTCTGCTCAAATGCCGCCGCATCAAATTCGCCGGAATATTCAAAGGTCAGCGACATGCCGTCCAGATAGTTTCCGGCCTTCAGGATATCCTTTGCAACTTCAAACGGATCCTTTGCCGACAGCGTATCCGCCAGATAGAGCTTGCAGCCCTCCGGCGCGTACTTTCTTGCGAACTTGTACGCTTCCGTGATATAGCTTGTGTCGTCGCCGAACACCGAATACCAGTCCAGCACGGTCCCATCCGGATCGCGCTTCTCTTCCAGACTGTCACAGACGATATACGATTCCAGCAGCAGATCCGGATATTTCGTTTTGATGTAAGAGAACGTCCCCTTGATGATGCTCTCGATGCGTGCAAGCCCTTCCTCCGGCGTGCATTCAAACAATTCCTGCGGCAGCAGGAGCGGGTTCGGCAGGAAGGATTTTCCGTTCACCGGAATCTGATTCTGCTCTGCAAAGGCAAGGAAGTCATCCGCGGCACTGAAATCCAGCTTCACTTCCGTTCCCTCAATGGATTCGATGTTCCAGCTGGACGGCGTCAGCTCCGCGCCCGGGGTCAGCAGATTGTACTGTCTGCCGCACATCTCCCGGTATCCCGGATACATCATATAGCCGTTCCGCGTCACGCCGCCGAGCCGGAAATACGGCAGGAACACATCCTTTAAGCCCTGCTCCGTGCTCGTGCCCGACGTACTGCCGACCGTAAACACCGGTGCTTTGACCGTGCAGACACCGGCGGCCTTCTCCGGACCTCTGCCGTATGCAAACACCGCGGCAAATGCCTGATAAAGCTGATAGCCTGCATCCAGATATTCCGTGTCCTCCCATGCGCGGAGAAGCTCCGCCACCGGAACGGTTCCCTTGTACGCAGCCTTTTCGCCTGCCTTCCATGTGTTTTCATGCCGGATGCTCCAGTATGTCCATACATTCCGCGGTTCTCCGTTATCCGGATTGTTGACCTGCCGCTGTCCCGGAAACAGATCGTACTGCACGCCGCCGACCTCGACGGTTTTCACAGGCTCCGTTCCGTTATAGGGATCCCAGCCCGTCCAGCCGTCGAGAATGTAGAACTCCGTCTGCGGACTGTTCAGCCAGCCGTAAACGCCGTAATATGCGACGCCCATCGCCTCGGCCTCAAGCTCATAGGCGATATCATACTGCGACGGCATGTCGATCGGATCATCGTAATCCTTGCCGTGCAGCACCGCACATTCCGCAATGGTATCCCACCGCGCGGAAAGGCTGCCGTCCGCATTTTCCTCGCACTGAAATGCACCGACGCCGTCCGCGTTCCAGCCCTCCATATAGCTGTTGTCCGCGCCCTTCTTTTTGAAGCCGCCGTCCTCCAGCGTGTCGGCAAAGGCCGGGAGCGATGCTGCCGCCATCACCGCGGCAGTCAGTAAGCCAAAAAACTGTTTTTTCATGATTCATTCCACCTCTCATTGTTATCAAAACTGTTCTGTGTTTCATCCGTATCACAGCCGTCATCCGCTGTTCTGATCGTTCCGGCGGATCTCCAGCAGCAGCCAGTGCAGATCGATCAGCGTAATCCGGCCGTCCCAATTCAGATCGGCATCCAACTGCGCCTGCTCTGAAAGCTGACCGCCGTCATCCTCCGTCAGGAACCGGAGCAGCAGCAGCGCATCATCATAGTCCGTTTCGCCGCTGCCGTCCAGATCACCGATGAGATACGACACCGGATAGAAACTGATATTCACAAGTGTTTCCGGTCCCAGAACTATCACCGACCGGAGATTGCAGGGCAGATTCAGCAGCAGGAGATTCGGCTCCAGCGCGATGTCAAACAGGCAGCATTCGCTTGCCATACCGCTCCACTCACCAAAAAACGGCTCATAGAACGTCACGCTTGTAATCACTTCCGCGCATTCGGCTGCCGCGACCAGCAGCGCGTCCGGCATTTCAAACGGCAGGTATTCCTCCGGTGACGAAGTATTCCGGAGCTCCGTGATCTGAATATCCAGATTCATAGACGACAGCCGCATCAATGTTTCCTCAAAACCGAACAGCTCATTCCGCTCGCTCAGATGCGCCTGCACGGCAATGCCGTCAATGTCATCGCCTGCATCCCGGATTGCTCCGACAAGCGCATAGACCGCCTCCGGCTGCCCCTCGGAAAAGAGGTTTTCCGCGCTCAGGAACAGCTTGCAGTTCACCGGCGCGTATTTTCTTGCATACCGGAATGCCGCAATGATATACGCAGTGCGCTCCTCCTCCGGGAGTGCTGCCCATGCGGATTCTGTCTCCGCAGAAGGTTTTTCCTGTCCGGTTTCATTCGGGTCGGTCTCATACGGGTCGCTTTCATACGGGTCGGGTTCCTGCGGGATCACATTCCGGCAGACGTCATACGCATAGAGATCCAGCGACGGATAATCCGCTTCCAGCTGCGCAAAGGTCTCCCGGATCAGGCTTTCAAGGCGCATTTCCCGTTCCGCACGGCTGCCGCTGAGCATCTCCGCCGGCATACTGCTGCCGTTGACCAGTGCGCTGCCGCGGAAGCCGAGGCCGTTCTCCGCTGCAAACTGCAGCACCGGGGCTGCTTCTTCCAGCGAGACCGTTACGCCGTTTTCTCCGATCTCCCGGATCACGGTTTCCGGCAGCAGCTCTGTCCTGCAGCTGACCGCATTGCAATGCTTCCGGTATAATGCCTGCTTCTCCGGATCCTGCAGCGTTCCCGCGGATGCACAGAAGTCCGTCCGGAAATACGGCCCGAGCAGATCCTTGACCCCGCCCCCGCCGCATACATAGGAATAGGCATCGTTCTGGTGCCTGCGCAGCTCCAGACCGTCGTCAGACACCGTATGCTGCACAGTATACGGGACAAATTCGCTGACCGCACCGGAAAGATCCGCCTCCGGCATACAGCCCTCGTCCCAGAAGCCCGCAGCATCGACATAAAAATCCGCGTCGGGAGAATCCGCCTGAACATGCAGCCGCAGGATCTCATTGCCGTCCGGAATAAAATGCGTCACGGGAAAAGTGCATTCCAGCACCGTCCACTGTCCGCGGACCGCCCACGCCCCTGTCAGATACACCGTATTGATATCCGGCATGTCACAATAAAGGCTGATTTCCATGATCTCCTCGGCCTTCTGCATCACGCAGATGCGCACGCTGTAAGACCGTTCCGGTTCGACCGCATAGGGCGTCAGCAGAAACGACACGCCGCTCTCACTGGAATCCCGGTTCGTCACCAGCAACGAGCTGCGGCCGTCAACGTAATTGTTCGTATCCTGCCGGAGCCTTGCCCGGCCGCGGGTCTGCCAGCGGTCGCTGCCGTTCTCAAAATCCGAGCGGAAATAACAGCCGTCCGCATCGGCAGTCTTTTTCGGGACAGTCACGGCCGGCGTTGTCCGGACGGGCTGTGTCGTTGTGGTCTTGGTCGTTGTGACGGCCGTCGTCACGGGTGCCGTCGTCACCGGAGGGTGATACTTGATATGATAATCCGCTTTCTGGACATTCAGAAAGCCCCCGCTCGTGCCGTCCCAGCACTCCACATACAGTGCCGCCGATTCCGGCATCTCATCCGGAGATACCGCGCCGACCTGCTGCAGCGTCTGCAGATGCTTATCAATGGGAATATCCTCTCTGCAATTCGCCTGTCTGTACAGGCTGACCGCGCTGTACGTCCGGACGCACCAATACTGCTCACAGTCCCGGACGCCCTCGACCGTCGGCTGATTGATCCTGTTTATAGAATAATACTCGTATTCCCTGCCGGCCAAATATTCTTTTGCAAGGAGCGCGCCGCTGGGCCGCCATGAGCCCCATGCCTCAACGGTATAGATTTCCCTTGTGACGTTCCTGCCGGGCAGATCCCGCATTTTGCAGTGCAGGCCGAAATAGTTGTTGCCCGTCAGATTCATTTCCGCTTCATAGCTGATATAAAAGGCGTCGATATCCCCGATGCGGATAATGCCCGGCAGTTTCAGTCCCAGTTCTGCATAGCACTGACGGCATTCGTCCCATTGGCAGGAAAACCTGCAGTCCTCCCCCTTTTCAAACCGGAAGCCGTTTTCGTCGTTATAGATGCTCTCCTGATAATAGCAGCCGTCCGGCGTGTAGCCCCAGCGCATTCCGTCCTGTTCCTCGGCACTGACCTGCCCTGTCAGCAGAAAAACTGCCGCCGCCGAAGTCAGCAGACCGCCGATGATCTTCTTCATGGATCTCCTTTCTCTTTGTGCAGCCGGAAGCGGGTCTCTGCACGGAAACATTCCGGCAGAAAGCCCCGCCTCCGTTCCGGCATCAAAGTCTTATTTTCTTTGCGATATGCAGCAGGATGTTCGTTGCATCCTCCGCATCAGTGTTGCCGTTTTTATCCGTGTCCGCATTTCTGAGACCCTGCTCCGAAATGACAGCCTCCCTGTCCGCGACCGCATAGCGCATGACCAGCACCGCGTCCGACACATCGACTGCTCCGTCACAGTTTGCATCACCGATGAAGCCGGGCGGTGTATCCGTCAGAAACCAGTCAGATGCAGACCCGTCATTCCAACTGCGTGATGCAGAATGAACGGTAAAGGAACCGGAAGCATCATACCGGCCTCCGCCGTAGCATTCTGCAAACAGTCCGCAGGATTCCAGTCCGCCGCTCACATCCAGACCGGCATTCTCCATTTGCTGAAAAATCCCATACACATCAACAGTTGCGGCCACGCGGTTCTGAACACCCATCGTGACAGTATTGCTCTGCCGGACACAGTAATACATCGGATAAGTTCTCGGTCCGTCAACGGACGGAGCATTGTAGCGCATCGTGTGATACAAATCATATAGCACCCCGTCCGTATTCACGGTGCCCGTTCTGCCTTCTCCGCCGGGCGGCCGCCAGCTTCCCCAGCCTTCTATGATATAGTACTCTGTAAGCGGATTCTTCGTACAGCCGTGTATCCCGAAATAACTGTTGCTGTCTGTATAGAAATCAGCGTCGTAGGTCACACGGAGTCCGGGAAAGGCTTTACAGCTCTTTCCGGCATACGATTCCGGAAGGCTCCAGCCGACTTCTGCCATCGCAGCAAACACGCCGTCCCATTTGCAGGAAAACCCGCCGGTGTTCTCGTTATAGACCGGATGAGAGAATGTAAACACGGCGTCATCCGGAAAATTCGCTTCATATTTTTGGGCATAAAAGTTTCCGTTCTGCTCCGTTTCCATATCATCGTAATGAGGCGTGTATGCAGACGCGGCCGGTGTGAGCACAGAACACGCCGATACCGCAGCAAGCAGCACGCCTGCCATTCTTTTTCTCATAAGCGTTCCCTCATTTTATCAGGTTGATCTTCTTCGCGATATGCAGCAGGATGTTCGTTGCATCGTCGGAATCGGTATTGCCGTTTTTGTCCGTGTCCGCATTTTTAAGACCCTGCTCCGAAATGACAGCCTCCCTGTCCGCGACCGCATAGCGCATGACCAGCACCGCGTCCGACACGTCGATCCGGCCGTTGCAGTTCGTATCACCGGTAAGGGGCGGCACGGTGTCCGTCAGGAACCAGTCTGTCCTCTGACGGATAAAAATCCGGTCTGACCAGCTGCGCGATGCAGAATGCACCGTGAAGGAACCGGATGCATCCATGGCACTGCCGCCGTAGCCCTCTGCAAAGAGCCCACAGGATTCCAGCGAGCCGGACATATCCAAACCTGTTTTCTCCCATTCATTGAATATGCTGTAAATGTCAACGGTTCCGGTCACGCGGTTCTGCACGCGCTCCGTGACGGTATTCTCATGCCGGACGGCGTAATACTGCGGAAATATCCTTTCGCCCTCAATGCTCGGGATATTGTACCGCATTGCTTGATACAGATCATACGCCTGCCCGTTGACAGTCACGGATCCGTGGAAGCCTTGCCCCCCGGGCGGACGCCAGCTCCCCCAGCCTTCGATGATGTAGTATTCAACCAGCGGATTCTGCGTCCAGCCGTGCACGCCGAAATAGCCGTTGCCGTCGGTATAGAAATCGGCATTATAGGTCAATTCCAGCATGTCAAAGACTTTATAGTTCTTGCCGGCATAGCCCTCCGGCATCCCGCAGCCGACTTCTGCCGTTATATCAAACACGCGATCCCATTTGCAGGAAAAGCCGCCGGTATCATCGTTATAGACCGGATGCGAAAATTCGAGCACATCATTCGTTCCCCCTAAATATCTGCGCGCATAAAAGCTGCCGTTCCATTCCGTTTCAAATTCACCGGCCGCAGAAGCAGAGAGCGTCAGCAAAGGGCAGGCCGTCACTGCCGCGAGCAGCACGGCTGTCAACCGTTTTTTCATAAGCGTTCCCTCATTTTGTCAGGTCGATCTTTTTCGCGATATGCAGCAGGATGTTCGTTGCATCGTCAGAATCGGTATTGCCGTTTTTGTCCGTGTCCGCATTTTTAAGACCCTGTTCCGAAATGACTGCCTCTCTGTCCGCGACCGCATAGCGCATGACCAGCACCGCATCCGATACATCAACAACGCCGTCACAGTTTGCGTCGCCGGCCGCGGCGGACGGCGTGTCCGTCAGGAACCAGTCGGTCACAGCCTGATCTGCAAGCGCGCTTTTCCATGTGCGGGACGCAGAATGCACCGTGAAGGAACCGGACGATTCGCCCTTACTGCCGCCGAAGCCCTCTGCAAACAAACCGCAGGAAACGATCTTTCCGGACATATTCAGACCTGCTTTCTCCCATTCGCTGAATATTCCGTAAATGTCAACGGTTCCGGTCACGCGGTTCTGCACGCCCTCCGTGACGGAATTCTCCTGCCGGACGCACCAATACGTTACATATTCTGTATTGTGGTCGACCGAATTTACCTCCCGCACTGTTCGATACAGATCATACGCCGCCCCGTTCACGGTCACAGTTCCTCGAAATCCCTGACCGCTGGGCGGCCGCCAGTTGCCCCAGCCTTCAACAATATAGTATTCGGCCGCCGGGCTCTGCGTCTGACCGTGCACACCGAAAAAGCCGTTTCCGTCGGTATAGAAATCGGCATCATAGGTCACTTCCAGCTTGTCAAGTGCCCGATAGGTCTCGTCGGCGACCGCTTCAGACATATCCCAGCCGACCTCTGCGATGGTGTTGAATATTTTGTCCCATTTGCAGGAAAAGCCGCCGGTATCTGCACTGTAAACCGGATGTGAAAATTCAAAGCTGCTGTTCAGAACCTCGGCATTCTCCAGCTGCTCAAAGCTGTAGCTGTAAAAGCTGCCGTTCCGCTCTCTTTTTTCATCTGCCTTCTCAGCAGAGACCGGGCGTGTGAGCGCAGAGCTGACCGTCACCGCCGCAAGCAGCACGGCTGCCAACCGTTTTTTCATAAGCGTTCCCTCATTTTATCAGGTTGATCTTCTTCGCGATATGCAGCAGGATGTTCGTCGCGTCGTCAGAATCGGTATTGCCGTTTTTGTCCGTGTCCGCATTTTTAAGACCCTGCTCCGAAATGACAGCCTCCCTGTCCGCGACCGCATAGCGCATGACCAGCACCGCGTCCGACACATCGACAACGCCGTCACAGTTCGCGTCGCCGGCCGTATCACTGACCGTGCTGCTTTCCATTGCCGCCTGAATCATGCCGAGATCCATTGCCGGAATGAGCACGCCGGTATCCGGATCACTGCCGAACAGCGCGGTCGGGCCTTCGTCGCTGCTCGTGAAACCGGGAACCGGTCTGCCGAGCGTCACGCAGGAAATATCATCCGCATATGCGGCAGCCATCGCAAAGAACTGCTGCCATGCGGATTTCATGCTTGCGCCCGAATAATCCGCGGTATCGCGCACCGTAACATCCGCAAACTGAATATCCATGCCAAGCGCGGCAAGCTTTTTCAGCCAGCTGCCGTAGGAAGCGTAATCGGTATTTTTGTCAACCGTCACCTTCAGGGACACGCCGTCGATATAGTCGCCTTTCTTCTGAATCATTTTGACGATGTCTTCGATCGCCTCATCCGGTGCGGTTTGCCGCTCCTGATCGTCGCAGAGATACAGCTTTGTGCTGCTTGACGCATACGTTCTCGCGTATTTGAACGCATCCGCGATGTAGGCGTCATTGCCCTCGCCGTAAATATCGCTCCATTTGTGCCCTAAACTCGCAAACGAAAAGCCGGCCTGTGCTGGTTCGGCCGTATGGGTGCAGACATCGTATGCATACAGCCTCATGTTCGGGTACTTCCATTTGATCGTCATAAAGCTGTTTTTGAGCAGGCTTTCCATGCGCGCGCTGCATTCCTCCGCCGTACCGGCAAACATGCTGTCCGGCAGCAGCATGTCCGAGCCGATCCCGAAAAAGCTGCTCCCGCGCACCGGAATGTCGTTCTTCTCCGCAAAGCCGAGCACCTTTGCCGCGTTCTCAAGGTCCACGCTAACATCCGTTCCGTCAACCCCGCTGATGATCATACGCGGGGTCAGATTGCTGCTGCTCACCGAATTGAAGTGCTGAACAACGCTTGCTTCGGCTTCCGGCGTCTGCAGCATACTATTTCCGATCATGCCGCCGATGCGGAAATACGGCTCGCAGATGTCCTTCAGGCCGTCACCGCTGTCCAAAACCACAGGCTGCTCCGGGATCGGATCCGGGTGCGGCTGCAGATACAGATTGTTTCTCGTCACCGTCAGCTCGCAGTCGGAATCGCCGCTGCCGCCGCCGTAGCCCTCCGCAAACAGTGCTGCGCAGCGAAGCTGCGAATCATAAACTGCTGCGTATGCGCTTTTGAGCTCTGCCAGCCTGCGGAGATGCTGCGAAATGCTGATCTCTCCTTTTACACGGTTCGTCGTATTCTGCCGGGTCGAAGACGTCGCTGCAACAGCCCAGAGCTCTGTGACCAGCTGTGTGCCCTCAACGCCGGGCTGGTTATAACGCGTCCCCTGATAATAATCGTATCTCTTACCGTTCGCATAGCCGGAGCCGAGAAATCCCTGTCCCCCGGGCGGTCTCCATGAGCCCCAGCCGTCCACAATATAAAGCTCAGGCTGATCCTCAAATTTTGCGTGAACGCCGTACCAGCAGTTGCCGCGCGGATTGATCTGCATCTCGTAATTGAACACCACATCACTGAAATTCCGGAATGAAGCATCCGTTTTGAACTTTCTGCCGACCTCGGCACGATAATTGAATATGCCGTCCCATTCACAGGTAAAGCAGCCTTGTTCACCGACGGTCAGCTTGTGCGTCCCCTGCGCCGTATCTTCAGATCCCGGATACGTATCCTCAAATTCCGAATAACAGTATCTGTCCTCCGTTTCGCCTTCCGTGAACGTCGCGGCAGAAACTGCACAGAACTGCTGTGCGGTCATGCACACAACGGCCGCGGCGCACAGAACACTCAAAAGTCGCTTTTTCATTGAAAATCCTCCTCATCGCATATCTGTTGATCTGCGCGGTCAGTCCCCCCGGACTTTTCTTTGATATGGATATCAAATTATCTGTTACTGATATTTTGTCATAGGCGGCGCTGTAATCATCACGCAAAACGCCGCCGGAACGGACATTCATCCGTTCAGATCAATTTTCTTCGCGATATGCTGCAAAATCAGCGTCGCGTCCTCGTTATCGGTATTGCCGTTCCGGTCGCAGTCCGCGTTTTTGATGCCCTGCTCCGAGATCACGGCTTCTCTATCCGCGACCGCATAGCGCATGACCAGCACCGCATCGGAAATATCGACTGCGCCGTCGCTGTTGGCATCGCCGGGACACAGTACCGCAGGTTGCACCGCTGTCGTTTGCGGCGAAATGGGTTCAACATATGACTTCCTGTACACGAGGGTATTTGTGTGCGCTTTAAATTCGCACCGGGATCCGGAGTTCTCTTCGCCAGTGCCCTCCGCATACAGAGCAATATATTTCAGCTCTGCATCATACAATGCGCCGTGTGCGATGTTCAGCCCGTACAGATGACTGAGATGCTGCCGGAAACTGACATTCCCATACCGGTGACTCAAAGATTCCGGTCTGAGCGAAGATGTCTGTGCAACAGCCCAGACCTCCGGATAACTTCTCATACCTTCAACGCTCGGATGGTTATAGCACGGCACCTCATAATAATCATAAATCTTGCCATCTGCTTCGCCGGAACCTATTTTCGTTTGATCCCCGAGCGGTTTCTGTGAATACCACTCCTCCACGATAAAGAGCTCTGTGTCCCTGTCCGCAAACCGTATGTGTATGCCGAAGCGGAAGTCGCAGTATTTGTTCACATTGATACTTACTGCATAATGATAATACGGATCTTCACCAAGGCTCCGAAGGGATTCACCGGAACGGAACTGCTTGCCGACCTCTGCACGGCAGTTGGAAATACCAGACCAGTAATAACGGAAGCCGCCTTTGTCATATAAAGCTAAGCTTTCCATGCCCTTGAAGGCCAGATTGTATTCCGTATAATAATATCCGTCCTCCGTTTCACCGCTGTCAACAAAGTTAGCGGCATGAACCGGCTGTGCGGTCATGCACACTGCAGAAGCGGCGCACAGAACACTCAAAAGTCGCTTTTTCATTGAAATCCTCCTCATCGCATAGCTGTTGATCTTGCGCGGTCAATCCCCCCGAACTTTTCTTTGGTATGGATATCAAATTATCTGTTACTGATATTTTGTCATAGGCGGCGCTGTAATCATCACGCAAAACGCCGCCGGAACGGACATTCATCCGTTCAGATCAATTTTCTTCGCGATATGCTGCAGAATCAGCGTCGCGTCCTCGTTATCAATGCTGCCGTTTTTGTCCGCATCTGCATTTTTGATACCCTGATCCGAAATGACGGCTTCTCTGTCCGCGACCGCATAGCGCATGACCAGCACCGCATCGGAAATATCGACTGCGCCGTCGCAGTTTGCATCACCGACGCGGGCATAGACCTCCGAGACCGGGACCCAGTCCGGCGTATCCTTATCCGTGATATACTGCGCCTTGCTGACATTGAGATGTCCGGATGCCTTGCCGGCTTCCGTTTCCTCGCACTGGACATACAGCGCGCAGGTCTGCAGGGCTCCGGATGCCAGTGCATTCAGCGGCGGCCGGCTCAGGATCGCCTTGATATCAACGGCATCCGCAACATGATTTTCCGCGCCCGGGATCAGGGCGTTTTCCTGCCGCATGCACCAATACTGCTTGTATGTGCTGCCGACAGGACTGTTCCGCGTCACGGTATATACGTCATAGCTGCGGCCGTTCACGGTCAGGGTGCTGTCCGGCTCCGCAGCGGGCGCGGGGCGTTCTCCGCTCCAGCCCTCAACGATGAAAAGCTCGTCCTGACTGTCCTTCGGGCGGAAGTGCACGCCGTAAAAGCCCTTGCCGTTCAGCGCGATCTCGGCATCATAATTCAGCCGCAGCGCGGAGACCTCCGCAAGACGGTACGGGGCATAGTCCCCGAACATTCTGCCGGCATCCACGGCATAGCCGGAAACATCGCGCCAGTTTGCGGTGAATCCGAAATCCAGCAGGTTTTCCGTCTGCGCGATATAATCAGACGCATCCATGCAGTACTTTCCCTGCTCCGGCTCCTTGACATATTCCGCCGCACAGCAGGCGTCAAAGACCATTTCCCCGGTGCGCGTCCAGTCTCTCGCCGGATCATCCGGTTCCGATGCTGCCGCGCCGACGGTGATCTTCGGTGCCGTGATCCTGCAGGAACCGAACGCATTTTTCTCGTTTCCGCCCCATGCTTCGGCCTCCGCACAGATCTCCCGGATCTTGCCTTCCGTCAGATCATAATCAATGAGCGTATTCCATTCACGGAAATGCGCATCCAGCGAGACCGTTCCCGCGATCGTATTCGTTTCGCCCGCACTGAACGGGTTTTCGTGCCGCACGCTCCAGAAGACCGGATACTGAAACCGATTCAGATCCGCAAAGCTTTCCCGGTAGGTCATGAAGATATCATACTGCACGCCGCCGATCTCGACCGTTTTCAGCACATTGTCATTCCCGGGCGGACGCCAGCCGTTCCAGCCCTCGATCACATAATATTCACAGGTCGGGTTCAGGGTATACAGGCTGACGCCGCAATAATAAATGCCGGAACCCTTGATCTGCGCATCGTAAGTGACAGAAAGTCCTGCAAGCTCCGGGACAGACAGGGAATCATTCCGCTCAGCACCGTATTTTATCACGCAGTTGCTGACAGCCTCCCAGCCCGCCGCGAGGTCGCCGTCCGGCTGCAGATCTGCCTCTGTTTTTCCGTTGTAGTCCTGATTCCAGACTTCATAAAACATGCCGTCCGCAAGCCGCTTCCGGGTTTGATCGTCCGCCGCGTTTGCCGTCAGCTGCGGAACGGCTGCCGCCGAAAGTACGGCAGCCGTTATCAGACTGAAAATCTGTTTTTTCATAAGAAAACTCCTTTTATTCCGGAGCCGTTTTACAGCGTGATCTTCTTTGCAATATACTGCAGGATCAGCTTGGCGTCGCCGCTGCTGAGCTTGCCGTCGCGGTCGGCATCTGCATTGGTCTTGCCCTGATCCGTGATGACAGCCTCTCTGTCCTCCACGGCGCAGCGCAGGATCAGCACGGCATCCGAGATATCGACACAGTCATCGCAGTTCGCATCGCCGCGCAGACCTTCCTCCGGTGCAGCGGTTGTCGTGACCGGTGTCGGCAAAACCCTGCCCGGATACATGAACTCGTTATACGCATCGTTCGGCTGCATCGTTTTGTCAAAGAGCGTCGCATATTTGACATCTGTGATCCAGCCGGCAACAGGATTCCACATCGTCACACTGGTGATTCCGTCTGCATGGTTCATAAGCACTTTGGATACATCCCGCCAGAGCTGCAGCTGTGCTTCTTCGCCTGCACGTTTACTGTCCGTGAGATCGAGCTCCGTGATCTGGATATCGAGGCCGAGGGATTCAAACTTCTTGATCGCGTCCTCATAAAGCTGCTTGTCCGGATAGGAAGCGTCCAGATGCGACTGCATACCGATGCCGTCGATATAATCGCCCTCTGCCATGATGCGCTTTGCCAGATCATAGATATCATCCCGCTTTTCCGGCATATACTCGTTGTACTCATTCAGGAAGAGCTTGCAGTCCGCCGGTGCATATTTTCTCGCAGACTTGAATGCGTGGATGATAAACGAATCGTTGTCCTCGCCGTAGATGTTTGTCCACTGAGAGAGATCGCTGCCGGCGCCGTTCCTGACTCGGAGGCCGCCGCCTTCATTCTTGAACGGCTCGTTCACGACATCGTAGGCGTAGAGCTTGAGATCCGGATAATTCGTTTTCAGCTGCGAGAAGGTCTCTTTGATGAAGTTTTCGATGCGCTGATCGGATTCCTCCGGCGTACCCTGGAACATCCCGTTCGGCGTCTGGCTGTACCAGATGAACGAGCGGCCGCGGACGCCGATGCCGTTTTCCTCCGCGTATTTCAGGACATTATCAGCCCCTGACAGATCAACGGTCACTTCGGTGCCGTCGATCTTTTTGATGATCTGTTCCGGCGTCATCTCGTTTTCGCAGGTGACCGAGTTGAATTGCTTTTTGACAAATTGCTGAAAATCCGGTCTTTTTACGGCGTAACTGTTTAATGATGTACCGACCCGGAAATACGGGCCGAAGCGGTCCTTCAAAGTATCACCGTCGCGTTCATAAGTATAATCCTCGTTCTGGTGCGCGAGAAGCGGATTCTGCTGCTTCAGCTCTGACACATCGAAGGAAGCACCCTTTGACACAAAGCTGCAGGCTTTCCCCTTGCCGCCCCAGACAAACTGGGAAACTTCATCCACATACGCCTGATCCATGTTTTCCTCAAAAGCAGAGAGTTTGTTCAGGTTCTGCAGTTGTTCGTTCAGTGCCTGCGCATAATACGCATATTCCCTGTCCTCCGTCGGTCCGGAGAACCAGTCGCCTTCCGGCGGAACACAGAAATACTGTGCATAAGGCGCTTCCGGTTCCTGCACCGTGAATTTGTAGTAATCGTATATCACGGCACCGACCGAAGCCGAACCGATCTTCCCTTGCGGGCTGATGAATTTGCTGAGATCATCCATCTGCCAGCCGTCCAGCATCAGGATCTGTGCCTTTGGCTGTGCAAGCCAGCAGCAGGTGCCGTAAACTGCGTCGCCTTCTGTCTGGATCACAACCGAATGCCCCAGCGTGAATGTTTTGGAAGGCTGCTCTCCGGTCAGCTCCGAGAACTTGCAGCTGCCGTCCTGCTTCTGACCGTAGTACGCCCAATACTGTTCCTCGGGGGTAAACTCGCAGGTGAATGCACCGTCCTTGCCGAGCACAAAGCTTGTCTCTGTCTGCCGGCTGTACATATCCGTGAAGATAAAGCCGTCCTGCCCTTCCACAGACCGCTGATGCGCTTCTGCTGCGCTGACAGGCTGACAGCATGACGCCGCGATCACGGCTGCGGTCAGCATTCCGAATACTCTTTGTTTCATTTCAAATCCTCCCTTAAATCAAATGTCTGCGGTTTCTGCATCGGAATATGCCCCCCGGCACCTGATTTTTCAGCCCCCCCGGCTGTGCTTCTATTGTAACATATTGCCATTTCTTTGTCAATTCATTAACTTGAAAATTGTAAAAAAAGCGGACGAAATTGCTGTTTTTCGTCCGCTTCCCTGATATTCAACCGCGCGGCACTCTTGCAATGATCCTGCCTGCGAAATCGTTAAAGTTCTGTGTCTGGAGAATGATCCGTCCGGGACCCGTCAGCTTGGTCAGGAACAGACCCTCGCCGCCGAAGAAGATGTTTGCGATGCCCTTGACCGTGGTGATCTCATAATTGACGGTCTGCTCAAATGCGACGACGTTGCCGGTGTCCACGAGCATTTCCGCGCCGGCCGCGAGGTCATAGGTGACCATGTCGCCGTCGATCTCAAGGAACGCCATGCCGGTGCCGGAAAGCTTCTGCAGAATGAAGCCCTCGCCGCCGAAGAAGCCGGCCGCGAGCTTTTTGGTCAGCGTCACATCGAGCTGCACGCTCTGCTCGGCGCAAAGGAATGCGCCCTTCTGACAGATGATCGGGGTCGCGCCGACATTGACCGGCACGACACAGCCGGGCACGGTCGCGCCGAACGCGATCTTGACGTTATCCGCCTGTGCTGTGTAATTTGCGATAAACAGGGACTCGCCGGCCAGCTTTCTGCCGATGCTCTTGGCGAGGCCGCCGCGCGCATTCGAGGTCATCTGAATGCCCGGCGTCTGCCAGATCATGCCGCCGGACTGCGAAAACACGGATTCTCCGGTCATGAGCGTCATTTCCACGGCCGGAACGGTCTGTCCGATGATTTGATACTGCATTGATTGTGCCTCCTCTGTTCAGTGATTGTTAAAACAGGGTATGACCGAAGCCATACCCTGTTTTGGATTGTTGCTTTGCAGGATAATCAGACGATTACAGATCGCAGAGCTTTGCAATATACTCGAGGATCTTCGTGATATCGTCAATATCCACCTTGCCGCTCTTATCAGCATCTGCATTTGCAATACCCTGATCGGTAACGGTTGCCTTGGAATCGTTGTTCAGGAATCTTGCGAGCAGAACTGCGTCAGAAACGTCAACCTTGTTATCGCAAGTCACGTCGCCGCGCTTGGAAACAGCGATCGTGCTCGGCTGCGGCTTCGTTGTCTCGACCGGAGCCGGTGCCGGAGTGGTGGTCGTGGTAGTGGTCGTGGTGGTGGTGGTGGTAACAGTCGTGGTGACAGCCGGCTTCGTGGTTACCGGGAACTTGGTGACAAGACCCTTAACATCGTTCACGACCTGCTTTGCCTGATAGTTCTTGAACATCAGCGGGCCGCCTTCAGTACCGCCCTGGCCGCTGCGCCAGCTTCTGGCATCCGTGGTGCCCCACATGGTCAGGCTGGAGATGTGATCAGCGTAGGTCAGTGCGATGGTGTAGACGTCGATCCACAGCTGCTTTGCCATAGCTTCGCCGCCGCCCTGGTTGTTGGTGATATCGAGCTCGGTGATCTGAACATCGAGGCCGAGGGATGCGAACTTCTTGACAGCATCTTCGTAAGTGGTCTTATCCGGATACTTTGCATCCAGGTGAGACTGCATGCCGATACCGTCGATCAGGCCTTCAGCATCAAGCTTCTTCGCCATGTCGTAGAGGTTGTCGCGCTTTGCCGGAACATACTCGTTATAATCGTTCAGATAGAGCTTGCAGGTTTTCGGTGCATACTTTCTTGCGGCACGGAAGCCTGCGAAGATATGACCGTCATTGTTTTCGCCGTAGATGTTGGTCCACTGAGAAGTATCGTTGGCGCCGCCGTTCCTGACACGGAGACCGCCGCCGTCGTTCTTGAAGACCTCGTTCGCGACGTCATAAGCATAGAGCTTGAGCTTCGGATAACGGGACTGGATCTGCTCGAAGGTCTGCTTGACGAAGCTGTCGATACGAGCATCAGAAGTGGACTTGTCGCCCTGATACATGCCGTTCGGGGTCTGGCTGTGCCAGATGAACGTATGACCGCGGACGCCGATGCCGTTCTGCTCAGCGAACTTCAGCTGATTTGCAGCACTGCCGATATCGACATTGACGCTGGAGCCGTTGATGCCCTTGATGATCTGGTCAGGCTTCATCTCGTTTTCACAGGTGATCGAGTTGAAGTTCTGCTTGATGAAGTTCTGTGCGTTGGAATCGCCGATCTCCATGCCGCTGACGGAGGTACCCATACGGAAGTACGGTCCGAAAACGTCCTTCAGGCCCTGGCCGCCCGGGGTAAAGGTGTAGTCGAGGTTCTGGTGCTTCGTCCAGTCGCCGTCGCTGGAGCTCGGACCCGCAGAAGTACCCGGATCTGTCGTGCTCGTGCCCGGATCAGAGCTGGTGCTGGAGCTGGAGCCGACCTTTGCGCCGGAGAGATCAATGGAAGCTGCCGTGCCGCCCTTTGCAGAGGAAGCACTGTCGAAGTAGAAGTCATCGGTACCGGACTCGGTCTCGATGTAGAGCAGGAGGTTGGAAGCACCGGACGGGATCTTGTAATCGCCGCCGATCTTTGCCCACTCGCCCTTGTTGCCGGTCACAGTGCCGATTTTGTCGTACTGTGTGCCGGAGCCGTCATCATACTGCATAGAAAGCTTGAAGCTCGTGGAGCTCGTAACATTCTGCATGACCGCAGCATAGAAGCTGTAGGTTTCGCCCGGAACGTAGGTGCTGGTGCTCAGCGAGAGGCCTGCACCTTCCCACGAATTGGATCTGCCGCTGATCTTCAGGGAGCCGGAGCCCTCTGCGTAGCTGTCCTTATCCGTGGTCAGGCTGACGCTGCCGCCGTTTGCCTGGCGTGCCGACCAGTCGCCCTTGCCGGAATCGAAGGATTCCTTGAAGAACTTGCCGTCAGATGTTGCCGGCGTCGTGGTAGAGGTGCCGGGATCCGTGGTCGAAGTACCAGGAGTCTCGCCCTGAGATCCGTCTCTCTTGTTGCCCTTCAGGTCAACGCCGTTGATGAAGAGGTGGTTCTTGGTGATGGTGCAGTTTGCGGACGAATCGCCGCTGCCGCCGCCGTAGCCTTCCATGTTCAGAGCGACTTCGTACAGCGTACCGCTCATATCCATGCCCTTCTTGTCCCACTCGGCGAAGTGCTTGGAAATGGAGATCGTGCCGGAGCACTTGTTGTCACGGTTCTGGCTCATGCAGCTAGACTGTGCAACGCTCCAGTACTGCGGGAACGTCGCGGTGCCTTCGATGGACGGTTCGTTGTTGCGCATCGACTTGTACACGTCGTAGCTCTTGTTATTGATGTTGATAGAGCCCTGCTGGCCCTGCCCCCCTGGCGGTCTCCAGGAGCCCCAGCCTTCGACGATGTAGTACTCGACGAGCGGGTTCTGGGTCCAGCCGTAAACGCACATGTACACGTTTCCGCGCGGATTGATCGTGACTTCATAGTCCAGCTCGACATCGCCCCATGCCTTGTAGCTCTTCTTCTCAGAGAAACGCTTGCCCATACGGCCGAGGAAGTTGAAGATTCCCGACCAGTTACAGGTGAAGCAGCCGTCGGTACCCGGGGTCATAGACCACTGGCCGGCGTAGTTCTGGTTCCAAGCCTCGTAATCGTAGCCGTCGTTCGTGGTGCCCCTTTTCTGGTCATCGGCTGCGAAAACGGAGAAGGACGGGACAGAAGTCGCGACAAGAACAACCGCACTGACCAATCCAAACAGTTTTCGTTTCATTCTTAGCCCTCCCTAAAAATTATTGATTTGGATTTTTCTGTCTTCCGGAGTGCACAGTCCCCCTATACACGTCCGGTTGTAAATTTAGTTTAGCACAAATTCTTTTGCAAGTCTAGCGCATTTTTTGCTGATTTCGGTAAAAACTCCCCAAACATTGCGATTTTATATATATTTGTGCAATACGCACAATGCATTTTATTATAAATATAGTTTTATTGCCTGTCCGCTCAAAAAACAGCATGATTCAGCCATATTATACGCGGTGGAACCGGACTATCACCGTTCTGTCTCATGCAATTTTTGCGGTATACGCACAAACCGTTCCGCAAAAATTGGGGAGTTGTCTGCTCATTTTAGTGGAATCTGTGCGGACATGCACAATACAACTCCGGCGTGTGCAAATTCCTGCGCACAACTCCGGAACGCTCTTGACAGATCCCGATTTCTCTGCTACAATATAGATAGAACAAATGTTCTTTTCTATGAAATCCAGCATCAGAAACGACAGGAGGAATGCCGAATGCAAACAGTTCAGAACCGTCCGTGGGTGCGCAGTGCACCGTATACGCAAATGCTGCGGCATTACGAGCGCGCCGTTCTGCGGGTGCAGCGCAGGCGCGAGGAGCTCAAGGCCGAGCTGCAGTCGCTGCACAAGGCAGGCACGGCCGAATCCGCAAACCGGCAGCGTGCACTGGAAAAGCGCATTGAGCTGCTCTACGAGGAATACATCGACCTGATCGACGCGATCCGCGAGATCCGGATCTACGCAGCAAAGGAGGTGCACTGATCGCCCGCGCGCTGCGCCGGACACGGCGCGTCACGGCAGATTCGCTTGCATTCGATCCGGATATCGTGCGCCGGCTTGCGCGCAGCACGGACGAGGCACTCTTTGCCGAATGCAAACAGGAAAAGCGTCAGCTCCTGCTGCGGCTTGTGCGGCAGGCATGGGACACCGAGCTGACCGACTGCCAGCGCAGCTATCTGCTGTGCTACTATCAGGATGCGATGACCATGCGGCAGATCGCGGAAAGCTTCGGCGTCACTGTCCCGACTGTCTCGCGAACACTGAAGCGTGCGCGGGCGCGTCTGCGGAAAGTTCTGCAATATTATCTCAGAAATGCTTGACAACGCCATATGAATATATTATAATAGTATCAGACCGGACAGCGGATGCTGCCGGAATACCGGTGCAGGGGGTGCATCGCATGGACGATCTGATCCGACGAATCGAAGAACTCGAATCACAGACTGAGGAACTCGAAGAACAGAACGGACGCCTGACCGCGCAGCTTCTGCGGACAGCGGAATCCATGAAAAAGCTCGCAGATTCTGTCACAGCCATGCACGAAACACAGCAGGATATGCGTGCAGAGCTGCAGGATATGCAGAGCAGCATGCGGGTCATGCAGCGGCATCTCGACGCGCTCGCCGAGCGTGCAGACGCACTGGACGACTCCGCCGATCATCAGGAGGATGCGATCGCAAAGCTGACTGAGGAGACCTCTGTGCTCTCCCGCGATATGGACAATCTTTATGAGGATATGAATGCGCTCTCCGCCGAGACGCGGAACCGTGCGCGCAAGCTGAAAGAGGAGGTACAGCGTTACTTCTTTGAGGCGGACGAGGCGCAGTTTGAGGAAGAATACGAAGAATGACAAAAGCAGCATCTCCCGGGCGGAGGTGCTGCTTTCTTTTGTACGCGAATAAAGTGCTGCCGCCCTTTGGAAACCTGTTCGTGCAGAATGCTGACGGCTGACTTCCGTCAGCCTGACGCTTTTGCGCGCTGCGGATCGCTTTGCGCTTTGCAGCAAAAGGGCTCCCGCCCTTTTGAAACCTGAACACCCGCTTCACTCGTCGCGACGGTGTCGCTCCTACGTTCAGCGGGTGCTGCGGATTGCTCTGCAATCCGCTTGGGGGAGCCCTCTATCGCAGGGCTCCCCCCTCTCCAAAACGCTCCCCCGGAGCGCTTTGTTCGATTCCCCCTTTCGGAGCTCCTGACGATAGGGGAGTTTCGCGCTCTGCGGAGCGCGACGAGGGCTCCGCCCTCGACCCGCGAGCTTTTGAAGAAAGCCTACGTCAGCAAGCTGACGTATCAAAACTTTTGTGAGGCTGCAAACCGGCGGCGCAGTGCCCGACCGGATAAAAAAGGGTGCCGACTTTTATGTCAGCACCCTCTTACTATACATAATGGGGTCTGGGGGTACGCCCCCAGCGGGGTTTGGGGCGGAGCCCCATTTCGGATACATCGCGAAGCGATACCTTATCACTTCACAGCGTCGAAGGCCTGCGCGATGTCGGCGATGATGTCATCGACATTTTCCAGTCCGACCGACAGACGGATCATGCCCGCATTGATGCCCGCCGCGACCAGCTGCTCGTCGGTCAGCTGACGGTGCGTCTCCGATGCCGGATGAAGCACGCAGGTACGGATATCCGCAACATGCACGACATTGGATGCCAGCTTCAGCGAATCCATCCAGTTCATCGCGGTCGTTCTGCCGCCCTTGATGACAAACGAGATCACGCCGCTGCAGCCGTCCTTCAGATAGGTCTTTGCGCGCTCATGATACGGGTCGTTTGCAAGTCCCGGATAGCTGACAGACTCGACCTCCGGACGGGTCAGCAGGAACTCCGCGACCTTCTGCGCATTGATGCAGTACTGCTTCATGCGGATCGCGAGCGTTTCCAGACCGAGGTTCAGATAAAATGCGTTCGTTGCGCTCGGATAGCATCCGAAATCGCGCATCAGCTGCATTCTGCACTTGATGATATATGCCATGTTGCCGAACTCGCGGACATAGCAGACACCGTGATAGCTCTCGTCCGGTTCGGTGAACTCCGGGAATTTGCCGTTGTCCCACGGGAAGGTGCCGCAGTCCACGATGACGCCGCCGCCCTGTACCGCATGGCCGTCCATGTACTTCGTGGTGGAGTGGATGACGACATCCGCGCCGAACTCCTTGGGGCGGCAGAGGATCGGGGTCGGGAAGGTGTTGTCCACGATCAGCGGCAGGCCGTTGTCATGGGCAAAATCCGCAAATTTCTTGATATCGAGCACGGAAAGTGCCGGATTTGCCAGCGTTTCACCGAACACGCAGCGGGTGTTCGGCTTGATCGCCTTCTGAAGCTCCTCTCTGGAAGCCTCCTGATCAACGAAAATGCACTCAATACCGAAGCGCTTGAGCGTGACGGCGAACAGATTGACCGTTCCGCCGTAGATCGTGCCGGTGGAAATGAAGCTGTCGCCGGCATTGCAGACATTCAGGATCGAAAGCAGGCTTGCTGCCTGACCGCTGGTCGTGCACATGGCCGCGACGCCGCCCTCCAGTGCCGCAATTTTCTTCTCGACCGCATCCACGGTCGGGTTTGCGAAGCGGGAGTAAATCGGCTCGGTCGGCATGTCAAACAGTGCCGCGATATGCGCGGTGGAATCAAAGGTATAGGTCGTGCTCTGGACGATCGGCACGACGCGCGGATCTCCGTTGCCGGGCGTATAGCCGGCGTGCAGGCATTGTGTTTCAATTTTCATGACTGCATTCCTCCTGTGTAAACGGGTGATTTCTGCATCTGAAAGCAGATACCTTTATTATAGAATAATTTTGCAATTCTGTCAAGATGTGCACATAAAAACCTTCGGCTGAAAAATAGCGTAATATTTCAGCTTCATTATACGATATGTTTATATTATCAGATTTAGCATAATTTTTTGCAGGGCAGAAATAAAGCTATGTGACGGGGTGTCACATAGCTGCAAGGAGAAGTAAAATCAACAAAACATAGGGGGGATTGGGGGATTTGAAACGAGGCTTGTAAACCTCGTATTCAAGTATAACCTATAAACTTAAACCTGTGCTGAATACAATATGAACATTTTGTGAATATACGGAAAGAAATCTGTGAACGGCCGTCATAGTATACATCAATTTTCAAAATTGTACAATTGTATTTTTTTCGTGTAATTTCTTATCATCCTTATCCGGACTGCTTGACAGTCTTTCTTTTAATATGGTATGATAGCAGTATGGGATATGATATGCTGGCATATCATGCGAAAGAAAGAAACGGGGGTTCCATTATGAAACAGATATTCCGGAAGCTGACCGCTGCGGCAGCTTCACTCGCGGTATCCGCCTCTCTGGCGGTGCTGCTGCCTTCGGCCTCACTGACGGCCTCGGCGGCATCCGATTACTGGAAATTCGACTTCGGCGCAGGCGGCGTCGCAAACGGCTATACCGGTGTCAGCGCGTCAGACGGCTACAACGCCGGCAGGGGCTACGGCTTCTCGAACGGCACGAATGTCTCGAATGTCGGGGCATCGGGCGGCGGCGCGCTCAGCGATGCGGTGCGCTTCAACAATTCCACGCCGACCGGCGGCTACACGTTCTGCGCGGATGTGCCGAACGGCCTGTATCAGGTCTCGGTCTGGCTCGGCGATACGAACCGCACGAGCGTCGCGATCGAGGGCATGTATCAGATCATGAACCTGACCGGCAACAATGCGTACCATACGCTGCAGGTCCCGGTCTCCGACGGTCAGCTCAATATCTGCGCCTGTGAGGGCAAGGCGGGCTATGCGTTCACAATGTCCGCGCTGGAGATCAAGAAAATCTCCGATGAAGCGAAAACGAATCCGACGATCTGGGTCTGCGGCGACTCGACCGTCTGCAACTACTATCCGTTGGATTCCTCCGGACAGGCAGGCTGGGCGCAGATGCTCCCGCAGTTCATCGACAATACCAAATGGCAGGTCATGAACATGGCGACCTCCGGACAGTGCGCCCGCGGCTTCATGGATGCGGGTCAGTTCACGGTCATTGAGAAGAACGGCCAGCCCGGCGATATCTACGTCGTGTCGATCGGCATCAACGATACGAACGCGAAGAACAACACGACCGAAGCGCAGTACGCCGAGATCCTCACGGATATGGCGCAGCGTGCGATGCAAAAGGGTATGCGCGTGATCCTCGTGCAGCAGCAGGGCAGAAACGGTGACTGCCAGCGCAGTCCCCTGCTGAACAGCCGCTGGTATAACGGCGCGGTCGCATCGGTCGGCCAGAGCCTCAATCTCGAGGTCGTCAACCTGTTCCAGCTCTGGCAGGATTACTGCCTGACGAAGTCCGTCAATGAGGTCAACGCCATGTATATGGACGACGGCCTGCACCCGAACCGTCAGGGCGCGACAGTGCTTGCAAAGTTCATGGCGGATGCGATCAACTCCGGCAGCTCCGATCCGGGCACGAATCCCGGCACAGACCCCGGCACGACGCCGGTCATCACGACCGAGGATCCGCTGCTGCAGGGCGATCTCGATAATGACGGCAGAATTACCGCAAAGGATATGACGCTGATGAAGCGTATCCTTCTCGGTGCGGAAGTATCCTACAGTATCCGGCAGGCCGCCGATCTGGACAGTGATTTCAAGGCGGATTCCGCCGACCTTGTCCTGCTCGCGAAATATCTTTCCGGTCAGGATGCAGCGTTTGCCGACCCGAAATATGCCGCGACCGAGCAGACGGTCGTCAACGGCTGGCATGAGGAAACGAATGCGGGCTATGCCTACAAGGATTACCTGAACCTCGACAACAGCACGGCAAGTTCGGTGACGTTCTCGGTAAAGGCACCGCAGGACGGCAATTACCTCTGCACGTTCCGCATTGCGAACGGCTCCGCGAACGACCGCCAGATGACGATCACGGTCGATACCGCCGATCAGGTCTGGAAGCAGAGCTTTCTGACGACCGGCGCATGGACGACATGGGAGAACCGCGGTCTGGTGCTGCCGCTGAAGGCTGGCATCAACCGCATCACGCTGAAATCGGATACCTCCGAGGGCGGCCCGAATTTCGATTTCATGGAAATGAGCTTCACCGACGAGCCGATCGCACAGCCGTATGACGGCTCCTCGCAGCCCTCGCAGACGGTTACTTCGGATAAGCCGGTCGTCTATGTCGCATCGGATTCGACCGCGCAGAGCTATAACGCATCCTATGCGCCGCAGCAGGGCTGGGGCTACTATCTGCAGGATTATTTCACCGATAATGTGCAGGTCTCGAACCACTCGATCGCGGGCAGAAGCTCCAAGAGCTTTTACGACAACGGCAGACTGCAGACAATCCTTGACCAGATCAAGGCGGGCGATTATCTGATCGTCTGCTTCGGCATCAACGACGGCGCGTACAACAAGGAGGAGCGTTATGCGCCGGTCTGCAACAATGTCGATAACCCGACGCAGGGCTCGTTTGAGTATTACATGACGTTCTATATCAAGGGCGCGCTGGACAAGGGTGCAACGCCGATCCTGATGTGCCCGACGCTCTCGATCAAGGGCGCACAGCAGCCGTTCGGTGCGGGCTACCGCAACATTGATTCGGCGTGTCAGGCACTGGCGCGGAAGTACAATGTGCCGTATTTCGATCTGAGCGCGGCGATGGCCAATGATTTCAACAACCGCCCGTATGACACGGTTTACGGCTATTACATGGGCTCGACGACACAAGGCGGCACAGACTTCACGCATTTCACGGAGACCGGCGCAAAGGTCACGGCAGGCATTATCTGCAATGGCATCAAGAATCTGAACATTCCCCTTTCGCAGTACGTGAAGTGAGCGGTGTCTCCGACGGATTCAAAATGGGGCTCTGCCCCAAACCCCGCTGGGGACTAGTCCCCAGACCCCATTATGTGTATGAGAAAAGGACGCTGATACAATAATCTGCGTCCTTTTTGCTGCCGGTCAGGTAACAATCTAACCGTTTGCAGCCATATCTAAAGTATCGGTCAAGCCTTTGACCGCACCCCGAGAAACACCAAACCCGCACGGTTATCACTGCCGTGCGGGTTTGTTATGCATTTTTTACTGCTGAATCGTAAAGAACAACACGCTTTCGTTCCCGGCATACCTTCCGGCGTGCTTCAGATCAACGGGGGCGGGTACTGTCCGCGCTTACTTCTCTTTGCCGATCAGATCTTTCAGCTTTTTGAAGAAATTGTCGCGCTTGGCGTAGTTTTTGCTTTCCAGCGAGGACTCGAACTGCTGCAGCATATCCTTCTGCTTCTTGTTCAGTCCCTTCGGCACCTCAACATACACCTTGACGTACTGGTCACCGCGGTCGGAACGCTGCAGCTTTTTGACGCCCTTGCCCCGCAGACGGAATATCGTGCCGTTCTGTGTGCCCTCGCCGATGCGGTATTTCACGTTGCCGTCAATCGTCGGTACGACGATCTCGTCGCCGAGCACGGCCTGCGAATAGGTAATCGGAATCTCACAGTGGATATCGTAATCCTCCCGCTGGAACACAGGATGCGGCTTGACATTCACGGCAACGATCAGATTGCCGCTCGGCCCGCCGTTTACACCTGCATCGCCCATGCCGGAAACGCGGATCATCTGGCCGTCGTCAATGCCCGCAGGAATATCCACATTGATGCTCTTGGAAACACGCACTCTGCCTGCACCGCGGCACTTCCCGCACGGGCTCTTGATAATGCGCCCCTTGCCGCCGCAGTGCGGACACGTCTTCGAGGACGAAATCATGCCGAACGGCGTGCGCTGCGTCGATTTGACGGTACCGCGTCCCTGGCAGTCCGGACAGACCTCCGAGCCGCCGTCGCCGGCACTGCCCGAGCCGTGGCAGTCCGGACAGGTCTCCATGCGCTGCACCTGCACATTCTGCGATTTTCCGTTGCAGGCATCCATAAAGTCGATCGTCACGCTGGTCTGCAGATCTCTGCCGGCGCGCGGTGCATTCGGATTGTTCATCCGGGTACCGCCGCCGAACATGCCGCCCATGCCGCCCATGCCGCCGAACAGACTCTCCAGAATCTCGCTGACGTCCGAGAATCCGCCCATGCCGCCGGAGCCGCCCATACCGTTGCTGTCCAGACCCTCATGGCCGTACTGGTCATAGATCTGACGCTTTTCGCTGTTGGAAAGCACCTCGTAGGCCTCGGTGATCTCCTTGAACTTTTCCTCTGCGGTCGGGTCGTCCGGATGCAGATCGGGATGATACTGCCGTGCCAGCTGGCGGTATGCCTTTTTCAGCTCGTCATCCGTAGCGGATCTGCTGACGCCCAGTACCTCATAATAATCTCTTTTGTCAGCCATATTCTACACCCTTTCGTGTGTGATATTTTGCTAATATTCCGTGCGCTGTACAGGCCGTCATATCATAAAATGGGACAATACGACGTAAAACAGAACCAGCAATGCAAGAATTGATATTGTTGCGACTGTCATAATGATGTAATCCCGTTTTTTGTCGTTCATACGTGCAATCCTTTCCGGTCTGTTGACAGGTACGGCGAGAGGGGCGGAAGGACATTCCACCCCTGACGCATCATGCAGTTCGTTCTTATGCCTCAGTGAAATCGGCATCCACGACGCCGTCGTCATTGCCGCCGTTCTCCGGTGCGCCGCCCATGTTGCCCATGTTGCTGAAATCCGGTGCGCCGCCCTGCGGGTTGGCCTGGCTGTAGACCTTCGAGCTCAGTGCATAAAATGCATTCTGCAGCGCATCGGTCTTGGCCTTGATGTCCTCGGTGTTGTCGCTCTTGAGTGCTTCCTTCAGATCGTTCAGGGCACTTTCGATCGGTGCCTTGTCATCTGCGGAGACCTTGTCACCGAATTCCTTGAGTGCCTTCTCGCACTGGAACACAAGGGATTCGCCGTTATTCTTCGCGTCAACAGAATCCTTGCGCTTCTTGTCCTCCTCGGCAAACTGCTCTGCCTCACGGACTGCGCGGTCGATATCATCCTTGCTCATGTTGGTCGAGGATGTGATCGTGATGTTCTGCTCCTTGCCGGTGCCGAGATCCTTTGCGGAAACGTGCACGATGCCGTTTGCGTCGATATCGAAGGTGACTTCGATCTGCGGGACGCCGCGCGGTGCCGGTGCAATGCCGTCGAGACGGAACTCGCCGAGCTTCTTGTTGTCGCGTGCAAATTCACGCTCGCCCTGCAGGACAACGATGTCAACTGCCGGCTGGTTATCCGCAGCGGTCGAGAACACCTGCGACTTCTTGGTCGGGATCGTGGTGTTGCGCTCGATCAGCTTCGTGCAGATGCCGCCCATAGTCTCCAGACCGAGGGACAGCGGGGTGACGTCGAGCAGCAGCAGGCCTTCCTTGACGTCGCCGCCGAGGATACCGCCCTGATATGCCGCGCCGAGCGCGACGCACTCATCCGGGTTGATGCCCTTGAACGGCTCCTTGCCGATTCTTGCCTTGACAGCCTCCTGCACGGCCGGGATTCTCGAAGAACCGCCGACGAGCAGCACCTTGTCGAGATCGGATGCGCTCAGGCCGGAATCGCGGAGTGCCTGCTCGACCGGACCCATCGTCGCCTTGACGAGGTCTGCGGTCATTTCGTTGAACTTTGCCTGTGTCAGCGTGAGATCAAGGTGCTTCGGGCCGGTTGCGTCCACGCTGATGAACGGCTGGTTGATATTGGTCGTGGTCATCGAGGACAGCTCGATCTTTGCCTTTTCAGCCGCTTCCTTCAGACGCTGCATAGCGGTCTTGTCGGTGCTGAGGTCAATACCTTCTGTCTTTTTGAACTCATCGACCATCCAGTTGATGATGCGCTGGTCAAAGTCATCGCCGCCGAGACGGTTGTTGCCGGCCGTCGCAAGGACTTCGGTGACGCCGTCGCCCATGTCGATGA
The DNA here is from genome assembly GCA_001940925.1 of Ruminococcus sp. Phil11. Taxonomy (GTDB): domain Bacteria; phylum Bacillota; class Clostridia; order Oscillospirales; family Ruminococcaceae; genus Firm-04. The sequence goes on from MSGZ01000007.1 coordinate 120,144, forward strand.
TCGAGACATCAAAGGTACCGCCGCCGAGGTCAAAGACCATGATCTTCTGCTCATCTTCCTTGTCGATGCCGTAGGACAGTGCCGCGGCCGTCGGCTCGTTGATGATACGCTTGACGTTCAGACCTGCGATCTGGCCTGCATCCTTGGTTGCCTGACGCTGGCTGTCGGTGAAGTATGCCGGAACGGTGATGACCGCTTCCGTAACAGGCTCACCGAGGTATGCCTCCGCATCGGCCTTCAGCTTCTGCAGGATCATTGCGGAGATCTCCTGCGGGGTGTAGGCCTTGCCGTCGATCGTGACCTTCTCGTTGGAGCCCATCTTTCTCTTGATCGAGATGACGGTGTTGTCCGGGTTGGTGATCGCCTGACGCTTTGCAATCTGGCCGACGAGACGCTCGCCGGTCTTGGAAACTGCGACCACAGACGGCGTGGTTCTTGCGCCCTCTGCGTTCGGGATGACAACTGCGTTGCCGCCTTCCATAACCGCAACACAGGAATTGGTTGTACCGAGGTCGATACCGATAATCTTGCTCATAGCTTTATCCTCCTAAAGAATGATCTTTTCAGTTTGCTTATAAAATGCCGTATCCGGCTTCTGCGGGAGCCCTCCCGCCTGTTATGCTAGTTCGCAACGGAAACCATTGCGCAGCGGACGATCCTGTCTCCGAGGCGGTAGCCCTTCTGGTAGACCTCGCAGACGGTCGATTCGCCGAAGTTCTCGTCCTCGATCTGGCGGATCGCGTTGTGCACCTTCGGGTCAAACGGCTCATTCAGCGCGGGGATCTCCTCGACGCCGAGCTTTGCAAGGATCGCGGTCATCTGCTGGTAGATCTTCTCCATGCCGCTGCGGTAGGCTTCGTCCGTACACGGGGATTCCATTGCGCGTTCAAAGCTGTCCACGGCGGGCAGCAGCTCTAAAACGGTCTTTGCAACGGCATCCTGATAGGTCTCGGATTTTTCCTTTGCCGTGCGCTTGCGGAAATTGTCGAACTCCGCAAACAGCCGCATATACTTGTCGTTCGCCTCTGCCAGTGCCTTTTCGGCTGCATCGGATTCTTCCGGTGCTTGCTCCGCATCCTCAGCGAACTGCGCCGCTTCCTCATCGGTCAGCACTTCGGTCTCCGCTGTCTCCCCCGGTGTATCCGCGGGATCATGCAGACCGCTTTCCTCGAGGGACTCGAAATCCTCGCAGCCGTCCGCATCACGGATCTCATCTGTCATGTGTCGTCATCCTCCTTTTCGGAGATCAGATTGCTGATCTTCTCTGTGAAATACTCAAGATACGGGATCACCTTTGCGTAATTCAGCCGCATCGGGCCGATGATGCCGAGGCGTCCGGCGGTCTTGCCGTCCTTCCGGTACTGCCCGACGATCATGCTCGAATTACCGATCACGAAGGTCTGCTGCGGATGCTCCCGTTTGGCATCCTCGCTGAACATCACATGAATGCCGCTGAACGTATCGTTGAGGATCGGCATGATGACATCCTGATTCTCCATAAATTCAACGATATCCTGCGTTTTCAGCTCATCGCAGGTCAGCAGGTTCCGCGTGCCGTTGACGGTCAGCTCCTGCCGCATCATATCGCGGCTCAATTCGTAGAGCCCCTGCACCAGCGGACTGAGCGTTGCCATATAGGCACCCATTGCGGTGACGAGGCGGTCGAACATTTCCGGCGACAGATCGCTGAGCGATACGCCGTGCAGATGCTCCGTCAGGAACGCGGTAAAGAACTGCAGCTGTTCATCGTTCAGATCGAATTCCAGTCTGCAGGCTTTGTTTTTGATATTGCCCGCCGATGTGATCAGCAGGATCACATACAGCCGCTTGCCGGTCGGGATGACCTCGACCTTCGAGATCACCGAGAACTGCGGCATCGCATTGACGGCGACAGCAGCGCATTTTGTGATCTCCGCCAGTGCAGAGGTCGCGGACTGAATCAGTCCGTCCTCGGTCAGTGCGGCGTCATCCGTAAACATGCTGTCGAGCCGCTGCTTTTCGTCCTCCGACAAGCCGGCACCGGGCATACATTTTTCGATATAGAGCTTATAGCCCTGAAACGTCGGCACTCTGCCGGCGGAGGTATGCGGTTGCTCCAGCAGTCCGAGCTGCTCAAGCACCGCCATATCATTGCGGATCGTCGCGGAGGATACATTGATATCCGGCAGCGCGGCAATGGCTTTCGAGCCGACCGGTTCGCCGGTTGTGACATATTCATCCACCACGGCGGCAAGGATCCTGAGCTTGCGGTCGTCCATTCGCGCCACTCCTTTCCCGCCGCAGCCCCGCCCGGAACGCTCCGGTTGCAGACTGCTTTTTGATGTGCTAGCACTCTGTCTCTCCGAGTGCTAAGTATAAGATACCACTTTTCCGCCCGCTTGTCAAGCGTTCCCGCACAGTTTTCACAAACTTCGTCAACACGCACAAAGTCTGCGGCTTTTCTTATGATATATCGTTGAATATTGAGAACGGCAAACCGGGTATCAGAGGATGATTGTGCAGAATCCCGCGAGCATTGTTCATTGCGCCGCACGGGAATCCCTGCTATAATGAAAGCGGAGCGATACAGAAAGGCTCCGCAGCCGATCCGAATGATTTGATCTCAGGGAGGATACCATGATGCAAAATGCAAAAAGAAAGCTTGCGGCACTGTTATGCTGTGCGGCACTGGCAGCCGGTACGGCACCGGGCGTCCTGTCCGCGCAGGCAGCGGGCGGCGTTACGCTGAAAACCGCGCAGGGTGCCGCAGAATCCGCCTTCTGTGAATGGGAGCCGGTCTCCGGCGCAGAGGGCTACCATGTCTATGCGGACGGCAAACCGCTCGACAGCCTGCTGATCCGGCAGTACAGCGGATATTACCGCGCAGACGCCGTCGGGCTGAAGGCCGGCAGCCATACGCTCAAGGTCGTGCCGCTGCGGAACGGGCAGGAGGATGCTTCCGCCGCCGCAGAGCAGACCGTCACCGTCACCGCGCATGACCGCTCCGGCTTCGGCTTCGTGAACGGTTCTGCGTCCGGTGCCTACAACGACGACGGCACGCTGAAAAGCGGCGCGGTCGTGCTGTATGTCACGGAAGAAACGAAGGACACCGTCACGCTGGACGTCATCACCGACAGCAAGGGCGGCAAAACCGCCTGCACCGGCATCCAGAATATCCTGACGGCCTATCAGAAGGGCACGGACAGCCGCCCGCTCGATATCCGCTGCATCGGCAATCTCACCGACCCGGCGGTGCTCATGGACGGCGACCTGCTTCTGAAGGGCAGCGGTGCGTCCAGGCGGCTCTCCTGCGGCGTGACGGTCGAGGGCATCGGCAATGACACCGTGTTCAACGGCTTCGGCCTGCGCATCGCGAACTGCTCCGGCGTCGAGGTGCGGAACATCGGCTTCATGAACTGCAACAGCGGCGAAGGCGACGACATCGGCTTACAGCAGAACAATGACCATATCTGGGTGCACAACTGTGACCTGTTTTACGGCGACGCAGGCACCGATGCCGATCAGGCCAAGGGCGACGGCGCACTCGATACCAAAACCTCGACCTATATCACGCATTCCTACAACCACTTCTGGGATAACGGGAAATGCAATTTACAGGGCATGAAGTCCGAGAGCACGGAAAACTGCATCACCTATCACCACAACTGGTATGACCATTCCGATTCCCGGCACCCGCGCATCCGCACCTGCACCGTACACATCTATAATAACTATTACGACGGCAATGCAAAATACGGCGTCGGCGTGACGATGGGCGCGTCCGCATTTGTGGAACAAAACTATTTCCGGAACTGCCCGAAGCCGATGCTGAGCAGTATGCAGGGCACCGACGCGCAGGGCGAGGGCACCTTCTCCGGCGAGACCGGCGGCATCATCAAGGCATACAATAATATTATCACCGATGCCAGGAGCTATATCACCTATCAGAAGGACCCGTCCGGCTTTGACGCCTACGAGGTCACGAACGCGAAGGACACGGTCCCGGCTTCGGTCAGGACGCTCTCGGGCGGCACATCCTATAATAATTTTGACACCGCAGGCAGCATGTATGCATACCGTGCGGACAAACCGGAGGACGTTCCCGCTGTTGTCACCGCAAACGCCGGACGCCTGCAGGGCGGCGATTTCAAATGGACATTCAACAATGCGTCCGACGATGCAAGCTATGCGGTCAACACAGGACTGAAATCCGCACTGGTCAATTACAAATCCTCTGTCGTGAAGATCGGCAGCGGCGCATACATCCCGACCGCTGATCCGCCCGCCGCAACGACGGCACCGGCCGTCACAACGGCAGCGGCGGTCACGACAGTCACCGCACCCGCGCAGAGCATTCCCGCAGGCGGCTGGATCCACAGCTTCACGGCAAACGGCCTGGAAAGCAGCTTCTATACGATCACCGGCAATCTTTCAACGTCAAAGGGTACGGTCAGCTACGCGGGCGAAACGCTGACGCGCTGCCTGAAAATGGAATCCGCCACAAGCATTGTGTTCACCGCTCCCGAAAACGGTACGCTGACGCTCGTGTTTATCGAGCCGGCCGGCAGCATGAAGCTGGACGGTCAGAAGTATGCCGCGGACGGCTCCGGCATCCTGACGGTTCCGGTCAGCGCAGGCAGCCATACCGTCACCAAGGCAGACAGCTGCAATCTGTTCCGCATGGAATACGCAGCAGCGGCAGCCCCCGCAGCAACGACAGCCCCCGGCACGGCAGCCGTACCGGAAACGACCGCCGCAGAGACCGTGCAGAACGTCAAAGGCGATATCAGCTGCAACGGCAAAACGGATGTCTCCGACGCAGTGATGCTGGCGCGCTTCATCGCAGAGGACACAGGTGTGACCGTCACAGAGCAGGGTCTCGCGAACGCAGACTGCGACGGCGTAAAGGGCATCAGCCCGGACGACCTGACCATGCTCCTCCGCATCATCGCGAAGCTCGTCATATAAACAGCTTCTCCGGCAGAGGGACTGATCCCGTACAGCAAAAAGGCACTGACCGCATTACAGGTCAGTGCCTTTTTGAATCATTGTTCAGGAATCAATCGTAAACTGCGCAATATAGGAAACGACTGGCGTGCCGTCATCCGGCAGCAGGTCGATCTCGACCGAATAATCGCCCTCCGCCAGGGAACCGAGCTTATCGCGCCAGTTGTATTTCAGCGTCAGCGACTCACCGGGCTCCATGTGATAATTATCCGCCCGCTTCGCTTCAACATCGGTGCCCTTGAGCAGCAGCGTGCGGGTCGTGCCCTCCGCATAGATCCGGAACACCAGCGAGTATGACCGGCCGACATCCGGGGAATTGCGCACGGTCATCACGCAGCCCTCCGGCGTGACCGTTGCAGGGTCGATGCTCACGCGCGGCACAAAGTTCTGGGAATCGATCACCAGCTCTGCTCGGGCAAGCTTCGGGATCATCCGCGGCTCCTTTTCGGTATCGGAGCTTTCGCCCGCCTGCTCCTCCGCGACCTCCTCCAGCACCAGCTCCAGCAGATAGGTGCCGTCCGCGAGCTCGCCGTAGCGCGTTTCCCATTCCGCCTTGATCTCCTGGGATTCCTGCCCCGGTGCGATGACGCCCTCTGCCCTGACGGCCATTTCCTCCGCATCCGGCAGGACTTTGAGTTCTTTTTCCGTTTCGGGATCGAGTACCCGCCAGCATTTGGAATACGGCTGGTTTTCTTCACCGCTGTTCGTCAGCGTGAAGGTGCAGCCGGACGAACGGACAGACGCGGGATTGATCTTCAATGCGATGTCCTCTGCAAGCAGATACTGCGCCTGCGTTGTGGTCGTGACGGTCGTGGTCGCCTTCGTTGTAGTGACCGTCGTCTCCGCCGCCGTTGTTGTCACGGCAGCGGCTGTCGTTTCCTGTATCTCGCCGCTTTCCGCAGGATCCTGCGCGCAGCCTGCAAGACACCATGCCCCCAGACAGACCATTGCCGCCAAAAGAAACCGTTTCATAGAAGCCCCCCGTTTTCTGCCGATCCCGGCATTATTCTGTTTCGCTCCCCTTGAGCAGTGCCTGCACGATCTCCGGATAATTGAACACCGAGGCACGCCGGTACAGCAGCCCGAAGTTCTCGCCGGAGCCTGCAAAGGCATTGTTGTCCCACCACAGGCAGGAGATGCCGCGCGCCCGCGCAGCCTTCGTATAAAACGCGGAAAATGCGACCCGCGCTTCGAGATTGTCCTTGTTGAGTGCGCCGAACTCCCCGATCAGCACCGGCTGTCCGTTCAGAATAAAATTGCCGTACAGTCTGTCCAGCATATTGAGGATCTCGCCGGTATCGCTGCCGTCGTCCAGCGACCATTCCTTGGTACCGGTCTTGTTCAGCGCAAAATTATAGGGCGTATACGCATGGACGGACACGATCACCCTGCCTGCCGGGTCTGCCGGAACGCGGAAGCATTCGTTGCAGGCGCCGTCCGCAGAGGCCGCATAGCCCGGGCAGAGCAGCCAGCGGGTTTCATTCTGTCCGCCGGATGCGCGCACGGTATCGACAAACAGCTGATTCAGCCGGTTGATGCAGTCCACCGCATCGCGGCACTGTTCGCTTTCCTCGTCCAGCAGCCATTCGTAGTCGGTCCCGACCAGCCGCGGCTCGTTCATGGATTCGAGGATCAGGTGCTCGTCATAATCGCGGAAGGTCTCCGCGATCTGCGACCAGACCGCCTTCAGATACTGCTCCGACCGCGCATAATGCGCCGAATCGGGATAATACCAGCCCTCTTTGTTATCATGGTGCGTATTGACGATCACATACAGATCCATGCCGACGCACCAGTCCGCAACCTCCTTCACGCGGTTCATCCACGCTTCGGAGATGCGGTCATTTTCATCCGTGTGATTATGCCACGAGACCGGGATGCGCACTGTGCGGAAGCCGGCCGCCTTGATCGCTGCGATATTTTCAGCCGTTGTTGCGCACCCGCACCACGCGGATTCGTAATCCAGCTCATGCTCCGCCGTGATCGCCCTGACGTCTGCGGCGTCAAACGCATTGCCGAGATTCCAGCCCAGCTTCAGTTCCTCTACAAATTTCATACCCGCATTCTCCGGTACTGCATATTGATCGACCGTGACCTCCGGCACAAGACTGCTCGGCTCCCCGAGAATATTCTCCGGGATCTCCGGCAGTGCTGCCGAATTTTCCGGTGCAGCCGTTTCCGCGGGCTTCTGCGCCTGCTGCGTCCCGGCGGCTGTACATCCGCTGAAAAGCATCAGCACAAAAGCGGCCGCCGTGACAGCTGCCCGTCTGACTTTGTTCATCTGAATCCTCCCGTAATCTGCAAGTCCGGTGTATTCCTCCGGTACACCGCACATTCAGTATACCACAAACAGACCGGAAGAACAATAGATAATTTGTTAACGATTCATGCTTACCGCTTGGATGCCGCCGTCACGCGGATCGTATCATACGCACCCGTATGGATATGCAGCTTTGTGACGGAGACAGAGACCGCCACCTCATACTGTTCATCCACAGGCGGCTCCTTCAGCTCGAGCATCGCAAACACATCGCGGGAGTTCTCAATGATATATCTGCCGCGGTCGCGGTAATCGTTCGTAAAATACGGGAAATCGCCCTGATTGTCCACCCGCAGGTACATCGCGTTCGGATTGTTGGGGTCATCCCTCGAAAGCACGGTCACGATGCCGTTGACGGCAAGCGTTCCGTTATTATAAGTAAAATCTGCGTCCATGCTGCTGACCGTTTGGGCATCGTCCGACAGCACGCCGTCAAACGCTTCCAGTGTCCAGTCCAGATAGGACGCGCCGACCTTCAGCTCCTCGCCGTAGCCGTCCGTACTGTTGATCTGCACAGCCTCAAGGCCGCGCTCACTGAACAGGATCTTCGTGTCGGTATCGGTCTTGTTCGCCTTGACCGCCTCGGTGATGACCTCCGAGCTGCCGCCCTGTTCCGCAGGGGCTTCCGTGACCGGAGGTGCCTCTGTTTCCGGTGCATCGGTCTGCTCCGGTGCGGTTTCCTCCGCCGCTGTCTCTGATGCCGGGGTCAAAGACTCATTCTCCCCGGATTGGCTGCTGCCCGCCGGCGCAGAGGTGCAGCCGGTCAGGCAGATTGCTGCAAGCAGCACTGCCGTCCATGCTCTTTTGTTCATGTTGCTCTCTCCTTTGAATATCGCTCTGCGGCAGGCGTATCTTTTTTTGCTCCGCCGCTATTCTATCATAGCACATATTCGGCAGAAAATCAAGCGTTTCGACAGAAAATCCGCACTGCGTACAAATGCGGAAAAGCTGCAATTTTATTTTTTTGAGAGTATGCAAAAAAGCCTGCCCGCGATCCCCGGATCAGAGGACGGCAGGCAGGTCTTTCAGATGCTTTTTCCGGTACGGGCGCAGCGGCATCCGGCTCAGTCCGGATTCAGCGAGAGCTGATATTTTCCGTAGGTCTCCGCCAGATCCTTCAGCCGGAACCGCAGGTCGCTGACGATCTCATAGAGCTCTGTCAGGCTCTCGCCGTTTTTCCGGATCCAGTCCACGAGCGACTGCCCGCAGGACTCCGGCTTCAGGCAGTCCAGCGAGGCAGCGGCCTTGCTGCAGAGACCGGAAACATCATAGATCATGCGGCCGGAAAGCAGCTTTCTCTGCCGGAGCTCGAATTTCAGCCAGCGCACAGTCATCTCCCATTCATTCTTGCAGCCGTATTTTTCCGGCACGTATTTCGCCTTTTCGCTCAGTGCCGCGTCGATCAGGCTCGCATACAGCCAGATGCGATCCACCAGCTCCGTGCTGTTTTTCTGCCTTTCCGTCATATACGCCTGATTATAGGACGTCGCAAACAGATCGTCCATTTTCTGGATCAGGTTCTTTTTCCTGACGTCATACGGCAATTCGTTTTGGATCATCTCCTTGACCCCGGGGATCTGATAAAGCGTCATAACGGCTCCTTTCTGTTCAGGAAAGCGCACCCGCAGGCGGCTTTCAGGCACCGGCGGGATACAGCAGGCCGCCGGTCTCGTTGTGTGTACTATTATACCACAAACTTCCAAGAATTTCAATACATTTTATGAAATATACAAACTGTTTTTGAAAAAAAGTCTGCGCAGAGCGTGCTTCTTGCGCCGGCTGCATTGCATTCCGGTTCCGCGCTGTGCTATAATAGAAAAAAGCGCAGTCCGTTCCCTCTGAAAAAATTTTCCGGAATGCTGTTACCTTTTGCGCTGACGCTCGTCCTGGTAGGTGAAAGGCGGTGATGACCCGTGCGCACACAAACAGACAATCAAATCATCCAGCTTTTACATGAACGCGATGAATCGGCACTCACGATCATTGAACGGGAATACGGCAGGCTCTGCCGCAAGATATCGCTTGATATCCTCAGCAATCAGCAGGACGCAGAGGAATGCTGCAATGATGCGCTGATGCGGGTATGGAGCTCCGTCCCCCCGATGCAGCCGGCAAGCCTGCGCGCCTATCTGGTGACGATCGTCAGGCACCTGAGCATTGACCGCTACAAGGCCGGAAAGGCCAAGTGCAGAGCGGATTCTCAGCTGGCAGAGGCGATCGGCGAGCTGGACGGCACGCTGGCAGGCAAAGACGATGTCGAGCACGCAGTCGATCAGAAGCAGCTGATCGCAGCGGCAGAAGCCTTCATCCGTTCACTTCCGCAGGAGCAGGGAAGAATCTTTCTGATGCGGTACTATCAGATGCTGCCGATCCGTGAGATCGCGGAGAAATGCGGCATCAGCGTCGGAAATGCCAAGATGATTCTCATGCGCACCAGAAAACAGCTCAGGAAACACCTTAGTCAGGAGGGATTGCTATGAAAGGCATAGATTTCATTGACGCGCTCAGCCAGATCGACCCGGCACTGGCCGACAGCTATCTGAACGACGCACCCGCCGCAGAGCAGAAGGCCGGCTCCGGTATCACGGTCACGAAGGCCGTACCGGTACCCGCTGAACATCCGCGCAGATTAAAGCTGCTCTCCGCAGCCGGTGTGCTCGGCAGCATGGCCGCGTGTGCAGCACTGGTATTCGGCTTCTGGAAGCTCGCGGCACCCGAGCCCGCATCCACGGAGCAGTCCTCGGAGGTGTCTGTCATCTCGCTGGAGGCCGACAGCACCGACGATTCCGCAGCCGCCGTCACGACCGCGGCCGTCACCGAAAAAGTGACTGTTACAGCTGCGGCAAATGAAAAAGCATCCGCAAACACAACAGCCGCCCCGAAGCAGGCAGCGGCAGATACGACAAAAGCGGCGGCGCAGAACACAAACGCCGCGCAGAACGCCGCGCCGGCATCCGGAAAGACAAACAAAACTGCGGCGCAGACGACTGCGAAGCCCGCACAAACCACAGCCAGACCGTCTAAAACGACTGCAGCCCCGAAGCAGACACAGCCGCAGGTCACCACAAAAAAGACCCAGCCGAAGAAGCTGACCGCGCCGAATCTGGTCGGGAAGACGATTGATCAGGTCATCACGGATTATCAGGATACGTATCCGATCTTCTTTGCGGAATACCAATACAGCGATCAGCCGTACAAGACGATCTGTGAGCAGGAGATTCCGGCAGGAACGGTGCTCGGTGAGAACGATGTGATCCGCATTCATCCTTCCATGGGACCGGTGCCGTCGAATCCTGTTCCGGATGTGATCGGTATGCAGAAAGATGAGGCGGTTGCTGCTGTTCGCAGAGCCGGTTACACGGTCAGCCCGTTCTATGCGGGCGGCAGTGATCTTCCGTTCGGAACAGTTTATTATGTGAGTTTGGCACCGAACGAGACAGATGTTGTCAATATCGCAATATCGGACGGCCTCGGCCATGAGATCCCGAATCTCGTCGGTATGGACTACTGGAATGAAGCAATGACCTACTATGGCTATAGTCTCTGGTGCAAAATCACGAATGTTGTTGCATCCGACTATCCTGACGGAACCATTCTGGAACAGTCCGTTGCACCCGGAACGCCGTTCAACAAACATCATACGATTGAACCCGGTGATGATATTGACTGCAGCCGTACAATCATTGAAGTGACGATTGCCGGTTCCGGTGCCGATCTTGTACCGGTCATCATGCCGGATATGACCGGAGTGGTGTTTGAAAACGCCTATACTCCTTACCACGAGCTTCTTGAACCGCTTTACGGCTTATCCAACGGAGAGATTGGCTTCAGCCTGGACGAAACCTCAACACTTCCGATTGGCTCAGTCATCTCTCAGTACCCTGCACCCGGCACTCCGGTCTATTCAGGCGGTTACGTCAATATTGTCGTCTCTTATCCGCAGAATCAGACCGTCTCCCTTGAAAATCCGGTCGGCAAGTTCCTCGGTGATGCAGTCAATATCGTCCGCGGCAAGGGCTGCGTCCCGGTCATCACTGCGGCAGAGCAATATGACCCGACGGTTCCGGAGTTCACCGTCGTCAGGGTCGAACCCGGCGATCTGACCAATATCCGGATGGGCAGCGAAGTCCGCCTGATCGTCTCAGTCTCCGACCCGGTCATGTTCGAAGGCTTCTGAATCCGCCGAACAGAAAAACGCATTCCCCGTTCTTCTCAGCAGCTGAAACGCAGAAAAGCACCCCGCAGCAAGCGTAATGTCATTAAGCTAACAATAATAGGAAAGAATACAGGAGTATGTTCAAGAGACAGCGGCATACTCCTGTTCAATTTAGGATTAGAAAGGCACGACAAACAGACAGACCAAAAGATCTGCCTATATAGGTATTGATACAGACCATAGATCATTATAGTCTGTAAATAAAGCTGACAGCCGAATGATACCGGGTTTTTCTTTTAGCAACACGATCAGGTCTGACAGGGCACTTGCTTCTGATGATCAGTTCTTCCAGGACAGATGGATTTGCATGATCCGAACGATAGAATTTCACACAGGCGTATATAGCAGCTGCATAATTGGTTTTATAGCGGTAAGTATTCTGCTTATCATCATCCGCAGAAAGATTCTCCGTGATCAACATAGAGAAGTTATACATGATCAGACTTGCAAAGATTTCCTGTATCACGCATTCCTTTTTCTTTGAGTGAAAAGCAATCAGACCGATATGATATTTCAGTTCTCTGAAAGAGTTTTCGATGCCCCATCGCATCTTGTAGATTGTCTTGATGTCTTCAGCAGAAAATTCATGAGCCGGCAGATTGGTAACCAGTGTTTCGTACAAGCCTTCAGATATTTTAATCCTGATAATGCGGAATTTCAGCGGATAGGTACCTTTTGAACCTTTCGGAAGGAAGTCAAAAATTGAGGATGAGGGAAGGCAGTGGTAACGATCAGGATTAGACTTCACTTTGTTTGTCTGTCTTCTTGTAAGCAAAATATCTGCATGAAAGTCTGTTTCTTCATCAGAAGGTATATTGAGTTTCTGTGCGATTCCGGAAGTCGTCCTGATTCGGATTACATATTTCAAGCCATTGTTTTCAAGATGCGCAATCGTATTATATGATTCATAGCCTCTGTCGGCAACGATAATTGAGTTGAACTTGAGATTCTTTGCCATGTCAATCAGAGCAGAATGCTCATTTTCGCTGCGGCTGTCCTGTAAAATGGCATCCATATATCTGCGGTTCATCAGATCATACAGGGCATTCAGATGAATCAGATTATAACCGGTTGAATCAGCATTTGCGTTGAAATGTGTACTGTAATCATCAGGATTCGTAGGAATATGAATATCGGAACCGTCCACAGCATAGAGCCTATAGCCGCGAAAGAAACGAGTCTGAGAGAAGGATGCATTGAACCTATGGAACAGATGCTGAAAAGCAGCGGGAAGAATCTTCGCTCTTCGCTGAACGATAGCTGACACAGAAACAATCTTTGGATCATAACCATAAAAGTCCATAAGTTCTTTGCCGAGTGTTCGGCTGCCCATACCCAGAATGAAGCGCATCGTTTTAGAGAAAGAAAGCTCACTTTTACGAACAAAGTCCCGTTTCGGATCAACTACGAAATCGGGAGCATTTTTCTCCATATTGCGGATCAGCATATTAAGCTTGTTTTTGACGATATTACAGTATTTCTGCACAGAAAACGCCTCCAATCAGATGTATATATCTGATTGGCTTCGCCGCACATTTTCGGCTTTTTGTCAATACCTTTTCGCGAAAATTTACAGTAATTTTACAAATAAGCAGCCACCTGATCTTTTCAAATCATGTGGCTGCTCTTAGCTTAATGACATTAGGCGAGGGGGCGGCTTCTTTTTTTCCTGCTCCCGGAAAAAAGTCCGGCATCGCAGAACAGTGTGCCCTGCGGTGCCGGAAAGGGTTTATTTCAGTTCGATATCCCAGCCGCCTGCAAGATACCGGCGGAGAAACACGACATCCTTCAGATCAAAGGAATTGTCCTTGTTGACGTCTGCAGCCGATTCGTTCAGCGCCACGTTCCAGCCTGCAAGTGCACGGCGCATGATCGTAACGTCCTTCAGGTCAACAGAGTTGTCATTGTTGACATCGCCTGCCAGTCCGGACGCACCTGCTTCTGCGGAAGTCGTCACGGTCTCAGTCGTCGTGGTACCGACAGTCGTGACCTCCGCGGTCGTGACGTCTGCGGTCGTTGCAGTCGTTTCGGTCGTTGTCGTTTCGGTCGTTGTCGTTTCAGTCGTCGTAGTCGTTGTGATCACAGTCGTAGTGGTCACCTCAGGCTCTGCCGGCGTAACCTGTTCGGTTTCTGTTACGGCGAACGACGCGCTTGCCTTATCCTCAACGATATCAGTCTTGACAGCAGAAATTTCAACAGAATAGGTACCGGCTGGATACATCACGGAATAGGTCAGATCTGTTCCGACAGACTGATCGGTCAGAACTGTGTCGCCGCAGGTGATGCGCACACGGTATTCATCGACCGGACCGCAGTCGTTCCATGTCAGGGAAACCGTCTCACCGACCATAGCGTTCGCATTGCTGACACGGATCTCCGGCGTCAGGATCAGCTTGTTCCAGACCGCTTCCACAATTTTCGCTCTGGTTTTTTCTCCGACGATGCCGTCAGCAGTAAGGCCGTTCGTTGTCTGGAAATTGACGACTGCCGTTTTGGTCGCAGAGCCGAAATCGCCGTCCACACCGTA
>MSGZ01000007.1:134254-136319 GCA_001940925.1 Ruminococcus sp. Phil11
GGGCGCAATGGGTTCATCGGTACCTGCAGCAGGCTCTTCGACCGGCGTTTCCTCTTCTCCTGAACCGCACGGATTCAGCGGCTCTCCGATCGCCTCATCGAGCAGCTTGGCAGTCACCATCCGGACCAGTGCCTCACGGGTGTTCTTTCCGACAATGCCGTCTGCGCTGAGCTGATTATCAGCCTGGAACTTCTTGACCGCAGCTTCTGTCGCAGAGCCGAAATCGCCGTCCACACCGTAGCCGCCGTCATCATACTTCAGCTGCTTGTACAGGCAGTACTGCACCCACTTGACGTCGCTGCTGCCCTTCGGGCTGCTGGTGCTGACGTTCGCAGTCGGGCGGGCATAGGGCGCAATGGGTTCATCGGTACCCGCAGCAGGCTCTTCGACCGGCGTTTCCTCTTCCCCTGAACCGCCCGGATTCAGCGGCTCTCCGATCGCCTCATCGAGCAGCTTGGCAGTCACCATCCGGACCAGTGCCTCACGGGTGTTCTTTCCGACAATGCCGTCCGCGCTGAGCTGATTATCAGCCTGGAACTTCTTGACCGCAGCTTCTGTCGCAGGGCCGAAATCGCCGTCCACACCGTAGCCGCCGTCATCATACGTCAGCTGCTTGAACAGGCAGTACTGCACCCACTTGACGTCGCTGCTGCCCTTCGGGCTGCTGGTGCTGACATTCGCAGTCGGACGGGCATAGGGCGCGATCGGCATATCCGTATCCGGATCAGGATCCGAACCGGGATCACTGATATCCCCATGCGTACCCGGATCCACATCTGTGCCGGGATCGCTGATATCCCCGTGTGTGCCCGGATCATCCGGATCTGCGCCCTCAGCTGCAAGCTTTGCCTTCACGGCTTCGACCAGTGCCTCACGGGTATTCTTTCCGACAATGCCGTCCGCGCTGAGCTGATTATCAGCCTGGAACTTCTTGACCGCAGCTTCTGTCGCAGAGCCGAAATCACCGTCCACGCCATAGCCGCCGTCATCATACTTCAGCTGCTTGAACAGGCAGTACTGCACCCATTTGACGTCGCTGCTGCCCTTCGGGCTGCTGGTACTGACATTTGCGGTCGGACGGCGGTAGGGTGCGATCGGATCATCCGTCACAACGGCTGTACCGCTGTAATTCGGTGCGTAATAGCCGTAGATTCTGTCTGTCGCGGAGAGGTCGTAGCTTCTTTCCCTTACCGCATTGTCAGAATTGCCTTCGATCGTATAGACCTTGCTGCCCGACACATCCTTTACAATGCCGACATGATGCGGCGAGGTGCTTGCGCCTTTGTAGAAGAAGATCAGATCACCTGGCTGCGGGGTATAAGAGCCGGCGCGATACAGAGAACCGTCGCATTTCGGGAGCACGTTGTTCCAGCCGTTGGTGCAGCCGCCGAACTGCGGGATCAGATCGGAAAAGCCGGCCTGTTCGGCGCACCACTGAACGAAGAACGTACACCACGCATAGGCATCGGTATCGCCTTTTACATCCTTGCGGTAGATCCAGTAGTCGTATTCCGTGACATTCAATGAGCCCGAGGACATTCCGTCATACTGCGTGAAATCGCTTCCTTCATGATATCCGATCTGTGATTCTGCCACGCGGACCAGATTCATCCGCTGATCGTTTGTCAGTTCAACCGCTGTCAGCTGTGTATAAAACTTGCTGCTTTTGTAGCCGTTTGTCGGTGTGTAGGTCATGGTCAGTCCTGCCGCTGTCTGCAGATACCCGCACGGAAGGAACGAAGAACAAAGCGTTCCCGCCGCCAGTACGCTGCACAGCCGTTTCAACAATCCTCGTTTCAAAATTTTTACCTCCTGTTTCCTGTTAGATTCTTCATCATTCCGGCGCAGCGCAGAAACGCCGCATTCAGCCGCAGTTCTGTGCAATGCCCCGATAAATCCCATTATAGCATACAGACTGAAAAAATCAAGCACGGTGCAGAAAATAGGCGCATTCCACAAAACGGCACCGGCTGTTCTGTTCATTCCGCCGAAAGTCCCACGATCCGGTCTGCTGCGCTTCAATCTGAGCTGACCATTCCTCAATCAAAGGTGTATAGAGTTTGTA
>MSGZ01000008.1:0-19736 GCA_001940925.1 Ruminococcus sp. Phil11
CCAGAGGCAGAGCCTCTGGTCGCCGTCCGCAGACGGCGAAACTCCCTTATCATACGAAGGAGCTCCGAAAGGGGGAATCGAGCAAAACGATCCAGTGGATCGTTTTGCCGAGGGGGGAGCCCTGCGATAGAGGGCTCCCCCAAGCGAATCGCAGAGCGATTCGCAGCGCGGGAAAGCGTCAGGCTGACGAATGTCAGCCATCAGTTTTTCGCGCGTGCAGGTTTCCAAAGGGCGGCAGCCCTTTGGCTGCATTGCACTGCGATGCAGTGAGCGGAACATGAATCGCCGGGAGATTCGCAGCCGCTGCCCTCATTCCGGCTATTGCAAAATCAGCAAAAATATGCTATACTGATAAACAGGTAAACAGATAAACAGATGTGCAGCAGACGGTTCTGTACAGTCATCCGTCTGCATGATACAAAGGAGGATCGTTATGTCTGATTTCAAAAGCAGATTTATCCTGCAGCTTATCATTGATATTCTGGTGCTCGGGATCCTGTTCACGGTGCTGTTCCGGATCCTTGCGGCAGTGTTCTGCAATGCCGCGGAGGGAACGGCCGTCTGTCTGCCGATCGTTCTCTGTACGCTGCTTGCAAATGTCTTTGCGGCAGGCATCGCAGTGTTTCTGACACAGAATACGCTTTCCAAAAAGGGCGTCACCGGCGCACCGCAGCCGTTCCCCTTTTACCTGATCCTTGCGGCCGTTCTGATCGCGCTGAATCTGCTGTATACGGTGCTGGGCTTTTCTGTGCTGGAGGGCTGGTGCAGAAACAATATCTCCATTACAGTCCCTGCGGAAACAATCCGTCCCGCAGTCCGGAAGGCCGTCATCATTTCCGATCTCGTGCAGGCAGTGCTCCTGGCCGGCTTTGTACCGTTCTGGAAAAAACGGCATGAGGCACTGTTCTGAATATTCAACTGAGGAGGTATCATCATGAGAGTTCGGTTTCATCTGCCGGATTTTGCAAGGCTCGGCAAATTCAACCTGATGTTTATTACAATGCTCGAAAACAGCCCGGAGTTCTTCCGCGAGGGCGTGGAAATCGCCTCTGTTTACGGCGTATTCCCGCCGTCGCTCTGGAACGGCGGCAGACTGCAGAGCGGTGCCTGTGACAAGGATTTCGTGCGCGCAGTCGTCAAGGGGTATCAGGCAAAGGGCATCCCGCTGCGCTTTACGTTCACGAATCCGGTGCTGGAAAAAAAGCATCTTGCCGACCCGTTCTGCAATATGGTCATGCATACCGCGGACAACGGCCTCAATGAATGCATCGTATTTTCGCCGGTTTTAGAGGACTATATCCGCACGAACTATCCGAACTACAAGCTGACCAGCTCGACCTGCAAGCGCATCACCGATGCAGAGCAGCTCTATGCGGAGATCGCGAAGGATTATCACATTGTCGTGCTGGATTACGACCTCAACCATGAATTTGACATTCTCGAAAAGATCCCGGACAAGGAAAAGGTCGAGATCCTCGTCAACCCGTGCTGCAATCCGGAATGTCCGAACCGCTCACTGCATTATCAGACGATCGGACATGAGCAGATCGTCGTTGCAAACCATTTCCGCAAGTATCCGGGTGTGCCGTATAATCCGGAAAAGTTCGAGCGGGATCATCCGGAGAGCGCACCGGTGTTTGCGTGCAGATGCGAGCAGCGGACGCTGTTCGATATCACCGGCCTGAAAAACCACATCACGCCGGAGGAGATCTGGGAAAAGTACGTGCCTATGGGCTTTCAGCAGTTCAAGATCGAGGGGCGCACCTTTGACCCGTTCAATCTGCTGGAGCATTATATGTATTATATGGTGAAGCCGGAGTGCCGCGATCAGGCGCGCATGGTGTTCCTGCGCAATCTCCTGCGCAATGACGTCATCCGCTTTATGCAATAAGCTGCGATGAACGGAGAGGTAAAGAAGATCCTGACGCAGACAGGTTGAAATGATACGGTTTATCACTGTTCCGGAGGATAACGGATTTGAGTTTGAATTTATAGGAGACTACAACCGGTATTTCAAAGCAGATATGTATCCGATTGCTGCTTCTCACACTGTATATGATTATTTCATGAATACGGAAGGCGGCATTTACGCTTTTTACGGAAACATCGGAGCCAAATGGGGAGAAAGCTTTGAGGATTTTATTCTGAATATCATCCGCGGAACAACACGGGAATTTGAGAATATCAAAGCACAGCACAAAGAGCAGATTTGACAAACAGCAGAACATGCACCGGCTGAAAATCAGCCGGTGCATGTTTTAGCCTGCGCCATGCTTCTGCATTGGGAGAAGCAACGCCGAAGAAGCCGCTTCAGCGGCGTGTGCCTGGCTTGTGGGGAGAGCTTCGCTCACTGTCCCCGGAGGAAAACGGCTGTCGGCCCTGCCGACCCGGAGGGAATCGCCAGCGGGTGCTGCCCGCCCGGAGGGAGATGGAGGCGGGTGCTCCCCGCCTCGCACCAAAGGGCTGCCGCCCTTTGGAAACCTGTACGCCCGTACACCCGTCGCGACTTGCGTCGCTCCTGCGTGCTGCGGGCGCTGCGAATCGCTCTGCGATTCGCCTAGGGAGGCCCTCTCTTACAGGGCCCCCCTCTCATAAAAACGCTCCCCCGGAGCGTTTTTATGATTCACCCCTGCGGTGCGCCTGACGATAAGGACGTTTCGCACTCTGCGGAGTGCGACAAGGGCTCCGCCCTTGACCTGCAAGCCTTTAAAAAGGCTTGAGCGAAACTTTTGATATGGATGCAGACCGGCTGCAAAGTGCATGACCGGCAGCAAAAAGGACGCCGATTGTACGTCAGCGTCCTTTTTGTTACACATAACGGGGTCTGGGGACGAGCCCTCATTCGGAATCCGTCGGAGACACATTGTTTTTTCTGAGTAACAGGAACAGCGCAAGCGCACCGGCGAGAAACAGCGGAATATCCATGACGATACTTCCCGCGAAGTCCGGCCGGAAGGTTTCGGCATCGCCGACGCCGTTCAGCAGCAGGATCGTACCGAGCATCCCGCCGCCGCTGTTGTTGACCGCATGGGCGATCGCCGCCGGATAAACCGAATCCGTGCGCCTGGTCAGCCACATGAGGAATGCACCGAATGCCGTGCAGAACAGCATCATCAGCAGGAACCCGACATACGGATAACCGGGATAATCCTTGCCGAAGTTGTGTCCCTCAACGGTCAGCGGCGCGTGCCAGATGCCCCAGAGGATACCGCCGACGATGACGGTTCCCGCTGTGCCGAGCAGCGGCTCCATTTTCTGATTCATATAGGCGCGCCAGCCGAACTCCTCGCCGAAGGTGTTGAATGCGACGAGCGGCCCGATGCCAAGCACATAGAGCACCGCTGCCAGTCCCTTTTCAAAGGTCAGGCGTTCGGCGACCTCTGCAAGATCCCAGTGCCCGTATACACAGTTGAACACGACTGTGCCGAGGACGCTGATGACCGGAACTGTCAGCCACGCGGCGAGATAGTATTTCAGGTTGCCTTTCAGCCGCAGATGCAGCTTCATGTCGGAGAAGCCCTCTTTTGTGATCCACCGCGTCAGCAGATTTGCAAGTGCCGGTGCATAGAGCGTCGGGATCGCGAACAGCGCGTAATGATTGGTACTGAACCATTCCTCATAGCCGCACACCTTGTTCATGATGATCCACGGGATCCATGCCAGTCCGAACGCGAGCAGCAGGAAAATGACAAGCCGCTTTGCACAAAGCTTCTTATTTGACATAATCTGCCGCCCCCTTCATAAACAGTTTGCAGGAAATGCGGTACGAGAGCAGATACAGCCCGACCGCCGCGAGCGGAAATGCTGCGATAATCACGGAAATGATGCCCGTCAGCTCACCCTTCATCAGCTTTTCCACAAATCCGAACGTGAGATTGATATAGCCGTTCATGCCGCCCGGCAGCGGGCCGAACAGCAGATAAACGAGCACGAGGAACGCCAGCACGAGAATTGCGATCACACGCGCAAAGGCACTGTTTTTGACCCCGAACCGAATCATGAACGGAATGTTCCACGCATTGAGAAACAGCTGCAGAAAGAACAGCAGCATATAGATTTCGGAAAACGGCAGCATATCTTTTCCGGTGACATGGAACACCAGCATCTGCAGCAGGGAATCCATATAATACAGCGAAACAAAGTACAGCCCGAACACCATGAACAGCACGGCATATTTCATGTAAAGCTGCCCGCGGTATCCTTTCGGGTGCGAGGCCGTGAAATACGCCCACTTTTTGGATTCGTCCGCGCTGAATATCGTGCTTGTCAGGACTGCAAGCAGGATCATGCCGACAAATGTCATGAAAAGGCGTGTGATAAGTCCGCCTGTCTCGCTCAGTTGCTTTGCCGCTTCGATGAGCGGATGCTCATAAGTATTCAATCCCGCAGTCAGGCTAAGCAACGGGAAAAAGACGACAAAAACCGGGATCAGAACGGCAGCGAGCAAAATCAGACGGTGCTGCCGCAGCTCCTTAAACAGCAGACCTGTCATGAGACCACGCTCCTTTCAGGTTCCTGCGGATGACAAGGAACAGCAGCACATAGAGCACAACGGTCAGCGGGATCGCCAGCGGCAGCAGATGCTTTGCCGTGCTGATGATCTGCTCTGCGTGCCCGAACGTAAACAGATTCAGCCAGTCGGTCAATATGGCTTTTTCCGGTGCCTCCTCAATTTTCTGCATGAATCCGAGGTACTTCGATTCATCTTGTTTTACTTCCTCAGCGATATGCTTCATTTTCCGGGCGATCAGCATACCGAAAAACATTCCGGCACCGATCATCGTCACGGTAAACTTTGTCTGCAGTGCAGAATACGATTTCATATCTCTTGCACGCAGAATAAAAGCATACTGAATCAGCAGCATCAGCAGGCCGATATCCAGGATCACCAGCAAAATCAGAAATGCATAGATGCTGAAATGTGAGCCGAGCATCTTCAGGGAAAATGTGACCCAGCCGGCAGACAGCAGAAATCCGACAGCCTGTATGCACAGCAGCAGAATCATGCGGGCAGCGGCGCGTTCATTGGGTGTAACGGGCAGCGTGTAGGAATATTTCAGCCATTTTGCCTGAATATCCTTTTTATGCGTGCCGTTTTCACTTGCAGAAACTGCAACCGGTCCGTAAGCGGTGACCGTGAGTGAAATATACCAGACAAAAACCCGGATAGCACCTAATTCATCAGATCTGAGCGATTTCAGATTGCCGAACTGCATACTCAGTTCAAACAGGAGAAACACAAGTCCGATTCCGAAGATTGCTGCAAAGCCGGAAAGATAGAATTTTTTGGAGAGCTTCCATTCACGCCGGATCAGAGCTTTTACTCTTTCGGTGCGCATTATGACCACTCCTTCTTTGTCCGGTTGACATAGTAGACCATGATCTCGTCGAGCGCGGCGGGGTCAATGACCATGCCGCTGTATTTGCGGGCAGCGGCGGCTTTGTCGGAGACCATGGCCTCTGCGCCGAAATCGGTCAGGCGCGTGCTGACGAGATCGGCGGGGTCAAGCTCCCTGTAGTCACCCTTGGTGCATTTGATGATGCCGTGCGAAGCAAGCACATCGTCTTTGTAGCCCGAGAGCAGAATTTTGCCGCGGTCGATGAAGGTCACACTGTCCGCGATTTTTTCGAGGTCAGAGGTAATGTGCGAGGACATGAGGATGCTGTGCCCCTCGTCCTGCAGATATTCCAGGAACATGTCAAGGATCTCGCTGCGGACGACCGGGTCAAGGCCGGTCGTGGCCTCGTCCATGATGAGCAGCTCCGCCCCGTGCGAGAGCGCACAGGCGATTTGCAGCTTCATCTTCATGCCCTTGGAAAACTGCCCGATCTTTTTCTTCTGCGGGAGCTGGAACCGCTCCAGCTTCTCCTGATAGACGGCGTCGTCCCACAGCGGATAAAGCCCCTTGAAAATGCGTCCCATATCGGCAGCGGTGAAGACATCGTGGAACGGCATCTCATCGAAAACGACGGCAATACGTTCTTTGATCGCCTGCTCATCCCGGATGTGATCCATGCCGAGAATGCTGATTTCACCGGCATTCAGCGGGATCAGGTTGAGGATGCTGTGGATCGTGGTAGTCTTGCCCGCGCCGTTCTGACCGATAAAGCCCATGATGCTGCCGCGGGGCACATCAAAGCTGATATTGTCAAGGGTAAAGCCGTCGTATTTCTTGGTTACGCCTTTGATTTCGATTGCATTTGTGCAGTCGTTCATGACTGGTCGCCTCCGTACACGATTTCGAGAATATCCTGCAGATCACGAAGGGAGATGCCGCAGCGTTTGGCCTTGTCACCGGCCTCCGTCAGCAGGGCTTCGATGCACCGGAGCTGTTCCTCACGGTAGAGCTCGGTGTTCTGCGCCTTGACGAAGCTGCCCTTTCCGGTATAGGATTCGATAAATCCGTCACGTTCAAGCTCCTCGTAGGCGCGCTTTGTAGTAATGACGCTGATACGAAGCTGCATGGCGAGATTGCGCATGGAAGGAAGGGCGTCCCCTTCTTTCAGCGCACCCTCCATGATCATAGTTTTGATCTGGTTTACGATCTGGTTATAGATCGGTTCACCTGATGCATTGCTGATAATGATATCCATTCGGTGTGCACTCCTTATGGTTCTGCGGAAGGAAGGCGGCTCCGGAACCGCCTTTTTCCGGCTTAGTGTATATATACGATATACACATTATATCATCATATACACATTTTGTCAAGAGGGGGAGAGAAAAAATTTTTGCGGGCGCAAATCCGCGCGTGACATTTGTCATATTGGAAAGTGATTGGGGACACTGGCGGCGCGGCTCTGTTTGCGGTATAATGATGACAGAACAGAAAAGGAGGTTCCCGCCATGAGCGAAACCGTTGTCAGAATCAACAATCTTGTCAAGCGTTACGGCGACCTTGTCGCGCTTGACCATTTCAGCCTGGAGATCCGCGAGGGAGAGATCTTCGGCCTGCTTGGCCCGAACGGCTCCGGCAAAACCACCACGATCAACTGCCTGCTGTCGCTGCTTTCCTTTGACAAGGGCGAGATCGAGATCTTCGGCAAAAAAATGTCCCCCGTCTGTTACGATATCAAGCGGGAGATCGGCGTCATCATGCAGAACGTCGCGGTATTTGACGAGCTGACTGTCTGGGAAAACATCGACTATTTCTGCGGCCTGTATATCCGCGACAAGGCACAGCGCAAACAGTATGTGGAGGAAGCCGTCCGGTTCGTCGGTCTGGAGGACTTCCTGAAATTCCGTCCGAAGAAGCTTTCCGGCGGTCTGCTGCGGCGGCTGAATATCGCCTGCGGCATTGCGCATAAGCCGAAGCTGATCATACTCGATGAGCCGACCGTCGCGGTCGATCCGCAGAGCCGCAACCGCATTCTGGAGGGGATCCAGTCCCTGAACCGGAACGGCGCGACCGTCATTTACACCTCGCATTATATGGAGGAGGTCGAGCAGATCTGCACGCGCATCGCGATCATGGACAAGGGCAAAAAGATCGCGGAGGGCACCAAGGACGAGTTGAAGCGCATGATCCGCAATACGGAGACGGTCACGGTCGAGATGCTGGAGCTGCCGGAGGACGTCCGCACGGAGCTGGCGGCACTTCCGCATGTGTATGATACCGCATTTGACGGAAAGACCCTGACGGTGAGCTGTTCCGGCGGCAAGCACAACCTGATCCGCATTCTTGGCGTGCTGCAGAATCATGAGCTGAGCTTCGGACGGGTCTATTCCGAGCTGCCGACGCTCAATGACGTTTTTCTGGAGATCACCGGAACAGCCCTGCGCGACAAGGAGGAGTAAGCATGTTCCTGCACTGTCTGAAATATGAGCTGAAAACCTCGCTGCGCGCCCGGGATCTTATCATCTGGCTGATCCTGTTCCCGATCGTCCTCGGTACGCTGTTCAAGGTCGCATTCGGCTCGATCTACGAGAAAAATACGCTGTTCCGTTCCATTCCTGCGGCAGTTGTGGAAACGGCGGAGAACCCGTATTTCCGCGCTGCGGCGGATGCCGTTTCCGCGGGAAACGATGCGCTGTTTTCGCTCACGTATACCGATGAGCAGACTGCGCTCGGCCTGCTCAAGAACAAGGAGATCAGCGGCATTCTGTATGCGGGCGATACCGTATCGCTGACCGTCGGCGGCTCCGGCATACAGCAGTCCATTCTCAAATCCTTTGTGGAGCAGTACGGTATCTCCGAAGCGGTCATCAGAAAGGCAGCGGAGCAGAACCCGGAAACACTGCCTGCGGTGACAAAGGCACTTTCCGCAGAGATCACCGCCTGCACCAGAGTTCCGCTGACGGACGGCAACACCGATCCGTTTATTCAGTATTTCTATAATCTGATCGCAATGGTCGCGATCTTCGGCTCGGTCACAGGTCTGCACATTGCAATTGATTATCAGGCAAATCTGTCGCTGCTCGGCGCAAGACGCAGCTGCGCATCAGTCCCCACTGCCGTCTCACGGACTGCCGCGATCCTCGGGAGCTGGCTCACGCAGGCCGTCTGCATGGTCATCTGTGTCAGCTACCTCGCCTTTGTGCTGAAGATCGACTTCGGCAGCCGGCTTCCGCAGGTTTATCTTGCCGCAGTGCTCGGCGGATGCATGGGTGTAGCAATGGGCTTTTTCATCGGCTCGATCGGCAAACTCAGTCAGAACGCCAAGGTCGGCATTGCGATGACCGTTTCCATGACCTGCTGTTTCCTGAGCGGTCTCATGATCGGCAACATGAAAGCGATCCTCGCAGAAAAAGTGCCGTGGGTCAACGCGGTCAATCCGGTCGCAGTGATCTCAGACAGCTTCTACTGCCTCAATCTGTACAGCGACTACCGCCGGTTTACCGTTAAGATCATCACCATGCTGATCCTGACGGCAGCCTTTACGGTGCTCGGCATCATCCTTTCGGGGAGGAAGAAATATGCAAGTATTTAAGACATTTCTCAAGGTGCTGCGCAAGCATCTGGGCATCTCCGCGCTTTATATCGTCCTTTTTATGGCGGTCGGTGCGGCCATGACACTCATGGATGACTCCCGGCAAATGTTTGAGCAGACCAGACTGGATATCTGCGTCTTTGACGAGGACGGCACGCCGGAGAGCAAGGCGCTCTGTGCGCTGATCGGGCAGAAGCACAACCTTGTCACGCTCGAAAAGAACGATGACGTCATTCTGGATGCGCTGTATTATGAGCGCGTCAATTATGTGCTGACGATCAAGCGCGGTTACGGAGAAAAACTTGCCGCCGGCGATACGGAAGGTCTGCTGGAAAGCCGGCATTTCCACGAAAGCTATTCCACGGTCTACACCGAGCAGTTTCTCAACGAATATGTCGGTACGGTGCGTGCGTTTATCGCGGGCGGCGATTCCCCTGCGGATGCAGTCGCACATGCAGAGGCGGCATTTGCAAAGGAAGTATCTGTGAATACTGCAAATTTTGAGCCGACCCGCAGCAGCGATTCACAGAATAAAACCGCACTGTATTTCCGTTACCTGCCCTATCTGATCTTCTCCGTGCTCATGAACGTGCTCTGCCCGGTGCTGCTGGTGATGAACAAAAAGGAGATCCGCAGCCGCACGGACTGCTCCGGCATCCGTCCCGGCCGCTTTACCGCAGAGGTCTTTGCCGGGACCGCGCTCTTTGTCATCGGCATCTGGCTGCTGTTTGTCGCAGTATCCGTTCCGGTCAACGGCTGCATGTATCAGGGAAGAATGTGGCTCGCAGTCCTCAACAGCTTTGTGTTTACGCTGTTTTCCGCAGCATTCGCGCTGCTGGTATCCTCGTTTTCGCCTGCCCCGAACATCATCAACATCATCACGCAGATCGTTTCGCTCGGCATGTGCTTCCTGTGCGGCGTGTTTGTCGATCAGTCCATGCTCGGAGACGGTGTCCTGTCAGCGGCGCGGTTCCTGCCCGCTTACTGGTACATCCGCGTGAACCGGATGCTGGAAGGCGCAGAGGTCTACGACGGACAGTTTGCGGCAAAGGTCATTGCGATCGAAGCGGCGTTTGTGGTCGTGCTGGCACTCCTCACGGTGATGCTGCGCAAGTCGCATGTCCGTACCCCCAAGCCGCAGCGCAAACCCGCATGAGACAAGCGGGCAGTGCTCTCCCAGCATTTGCAGTTCACGCCGCTGATCGCGGCTTCTGCGGCTTAACTTCTCCCAATGCTGAAGCTTACCATAAGTAAAACAAAAAGGACGCCGATCTGAGTATCAGCGTCCTTTTGGTTATTCATGTTTCGGCGGAGCCCATGACAGATCACCGCAAAGCGATCCCTTATTTCTGCTCCGGCGTGTCGTTCTGGGCAATGCCCTTGAGCGCAGACGTCAGGCTTGCAAGGCTCTGGATCTCGCTCGGAATGATGATCTTCGTCGCCTTGCCGTCCGCGGCTCTTGAAAACGCCTCCAGCGATTTCAGCTGAATGATCTTCTCGGTCGGTGCGGCCTCGTTCAGCATACGCAGTGCCTCTGCCTCGCCCTGTGCCTCCAGCATCTTCTGCTTGCGGATCGCCTCAGCGCGGAGCAGCATCCCCTGCTGCTGTGCCTCTGCTGCAAGGATCTGCGATTCCTTTTCCGCCTGTGCACGCAGGATCTTCGATTCCTTTTCACCCTCTGCCACGAGGATCGCGGACTTCTTTTCGCCCTCTGCCTGTAAAATCTTCTCACGGCGTTCGCGCTCTGCCTTCATCTGCTTCTCCATGGCGTCCTGGATCTCACGCGGCGGCTGAATGCTCTTCAGCTCCACACGGTTGACCTTGATGCCCCAGCGGTCGGTCGCCTGGTCAAGGATCGCAGTGATCTTCGAGTTGATGACGTCACGCGAAGTCAGCGTCGCATCGAGTTCCATTTCACCGATGATGTTACGCAGCGTCGTCGCTGTCAGGTTCTCGATTGCAGCCATCGGGCGCTCAATACCGTAGGTATACTGCTTTGCATCGGTCACGGCGAAGAACACGACAGAGTCGATCTGCACCGTAACATTATCCTTCGTGATAACAGGCTGCGGCTTGAAATCCACGACCTGCTCCTTGACCGTCACGACCTTTGCCACGCGGTCAATGAACGGCACCAGAAAATGCGGGCCGGTATGCCACTCGGCATAGAAGGTACCCAGACGCTCCACGACATAGACATTTGCCTGCGGAACGATCTTGATATTCGCGATCACGACGATCAGTGCGATCACGATCAGGACAAGTGCAACGACGAGCGGCGCGTTGCCTTCAAACATCATAATTGCTGCCAACATAGTTATTTCCTCCGTTTCATTTCATCCGATCATGCTCTGCGCACGAAAAGCTTTGCACCTTCCACGCGCGTAACGACGACAATTGCCTCCGCGGGAAGGATCTCTCCGGTCTCGGATACTGCGATCCAGTCCACGCCGCCGATTCTCGCACGGCCGGTTCCGAGTGCGGGATCGACCTCCTCGATGATGACTGCCGTTTCGCCGATATTCTTGTCCGCATTCGTCCGCGGTTCCGTATTCACACGCAGCTTTGCAAGCAGCGGACGGGTCACCAGCAGCAGTACGACCGATATCGCAACGAAAATGCCGAGCTGTCCCGGGAAGCCGACGCCCTTCATGGCTGCAATAAAGGCTCCCACAGAACCGACTGTGAACCAGATGCTGATCAGCTGCATGGATGCGATCTCCGCGATCAGCGAGATCACAAAGATCACGCCCCAGAAAATGAGATACATCATACCGAAATCCTCCTTTCCGCGTCAGCTTATGCCGAACGCTCTTTGCAATCATCATAACATATTCCCGCCGTTTTTGCAAGGCGCAAAAAAGGACAATTTCCGCACCGGGGAGCAAATAGCGCGGTTTCGTGAAAGATTCCGGCAGAATCCTCCGGAATCCGCCCGATTTCTCCCGAATCCGATACAGTTTGATTTTTTCGTTCTTTCCGCACAAAACGAACGCATCTGCTTGCGTTTTATATTATGATGCATCGGGTGCATACATGCGTGTTTTTTGCACATGATACCGTCATGCGGCAGTCAAAGCCGCAGCCTTGAAAGGAGCATCATCATGGAAAAACGCAAAAACCCGAGTATCAGCTGTTCGGTCGCGCAGTGCTCGCACAATCTCTGCACCGAGAATTTCTGCACGCTCGATCAGGTCCGCATCGACACGCACGAGAGTGACCCCTCCGTCAAGGAATGCGTGGACTGCGCATCCTTCGTCAAGCGTCAGAGCTGCTGCTGACGCACGGCATTTCCGCCCGCACGGCTCTGTTCCGGTGCCGTGCGGGTGCTTGTGCCGTATATGCATAACTGCCAAAAATGTATGCTGATAATAGGCAAGATGCCAATTTTTTTGTAAATCTATTGCAGTTCGTCTCTGTTTGCTGTATAATATAAAGTGTCTTAGCAGGAAACGATGTGGAATAGAATACGGTGCAGAAAGGAGCATGGAATATGTCTGATAAAACGATCACGTTTTCGCTTTCGGCGGAGCGCGAACAGGAAATGCAGCAGATCCTGCGCACAGTCTATGACGCGCTGAATGAGAAGGGCTACAATCCGATCAACCAGATCGTCGGTTACATTCTCTCGGAGGATCCGACCTATATAACCGTACATAAGAATGCCCGCAGCCTGATCCGGCACATTGACCGGGACGAGCTGATGCAGGTCCTTGTCCGCAATTATCTGTCCGAATAAACGGATATTCCAACAAACCAGAATCCCCCTTTTCTTCGTGAAAAGGGGGATTTCGTTTATATCTGCGATACCGGTTTTACGCTTCGGGTTCCGGCTCCGCATCATCGTGCAGGCCGGGGATCGGCACCTCGTCCGGATAATGCAGTGCGGCCGCGATCGTGATATTGTCCTTGCCGCCGTTTGCCAGTGACAGTGCCACAAGCTCCTGCATCCGCATCATCAACGGCTTTGGCTTCGCAAGAACCTCCTCCATTTCAAAGGCGGTCACATAGTCGCTCAGTCCGTCTGAGCACAGCAGCATCATATCACCGTTCCGCATCCCGTCCGGATAGACAATGACCTCCGGCTTCGGCTCTGCATCCAGATTGCCGATGACCGGCATCACGATATGCCGGTGCGCGTGGACTTTTTTCTCCTCCACGGAGATCGTGCCCTCCTCGTAGAGCATCTGCACAAGGGTCTGGTCGCGGCTGATCTGCTCCAAAGTGCCGCCTCTGTAACGGTAAATGCGGGAGTCCCCGACATTGAAGCAGTGCAGTCCGCCGTCCTCATCCACAGCAATGCCGCAGAGCGTCGTCTGCATATTCGCAGTGCTTTTCTGCATCACGCTCTGCTCTGCAATCGCAGTATGAATCTCCAGTATCTTTCGCTTGAGATTCACACGCGCAGAATATTCGACCTCGGACAGCAGCTTTAAACATGTCCTCGATGCAAGCTCACCGGCCTGTTCACCGGAAACACCGTCACAGACTGCCATGACGAACGGCTCGCTTTGCGCGGTCAGCACACTGCCCTCCGTGCAGACAGTGCCGTCCAGCAGAAACGCGTCCTCATTGTGCGGCCGGCTGCCGACCTCGGTTATCGCGCAGCAATAGTACATACAGTCACCTCACTCCGGCCTGCGGTTCTCCCGCCGGATTATTCCGCCTTTGCAGCATAGACATCCGGCTTTGCGACGGGACTTGCAGGATTCTGATAGATCACAAGGCGTCCCGGCACCTCATCGTAAATGGTCCAGCCCATTGTCTCAAGCTGCGGAACCGCGCGCTGTGCGATATCACCGTTCGGGCCAAAGACAAGCAGATCATACTTCTGCGGGTCAAGGAACCGGTCTGTTTCATTTTCAAAATCATTGTTGTCGATCAGATAGACATAATCGCGGTTTGCGCAGTGCGGCAGCATGAAGGCGATCGCACCGACGACCTTGTCCTTCGGCAGATTGTTCAGCATCTCATGCTCTGCGTCAAAATATTCCTTGCTGCCGCTGTAGCTGTCGCGGTTGTTGAGCTGCTGCGAGAGCAAGCCGACGAAGAAGATCACGGCTGCGGAGCCCGCAAGGATCGCAGCATACTGTCTGCGGCCGTCCCCGAGATCCTCCGTATTGCGGATCACCATGAAGATCAGCAGCGCGCCCGTGCCGAACACGTAATGGAAGTTGACATCCGCCGCATAGCCGTAGCCCGCGCCGATCGCAAGGTTCATGACGATGAACGGCACCATGAGCCAGAAGCGGTGGATCTTTTTGGTCACGAACGGCAGGAACAGCATCGGCAGCATCACCGAGATAAAGAACCGCAGCGTCTCCTCCTTGATGAGCAGGCTGAAGAAGTAGGAAGGATCGAGCAGCACATTCTTGATGACCTCCGTCAGGCCGCCGTCATGGTTGATCATCATATTGCCGAAACGGGTCGAGGTCATCATCTGGCCGTCGCCGTTTTCGGTCAGCCACTTCGTAATGAACAGCATATATCCGCCGCTGATCACCGCATAGATCAGACCCTCGATGCGCTTCATGATCTTTTCGCCCTTGCGGTCAAAGAACATGTACAGACCGATACAGAGCACATAAAGCGGGGCGTCCTCCTTGGTGATGCAGACCATCACCGCAAAGATGCCGGAGAGCACATGCTTTTCGCTGTCCACTGCCCAGAGCAGCCACATCAGCAGCGTCGGCAGGAATGCGTTTTCGTGCACCTCATAGAAGCAGGGTCCCACGAAGCACACAGAGAAGGTATACGCGAGTGTGATGAAGAGCAGCGGAATGCCCTTGAAATTGTGCTTTTTTGCAATCAGATAGGTCGGGACCGCGCCGCCCATCGCAAAGATCGCCTGCAGGATCAGCAGCGTGGATTCCTTCGGTGCCAGCTTATAGAACGGCACCCACAGATAATAAATGTAGGACGCATGGATCCGGAAATGCGAGATCGGATACTCACGCTCGCAGGTCGTGATCGCGGAGAGCCGCTCCGCAAGGTTGTAGAACATCTGCACGAACAGACCGAAGTCATGCGAGGCCGTGCCGAATACCAGATGCCGCTTGACGGTCAGGGATGCGATGAACCATGTCATGCCGAGCGTCACGACCAGCGCAACCGCACCGCAGACCTTCGCAGGCACCTTCTCGTACAGCTCCATTGACGGCAGCTTGCTGAGCAGATAGTAGATAAACACAAGCGAGATGAACGTCACCGATGCGGTCATGTAGGCGTTGTAGGCGCGCCAGAGCATCGCCGTATCAAAGAACAGCACCGCCGCGATGCCGATCGTCGCATCCGTGATCTTCGCTTTTTTCGGCAGCAGATAATTCAGACAGGTCATGCCGATCATGATCGCCGCGATGATGATTACGGAAACCATCAGACGGCCGCCCTCGCAGAGCCTGCCGATAAACGACTGCCAGTCAAGCACCGGATTCGTCGAGGACTGTTTCCGGAACAGCACGATCCAGAAGCCCGCCGTCAGGAAATATGCTGCTATGCACCGCGGCAGCAGCATGTCCGGCAGACTGTATTTCGTCAGCCACTCGCGGACATCGCGCACCAGCATTTTGAAGGTGTAGACATCCTCCGCTTCTCCGGTCTGCGCCGCATCGCCCTCCGCGGCGGCTTCTTCCGCGGCGGGTTCCTCGTCAGCGGCTGCTTCCGCGGCGGCTTCTGCCGTTTCCGCGGCTTCTGCTTCTGCCGGCATATCTGCGGCGGTTTCCTCCGCAGCGGCTTTCTCCGTCTCCGCCGGAGCGGGCATCGCCTGCTCTGCGGTCTCTGCGGCCATTTCCGCCGCTTCCTTCAGAATATCCTTCTCCGGCAGCGGCGCGGTCTGTCCGGACGCCTTCTGCTTTTTCTTCTTGTTTGACATTATGATCCTCCTGCAATGGATTCTTCGCGGGCAAGTCAGAATCCGCCCGCGCAGTGCCGGCTCTTATCTTCCGGCTGCAATACCTTTTTATTATAGCATATTTTCTGTGAAAACGCAAGCAATGCAAAAATTTTTCCGGATTTCCTCCCCCGCTGCATAAACCGCATAAAAAGATGCATACTGCATACAGGAACATATAGGGAGGGATGCAGATGCTCGGGTTTGTCCTCGGATGCATGGTCGGCGGAACGGTCGGCGTCATGACAGTCTGTCTTTGCTCGGTCTCCGGGCGGTAACGGCCCGCCGTTTATCAGACGCCGCAAGACCCCCAAAACACGCAGCACAAAAAAATCCCCGGTTCACCGCGCCGATGAACCGGGGATCCTGTTTTTCTGTTATTCCTCTGCGCCTGCTTCGGTCAGAAGCTTTCTGATCTGCGGGATCTTGAACAGGATCACCGTCACGATGACCGTCAGGATGATCTCCGGCAGCATATAGGCACCGTTGTACACCAGGCTGTAGAGATATTTGTTCTCCGCCACAAAGTCCAGATCATCCCAGATCTTGCCGGTCGATGCGAACACATACACGCCGCTGAGGAAATGGCAGAGAAAGCGCAGCGTCAGCGCAACGACCGTTCCGGTGATCCAGCCGGCGAGCCCCTTCTTCCGTGCAAAGCCCGCAAGGCCGATCACGGTATATGCAAGGAAATAGTCCAGCACGATGCAGGCGATCAGCATTCCGGCGGTCAGTCCCCAGCCGAACAGGCCGTCCTTGATCGTACCCTGCGCGAACTGGAACACCGCAAACAGGAACGACACGCCCAGTCCCTTGCCGACGCCGTACTTGATGCTGAATATGCAGATCGGCAGCATGGAGACCAGCGTGATCGAGCCGCCGAACGGCAGGAGCTTCTGGAACGGGGTGATCAGGCTCAGGACAATCGCCAGTGCCAGCAGCATGGCACCCTCCACGATCATTTTGGTACGCGAATTTTTCATGATGATACTTCCTTTCTTTTTTTGCAGAGGCGCAAAAAAACCGGCTCACGAAGAACCGGACGGCGCACTGATCCCGCATTCCCTCCGGCGGCATTATCCGCATCAGGTTCCGGGTCGGTGCGTTGCCGCACCCTCTCAGCCTGCCACACAAGCTCCCCTGCTTTCAGCAGCTCTATTATAGCACAGCGGAAAGGTTTTGTCAACAGAATACTTGCATTTTTCCCGCGTTTATGCTATGATAAAGAGGAATCTGCGAAAAGGAGCAAAAACGCAATGTATGAACTGCTGAAAACAGAGCAAACCGCCCGCAGAGGCGTGTTCCGTACCGTGCACGGAGATTTTCAGACGCCCTGCTTCATGAACGTCGCAACTGCCGGCGCGATCAAGGGTGCACTCTCTGCGCATGATCTGGAAGCCGTCAACTGTCAGGTCATGCTCTGCAATACCTATCACCTGCATGTCCGCCCCGGCGATAAGATCGTCCGGACGATGGGCGGCCTGCAGGGCTTTACCGGCTGGCGCGGCCCCACGCTCACCGATTCCGGCGGATTTCAGGTCTTTTCCCTTGCCAAGCTCCGGAAGATCAAGGAGGATGGCGTGACCTTCCAGTCCCATGTGGACGGCAGACGCATTTTCATGGGGCCGGAGGAGAGTATGCGCATCCAGTCGAACCTCGGCTCGACCATTGCCATGGCCTTTGATGAGTGCGTCGAAAACCCCGCGCCGTACCGGTACGCCGCGCAGAGCTGCGACCGCACAACACGCTGGCTGAAACGCTGCCGTGAGGAAATGAACCGCCTCAACCGCATGGAAGGAACCATCAACCCGCACCAGCTGCTGTTCGGCATCAATCAAGGCTGCACCTTTGCCGACCTCCGCGAACGGCACATGGACGAGATCGCAGAGCTTGATCTTGACGGCTATGCGATCGGCGGACTGGCCGTCGGAGAGCCGACCGAGGTCATGTATGATATCATCGAGCATGTCGAGCCGCACATGCCGAAGCAGAAGATCCGCTACCTCATGGGGGTCGGAACGCCGCAGAACATTGTCGAGGGTGTTGCCCGCGGAATTGATCTGTTCGACTGCGTGATGCCCTCCCGCAATGCGCGGCACGCGACCGTCTTTACGATGCGCGGCATCATGCACCTGACGAACCAGTGCTTCGCGACCGACCCGCGGCCGATCGAGGTCGGCTGCCAATGCCCGACCTGCAAAAACTTCTCCCGCGCCTATATCCGGCATCTGTTCAAGGCCGGCGAGCAGCTCGCGGGACGGCTGGCCGTGCAGCATAACCTCTGGTTCTACAACAATCTGATGACGCAGATCCGGGACAATCTGGATGCGGGAACCTTTGCAGATTTCCGCGCCGCGCATTCCGATCAGCTCGGGAAGCTGTATAACGGAGAATGAGGGATCTGCGATGCATCAGAAATGGGGCTCCGCCCCAAACCCCGCCAAAGGGACAGTGTTCCTTTGGAATCCCATAATATGAAAAACATTCGGCATGAAATCTGTTCCGGAAAAATATGCATTCTGCGACAAGGATAACAGCCCGAACTGGATTTGGATCGCCGGTATCTACGAGTACATGCTTGACGAAAACGGAAAACCGGTTCTTGACCGGATCCGCTGAACTGCGTGAATAAACAAAACAAAACGGGTGTACCGCAGAGGGTGCACCCGTTATCGTTTTCTATGTGTTATCGGCCTTTTCAGCGTTACTCGGCTTCGGAGAGGCTGTCCGCCATGCTGCTGAATGCGCTGATCAGCGATGCTGCCATGTAGACCGCCGGATCGCATTTCCATTCACCGTTGATGTGAATGACCGGCATAACAATGTCGATATTATAGTCACCGCTCACGCTGATGTCAAAATTGAAGCTGTCGGTCTCATCTGAGGCGGCACTTGCATCCGCGGAGCCGGAAGCCTTCATCCGGACGGCATACGCATGGTCGATTTTGAACGTGTCGTTGAAGGCGGTCTCGCCCTCGGACATTTCGTCCATCATCCCAAAGAATTCCTCGTACTGCGCAATGTATTCGTCCGCAGGCTTCGGGGCGGTGACCTCCAGATTGTCCGCGGCAGTGTCGCCGTTGACGACCCGTTCCCGCAGGCAGTCGATGTAATTCTCGCGGGTGCCGGTTTTGCCCTCGCTGAGATAGTAGATCAGCTCAATGTCGGTGACGTCCAGAAGCGTATCGTAATCCTTTTCCTTCAGTGCTTTGAAGTAGGTGTCCACGATCTTCTGTACCTCGGCCTGTTCACCCGTAACCGCAGGCGCACCGCTTTCGGCTGCATCGCTGCCGGATTCCTCACTGCCGGTTTCTTCGCTGTCGGCCTCTTTATTTTCTGTTTCGGTAGATTCCGTTTCCGGTTCTGTCTCCTCCGGGACGGTCTCCTCTGCTTCGGAGGTGACCTCCTCTGCTGTCTTTTCGATCACGCTGCCGATCTCCGCTGCCGGGTCATCATTCCCGCATGCACAGAGCGAAACGCTCATCAGTGCCGCCAGAAATGCTGCTGTCAGTCTTTTCTTCGTCATCGTTTGATCCTTTCATTCCGGTCTGCGGTGATCGTCACACGCAGCGTTTCAGTTGATTTGCTCCGCAGATTCTGTCAGACGGAGCATTGCCGTTCTGTCAGTCATGCCGGTCATAGCCGGGCACCTTTCAGGCAGTGCCGCCGCTTGTGGGATGCAGGCATGCACCGCCCGTACCGTGCCTGTGCTGTCGGATCGTTTGTCAAACACAGGATGCTGTACAAAGCTGATGATAAAATGATGTCATTGCTGTGGTGTCAGGCACGGTGTCTGTGCAGTGCTGTCATTGCTTAGGGGTGCAATACAGGCTGTCGATACAGGGTGTCAGTGCTTTTTGTCAGTGCTTGGTGTCAATACTCGCTGTCAATACTTGGTGTCAATACTCGCTGTCAATAC
>MSGZ01000008.1:19819-72744 GCA_001940925.1 Ruminococcus sp. Phil11
TGTCAATACTCGCTGTCAATACTTGGTGTCAATGCCTGCTGTCGGTGTGTGTGGTCGGTGCACGGTGTTCAAACGCTGCTGTCTTTCCATGATGCTGAATCTGTGATGTTCCCGCATGATGCTGATCCTGTGTTGTCGTTCCCGGCAGTGGTACGGGTCTGCCGGTGTACATTGTGAATACTGTGATGTCAGTCTGCGGTGACCGGTTGTCAGTGCGTGCTGTCCGTAACAGGTTGTCCGTGCATGTTGTCGTTCCATTGCTGTCAGTTCGTGATGTCCGTATGATGTCAGTGCCGGGTGTCAGTGCATAGCTGTCAGAGCGTGCTGTCGGAACCGGTTGTCCCTGCGTGATGTCTGTACAGAGCTGTCGGAACATGCTGTCGGGCTTGGTGTCAATTTTGCTGTCAAACAATACCCCAATCCCGCGGGGGATCCGGTGCCCTGCGGCCTCCGTTCTCCCCCCGACGATGTTATCATACCACTTTTTCCGAAATTTCTCAAAGCCCGAGAAAATGCCGTCAAAATTACGCAGACGAAATTCCTGCTGTTTTCTCCGGTTTTCTCCGGATTCCTCATTTTTTCATACATGGTCACGATATTGGAGGAACCTGTCTATCACAATATAAAACGCACGTATCTGCTTTGAAAATATTTTTTCAAAAGCATGGACGCTTCTCACCGTTTCGCACATTCATTTTAATTCGCTGCAAAAAGCGCATAGAATCGTGCGGTTCAAGTAAAACAAACCCTTTCCGGCAGCAAAAAAGCACCCGTGCCGGTCTGCACAGGTGCTGATACAGTTATATATAGAAGAAGCCGAAAGTACCCGCGCAGGAGCATGAGAACCTCCGCAGACGCTGCATGGGAGCAAAAAGCCAAAACTCCCACGCAGAACCTGCATGGGAGTTATAACGGCGGCGGGCACTGCCCGCTGGTCTGAGTGACCCGACTTGAACGGGCGGCCTCTACCACCCCAAGGTAGCGCGCTACCAACTGCGCCACACCCAGACAACAGTAACATTATACCACAATTTTGCTGATTTGTCAAGCACTCGGACAAAATAAACAGCAGACCCCGCCGCAGTACAGGATCTGCTGTTTTGTGATCAACCGACGTACTTCGGGTTCGGACCGTACTGATTGTCGTCCTCATTACCGGCCTGAGCTGCAAAGACAAGCAGCAGGATGCAGCCGACCAGCGGAATCAGCGCAAAGAGCAGGTACAGTGCAGACTTGTTTGTATCATGCAGTCTGCGAACCCACATTGCGATTGCCGGAACCGCCAGCACAAGGCTGATCAGTGTCAGGATCACATTACCGAAAGAACCGAGCAGGCCGAGAATAAAGCCGAGCACTGCCATGATAATGACGTTGCCGAGCACTGCCCACCAGAAATCCTCACGACTGGTTCTGCCCTTGAAATCGCTGAAATTCGCGAGCATTTTCAGCCATGCATTGACAAAGGGTAAATTCAAGACCTTATCCATTTATAATACCTCCGATTATTTTAATATCTGCTGACGGGATGCGGGTCTGCGCCGAACAGGTTTTCATCCGGTTCCCCCACCCGTGCTAGCCAAATCACAAGGACGACGGCACCGACCCCGCTTGCTGCGGTCAGCGACCACCAGCCGCTTCTGCCGATATCGTGCAGGCGTCTTACGGAAAGCGCATACGCCGGAACGAGCGTCGCAAGCCGGTAAAGCTGAAGCAGGTGAAAAAAGCCTTCGTCCATAGATACTGCCGCGACAATGACCAGTATAATCAGCAAAGTGCTGTGAACGGTCATCGCGCGCCAGTAATCTGCGCGGTCTGTCCGGCCGCGGAAAACCGCATATTGCCGGAACATGGCTCCGTAGCTCCGGAGCACAGAGCCCTCTTGCATGAAAGTCTCCTTGTCTGCCGCCTCACACCGGCGCAATATGCCAGCATTCCGCTGCATACTGCCGGATCGTGCGGTCTGAGCTGAACGGTCCTGCGGCGCAGGCATTGCGCCACTGCTTTGCGGCAAAGCCCGCCGGATCGCTGCCGTAATCGCGGAGCGCACGGAGCTTTGTCTCAACGTAATCCGGCAGATCCAGCAGCAGATAATAATGATCCGGCTGGTGCCAGCTTGCGCCGTCGAGCAGCGCAAAATAAAGCTCCCGGAACTCCCCTGTTCCGCCGTCGGAGACCGTGCCGTCGATCAGACTTTGCACAACACGCGCGATCTGCGGATTCTTCGCAAGCACCGCACGCGGGCAATAATCCGCAAGCTTTTCGAGTTCTTCGACGGTTGCGCCGAAGATATAATTGTTTTCTGCTCCGGCGGACGCGACAATCTCAATGTTCGCGCCGTCCAGCGTCCCGAGCGTCACCGCACCGTTGAGCATCATTTTCATGTTGCCGGTGCCGGAAGCCTCCGTGCCCGCTGTTGAGATCTGCTCGGAGATATCGCAGGCGGCGACCAGCTTTTCCGCATAGGATACATTATAATTGGTGACGAAATGCACCCTGAGCACATCCTGCACATCCGGATCGCTGCCGATCAGCTTTGCAATCTCGTTGATATACTTGATGATCGCCTTGGCACGGCGGTAGCCCGGTGCGGCCTTTGCGCCGAACAGGAACGTCACCGGCGGAAGGTCACGGATTGTGCCGTCCTTGATGCCGTAATAGATCCAGAGGATTGAAAACGCATTCAAAAGCTGCCGCTTATATTCATGCAGACGCTTGATCTGGATATCAAAGCAGGAAGCGGGGTCAATCCGGACGCCCTCCGTTTTTTCGATATAACGGACAAGTTCGTACTTTTTGGCCTGCTTGACCGCCCGGAAGCGTTCGAGCACACTGCCGTCCTCCGCATAGCCGGAAAGCCCGCGAAGCTGCTCCAGATCGGTCAGAAAATCCCTTGAACCGCTTAACTCTGCAAAAAGTGCTGTCAGCTGCGGATTGCAGACGCCCAGCCATCTGCGCTGCGTGATGCCGTTCGTCTTGTTCTGGAATTTCTCCGGTGCCAGCGCGTACCATTCCCGGAGGACAGTCGTTTTCAGCAGCTCCGTGTGGATCTCCGCGACGCCGTTGACATAGCGTCCGGCGTACATTGCAAGGTCTGCCATGCGAACCTGTCCGTTCTGGATGATGCGCACCGCGTCGATCTGCGCCTGCGGGGTATCCTTTGCATAGAGCTCCGCGAGGAACTGCTCCGAGATCTGCAGAATGACCGCGTAGATCTCCGGGAGAAGCTCCTCCACGAGATCGCAGTCCCACTTTTCCAGTGCCTCCTGCATGATCGTGTGATTCGTATACGAAAAGATCTGCTTTGCCATGCCGAGTGCTTCCGCGAAGGAATAGCCCTCTGCTTTCAGCAGGCGGATCAGTTCCGGGATCGAAATGACCGGGTGCGTATCATTGAGCTGCACAGCCAGATGCTCCGGCAGCGAATCGAGCGTGCCGAACTGCGCCTTATGCTTTTTCAGGCAGTCGGCCAACGACGCCGCACAGAAGAAATACTGCTGTTTCAGGCGGAGTGCCTTGCCCGCTCTCGTATCGTCATTCGGATACAGGCAGCGGGAAATGTCCTCCGCATACACTGTTTCCGCAGATGCCGCAAGATAATCCTGCGCATTGAAGGTCTTGAAATCAAATGCCTCATCCGGTTCTGCCTGCCACAGACGCAGCGTCCCGATATGCGGCATACTGCCGTCCTGCGTAAAGCCGATCACCGGCATGTCATACGGCACGGCACGGACGCGCTGTCCGCGGTAGCTGACCGTCACCGCATCGCAGTCCTTCCGGATGCTCCACGGGTCGCCGAACCGCTGCCAGTCGTCACCGGTCTCGGTCTGCCGGCCGTCGGCAAAGCCCTGTTTGAACAGGCCGTATTTATAGCGGATGCCGTAGCCGTCCACCGGCAGCGAGCAGGCCGCGGCACTGTCCAGAAAACAGGCGGCCAGTCTGCCAAGTCCGCCGTTGCCGAGTGCGGCGTCCTCGATCTCCTCAAAGACGCTGACCGATGTCCCTGCCTGCGCCATAGCCTGTTCCATATCTTCCAGCAGGCCGAGGCAGTACAGGTTATTATAGACCGCCCTGCCCATGAGAAACTCCATGGAAAAATAACAGACGCGGCGGTTTGCGAGATGTGCACTGCGGCATTCGTTCCAGCGCGGGAGCAGCTCTTGCAGCACTGCCGCGCCGAGTGCGTTATGCAGCGCGGCCGGCTCCGCATCCTTTGCGGGCATCCCAAGTGCCGCCTCCGCCGCTTTCAGGATCGTTTCCGCACGATTCATAATGATCCTCCTGTAAAGTGATGCTGTCTCATCCTATCCTGTTACAAATAATACGAATTTATTATACCATGACTTCAGAAAAACCGCAAGACCATTCCTGTAATTTTATGCATTATCACAATAAAATTTTATACACAAAATAAAGGAGGCTTCCGTTCCGAAGCCTCCCCTTATTTGTTATTCAGTTGTTTCGGTATAGTGTGGAACTATATCAATGCCGACCGGCATTTGTGCGGGAGCCGCTTCACATCCTCTCTGCGATGCGCCCCGGTGCTCCCAAGCTGACTCTTCCGCAGTCGTGCATCTGCTTCCGAGCCGCACGGGGTCAGTCATCTTTTTCCCGAAATCCCTGACGGTCATGCATCATCTCATCAGCGGCCGCCGACAGGAGCCTTT
This sequence comes from Ruminococcus sp. Phil11, assembly GCA_001940925.1. Lineage (GTDB taxonomy): Bacteria > Bacillota > Clostridia > Oscillospirales > Ruminococcaceae > Firm-04. Next base: position 24,484 of record MSGZ01000008.1, read on the forward strand.
CTCTTCAACACCCGTCTCCGCTGTCTGACTGTACCGGTTACAGTCTATGGTATCCACCTGCTTGCTTCATCGCGGCTGCGCGCTGCTTTTGCTCCTGCCCATTGGCAGGCGGCATTCTGTGTCGGCTTCCAAATCGGAAGTGCACCCGCATATCCGTTCATTGCCGGCTACAGATTCGGCGAATGACCGGAAGCAAGAGAGTGCTTCATGTCACACAGAACACACCGCACGCGAGCCACCGTCATGGAACGGGACAGTTGCCGTCATATCCATTGGTCCTCACGCATCCTTTCTGAATCTGAATTTGCGGCCGGATCCCCGGCTGTCCGTCTCCGGATAGCCGTCCCAAAATCCGCTCAGACGATGAGCGAACCGGAAACGCCGCATGATTCGGTGTGATAAGAACAGCCGGAGCTGCGCTCCAGAACTGCGTTTCGCGAAGATCCTTTGCCGAACCCCGCCTCCGCGGAACTGTTCGCTGCCTTCGCCTCGGTATCGGCTGTGCTGTTCTTATGGTTCTATTATAGCACGATATTCCGGTTTTGTCAATAGTTTTCAGCCACTTTTTTTGAAAGTATTGTGAAAAATATATTGAAGTCCCGTGAAAATCATCATGCAAATTGACACTTGACATTTTCCGCAAAATCGGTTAAAATATAATATACGGTTTGCCCGTAAATTTCAGTCCGGATGCGGTCCGGCGGAACGGAGTATGAGAATGCAAGATCAAAATACACCAATGGAACAGGATGAACTGATGGACGCTGCCGATCTCTACACGCTTGTGGACGAGGAAGGCAATGAGAAGCTGTTTGAAATGGTCGATATGATGGAGGAGAACGGTCAGGTCTACTTTGCACTGATCCCGCATATCGAGAATCCTGAGGAGCTGCTGGAGGGCGAGGTCGAACTGGTCGTACTCTGTGCAAAGAATGACGAGGACGGCAATGAGATCCTTGTGCCGATCGAGAGCGACGAGGAATATGAGCGCATCGCCGATCTGTTCATCGAGCGTCTCGATGCAGACGACGAGGATGATGACGATAACGAGTAAAGTTATCCAATATTCGTGCTGGATTTTAGTGAAATTTACCTATTGATTTTTTCTGTGCTTCATGTTATACTAAATACAGCAAAGGCAAACACAAAGCATTCTGCCTTGTGCGAGCAAGCCTGATTTGATATAATCCAACACTTATATTCAGGGAATCCTGCTCTGTGTCAAGTATTGCAGACCTCCCGCTGACAACAGCGGTTGCCAGGGAGCGTGAGATGCACAGGCGAATACCCACCTGCCAAAAGCGGGTTTTATTGTTCAGGCGACGGCAAGGCGGAGACTGATAACGATGCGGACGGACCGGAAACGGTCTGTCCGCTTTGTGTTATAAGAAAATCCTGTGAAATCTTGAAAACCTGCTTGCTTTTTTCCTTAAAATATGGTAGAATGGTTTTATACGCTGAAATGTAGCAGCGATATTACGACATTTGACTATGATGAGGAGGATTCTCAATGGCAGAACCTATGCAGCCGATTACCAATCCGGTTCTCGTTGATGCAATGGCCACCTTTAAGCTGGATCTTGCGAACAGAGACAACCCTGAAGTTTTCCGGGAACACGAAATTGCTTTCCTGAAGGCAGCAATCGAAGCAAAGTATCTCCTGCCTGCTATGGTCGAGCAGCCCGCGGAGCAGCCGAAGGAAGGTGAGCCCCAGCAGGCACGCGTCGCGTTCCAGATCATGACAAACCCGAAGAACGAAAAATTCATGCCCGCCTTCACCGATGAGGTCGAGCTGAAAAAGAACCGTCAGCCCGGCGAGCGGTTCCAGGTCGCTGTCATGTCCTTCAATGACCTCTATCACTTCATGAAGGCCAATGAGGCAATCAACGGCGTGGTCATCAATCCGTTCGGCAGCGCGCTCTGCCTGATCCGTCAGCAGATCATCGCGATCGGCGACAAAGGCGGCGAGCTGGTGCTCTCCGCACCGCAGCCCGCACCGGGTCAGCCCGTGCCGCAGCCGATGCCCGAGCCCGCTCCGCAGCCGACCAATGTGCTCGGTGCTGCGGAGAACTCCCGCGAGGCACAGCAGGATCTGATCCGTCAGGCAATGGCGGACATGGAGGCTGCAAAGGCTTCCGCGGACGAGCAGTCCGAGCCGGAGGCCGATCCGGTCACGGACGATCTGCTGAACGCGCTCAAGGGCGTGCTCAAGAAGCAGAAGACCGTCAAGAAGGCGTACATCCGTCCGGAGACCGAGAAGGGTGAGCGTTATCTCCTGATCGCACTGGAAGCAGACGAAAGCACCGATATGGATGCGATCAGCGAGGCACTTGCCAAGGACTGCGCTGACTATTCCGACATCCCGTTTGACTGCGTTGCTTCCACGTCGATCCGCGCCAAGGAGCTCGTTGCAGCTGAAAAGCCGTTCTACGAGAAAAAGCGCTTCGGCATTTTCTGATCTATGTGCAAACGGTGCAGCGGGATGCAGGCGAGGGGCATTCCGCTGCATTGTTATATTCACCGTGTTTCACATGCTCAAATTTCGAGAGGGGGATTCTATTATGAAACACAAGGCTTTGCTGTCAGCCGCGCTGGCAGCGGTCATCACTGCAACAGGTACTGTCGGATTTGCCGGCAGCACCGTACAGATCCCGATGAATGTTTCCGCCGCGGATGACGGAAACGACGACTGGCTCCATGCGGAGGGCAGCCGTCTCTTTGACAAGAACGGCAAGGAGGTCTGGCTGACCGGTGCAAACTGGTTCGGCATGAACTGTACCGAAAACTTCCCGCACGGCCTCTGGAGTGCCGATGTCGATGTGCTGCTTTCGCAGGTCGCGGACAGAGGCATCAACATCATCCGCTTTCCGATCTCTACAGAGCTGCTGCTCTCATGGATGAGCGGAAGCCCGTATTCCTGCACCGGCCTGAACCCGAAGAACACCGACGGCTACAGCTTCAATCCGGACTTCTGCCACGCGGACGGCTCCGAGATGAACAGCATGGAGGTCTTTGACGTCATCATGCAGAAGTGCAAGAAGTACGGCATCAAAGCGCTCGTTGATGTGCACTCCCCTGCTTCCCACAACTCCGGCCACAATTACGAGCTGTGGTACTATGAGCCGAGCAGCAAAACGGCCGACGACATGGCAACAATCAAGGAGAAGGAAGGCAAGGCCGGTACACAGATCAGCTGGCAGGACTGGATCGACTCGCTGACATGGCTCGCGAAGAAATACGCGAACGATGACACGATCATTGCCTACGACCTCAAGAATGAGCCGCACGGCAAGCGCGGCTACTCCGGCACGACCTGCCCGTCCGATATCGCCCGCTGGGACGATACCGAGCTGAAGAACAACTGGAAGTATTCCGCAGAGCAGTGCGCAAATTCGATCCTCAAGGTCAACCCGAACGCCCTGATCCTCGTCGAGGGCATTGAACAGTATCCGATCACCGAAAAAGGCTATACGTTCGACACGCCGGATGTCTGGGAGCCCAAGACCGAGGAGGATAAGAAATGGTACGGCGCATGGTGGGGCGGCAATCTCCGCGGCGTCAAGGATCACCCGGTCAAGCCGGCATCCGGCACCGGTCAGATCGTCTATTCCCCGCATGATTACGGCCCGTCTGTTTATGCGCAGACATGGTTCGAGAAGAACTTTACCGAGCAGACGCTGCTCGATGATTACTGGTACGACACATGGGCGTACATCAACGACCAGGAGATCGCGCCGCTGCTGATCGGCGAGTGGGGCGGCCACATGGACGGCGGCAAGAACCAGAAGTGGATGGAGCTGCTGCGCGACTACATGGTCAAACATCACATCAACCATACATTCTGGTGCCTGAACCCGAACTCCGGCGATACCGGCGGACTGCTGAACGCGACCTTCTCCGAATGGGACAGCGCAAAATACGCACTGTTTGAGGAGTCCCTCTGGCAGACGAAGTCCGGCAAGTACATCGGCCTCGATCACCAGACGCCGCTCGGCAAGAACGGCCTGTCGCTTTCGCAGTTCTATGCCTCCGGCGAGGGCAGCAACCTTGACGCAGGCGGCCCCGGCGGACAGGGTCATTCCGTTTCGGATAACCCGCCCGTCCAGCAGACCACACAGCCGCCCGTCACGACAACGGCTGCACCGGTCACAACGACTGCGGCTCCCGTCACAACTACAAGCGTCAAGGAGCCAGTTTCGGAAGCGAACTGGGGTGATGCCAACACCGACGGCAAGGTCGATGTTTCGGATGCGGTTCTGATTGCGCGTTATCTGGTCAGCGATGTCACTGCAACGATTACCGATCAGGGCATCAGGAACAGTGCCGTCACCAACGGAACCTCCGTCGTATCTGACGATATCACGAAGATTCTGCGGTTCATCGCAAAGATGATCAACAAGGATGAGCTTGCTCCTGATCCGCAGACAGCCGGCTAAACACGCCGGGCATACGACACCGGCATCAATCAAAATCCACAAAACCTCCCTGTTCTGCACAGGGAGGTTTTTTCTGCAAATACGCAGTTTACAATTCTGAAACATTTTGTTTATACCGGTGCCGCAGCATACGATACAGGGCAGTCAAACGGAAAAACGCGCAGTATTCTGCTTTTCGGATGCGAACATCACTGATAGTATAATGCAGCAAACAAACCCCTCTCTGTATTGCGCAGAGAGGGGCTTTTTGTCCGGAAATTGCGGTTATTCACAGTCTGTCAATAAATTATCCACATCTGATTCATGTCGATATGCTAAAATTATAATGAGGAATCGTGCACTGACCTGCACGGTTGCGACTGACGGCACGGCCGCCGCAGAAAGAGGGCCTGCGGTATGCCGCAAAGTGCCGCAAACAAAAAAGGAGGAAAACTGTCATGAAGCACTCACATCTTGCTGCCGTTTGTCTGGCAGCACTCATCACCGCGACAGGCACGCTCGGCTTTACGGGTAAGACCGTGCAGGAGCCTGTCACCGCAATCGCCGCCGATGACATGAACGATGACTGGCTCCACTGTGAAGGCAGCCGCATCTTCGACAAGGACGGCCACGAGGTCTGGCTGACCGGCGCAAACTGGTTCGGCTTCAACTGCTCCGAGAACTGCGTGCATTATCTCTGGTCGGCAGACGTCGATGACGTTCTGCAGAGCGTCGCAGACCGCGGCATCAACATCATCCGCTTCCCGATCGCGTCCGAGCTGATCCTCTCGTGGATGAAGGGCTCACCGAATCCGGTCAACAGCGTTTCCGCAAATGCCGATCCCGCATTCACGATCAACCCGGACTTCTGCGAGGAGGACGGCAAAACGCTGAAGAACAGCATGGAGATCTTCGACATCATCATGGCGAAGTGCAAAAAGTACGGCATCAAGGCGTTTATTGATATCCACAGCCCGCATACCGACAACTCCGGCCACAACTACAATCTCTGGTACGGCAAGGCCGGCATCACCACGGAAAAGTGGATCGAGACGCTCGTCTGGCTGGCGGACAAGTATAAGAACGACGATACCCTGCTCGCCTACGACCTCAAGAACGAGCCGCACGGCAAGGGACAGGAGGGTGAACTGGCAGCAAAATGGGACGGCTCCACCGACGAGAACAACTGGGCGTATGCCGCAACAAAATGCGCAGACGCGATCCTCGATGTCAACCCGAACGCGCTGATCCTCATCGAAGGCGTTGAGCAGTCCATGAGCGGCGCCATGGAGGGCGACTACTGGGGCATGGCGGACAGACGCGACAATTCGCCGTATATCGGCGCATGGTGGGGCGGCAACTTCCGCGGCGCGCGTGAGTATCCGATCAAGCCGAAGCACGGCACCGGCCAGATCGTTTACTCCCCGCACGACTACGGCCCGTCTGTTTACGCACAGACATGGTTCGACAAGAACTTTACCGAGCAAACCCTGCTTGACGATTACTGGTACGATACATGGGCATACATCAATGCCGAGGACATCGCACCGGAGCTGATCGGCGAATGGGGCGGCCACATGGAGGGCGATAACCTGAAATGGATGACGCTGCTCCGCGATTACATGATCAAGCATCACATCAATCACACGTTCTGGTGCCTGAACACGAACTCCGGCGATACCGGCGGACTTTGGAACGGCCTCCAGTTCATGCAGGGCTCCGGCACGACGATCGACTGGAACGAGCCGAAATACAAGCTGTTTGAGGAAGCCCTCTGGCAGACCACTTCCGGCAAGTACATCGGCCTGGATCATCAGGTTCCGCTCGGCAAGAACGGCCTGTCGCTCTCGCAGTATCTCGCATCCGGCGAAAGCAGCAATCTGGACGGCGGCTCCAAGGGTCAGCAGGGACATTCGTCCTCGACCGTGACCCCGACCCCGAAGGAAACAACGGCTCCGCCTGTCACGACGACAGCAGCACCGGCCACAACGACCGCTGCACCTGTCACCACGACCGAGGCTGTCATCACCGCTGCGGAGACGGCCGCGGAAAAAACGACAGAACAGTCCGCCGACACGACAACCGGTGCCAGGCAACTCCAGCCGGAAAAATGGGGTGATACGAACCTCGATGATAAGGTGGATGTTTCCGATGCTGTTCTGCTGTGCCGCTTCCTGGTTGGCGATACGTCGGCGACGATCACAGACCAGGGGCTCGCGAACGCCCGAATGATCAAAAAGGGCGAACCGCCCACAAGCGACTGCGTGGTCAAGATCATCAAGTATATCGCAAAGATGATAAACAAAGAGGATCTCGCACCTGAAGATTAACGAAAACGGCGTACCGGAAAAAACCGGTACGCCGCTTTGATTCTGCAATAAAAAGCAGAGGCTCCCCCGCAGGATGCCTCTGTTTTTGTCGTTATGCAATTCCGGTTACGTTCCGACCGTGCCGTTCGCATAGGACAGCGCAAGATCGGACGTCCATGTCACATTGTTGTTTCTCTGCTGATAGTAATCATCCGAACCGATCGCGATTGGATGAGAACCCGGATAGTTCCGCAAAATCACACCTGTAGCCGTGCAAACACCATCCGTAACAGAATAGCTGATTTCCTGAACCTTCTCAATATCCGTGAAATAATTATACACCTTCGTGTAGAAAATCGCAGTCAGATCCTGCTGTACGGTTGTCGGCAAAACAGGAACATGACGGTTGACCTCCTGCATCAAAAGCGTGTTGGTCGTTGAAGAAGTACCGTCCAGGAAGCGAACATCAAAATCCTGCTGGATCATCTCCACACTGGCAAGATTCATGCCGGTGAAGATTTCCTTGGCCGCCGAATTCGCATTCTGAATTTTACCTTTCGCAATATATCCGATCATCGCCGGAATCAGCAAGGCTGCCAGAATGGCAATGATCGCAATGACCACGACCAGTTCAATCAGCGTAAAACCTCTCCTCTTCATATCGTATTCCTCAAATCGCAAGCATAAGCACATTTACGTCTTTTAACAAATTGTCTTCTACAAAGAACGCCTCAGGAGGGAGGCGTTCCTGTCATTCGATTGACTCAGCAATCAGTCATTCAGAATCCATTAAGTACCAGCAGGAGCCGTGAAGGAACCTCTAGCTGCGTAGGTCAGCAGATCACCGGTGTTGAAGTGAGCGGTATCCCAGTCCTCAACTGCGAACTGCATCGGGTTGGTACCCGGATAGTTGTTGTCCAGAACGCAGGTAGCAACCGGCAGGCCGTTTTCATTGAACCGAACAGCAGAAGTATCGAGATCATTCACACCGTCAAAGTACTGTGCGATCTTGCTTGCTGCTCTGTCGCGGGCAGCATCGGTCATCTGGTTGCCGCCAGTAATAGCCGGCGTTGCTGTGTCAGCACCCTGTGCGACCGTGAAGGTCAGCGTTGCCGGAGTGTTGCCACCGAACATAGCGATGGAGATGCCGGGTCTGTCTTCTGCGTCGATATCAGTCATTGCAGAAGAAGCAGCGGTCATGATCTGCTTTGCAGAAGAGTTCATGGAAGTGATCTTGGATCTTCTGATGTAACCGATCATAGCCGGAATCAGAAGAGCTGCCAGAACGCCGATGATCGCGATAACAACGATCAGCTCAATCAGGGTAAAACCTTTCTTTTTCATGATAAATAAACCTCCTCAGAAACTTGTCGCAGTTGCCTGCTTTTTTGATCGGATTTGCAGTACCTCCCGCAGACGTCATACGGTGTATCTGCTTTCCATGGTCTTAGTATAACATAACCAAACGAAAATGTCAAGTCTTTTCCGCAATATTTCTGAATTGTGAACAAACTTTTACGAAAGCGAATTTTTTGGGCGAATTTTCGGTGCCGTTTTTGACGTATTGCACAAAACTTATGACGCATTCCGTTCAAAAGATAAGGCTGACGGCTATATTTAATTAAAGACCGCTTCAATATTTTTACAATTGAACCCCTCCGACGAATCGGAGGGGTTCTGTTAAATCAGCCGATAATGCCCTCTCTGGTGATGACGGACTGGCCGCCCATAGAGGTCAGATAACGGTAGAACTCGGTCTTGTCCTGGCACTTCTCCAGCGCATCGACTTCGTTGACGGTGTTGTTCTTGACCAGACGTGCGAGCTCCTGGTCGAGACACATCATGCCGTGCGCCTTACCTGCCTGGATCGAGCTCAGGATCAGGTGGATCTTGCCTTCACGGATCATCGCGGAGATTGCGTCAGTGACGTTCAGGACCTCCATTGCCGCGATACGGCCGGTGCCGTTCTTGAGCGGAAGCAGCGTCTGGGACACAACGCCGACGAGGACGTTTGCGAGCTGGGTACGGATCTGTACCTGCTGGTGCTCCGGATAAACGTCGATGATACGGTTGATCGTATCCGGTGCGGAAGTGGTATGCAGCGTGGAGAAAACAAGGTGACCGGTTTCAGCCGCGGTGATTGCAGCCTGAATGGTCTCGAAGTCACGCATTTCGCCGACGAGGATGACGTCCGGGTCTTCACGAAGGGCAGCTCTCAGTGCCATTGCGAAGTTCGGGACATCCAGGCCGACCTCACGCTGATTGACCATGCAGCGCTTGTGCTCGTGGACATACTCGATCGGGTCCTCGATCGTGATAACGTGTGCGCTCTTGTTGCAGTTGACATAGTCGATCATACCTGCCAGCGTGGTGGACTTACCGGAACCTGTCGGGCCGGTGATGAGCACGAGGCCGCGCGGACGCATTGCGAATTCGGACATGATCGGGGGCATGAACAGGTCGTCCAGCGTCGGGATGTCGTTGCGGAGCAGACGGATCGCGACTGCCAGATGATCGCGCTGATGGAAGATGTTGCAGCGGTGACGGAAGCCGGCACGCGTGGTGTACGAGAAGTCCGTATCAACGCGCTTCACGACGTTCTGACGCTGCTGCTCGTTGGTCATCTGCTCAACGATCTCTGCGATCATTTCGTCAGTCATTTCGGGGTAGCTGCTCATCTTACGGAGCTGACCGTGCAGACGCACGACCGGGTTGATACCGACCGTAAAATGAAGGTCAGAACAGCCGAGTGCACGGACATCGTCCAGAATTTTGTTGACAACAATTGTAGGCATAGTAGATCCTCACTTTCTTCCGTTCCGCAATTAAACCGCGTAAGTAACACGGATAAGCTCTTCCATGGTGGTGACACCCTGCTGCACCAGATCGGAGACGTTATCACGCAGGAGCTTGGTGCCGTTTGCACGCGCAGTCGATTCGAGCTGCTCGGTGCTTGCGCCGTTCGCGATCAGCGTAGAGATACTGCCTGTGCAGTGGATGATCTCGTGAATTGCAGTACGTCCGTGATAGCCGCCGCCGCACTCGTTGCAGCCGACTGCATCGTAGATCGGGACAGAATGGTCGATATGCATCAGCTCATTCTCTTCCTGCGTGGACATTCTCTGCTTTCTGCACTTCGGGCACAGGACCTTAACGAGACGCTGTGCGACAACGCCGATCAGCGAGGATGCGACCATGTAAGCCGGGATACCCATGTCGATCAGACGGACGATCGTGGAAGCTGCGTCGTTGGTATGCAGCGTGGAAAGAACGAGGTGGCCGGTGATAGCAGCACGGATACCGATCTCAGCGGTCTCACCGTCACGCATCTCACCGATCATGATGATATCCGGGTCCTGACGGAGAATCGAACGAAGCGCCGCCGGGAAGGTCATACCGGACTTGACATTGATCTGGCACTGGTTGATGCCGTCCATCTGCTTTTCAACCGGGTCCTCAACGGTAACGACGTTGACTTCCGGTCTTGCGATCGCGCCCAGTGCTGCGTACAGCGTGGTGGACTTACCGGAACCGGTCGGACCGGTAACGAGGATAACGCCGTGCGGGCACTTGATCATGCTCTCGAACAGGCGGAAGTTGTAATCCGACATACCGAGCTCATGCAGGCCGCGCGTCTTGATCGCGCCGGTGGACAGGATTCGGATAACGATCTTTTCGCCGTGCACCATCGGCAGAGACGAAACACGGACGTCAAGCGGGATGCCGTCAACGGTCTGCGAGAAACGGCCGTCCTGCGGAATACGCTTTTCAGCGATGTTCATGCCGGAGATCAGCTTCAGACGAGTCGCCAGCTGATTCTGGACATTACTGGAAACATTCATCAGGGTCATCAGGTCACCGTTGACACGGACACGGATCTGGGTGTACTTATCAAACGGCTCGATGTGAATATCCGTTGCTTCCATACGGAATGCATTTTCGACGATCTGTGTTGCGAGCTTAACGATCGGCGCGCTCTCAACACGGTCTCTGGATTCTTCGTCGTCCAGCATATCGCCCTGCGTGGTATCAGCACCCAGGTCGCCGAGGTCGGTCATCTGATATGCCTTACCGATCGCCTTCTTGATCGCCATTCTGGTAGCGAGAACCGGAATGGTATCGTAACCGGTCTTGACCTTGATGTCTTCCAGAATATTGAAGTTGACAGGGTCATCCGTAGCGACTGTCAGACGGCGTCCGGTCTGGTTGATCGCAATGACGCAGTTGCGCTCTGCGAGGTCCTGCGGAACCTTACGCGCAATTTCGCCGTCGATTTCGACATTGTTCAGGTCAACAAACGGAACCTGCAGCTTGACGGAAAGGGCCTGCGCGAACTTGATGTCAGACATGAAGCCCATCTCGACGATGACCTCACCAAACTTTTTCTGATCGGTCGATTCGCGCTGTCTCTGCAGAACCTGCTGCAGCTGTTCCGGGGTGATGTGACCTTCCTCAACGAGGTAGTCACCGATTCGGATGTTTCTCATACTCAACCTCCAAAAAACTCTTGAAAAATATGCAAATCTGTGATAGAATAACAGTACAAACCATAAAGGAGGGTACCGTTATGTACCAAATATGTTCGCTTGCTGCGCTTGCAGCACAAAAGGGGTGGAAAGAATGGCAGTTTTACAGTGCCAAATTCTTCCTCATGGCCGTACCGATCGTGTTTCTGTACGGCATCTGTATCGGCAGCTTTCTGAATGTCGTCATCATCCGGCTGCCGCGCGGTGAATCGCTGATCAAGCGTTCCTCACACTGCATGACCTGCGGTGCAAAGATCCGGATCATTGATCTGATCCCGGTGTTCAGCTGGCTCTTTCTGCGTGGCAGATGTCACAGCTGCGGCGAAAAGATCTCGCCCCGGTATCCGATCGTGGAGGCACTCAACGGATTCCTGTACCTCGCATGCTTTGCGGCCTTCGGCATGAACGCGAATGCATTTCTGATGTGCATTTTCGCTTCCCTGCTGGTCTGCATCGCCTTCATTGACTGGGATACCATGGACATGTACATTCCGATGCTGCTGATCATCGCGGCACTTGCGATCCCTTCTCATTTCTTAACAAGAATCACGATCATGGATCGCGTCATCGGGCTTTTCGCAGTCAGCGTGCCGTTTTTCCTGATCGGTGAGATCAGCGGTGCTTTCATCAAGAAGAAAACCGGTGAAAAGATCCGCGGTATTGAGCTTGGTGATACGATCCTGATGGCATGTGCAGGTGTTTATCTCGGCTGGAAGGCCGTTGTTCCTGCGGCATTCATCGGCATTATTCTTGGTGCAATCGTCGGAATCATTCTGAAGAAGAAAACAGCGGAATCCAAAATGGCATTCGGACCGTTCCTGTGCATCGGTCTGCTGCTTGGTGCAATGTTCGGTGAAGAGCTCACCAAAATGTATCTGGAATTCATGCACTCCAGCTTCTATCCGGAAACAGCTTACATGCTGCTTTGTTCGGTATTCCGCTGAAGCATTCTGAAATACGGGCAGCCGGCAACACCGGCTGCCCATTTTCGTTTCTGCTATGGAATTGTCTGTCAGGTTCCGGGGTTCGCGAATGCGTTGTTGACTTGCTGCTGATAATTCTGCGCATTAGCATTATCAATATTGCCGTGCGCGTCAACGCCATAACCGGCAGTCGTCTCAGGCAGCGTGAAGATGAAATAGAAGCCCGGGATCGACGTACCGTCAAGGTTGCCGCGGAAACCGGGATCTACACCGGAAGTCGGCGTGCTGATCGAAGCCGCAGTCGCTGCATAGTTCGGACCCTCGCAAGGCTCCTGATGCTCCGGCTCTCCCGAATACTGGGTACGGTAGGCACCGTTCGCAGCTTCCGTAAGGATAAACGGACGGAGATAACGCGGGATCGGGTACAGCATATCCTGGAAATACTCCTGACCGGTTGTACGGTTGATATCGTAGCCCGTCACGCCCGGATCATGGAAAACCTTGTAATCCATAGCGGCTGCTGTGTAGTTCTCGTTTTCATACGTACCTTCCGGATTCAGAACATTCTTCATCGAGAAGGACGAAGAATAGCGTCTGAAAATATTGTTGCGCATCAGTCGGGAGCCTGTACCGCTCAATCCAACGGTTTCAGTACCGTCCGGCTGATTTTCGCCGCCGATCTTGCTGATCTCGTAAGCGCGAACCCAGATTGTGCAGTCCTCGGCGTTGAAGCCCACCACCGTATTCGGGTCAACTCTCTCATCGCCTCTTTGTGTCAGATCAATCTGATTGTTGTATTGATCAAACGAGGTCTCACCGGCTGCAAACAAATCCTGGTCGTTCAGGATGAACTGATAATCGAAATTGCCGTAAAGCTTCTGGTTGACGTACCACGGCTCAACCGTGTACGCAGCGGTCGTTGCATCAAACTCACCGGTCGTATTATCGAACGGGAACTGATACATCACGATCTTGCCGGCGTTCTTGCGGAGCTGATTGAATCTCTGCAGAGAGTCGATCAGGTTGTTGTTGGTGGAACCGATGATGTCAACATCATTGCGGTCAAAATAGTCAGCAGGTGTACTGTTGTCAAACACCATAACCCAGATCGTGCCGCGGCAGTTGATGTAATCCCGCAGTGCACTTTGCGCATAGGAAGAGCCGTCATTCTGCGTCAGAACCGTCATCGCGCTGTCTCTGCCGTTCTGATCTGTAAAGGACTTGTTTCTGCCGAAAAACTCATTGTAGAAGTTCTGCACATGACGATACAGGTCACCGCTCGGGGTATAATCAGATGGATCGTTGCTGTCATGAATCGTTCTCGGGTTATCATAAGGCTGATAGTCAATATAGCAGCGGACACGATCCGCATACTTCAGGTTGCCTTCGATCGCGATCTTCATGTTATCCATGCAGGCAGTCGCACTTTCAAAGTTGCCGCTTCGGACAAAGAATCTTGACACGGGGATCAGAAGCTGAAGGACACTGAACATGATCAATGAAAACAGTGCCATAACAATGACCAGCTCGACCAGCGTGAAGCCCTTTAGCCGTTGTTTCATTTTCATGGTTTCTCTACTCCTCTCCTTTGGCACCCTGCGGGGCCGTGCCCCGCAGGGAAGCCAAATTATCAGCCGATATCACTGGTCATATTCGCTCAGGTTGAAGTTACCCGTGCTGTTGCTTCTGCATACGATGATGCCGCGGCTTCTCTGCTGCGGCGTCAGCGCCCGCGTATCTGCAGCGATATTCAGGTCAATAATTGCCATAGAATGACTGTAATAGCTCTCAGTGGTACCGCGCATAACATACATGTACACAGTCGGGATCTCAACAGACAGTCTGACAAGCGGTGTGTTGGTCGTCGGATTCATCGTGTTGTCATCAATGAAGTTGATCACAACATTGTATCCGTTGCCGTTGGACTCAGCATTGTTGCTGATGTTGTTGGAAACCTGCATACGCGTCTCCGTATTCTGATCCGTCAGATTCTCGATCGAGAAAGTCAGTGGCTGTGTGCCGTTCGGGTTCCATGTGTTGGTACCGTTCGGGTCAAATGTACCGACCGCCATATTTACGACGTCGTTCATCGTAAGCCCCGGGAGCGGAGCAAGCGTGCGGCTCGGCGTTGACCAGTAGACCGGTGTCTGTGCCAGCGGATCAATTCCGGCCAGCGCATTCTCATCAATCAGACGCGAGTTTCCGTTCGCATCCTGTGCGGTAACCTCAACACGGGAAATGTTTTGCATGAACGTAAACGCATCTCGCTGCGCCTGCGTTTTCTCCGCTTCCGTCAGGCCGTCACGGTTCAGGAACGGGACTACCATCAGATTCATGTGGAAATCATATCCCGGGAACCGATCGTTGATCGCATTTGTGGTATACGTAATGAACCGGAAATTGATATCTTCGGCGTAGTCGATCGTGCCGTTCAGATTGGGGTTTGTGTAGCGTGCTTCCCATTCGTTGTAGTTCGTCGGCGCGATCGAACCTGCAGCATTTGCTTCGATGAACTGGGGCGCGCCGTAGGAAACAGTTGCCGTTTTCGGAATCGCGTTGCCGTTCGCATCTGTTGCGGTCAGCCGTATGGCTGCCGTAACGATCTGGTTATCAGCAAATTTCGCCTCAAAGGAGAGACGCTCATTGAGCTGATTGGTCGACCGCATCGTCGCATTGACGACAGACATGATCTCCATCAGAAGCAAGCCAAGCAGCGCATAAATGAAGAGGGACACGATGACTTCCATGAGCGTCATGCCTTTTAGCTTTTTCTTCATGATGCATCCTCCTTTCGTTATGCTGCGCCTCTGTGGCTGTTGTCAAAGTTGCGGACATTGTTTTCGCCGTTTGCGTCACTGTCGTTGCCGCCTACTGTCGGAACAACAACGCGCGGCGGGTTCGAGTCGGTGCCCATGGAGCCGATATAGGCCGTCATTGCGCAGCGGTCATTCAAATCGATCGTATCAACCATGAACGAACCGACAGCCCAGACATAGGTCGTGCCCTCAGACGGAGTTGTGACATCGCATCTCTCACGGTATGTGATATGCTTGTTACCGGAGTTCACGGTGTTGAACACCAGGCTGGACACCGGCATTGCAACGTCTGCGTTCAGCATGTCAGCTTTGCCTTTTAAGAGGTAAGTATGACCTGCCTCACCGTAAACCGTAAAGTTCGGCACCAGCTCATAAGCGAACTTGACATTGCCGGAGAGCGTAGACCAGCCCGCTTCATCCGGATAGGTCGGGCTCTGCACAACAGACATTTCGCCTGCATTCCACTGACGGAGAATACCCGTTGTACGCATATACAGATTCATCATGAAGCTGTCATCGGGACAACCGAAGTCATCCTTCAGGAACACACGAACCTGCGAGCGTGCAACAAATTTGTTGTCGTCAATATATGCTGTCGGGCTGGAATAATTACCGCCCGAATAGGAAGCCGTGTTGTTGACGACAAAGTCAACGTCTTGCCCGCTGTACTGCGGGTGACCCTTCAGCACGATATTAATCGTATCGGTGCCCGTCAGATTGCTGGGATCCACAAAGATCTTTCTGTATTGATTTGTGTCGATCTCACAGCTCGAATCGACAACATAGTAATCTGTCAGAGTGACAGCATCCGAACCCGTCGCCAATCTGCCGGATGCATCATGTGAGATCGTCTCGATCGTTTTCGGCGTTCCGGAATACGCCGGCAGTGCATTGTTGTTATTGTACACTCTCAGAAATTCGTCATAGCTCGTCACACTGGTAATGCCGTTGGCAACCAGATTGCCGATCGCGCTTTCAGGATTTGAATAGGTGTGGGTCGGAATCATCCAGTAGCCCTTCAGGCTCGTCGTGTACGGCACCCAGGCTTTACCGGTCGGAGTGTTAAAGTCCTTGACCTTCCACTCATGGCCGCACGCCTGGCTCTCCTTAATATAATCATCATTCGAGGTCAGATTGCCGTTTCCGTCTACTGTAAAGGGATTTGCATCCTGATAAACAGCCAGATCCCAGCGGTAGTAGGTCTGGAACAGCTCATCGAGGCGGCTGATATACGGCATCAGTCTGTAGTCAAACTCGCCTTTGTTCTGAGATCTAGTGTAGTTCGCGTCATAGTTTGCGCTTGCCTCACCCCATGCAGCATCACCGGTAACGACGCCGCCGGCCGCAGTACCGCTGACAGTTCCGACAGAGATGATTCTGCCCTGCACTTCAACATTCTCATTCAGAGTCAGCGTGCTGCCCTTCTGCGTCATAATGATATCGCCCGGGACAACAAATTTTTGATTCTCGCCTTTGCCGTACAGCGTCAGGCTCTTGTTGTTACAGACGATATTGCCGCCGACTGACGGCATATAGTTGCACACATTTGCGACCTTATTCACCTGAACAGTGACAAAGTTGTTCAGCGCAGTCGCATCGTCGCCCCTGCACCATGTCGATTCCGCTTTCGGATCGTACATATAGACGTCACCAGACACGCTGAGATTGCGTCCGAAGTTGTCGCCGGTGGAAACGCCGCCGCAGTACAGATTGATCGGAAGAACGCTGCCGGTCTCACCAAGCAGTGCAAACCCGGTATTCGTCGGGAAACGAACCATACCGTCCACGTAGACATAGTTGCTCGCTTTGGTGAATACGTCGCTGACCGCGTTCGATACTTTGGAGCGGAAGAAAAGACCCTGGTTGTCACAATTGAGGTCACCGTAGATCGTGACACCCTCTCTTGCAGACTGGAACTCGCACACGGTCTTCACGCGGGAGTAGACGTTGTTGACGAAGATGCAGTTGCCGACCGTCATCATCTTATCATTGGTAATATACAGATTGTAGGGATCCTTGCCGGTCCACGACTCGTTCCATTCGCCCTTATAATACTTATCCGATGTATCAATGGACTCATAGAAGCTGGTGTTGCCGTTTCTTCTGAACATACCCAGCGGCAGTGTTGCAAGATTGCTGTAGCACGGGCCGAGGGTAATGTTGTTGTTCACAAAGCCGACATTTCCGAACGACAGCATCGCAGGCGAGCTGTAGGTCGGAGTAGGCGTGTTCTGCTGTCCTTGCTGCTGCTCGATTCTGCTCACAGTGTAGGTACCGCGGTTGAGAGCCTCGACCGGCAGCGACTGAACCGGTGCCTGGAAATTCTCATAGAGATACTGGCTGACAGAATATGTGGATACATTTCTGCCGTTGCCGACGCTTGCTGTTGCGGTGATACGCCATGTTTCACGCGGATGCAGCGCGCGGGTCGCGTCGTCCCAGACCACTTCCGGGTTCAGCTTCTCGATCCGGCAGACGACCATGTCGTCTGTCTCGTCGCTGGGCGTATCAGTGAACTGGATCTCGGTACCGTCAAATTTCACATGGATCTCGCCGTCCTGTCTGCCTTGAGGATCGGCAGAATTTGTGACACTGTGCGTGACCCAGTCATGGAACGCTCCGTCGGAATAAGCACTGAACGTCACCGCATCAATTGCCGCGTTTGCCGCATACTGCGCCTGCGACTCAAAATACGTGTAATACGATCTGCGCTTTGCTGATGTCGTCAGTGTCAGTGTCGTCATCAGCAGTACAACCATCACAAGCATGACCGTGACAACTGTGAATAAGACTGTACCCTTCGCCTTTCCTTTCCCCATTTTTCGTTTCATATTGAAACCACCTTTCTCAATTGCGGATAGCCTTCTTAAAGTTCCCCCTAAGAAGGCTGCCGCGACGGATCCGGGTTATTCGGCAACTTTCGTTCTCCACTCATTGCCGTTCCAGATCGTTTCGTCATATGCAGGGCCGACATCCGGCTTTTGCGGCTCCTGAATATAGTATGCGATGTATTCAACTGTCACTTCTGTGTAGTCCTTTTCCTCACCGTTTTTGCCTGCATTTGCGTTCGCTGCAGCAGCAACCGGGTTGCCGTCTTCATCCGTCTGACCCTGCTGGACGCCCGTACCGTCCTCAAGGTCTTCGTTGAAGTTGCAGTCGGCAAGCTTAACAGATGTGATCAGCATGGCATCCTTATTGTCCTTTGCGTACTTTTCGATCGCATCCAGGAATGTCATCAGATCCTCACGCTTGATCTTTACCACGAAGGTTTCCGTGCCGGCACTGATCGTCTGTGCCTTTTTACTCGCGAGCAGATTCACATCATGGAGCTTCTCTTCCGCCGCCTTCGCAAGAGAACCGTCCAGGTCTGCTGCCTCATAGAGCGGATAGGTCACGACATTCGGCGCATAGTAATAGAAATTGATCGCACTTGCACCCTCGTCGCTTACATCCATTTTGCTCTTCACTGCGACTTTGTTTTCAATAAAGTCCTCAGTGTTCATGAAGCCCTGCAGGAACTCATCCATCTCAACAGAGGTCATCTCATCGGTAAAATCCTTGGAGAGATCCAGACCGGTCTGATAGTTGTTGTTGATAGATTCCTGTCTGACCGGAATCAGGTTAAAGGAATCCAGCTTTTTCTGCCATTCTGCCTTCGCGGTATCCAGGGTTTCCTTGTTCTTCTTCATTTTCTCGTAGGTCGGCTTGATAAACACAAAGATGCCGATACCGAAAATCACGATTACAATTGCGACAATCAATACGATTCGCTCACGATAGCTTAATTTCATTACTGTGCCTCCTCTGCGTTCTGCTCATATACGCTCAGATCCACCGGATCGCCCTTGACTTGAACACTCAGGTCCATCTTGATGGTATCCTTGTCCTTTTCATCATCGTTCTGGGCGACCGGATTGCCGTCAGCGTCTGTCTGCTGCTGCTGTGCAGCTTCCTTCTTGAGCACCTCTATTCCCTGAACCGTGTATCCAGAATACGGAACATCATAGACATCGTCAAGATCACGCAGTGCACGGATCACCTTGGTCGGAATCACAGGCATCGGAGTATCCTCTTCTTTTTCATAGATAAAGGAAATCTTAAAAATGCCGTCGCCGTAATCAAATGTTTCAAAGCTCAGAACATCCTTAACTGCCTTCTCATCGGCTGGATCCACATCAAGGCCTTCGCAGACGGTCTTCTCAATTGTCTCTCTCAGCTCTTCGTAATGTCTGGAGACCGGCTTCGCCTTCGAAACGTAAGAATTGATCGCATCTCTTGCGCCGCTCACGTAACTCTTGACAGTTGCCTGCTTTTCGATCAGCATGTTCTGCTGCTCATCCAGGGATGCAGCATACTTGGAGCTCTGCTTCTCCTGGATCAGCTCGATCTGCTTCTGGTAGCTTCTGCTCTTCATCTTGAGATAGAACCAGGTGCCGAAGCAGGAGCCTGCAGCGATCAGGGCACAGAGGCCGAGGATCAGGAAGTAGGAGCTGTCGGACTTGATCTTGTTGTTGTTGATCGTATCCGTCTCGAGCAGATTGATGCGCTCGTTCTCCTTGTTGCGCTTATACATTGCGCCGATCGCATTTGCATAGGAGGAGAACTCCAGGTTCTCGTAGCCGTGGATCTGCGGCGGCACATTGATGATGCTGGTGCGGATGCCCATCTTCTCCAGCTCATTGGTGAGTCGGACATATTCATGGGTATCACCGTAGAACACAACATTTTCGATCGGATCGCTGCCGGCCTTGGACTTCTGGAACTGCAGCATACGGAAGATGTTCTCGTTGACTGCCTCGAACACGTAATCCTCGGAATCATCATAGTCCTCGGCAGAGATCGAAGCGAAACGGGAGAACGAGAGCTGGCTGTTCTCATAGAGGTTCAGCGAAATGAAGTTGTTGTCGATCTGAACAGCGAGCAGCGGCATCTTTGCCTTGGTCTTGTTATCTGCAAGCAGGACCTTGGTGATGCAGTTGCAGCCGATCATGACGCTGCGCAGGTTGATCTGCAGCATGTTGAACACACGCTTGTAGCAGTCAACGACTTCATACGGACAAGCCGTTGCAAGCACCTTAACCGCACCGTCGGTCTGATCGGAATCGCCGACGATGATGTAGGAAACAGAATAGGAATCGTCGATGCCGAGTGCAGCTGCCATTTCCGCACGGACCATCTTCATGAAGTCCTGTTGCTTCTCCGCCTTCTGGATGTGCAGTTCCTTGAAGATCGTCATGTTGGACGAAATGCTGACGATCGCTTCCTTGTCAGGCATCTTCTTTTCACGGATGGCCTGATTGATCATCGTAGCAAGACGGGCAACATCGCGGACGTGACCGTTCACGATGATATCGGGTTCCAGGTTCAGGGTCGTTGCGGAGCTGATACGGATCTTGCCGCCGCTCTCAGTACCCTTGATAATCCTGATAATACGATCAGTAATGTCAAAAGAAAGCATTTGGTATTTCCACCTCTCTGATTATTTGTTTTCGCGGTATCTTTGTTATGCTGCGGCGGCTGCCGCAGACTTTTTTCTGCGGATCAGCCAATGTGTCCGATGGAATCGTACAGAGCCGGGAAGAATGCACCGGCAACGAGACCGATGACAATACCCATGATAATGAGCATTGCAGGCTCGAGCATCGCACACAGACGCTTAACTGCGGAATCCGCTTCCTCGTCGTAGAACTCAGCCGTCTTTTGCAGGATCTCATCCAGAGCACCGGCTTCTTCACCGACGAAGATGATGGAGCAGAACATCGAGTCGAAGATATCGGCTCTCTGCACCGAGGAGCTGAGCGTTTCACCGCTCTTGACCTCGTCAATGATATCGCGGAACTTCATCGAGATGTAAGTGTTGTTCAGGGTGTCCGCGGAACGCTTCAGGCATTCGACCATCGGCAGACCCGAAGAATACAGGGAAGCCATTGTCTGGGCAAAGCGGGCTGTGTAGATCTTCACAACCAGCTTGCCGAAGGCAGGTCCTTTGATCAGGAACCTATCCCATTTCATCCGGACGTCCGGAAGCTTCAGTGCGTACACGATGATGAAAATAATCGCCGCCGTCGCGAGGATCATAATCAGCCAGTGATTGACCAGGAACTTACCGATATTCATCATGGCCTTGGACAGCACCGGCATCTGTGACGGATCCTCATACAGCTGCTCGAACGCAGGCATGATGAACACGAAAACGCCGATAACAACGGCAATGGTCAGAACCGCCAGGATGATCGGGTAGACCATCGCGCTCTTGATCGTATTGGAGATCTTGTTCTGGTTTGCATAGTAGTCACTGAGACGCTGCATAATGACATCCAGCTGACCGGAAGCCTCACCTGCACCGACCATGGAGGTCATCAGTGTGGGGAACACGCTGCCGTGTACTTCCAGTGCATCTGAGAAGGATTCACCCTTCTGCACGTTCTCGTACACATCGCGCCAAACATTACGAGCAGCCTCGCTCTCCTGCTCTTTACAGAGAATATCCAGCGCCTTGACCAGCGTCAGACCGGAAGTCAGCATCGCTGCCATCTGACGGGTACTGAACGCCAGATCCTTGGTACGAAACTTTTTGAGGGTTTTCGTATTGGTCTGACGCTCCTTGTAATCGGTGACGTACATTCCCTTTTCTCGGATTTTTGCCAGAAATTCCTGCTCATCCTCCGCAGTCATAACACCCTTTCGGATGTTGCCGGCCGCGTCTTTTGCCGTATAAGCAAAACTCATTGGCATAAAACCACCTCCTGCAAGCCTAGATTGTGTGTTTCGGAGCACCGGGGAGCGACCCGGCACATCCTTGTATTTTATCCGTGTGCAACCCGTGCACCCAGAACAGAAGTCACTGTTTTGAACAGCAGGTACGGCAGATCTCTCCGCTGCACCGATCTGCAAATGGGCATAGCAATAGCCACACATAGATCCATAGGGATATTATACCACAGAAGTTTAACGATTGCAACTGTTTATCGTCCAAATTTTCGTGGTTTTCTTTAGGCATTTCGCCTAAATTTCAGGCGGTGCCGTCATGGACTGCTTCAGAATGATCCGCCCGGGAATGACATGCCTTGCCGCAGGCTTCTGCGGATCCTCCAGTCTCGCCAGAAGCTGGGCTACGGCAATATGCGCCATTTCCGTCAGATCGACCTCAACCGTCGTGATCGCGGGCACGCACATGTCCGAAACCGTGTAGTTATCATATCCTGTCACGGAGATATCCTCCGGCACCCGGATCCCCTTCCGCTGCAGATCGCCGATCACGCGGAACGCCGTTTCATCGCAGTTGCAGACGAATGCTGTCGGCAGCTTTTCGGGGAAAGCAAACTCGTTGAGACTCCTGCCGTCCGTCAGCCGGTCCGGAAGCGTCCATTCCTTCCGGTAGGTCAGGCCGTGCTCCATCAGGCATTTGATATATCCGAGGAACCGGTCATGAATGCTGCTGGTCGCCGTCACGGAGCCGATGAAGCCGATATCGCGGTGGCCGAGCTCCACAAGCCGGTCCGTAATCAGATAGCTGTCATAGAAATTATCAGAGACCACAGCGTCGATCTCGCTGTGCTTGTCGTAGAAATCGAGGAACAGCATCGGGATATGCAGTGCTGCGAGCGCATCAAGATAATCCGATGCCAGCTGCCCGACAACGATCAGTCCGCGCACCTGCCGGTCGGAGACGACCCGCGGCAGATTCTTGTCACGCTCATCGGCAGCGGAAACGCTTTCGTAAACGGAATACAGATTGCAGCGCGTCAGCTCCTTGGAGACGCCTGCCGTCAGGAACCAGTAAAACGTGCCGCGCACGCCGGCAAAGCGCTCGCTGGTCAGAATGCCGATGTTGCCGCCCTGGATCCGCGTTTCCGTCGCAGCCTTTCTGGGTGTCCGCGGTGCGGACGGCCGGTAGCCGAGCTCCGATGCGCGGTCACGGATGCGTTTTTTCATTTCTTCGCTGACGCCGCCGCGGTCATTGAGCGCGTTGGAGACCGTCACGACGCTGACGCCGAGCTCCTTTGCGATATCGGACATCCGGACTCCGTTTTTCATCTGTGCCGACCTCCCGTTCCGTTTCCGAATCACATCGTGCAATGTATATAAATAGTATAAACCGGAGACAGACTATTTTTTCTTTATTATATCACATTTCTTTTGATTTGTAAATACCTGTCGAAAAAAAACATATAGTATACTATATGAAATAACGAAAGGCGGAACCTGTCTATCACTATCCTTTCTGTAAAGTCTGCTAAAAGACGCAGCACCTGCCGTTTGCATCAATTTGTTCCGTTTTCCGCAATCTCAGGCCAAAAATCCGTCCCGTTGTGCAAAATGCTCGGAATCGGCAGAAATATGATAGAAACATTCGTCTTTTTCCCACTTGCGATTTTGTCAAAAACGATGTATGATAAGTATATGTATCCGAAAAGAAGATTTTGCCTGAACAAGACGGCATTTTCTACGGAAATATAACGAATCAGACAAAGAAAGAGGTATCAGTATGTACAAGAAAACACTTGCCGCGCTGTTTGCTGCCGCACTCGCACTGACCGTATGCACAGCCTGCGGTGACAAGACCAAAAAGAACGGCGGTTCCTCCGGAGACGGTGCCGTCGCCTCTGACGCCTCTGCACAGGCGGATTCCGGCATCGAATACGGGAACGGCAGTCCCGACGGCGCATCCGCCGAGATCGAGGAACCGGCCGCAGCGCAATCCGGTGACGCTTTTCTGATGATCACGGATGAACAATGGTATGCACAGTTCTTCGGCAACACCGAAAAGAAGAATGAGGATCTGCTCTGCTGGGGCGCACAGACCGCGCATATCACCGGCAACGGCGATTATACCGTCAGTGTCAATGCGGGCTCCCACGGGACGCAGAAGGAGATCACCGGTGACCCGAACGGCAGCTATCAGTGCAGCGGCCTCGGCTTCGCAGCTGTCAAGGTCGAGGACGGCACCAAGCTGTTCCCGAATATGAGCATCGAGATCAAGGAGATCCGCGTGGACGGCAATCCGGTCACACTGTCAGCCAAGAATTATACCTCCTCCGATGACAACACCGAAATGCGTGCGAACATCTACAACGATTTTGTCAGCCGCTTCCCGGAGGACGCGCACAATGCAGGCGGCCAGCTGTCCGGCGAGTTCGGAGAGTACTCCTCCAAGATCGTCGATCCTGCCAGCTTTGCAAAGTGGCAGCGGGTCGAAGTCGATTTCACGGTTTCCGGCATCGGCGACGCTGAATAAAATGCAGAGAAAAAGACCTGTCCCTGTGACGGGTCTTTTTGCTGTACACCGCCTTCTTTTCATTCTCCCGCTGCAATACACTGCATCGTATTACAGGCGGGGCAGCCCCCGCGGGCGGTTCCGAAAGCTCGCCGGAGGAAAAGCCGAAACATGAATATACTGTTCTTGACTTGCTTTTTACGCGATAATATGCTATAATTCAGGGGGAGGGGGCAAGCGGTTCCCAAATCGCCCCGCACAGAAAGGAGCCTGCATGGCTGACTACATCATTGCAGCAGCATCGACTGCGGATCTGCCGGATGTGTTTTATAGGGAGCATAACATCCCGCTGATCCGGTATACCTATTCGATCGGTATGGAAACATTTGAGGACGACTGCAAAGAAGAATCCCGTGCAAAAGCGTATCAGGATATGCGCAGCGGCACAGTCTACACGACCTCAATGATCAATGAGGAGACCTATTATCAGTTCTTCCGCGGGCTCATGGAACGCGGCAAGGATGTGATCTATCTGGATATGTCAAAGGAGATGTCCAGCTCCTATCAGGCATCGCACCGTGCGGCATCCCGCATTCAGTCGGAATTTCCGGATCAGCAGCTTGTGCTGCCGGATACCCGCTGCATTTCCGGCGGACTGGGACTTCTGGTGCGCGAATGCGTCAGACACATGGAGGAAGGCATGGGCTTTCAGGCTCTGCTGAACTGGTGCGAGGGCAATAAGCTGCATATCATGCATCGCTTTACCGTGGACGATCTGAACTATCTGAAGCGCGGCGGCAGAGTGTCCAACGCATCCGCGATGATCGGCTCTATGCTGTCGATCAAGCCGGTGCTTTACGTGCCGGATGACGGCAAACTGACGGTCTCCGCAAAGGTGCGCGGCAGAAAGGCTGCGCTCAATTCCCTGCTGGAAGGCGTCAAGCGGGATCTCACCGCACCGGCCGGTCAGCATATCATCATCAATCATGCAGACTGCCTCAGTGATGCAAACTGGCTCCGCGATCATCTGCTGGAGGAATATCCGACGCTCGGCGGTGTGGATATTTTCAGCCTCGGTATTATTATCGGTGCGCACTGCGGTCCGGGCCTGCTGACTGTATTCTATTTCGGCGACCGGCGCAAGCCCTGATCATACAGCAAACAGAACAGCGGTACCCGTTCGGTTTCGGGTACCGCTGTTTTTTTATGATTCCGTGAGTGTTCTGTACCGCTTCATGATGCTGAAGAAGTAAAGCACCAGCGCGATCATGATGATATGGACTGTCCAGAATGCGGACGGCGATGCATAAAAATTTCGCGTCAGCAGAATGAGGCTTCCCGCCCATGTTGTCCGGCAGAGCAGCGTGATCACGAGGATCAGTCCGATGACCGGCACCGCACTGAGTACAAGCGGCGCGGTGTGGAGCTCTTTGTCGGACAAGACATTGCCGAACGGCCGCTCCCGGTGAAAGCTTTTCAGAACGAACGGCGTCAGCACGAAAATCAGCACATACAGCAGCATCGGCAGTGCGATTCTGATGCAGACGGTATAAGCGTCAAGCGGTTCGTCCTCGCCGAGCCTGCTGCTGAGGATCGAGGGCATACCGCATACGAATATCAGCAGCCAGAAGCCGTAAAATGCAGCGGAGATGATCTTTTTCAGCTTTTCGGTGAAGCGCGTCACGAGCAGGACCATCAGGATCGCGGTCAGGATCGCGCAGAAGGTCGAATCTGTCGCCGATTTCGCCAGAACGAATACAGCTGTGCCGCACAGCACCTGCGCCGTGAGATGATAGAAGATGACATACAGCACAGCAAGCAGAATGAAGATCACGGTCAGCGAATGCGATACATTGTACTGGCTCAGATCAAGGCCGCGCGTCTCCGCCAGATTCGTCACAAATGACCGGTCGGAAAGCATCCCGAATATCACAGCGAGAACGACAGCGATCACGACCGGAAGCCCCAGACGCCCGATCGCGGTGTGGATCCTGTCTGCGAGCGGGATATCGCGGGTGCTGAAGTGCTCCCGCGCAGGAGACGAATATGTCTCGGGATAGGAAAAGCTGTAATCGGGTGCACTGTAATCCGCGTCGCTGCTTTGCGTATTGCTCTGATCGCGCTCCCGCGGGATCCGGGAATAACCGGTCTGCGGGTCGATCTCCGGCTGCCAAGTGCAGGAGTTTTCGACGCGCACGCCCTCTTTGATCTGTTCGGCTCTGATCTCATACCATGCAACGTCATCGCGGCACCATCTGAGGATTTCCGGCGAGAATATATCACGGTAATGCTTGAGGCGTTTTCTTTTCCGCTCATGGTCTGCCCGCGTTCTGTCGTCCGCGTCTTCGGGAATGCCCAGATCCGTTTCATACTGATGCTCAAAGGAATTCCGGACCAGACGCAGCGCATCCAGCTTTTCCCACTCCTGATCCGTGATCCATTTATCGGCATACAGCTTGTTGATCGTATATTCCTGGAAGTTCTTGACCCCCGCAGCCGTGATGCCTGCGCTGTTGATCAGAGAGATCCGCATTTTTTCGGAGATCGGCTGTATCAGCTGCGATGCAAGTGCTTTGTCAGAGTTCCATCCGGGATTCTTTCCGTCTGCCTCCCGGTACATCGTTTCCATTTTGTCAATGTCAGAACGGATGCTCTGCACGATCTCCTGAACTGACATATCTTTCAGTTCCTGTTCCAGACTCATTGGCTTTTCCCCTTTGCAGCCGGTTCCTTCGGCTCATTTTTCATACGCTTTTTACACAGGAAACAACAGGAATAATATAACATATTCTATGAAAGCATGTCAAGTCATTTGTTGTGATTATCGGATTAAATTGCCCTGCTTTCCGTTCTGTGCAGAAAAAACAGGCCCCCAAAGCAGTACAGAGCAGCCTTCGGGGGTCTTGCTGTATGTTATTTTTTCATACGCCGGATATAGGCAAAGGTTTTGTCCTCGCCCTTCTCCGCAAGCATTTTCAGCAGAAAGTGCAGCTTCTTCTCCGTTTTCGGGTGGATCGGCCGCTGCCGCTCCCGCCCGGAGAGAAAATAGTCCAGCGGGTCTCTGTCGCAGTATTTTTCCCCGCGGTAAATTTTGCTGGCGGCCACGCGGTCGCAGAACATCTCGATCAGATAGCGCGTCGGCATCTCGACCGGCCGGTAAATTTTGGTCTTGGGGTCCACATCGTTCCAGTATTCAAAATGATGCTTGTTGCGGCCCTTGTGGTGCATCCAGGCCTCGGAATAGCCGAACAGCTCGCGCTCCTTTTCGTTCGGGCTGCGCGTGCCCTGATAATACAGCATCCCGGGGATGAACTCCGTCGGGGTGAACTTTGAAAGATCGTGCAGCAGACCCTGCAGCGGAATCCCCGCCTTGATGCAGTGCCGCATGACGGCATGTCTGTGCTTTGTCACGGTTCGGAAATGCGCGATCGGATGCATGGTGCCTCGCCTCTTTTTCTGCAGATTGGTTATTCTTATTATAGCATATTATCGCTTAAAAAGCAAGCTGAGCAGTATATTTTTATACTTCAAACAGTCTACCGGAGAGCGTTTCGGGACAATACTGAATACGCAGAAAAAAGACGCCGATTATATCATCAGCGTCCTTTTGGTTATTTACAGCGGGATTCCAAAGGGACAGTATCCCTTTGGAAGGGTTCAACATGAAGAAACAAGTTTTTTCATGTTTGGCGGAGCCCATTATAAATCATCGCGAAGCGATACCGCATTTATCCTACAAGGCCAGATCGTTCGATGCCTTCGGTGAAGTGCTTTTGCAGGCAGGCATAGAGAATCAGCAGCGGTGTAATGGAGATCAGACAGCCCGCTTCCAGCCAGATAATCTTTTCCCGGACGCTGACATTCGCGTTTGCATTGTTGAAAATCGCGACATTCAGCGTCGCATCAAGGTTTTTCAGAACCATCGAAATAGTCTTGCGATTCGAGAAAAACGAGCCTGCGACATAATAATCATTCCAGTACCAGACAATCGAGAACAGGAAAACCGTCAGGAATGAGGAACCCGCATTGGGAATCATTACCTTAAGGAAGGTCCTGAACGGTCCGCAGCCGTCGAGATACGCGGCATCCTCCAGCTCCTTCGGGAGTCCGCGGAAGAACTGCCGGAAAATGAAGATCATCAGTCCCGCGCGGATGCCGTTTGCCGTCATTGCGGGCAGATACATCACGAGCGGGTTGTCGATCAGATTGACCGAACCGAACAGGAAATAGCGAAAAGTCACATACAGCGGAATTGAGATGATCTGCGTCGGGACGAGGATCATCAGAATGACGATGCCGAACAGCAGCTCCCGCCCCCTGAACCGGAACCGCGCAAAGCCGTATCCGGTGACTGCACAGGATGCGACCTGACAGAGCGAGCAGCCGATATTGAGCAGCAGCGTATTCAGCAGCGGGTTGTTGCTGCTTTTTGTCAGTCCCATCGCACTGACCGTCTGCTTCATGATCTCGAGCGTCGGATGCCGCGGAATCCAGATGATCGTCGGGTCGCTCATGTCGGCGCGCGAGCGGAAGCCGTAGCTGATCATGAACAGCAGCGGCGTCAGGATGACGAACCCCAGCCCGAACAGGATCAGGAACCGGAACACCGGCCAGACCTTCTCCGCGAGCTGCCTGCGCCGGAGCGCGGCGATCTCCGCTTTGTCCATGTGCTGCATCCGGATGTGCATGGCTTCTTTTTTCGTCATGCCGCTGCCGATCTCGTGCGCCTCGTGAACATCCGGGACTGCGGATGCGGGAATGCGTCCTTCTTGTTCCTGCAATGGTTCTTCTGCCATATCCGCACCCCCTTAATCGACCTCATAAAATACGTATTTGCTGATAATCAGTGTAATGATACCGACGACTGCCATCACAATGAGAAAATAGCTCCATGACATGGCTGCGGCGTAGGCGTATGACATATCCTTCTGCTGGATCGTCAGCACGCGCAGCATAACGGCGTTGTCCGTTTTCGTAAACGAATCAATGACCGTATAAATGAAATTCGCAAGAATCATCGGGCTGACATAGGGCAGCGTGATCTTCCAGAAATACTCCCACGCGGTCGCGCCCTCCATGGCGGCGGCCTCCTTTGCGGAGGGCGGGATATTCTGCAGTGCTGCGAGGAAAATGAGAATCTGGATGCCCGAGCTCCAGACGAGCCCGAAAATGTTGGTCGTGACGGTATTGATGACCGTGCTCAGCGAATCGCTGATGTTCATGACGCCGAGAAAGCCGAGCAGCTTGTCTACCATGTCCGTTTCAAAGAGCGTGGAGAACTGTGCACCGCTGTCGGCACCGGTCATGGCGATGTTGCCGCTGATGATGTTGTAGACCGGCCCCGTCGCGATGATGACCGGCAGGAAGAAGATCGCGCGCGCGAAGCCTCTGCCCTTGAATTTCTGGTTCAGAATTACGGCAATGAACAGCGAAAAAATGAGAATCATCGGCGTGGTCAGCGCGGTATCGCGCAGCACGGAGACAAGTGCCTGCCGGAATTCTCTGTCCGCGGTGAAGGCGTTTTTGAAATTGCCGAGCCACTGCCAGTCGGAAAGCGGCAGCCAGACCTTCTGCATACCGCCGCTGTCCGGCTTCAGCCGCCGATTATCCATAAAGCAGTAGCAGAGCGATTCCGCGAGCGGCTTCAGGAACCACAGCACCGTGCCGATCAGCCAGACGGAGATGAAGCCGTAGCCGTAAAGCGATTTTCTGCGTTCATACGGGATTTTCATGATACAGCCGCGGCTCCTTCCCTGATATAGTCTTTCAGCTGCCGGGTGACGCTGCCGCAGGTCACGGCGCCTTCTTCGAGATCGGTGACGGTCTCCGTGCCGTTTGCGTAGCGGGTCGTGATGATGCTGTTTTCCTCGGTATAGCTGATGATATACGAATCGCTGACCTGCCGGAGCACATCCCTTGCAAAGCGGTAATACTGTACCGCCTGCTCCGTCCAGTCATCCGCATAGCCGTAATAGTAAACGTCAAAATCGGTATCCTTCAATGCGTCTGCCTCTGCGCCGAGCAGATCAAAGCGCAGATCGCTGCCCGCTGCAACTGCCCGCAGAACGGTGCGCTGCGGGTCTGCACTGCCGTTGACGGATTCCGTCGTATAGGGAATGACGCCGTGCAGCACCAGCTGATACAGCGGGATATCGCCGTCAAAAATGTGGAATCCGCTGGAGCAGAGCGGCAGGTCGGTGATGACGTCGGTCTGCGGCAGCACGTAGGCGTTCGGATGCTCCGAAAGTACGGAGCAGTTCTTCTGCATCTCCTGCAGCGCGTCGGTCACGTACTGCTTTGCGGTATCGCGGGCGGTATAGCTCTGTTTGCCGTAGTCGCCGTACAGCGAACCGGAAAGCTCTGCCGGACTGACGCCGGAAAGCCCTGCGGATGCACAGCTGCGCCCGAGCTTCTCAAACAGCTTCGGGAATGCGGCGGGCGAGAGCAGCGACATCGTTTTCTTTTTGCCGTAGGGAACGCCGTAGGCACTTTCGTAGTCCACAATGCGCGCAAATGCGCCGGAAACGCGCACCGCCGTATCGGTCAGCGCCCAGTAGCCGTTCCCGGAATAAAACGCGGTGTTGCTGAATGCCGCATACCAGTCAATGTCCTCTGCGTCGAGATACGCGGTCAGCTTTCTGAACGCGCTGCGTCCGCCGAGCGTATCAGACGGCTTTGCCTTGCTGTCAATCCGGCCGCGGATGCCGGCATCCGTCCAGCGGTTCAGTGAGATCTGCAGCCGGTCTGCGCCTGCTTCCCGCAAATTCTGCACGATCTGCAGCATGTCGTCGTAATCCGTGACGGCGGTCTTCATGAACACCGGGAATCCGAGCAGATTCCGCTGCTTCATGCAGCCGCCGTACAGATCGACATGGAGCCTTGCATCGTCCGGTTCTGATCTGACCTGCACCTGCTGTTCCTCCAGCAGATATTGCCGGTACCGTGCAGCAATATCGGTATAATCGAGCAATTCGCTTCCGTCCGCATTGATGCTGTCGCTGACCGTCAGCGGATAGTATCTGACAGCGATGCTGCGCGGCTGCATTTTTGTTTCGTAGACATCGAGCGGCTGCATCTGATCGCCGCCAAGATAGAACTGGTCGCTGCTGCGGAGAATGAATTTGAAGTAGCAGCGGTTGTATTCGGTATTGGACTGTCCTTTTCCGCTGACGTCCGCGCAGAGCTGACAGTTGCCCTCGCCCTCGGATGCGACCGCGAGCAGCGCGTTTTCGCCCTTGCAGATGCCGTACATCGGGAGCGACACGCCCTTGACAACAGGGCCTTTCGTTTTCGGGACAGCCGTGATATCAGTGCCGTAGATCATCTGGCAGTAGGGCTCCGCCGTGTTCTTCTTGTTATTGAACCGGATGACCGCACCGGAGCCGTCCGGAATGACGAAATAACCCTCCTCGGTGCTGTCCGCTGCACCGAAGCCGTTTAATACGGCGAGTGCCTGCGCGAGCTGCGGCTCATCGTCGTCCGTGCCGTGCTTCTCGGTGATATCGCCGGTGTCGATGCGGACTTCGAGATGATCCTCCCGCAGCAGATAGCTGACCGGCACCTTGATGCCGCATTTGCGGAAATTATAGGTGATCCGGATGCCGTCTTTGACCGGCTTCTGAATGATGACCGTTTTCAGCAGGTCGCCGGACGAAAATTCCGTTTTGGAGCGGCGGCTGATCTGCGCATCGGTCAGCACCATGCAGGACGCGAGCTTGCTGCGGATCGCGGGTGTCGCGATGCTGTCGCAGCGGGCATTGACCGGCGACGACCACCAGACATATCCGTTCTCCTTATTGACCAGCGCGAACAGATCTTCGGGCTTTTCGTCATTGTCCGTGTCAAGCTTTTCCGTATCCCAGACCCAGAGCGCAAGGCGGTCGTTTTCCGCGGCAATGCGCATCTTTGCAAAGACCTCGTCCTCGCTGCGCGGGGCGTATTCAGGGGCTTCGGCGGCTGTATCCGTGACAGCCTCCTGTTCGCTTTCCGTTTCCGCATAGGCAGAAAACCCGGCAGCCGGCAGCAGCATCGCCGCAGAAAGCAGCAGCGCGGTGATCCGTTTCATCTTCTGCATACGACTCCCCCCTACACCCGGATGCGGTACAGAATCTCTGTGTACAGCGAATAGAAGAATACATAAACCTTCTGGAACAGGCTGAGAAACAGCACCGCAAGAAACAAGATCACCAGCATCGCAAAGAACGTCAGCAGAACAGCCGCGGCGGTCTTGGTGATGCTGTACTGATGCACCGCCTTGACCGCGGAAAACAGCAGCAGCCCTGACCAGATCAGCCCGATGTAGTAGACTGCGGCGAAAAAGACGCCCTCCTCCTGTACGAGAATATGCGACAGGATCACGTTGATAAACGTGGAGACGATATACGGGATCAGCGCGTAGGAGCTGTAAATGCAGATGTTTTTCATCGTGCCCTCGCCGTCCAGCAGCGTGCAGACCGCCCAGTTCCCGACGACCCACGCAAGGAAATACACGACCGAGCGCATCAGATAGGGTACGACCGAAAACAGCGCGTCCGGCAGCGGGCGGAACTGAAAGCCGCACCAGCGGTCGTTCGCGATCAGTGCA
Source organism: Ruminococcus sp. Phil11 (assembly GCA_001940925.1). Lineage (GTDB taxonomy): Bacteria > Bacillota > Clostridia > Oscillospirales > Ruminococcaceae > Firm-04. The sequence goes on from MSGZ01000008.1 coordinate 57,274, forward strand.
AGGAACAGGGCCGCAATAATGACGGCGGTATATTTCAGCGTGCCGCCCTTTTTCCAGCGGAGATCCTCAAAGCCCTCAAACGGGTGCAGCACGGTATGCCGGACCCACTGCGGCTGCGTCAGATCCATCATGCCGGTGCACCTCCCTTCCGTTTCCGGTAACGCTTCCATGCGAGCCTTGCAGTCAGCAGCAGGACTGCGGTCACAAGGAGCTTGTTCATATTGTTCCGCAGCCACTCGGAGCGGTACCGCGCAAAGGCCTTGTTGTAGACCCATGAGGCGTCTGCGCGCTTGGCGTATTCCATGGCATCCTTATATCTGCCCATGTTGTAATACGCACTGGAAATGCCGAGGCTGGCTCTGCGGTAATTGCCGTCCTGCCGCAGCACGGACTGCCACGGTTCGAGTGCTTCCTCATAATAGCCGCGGTTGTAAAGATCGGTCGCGGTGTGGACGGTCTCGCCGAAGCCGGTCTGTGAAAAAACCGTGATGCTGCCTTTTCCTGCATCCAGCACACAGATCTGCTCACAGGCCTTGCCTCTGGTTTCAACAGCGGTGACGCTGCCGCCTGATGAGAACGTGCCGACCTGATCGCCGGTTCCGCCCAGAATAAACAGGAGATTTGCCTCCTTGTCATATTGGAACACCCGGCCGGTCGTCTGGTCGAGGCAGTTGATCGAGCCGTCCTCACCGATATCAAGATCGACGATTCTGGTTTTATAGGAGGTACCGGAATACCATGTGGAAAAGAGATCGCCCCATTTGTGGCCGGAGAGATAGCTGAACAGATTGTAGCCCTCCGGATTGACCTTTTTTACGATATCGGTATCCGTCGTGCCGGACGAGGTCGATGTGAAAATGAAGCCCTTTTCGCTGTCGATATCGAAATTGTCGAAGGCGGTCGGGGCGGCGCGGTTGCTGTGCTTTCTGCCCTCATCCGAGGCGATGATGTTCCAGAAGTGGTCTGCAATGACCTTTGCCGTCCTTGCGACGGCATTCGCGCCGTAGTAGCCGAGAAACGTGCCGTCCGGCGCGAACATGGCCGCACCCTTGGTCGTGCTGCTCAGCACCGTATAAATGTTGCCGGCACCGTCGCAGAGGATCTTCTGCGGCAGGAAGGTCAGCCCCTGATCGTAGACCGGGGAATCCGGCTTGGTGATCTCCAGCAGAACATTGCCGTCCGTGTCGCAGACCAGTGCGCGGCTGTTATCGGTATCGGCAATGTACAGATTCCCCGTATCCGGCGCGACAAAGATACCCTTCGGATTCTTGAGTGTCGTGCGGCTGCCGTCCGGCATGGTGAAGCTGCTGTAGATGTGCAGCACCTTCGTCAGCTCGCCGTCTGTTTTCACGATGCGGCTGTTTCCGGTGTCCGCAATATAGAAGCAGTCGTCCGCACCGCGGCAGAAGTCCTGCGGGCTGTTCAGATCACCCGCGCCGAGATCAATACCGGAAACGGCACGCTCTGCGAGGTATCCCGCCTGCGAGGGCACCGCCTCACCCAATCGGTTGTAGTTGTAGACCTCATAGGGCTCGTCCGCAGAGGCCGTCAGCGTCAGCACGGAAGCGGCTGCCGCAAATGTGAGCAGAAAAGCGGCGGTTCTGCGCCGCAGCATATTCAGTTTCAAGCGTGACCGCCTCCTCTCTGAACGGTAATCAGGGTTCGTAATCGTGAATAGCGAATAGTGAAAAGTGAATAGATAAGGTGTGCCCTTCGGGCAGATTTGAAATACATCGCCGCAGGCAATACGAAAACGATTCACTGTTTGTTATTCACTCTTCACTAAAATACGCTGGGAGCAGTAACGCCAAAGAAGCCGCCCCGCGGCGTGCAGAAAAGAATGTTGGGAGTGTCCGGCCGCCCGTCCCCGGAGGGAAACGCCCGCGCGGGCTCCGCGCCGCTTACTCTTTCAGGCCGGAATGTGCCATTGTCTCCATGACCTGACTCTGCGCAAGGATGAAGAACAGCACCGGCGGCACGAACAGGATCACCGCAGCCGCCATGGTCACGCCCTGCCGGGAGATGCCCGCGGACGCCGCCTGCATAATGACAGTCGGGAGCGTTTTCAGCGATTCGTCATAGATCACGCTGCCGCCCGTGATGTTCCACGCGCCCTGAAACGCGAAGATCGCCATGGTCATGAGCGCGGGCTTCTGGTTCGGGATCACGATGCGCCAGCAGATCGTGAACAGATTGGCGCCGTCCACCTTCGCCGCCTCGATCATCGCGTCGGGGACGGAGGCCATGGACTGCCGCATCAGATACAGCCCCATTGCCGAGGAGACTGCCGGAAAGATCAGCGCGGACATCGTGTTGATCATGCGCAGCTTGGCCATGACCATATACTGCATCAGATAGATGACATTGCTGTTGTAAAGCAGTGCCAGCACGATGACCGCATTGATGATCTTATTGCCAGGAAAATCGACCTTTGCCAGCACGAACGCCGCCATAGAGGCAAAAATACACTGCAGCACCGTGACCGAAAGCGTCACGAGCACGCTGTTGAACACATAGCGCGAAAACGGCACCCACATCTGACCGAGCACGCGGTAGGTATCCTTGAAATTGTCGAGCGTCGGGTTCAGCGTATACCACTTCGGCGGGAACACGAACATCTCATTGACCGGCTTGACCGAATTGACGAACATCAGCCAGATCGGCAGCACCATGAACACGCCGAGCACCAGCAGGAACAGGAAGATCATCACCGTTCCGAGATGCTTTCTGCCGGCACGGCGGCTGGAGGCTTTCAGTCTGACCGTTTTGGATTCTGCCATCATTCCGCCCCCCTTATTCCGTATATTTGCCGAGCAGGCGGCTGATCAGTTTGTTTGCGGCATACATCGCGACAAACAGGATCGTGCAGATCGCGGATGCGTAGCCCATTTCAAAGCGCACCCAGCCGTAGTCATACGCATGTGTCATGATCGTATGCGCGGCGTAATCGGTGCTCGGGAATCCGACCAGACTGCGCGCAACGATATCCGCAGTAAAGGCGGAGACAATCTGCATGACCGCCGCGAACATCAGTGAGGGACCCATGCCGGGGATCGTGATGTAAATGAGCTCCTGCCAGCGGTTTTTGATGCCCTCGACCGCACCGGCTTCGTAAAGGGCGGGGTCGATGTTCTGGAACCCGGCGCGCATCGCAAGAAAGCCTGCACCCATGCTGACCCAGAGCTGCACGATGATGACGACCGTCAGGATATACCGCGAATCGGTGAGCCACTGGATCGGGGACGGCGTGATGCCGAGATCGATCAGCAGGGAATTGGCAATGCCGTAGGTGTCACCGGAGAAGATCAGCTGCCAGACGGCATAGACGCCCGACGCCATGGACGGCGCATAGAAGATCAGCGTGAAGATGACCTTGAATGTCCGGCTTGTCTCATTGATGAGCCATGCGAGCAGAAAGCTCAGGAAATAGCTCAGCGGACCTGTGAACAGCGCAAACACGAGCGTCACGCGGATCGACTTGATAAAGACGCTGTCATTCAGGAACAGGTTATAGAAATTGCTCAGCCCGACCCATTTGGGCGGGAAGGACGCCATGTCGAAATCGGTCAGGCCGACCGGCAGCGACATGATGACCGGAATGACGGTAAAGACCGTGAACAGCAGCATAAACGGGAGCAGCATCAGATAGGCTTCGCGGTTCTGTCTGATGCGCCGCAGAAGCTGCACGCGCGCTTCTGTTTTTGTTTTGATGCCGATCGCGTCCGGCTGCTTTGCTGGCTGCGGCAATGCGCCCGCCTCCTTTCCGGGTTAATCGAGTCCGAGATTTTCACGCTTTCTGCGAATCTCGTCGTTGATATCACTGTTATAGTACATGAGCGTATCGCGCGGGTTTTCATTGGAGTTGACCGTCTCGCGAAATGCGTTCATGATATTGCGCGTAACGGCATAGGACGAAGGCAAAACAGGAATTTCCCGCAATGCGCCGCGCTGTTCCGTCAGCACGGAGAGCTCCTTCTGTGACCAGTTGAGCTGTGCAAGTGCTTTGGTATTCGCGGCCTCGTAGCGTCCCATTTGCCCCATGAGGCCCTCCAGCTCATTGCCGTAGGCGGCCTGCACCTCTGCGGAGCTGAACCATCTGACAAATTCCCATGCAGCTTCCTTGTTCCGCACCTTGCTGAAGATCACGGCACCGGTGCCGGAGGAATTGGAGGCGTGGTTGATGCTGCCGTCCGGCTGCTCCGTGCCGGGCATGACCGTGAAGTCCCAGAGTCCGCGGATCTCCGGCGCGGCGACCGAAAGCTGATTGTAAAAGCTGTAATTCGCAATGACGATCGGGTACTGCCCCGTCCGGAAATAGCTGTATGCGTCATAGACCTGCATGAACTTGTAATCGCGGTAGAGATCCGTCCACTTTTCAAAGCACTGGATCGCAGGCACCGTGTCAAAGGTCGTGCGGGTCTGTTCCTCGTTGTAGTAGTTGATGCCCTGCTGCAGCAGCATCGAAGCAAAGGTATGCCCCGGCTCCGTCGCGGCGGCCACATTGGCATTCGGCAGGATCAGGCCGACGCCGAGATGCTTCCGCTGCAGCGCAGGCAGTGCCGCGATCAGATCGTCCCATGTGCGCGGCAGCTCCGTAAACCCGAGCTCCGTCAGGATATCCTTCCGGTAGAACATCATCGTCCAGCTCTGCGTCAGCGGCATACCGTAAACGCCGTTCCCGTACTGATACTGCACGGATGCCTCCGGGTGATAATCCCGCATCGCTTCTTGGTAGCCGTCAAACTGTGAAAGGTCTGCAAGCAGGCCGCGGCAGGCCAGATTGACCGGAAACTCTCCGCCGAGGAACAATGCGACGTCCGGGCCTTTTCCGGCAAGAGACGCTTCGACCACGCCGCCCGCCACGAGATTGACCGAAACGGGAATCTCCGGGTGCTGCTGTGCAAAATCGTTCTCGACCAGTTCCTTGACCGCAAGTGCCTGATCTCTGCCGAGATTGACCCAGACCTCGATCGTGTCCGCGGCATCGGCGTCAACATCGGAGAGCGTGTTGTAATCCTCCGTGAATGAGCCGAGAAATGCTTTGCAGCGGAATCCGAGCTGCCGGAAGAATCCGGCCTTCAGCGGCGCAAATTCCGTATCCGGCGCGGCCAGCTCGATGTAGTCGATCTCCAGCGGCTGATCGCGGTAATCGCGGATAAACGCCGAGATCGTGGAGATCGTCTCCTTGATCTGCCGCACATAGCGCGGGATGCGCGTCGGCTTTTCGGTGCATTTGTCAAGAATGACATACATTCTCTGCAGAGCCGCCGCCTCGGAGCCGAGCGAGCCGGAGAGCTGCTCGATGCGGTTCTGTGCGTCACGGAGCTCCTGCGAGAGCCGCTTCAGATCGGGCAGCAGTGTCGGGATGCTCTCCTCGACATAGTAATCGTTGTATGTATCGGGGTTCGGCCCCGTGACCATGAGGATCTGCTGATAGCAGGTGTTGAGTTCGGCGACGGTCTTTTCCAGCTTCCGCATCGTTTCACCGATCTCGCCGGGGATCGCCTCCAGCGTCAGCGTATGCGCTTCGTCCGCCGTCAGATACAGATAGGCGGTCTCGCCGTTCTGCTGCGCCTCGGTCAGCGTCCAGTCGGGATCGTAGTAAAATTTCAGCTGCGCGAATGCGTCGTCCGGGACGCTGCCGTCCAGCAGCATTCTGCGGTTGGAATACAGTCCGCGCATGAAATTCTGCCGCGCCTTGATGCCGACCTTGTACCAGCCGTCACCCGGCAGCGTGCCTGCGGGGATCTCCCATGATGCGGCCTGCCCCGCCTGATCCCAGTTCGCGCCGCCGATCGTGTTGTATACCGTTTTGACCGGGTCGGCCGGGGAAATCATGCAGGAATTGCGGTCGTAGGCAGGGGAGAGCGTCGGTGCGGTCTTATAGTCTGCCGCTTCGCCCTCGATCCGGACAATGCCGGACGGCGTGCTGTTCAGCTCCGCCTGTGACGGTGCTTTGTATGCGGCGACCGGCTCCGGCTGACAGAACCGGATCGTGTCGATCGCAGCGGACGCCTTGATGCCGGTCAGCGTCAGTGTGTGCGTCCCGGCGGAGAGGCTGAATCGGAGCGGCTCATTGAACAGGCCGTCGCGGTCGTACAGGAAACGCGTCTGCCATGCAGGGGATTCGACCTGTGCCGGGCGCATCTGATTGCCGCGGCTGTCGGTGCGGATCTCCGTTTTGTTGACGAAAAGCTTGCTGAGGCTGATGCGCGATGCCGATTCAAACGGCAGGTTGCCGTCTATTGAGAGCGAAAGTTCTGCCTGATCGGACGGCGATTCCAATGCGTAATACCGGAGCGCGAGCGCGTAGCAGCCGGCTTCCGGCACATCAAATTTGTAGCTGACGGAGCCCTCTGCGCTGTTCCAGATCAGCACATCGTCAGACCCCGCCAGCTGACCGGACGAAAAATCGCCGCCTTCGGTGCAGACGAAGTCCGTGCCGTGCAGCAGGATTTCCTTGTCGGGGCGGGGCTCCGCGGCGTGTGCGTCGTAATAATCGCTGTAGCCGGTCTCCGGCTCAAAGGAAAGCGCGTAGAGCGGGTCGGCAGAAACGGTGCTGTCCGCTGTGCAGGGCAGCGCGGTGCGGTTCGCCGCAAGAAGCATCATCGCCGCGGCAAATGCCGGAATCCGCCGGAATATGGAATTTGTCTGCACAGTCTCACCGCCTTTCCCCTGCTGCGGCAGGGCATAATCATTCACTTTATTATAGCATATTATCGTGTAAAAAGCAAGCTGAGCAGTATATTTATGTTTCGGCTTTCCCTCCGGCGAATTTTCGGAACCGCCTGCGGGGCTGCCCCGCTGATCGCATATGATTCTGTGGATTTCAATGGGCGGGATGCAAAAAAAAAGTGCACAAAAACAGAAAAGCTCCCGGGAATCTCCCGGGAGCCTTCCGTGTATTCATTCAATTGCATCCGGACCGTTGGCTCCGAGCCAGTACGCTGTTACATGTGCAAGGTTCAGTGCCGCAAATTCGTCCGCGGTCACTTCCATTGCCAGACGGTTCGGGGCATTGCTTTTTTCGCAGTGAATGTTCTGCGCCGCCAGCGTTTCGATGATGTTTTCGGTCATCGCCTGACAGCAGGCGGCCTCGGCCTCATCGTATGCGGCCTGATACTGCTGTTTCAGTGCTGCGAGATCCGCTTCAAGCTGTGCCTTCCGGAATTCGCCGTTCACGAGATACCGGGAGAGCAGCTCCTCGCCGAAGTACGCCAGTCTGTCCTCGTACCATTCCTTCGTCCATTTCTGACCGGTTGGCGTACCGGTCGTATAAAGCACCTCACCGTACTTCATTGCGTCGCCGTACAGGAGCAGTTCCTCCAGCTTGAACAGCGTTTCGTTAAATACGTCCGAGCAGTCATGGCTGATCGCTTCCAGCGTTCTGCCTTTATAGACATAACTGTAATCCGGATTGACGTCAAACGAGACCGTGATCTTCTCGCCGGTGTTTTCGGTCAGCGCGCTGAACAGCATCCGCGAGACAAATTTGCCGTTCCATTTGCCGGTATACGGCTCGTGGAGCAGGAGTGCTGCGTCCGAAGCACTGCGGTAATTCTGCTCCGCCTCTGCCGCACTGCCGCCGAGACCTGTGCCGTTTTCGCCGACAAAGTAATACAGGAGCCGCGCTGCACCGGTGCTCGACGGATGCTCCGGGTCATCCGTGGAATACGCAGTAAACCCGAACCGGACACAGCCGGTGCTGCCAGCTTCGTACCGGCTGAAATCAAGTGCAGTTGTCTCATGCTGCCATGTCTCGTAATCAAGCGCGTACATGTCAACCGCAAACGCGCCGGATTCCTGCGCCGGATATGCCTTGACAAAGCCGTCCGGTTCGCCGTTGATCAGCAGGTTCGCATCTTCGTACTGTTTGTAGAGTATCGGGTTCCATGCGCAGACCGCATATTCGTAACGCCAGTCCGTAAAGGAGGCTGCGTCGCCGACGGCTGCATCCACGGTGAGCGTTTCGCCGGCCGGACAGAAGGCTTTGCACTGCAGCGCGATCCGCATGGAAGAACCGGGGCTTTCCTTGCCGCTTTCCGGAGGAACGATCTGGTTTGCACTCTGGGTTTTCTGCTTTTCAAATGTGAGCGCATTCAGGAAGTCCGTCATTTCTGCCTCGGACAGTTCGCCGTGTACCGCATAGAAATGCGTACCGTCGATGAACGCGCCCGCATAGACAGTGCCGTCATCCTGCAAGGTGAGGCTGACCGTTCTGTCCTGCACCGTGACCGTTTTGTCTGTTCTGCGTCCCATGCGCTGCATGAGATAATCCGCGATGCCGTCTGTCTGCCGGAGCAGCTCTTTGTCGGCGGAGTAGATCACCGCATGACAGTTTTTCCCGCCGTACTGCACATAATACCCGATACCGATATCCTCATAGGCGGCATACGGATACAGCACGCAGTCCTCTCTGAGCAGGTATGCATCGCTGCTGACGGGCTTCCAGAAGAAGCCGTCCAGCCGGAAACGGCCGAACATCTGCTCGTATACCCTGCGGTCTTTTTCCTGATAACCGCTCAGATCATAGAACGCGATCGCTTCCCTGACCGCGTCCGTGCTCTGAAAGCTGACCGGCTGCGGCGTGATATCGACGACCGGCTGCGTATCCGCCGGAATCTCCAGCTTTTCATATTCCAGCGCATTCAGCAGACCCGTTAAGTCGTCCGCAGATACACCGTTTCCGACAGCCGTGAAATAATACCCGTTCTCAAAGAAAGCTGCCGTCCAGACCTGACTGCCGTCTGCCGACTGATACAGCGGATATTCTTTGCCGTCCGCGGTGATCGTACCGGCTGCATCATATCCCATGCGCTGTTTGTAATATTCAGTGAAGCTGCCTGTTTCAGCGGCAAGTGCCGTATCAGCCATGCAGAATGCGACCTCGAAATGTTTGCCGTTGTGTGTGACGGGATACCGGATATAGGCATCATACAGCGCGTGCGCCGGGTGCATCCGGATCAGGCCGTTTTCCTGCATTGCAATGTCCGCATTCGGCTTCACGCTGTAGACAAAGCCGTCACCCTTGAGCCGTGCAAACAGGTTGCCGTATTCGTTTGCGGCAGCACCGCTGTAATCGCTCAGGTCTGCGTCTTTGACCGTCTGAATCAGTGCATCCGTTGCGGAAAAGACCAGGTCGCTGTATTCGGAAAGCGGCGGCTCTGCAATGTCCGTGCCCGCCAGCTCCGCATAGCTGATCTTCTTTGCGATATACTGCAGGATCTTCGTGGTGTCCTCGGAATCGACATTGCCGTTTCCTGTCACATCCGCATTGGCCATGCCCTGATCGGTGATGACGGCGTTCCTGTCCTCTGCGGCAAACCGCGCAGTGAGCACGGCATCCGATACGTCAACGCGGCCGTCGCAGTTCGCATCGCCTGCGCGGGTCTGACCGGCTGCTGCGCAGGGCAAAGCCCCCTGTGCCATACAGCACGCCGCGATCAGCATGGAAAGCATTTTCTTTTTCATCATGATCACTCCTTTTCATTTCAAAGAATCCAATAATCATACACTGCGATTTTCTCATACTGCATTGCATTCAGAAAGTCAAGCATTTCCGTCTCAGATACGGCAGCTCTGACGGTATAATACACATCACTGTCGTCATTCCGTTCGATAAACGAATATGCGGTGATCTGACCGTCATCCGCAAAGCGCAGGCAGACCGTCTCGCCGTTTACGGTGACGTCCTTGTCAGATGTGACTTTCATGTTTCTTTGCAGATACTCCGGCATTGTCAGACCCCGGTAATTCGCATAATGAAATGCAACATAATAGCTCTGTCCCTGATACGCCGCGCGGCACGCGGCTCCGGTTTCCTGATAAGGCGCGTCCGGCAGCAGCATGATACCGCGGTCATCCTGCCGCGTGATGCCGTTCGCACTGCTGACCTGATAGAGATAACCGTTATGCATGATACTTCCGAACATGGAAGTATACGCGCCTTTTTCCCACAGGTCATTTCCGGGACAGTTTCCGTTTATGGCCGCATCTATGACAGCTTCTGCCGCCGCCTGTATATCGGGATACATGAGCGGCTGCACCTGCGTTGCAACCGGATTATCTTTTCCCGGGGACTGCGGTATCGGATTTGTGACCGTTGTCTGTATAGGCGGCTCCGGAGCACCGGGCTCCTCTGTCGTGACGGCAGGCGGTTCCGTGACAGGCTTTGTCTGCGTCACCGGCTGCGTCTGTGTGCCCCGCCCTGTCCGCGTGACCGGCGGCGCGGTGACAGGCTGCGTTTCCGTCTGCCGGATAGCTGCGGATTCCGCCGCTTCGGTGACGGTCACGGCCTTTGTGACGGTCTCCGTACTTTTGGCCGATGTGACCTTTGTTTTCTCCGTTCGCGCTGCCGTTGTGACGGTCTGACCGGATTCTGTGACCGCAGGCGCAGCCGTCACGGGCAGCGTTGTGCCGGAGATTTCCGAATCTGTCTGTACAGCCGGAATCTCCGGCAGTTTTTTCAGGTGATTCCGGTATCCGAGCCCCAGCACCGCCGCAAGGCAGCAGCAGGCCAGCACCGGCACAGCGCGCAGAAATACGCCTTTTCGCCGTTCTTTTTCAGCGCGGTATGCATCCCGTCTGGAAAGTACGCTTTGATACATCTGCTCGTCATTCTTCATATTCAAAGCCACTCCTTTCCAGTTCTGTCCTTAACGCTTTTTTCGCGTTATACAGCAAGGTCTCGATCTGCCGCGTCGATTTCTGCATGATGACAGCAGCCTCTGGATTGCTGAAGCCTTCAAAGTAGGAGAGATACAACACCTGCCGGTAATCCGGCTTCAGGCGGTGCAGAGCCTTGTGCACCGCGCGTTTTTGTTCGCTTTTGATGTAATTGCCTTCGATGCTTTCCTCGTCGGCAAGATATTCCTGTGATTCCAGCGGGACGATGCTGAGCCTTGCGTGCTTTCGGAGATGTTTTGCGGTGATGTGCCGTCCGATCGCATACAGCCATGTTTTGAAGGTGCTTTTTCCGGAAAACTTCGGACAGCGGATCGCGAGCTCCGCAAATGTGTCCTCCGTGAGATCCTCCGCCGTGTGGATATTCTGCACAAAGCTGTTCAGATACAGAATCAGCCCTGCGCGGTATTCCCGGATGATCTCATGCAGTCCTTCGTCATCGCCCGCGAGGAAACGGCGGTAGCTGCAGGCACCGTTATCCATGGGGAGCGTCCTCCTCTCAGCGGGTTTTTGCCCTTTCACTTCTTAGTACCGTTTCGGCGATAAAACTCAAAGCGTTTACAGAAAATATTTTTCTTTATTATAACACAGTTTGTTTTGATGCGCAAGATACGGACTGCGCTCTGCATTGACAAAATCCGTGCAGGATGATACAATAAAAAAAACGGAAAAATTTATCCGGACGGGTGTTTCAAACGGCACGAAATCCCGTTCTTATGGATGAAGGCACACGAAGGGCGGTGAGGCCGTGAACGATCAGGCGATCATCACACTATTTGAACAGCGAAGCGAGCAGGCGATCTCCGTAAGCGAACAGCAGTACGGTGCGCTCTGCCGGTCTGTTGCACGCGGGATCACCGGCAGCAGCGAGGACGCCGAGGAATGCCTGAACGACGCGATGCTCACCGCATGGAACGCGATCCCGCCGGCAAAGCCCAAAAACTTCCGTGCCTATCTGCTGCGGCTGGTGCGAAACGCCGCCCTGGACCGTTACCGTGCCGCCCGCACGGAAAAGCGCAGTGCGCAGCAGACAGCCGGTTCGCTTGATGAGCTGGCGGAGATCATCCCGGACGGCAGCGATGTCGTCAGCGAGACGGAACGCCGCGAAACGCTCGCCGCGGTGACGGAATTCCTGCTCAGCCTGCCGCAGAAGCAGCGCGACCTGTTTGTGCAGCGGTACTGGTATGCAGCAGAATACGATGTGCTTTCCAAGACCTTCCGCATGAGTGAGGCGCATGTCCGCGTGACGCTCTCCCGGCTGCGGAAGCGGCTGCAGAAATATCTGGAAAAGGAGGGATTGCTGTGAATGCTGTCACATTTTCGCAGATTCTGACCGATCTGCCGGATGAGATCGTTGAGCGGGCGGCAAAGCCTTCATACGGCAAGCCTGTCCTGCGGTACAGCCTGCCTGCGGCCGCTGCGGGCATTGTCCTGCTGATCGCAGCCGCGGTCTGGCCGAAGCTGCGGACAGAGCTGCCGGGGGTCACGGAGCCGCCTGCGATCACGGCGGTCACAACGGCTGCCGTCACTTCGGAAGCGGCGCAGACCGTGACGGTCAGCACATACACCGCCGTCACAAAGGCGCAGACATCCGCTGCAAGCACGCAGGCGGCCGGTACGCAGACCGATGCCGCACAAACTGCCGCTGCGGCTGTTACAGTTTCTGCGACTGCGTTGACGGAGCAGAATGCGGCGACCGCCCGCCAGACGGAAACGGCAGCACCGGCAGCCGTCACGGAGACTGCACCGCCGCAGACAGTGCTCCATACGACGAATGCAGCGGAGCCGCCGCATACCACAAAGGCGACAGTACCGCTCATTGTGCCGACGGAGCAATGCACCACACCCGGCCCGACGATCCCAAGCAGCGTGACGGAAAGCGAAACGAATCCGACGCCGGAGAATGAGAACCGCATCCGGTTTCTTCGAACCGCTGCAATGATGATTGACCCGGAAACTGATGAGCTTTTTGAATCGGAGGAAATCTCCTGTCACTTTTCCGAGGCTTCCGAGGGGAATCTGACATACTACGGCGACCCGGATGCAAACTTTGACCGCACGCGGTATACCTATATCCTTGCGGATGTTTCGGGGCACTTCACGGAAGCCGTGCTCAGAAGCTGCGCGTGGGACACGGACCATTACAGCATCATATTTTCGTATCCGCAGGAGACGGACAGCACGCCGGAAAAGTATTCGGTCAAATTTCTGATCGCATTTCCGAAAGAGCTGAACATCACCGCCGGACAGCTGCAGGGCTCCGCTTCCCCTGTGCCGCGCAGCCTCTATGACGGACTGCTTGCCGAAAATGCGGAGTCCGTACCGTTTTATCCGCGATCTGAATACTAAGAAAGGTGGTATTATTATGAAAAAGCTTATGAAATTCACAGCCGTGCTGGCATCTGCCGCAATGCTCTGCGGGAGCTGCCCGGCAGTTTCTGCAGTGGATGATCTGTATTATTTCGGCTTCACAGACAACGGCGTTTTTCAGCAGATGCAGCTGCTTGATGACAGCGGATGGCTGCAGAGCTATGTGCTGCAGCCGTATCAATTTGATAATGCGGACGAAAATACCCCGTATTATATCTGCACCTATCATCGTGATGAAGTTGAGAAAACTGATCCGCAGTATTACATTTGGGCGGATGCGATGTATCTGGCCGTGCCGCAGGAAAACAAGCTGCAGTATGTTCTGCGCAGCGATGTTGACTACACCGCAGCGGAGCAGCAGGCCAAGACGATCGTGCAGAAGTATTTTCCGGGGCAGACGCCCTTTGAATGCCGGCAGAGGGCTTATCTGGTCGAAGAACCGGACGAAACAATGAGAACCGCAGAAATAGCCGCCGATCTGATGCGTGACCTTTCAAAGGCCGGACTGATCTCTGAATTTTATTCGTGGGGAGAGACTGCACAGTATATTCAGATCGAGCACGGATTCCTGACCGCATATAACGCGAGCGGCAGCAGAAATGATAAGGAAAACGGGGTAACATACGACTGGACGGCGATCGAGGCATGGGTCAGGGCGCAGCATCCGGAATGTGAATTTGTCTGCATCACGGACAAGAACAGCGAGCTCCGCAAAAAGATGAATATCGGTTACCTCTGGGACGATACGTTCTATGCGGTGATCCCGCCGGAGGATATTCCGTTTGCAGATCATTTTGCACTTGCAATGGAACTGTACAGACAGTTCGGCCTGCAGCCGAATGCGGGGCCGACACCGCTTGAAAGCAGCCCCGGGCAGATGACCGGCCAAAACAACCTTACAATTTCCGGTGATGCGAACCTCGACTGCGCAGTTGATGTCTCCGACGCAGTGCTTGTCTCGCGATTTGCAGCGGAGGACAGAGAAGCGGTCATCACCGATCAGGGCAGAGCGAACGCGGATGTTACGCATGACGGCAATGTCGATGCGCAGGACTGCGCAAAGCTGCTGCAGTTTATCGCGAAGAAGATCGGCTATCAGGAAATGGAAGGCACTGTTCCCGCGGAGCAGAACATCAGCACGCCCGCGGTGCCGGACAACACCGATCCCGCAGAGGACTATGCATTCAATGTCCAGTGCTTCCGCGTAGGCTGGCAGGACGGCAGCTATCCGCAGACACAGGTGATCACATCCCTTCCGGCACTGGAAGCGTTCTTAAACGTGTATGAGAACGGCTGGGAAACCGAAGCACCGCGGTGCTATACGAAGGAATGGTTCCAGACGCACAAGCTGCTTGCCGTCATTCTGTCGGAAGGCAGCGGCTCGGTCAGCCATGAGGTCACGGCGGTCAGCGCGCATGAAGTCAAAATCAACCGGTATATTCCGGAAGTCGGTACCTGTGATATGGCTGAATGGCTCATGCTGATCGAGCTGGATCGAGATGCGGACATTGCTGACGATCTCCGCGTCGAGTTCACCGTAATTGAGCCGGAAAGCGAATCCTACCCGTTCACAGTGCAGGGCAACGGCATTGAATGGCGGGATGATACATATCCGAAGACAAAAGTGATCAGATCCCTTCCGGAGCTGGAAGCTTACCGGGCGGATAATCCGGAGACCGTTGCGTACATTGATCCTACTGTGTTCCAAAAATATACGGAGGAATGGTTCAGAGACAACAAACTGCTGATCGTTGTTCTGAGTGAGATCAGCGGCTCGATCAGTCACAAGGTAACGGCGGTCAGCACCGATGCCGTCAGCATCAGCCGGTATGTCCCGGAGGTCATAACCTGCGACATGGCGAGGTGGCATTATCTGATCGAACTTGATCAGTCCGCGCACATTGCCGATAATATCCGCGTGTATATCAACACATACGAGCAGCAGGGATAATGCCTGCATCATAGAAAAGCAAACTCCGCCGGTGTACAATCGGCGGAGTTTTTCTGTATTTGCTTGATTTTTATGATCTGTCCGGCGGATAAAATACCGGAATGCCGCATACAATAAACCGGAACAAACCGAACGCCGAAAGGAGCATTGTTATGAAAAAGCTGCTGCTTGTGCTGATCCTGTTTGCGGTCTGCTATTCTGCGGGGCAGGCCGGGGAACCGTCTGCCGCAACAGAGCCCGCCGTTTATGAAGTCACGCTGCCCGACCCCGGTGAGACCGGCAGTCTGCTCCGGCAGATCGCGGATGCGCTGCGGGCACTGGCGGCATCCGTCCGGATCGAACGGCGGGGCGGATCGCTTTGAAATTCGCCTGGAATAAGGTATCCGCTGCGCGGATGCTTTTTAAGAATGAGGGAAGCAGCCCCGTTCCGGGGGTACTTCCCTCAAGCCCCTATCTTCCCGTGTGAG
>MSGZ01000008.1:72793-73124 GCA_001940925.1 Ruminococcus sp. Phil11
CGAAACTTTTATTAGGCTGCAAACCGTTCGCCTTCCGCCCGACCGGATGCAAAAAAGGACGCCGACTGTTATGTCAGCGTCCTTTTATCATACACATAATGGGGTCTGGGGACTAGTCCCCAGCAGGGGCCAACATGAAGAAACAAGTTTCTTCATGTTTAGGGACAGCGCCCCTCAACACATTCAAAAACCTATCGTATTAGCGATGTTTTCAAGAATAGGTTTTCAAAAAAGGGAACCGATGGGGAACTTTTGGGGGTAGAGAGGGTGCTCAACCCCTCAACAAGTTATTGAAAAATCCGTCGATCCGTTCGTCTACCTGTTTGCGTTC
>MSGZ01000009.1 GCA_001940925.1 Ruminococcus sp. Phil11
ACCACGACCGCGAAGCCGGTCACCACGACCGCGAAGCCGGTCACCACGACCGCAACGCCGGTTACCACGACCGCGAAGCCGGTCACCACGACCGCGAATCTGGTCACGACCACCGCAATGCCGGTCACCACGACCGCAATGCCGGTCACCACGACCGCAGCACCGGTCACCACGACCGCAAAGCCAGTCACCACGACTGCAGCGCCGGTCACCACGACTGCAATGCCGGTCACCACGACTGCAGCACCGGTCACGACGACGGTTTCCCCGAATTCAGCGGCGATCGCGGCTGACAGTGTTGAGGCAAAGGTCGGTGAGACTGTCAGGGTTCCGGTGCGCATTCAGAATAACCCCGGCATCACTGCGCTGAGTTTGGATGTGTCCTATGACAATACCAAGCTGAAGCTGATCGGTGCGGAGGACGGCAAGCTGCTCGGAACGGCATCCTTCCTTTCCGGCAGAGACCTGACCATGATCCCGTATACGCTGAACTGGGATGATCTGGCATCGGAGAACAATACCGGAAACGGCATTGTCGCGGCACTGAAGTTTGAGGTGCTTGCCGAGGGCTCGATCTCGGTCGAGCTGAAGCTGAACCAGAGATCGACGTTCAATGTTGATCTGCAGGAGGTTGCGTTCTCGACCGTGAACGGTACCGTTCATGCAGTTCCGGCCGAACAACCCGGCACAGGCTTCCTGCGCGGCGACATTGATCTCAACGGCGAGGTCAGCATCGAGGACGTACAGTTTGCGCTGAAGGTCTACACGGAGCGCATTTCAGGCAAGACGCCGCAGCTGACGGACGAACAGCTCCGGAACGGCGATGTCAACGAGGACGGCATTCTCTCCGTAGATGACGCACAGTACATTTTGATGTACTATGTCAACAACACGGTCGCAGGCAAAAATGTCACTTGGGAAGCACTGATCCCGACACTCAAAAAGGCGTAAAATCCCCATAGTAAAAAACGAATGCCGACAGATTCCGATCTGCCGGCATTTGTTATTGATATGGGGTTATGCGAGCTGATTGATGATCGTGTTTGCACACGCTTTTGCATCCTTCAGCAGATAGTAGTTTTTCGGGGCATGTGTCTGCGGGGTGATGGTCGCATGGAACAGGGGATTGCGGATGTCCTCGATGATGCTGAAATAGGATTCCCATTTGGAGTACGGGTCGGAGTTGAACCGCTTTTTGATGCCGTCCTCCCAGTATTCTGCAATCATGGCAAGCTTGATGCGGATCGTTGCGGCGTCCGCAACACCGGCACCGGAATCGTATTTTCTGGCACTTTTGAGGTATTTCTGCAGCTCGGAAAACGGTTTCCGAGGATTGTTTGCGGGAATCCTTGTGAAATACTGGATCGTATTCGGCACAAAGGTATTGTTCAGATAATCCTGTTCCCATTCCCGCCCGGGATGCTTCTTCGCCCAGATCTTCGGCATTTCCTGCTTCAGCATCTCGCGGATTGCGACCTCTGCCGTGATCAGGCTCTGATAGATCGTTTCCTCCTCCTGGTGGAATAGCTTATCCTTTGCCCATGCCGCAAAATCGTCCGAAAACACGATGTATTCGCCGTTCTGCTTTTTGCGGAGATAGCCCTTGCAGCAGAGCTGGTTAATCTGCGCTTCGCGGAAGGTGTCGTCCTTGCTCAGATCGGTGCGGACGGACGAGATATCCATGAGGATGCGGACGATATCATCCCAGAGGCCGTCCTCCTTCATGCGCTTCAGAAATTCGGGATAATGTTTCTGATAATTCGTCTGGAAGGTCTGCTCGGAGAAGATTTCCTCGACGGTCGGCTGCGAATCGCCGCTGATCGCGGCGGATGCGAGGCGGCTGCCGAGTCCAGCCAGGAATGCAGGACAGAATCCGGTGTATTCCTCGGTCTTTTCCTGTTCGGTCTCATCCAGCACGACGCCGTAGTTTTCCTCGAGTATGCGGTAATATTCCGGCATATCCTTTTTCGGGTCAAATGCGGTGACATGGATTTCCGGGAAAACATTGTGGAAGCAGGAGTTGCCGTAGCTCTCCATTTCGATCACCTCCAGCGGTCTGCGGGAGACGATTAGGAAGAAGCCGCGCTTCTGCGCCGCATCACGGAGCGATTCAAAATAGCTGGCGTTTTCACCCCAGCAGCCCTTTGCACCGTCAAATTCGTCGATGATCAGCAGGAATTTCTGCCCGATCTTTTCCATGCGGTCAAGCAGCCGGGTGAAATTGTGCATGACGGTGTTTTCGGTCAGGATGCTGCAGCCTTCCAGCGCGATGCTGCAGGTCTTTTCACAGAGCTCCGAGACCAGCGGGTCAAGCTGACGCTTTTCGTCCTCTGCACTGAGCGTGATCTGCTGCATGATCTGCTGGACAAGCGACGGCCACGAGCTTTTTTTCAGCGTCAGGTTGACGCTGATGACATCCGGCTCCTGCTGCTTCACGTTCTCGCAGAACTGCCTGACAAGCGAGCTTTTGCCCATGCGGTTCAGCCCGATGACCGAGCGTGACGCATTGCCGCCGGTCTGTACCCAGAGCTCGGTCAGCCGGCCGAGCAGCTCTGCTCTGCCGATGAAGGAACTGCCGGAGACGATCTTGCCCTCCTGAAAGAGATTGAGCGGGTTTATCTGCTTATTCGTTTCCATATTCTGCGCCTCCGCGTCTCAGGATCCATTCACGGCAAAGCGGTATTTTGATGCGATAGCGGTTCTGGTAACCCTCCTGCGCCTCAATGACCTGTCGCTTGACCAGACGCTCAAGAATCTCATGCATCATGGACGCGTCAATGCCGCGGTCCTCGAGTGCTTCATCCTTGATGAGTGCATACTGGTCAAATTCATTCCACGGGATCTGACTGGATGACACCTTTTTGGATGTGCTTCTTGCAATCAGACCGAGTGCCTTTTTGATGCTGTCCGTCCATTCCAGACGTCCCGCATCCATATACTGCGGCTCGAACAGATCCTGTTTGAAGCCGTATTCCTTCATGTATTTGCCGACGAGGAAATCGTCCGGCTGGCTGCCGGAGAGCTTCAGGATCTTGTTATCGTTCATCCAGTCCACCAGCTCGGCACAGACATCCATCAGCAGGAACGGCGAACCCGCTGTGATGCGGTAGAGCTTATCCGCGGCATCAGGGTCAATGCGGTCGGTGCCGATCGGCTCCGTGACCATTTTGTAGGATGCATCCTTGCTCAGGAATGTGACCCATTCTCTGTGGAATGAGGAAAATTCATTGACATAGCCTTCGATGAACTCGACCATGTTGTCCTGACCCGCAACAATCAGCGTAATGAACGAATCGGAGACAATGCCCTTCCAGATCTCCATGAAGTTGCGCGGCAGTCTGCCCTGCTGGATCGCGGTATTGAAATAGGTGAACTCATCAATCAGAATGACGATGCGGAAGCCGTATTCCGGGTCCTCCGGCTTGGCGATCAGCGTGAATTTTTTGATGAAATCGTTGAACAGGAGCTGGCTGTTCATGCCGGTCATGAATGCCTCCGCATCCGGGAATACGGTCTTGCCGGTTCCCTGCTCATAGCTTTGGATCCGCTGGTAGAGCTCTGCCAGTGCGGGGACGTCGTAGCGGTTGTCCTCAATATACGACTGGATGCCCGAAATGATCAGATGATACAGCGTTTCCATGGTCATATTTCGGTTGCGCTCCTGCAGTGCGTCCTCGCTGAGCTGCTGATTTCCGGTGTTGGAGATTGCCTTTCCGCTGCTGCCGAGATCGACCACGACGGTATGATCCATGTCGCGGCAGATCTTCTCCTTCAGGTGATAGAGCAGGCTGGTCTTGCCGGAACGCCGCTGACCGTAAAGAACAATGCCGTTTCCGCCTCGGAGCTTGTAGCTGCCGTCCGTGTTGAGAACGGAGACTGCCTCAAAGAGTTTTGCGATGACCTGCTCTCTGCCGAAGAACATGCTCTTGTCCTTGACCGTCTGCTGTTTGGCGTATTCGCGGTAGCGGTTCGCAAGCTTTGGCACATCCTGGAAACTGACCGTATAGGTGACGGCCTTTTCGCTGTTGCGGCGTTCGTTTGCCTGTTTCAGGTTGTCAAACGCATCATAGCTGTATTCCAGCCGGACGGAGATCTCGACCTGCTGGGTCTCCGGTGAATCCAGTCGGAAGGCAAGGGACTGGCTGTATTTCTCACCCTCATCCACATTCTGACCGATCGGCAGCTGCGACTGCAGCGTCACGCCGGGGGTCATACTTTCCGCAAGGATCGTCAGATTCTTTGCCTGCACGGCAGGAGCAGCATTCTGGAATTCGATCGGCAGCAGGAATTCGCCGCTGTCGGTCAGGCCGACGTTGATCTGGAAGCTGCCGACCGGCTCGATGTTCGGCGCATGGGACATGACTTCCGCGAGCATGGTCAGCGTCTCGCTTTTCAGGATGCCGAGCACATCGCCGAAGATGCTGTAAAGGATATATGTCGGCGTATCCTCCAGGTCATCAGAGAGCTCGTCGAGCTGATTGCGGCTCTGGTTCAGCAGATTCTGCTTCATGGCGTTCTGGGTGTTGCGCTCCACCGAGTCGATATAGCCGATGACCTCGAGTACGCGCTCGATGAAGGACTGCTCATGCGCAGTGATGAAATCGTGACCGAGAAGTGTGCGCAGGGTCTCATCCAGCGCATCCCACTGTCTGGATTCTGCCTTGCTGCGGATCGCCTTGCGCGTGTTGTTCAGGCAGATCCCCATGGCCTCGCTGCCCAGTTCGGTCAGGGTAAAGAGGTCTGCATCCTCGCTGAAGGTGCAGCGCAGATCGTCAAGGATCTCACAGAGTGCACTGCGGTATTGTGCTGCGTCGTCTCGTGAACTGAGCACTCTGCAGAGGTTCTGGATCCGCTTTTTCTCCTCGTCGGTCTCCGCGATGTCAAGCGAGCTGACGAACAGCAACAGATCGCTCATCATCAGGCGGTAATTCCGGTCGCGGAGATTTGACGATATGCGCAGAAAACGCATATCGTTCAGGCTGTAATGCGCATTGATATACGCATTGAACAGACCTTCTTTCTGCTGCCAGATGCTCATTTTGTACTGCTGGATCCGGTAGAAGAGGTACACGCGGATATCAAGACCCGATTTGCTCATCGCATTTCTTGCGATCGTCTGCAGTGCATGGGACAGATTGTTGCGCAGATAGCTTTCGGCATTCTCCTTTTCGGTATCCGAGGACTGCTCCACCAGCCATTTCTGAATCTTTGCCATTGCGATATACGCATTCGGATTATTTTTCTGTTCGTATTCCTTATCGTATCGGATCAGATATCGGATATATTCATTCGCACGTTGGATCGTGCAGTCACTCGACCACGGGTCGAAATTCGTGGGGATTCCTTTCAGCGAGATCGAACCGAAAGAGAAACGCTCGATCAGCTTTTCAGCAAACGGGGTGATCGTGACCTCTGCGTCGAACATCAGCGGTGATTCTGTGTTGATCTCCCGGATCTGACCGGAATCGCTGACCTCGGATGCAAAGGTACGGTCGAGCAGTCTGCTGACCTCCTCCGAGTGGACGCCAAGCTTCTGCAGTTCTTTTGCGTATTGATCGGAATTTGTGTAATCCTGCAGCATGTAATACGAAACCGCCATCAGATAGAGCGAATCGGGATACTGCGACGGCGTTTTCATATAGCTTCTGTACTGGCTGAGCTGCTTCATTGTGCCGACGACATCGCTGTACTGCTTGCAGCGGAACTGCACCTGTCCGAGGAAGAACAGATTATGTGCGATATAGGCACCGTCGTGGCTCGTTGTGATCGTATAATTCAGGAGCTGGATCAGCTCATTGTCGCTTGACTTTGTGCGCTGCAGCAGCTGGATCTTGTGCTTGACATACTTGTCGTAGGAAAAGCTGTCTTTGGCGCGTTCCAGAGCAGCCAGCGCATGGAGCGGCTTGTTTGTGGTCGCAAATTCCTGCACGACGGCAGGCGCACTTTTGGTCCGGAGGGCTCGTGTGATCGTGTCGTCGTCCACGATTTCCGGTTCCTCATGCTTGACTTCCGGTGCCTGAAGCCCCCTGCTCTGTATGAAGTTTTCGATATCTTCGGCCGCGCTGATCTGCACGGCGGCCTTGTTTGCACCGGCCTTAAAGCTGTCCGCGAGCGAGCAGGTGACCTTGAGCCCTGACAGCTTTGGGCCGAGGGTGCTGAACGGTTTGAGTTTTTCGTCCAGCTCGCGGCCGTAGAAGTAAACGCCGCGCTTTGTGGTATGCTGTTCCTTGTGCAGAAAACCGTATGAGCCGTTGAAGAAGATGATATAGCCGCTGTAGCGGTTCTTCTCCGGAAGCGGTTCCAGCTTTTCTTCTGCGGGAGTGCTGTCCTGTTCTGCGTGCGGCAGTGTCTGCGGAATCTGCGGCATCTGCGGGAGCACGTTCTGTAGGAATGCCTTTATGTCCTCTGCAGCCTCCACATTGACGGCGATTGTCTGCTTTTTGCCCTGATTGGTGCCGATCGCGGTCTTGTAAACGACCTTCAGGCCGCGCAGGCTCCGGAAGTGCTTCGGGTAGAACTCGGCCAGCTGACCGGAGCAGTTGCTGATGTTGAAATAGATGCCGGCCATGCTGGAAGGATTCTCGTTGATAAAGCCGTAGCCGTAGCCGGGCGAGGATACGATATAACCGGTGCAGACATCGTCCTGCCAGCCTGCCGGAGGCGAATTCCTGCCGTCAAACAGTTCATTTGCATGGAGCTGCTTCTCGATCCTGTTCGGCGAATAATCCTCAGAGACAGTCTCATTCTGCAGTCTTGCCAGCAGATCGCGGATCCTGTCGTCCGTAATCACGCTTTCTTCAGGCATATCGCGGTCGGGCAGATAGTCAGACAGCTGCGAGAGCAGTCCGTAGTACAGAATGCTTTTGACTTCATCCGACTGATTTGTAAAGTGGAGCTGCCGGATCGTTTCCGCGCAGTAGCGTCCGCGGTGCAGATCGCGCGTCAGCCAGAAGAATGATGCGAGCACATCCTTGTTAATCTCTTTTCCGGTCAGAAGCCATTTGCGAAACACCTCGATCAGATATTCCTTGCTGTTCTTGCCGCATTTTGCCGCATAGTACGCCGCATTCTGATAATCGCCTGCGATTTCGTACTGCAGAGAGGCATTGCCGTAATCCTCCGCTGCTGCAAAGGCGATGCCGGTCATCTGGCAAAGCTCAATGCTGGGAACCGAGAATTCATCCAGACGGTTCACGATGCCGTCGGCTTTTTCACGCAGGACATGGTTCTTTTTGGCGTCTGCAAGGATATTCTGCATCCGTGTCCATTCTTTTTCAAGCGGTGTATTGCGCACGCCTTTCTGAATCTCAGTACTGCGATCCTCATAAGCAAAGCTGTGCAGCCAGATCTTCCGCTTGATCTGCTCCTGAACGCTGATGTGTTCAGGCTGCGGCGGTGTGATCATGGCAGCAGTGCGGAGCGGTTCATGTAAGACAACAGGCTCCGATGCAGCCTGCTCCGGCTGCTCAAAGGAGATCTCTGTGATCTCACTGAATTTAATCAGTCTGGGTTTTCCGGCGGATTTCATCCGGACAAAATCGCCGATGACTCTGTCATAATAAAGCTCGGGTGACCAGCCGTCTTTTGTTTTTAACCAGATCGGACTGCCTTCAAATCCGGAGATCATTTCCAGAAACAGTGCGTTTGTGATATCCATAACCGGTACCTCCTGTGAGAGATGATTCTCTGTAAAGAGATTGTAGATATTATACAGCAAAATGTAAAAAAAGTCAATAACTGCCAAAGGATGATAAAAAAAGCACTGCCAAAGGATGATATAAAAAACAAATGTCTGCAAAAAAATGACAGGATTCCCCGCAGCCGTTTCAGCAGGGGGAATCCTGTCAGAAGCAAACTCTGTTCTCTCATGTTTCATCCCAGAAATCCGCGGCATCCTGTTCACGGAGCAGCCGGGCATTGAGCGTTTTTGTCAGCCTGCGGAGATCCGACAGATATTTGACCGGCTCAAAGGGCTGCATGTATCTGCGGTATCCCGCGGAGCGTCTGCGCGGCAGGCTGCCTTCAAACGAGGGCTGCCCGGTCAGGCACGCATCCAGATCCGGGATCGAACAGCGGTAATACGGCTTGTTAAGCTGCACGCAGCCGGAGAGCTCGATGACCTTCGCCGCAAAGGACATGCAGTTGTGCGCATTCCGGATGCGCAGTCCGTGCAGCAGCGGCATCGTCATCATCGCATACAGGTTGAATACCTCGTCCGGGTCGGATTCACAGCGCGCAAGGAACTTCCGGACGGCCTCTGCGTGTGCATCGTCCGGGCAGAGCCGGTACACCTTGACTTTGACGTCCCGGTGATGCCCGAAGGCGTAATAATCCCGGTATTCGTGCGTGAAGCCCGCGTCAAACGGAAAGCTGTGGTATCTGCGAGAATAGCTGACGAAGTCGGTCAGGCTGCGGTCGAGGCTCACGGCGGTATGCGTGTAGGGATATCCCGTGAACAGCCGCGCAAATTTGCCGAGCCCCGTATGCGCACGGATCAGCACAATGTAAATTTCATTTTTGTGCATCTGTCTTTTTCAGCCTCCTGAACAGCCTGATCTGCAGCCGGATCATCTCATAGTACATCGGGATCATGCCGACGAGCATGATGATGTCCATGATCGTGAAGCCGGTGCCGCCGACCGTGACGAGTGCCTTTGTCCGGAAGATCAGTCCGAGGATGCAGACCGCCGCATAGGACATGTGCGCCTCGATCGGGCCGAGCCGCGGGAACTGGAACTCATTGAAGTAGATGATATAGTTCATGATCGTGACATTCGTGACGCCGTAAAGCGGTGCCGCGAAGGCTGCAAGCTCCATTTTGCAGTAGGGCGTCAGACCCATTGCGAGCAGCAGAAATGTCGAAAAGAGCACATCCGTGATGAGATCGAAGTAGGCACCGGCTCTTGACGACATGCCGCGGTTTCTTGCGATGTAGCCGTCAAGGTCATCCGCAATCAGATGCACGGCGATGCCGAGGACGGAGCCGAGGAAGAACCACGGGCTGATATTCGTCAGCAGGGTGAAAATGATTGCTGCCAGTCCGCCGAGTGCACCGACGAGTGTCATATCATTCGGCGTCATACGCTTCGGGATATGCTTGCCGACATGCTTGTAAAGAAACTGCTGGAACCCGGTTTCCAGCTTGCTCGGGATCAGTTTTTTGACCGGGTTTTTGTAGGTCTCTGCCATTTCAGCCTCCGAATTTGAACAGATTTTTCAGCATGGAGCGGATATAGAAGCCGTAATCAAGAAAGTCGTAGATGCCGTCCTTTTTGCCGCGGAGGAACAGCATCACCACAAGAATGTGGTAGTACATATAATATCGCTTCACGCTCATGTTTGCGGGCTTTGCGACCACATGGAGATAGTCCCACTGTCCGGGGTCTCTCGTGATCAGTCTGCTGCGGTATGCGGAAAACTGCTCCGACGACATTTCCGGCGTATAGATCGAGATCGCCGTGTGCCGGAGGTCATGCTTCCGGATCCATTTGTATACCGCAAAAAAGTCCTTGCGCCTGAAATCGAGATCGACGATGAACATGCCCATCATGTTGATGCCGGTCTCATTGAGGATGCGGACGGCTTCGGCATTGGTCTGCGGCGCGGTCTTTTTGTTGTAGGCCTTGAGATGCCTGCCGTCAGCCGCTTCCAGACCCGTCAGCACGTAGTAGAAGCCGATGGCCTTCAGTTCCCGCATCAGGTCGGGATTCGCCGCGATGAAATCCGCTCTGCCGTAGCAGACGTATTTTTTGCGGATGCCGCGTTCCCTTACCAGTGCGATGAACCGCTCGATCCGTTTGCGGTCAAAGAGGAAATCGTCGTCGATGAAGTAGATGTTTTCGCA
Source organism: Ruminococcus sp. Phil11 (assembly GCA_001940925.1). Classification (GTDB taxonomy): domain Bacteria; phylum Bacillota; class Clostridia; order Oscillospirales; family Ruminococcaceae; genus Firm-04. The sequence goes on from MSGZ01000009.1 coordinate 9,845, forward strand.
GCCGATCGACGCGATCTCGTCCACCACATCCTCGATCGGCCGGACGGAATAGCTGCCGCAGTTCATCTTGTTCCGGCAGCAGAACGAGCAGCGGTACGGGCAGCAGTATGCCGAACGCACATGCGCGCAGGGGAGCAGCTCCAGATAGCGGTAGCGGCCGGTGTGCGCATAGAAATAGCTCCGGTCGGGGCGCGGCAGCCTGCCGATGTCAAACGGCTGTGCGGCCTTGATGATCCATTCGCCGCCGTGCCGGAAGCAGACGCTGTGCAGCGGCTCCGTGCCGGTGAGAATGTCCGCGATGTGGAAAATGTCGAACGAGGTCAGGATCCAGTCGATCTGTTTGCAGAAAAAGCGTTTGTAATTGAGCTGCACATGCAGTCCGCCGACAAGCGTGATGCAGCCCGCTTTTTTTGCAGCCGCGCAGTATTCCTTCATGAAGTGCTCCTGCCGCGTTCTGCCGCAGACATAGACCGCAAACGGCTTCACCTCATGCAGACGCTCCGCAAAGGGCTGCGTCTCGACCTGTCCGTCCCAGATCTCCGGCGCAAAACCGCGTTCCTTCAGAAGCGCGGAGATATATTCCAGCTCCAGCGGCTCATTTTCGATGACCCCCGTGAAATTGTACTTGTTGCGCGAGATTTCCGGATGCACCAGCAGGATCTTTTTGTTCTCCTTCATATCTGTCACCCCTTTGCCGTCAGTTCCTGATAGGCGATCTTGCCGACCAGTGTTTTCGGGAAGCTGCTGACAAACACGATCTCCTTCGGAATCGCGTAGCCCGCAACGGACTGCGTGAGCAGCTGCATGAGTTCTCCGCGGATCTGTTCCTCATCGCCTTCGCCGCGCAGCATGACATAAGCCTTTGCGCGCTGACCGCGGAGTTCGTCTGGCACGCCGACGACCGCGCACATCGCGACCTGCTCATGCGCGCTGATGACGTTCTCGATGTTCTGCGGGTAGATGTTGTAGCCGTTCGAGACGATCATGCGCTTTAGCCGCTGGTGGAAATAGAGATAACCGTTTTCGTCCATGCTGCCGAGGTCGCCGGTGTGCAGCCAGATGCGTCCGTTTTCATCTTTGCGGAGCGTTTCTGCGGTCTCCTCCGGTTCCTTGTAATAGCCCTTCATGACGGTCGGGCCGCTGAGCACGATCTCGCCGGTCTCGCCTGCGGGAACGTCCTTTCCTGTTTTCGGGTCAGTGATCCGGTACAGCGTATCCGGATACGGCAGACCGCATGTGCCGGGAATCGTGCAGCCGTCCGGTGTCAGGCAGCTTCCCGTGACGCATTCCGTCAGGCCGTAGCCTTCTCTGACGGTGCATTTGCAGCCGTGGCTGCGGAGCATCTCATTGAGCTTTAATTTGGTATTCGCAGCGAGCGAATCGCCGCCGGAGATCACGCATTTGACAAAATCCAGCGATTTGCCTTCAAAATCATTGCTGCGGAGCATCGCCTCATAGATCGCGGGAACACCGGCGATCAGATTCGGCCGGTATTTGAATACCAGCTTGCCGAACTCTTTGACATTGAACTTCGGGAGAATGACCGCCGTGCCGCCGAGCATCAGAACGGTGTGGATGCAGACGCCGAGCCCGAAGCCGTGGAACACCGGCATCACGGAGAGCATCCTGTCGCCCTTTGTGAGACATCCGCAGGCTTCGATGCTCTGCAGTGCGAGCGCATTGAAGTTGAGATTCGTCAGCATAATGCCCTTGGGCTTGCCGGTTGTGCCGCCGCTGTAGAGAATGGCCGCGGTGTCATCTGCTGCGGAATGGACGGAAAGATCGGCGGAACCGAACACGAGCCCCTTGGCAAGAAATTCCTTCCAGTGCAGGAAGTTTGAGCGCGGCGTATGCTCCTTGATGCCCTTCACGAAATATCCTGCCTTCATCAGCAGCGGCATACTGTCCGCCGGAGAGACCGTGACGGCCAGCGTGATATCGGTTCTGGCCGCGACCTTTTCGAGCTTGTCCGCGATCAGATCGACCGCGAAGATGAAGCGGCTGTCTGTCAGATCCATGTCCCGGACGATCTCGTCCTCCGCAGAGAGCGGGTGGATCATGTTCGCGACCGCGCCGATCTTGCTGACGGCATAGAACAGGAACACCGCCTCCGGGATATTCGGCAGGCAGATCGAAACGCTGTCGCCCTGTTTCACGCCTGCGGCAGAGAGTGCCCGTGCACAGAGCCCGATCTGCCCGATCAGCTCCGTATAGGAGAATCTGCGCCCGAAGTATTCGACGGCGGGGGCACTGCCGTATGCGTCCGCCTTTTCTTTCAGCAGGTCATAGACCGAGCACTGCGGATATTCCAGATGTCTGTTCATGTTCTTTCCCTCCATGCGTCATAAGCTGTCAGCCGCTTTTTGCTGCGGAGATCTGCCGGCATGATCTCGCCGAGCAGCTCTGCGATCCGGTCATAAAGCACCCGGTTGATCTCATCCGGCGTTCTGTTATCCGGCAAAATCGGTTCTCCGAAGCGGATCGTGACCTTGCCGCGGAACGGCCTGTAGGTGCCGCAGATCGCGTATGGGACGACCGGTGCGCCGGTGCGCTGCGACATGACTGCCGCACCGAATTTAAACGGCAGGAGCAGCTCGTCGGTATAATTGCGCTTGGCCTCCGGGGATACATTCACGAGCTGTCCGCTGCGGAGTGCCTCCTCTGCGGCTTTCAGTGCATCGGGATTGTGCGCAATGTGAAGATCGACCGGGATCGTGCCGGCCGCGCGGAACAGAAACCCGAACGCGCCGTCGTGAAGTGCTTTTTTCGCCAGTGTGCAGACGACCCGCTTCGTGCAGATATCCACCAGGATCGGATCGAGCGCATGGGTGTGGTTGCCTGCGATCACGGCGGCACCCTCTGCGGGGATATGCTCTTTGCCGATGATCTCACAGCGGTAGAGAACAGAGAACAGCGGTTTGAATATCAGCCGGAGTGCCCGGTACATGATCATATTCTGTCTTTTCATTGTAACCGCCCTTTCACAGAACCCTATTATACCACTTCTGCGCCGCAGTTTCAAGTGGCTGATGTTGCTTTCTGATGTTATCATACCATATCCGCAGAAGAAAGCAAAGGTGCCGTCCGTCACTGTATCAGTGACATTTGTCACACTTTTGATGACAGCCGGCATCTTATCATTGGGGCTCTTATATGGTATGATAACAGTAACCCCAAACAGAAAGGAAGCGAAATACATTGCTGCTCAGAATCATAGCTGCCGTTCTTGTCATACTGCCGTTTGCGGTGCCGCTGCTGACGGCCTGTCTGCTCCGGTTCCGGCAGAACAGTCCGCGCAGGCATTAACTGCACAGCCTTTTTGCAGATTATCCATTGAAATTTTGCGCGTAATATGTTATAATTTCAGCAGGGGGTGACGTATGATCACAGGAATTGTCTCCGCCGTTTTGCTGCTGATCGGTCTGGGCGGAATGCTCAGTTCGATCATCTGGATCATTCACCGCGGCAACAGCAACCGCCTGACGCGTCTGTTTTTAAGCTGTCAGGTGTCGATCGTGCTCTGGCTGATCTCCGAGCTGCTGAACCTGTTTTCGGAGAGCGTCCGGCAATACTGGATCAGCTACTGTATCGGCAATGTCGGCATCAGCTGCTTTGCACCGCTCTGGCTGATGCTCTCCGCCGCCTATACGGATTCCGGCAAACGGCTCAAAAAATACTGGTTCTGTCTGCCGCTGATCGCTGCTGCGGCGGTCTGCGTCGTGCTGACGAACCCGAAGCATCATCTTTACTATGCATCATTTGAAGCGGGAGGCGCGGGGCATGTTGCTTACGGCCCGCTGTTTTATGCGTTTCAGGTGATCTATTATATCTGTATCCTGACCGGCATCACGATGATCTGCGTCCGGCATACGCGCAGCTCTGCACAGATCTCGAAGCAGTCCGTTCTGCTGATCCTTTCAGCCGCGATTCCGCTGGCTATCAACACGCTGACGCTGACCGGCATCCTGCAGTCAACCGTCGCGCTGACACCGCTGTTCTTTGCGCTGTCAAGCCTGCTGATTATCATTGCACTCGGGCGGTACGGTCTGCTCAATATCAACAGCATCGCGATCCGGGATACGATCAGCAACATTGACAGCGGCGTCATGATCTTCGATATCAGCGGCGCGCTGACCTACCGCAACAAATACATCAGCGGTCTGCCGTTCCTGAAAGACGTGCAGGATACAGAGCAGTTCCGTGCGGCACTGGCGGCGGCATCCGGCGAGGCACCCGATGCGGATTTCACCGCCGCGGAGCTAAAGATCGGCGATGAATATTACAGCCTGAAGCGGACGCTCTGTCAGAACCGGACCGGCACGAAGGTCGCGAACATCGTGACGATCAGCAATGTGACGGAATATCACGAGCTGGCTGCTGCGGAAAAGAAGCTGAGCCTTGAGCAGGAGCGCAACCGCATCGCGCAGGAAATGCATGATTCTGCGGGGCATACCTTCACGATGATCAGCTCGCTGGCCAGACTGATGAAATATGAAACGGCGCAGGCGCAGCCCGATCTGCAGAAGCTCACGGAGAATCTCTCCGAGATCGACGGGCTGTCAAGGAGCGGCGTCACGCAGCTCCGGTGCACGATCAACAATCTGCGGGACGATACGTTCATGAGCTCCGTGACGGGTGCGGTGCAGACCGTCGTCTCGGCGGTGCGCGGCGTACAGATTGACCTCTGCGTGCAGGGTGAGGAGGATGCACGCTTTGCGTTCTGCATCCGGGAGATGTATGACAACTGTCGCGAGACTGTCACAAATGCGCTCCGCTATGCAGAGGCGGACTGCATCAGCATCATACTGAAATTCCTTGCCGACCGCGCCGAAATGTACATTCTGGATAACGGCAGGGGCTGCAGCGAAATCAAGGAACAGAACGGACTGCGCGGAATCCGTGCGCGGACAGAGGCAATCGGCGGGACGGTTAAATTTTCATCCGCTCCCGGCGAGGGCTTCCGCACGGTGATCCGCATTCCGGTAAAGGAGGCGGGATCATGATTTCTGTACTGATTGCGGACGATGTGGCCGTATTGCGTGCAGGACTGAAAGCGGTGCTTGCGGAGGACAGCGGCATCCGGGTTGTCGGGGAGGCGTCCGACGGCAAAGAGGCACTGGAAATGTGCATCCGGCTGCGGCCGGACGTCGTTCTGATGGACATGCGGATGCCGGAATATGACGGCTCCTACGGCACGCGGAAGATCAAGGACGCGGTGCCGGAGGTCAAGGTGCTCGTGCTGACGACCTTTGACGACAAGGAGACCGTTGACCGCGCGCTCTCCGCGGGTGCGGACGGCTATCTGCTGAAGGAGATGGACAGCAGCCAGATTCTCAATTCGATCCGTGCGGTCGCAGGCGGAATCAGCGTGTTCTGTGATAATGTATTCCGCTCGATCCGGAAGGAGGCGGCGATCCCGCAGGATGCCGGGAACTATGATCTGACGCCGCGGGAAACGGATATTCTGCGGCTGATCTGTGACGGCGCGGACAATAAGGAGATCGCTGCAAAGCTGTATCTGGCGGAGGGCACGGTGCGCAACAGCATTTCCCGGATGCTCGAAAAGCTCGGTCTGAAAGACCGGACGCAGCTTGCGGTCTTTGCGATCAAGAATAACATCGTATAGGCAGAATGACATACGAATTGCGGTTCAGATCTGCATGGAGTAAGTTTCGCGGAACGATCACAGGATTCTGAATTGTTTTCCATTGACAAAGCGCGGAAAATCTGGTATCATATAAGATAGCAGTTTCTGCGCTTTTTTAATTGCGGGAAAGGAGGACATACTGCATGGCAGAGAGTATTCATCAGGGGCACCGGAAGCGGATGCGCGAGCGGTTTCTGAAAACGGAACTGAACGGCTTTCATGCGCATGAGGTTCTGGAGCTCCTGCTGTTTTACGGCGTTCCGCGTGTGGATACAAATCCGCTTGCCCACGCGCTGCTTGAACGCTTCGGGAGCCTGCACGCGGTACTCTCCGCACCGCCGGAGCAGCTTCGGCAGGTGAAGGGCATGACGGATTCTGCCGCCTGCCTGATCGCGCTGATGCGTGCGGTCTATGCCTACGATGCGGCGGAGCAGAGCTGCGGTGTCCCGATGGAATCCTTTTCCGCGATCTGCGATTATTTCACGGATATTTACCGGTTTGAGAACCGGGAGGTTGTCCGGGCTGCGTTTCTGGACAGGCGTCTTAGATTGATTCGCTGCGAGATCATCGGCGAGGGCGACCCGTCCGCGTCGGCGTTTTCCGTCCGCAGTCTGATTGAAAATGCCTGTGCGGCAGGCAGTAATGTGGTGATTCTTGCACATAATCATCCGCAGGGAAGCGCGGCACCTTCCGGTACGGACATTGCGGTGACGCGGCAGCTTGCGGAGACGCTTGCAAAAAGCGGCATTTCGCTTGCAGATCATGTGATCGCCGGCAGCGGGGAGACGGTCTCTCTCCGGTCGCTCGGTGTGTTTATGGGCTTGGATTGAGCAGGAGGAAACATGGAACAGCGTGAATTTCGGCTGCATGCACCTTACGCGCCGGCCGGTGATCAGCCGAAGGCGATCCGGCAGCTTGTGGAGGGCTTTGAGCGCGGCATGGAAAAGCAGATTCTGCTCGGCGTGACCGGCTCCGGCAAGACCTTCACAATGGCGAATGTCATCGCGGCGCGGAACAAGCCGACGCTCGTACTGGCGCACAACAAGATACTGGCGGCGCAGCTTTGCTCGGAGTTCCGGGAGTTCTTTCCGGAAAATGCCGTCGAATATTTTGTTTCGTATTACGACTATTATCAGCCGGAGGCCTATATTCCGAGCACAGACAGCTATATTGAAAAGGATTCTTCAATCAATGACGAGATCGACCGGCTGCGGCACAGCGCGACCATGGCACTGGCCGAGCGCACGGACGTCATCATTGTGGCGTCGGTGTCGTGCATTTATTCGCTCGGTTCACCGGATGAATACCGCAGCATGTCTGTTTCGATGCGTCCGGGCATGGAAATGTCACGCGAAACGCTGATCGAAGAACTTGTGCGGATCCAGTATCAACGCAACGACCTTGCGCTTGACCGCGGCAAATTCCGCGTACACGGCGACGTTGTGGATATCTGCCCGGTGAACACGTTTGAGAATGTGATCCGCGTGGAATTTTTCGGGGATGAGATCGACCGCATCACGGAGATCGCGCTGATGACCGGCGAACCGATCGCGCAGCTGAAGCACGCGGTCATTTTTCCGGCCAGCCATTATGTTGTTTCCGGCGACCAGCTGGAGGACGCGATCAAAGATTTAGAGGATGAGCTGGAGGAGCGCGTCGCGTTTTACGAGGCGAATCACCGGCCTCTGGAAGCGGAGCGCATCACACAGCGCACGCATTACGATATTGAGATGCTGCGGGAGATAGGCTTCTGCCGCGGCATTGAGAATTATTCCCGCGTACTGGCGCGGCGGGCACCGGGCTCGCGGCCGTGCACGCTGCTTGACCATTTCCCGGACGATTTCCTGCTGATCGTGGACGAATCGCATGTGACGCTCCCGCAGGTCGGGAGCATGTACGCCGGCGACCGTGCCCGCAAGGAAACGCTTGTGGAATACGGCTTCCGGCTGCCGAGCGCGTTTGACAACCGTCCGCTGAACTTCGAGGAATTCAAGGCGAAGATCGGCGAAGCGATGTTCGTGTCCGCGACGCCCGGCAAGCTCGAAAAGGAATTTGCGGAGCAGACCGTCGAGCAGGTCATCCGCCCGACGGGTCTGGTTGATCCGGTCGTCAAGGTCAAGCCGGTCATCGGCCAGATCGAGGATCTGCTTTCGGAGATTCACATACGCGTGGACAGAAACGAGCGCGTGCTTATCACGACGCTGACAAAGCGCATGGCGGAGGATCTGACTGCTTATCTTGCGAATATGGAGATTCGCGTGCGCTATATGCACCATGACATTGACACGGTTGAGCGCATGGAGATCATCCGCGATCTGCGGCTTGGTGAGTTTGATGTTCTGGTCGGCATCAACCTGCTGCGCGAGGGTCTTGATCTGCCGGAGGTCTCTCTGGTTGCGATCCTCGATGCGGACAAGGAAGGCTTCCTGCGCTCGGAGACTTCACTGATCCAGACGATCGGCCGCGCTGCGAGAAACGCGCACGGCGAGGTCATCATGTATGCCGACGAGATCACGGGCAGCATGGAGCGCGCCCTTCGGGAAACGGAACGCCGCCGGAATCTGCAGCTTGCGTATAACGAGGCACACGGCATCGTCCCGCAGACGATCGTCAAGGATGTGCGCGAGGTGCTGGAGATCTCAACAAAGGAAAAGACCGAGAAGAAGGTCACGAAGAAGATGAATAAGCAGGAGCGCGAGACGCTGATCGCGGAGCTGACCGCCCAGATGAAGGAAGCCGCAAAGCTTCTGGAATTTGAGCACGCCGCATTCCTGCGCGACAAGATCAGAGAGCTGCAAAAATAAACGTGAGGGCCAAAATGGAAAAGAAAAAGAGCAGAGCCGGGTTTATTGTTCTGGTGCTTATTCTGCTGCTGGCGGCTGCGGCGGCATTTGTGCTCACCAAAACAGATGCAGGCTATTTCCTGACATGCCATATCAGCAAGGAGCCGCGCATGAACTGCGAGGTCATTCTGAATGCGGACGGTGCGCCTGTCTCGCTGCAGGCCGCGGATGTCGAGGGGCTGAACATGGCAAGCGGCGCGGAGAACAGAATCTCGGATTTTGTGTCCGATCCTTCCGGCTGCACGTTCCGGTGCAGCGGCGGGGAATACGGCGAGCAGCCGTTTCAGATCACGTTCGCCTGCGGTGACGGAAAGACTGCCGTCATCCCGGTCAGGCCGATTGTCGCAGGCAGCTGGGAGATGTCCGATGTGACGGTCGTCATCAACGCGGATTCGGAGCAGGAGACCTATTCCTATCAGATCACGCTGCGGGTCAACGGCAAAGCATATACCCGTTCCGGCGAAGCAGCCTTTGACGATGAAACCGGCATCAAGGTCAGCGATGTATAAGGAGAACCGATGCATACATGGACAAAAATGCGGCAGAAGCTTGAACAGGAATATCTTGCGGAATCGCTGAAAGGACGCCTGACCTGTTTCGTCACGACCTATCATGCCATGCATGACGGGGATGAGGGCAGAGTTGCGGTGCGGCTGGACGGGAACGAGATACTGAAAAGCAATTTTTTTGAACGCTTTGCAGAAATGTGGAAACGGTACGATGCGATGCAGAAGGACCCGGACATCACCGATGCATGGCGAAAATCTGCAAGTCAGGCAATTGAAAGCGGCGCATTCTATCAGAATGATTTTTACCGTGCATTTCATGCGCTGGACAACCAGAGCATCACGGAGAGCCTTTCCTCTGAAAACGCCCTTGTGCGGATGCTCGCGCTGCTTGACCGCCGCACCGGAAAGCGCACGCTGGCAAAGCTGCGTGACCGCATGGCCGCAGAGCCGCAATGGCTGCAGATGATCTATTATATCAGACTGGAGGCGGAGGGAATGCCGCTTCCGACAGAAAGGAAACCGATGAAAAAAGGCATTTTATTTGATCTGGACGGCACGCTCTGGGATTCGTCCGCCGAGTGCACGGAAGCGTGGAATACGGTCATCCGGGAGCAGGTCGGCCGTCCGGAGCAGTTCACCGTGGACGACATGCACAACTTTATGGGCAGGACCATGGAGGCGATCGCGGCACTGATGTTCCCGGCGCTTCCGGAGGCAGAGCGTCTGCATATTCTTGACCTCTGCACCGCGCATGAGCATGATTATCTGCGGTCGCATCCCGCGAAGCTCTATGACGGAGAGCGCGCCGTCATCGCGGAGCTTGCAAAGGAATACGCGCTCGGCGTCGTGAGCAACTGTCAGGACGGCTACATTGAGATCTATCTTGATCAGTGCGGCTTCTCCGAACGGTACTGCGATCACGAATGTGCCGGCAGAACGGGTCTGTCCAAGGGGCAGAACATCCGCCTTGTCATGGAACGGCAGGGCATCACGGACTGTATTTATGTCGGCGATACACAGGGAGACGCGGATGCCGCCAAAGAGGCAGGCATTCCGTTTATTCACGCGGCTTACGGCTTCGGCAGACCCGATTTCTGCGATGCCGCGATCCGCGATATCAGCGGGCTGCCGGAAGCAGCCGCAAGTATTTTTGAATCAGTAAAGGAGAACTGAACAATGGCAGAACATCAGGTAACATTTATGCAGAACGAGTACACGAACGAAAAGACCGGCGAAAAGGCACCCGGCGTCACCGTGATCCTCAACGGCGGATTCGGTGAGATGTTCGAGCAGATCCGCAAAGAGAATCCGAAATACGAGAACAACATCATGATCTTCCGGGATGCACTGTTCTTCGGCCTGAACGCGATCATTCAGAACGGCGGGGAGCTCCCCGGCAGCGAGCAGGAAGAACCGGCAGCCGCTGAATAAGGATCCCGCATAAAAAACAGTATCAGAAGGAGGTGCGGTCATGGAATCGTTTGTGCATCTGCATGTTCATTCGGAATATTCGCTGCTGGACGGTGCCTGCCGCATCGACCGGCTGATGCAGAAGGTGCGGGAAAACGGACAGGCTGCCGTTGCGCTGACCGATCACGGCGCGCTGTACGGTGCCGTTCGTTTTTATCAGGCAGCCATGGAGGCCGGGATCCATCCGGTCATCGGCTGCGAGGTGTATGTCGTCAAGTCACTTGCCGTATGCCGGCAGCGCAGTACGGAGCCGGATCCTTACCGGCTGGTGCTGCTCTGCAAGAACAATGAGGGCTATCGGAATCTGGTGAAGCTGGTGTCCGAGGCGAACACGGACGGCATGTTCCGGATCCCGGTCACAGACCGCGAAGCACTGAACCGTTACCGCGAGGGACTGATCTGCCTGTGCGGCGGACGGCACAGCCTTGTGACGAAGCAGCTGCTGCGCGGCGAGTTTGACGAGGCGCGCGAGACTGCCATGCAGTATGCGCAGATCTTCGGGCAGGGAGATTTCTATCTGGAGATCCAGAACCACAATCTTCCGGAGGACAAGCGGATCCTGCGCGACATAACCAGAATTGCGCATGAATGCGGCATCCCCATGGCGGCGACGAACGATGCGCATTTTCTGACGCGGGAGGATTACCGCGTGCACAAGCTGCTTTCGTGTATCCGCACGGGCGAAGTGATGTCGGATAACAGCAGGTTTTCGGTGCCGAACGACGAATACTGCCTGAAATCGACGCTCGAAATGAACGCGCTGTTCGAGGCGTATCCGGAGGCACTGCGCTGCACCGAGGAAATTGCGATGCGCTGCAATGTGCAGTTCACGTTCGGCGTGCTGCGTCTGCCGAAGTTCACGCTGCAGGGCGTTTCGGATACGACCGTGTATTTCCATTTGCTTTGTGAGACAGGTTTCCGGCAGCGTTACGGCGACGATCCGCCGGAGGGTGCCGCGGAGCGTCTGCAGCATGAGTATGAGATCATCACGCGCATGGGCTATGTGGATTATTTCCTGATCGTCTGGGATTTTGTCAATTACGCAAGAAAGCAGGATATCCCGGTCGGCCCCGGACGCGGCTCCGGTGCGGGCAGCCTTTGTGCGTACTGTCTCGGCATCACGAACATCGACCCGCTGAAAAACGGGCTGCTGTTTGAGCGTTTCCTGAATCCGGAGCGCGTCAGTATGCCGGATTTCGATATTGATTTCTGTATCGAGGGGCGGCAGCGCGTCATTGAATATGTGATGAAGAAATACGGCAGGAGCCATGTTTCGCAGATCGTCGCATTTGATACGCTGAAGGCGCGGGCGGCGGTGCGCGATACCGGCAAGGCACTGGAGCTGCCCTATGCGCTCCGCAACGATGTCGGCAAGGCGATCCCCGCCGACCCGAACATCACGATCGCGCAGGCTTTGGAGCAGTCCGCAGAGCTGCGCCGTCTGCGGGACGGCAACCGGCAGGTGAGAGAACTGCTGGAGCTTGCGCAGGAGATCGAGGGAATGCCGCGGCACACGACTGTTCACGCAGCCGGCGTCCTGATCTCTGCGGAACCGCTTGCGGATATCGTGCCGATCCAGCGCAGCGACAATGTGATCGTCACGCAGTATACGATGACTTATTTAGAGCAGCTCGGCCTGCTCAAAATGGATTTTCTCGGTCTGCGCAATCTGACGGTGATTCACGAGGCCGAGCGGCAGATCCGCAGGAGACTGCCGTCTTTCTCCATGCAGACGATCCCGGAGGACGATGCCGCAGTCTTTACGATGCTCTCGAACGGCGACACCAGCGGTGTATTCCAGATGGAATCGGACGGTGTGCGCCGCGTCCTGATGCAGATGCGTCCGGCCTGCATTGCCGACCTGACCGCGGTGATCTCGCTGTACCGCCCCGGCCCGATGGATTCGATCCCGCAGTATCTCGCGGCGCGTGCCGACCCCGGAAAGGTGCGGTACGATCATCCGCTGCTGGAACCGATCCTGAAGGAAACCTTCGGCTGCATCGTCTATCAGGAGCAGGTCATGGAGATCTGCCGGACGCTTGCGGGCTATTCCTACGGCAGAGCCGATCTGGTGCGCCGTGCCATGGCAAAGAAGAAGCATGATGTCATGGAGCAGGAGCGCACGGTGTTCCTGTACGGGAACGATACCTGTCCCGGCGCAGTCGCGAACGGCGTGCCGGAGGAGACTGCGAATCTGATCTTTGACCGCATGGCCGCATTTGCAAGCTATGCGTTCAACAAATCCCATGCGGCGGCATACGCGCGCGTCGCGTATGAGACAGCGTTCCTGAAATGCCGCTATCCCTATGAATACATGGCGGCACTGCTGACATCCGTGATGCAGAACAGCCAGAAGCTTGCGGAGTATTACGCGGACTGCAATGCCAAAGGCATCCGCATCCTGCGGCCGGATATCAACACCGGCGATGTGAATTTCTCCGCGGCAGGGGAGGGCATCCGCTTCGGTCTGGATGCGATCCGCGGCGTCGGCAAAAATCTGGCGGACGCATGGATCGCGGAGCGTGAGGCGAACGGTCCTTACCGCAGTCTGCGTGATTTTCTGGAACGCGTCACGGACGGCGGTATGAACAAACGTGCGGTTGAGGCCCTGATCCGCTCCGGTGCATTTGATTCCTTTGAATGGAACCGCCGGCAGATGATCGACAGCTATGATTACATGATCGAGGCAATTACAGCGCGCAGACGGACATTTGTCAGCGGGCAGTTTTCGCTGTTCGATGACGGCAGTCAGGAGAATCAGCCGTTCTGCATGGTCGCGCCGCAGGAGCCTGAATATTCTGAAAAGGTGCTCCTTGAAATGGAAAAGGAGTACACGGGCATGTTCTTCTCCGGGCATCCGCTTGACCGCCTGCAGAACGGCATCCGCCTGCTGCATATCCCGGAAATCGCGGACATTATCCGCATGAAGGACGGTGCCGAGGTGCGGCTGTTCTGCCTGATTACGGAGCTTCGCCCGCATATCACGAAAAAGGGCGAAAAGATGTGCTACCTGACCGTTGAGGATCACACCGGCACGATGCAGTGCCTGGTATTCCCGGCACTGTATCAGGAGCAGGGCAGTCTGCTGAAGGAATGGAACGTGCTGTGCATCAGCGGCAAAGTATCGAAGCGGGACGGCGGAACGGAGCTGATCTGTGAGACGCTGTTCAGCGAGCAGCAGATGACGGATTATATCAGAACGAAATGCACGCTCTGCGTCAAGATCGACGATGCCGATGCGGAAAAATCGCAGCAGATCCTTGATTTGCTGCGGTGGTATGCAGGCTCCATGCCGTTCTGCTTCTGGCTGAACCGTTCCCGCAAGTATCTGTATCCGCGGCTGCCCCAGGGGGGCGTCCGGCTGAGCAGCGAGATGCTCCAGCGTCTGGAACAGATCGTTCCGCTTTCGCAGTGCGGCCTGATCCTGCACAGGAGGTGAATCTATGCGCCGCTATGAATCGCTGTCTCCCGCATTGGAGCAGGAGATCGCAGAAAAACAGAAAGCAGGCTGGGTCTCGCCCTACGCCTGCAAAAACAGCGATGTGATCCGCCGGTATGACCGCGAAAGCGATCAGCCGAAAATTTACCGTCAGCCCTTTTCCAAGGATGCGGACAAGATCCTGAACAGCCTGTTTTACAACCGCTATGCAGACAAGACGCAGGTGTTTTCGTTTTACCGCAACGACGATCTGTCGCGGCGCGCGCTGCATGTGCAGCTTGTATCAAGGATCGCGCGGAACATCGGCGCGGTACTGGGGCTGAATGCCGATCTGATCGAAGCAATCGCGATCGGGCATGATATGGGGCATACGCCGTTCGGTCACGCGGGGGAGCACGCGCTGCATAAGCTGTACCATGCCAGGACGGGACGCTGCTTCCGGCACAATCTTCACAGCGTCCGGGTGCTGGACAGTATGATCCCCTATAACATTTCGCTGCAGACGCTGGACGGCATCGTTTGCCACAACGGGGAGCTGCCGCTTGCGGAATACCGCCCGCAGCCGCTTGAGAGCTTTGCCGCGTTCGATGCGCGCATGGAAGCCTGCATCCTGGATGAGGACGGCGACCGGAAGCTGATCCCCGGTACGCTGGAGGGCTGCCTTGTCCGCATCTGCGACATGCTGGCCTATCTCGGCAAGGACCGTCAGGACGCGGTGCGCGCGCATCTGATCCCGGCGGAATCGGTATTCCCGGAGACCGCTGTCGGCAGAACGAATGCGGAGCTTATCAATAATCTGGAGGTCAATCTGATCGAAGAAAGCTTCGGAAAGCCGTATCTAAAATTTGACGAACAGCATTTTGCCGCACTGCAGCAGCTCAAAAAGGATAATTACGAGCGCATTTATTTGCAGGAGGCCGTGCAGAAGCAGGTCAGGGACAGTGTTGTACCGATGATGGAGCAGATGTACGAGCGGATTTATCAGGATGCCGTGAACCGGGATGAACATGCTTGTCTGTACCGGCATCATATCGCTGCGGTGCTGGAAAAGCAGCGCTGGTATCCGGCGGCGATGCCGTATACCGAGACTGCGCCGGATGACCTGACGGTCGATTTCATTGCAGCGATGACGGATGATTATTTCGTGGACTATTATCATGAGCTGTTCCCGGACAGCCCGTATCACATCGAATACGTCGGATATTTTGATGAATCGCAGGATCCGCTGATCCTGACATGAGATCCGGCGTGTGAAAATCGCAATTGTTAAAGAAATCTTATAGATTATTCGCTTGCAATTTGCCGGTGTCCGTGCTATAATATAGGATGCCGGCATTGTTTTTTCTGATCTGCCGGCGATGTTCAAATCAATCGGAGGGTGCTGCAAAATGGCAGACTATAGCAATATTCTGGTCGTGATCCCGTCGCTGGATCCGGACGAGCGGCTGCTGAAGGTGATTCGCGGCGTGCAGGAAAAGGGCTTTTCGGATATCCTGCTGGTCGATGACGGTTCCGCGCCGGAGAATCAGCATTATTTTGAGGAGGGCGCAGCACTCGGCTGTGCGGTGCTGCATCACGGCGTCAACAAGGGCAAGGGCAGAGCACTGAAAACTGCGTTTGAGTGGTTTTTGAAGAACCGCCCGAATGCGCAGGGTGCCGTAACGATCGACGGCGACGACCAGCACAGACCCGATGATATCGCAGCCTGTGTCGATCTGATGTTCAGGCAGGAGAAGGATGCGCTGGTGCTCGGCGTGCGCAATTTCGATCTTGACCATGTGCCGCCCAAGAGCCGCTTCGGCAACAAGCTGACCTCAACGGTGTTCCGGCTGTTCTGCGGCTTAAAGGTCAGCGATACGCAGACCGGCCTGCGCGTGTTCCCGCGGAGCATCATCCCGAAGATGACCGAGGTCGCCGGTGAGCGATTCGAGTACGAAACGAATATGCTGCTGGTCTGCAAGCAGGCGGATATTCCGCTGGTCGAGCAGACGATCGAGACAGTGTATATCAACGCGAACGAGACGACGCATTTTCATCCGATCAAGGATTCGCTGCGCGTCTACGGCATCATCATCAAATTTTTCCTGAGCTCGCTGCTGTCGTTCCTGCTGGATTACGGCCTGTTCAATGTGTTTTATGCGCTGTTCAAAAAATACGCGCACAGGCTGTTCATGGCAACGGCACTTGCGCGTGTACTGAGCTCGCTGTTCAACTTTACGGTGAACCGCAAGGCGGTGTTCCGCAGCGACGCGCCGCTTGCAACGACGATCGCGCGGTATTATATCCTCTGGGGCTTCCAGCTTCTTGCGTCGTTCGGTCTGGTCAGACTGCTCTCCGGCATCTTCGGAGAGGGCGGCGCCGTGGTCGCAATCCTGAAGCTGATCGTCGATATGTTCCTGTATTTCATCAGCTTCCGCGTGCAGCAGGCATGGGTGTTCAAGCCGGACAGCAAGCCGAAGGAACAGAAAGCAGAATAAACAAGGGAGATCCGATGAAAAGACCTGTACAAATCGCAGCACTGCTTTTCAGTATTCTGCTTCTGCCCGGATGCGCGGCGTCCGGTAACGGGGGCATCGTCGGGGAGGGCAGCACGCCCGAAACGGAGGAGATCACGTTCTCACCCGCAAACGCGTTTGATTATGTGCTCAGCTCTGCGGAGGAGACGCTGAAATGGGCGCAGGAACACCCGGTCGCGATCAGCGGGGAGCACTGCTCCGGGCATGAAGTCATTGAGGCATTTTTCGATGCGGCAAATGCCGGAAAACCGGCATCTGTTCTGTGCGCGAAATATTATGACATCCATCCGGAGCGCATGTCCGCGGAGCTGTACGAAGAAGAAAAGGATCAGTATCCTGTTCTGTATTTTTATCTGGTCGAATATGACGGAAAGGAATACCGTGTCAAGACCCGCGAAAGCAGCGGCACCGAACTGCTCGGCGCGGAAACCTATCCGTATTTTGTGCATCTGACCGGCGAGAACACGGCGGGCGCACTGACCAGATATACGGATGAATACGATCTGGTCTATGACCCGGATGTCACGCTCGATCAGCTGTGGATGTCGATTGCCGACAGTGCAAATCCGGAACCGGTCAGGTTTACACCTGTGTTTACCGATTATCACGACTGAACAGAAATACGCGCCTCGCTGCTGTCCGCGGCGGGGCGCAAATCACATCAGTGGGGTTTCGGAGAACACAATGTCGGTTTGACAGTATCATGATATCACAGAAGCTGCGCGGATTTTGTCGTAATCGCAGTTCCCGTGAAAAAGATTTCGCGCATCATGTGCGCAGGTATGTCATCATAAAAAAGCACCTTATGCGTTCATCCCGAAGAACGTGCACTGAAATCTGAACCTGCTTGTTCTTTATAATGGGGTCTGGGCACTGCCTCATTTTGAATGCATCGCAGATACCTCTTTTCGCATTCCGGAACAGTTCTGGAATGCTTTTTTTCTGCGTATATTCTCCGCAGGAGGTGGGGCGAATGCGACTGCTGACGGCATGGAACGGCATTCTCTGGCAATGGGTCCTGCCGGTGCTGCTGACGGTCACGGCGGTCGTCTGCGGCATCCGGCAGCGGTTTTATCCGGTGCGCGGCCTGTCCGGAGTCCTGCGCCGGACATACGGCAGCCTGCTGTCCCGGAACGCGGACAGGGAACAGCGGCGCGTGTTCGCGTCTGCGCTGGCAGCGACCATGGGCACGGGCAATCTGGTCGGGACGGCACTCGCGGTCATGACCGGCGGTGCGGGCGCGGTGTTCTGGATGTGGGTCTCCGCGCTGTCCGGCATGTTACTGGTCTATGCAGAAAACGCGCTCGCCGCAAAGTACCGCGGCGGCGGGTTCTCCGGCACGGCTGCATATCTGCGGAACGGCCTGAACAGCCGGTTCTGCCCGGCATTTTTCTCATTCTGCTGTATGCTGACGGCACTCGGTATGGGCGACCTTGCACAGAGCAGCACGATCGCGCAGACTGCGCACAGCTTCGGCATCCCTTTGCCTGCTGCGGGACTTGTGACAGCGGTGCTTCTCTGCGTGATCCTCTGCGGCAGCGGCCGACGCACCGGCAGCGTGACCGTCCTGCTGATGCCGCTGCTCTGCGGCGGATATCTGCTCGGCTGCTTTGTGCTGATCGGAATGCATATACGCGCTTTGCCGGGTGCGCTCCTGCAGATCATCCGCGGTGCCTTCGGGTTCCGGCCGGCCGGCTGCGGCATCAGCGCGGCGGTATTTCTCAGCAGTCTGCGCACGGGCTTCTGCCGCGGCATTTTCTCGAATGAAGCGGGGCTCGGCAGTTCTGCGCTGCTGCATTCCGGTGCCGCAGATGCGTCAAAGCAGGGGGATTGGGCTGCCGCGGAGGTCTTTGCGGATACACTGGTCAGCTGCACCGCGACCGCGCTGGTCATCCTGACGGCACCCGCATCCGCCGCAGAGGACGCCGCCGGACTGCTGCTTTCGGCGTTCTCCGCAGGGCTCGGACATTTCGCCGGATTATTCCTCGGGATCTGCATGATGCTGCTTGCCTTTGCGACGATGCTCGGCTGGTACCGCTGCGGCGAGCTTTCAGTCTGTACGCTGTTCGGCAGACGCGCCGCGCCGGTTTTCAAAGCCGCCTATCTGCTCGCAGCGTTTGCGGGCGCACTCGGGGAGCCCGCATGGGTCTGGACATTCTGCGACTGCATGAACGGCATGACCGCCCTGCCGAATCTCTATGCGCTGCTGCGGCTGCATCCCGGAGCAGCAAAAAAGACGCACGGCGAATCCGATGTGTGATGCACCGTGCGGCCGACTTTCAGTGCGCCGCGGTCATATATGCATTATAGATATCCGAGCAGAGCTGATACATCATGATTCGCTGCCGATCTCCGTTGACGGATACTTCGTCCGGTAATATTCATATTCCGTGCCGAAGAATCTTCTGTATACTTCATCGTGCTGTTCCAGTGAATTGCCCTGCAAATTCTCGTATTCAAAGTTTATATGCATCTTGCCGTCAGATTCGATCGTCAGGAACAACAGCCGCCAGATCTTTTCCTCGCCGAAGCGTTCCAGATAGGCCTGAGAGAGCGCCAGCGCCAGCTTCGGCAGTGTCCGCATGACATCGCGCTCGCTTATGGGGGTAGAATCATAGCGGTTCCAGAAGAAATCCCGTGCGCAGATGACGCCGGTTTCCGCTTCGATCAAGCCAAACCATGTCTGCGCAAAACCCCGCGCACATCTCGCATAAAAACAAATTTTCTTCCACGGCACCGGCATCATATTGACCAGATACATTCCGAGCTCTGTCTGCGCGGCTTCGATTTTTTCCATGTTTTCAAGCTTTTCTATCATAGACCTCTTTTCTCTGCGGAATAGGGCGGACTGTTGATAAACATATTATATCATATCCTTACCGAAAAAGGAAAGGGACAGCTCTGCTTTTTTCTAAAAAAACAGGGTGCCGACTGTTACCGGTCAGCACCCTCTTGCTCTATATAACGGGGTCTGGGAACTAGTCCCCAGCGGGGTTTGGGGCGGAGCCCCATTTTGAATGCATCGCAGATACCTTATTTCCGCACGCGGAAAAACGCCTCGCGGTAGCGTTTGGGGGTGAGGCCGGTCTGCTTGCGGAACACCTGAATGAAGTGGCTCTCCGAGCTGAAGCAGAGGTAATCCGCGATCGCGAGACAGGAAAATTCTGAGTACCGCAGCATGTTTTCCGCCGCCTCGATGCGCTTTTTCGTGATGTATTCCGAGACCGACATGCCGACCTCTCTGCGGAACAGTCTGGAGAGATAGGTCGGGCTTAATCCCGCCGCCTGTGCGAGATCGGGCAGCGTCAGCTTGGTATGCAGATTGTCGTAGATATAATCAATGCAGATCGTGACGGCGCGCGGATAGCGGTTCTGTTTTTTGAGCAGGTGCATTCTCTGCGCGTAGTCCTCGACGACCTCGCGGTGCAGCATCCGCACCTCCTCTGCTTCCTTGCAGCGGTCGATGCTGTGGATATAGATATCGCTTAAATTATAGGCCTCCTCCATTTCCATGCCGCCTTCGATGCAGGCTCTGGTAATGAGCGCGACCGTGATGATCAGATGATACTGCAGATTGCGCAGCGGTTCCTCGCTGAGCTTACCCATTTCGCTGATCTCGAACGGCTGATAGAGCCGCCGCATTTCCTGCACATCGCCGTCCTGGATCGCCTTGAAAAACGCGTTTTCACGTTCATAGGCAAGGTGCGAGATGCTCTGCTCGCGGTTCAGGAATGCCTGATGCGTGAGCTTCTGTTCGATGTCCATAAGATGACCCCTTTCTTATTATAATATATTTCGGGGAATAATGCAACAGAAATTTGATAAAAAAGCTTTCTGTTTGATATTTTCGCACAAATATTTATGCTATACTGACAATAGAAATCCATGGGGGATTTTGAAAAGGAGGGCTATAATCATGAGGAAGCAGTATCGTACAGTCGCGGCGGCCTCCGCACTTCTGATTACGGCAGGGGTGCTGATGGGTGCAGTCAGTGCAGCGACAAAGGGTGATCTGAACAATGACGGCAAGCTGAGCAGAGATGACGCGCTGTCGCTCCGTTCGTTCCTGACGGGCGTGACCAACGACCTGAAGGAAGACATGGACGTCAACGGTGACAGAAAGATCGACGCAAAGGATCTTTCCGCGCTGAAGTACAGCATTCTGAATCCGCAGCAGCAGGATCCGGGCCAGAATCCGAGCGGTCCGCAGGATACGCCGAGCGGCATCAAGGATTACGGAACCCCGATGAATGAGAACGCAACAATGGTTTCCGATTTCCGCAAGGGTGCCGGCGACTTCTTCGCATCCGAGGGCTGGACGAACGGCAAGCCGTTTGACTGCTGGTGGTACAAGCAGAATGCACAGATCGTGAACAGCGCACTGGAGCTGAAGATCGACCAGAAATGGACGAACGACCGCAACAATGACTGGGATCCGCAGTATTCCGGCGGTGAGTTCCGCACCAACAATTTCTATCACTACGGCTATTATGAGTGCTCGATGCAGGCGATCAAGAATGACGGCGTTGTGTCCTCGTTCTTCACCTACACCGGCCCTTCCGATGTCATCAACGGACAGGAAAATCCGTGGGACGAGGTCGATATCGAGATCCTCGGCAAGGACACCACGAAGGTGCAGCTCAATTACTACAGAAACGGCGTCGGCAAGCACGAGTATATGTATGATCTCGGCTTCGATGCTTCCGAAGGCTATCATACCTACGGCTTTGACTGGCAGTCCGACCATATTACATGGTATGTGGACGGCAAGGAAGCCTATACGATGCGCGGCGACTGCCCGAAGACCGCAAGCAAGATCATGATGAATGCATGGCCGGGCAGAACCGTTGACGACTGGCTCAAGCCGTACAACGGCAACAAGCCGCTGACCGCGCATTATCAGTGGGTCACCTACGACCAGAACGGCAAGTCCGGCAGCAGTCAGCAGAATCCGGGTCAGCAGCAGAACCCTTGGGAGAACCCGGGTCAGCAGCAGAACCCGTGGGAGAACCCGGGTCAGCAGCAGAATCCGTGGGAGAACCCGGGTCAGCAGGAGCAGCCGGGTCAGCAGAGCTCCGGCGGCATGAACGCGAATGCGACCATGGTCTCTGACTTCAGAACCGGCAATGCGGGCGACTTCTTCGCATCCGACGGCTGGACGAACGGCAAGCCGTTTGACTGCTGGTGGTACAAGCAGAACGCGCAGATCAACAACGGTCTGCTGGAACTGAAGATCGACCAGAAGTGGTCCAATGACCGCAACAATGACTGGGATCCGCAGTATTCCGGCGGCGAGTTCCGCACCAACAACTTCTATCACTACGGCTACTATGAGACCTCGATGAAGGCAATCAAGAATGACGGTGTTGTGTCCTCGTTCTTCACATATACCGGCCCGTCTGACAACAATCCGTGGGACGAGATCGACGTTGAGATTCTCGGAAAGGACACCACCAAGGTGCAGCTCAACTACTATAAGGACGGTCAGGGCGGCCACGAGTATATGTATAATCTTGGTTTTGACGCTTCTCAGGATTTCCACAGATACGGTTTTGACTGGCAGCCGGATCACATCACATGGTATGTGGACGGCAAGGAAGCCTACACGATGCGCGGCAACATGCCGAATACCCCGGGCAAGATCATGATGAATGCATGGCCGGGCAGAACAGTTGATGACTGGCTGAAGGCATATAACGGCAACAAGCCGCTGACTGCCTACTATCAGTGGGTCACCTATAACAAGCAGTAAATCAGATTTCCTCCCCAAACTCCCGCAGCCGTTTCGCATTTTCCGGCTGCGGGGGTACCATATATTTTGCAGCAGACAAACTTCGTGTCTGCTGTATTTTTTTGTATGCGGATAAGCCGGAGGGGATGCCTCCGGCTCATTTTTTATGTGATCCTGCGTTATTCTGCGTACTGCGTATTGCCGTTGTCCTCGCAGACCGCGTAGAGATTTGTCTCCCATGCAGGGATATAGGGGAGATGCCGGATGAACAGCCGGTAGCGCGGATTGATGCGTTTGACCAGCAGCGGCAGCTCGAAGATATCCTCATTGCGGTGATAGAGCGAGATCATCAGCTTCGGGGCAAAGCGGGCAATGGAACGGCTCGCGCCCCAGAGTGCCTCGCGCTCCGCACCCTCTACGTCCATTTTGAGGAGCGTCAGCGGGTTGCCTGCCAGCAGGTTATCGACCGAGCGCGCCGGCGTCATGATGCCGTCCGCAGCGACCGAGGACTGTCTGCCGGCCTTTGCGCCGAAGGGCAGCTCGGTGTCCACGCACCATGCCGTGCACTGATAGCACTGCACGGAGGGCGTATCGCCGACGAATTTGACGAGCTTCTTGTAGTTCTTCTTATCAGGCTCCACCGCGACGATGCGGTGATATTTGCCGCGGGTGTATTCGAGCATCTCGCGGATCGTGTCGCCGTTGTAGGCGCCGAGATCGACGTAGATCTCGTGATTGGTCGGCTGCAGCACGCGGTTCCAGATCTCATCCTTGGTATCGACCTGATCCATGAGATAGGCCGGGTTGCCGCTGATCTTGAAATTGATGATATTTGCGTAGATCTGGCGGGAGCGTTCGTCAGCCAGCGACTGATACACCTGCTGGATCTCCTCCTCGTGCTCTGTGCAGTATTCGGGCGTGAACAGTCCGCCGCCGACGACCGGCACATCGGGCACATAGAGCTGATACCGCTCGCCGAGTGCGCGGATGCGGTCGATCATCTGCGGCGAGCAGACCGCAAATGCGAGCACAATGACAAAATCGTCATACTGTGCTTCCAGCTCGGAGAGCTTTTTGACGGGATAGCCTGCAAAATCATGTCCGCGGACAAACTCGTCGCTCGCAAAGATCCCGGCCACGGGGATCTCATAGTTGCGCATGGCAGCGAGGATTCGCACGGCGCCGTCGCCCATTCCGTAAAGGAAGATCGGACGGCTTTCGGCCTTCAGACGATCCCACACAGAAATTTTTTCGGTAACAAATTGCAGCATGATCTTGTAATCCCTTCGTTAATCGTTATGATCTTGGCAGTCACAGTCGCAGTCATCGACCGGATGATCCATCATATCGTCATGGTGTTGCGGAATATGTCCGCCGCCCATGCCGCCGGTGATCGCATAGAGATCGCGGCCTCTGGTGTTGTAGCGGTCGCGCTCGGCGTTGATCTGCTTATCGAGCATCTTGAGCACCTCGCGCGGGTGCTTGACGCAGCGGACTTCCTTTTCCGGCGTGTCGGTATCGCGGACATAGATGATAATGGTGCCGCACTTGACGAGCCGCTGCCAGAAGGGCAGCTTGAGCTTTTTATCGGTGACCTTGTAGAGATCGAGCTCGTCCTCGTCAAGGCTCAGCCAGCCCGTGCGGGTGATAAACTTGGTCTCCGTGAGAAAATATTTGGTGAATGTCCACGGCAGACCGAGGAATGTCCGTTTGCGGTCAGACCAGATGGCTTCAATCTCATTTTTCTTGCTCATAGCAAAGCTCCTTTCGCCGGTGAACCGGTTGATTGTGATATGCAGCGGGGGAGAGCCCCGCATGTTTTACAGTTCGATGACCGTGATGCCTGTTTCCGCGGCCGGAATGCGGATGCCGGTGCCGGAAACGGTCACGGTATAACGGACGCCGCCCTTGCTGCAGAAAAGCGTGATGCGGTTTCCTGTGCGTTCTGCGGTCAGCGTGCAGAAGCGTCCGCCGTCCGCATGATATATTTCCGCAGAAGCGGTATGCCCGTCCTGAAGCCCGCAGATGCGCACCTCTGCGTGACAGAGATAGTCATAGCAGACATTGCCGCGGAAATCGCCGAGCACGAGGATCGTATCCGGCCGGACGTACAGCGGTATTTCCAGATAGCCGCAGGTCTTTCGCAGCCAGCGTCCGCCGGTGACGGTCTCTCCGCTGAGCAGATCGCTCCATTCGCCCGCCGGGAGATAGTATTCCGCAAGCTCTTCTTCGTTCATGACCGGCGCACAGAGCAGGCTGTCGCCGAGCATATACTGCCGGTCGAGCGTCAGGCAGGCGGGGTCGTCCGCATAGTCGATGAACATTGCGCGCATCATCGGAATGCCGGTCTGATGCGTCTTGTTCGCCTGCGCCCAGAGGTAGGGCATGAGCCTGCCTTTCAGCGCTGTAAAGAACCGCAGCACGGCACAGGCGTTTTCCGGGTCGTCCGGGTCGTCCTCCTCATAGAGCCACGGCACGCGGTAAGAATGTGAGCCGTGCAGCCGGCTGTGCGTGCTCATCAGTCCGAACGCGACCCAGCGCTTATAGACATCCGGAGAGGCGGTCTGTTCAAAGCCGCCGATATCGTGCGAGAAGAACCCGAAGCCGGATGCCGTCAGCGAGAGCCCGCCGCGCAGCGTCTCCGCCATGGCCGAATAGGTCGCGGCGCAGTCGCCGCCCCAGTGTACGGGGAACTGCTGACAGCCGGCGGTCGCGCTCCTTGCAAAGAGCACCGCATTTCCGGTACCTTTGCAGCGTTCCAGAGCCTCGAATACGGTCTGATTATAGAGATATGCGTAATAATTATGCATTGCGGCCGGGTCTGCGCCGTTATGCCAGAACACATCTTTTGCGGGGATGCGCTCGCCGAAATCGGTCTTGACCGCATCGACGCCGTCCGCGCAGAGCATTCTGATCTTGTCCGCGAACCATGTCCGCGCCTCGGGATTTGTAAAATCGACAATGCCCATGCCGGACTGCCAGAAGTCTGTCTGGAAGATGCTGCCGTCGGTTTTCCGCAGCAGATACCCGTTTGCGGCGGCCTCGTCAAACAGCGCGGACTGCTGTGCGATATACGGATTGATCCACACGCAGATGCCGACGCCGTACTGTTCCTTCAGACGCTTTAGCATACTTTTCGGGTCAGGGAACAGCGCGGTATCCCACTGAAAGCTTGTCCATGTCTGCGCCTGCATCCAGAAGCAGTCGAAGTGAAACATCGAAAGCGGGATCTGCCGCTTTTTCATCCCGTCCAGCATTTCGCAGACGGTCTGCTCATCGTAGTCCGTCGTGAACGAGGTCGAGAGCCAGAGCCCCAGCGATCTCGCAGGCGGAAGTGCCGGCTTGCCGGTCAGATCTGTATAATGCCGCAGGACATCGGCGCAGGTTTCACCGCCGATGACGTAATAGGTGAGTGCTTCGCCCGCAGCGGTCATGCTGACCTTTGAGACAGTATCGGAGCCGGTCTCAAAGCTGACATGCCCGGTATGCGCCGCAAGGACGCCGTAGCCGCGCGAGCTGATATAAAACGGAACGGATTTGTAGCTCTGGTCGGTACAGGTTCCGCCGTCACTGTTCCAGATCTCAACGGTCTGTCCGTTTTTGACAAAGGGCGTGAACTGCTCGCCGAAGCCGTAGATATATTCTCCGACGGAGAGGTCAAGCTGTTCGCGGATGAAGCAGCCGCTCTTATTCGGCGGGATGCTCCAGAACGGCTCGGACTTTGCGGATTCCTCTGCCAGCCGGATGCGCTCTGCATCTGCCTGAATATAGGATGCCGCGCGCTCTGTGCTGCCCGTGAGCCGTTTTCCGTCATAGGTGAAGGTGACGTTCCATGCACCGTGCTTCGCGACCGTCACGGCGGTTTTTCCGGCGGTCAGCGTGATGCCGTCCTCCGTTTCGGTGATGACGGGCTGAAAGCCGGGGTCTGCGGAAAGCGCAAATTCCGGTGCGCGGGAGACTGCGCCCTTATGGTGCATGAGCTGCACGCGGATGACATTTTCCCGCGGGGATGAGAACGAGACGGTCAGCATCACGCCGCCGAGCGTCATGCCGCGGTGGTGGATCGGGTGGGACGCCGCGCATACCGTTACGGTACCGCCGAAGATCTGTACGCTGCAGGGCTGCACGGCATAGCTGACCGTATATCCCTGTCTGTTCAGCCAGAAGCCGTCAGCAAATTTCATGCGCGTCCTGCACCTCCCGTCCGCAGTTATAAATATACGCTTATATCATACCATAAATCCGCCCGAAAGTCAATCTGTCGGGTGCTGATTCGGCAAAAAAATCCCGAAGCCGTCGCGGCCTCGGGATTTTCGTGTATGTAGGGGAACGTCTCGTAACCGATCAATACCGGGTACGGAAGTAATTGCGGTATCCGTCACCGTTGAAGTACAGATACCCGTGACTGAACTGCGTGGGATCAGCGAGGTACAGGTCAACAGCAGCTTTGACACTGTCCGTCACATATCCCGACATTCCGTCCATGTTGACCAGATATTCCAGACCGGCGAACTGATTTCGCTGCATCAGAACATCGTAGATCGTATTCGGAAACGCGGGAGAATTGACGCGGTTCATAATGACTTCCACAACAAGTGCCTTGTCAGCCTCCGGCACCCAGTTTGCGCCGTACTCATGCCCCACGACGTTGCAGAGCATACAGTATTCGCGGTCTGTGACCGTAATGGCGTTCGGTGCTTCAGCAGTGACTTCGCTTTCTGCTTCGGGAGAAGCGGTCGTCTCTGTCTGTGTTGACGCTGCAGCTTCGGCTGCATCAGACAGATCGGTGACCTCCTGCTCGGAAGAAAGCGCGAGGAACTGCTCGGGTTCGGTCTGCACAGTGCTTGTTGTTTCCGGTGCCGCAGTGCTCTCTGTGACAGGGACTGTCGTGCTCACAGCGGTTGTCGTCGCCGGAGCAGAGGATGCGGTCGTTCCAGTGGTGACTGCCGTCGTCTTGACGGTGACAGCAGTAGTCTTTGCGGTGGTTGCCTTGGTTACGATAGACGTCGTTTCGATCGAAGCTGCGGTAGTAACAGTTTCAGCCGTCATCTCGATTACAGTATCGCTCAGATCGGTTTTCGCAACGGAAACTTCCGTGTTGATGATGCCGCCGCGGAGCATACCGTAAGAGAGGAGGCACAGGGAAGCTGCTGCGACCTTCACTTTTCTCATCGACTCATCCTTTCGTAAAATAATAGGTGCGTCTGTACGACGCTTTTCATATCATACCACATTTTGCGAGATATTACAACGAAATTACAGATTTTTCCATTTTGTAATCAAAAATCCTTCGGAACAGTCCGGAACTTTCTGGATATCCTGCACAATAAAATCCGTCTTTTTTGCCGTTCAGACGGCTCCGAAAAACGGGAGCCGTCTCCGAAAATACGGAAATACCGCGTGTTTACGCCTGTTTTGGTTCACAGTTCCGTCACATTTTATTCATAAGATGCAGGAAAACTGCATTGACATTTTTGCGGAAACATATTATAATAATAGGTAATACCGGATAGAAAGGCGGCTTGTTATGGCACATAAACTGGAGGAGCAGATTCACGGACTGCTGGACATCTTGCTTGCGGACTACTGCGGCGGACGCATCATCGACGCGGAGGTCACGCTCGATCACCCGAACAAAGACATCGTCATTGATATCGTATATAAGCTCCGGCAGATCATTTTCCCGGGCTATTTCCGCAATCAGGCATACCGCGTGTATACGGTGCGGAATCATGTCTCGATGCTGCTGGAGGACGTCATCTTCAATCTGATCCGTCAGATCTCGATCGTTCTGGTCTACGCGCCGGAATACAGCGATGCTTCGCCGGAGACGATCCGGCAGCGTGCGGAGGAGATCACGCTCGCGTTCATCGGCAAGATCCCGGAGATCCGCGCCTACATCGAAATGGATGTGGATGCCGCCTATGACGGCGACCCCGCGGCCTATAACAAGGACGAGATCATTTATTCGTATCCGGGACTGTTCGCGATCCTTGTCAGCCGGATCGCGCACCAGCTGCATCTGCTGGGCGTCCCGCTGATCCCGCGCATCATGACCGAGTATGCCCACAGCCAGACCGGTATCGACATTCACCCGGGCGCATCGCTCGGCCGGTACTTCTTCATTGACCACGGCACAGGCATCGTCATCGGTGAGACGACCGAGATCGGGGACAACGTGAAGGTGTATCAGGGCGTGACGCTCGGTGCGCTTTCGACGCGCGGCGGCCAGTCGCTGAAATCGAAGAAGCGTCACCCGACGATCTGCGACAATGTGACGATCTACTCCGGCGCGTCGATCTTAGGCGGCGAGACGGTGATCGGCAGGGGCGCGGTCATCGGCGCGAATGCGTTTATCACGCGCTCGATCCCGGAGGGCGCAAAGGTCAGCATCAAAAATCAGGAGCTGCATTACCGCTACGACCCGAAGCAGAAGCCGGAGACCGAAACGGTCGATCCGGACGACACATGGTTTTATATCATCTGAAAAAGAACCCGCACGGCTGTGAGGAACCGTGCGGGTTTTGTGTATACCTGCTTTGCTGCCGCTGTATCAATCAAGATAAGAGCCGACAGGAACTGCATTGTAATCTGAATGATAACAGAAACGTCATTCTGTTTGATATTTTTGCACAAAGATCATGCGATGTGCATTTCGATATAATCAACAACTTCGCTTCTGTCAATATCAAGCGCGTATGCAAATTCTTCAAAAAGCATATTTTCAGCAAGGCTCAGATAATTCTGGTCGGTTGAACGGAGTTTTTTTCCTCTTTCGGCAAGCTTTTTGCGTCGCAGATACAGTGTCTTGATAAGCCTGATGATCTCGTGTTTGTCGGCATTTTTTATGATGCGGCTGTATTCTTCCCTGCGCTTGCTGTCATTATCAATCCAAATCAGCCCTTCGGAATTCATGTGGGAGATCAGTTCATCGACCTCAGCCTTTGAGCATACCGGGTGCAGCTTGCTGAGTGCCGCATCGTTGTTTGTCGGTACATAGAAGATATTTTTATCAGAGTGTATCTGCTTCAGAATGAAGTATTCCTGTTCCTCTCCGGTAAGATCATGCTTTTCGACTGCTGTGACCTTACAAATGCCGAATGCCGCATACATCACCATATCGCCGGCTTTATACATCAGTATCACCCCCGCAAAAAATAAAGAACATGCAGCAGGCAACCGGACTTACGCAGTAACTGCTACACGTTCTCTCACTATATTATTATAGCATTTTTTCACGGAAAAAGCAAAGGGAGTTTTGCACAAAAAACACGGGGCAGAATTAAAATTCAGTTTGACCGCGAACCGTTTGACGGGCGGTTTTCTGTGCGGCTCCCATGCCTTCGTGCGCTTGAACGCTGGGGGATTCCGCTCACTGCGGTGAGCGGCTTAGGGCTCCGCCCTAAGAACCTGCAAGCTTTTAAAAAGGCTTGAGCGAAACTTTTGTGAGGCTTCAAACCATTAGTCTACCGCCCGACCGCCGGCTTGATGCAAAAAGGGGGCCGACTGTTACATCAGCACCCTCTTGCTCTTCAAAATGGGATTCCAAAGGGAAAGTGTCCCTTTGGCGGGTTTGGGCGGAGCCCATTATAGATCATTGCGAAGCAATACCGCTTTCACCGCCTCACGCTCCGGCTCCGGGAGCGTGAGCAGCGCGTCCCCGTGATAATACGCGACCCCGCAGAGCGTTCGGTCGGAGAGCACATCCTCGGTCTGCACGGCGGGGAGCCTTTCGGCGGTGCACCATTCATCCCGCCCGGAGCCGGCCTGCGGGTCGGGGTGCCCATATTTGTACACCGCCAGCCCGACCGCCATGCGCACGGAATCCGCCCGCGGGAGCTCTGTCCAGTCCCGGAGCATCTCCGCAAACGGACAGGCTTCATTCCGGTAGCCGAAATACAGCTGCGGAATGATGAGGTCGCAGTACCCGTCCTCTCTGCACCATTTTTCCGCATCCGCAAAGAGCGTTTCGCGGTTCTTCTGCAGACTGCCCTGCGGACTGACGGAAAACACCGCGTTTTCGTCCGCACCGTGCACCGCGCCGTACATCGCCTGCATGAGCGCGTTGATATTGCCGCGCCGCCATTCCGCGAGGTCATCCGCGCCGGATCTCGCGAATTGTGCCGCATCAAATTCCGGGGCATCGGTCGGATAGAAATAATCGTCCGCATGAATGCCCGCGGGGTGATATTTCAGCATCAGCTCGGTGATGACTCCTTTCAGGAATTTCCGCGTGGAATCCGCCGCCGGGTCGAGATAGAACCGCCCGTCCCATGTTGTGAGGTTCCGCGTCCGGAGCTTGCTGTTTTTGTACCACGCACAGAGCGCGGCATCGCCGGTCTGCTGCGCCATGACCTCGCCGGTCTGCAGCCTGAGCGGATTGATCCATGCGTGCAGCGCGATCTGCTGTTCGGCGCAGACGTCCGTAAAGATCTGCATCCCGTCGTGCTCGCCGGCAGCAGGCAGGGCAGGGTAGTAGACGGACGGATAAATGCTTTCCCCGAACGCGCAGACATGCACGAATACCGTGTTGATGCCGAACCCGGAGAGCCTTTGCAGATAGCTGCTGACATGCTCCCGGCAGACCGCCTCGTCCGGATCGGAGAGCAGGGCACTGACGCTGAAATACGGGATCCATGCAGCGATGATCTGCTCCGGCTGCGGTGCGGAGACAGGGGCGGTCTCTGCGGATTCTTCGGCGGGCGGCGGGGGCAGGGGCGGCGCAGCGGAGCAGGCGGTGAGCAGCAGCGGCAGACAGAGCAGCAGGGGACGGATGCGCGGCATAAACATGCTTCCTTTCCGGTGTGATATCTCCATTATACCGGAAAGGCCGCGCGAAACATGTCATTTACGGCAGCAGAAAGCCCGCATCCGGATCAGTCTGCCGGATGCGGGCTGCGCTGTCAGTCAATGCGGATCTCTCCGCCGATCATTTTCAGATTCACGTTATCTCCGTTTTCGTTTTTCAGCTCTGCGAGCTCGGTCTGCAGCTGATAGACCTTGCCGGAAGCAGCATTTTCGGGGATATTGAAATAGCAGGTGAACAACGCACCGTTCTCGGCGGAGTTCTCCTGACCGAGAATGCCGTAAGCAACGATCAGGTTCTCCGGTGCGACCGAGCAGTAGGTCAGCATGGAGCCGGAGACGGCGGTACCTTTGTCGCTGACGCCCTGGAAGCTGTCCGGGTCATACTGCGGGGTGATCGCCGGGTCGTAGATTACGCGGATGCCGCCGGCGCAGAAGCCGGGGTTGTTGTGGATCTTCACCGTGACCGGCACGCTTTTCTGACCGGGCTTTGCGTGCACAACGCCGATGCTCAGCGCGGGCTCGCTGCCGACCTCGTAGCTGTCGCCGTTATCGGCTGCGGCGGGCGTGTCCTGCTTGGGCGTTTCCTGCGCAGCCTGTCCGTTCCCGGAAGCGTTCTGCGCGGGTGCATCGTTGTTCTGTGCGGCCTGACCGTCCCCGGCGGATGCGGCATTTCCGGCACCGTTATCGGAAGCGGGCTTTGCGGCATCACCGTTCTGACCTGCGGCCTGACCGTCGCCGCTGTTATTTTCGACGATCTCGGTGACAGCGGGCTCCTGTTTGTTCAGTGTACCGTCCTGCTGCGGCGCATCGCTGACCTCGCAGGCGGAAAGTGTGCCTGCGAGCAGCAGCGCACAGCAGATCAAAGCAGATTTCATTAGTTTCATGATTCAGGATTCCTTTCTTCTTGTATCAAAGCAATGTGACGGACATTCGGGCGGTGCTCATGATCGGAGAGCGGCCGCAGGGAGATGACCGTTATAGCGGGGTCGCGGTCTGCGGCAAGCAGAATGTCCGCGGCCGGATGAACGGTAATGAGGATGATCGCGGAGCTGCTGTCTTTCTGCCGGATCTCTTTGAGCAGATCGGTCGTGCGGCCGGAAATGCCGTAGGAGATCGCCGCGAGCAGACGCAGCATCGGATAGAGCGCGTCTGTGCCGGAGCGGAACGGCGTTTCGGCGGGCGCGTCATTGACGTCAGTATTTGCGCAGAGCCGGACGGGTATCCGCATTTCGGCTGCGGTATTGAGACAGGCCGCACAGAGCCGCACGGCATTTTCAAACGAATCCGTATCGGATACGGTTTCGCGGTCGGTCTCTCTGGATTCCATGCTCAGTACGACGGTCACGGTCGGAGAGGCTGTCTCCTGAAACTGCCGGACCATCGGCTGTTCAGTGCGCGCCGAGGCACTCCAGCAGATATCCCGCACCGGATCGCCGTCCGTATAAGGACGGATGCCGCTGAAGCACATCCGGTCAGGAATGAGCATGCGCCTGCGGATAATATCACCCATGATCTGCCGCGGGAACACATCCGGCATCTCCGACTGCCTGCGCCCCGGGAGCACGGTCAGCTCGGCGTGCGCCTCCGGCAGTCTGCGGGAGAGCTCCTGTGCGCCGAACAGGTCGTTGATGACGATGACCGCGTGATCGACGGTGAACATGCCGCGCCTGGTGCAGGTGACATTCCAGTGCCGCGTGATCTTCCGGTACGGCATCACGCAGAAGAAGCTGGAAACGAAGCGTGTTTCCTCGGAAACAGCAGACTGCTTTGTCGCGAACAGCAGGGACGAATGCGTCGTCAGCTCGGCTTTGACCCACGGTAGCGGGAGAAGCTTCCGGCTGCAGATCGTCTCGGTCAGCGTGACCGTGTCGCCCTCAAAGACCTCCTGCTCGGAAAACGCGAGCTCGTAAGTGAGATTTTTGAAGCCGAACCGCCGGATGAGTGACTGGGAGACCACGATCGCAAAGCCGACGCAGAGCAGCAGCAGTACGAGGATCATGATTTCGGCACCGGCACGCTGTCAAGGATCTCGCCGACCAGACTGCGTGCAGCCTGCCGGTCGGTGAGCAGTCCCTCTGCCGCATGGATGCGGTGCGTGCAGACCGCCGGGAATACCTTTTTGATATCGTCGGGCAGCAGATAGTCTCTGCCTTCCATTGCCGCAGCAGCCTGTGCCGCGTGCCGGACGGCGAGCGCGCCGCGGGTGCTCAGTCCGAAGCGGATCTTCTTGTGACGCCGCGTCGCATCGGCAAGGTCAAGCAGATAATCGAGCACCGCGTCCGAAGCGGAAACGGTCCGCACAGCCTGCTGTGCAGAGAGCAGCGTCTCAGGATCGGTGACCGGCTTCAGCGCATCCAGCGGGTCGGCGGTCTGCCGGTCTTTGAGGATCTCGCGTTCCTGATCCCGTTCGGGGACGCCGGGTGCAAGGCACATGAAAAAGCGGTCGAGCTGAGCTTCGGGCAGCGGGAACGTGCCCTGCAGCTCGATCGGGTTCTGTGTCGCGATGACGAAAAACGGCTTCGGCAGGTCATACCGGACGCCGCCCGCCGTGACTTGATGCTCCGCCATGCATTCGAGCAGACCCGCCTGCGAGCGCGGTGCCATGCGGTTGATCTCGTCGGCAAGCAGCAGATTCGTAAAGACCGGCCCCTTGCGGAACTGCATGGTGCGGCTGCCGTCGGGCTGCTGCACGAGCATCTCAAAGCCGGTGATATCCGCCGGCATCAGGTCAGGCGTACACTGCACGCGCTTGGAATCGCAGCCGGTCAGCACGGCAAATGCGTTGACGAGCGTGGTCTTGCCGGTGCCGGGGAGATCCTCGAGCAGCACATGTCCGCCGCAGAGGATCGCGGCTGTCAGCATATAAATAGTATCGTCCGCGCCGCGGATGACGGTTCCGGCTGCCTGCCGGAGCTTCTCCGCGAGCTGCGGGATATCCTGTATTTTCATGGGACACTCCTTTCGGAAAAAACTCAGATACTGCTAGTATAGCATGAGAAACCGATTTTGTCAAATCCTGTGCTGTATTTTTTTCGGATGTGCCGTCCGGAAAACTGCGAAGCAGAATGAAAAAACAAATTCAGACGTCTGATTTCCATATTACGATTTGTATATTCTCTGGAACGGATTACAAAACGGTAACGCAAAAAATGGAATTATTCGCATAAAACCGCAAGAAATGACACGCGCAAATCTTTGAAATATCATGATTATGAGGATGCGAAAGCTTCGCAATTTTCGGGGATTTAGGCAGTTTGTGCAGATGTAAAGCGCAAAAACAGGGAATTGTTTGACGAATATTCAAGGAATGTTCACAAAATGTCCATATAATACAGATTGTTTTCGGCTATAATGTAAGTGTCGGACTTCCGACCCAAAAAATGAGGGTTTTTTGGAATGTTGCTACAAAAAATGAGAGGGGTTTTTTCATGAGCAAACATTTGATGAAGCGCGTCGGCGCAGTCTGCACGAGCGCTGTGATGTCTCTGAGCGCACTGATCGCAACAAGCACAGTCACACCGATCACGGCAGATGCGGCCGGCAGCGACAACTACGCAAGACTGCTCCAGTACAGCCTGTATCTGTATGACGCCAACATGTGCGGCGACATCTCCGGCAGCTGTGCAATGGAGTGGCGCGGCAACTGCCACATGGACGACCAGGTCAAGGGCGGTTACCACGACGCAGGCGACCATGTCATGTTCGGTCTGCCGCAGGGCTACGCTGCCAGCACGATCGCATGGTCCTACTACGAGTTCAAGAACTCGTATGACAAGCTCGGCCTGACCGACCACTACAAGACGATCAACAAGCACTTTATTGATTTCTTCAAGGCATCCACGAAGCTGAACGGCGACAGCGTCTCCGAGTTCCTGTATCAGAAGGGCGAGGGTCAGCCGGACCACAACTACTGGGGCGCACCGGAGAACCAGACCGGTTCCCGCAAGATGTACTGGACGTCCAACGGCGCAAGTGATATCGCAGCAGAGTATGCGGCAGCGCTCGCACTGGACTACATCAACTTCAAGAATGACGAGTCCCTGAAGTACGCAAAGGCACTTTACAACTTCTCCTGCCAGAACAACCAGGTCGCAAGAGACGGCGTGCAGGGCTTCTACCTGAGCAACGATGCAAAGTGCAGCGATGACCAGGCATGGGCAGCCGCATGGCTCCACATCGCGACCGGCGAAGGCAAGTACCTTGACGATGCAAAGTCCAAGGTCACGCAGTACCTCGGCTGGGCACACGCGTGGGGCAACACCGACCTCGGCGCAGCGACCGTCATCGCGGAGATCACCAAAGACTGGAGCAAGGTCAACGGTTATATCGGTTCTGTCTGCAACTCCAGCAATTACCTCTGCATGGACAGTTGGGGCAGTGCAAGATATAACTGCGGCATGCAGTTCATCTCGCTGCTCGCAACGAAAAAGGGCGGCGCAAACTATGCAAACTGGGCACAGGGTCAGATGAACCTGATCCTCGGCGGCAACGGCGGCAAGAACTATGTTGTCGGCTGGGACAACAACTCCCCGACACACTGCCACCACAGAGCTGCATCCGGCATGAATGATTCCAAGAGCGATGAGCCGAACAAGTATGTGCTTGTCGGCGCACTCGTCGGCGGCCCGAACAAGGACGGCTTGTATGTTGACCAGCGTTACGATGAAATCGGCTACATGGTCAACGAGGTCGCACTGGACTACCAGGCATGTCTGGTCTGCGCAGCAGCCGCACTGTATGACAAGTTCGGCACCGGTTCCTGCGATACCTCGATCACCGGCGTCAAGAACGTGAACCTCAATCCGGGCAGCGGCGATAACCCGCAGCAGCCGCAGACCACAACGGCTCCTCCGGACAATCCGCAGCAGCCGACCGTGACCGATGCACCGAATCCGTCTCAGCCGGGTACTGCAAGCGGCAATGCGACCGTGACCGCAGGCGATGAAGAAGGCAAGTATCAGATCGCAGTCAACGGTCCGTGCACGCTCGAGATCAAGATCAAGACCAACTCCAATGACTGGGAGTCCAACGGCGGCTACGGCTACTCGCAGGGCGACTGGGTTCAGAAGGAATGGAAGGCAGATTCTTCCAGCGGTTCCTTCACGGTTTCGATCGACGTTCCGTCGGGCGTCAGCAATGTCCAGTTCCAGATCTACTGGCCGAAGTCTGCTACGATCGAAAGTGCAAGCTATACCGGCGGTTCGTCGAACCCTGTTGTCACCGATCCGCCGCAGATCGTCACGCAGGCACCTGTGACGACCACCACCACGACCACGACCACCACCACGACCAGTGCACCGGCGACCACTACCACCACAGTGACCACCGAGCAGAATAAGCCGAAGATGCTGGTCCGCGGCGACGCAAACTGCGACGGCGGCTGCGACGTTTCGGATGCAGTTCTCATCTGCCGTCTGGCTGTTGAGGACAGAAACGCACACATCACCGATCAGGGCATCGCTAATGCCGACGCGAACAGAGACGGCAAAATGGACAGCGACGATGTCGTTGAGATCCTGAACTGGATCGCATATCTTGTTCAGTGGTAATCTTTGATACAATCACATAACGCGGACACGGGTACGGTCATTTCTGGCCGTATCCGCGTTCGCGTATATACAGAAACTGCGGAGGAACGAACCGGATGAAGAAAAAGACTGACCTGAAAAAGCTTGAAAAACGCAGAAAACAGGTGCGCGGCATCGGCATACGCCTGCTGCTTTTGCTGCTGTTTATTGCGATGGCATACGGCGCAAACAACCGCATCGAGGTCTCGGAATATACGTATGAAACGTCACAGCTTTCATTTTCATTCGACGGCTTCCGCATCGTGCAGCTCAGCGACCTGCACAACAAAACCTTCCCGAAGAACAATGAGACCCTGCTGCGCGAGGTGCGCGCACTGGAACCGGACATCATTGTCCTGACCGGCGACGCGATCGACGGCAAAACGCATACGGATATCCCGGCGGCACTGCAGTTCATGGAGCAGGCCGTGCAGATCGCGCCGGTCTATTATGTCTCCGGCAACCATGAGCACGCCGTTCAGCAGGATACGCTCACGCAGTATCTGGACAAGGTGAAGGAGCTCGGCGTGCAGTATCTCAGCAACGAAGCGGTGCAGGTCAGCACGGAATCCGGCCAGACCTTCACGCTGATCGGCATGGACGACAACTCCCTGCAGGCGAACATCCTGCAGACGCTGACCGCGGACGCGAAGGACGAGTTTCAGGTGCTGCTCGCGCATGAGCCGCAGTATCTGACGGAGAGCTATGCGCCGTCCGGAGCCGATCTTGTTTTGGCGGGACATGCCCACGGCGGCCAGTTCCGGATCCCGTTCGTGCATCAGGGCATCTGGGCACCGGATCAGGGCTTCTTCCCGAAGCTGACCGAGGGCAGCTTCACCGAGGGCGATACGACGATGTATGTCAGCCGCGGGCTCGGCAACAGCGCGTTCCCGCTGCGGCTCTGCAATCATCCGGAGATCGTCAGCGTGACGCTCCGCGTCGTAAAATGAGAGGATATTGCTTATGCAGATCGCGTTGATCCTGACCGGCGGAACGATATGCAGCAGAACGGCCTCTGACGGCGCACGCAGAAGTGATGCAGGTACTGCGCTGACGGTGCTGGAACAGCATTACCGCCTTGCGAATCCGTATTCGTCGGTGCAGTTTCAGACGTTTATCCCGCTGAACAAATTAAGCGAGGATCTGACGCCGGACGACTGGTGCACGCTGCTGCGGGCCTGCTCGACGCTTGACCATGAAAAGTTCGGCGGTATTATCATCGCACACGGTACGGATACGCTGGAACAGACCGCCGCGATGCTGTCGGCAGCACTCTGCGGCATCAGCATTCCGGTCGTGCTTGTCTCGGCGATCGCGCCGCTATCGGATGCGATGACAAACGGCCACGCCAATTTTGACGCAGCCGTGAAGTTGATCTGCCGCGGGTTATCGGGCGGCGTGTGGGCGGTGTACCGCAATCTGAGCGGCGAGACGTACCTGCACCGCGGCTTTGACCTGCTGCCCTGTCAGCATGAGAGCATGGACTTTTTCAGCAGCACGATGCAGCCTGTCGAGCGGGTGCGCACGGCGGAACGCATCCCGAAAAAAAGCACCCGCACGGATATGCGGGTACTGTCTGTGAAGGCTTTGCATCCGAAGGATGTGCTGCTGCTGCATCCGTACAACGGGCAGCGTTACGACCGCTTTTCGCTGGAAGGCACCGCGGCGGTCGTGCACGGAACGTATCATTCCGAGACGGCCAATTCGTCGCGGTATTCGCCGTTCGGGATGCAGAATCTGATTCGCCGCTGCAAGCAGCTTGAGATCCCCTGTTATCTGGCACCCTGTCATCTGCATGATGAGAGCTACGGCTCCAGCTGCGACCTGATCGGCGAGGGCGCGATCCCTTTGGAAGGCATGACGCTTTCCTTTGCCTACGGTGCGGTCTGGGTCGGATGTCTCCTCGGGTATGCGGGCGACGCGCTGACGGTTTTCGTCCGGCAGACCCGTCAGTTTCTGGAAAGCCAGGACTTCCGCTGCTGCATGTAAATCGCGCGTGCCTGCGTCAGAAACGCATGTACCTGCGGCAGCTTGAAATCCATGTATGTCCACGGAAACGGGTTCCATGCGTGCCGCGCATAAAAGAGCGTCAGCTCCGCGTAAATTCCGTCAGAGAGCGGGATGCGGTGTCCGGCGTTTTTGGTTGTCGCAAGCGAGAGCCGTCCGGCACTGACAAAGCCGGGGTCAAGATTGACGGAGCGGTTCCCGTCTGCTGCTGCGGCCTGTTCGATGCTGTTCGTCAGCGTTTTGATCGCGGCGAGCTCCGCGGGGTCGCGGCACTCCGAAAATGAAAGCATTTTGCGGTAGACTTTGCCGCCCATTTCGCCGTCGTAGTAGGGCGAGATATCGGAAAAGCAGTACGGCTCCGATTCGAGATCGGTTTCGCCGTATGCTGCTTTCAGCTTGGCGATCGCTGCATCTGCGGTGCGTTCGTCTGTATACAGCACCGCGCAGATCAGCTTTTCCGGTTCAAATGTGAAGGCTTTGCCCATAATGATGCTCCTTTCGTTTCTGCGTATTTATGATAGCACGGATAGGCAGAAATGTCAAGCAATGTTTTCCGGAATCAAACCATCATTCTGAAAGGGGTTCTTTTTATGAGCGGCATCATAGAACGCAAAAAAATGCATCCGAACAATATGATGTGTGCGGGCTGGTCTCCGGCTCTGGGAATGTATATCATGAACACGCTGGAATCAGCAAGCTTTTTCAGTTACTGCGATTTTTACGAGATCACCGAGGATACCTACGAGCATTTTCTCGATGAGGGCTTTGATCCGCAGCCGGTCAGACTGCTGTTTTCAGGCAGCCCGCACCGGAAGCCGACAGACGAGGAACAGCGGCTTCATGACATTTTTACCGGACACACAGAAGGCTGACAGAT
Source organism: Ruminococcus sp. Phil11 (assembly GCA_001940925.1). Taxonomy (GTDB): domain Bacteria; phylum Bacillota; class Clostridia; order Oscillospirales; family Ruminococcaceae; genus Firm-04. Next base: position 49,259 of record MSGZ01000009.1, read on the forward strand.
CCCGAACCATTCACAAACACAGAAAGGATATTGATTATGAAAACCTACAAGATCATTGAAATTGAACGCAAATACATCAAAAAAGACTACAGCTACGCAGAGGGTGTCATGGAATCCGAGGCACATGACGGCTGGGAGGTCGTCAGCATTGCATTTGATACGGGCAAGGATATCTGCGGCAATATGCTCATCACTTTTGCCCGAGAGAGAGAAAAAGCATGACAAAATTGCAGAAAAAGGCAGCAGAGATCTGCGACGTCCTTGATACGCTGTATCCGGAGGCACTCTGCTCGCTGGAATACGGCAAGCCCTATGAGCTGATGATCGCGACGCGGCTTTCCGCACAGTGCACGGATGCCCGCGTCAACATCGTGACAAGGGAGCTGTTCAAACAGTACCCGACGCTCGATTCCTTCGCAGATGCGGAGCTTTCTGAGCTTGAGCAGGCGGTGCATCCCTGCGGCTTTTATAAAGCAAAGGCAAAGAGCATCAAGGAGATGTGTCAGCGCGTCCGCGATGTGTACGGCGGCGTCGTGCCGGACAACATGGACGACCTGCTGACGCTGTCCGGCATCGGGCGGAAAACCGCGAACCTGCTGCTCGGTGACGTCTACGGCAAACCTGCAGTCGTGACCGATACGCACTGCATCCGCATCAGCGGGCGGCTCGGCCTGACGAAGAACCATGCGCCGGAGCAGGTCGAGAAGGATCTGCGGAAGGTGCTGCCGCCGGAACGCTCCAACCGGTACTGTCACCAGATGGTGCTGTTCGGCCGCGATGTCTGCACGGCGAGAAACCCGAAATGCGCGGTATGTCCGCTCAAATCGTTCTGCACCGATCCGGCCTTTACCAAAATCGCAAAAAAAATTTGAAAAAGGGCTTGACAAAACATAATTTCTGTGCTATAATCGCGAATGAAAGGCAATGAGGAAGACACGCGCAGCGTTGCCGATGTCTGCAGAGAGCCGGCGGCAGGTGTGAGCCGGTGTCATGCAAAGCTGTGTATCCCTTCTGAGCCGGAACGCCGAATTTTTGCGGCGGGATCCATTCTGATATCACGGTGATATCAATTTGAAATCCCGGCAGAATAGTAGGTTTTCCCGTGATGCTGCGTGAAAGTAAAGGGCTTGTTGGAGCTCACTGAGCGGTGCGCGCAATAGCGGCACAATTTGAGTGGTACCGCGGGTATTCAGGAATGATGCTCGTCTCAAAGAACGATTCTTTGGGACGGGCTTTTTTATTTTTTGAAAAGGAGAGATTGTGATGAGCGAGCAGACAAAGCAGCCGAATGCCGAGAGCAGAATCAAGGAGGTCGCGGAGCGCATTATGCGGCTGCGCGAGGACCTCGGGATCTCGGTCGAGGAAATGGCTGCGAACACGGACTACTCTGTTGAGGACTACAAAAAGTTTGAAGCGGGCGAAAAGGATTTCAGCTTCACGTTTATTTATAAGTGCGCAAATGCGTTTCATGTGGAGATCGCCGATCTCATGGAGGGCAGCAGCCCGGAGCTGAGCGGCTACACCGTCACCAGAAAGGGCGAGGGCGTGCCGATCGTCCGCAGAGAGGGCTTTGTCTATAACCGGCTGGCCGCGAAGTTCAAGAACAAGACCGTCGAGCCGTTCCATGTTGTGATCCCGTATTCCGAGGAGGCGCTTTCCAAGCCGCTGCACCTCGCGAGCCATGCGGGTCAGGAAATGGACATCGTCCTGAAGGGCACCGTCCGCATGACCGTCGGTTCGCATACGGAGATCCTGCATGAGGGCGACTGCATCTACTATGACAGCTCCATGCCGCATGACGAGGTCGCTTTGGGCGGAGAGGACTGCGAAATCTACGCATTTGTTATGGCACCGCACGGCACCGCAGGCCTTTCGGAATATCATGAGCATGTTGCCGAGTTCCATGCAACGAACGTGGATAAGGCCGGTCTGATGCATCCGGTTGCAGAGAAGTTCGTCACCTGCGAAACGAATGAGGAGGGCGTTCTGAGTGCCGTGCACTTTGAGCATCAGGATGAGTTCAATTTCGCGTATGACATTGTTGATGCAATGGCGGAGAAATGTCCGGATAAGACCGCAATGATCTATGTGGACCGCGATCATCATGAACGCCGCTTCACGTTCAAGGATATCAAGAAGTTCTCCTGCCAGACGGCTAATTATTTCAAATCGCTCGGCATTAAAAAGGGTGACCGCGTCATGCTTGTGCTGAAGCGTCACTACCAATTCTGGTTCTCGATCATCGCACTGCACCGCATCGGTGCACTGGTCATTCCTGCTTCGAATATGCTGAAAAAGCATGACTTTGAATACCGCTTCAATTCTGCGGAGGTCTCTGCGATCGTCTGCACCGCGGACGGCGACGTCGCTTCCGAGGTCGATCTCGCCTGCGAGACCTGCCCGACGCTGAAAACGAAGATCCTCGTCAACGGACAGCGCGAGGGCTGGCACGATTTCAATGCGGAGCTTTCCGTCTACAGCACGCATTTTGAGCGCACGCCCGAGACGCCCTGCGGCAAGGATCCGATGCTGATCTTCTTCAGCTCCGGTACCTCCGGCAACCCGAAGCTTGTGCTGCACAGCTATCAGTACCCGCTCGGCCACTATGTCACGGCGCGCTACTGGCAGAACGCCGACCCGAACGGCCTGCACTTCACGATCTCCGATACCGGCTGGGGCAAGGCACTCTGGGGCAAGCTTTACGGTCAGTGGATGTGCGAATCCGCCGTGTTTGTCTATGACTTCGACCGCTTCCACGCGGACGATATCCTGCCGATGTTCAAGAAGTATCATGTCACGAGCTTCTGTGCGCCGCCGACCATGTACCGCTTCTTTATCAAGGAGGATCTTGCGAGATACGATCTGTCCTCGCTGAAATATGCCTGCATCGCGGGCGAGGCACTGAACCCTGAGGTCTTTTATCAGTTCCAGCGCGCGACCGGCATCAAGCTGATGGAGGGCTTCGGTCAGACCGAGACGACGCTTTCCATTGCAAATGTGGTCGGCATGGAGCCGAAGCCGGGCAGCATGGGCAAGCCGAATCCGCAGTACGATGTGCAGGTGCTTCTGCCGGACGGCACGCCTGCGGGCGTCGGTGAGACCGGCGAGATCTGCATCAAGCTGAAGGCGGAGGGCGTTCCCGGACTGGCACTCTGCTACTACGGCGACGAGGAGACGACCGCCGAGACATGGCGCGACGGCTACTATCACACCGGCGATACGGCGTGGGTCGATGAGGACGGCTACTTCTGGTATGTCGGCCGTGTGGACGATGTGATCAAGTCCTCCGGCTACCGCATCGGACCGTTCGAGATCGAGAGCGTGCTCATGGAGCTGCCTTACGTGCTGGAATGCGCGGTTACGGGCGTGCCGGATGAGATCCGCGGGCAGGTCGTCAAGGCGACGATCGTGCTGACAAAGGGCACGACGCCTTCCGACGAGCTGGTCAGGGAGATCCAGGAGTATGTCAAGAAGGGGACTGCGCCTTATAAGTATCCGCGTGTTGTGGAGTTTGTCGAGGAGCTGCCCAAGACCGTCGGCAGCGGCAAGATCCGCCGTGCCGCGATCCGCGAAATGGACCGCGCCAAGTACGGGAAATGAGGTATCGCTTCGCGATGTATCCAAAATGGGGCTCCGCCCCAAACCCCGCTGGGGACATTGTCCCCAGACCCCGTTATGTGTAACAAATTGGGTGCTGATGGAACAATCGGCACCCTTTTTGCATCAAGCCGGCGGTCGTGCGTTAGGCTGACCGTTTGCAGCCTCACAAAAGTTTTGATCAAACTTTTTCAAAAGTTTGCGGGTCAAGGGCAGCGCCCTTGTCGCCGTCCGCAGACGGCGAAACACCCCTATCGTCAGGCGCACCGCAGCGGTTCGCAAAGTTCTCACCGCCGAAAAGCACAGGCACCGGCTGAACACTTACCTATGTACTGACCTGACACCATTTACTATTCACGATTCGTTCTTCACCATTCACTTTTCACTTTTTCGCGTCACTCCCATTGAAGCGGGTAGAACCCGCCTCCGTTTTGGCTCCCATGCAGCGAAGCAGAAACTTTTTCGGACTTCTCCCATTGAAATTCCCTGCATAATATGATATAATATATATTGAAGAATTATACAGTCATTCAGGACTGCTTTTCCAGATACAGAGAACCGGTCGTTGTGTCTGACGGCCGATGCCGGGCAATATAGACAAATTACCGGCATACTGCACAGAGAATGTCAAGTTGTTTTGTGCAGAACGCTGATTTTGATCGAGGCGCGGGACTTTTTGCTGTCTGAATTGTTTTCTAATCAAAGGACTATCAGGCGGCTGTGCTCATCCCTGCGCATCGTGCCGGAGGGAAGTGAGACAACATGCAGACTGCTGAGCAGAACGATGCGTTTTCCGCATTGTACCGGCGGCATATCCAGACAGTTTACAATATCGCACTGTCGTATCTGAAAAATCCTGCCGAGGCTGAGGATGTTGCCTCGGATGTGTTCGTGCAGCTGCTCGAATCCGGCATGACTTTTGCCGACGATACGCAGGCACGGGCATGGCTCATTACCGTGACCAGAAACCGCTGTAAGAATCATCTGAAGCACTGGCTCAGACGAAGGCGTGCTTCCGAGGAGGTGATGGAGCAGATCCCGGTCGAAAGTGCGGCACCTGAATTAAGGCAGGTGATGGAGGCGGTCTGCCGCCTGCCTGAGCGATACCGTCTGCCGCTGATGCTCTTTGCGGTCGAGGGCTACTCCATCAGAGAGACCGCGGAGATCCTGCATCTGAACGAAAGCACTGTGCGCACACGGATCGCCCGTGCGCGTGAGATCATCCGAAAAGAAACGGGGGTGGATGAAGCATGAAATCGGATAACCGGAATCAGAACGATCAGGCTCCGATGATCTATCGTGAGCTCTCGCGGCAGCTTCGTCTGCCCGAACAGCGGATCGCTGAAATGGAACAGCAGATCCGCAAAAAGGCAGCGGAGAAGGAGCATCCTGCCGTTATCCTGCATACCGGCGGCAAACGCCGCATTTCGATGCAAAAGCTCGCTTACCGGATCGGACCGGTCGCGGCCTGTGCGCTGCTTGTACTCACCGGTGCGATCATGCACCGGACCGGACTGCTGAGACCCTCGGAATATGAGATTGCCGAATCCGAGCCGGAATTCATTGAGCAGACCGGTGTCTATCTGCAGACCGCCCTGACAACGGATGCAGATGAAACGATCGAAACGGTGACGCAGACCGTGACCGTTTATAACCCGGTTCCGGCTCCGGGCGGGGAGAGCAGCCTGACAGCTGTCCCCGATGTGACGGAACCGCCGCAGACCGCACCCGTGAATCCCGCACCGGCGGAGACTGCCGCGCCGCGGACGACTGCTGCACCGCAGACGACCGCCGTGCCGGAAACTGCTCCGCCGGAAACCCACACGGAGCCGCCTGTCACGACGGAGATGATTGATCCCAATGCGCCTCCGGTTGTCGTTGTGCAGGAAACCCTCCCGCCTCCGAAAATTGAGGTGAAAGAACGGCCGGAGGAGGCGATCGTTGCACTGGATAATCAGATCGCGCATCCCGGCGAGACGATTACCCTCAGCCTGCGTTATCTGGCCGATACTCCGCAGGCAGGCTTCCAGTTCTATATCCGTCTGAAAAATCAGAACGGCGCGCCGCTCCCCGAAATTCTTTCTTATTCTTTCCCGATCGCACATAATGAGGAACTGCGGCTTTCGATGCTGACCTGCAATGATACCGTACCGGGTGCGTTTATCATCAATCAGGCAGGCTTTGATCTGTATACGATGCCGGCCGGGACGGAACTGCTGCGGCTGGAGCTCCGGATTCCGGAAAATGTGCCGGTCGGAACGGTTTACGAGCTGGATGATTCCATTCCGCAGCTTCAGGAGCAGAAGATCGCTGCACTGGATGCGAAGGATGACCTTACAAATGATAATGATGACGGCCTCGTTTACATCTTTATTGGTAAAATCTATATCGAATAATTCCTGCGAAAAATCTTGAACGGCATTCAGAACCGCGGGAATTGCAAAAAAGCCCTTGACTTTCTTGCAAAAGTATAGTATACTATTGTTGTGTATTATGCATTGCACCGGAAGTCAGGGGCAATTTGTTTGCTGATTTCCGATGGTGTTTTGCGGCAGATGCCGCTGTATGATCTTTTTTTATGTCCCGCAGACCGTGTCAGGACGGTGCGGTGACTGTCTGATAACGGAAACGCCGGCGGAAACAGATATACGCGGAAACGGCGGTTCCCCACTCACAAAACTGAATCATCAAACGGCGTGTTTCCTGCCGCAGAATCAAATGATAAATACCATACCATTTGAATATGTTAGGAGGAAATCACAGTATGACACTGAGTACCCTCATGCTGGTCGCCGCTCTGAATCCCGGTGTTGCGGTGCTGCTGATCGTCCTTGCACTTGCAATCGGTGCCGCCGCAGGCATGATGTTCGGCACCAAGCGCGCAAAGCAGGACGTTGACGTGCAGATCCAGAGTGCAGAGGCGCGCGGCGTGACAAAGGGCATCGAGCAGCGCAAGCGTGATGCGGAGGCTGCGATCGGCAGTGCCGAGAAGGAGGCCGAACGAATCCGCAGCTCCGCTGCAAAGGAAGCAGAGGACCGCAAGAAGGCTGCGCTGGTCGAGGCGAAGGACGAAATCTTTAAGCTTCGTACAGAAGCGGAGAATGACATCAAGGTACGCAGAAACGAAATGAGCCGCCAGGAACGGCGCATCCAGCAGAAGGAAGAAAATCTCGACAAGAAAACAGAGCATTTTGAACGCCGCGAGGAGCAGCTGCAGAATAAGCTGCATCAGGCGGACGAACGCCTCGCAGAGGCAGAGCAGATCAAGAAGGCAGGCTCCGAGGAGATCGAGCGCTTAAAGCGAAGTGAGATCGACCTGCTGGAGCGTATTTCCGAGTTCTCCAAGGAACAGGCAAAGGATTATCTGCTGAAGCAGCTCGATCAGGACCTTGTGCATGACAAGGCTGTGCGCGTTGCCGCCTATGAGCAGCAGATCAAGAGCAACTGCGAGGACATCGCAAGAAGCCATATCTCCATGGCGATCGCAAAATGTGCGGCAGAGCAGGTTTCGGAGGTCGCTGTCTCCGTTGTGCCGCTGCCGAATGACGAAATGAAGGGCCGCATCATCGGCCGCGAGGGCAGAAACATCCGCTCGATCGAATCTTTGACCGGCGTCGATCTCATCATCGACGATACGCCGGAGGCCATCACCCTTTCCTGCTTCGATCCGGTGCGCCGTGAGGTCGCGCGCATCGCACTTGAAAAGCTGATCGTGGACGGACGCATTCATCCGGCCAGCATTGAGGAAAAAGTCGATAAGGCACGCAGAGAGGTCGAAAAGCGCATCAAGCAGGAGGGCGAGCGCGCCGTTCTCGAAACGAACGTCCACGGGCTTAATCCGGAGCTGATCCGTCTGCTCGGCAGACTGACCTTCCGTACCTCCTACCGCCAGAACGTGCTGAATCACAGCATCGAGGTCGCGACGCTCTCCGGCATTCTTGCTTCGGAGCTCGGGCTTGATGCCAATATGGCAAGACGTGCAGGTCTGCTCCACGATATCGGCAAGGCACTGACCGCCGAGATCGAGGGCTCCCATGTCGCGATCGGCGTGGACGTCTGCCGCAAGTACAAGGAGCCTGCAGAGGTCATCCATGCAGTCGAGGCGCACCATAACGATGTGGAGCCGCGCACCGCGATCGCCTGTATCGTGCAGGCTGCCGATGCGATCTCCGCCGCAAGACCCGGTGCCCGCAGCGAAAACCTCGAAAGCTACATCAAGCGTCTGCAGAAGCTCGAGGAGATCTGCATGTCCTACGAGGGCGTCGAGAAGTGCTATGCCATGCAGGCAGGCCGTGAGGTCCGCATTATGGTCAAGCCGGAGGTCATTGACGATGAGCGCATGGTGCTCGTTGCAAGAGAGATCGCGCAGCAGATCGAAAATGACATGGAATATCCCGGACAGATCAAGGTCAACCTTATCCGCGAAAGCAGAGCCGTTGACGTTGCAAAGTAAGAAAATTCAATGCGCATGATTCGGCAAAAGGGTCATGCGCATTGCTGTAGAGAGTGATCACTGATATGCCAAAAACAATATTCGGAACCACTGAAAAATCCAATTTCATCCTGAATATGGATCTGGACAAGTACCGTTCGGCCTGCGGCAAGCTCGCGCTGGTCGTCTTCTGGGCGACGGGGCTTTCGCAGCTGCTGAATCACTGGCTGTCGGCTTCGGAGCTGTCGCTCGCGACGACGCTGGAGGGCGGCGGCTTTGCGGGACTGGTCGTGTACTTCCTGCTGCTGCTCAGGAGAGTTTCGCTGGTCTTTTCGCTGACCGGCGTGTTCAGTCTGTTCGCAGTCTTTGCGGGACTCATGCGCAAGCAGTTTTCCAAAGCGACTGCCGTGCCGTATCTGATTTTGCTCGCCTCAATGGTCTGGGCGATGATCTCGCGGCTGTTTTCCTACGATATGAAGGTCTCGCTGTTCGGCTATCCGGGCAGAGAGGAGGGCTGGTTCGCGCTGCTGATGTATGCCGGCATCTTCTTCCTCGGCACGATGCTCCGGAAGAAGGATGATCTTGAACGCTTTGCGCGCGGGCTGCTGACCTTCGGGATCGTGCAGTGCGCGGTCGGTATTCTGCAGGCACTGCCGTTCGTTGACTATCTGAATCCGAACAAGGGTCTGAGCCCGTACCGGAATATTGAGCCGCTCCTTTTCTGGAATGTCCGCGTCCCGACCGGCATGGCAAGCAGCCCGATCACATACGCGATGCTGCTCGGTATGCTCGGTGCCCTTTCGGTTCCGGCTGCACTGTTCTCTGAAACGAAAAAGACCCGCACGCTTGCAGTGATCTGTGCGGCACTGTCCGTTGTCATGACGCTTCTGACGCATACGATCGCGGGTGTGACGGCGTGCATCGGCATCCTGCTGCTGACGGCTGTCCTGTTTGCGGCGAAATCCAAGCAGGTGCAGGGGAAGAAGGCTGCGCTGCCTGCGGCTGCTGCGGCTGCACTGGTCTGCGGACTGGCATGTGTCGCACTGACGCCTGTACTGAACCATGCGTATTTCCACCCGGATATGGATACGGCAGGCACGAAGGAAAAGGGCCTGACCTTTGCGGCATGGGAATCCGGCACGGAAAAAGCACAGCTCCCGACCGGTTTTGCGCAGTCCTATTCCAAGGACGACAAAGCGCGGCCTGCGCTCTATGACGGCGGTCTGGTCTGGGATGACAGCTTCTACCGGCTGGATACCTCGGGACCCTACGCACCGGGTACGGATGTCGGATTTGAGATCTACGATGCCTGCTCCGTCATTCGCTACTGCTGGGCGCAGGGCGTCAAGGCGATCAAGATCGACCCGCTGCTCGGCGTCGGTCCGGATAACTTTATCTATACGCAGCTGCACCGGAGCTATGCGGTTTCGGCCAATCCGAACTCGGTCGATAACCCGTACAATGAGTATCTCTACATTGCGGCGACCCGCGGTGTGCCGTCCCTGCTGATGCATCTTGCGCTGATTGTCATCTGCTTTGTGCTGCTGTGGAAGCGCAGAAGCACGATGAAAAGCTGGGTGCGCATTTCTGCGGCCTGTGCGGTGCTGGTCTACTGCGCGGCGGCTTTCACCGGCATGTCCGTGCTGAGCGTCGCACCGGTGTTCTGGATGCTGCTCGGCATTCTGGCGGCTGACCCGATGCCGGAACCCGTCAAGCCGGTGAAGGATGAAAATTCTGGTAAGAAGCATAAAGCTTCTGCAACCGAAAAAAAAGAAACATCTGCTGACGAAAAAACGGCTTCTCCTGCGCAGAAGCAGAAGAATGCGCCGTCCGGCAATCCGGCAAAAAAGTCCAAAAAGAAAAAATGATTGAAAGCTGCAGGCTGTAACGGTCTGCAGCTTTTGCTTTGCTGCGGCATAATATTCATAAAATCTTCATGCGGTCAGCCTGGCATTTTTCTTGACACGGCTATTTTTACATGCTATAATAACCGCAGAGAGAATCTGAAAAAAGGAGGTTTCAACGGCTTTTCAGGGCAGCAGCCGCGGAGCTGCGAAATCTGAATCGGTTTATCATAATCAATACCCCAATACATTTAATCAATGAACGGAAAAGAACTATAAAAATCAATCAGAAAAATCGGAGCAAGCCTTTTGGCAATCGGAGTTACGGCAGCAGGGGTGAGCAGCATTCCGGCGAGTGCGGCCAGCTATTATAAGGATAAGTGTTTCATGGTCCATACGGCACCTGCACATGGTTATGTTTACTATACTCCGAACTCATCCTATAAGTCTGTTACGCGTTGTGCGTCTACTCATGTGTATAATAGAAATGTTACCGCTGGGATTTTTTCAAATGGAATAAACCTTGGAATCAAGAATGGATATAGCTATGATAAGGATGCGGTTGCATACATATATTGTTATCCGGGGGCGAATGTCACTTCATACAGCAATGGGTTCTGGGCATATTATAATAATATTATGGGAAACGGTACGCTCGTCATTAACTTTTAAGACGGATTATTCGTCAGAGTGACAGAAACACTTTAAAATATTTGGATATTGATGGTGGACGGAAATATGAATGAAATTCATCATCAATATCCATTTATTACGATGGAGAATAAAATAATGACTCTTTTTTTTAAAACAATCTGTGTAAGTGGCGCAGTTCTCTGGTCAACGGTATTGCAAGGCTGTATTGCTCAGAAAACTGAAGAACCCTTGATTACGAATGACAATGAAGCGGTTTGGAGCGATTCGTATACAAACTCGTATCATAACAGTTCGGCCAAAAACTTTTTCTGTTATAAATCCTTGGAGGGCGAAAAAGGTGAAACTTCTGTTCTGGATTACGAGAGCATGAATAGTATTTCTCTGTGCAATAAGCCTAATTGCAAGCATAAAGACAAAGGATGCATCGTGAAACGGTTGGACGGAAATGTCCCAGTGTTTGCTGAAAACTGTGCATATTATTTCGTGGATGAAGAGCCTCAAATCCTGGAAAATGAAGAAGGAAAATATGATTTAAAGCTTAGTTCAAATCTTTATTGTTATGATTTGGGCACTAATATAGAGAAGAAATTGCTTCATGTCGATGCTTCCGTATCCGAAAGTTGTTATGGGTTGCTGTTGCATGATAATATCCTATATTATGTTGAAAATCAGTACAGTCGCAGTTATGATGACGCAGGTAATATAATCACTTCAGGTAATACCGGTGGAAAAATGTCGCTGCATTCGGTACGTCTGTCTGATATGCAGCGAAATGATTTGAGCGAACTGTATGATTGTGAAAAGATAAATGAGTTTTATCCACTTGCAAAGGATTCCGGTGAAGTCTACATGATGGGCTTGCATGATAATAAGATCTATTTTAATGTCGGTTTTGTAACGCAAGGTAAGGGCTCCGATCCGCCGACTTACCGTTTCTATGTCACATATTATGATCTGACAGACGGAACCTATCACGGAACGCCGGAGGATTATGAACATATAGACTTTGCTGGTGTAACGTATTGTTCGGATGACTATCTTGTAATATGCAGCACGGGACAGGCTTCAGTTTGGAAAAAAGGTGTTCAGACACCGGTTGTTCTGGATGACGAACGGTTTGACTATAATTATCAACTCATGTCAGTGTTTGACGACACGGTTTTCTGCTTTGGAAGTGCCTTTGATCTGAATACAAAAGAAGAACGAAAAATCGCTGATTTAGCCGGAAAATCTGTCGTTGCAAGATACGGCGACAGCTATATTATTTCAGATATCGGTATGCAGAGCGACTTTGAAAAAATCCCCGCAGAGAAACTGCTGAATTAAACGGAGAAAACCATGAATCAGCTTGAACTGGTGAAACTGAATAAGCATTACGGCAAAAAGCACGTACTCATTGATTTTTCATTCACCTTCACGGACGGCGTTTACGGCCTGCTCGGCCCGAACGGCGCGGGCAAGTCTACCATGATGCACCTGATCACGGACAATCTGCTCCCCGACAAAGACGGCGGCTGTGTCCGCTGGAACGGCAGACCGATCGCGGAGCTCGGAAAGGATTACCGCAGGCAGCTCGGCTTTATGCCGCAGCAGCAGGAGCTCTACGGCAACATGACCGCGTGGGACTTCCTCGGCTACATTTCCGCGCTGAAATGCATCCCGCGGAAGGAGGCTGCGCAGCAAATCCGGCGTGCGCTGGAACAGGTGGAACTTTCCGATGCCGCGGACCGGCAGATCGGCGGCTTTTCCGGCGGCATGAAGCAGCGCGTGCTGATCGCGGCTGCCATGCTCGGAGACCCCGCACTCATCATCATGGATGAGCCGACCGCCGGCCTTGACCCGAAGCAGCGCGTCATGATCCGCCGCCTGACACAGCAGCTCGCGGAAAACAAGATCATCATTATCTCCACGCATATCGTTTCGGATATCGAGAGCATTGCAAAGGAGATCGTGCTGATCAGAGACGGTAAGCTGCTGACGCACGGCACCGTGCCGGAGCTCGTGCAGCAGGTCACGGACGGCGAACAGACGCTCGAAAATCTGTATATGCAGTATTACGGAGGCGGCCATGCGGATACTTCGCTATGAATGGAAGAAGCTGTGCGGCTTCCGGCTTCTCTGGATTCTGCTGCTGGTGCTGCTGTGCATCAACGGCTATGTGCAGATTTCCGCTGCCAATGAGAGAGGTTATACCCCGAAGGAATACCGCAGTGCGCTGCATTATGTGCAGAAGCTGAAGCCGGAGCGCAGAATGCCGTATCTGGAAAAGCAGATGAATGCGCCCTTTGCGGGCGAACGCGGCGTTTATGAATATATGGTGTATGCGGAGCTGCAGGACAGCGTCAGCCGGGTGACGGGCTATCCCGATTATCTCGAAGGCATTGAGACGCAGGCGGAAAACACGGTCGGGCTTTCGATCTGGGGCGGGACGGATACCTTTTCCTACCGCAACATCCAAAAGACGCCGCCTGCATACAGCTGCATGAAAAACGTCACGCTGCGCCTGGACGCCGAGCCCGGCATTGAGGATGCGCTGCAGCATCCGGTGACGGATTTTCTCTGCATCTTTCTGCTGTTCCTGACGGTCAGCTGGATCATGCTGAAAGACCGCGAGCAGGGCATGACGCCGCTGCTTTATTCCATGCCGGACGGCCGCGGTGCGCTGATCGCGAATAAGCTGCTGCTGATTACGTTCTGTACGGCGGGGATTTTTCTGCTGCTGTACGGCGAAAATCTGCTGATCGGCGCGAAAATGTACGGGCTCGGTGATCTGTCGCGCCCGATTCAGAGCGTCGGCAGCTTTTACGAATGCAATCTGCCGGTTTCCGCCGGAACCTATCTGGTACTGTTCTCCGCGGCGAAATTTTCGGCGTATCTGGTGTTCAGTGCGGTCTTTGCTGCGATCTGCGCGGCTGCGAAGAATAATCTGACGGTCTATGCGGTTTCCGGCGGCTTCTGCGGGGGCAGCTTTCTGCTGTACCGTTTTATTCCGGCACTCTCCGGCTGGAGCATCCTGCATAGCCTGAATCCGGTGCAGCTTGTGCGTGTCAATGAGATTTTCGGCACCTACCGGAACATCAATCTGTTCGGTTATCCGTTCTCGCTCAAAATTTCTGCGCTGATCGCGGCCGGTGTGTTCCTGACTACGGCTGTCTGTACGGCGTCGGTGATCTTTATCCGGCGTAGAAATCATCAATACCGCAATGTTTCATTCCGCTTCCTGAAGCGGAAGCAGCGCGTACATGGGCAGATGTACTATGTCTGCTTCCGGTCGCTGGTTCTGCAAAAAGGCATCGTTCCGGTGATCGCTGTGATCTTTGCGGCGGCGGTGTTTTCCTCAAGTTTTATCAGAAGCATGAACAGCGAGGAGATCTACTACGAGAAATTCACGACGGAGCAGGCCGGTGCGGTCACGGACGAGACTTTTCGGTTTATCATCGAAAAGCAGGTCGAATACACAAAGCTGGAACAGCAGATCCGGTCGCTTGAGCAGTCCGGGAATGCAAACGCTTTCCAGATCGGACAGCTCTGGGAGAAAATGAACGACCGCAGTGCGTTTGAGCGGTTTCGCGCACGGTATAATGCGATCCGGAAAAGCAAGGCGGCCGGACAGATGTTCTACGATTCCGGCTATGCAAGGCTGTTCGGACTGGACGGCAACAATGATGATCTGATCATCAATCTCTGCATACTGGTCTTTCTCTGTCTGCTGCTGTCGCCGTTTGCTTCACAGGACAGAAAGACGGAAATGGTGAAGATCCTCTATGCGACGGCCGCCGGAAAGCGCGGCTACCGGAAAAAGCTGCTGATCTACAGCGCGGTCTGCGGCATTGCCGTGAGCCTGAGCTTCCATGTTCCGTATATCCTGCATATCCTGCAGAAATACGGAACGCAGGGGCTTTCCGCGCCGCTGCAGAGCATGACGGAATTCTCACAGAGCAGCCCTGTCCGTTCGGTCGGCACCGAAATTGCCGTGCTGTTCCTTGTGCGGACCGTCAGTGCGGCTGTGACCGCCATGCTGATCAGTCTGCTGTCAGGCTGCTGCAAAAGTCAGGTCACAGCATATATCGCCAATATCAGCGTGTTCGTCCTGCCGGCGGCACTCGCGCTGCTCGGCGTTTCCGCAATGCGGTATGTCGGGGTCAACCCGTTTTTGAGTTTTAACGCGCTTGCCGAACTCTGGCGGTAAAACGCTGCCGTAGTATCCATACTGAAGATGACGCTCCCGGTTCTGACCGGGGGCGTTTTTTGCGCAGATGCGGCCCGCTGACTTTTTTTCATTCACCCATTGAAATTTTTTGTATCATGTGGTATAATAGAATAGACGAAATATGGGGGTGATCGGATTGCGGATTCTCGGGATTGATCCGGGCTATGCAACAGTCGGCTTCGGCATTGTGGATTATCAGGGCATGGACTTCCGGACAGTCGAATACGGCGCGATCCTGACACCGGCACATACGGACTTCGGCGGGCGGCTTGCACAGATCTTTGAGGATATGAATTATGTCCTTGCGCATCATACACCGCAGGCACTCGCGATCGAAAAGCTCTACTTCAATACAAACAAGACGACCGGTATTCTGGTCGCGGAGGCGCGCGGTGTGATTCTGCTCGCAGCCGCACAGCACGGTGTACCGGTATTTGAATATACGCCGCTGCAGGTGAAATCTGCGGTTGTCGGATACGGCAAGGCGGAGAAGCTGCAGGTCATGGATATGACGCGCAGGATTCTGCACCTCAGTCAGATTCCGAAGCCCGACGACGCGGCGGACGCGCTTGCACTGGCGATCTGTCACGGACACTGCGCAAAGCCGGATTATTAACCGGAACGGAGGGATTTGCTTGATCGACCATATCCGCGGGGTGATCTGCCATAAGGAGCCGAACCTCGTCGTGATCGAATGCGGGGGCGTCGGCTATGCCTGCCGCACCAGCACCCAGACCGCTGTTGCGGCCGGTGCCGTGGAGCACGAAGCGGTGCTCTATACCAGACTGACCGTCCGGGAGGATGAGGTCGCGCTGTACGGCTTTTCCACCAGAAGCGAACGGAGCTGCTTTGATCAGCTGACCGGCGTTTCCGGCGTCGGGCCGAAGGCGGCACTCGCGATCCTCTCTGATTTTACGCCCGACCGCTTTGCACTTGCGGTCGCTGCGGGCGACTATAAAACATTCACGAAAACCAAGGGCATCGGGACAAAGACCGCCCAGCGCATCGTGCTGGAGCTCAAGGACAAGGTCGCGAAATCCGCGGAGGCTGCGGGTCTGCCGGAGATCCCGGTCATGAACCCGGACAGCGGAAATGTCGCAGAGGCGATGTCCGCTCTGCAGGTGCTTGGCTATTCACAGGGCGAGGCTGCCGGGGTACTGGCTTCGCTCGATGCATCTTTGCCGTCCTCGGAGCTGATACGGCTCTCTCTGAGGCAGCTCGGCAAAAATAAGCTCGGCTGAAACAGCGGAGCGATTGTGCGGCGGCTGTGCCGTCTGCACGGAAAAGAGGAGGTTCAGAATGAAACGGAAACTGATTTTTGCTGCGGCATTGCTCGTGCTCTGTACGCCGATGCTGACCGCATGTGCCGGCAGGAATAAGCCGGAGGGTTCTTCCGGTTCGGGTTCTGTCAGTGCGGAGAACGAGCAGTCCGGTTCCGCAAAGGATCCGGCTGCGGGCGTCAATGTCAAGGAGGACCCGGCGGATCTCAAGGAAGCGCAAAAGACACTCGAAAAATTCTTTGACGCTTGCAAGCGGCACAGAAACGATGCGGTCATCGGCTTTTCCAATGTCGAGCGCATCCCGGAATTTTCCGCGGTCGCCGGTGTGACGCTTACCGATGAGGAATCACAGAACGCGATCCAGTCCGCAATTGATACATACAGCAATCTCGATGACTACAAGATCGAGACGGGCTCGCTCAACAAGGCCGCGATCGGCACGTATGCGAACTATCTCGCAGAGGCGAAGGAGATCGGCGGATTTCTCCGCGAAAACGGCGACGGTGCCATTGCCGATGCGGCCGACAAGCTGTTTACCCCGATCGAAAAGATCTATTCCTTCCCGGTCACCGTGACCAGATATGACGCAAGCAATTCCGACAAGATGTATGTCATTCAGACGGCCGAGGGCGAATGGCGTGTTGACCTCGGCCTGCTGCAGGCGATGGTCGATTATATGAGCGTCTCCAAGGTCAAGAACGCCAACGGCGAGGCGAAGCGCGCGGCGGAGGCCGTTAAGTCTGCGGCTTCCGGCAATAAGGAGCTGAACGGCGAGTATCATTTCGACGGCGATCAGCTCGTTTCCGCCGACGGCAAGACTGAGCTTTCCGCTGCTGCACAGCAGTTCGCGGAGAAGCTGAAGTCGGCTTACGATTTCGGCAGCGACCGCAAGACCGCACACCTGTATCTCCGCTTTGAAAAGGGAGAGCTGAAGGCTGCTGCCGTCCAGAAGGATTTTCAGGAGATCCCTTACTACGGCACATGGCCGGAGGCAGTCGAGGAACACTATATGTACTACTTTGCCAGCATTGACGACGCAATGCTCTATGCGGCAGGCGAATACGAAAACGCCGCACCGTTCTGAGAAACGGGCATTCTCAACAGCGCAGAGAAAAGGAGGATTGTTCCATGAATCTTGACGATTTGCTGAAGGAAGCGATAACCAAGCCGGAGAAGCGTTCGCTGTTTCTCCAGATGCTCATTAAGAGCGATGTCTATGTGATCTGCAAGTATCCTGTCAGGCATGATGAGGTCAACGGCGGTGTTTCCATGGAGCTGGTGACGACGCAGAACCCTGACGGCGACATCTTTATCCCGTTTTTCACAAGCTACCGTTCGCTGCAGCAGTTCGCAAAGCGTTATGTCAACTGCTACCGGCTGAACTGCCTGCGGCTGTTTGACCTGATCCAGTCTGCGAATGCCGTGCTGAATCCGAATTCCTACGGCAAGGAATTTTCCTCGCAGGAGATCAAGAGCATCCTCATGGTCGCAAGAAACCTCAATATCCCGGCGATCTCCATGAAGGAGGAGGAGACGATCGAATACCGCAGATGCGAGAAGAATGTCGATCATCTGCTCCGGCCGATCACAAGGTATCTCGCCAAGCAGGCGAATGTCGATGCCTGCTATCTCGTCGAGATGATCCGCGGCTGCGAAAAGCCCCAGACGCTGTTCGTCTTTGACATGAGCGGCAATACGCGCAAGCTGTTCTTCCCGCTCTCCAAGTATCTGCAGACCTACACGAAATCCGGTGATTCGCTCGTGTTCATCAGCCTTGAGGAGCAGGCCGCGAAAAAGGCCGTTCAGGGCATTGAACCGTTCTATGTACGCAAAAAGCGCTTCTTTGAGCGCTGAACGACAAATGAAACTGACGTTGAAAGTGAAAGGAGTCTGATGAATCATGCCGCCTCAGGGTCGCCCGACAAGTTCCCATTCCTCCCGTCCGATGAGTTCCCATTCGTCTTCCGGTTCGCACGGAGGGATGCATCATTCTTCGCCTTCGCATCACGGGGGCTTTCACCACAGCCCGCCGCCGCATCACGGGGGATTTCATCACAGTCCGCCCCCGCCGCATCATTACGGCCACAGACCGCCCCGCCCGTATCATTCCTCCGGCGGATACCACGGCCCGAATGACTACCGCTACGGCGGAAACTCCTGTTTAGGCGGATGCATCACACTGTTTTCCATTCTTGCACTGCTGGTGTTCATCGTTCTTGCCGTTCGCTGGGCGATGCACCGCAATGACAGCAAACCGGATCAGCAGCCGGCTTCCGGCTACAGCCAGAGCATTGAGCAGCATGATCCGATCTATGTCACGGCACTCGGCCGCGATGTCGAATGGTCGAAGAAATACAACTGCTACTATGACAAGGAAACAGACTGTTATTTCTTCCTCAATACGAAGATGAATCCGGAGATCTGGCAGTACTGGTACGAGGGCACCTCCAACAATTACGGCAAGTACGGCTGGATGGAGTGGGATCCCCGCGAGAACAAGTGGTTCGTTCAGACCGGAAATAAAAAATGGGAGGTTCTCCCTGAGGATCAGATTCAGCCGCATTTCTGGCATTTTGACTGACAGAATCATTTTCAGCATGAAAGGACTTGATGACTATGCCGCCAAGCAGAAGACCGTCCAGCTCACATTCTTCCCGACCGTCAAGACCGTCGGGCAGTTCGCACCGTTCGTCCTCGCATCACAGCTCGTCGTCGCATCACAGCACACATCACAGTTCGTACCACCACAGCCCGCCGCGTCCGCCGCGTCATTCCGGCTACAGCAGCGGACATTCCGGAGGGGGATTCTTCTCCGGAATGGCACTCGGCAGTCTGCTTTCCCATAGAGAGCAGTCGCAGGACCGCAGCACGACGGTCATCAATCAGCAGATCATCAACACCCCACAGCCGAAGATGTATGAATGCCCGTACTGCCTCGGCAGAGTGACAGGGACGCCCGCGTCAGACGGAATGCAGTCCCTGACCTGTCCCAATTGCGGCGGTGCGTTATCGGAAAGCAATGCGATCGCACAGCCGCAGCCTGTGCAGCAGACCTATTCACAGCCGCAGAGCTATGGCACATCGCCGGATGCCGGCAGCTTCGCATACACGAATCGGTCTTCGCACGGCAGTCAGCTGAAATCCTGCTCCGGCATATTACTTGCAACCGGGCTCATGTGCGGCACCGCTTTGGTGCTGTACAACGTACTCGGCGTCAAGCGGCCGGAGACCGTGCATAATGACCACAACAACGGCTATTATGAGAACTACGATAACGGCTATCCGGATCACGAGGACAGCTTTTATGTCAGCGAGCTCGGGCGGACATGTTACTGGGATGACGAATATCAGTGCTATTATGACAGCGACTCAGACTGCTATTTCTTTGAGAACTATGACATGGATCCGCCGGTCTGGCAGTACTGGTTCGAGGGCGTTTCCTCCAATTACGGTGCTGATTACGGCTGGATGGAGTGGGACGAGAAAGAGAATTGCTGGTATATCCAGAAAAGTGAAGATGAATGGGTCAGGTTGCCGGAACAGGAATATACCGACCGGCTCTGGCATTTTGACTGAATCACGCGATCGGAGATAAACAAAACATGATTCAAACTGGAAATCCCGTGTTCGAGGAGGACGAGGGCAGACTCGCCAGCCCGGAGGTCATTCCGGCAGACAGCGATCTGGAGCTTTCGCTCCGTCCGAAAACCTTGCAGGATTATATCGGGCAGGAGCAGGTCAAGCAGAATCTTGCGGTGTATATCGAAGCGGCCAGACGCCGCGGGGAACCGCTCGATCATGTGCTGCTTTACGGCCCGCCCGGACTCGGAAAAACAACGCTTTCCGGCATCATTGCGCATGAGCTGGGCGTGAATCTCCGGGTTACATCCGGCCCCGCAATCGAAAAGCCCGGCGATCTTGCTGCGCTGCTGACGAATCTCGGCAGGGGCGATGTGCTCTTTGTGGACGAGATCCACCGGCTGTCCCGCGCCGTCGAGGAGATCCTCTATCCCGCACTGGAGGACAGAGCACTCGATATCATGATCGGCAAGGGGCCCTCTGCGCGGTCGATCCGCGTCGATCTGCAGCCGTTCACGCTCGTCGGCGCGACCACGAGAGCCGGACAGCTCTCCGCGCCGCTCCGCGACCGCTTCGGCATCGTGCAGAGACTGGAGCTCTATACGCCGGAGCAGCTCTGCGATATCATCCGCAGAAGCGCGATGCTGCTTGACATTCCATGTGAAGCAGACGGCGCGATGGAGCTTGCAAGACGCTCCCGCGGAACACCGCGCATCGCGAACAGACTGCTCCGCAGAGTGCGCGATTTTGCCGATGTGCTCGGATCCGGCGTCATTGACGTCAAAACGACCCGCGAGGCACTCGAACGGCTCGAGATCGACGAGCTGGGGCTTGATAAGCTTGACCACAGAATGCTCGACATGATGATCCGCGGCTATCACGGCGGACCGGTCGGGCTTGAAACACTGGCTTCCGCGATCGGTGAGGAGGCCGTCACGCTGGAGGATGTCTGTGAGCCGTATCTGATGCAGCTCGGGATGCTTGCACGCACGCCGCGCGGCAGATGCGCGACGCAGCTTGCCTATGAGCATCTCGGATATCCGGTCGGCGACAATGTAATGGGACAGCAGTATTCGCTGTCCGATATGATGTGATCTCTCTGATTCTGAGGAACAGGAGGGGACTATGAGCTTCTTCTCTCGCAGCAATTTCAGATATAATCAGAAGATACCGCTTCCGGAGGGCCTGATCAACGGTCAGGCACTGGGGGCGGTATCCGGTATGAAATTCGGGCTTTCCAACATGAGCCGCAGCGGGTGCGAGGTCATTGCGGTCTATAACGCGCTGCTGCTGCATCACAAGAAGGTGCCCTTTCAGGAGATCGCGAAATATATGGAGCGTTTCCGCGTGCTGCTCGGATTCTGGGGCACGAATTTCTATGTGCTCGGGCACTGCCTGAAGCATTACGGACTGCACGCACAGCGCGTCAGAAAACCGGAGGAGGCCGAACAGGCACTCCGCGCCGGAAAGACGGTCGTGTATGTCTACTGGTGCGGCAAACGGTACCGCTCGTCCGTGCATACGGTCTGCCTGCGCAGGCACGGCGACCATATCCATGTGTATAATGCGTATAACAGATGCGGTCATGTGTATACCGCAAAATACGAGGATTATCTGCAGAAAAGCAAAATGATCTTCGGCTATATCATCGGGGAGCCGTCTCAGGGACACTGAGCTGCACCCCGGATCAAGAGGTGAACCGAAATGAGCAGATTTCTGCGCCCGGAGGGGCTGCGCGGCGTCGCGATCACGGAGATCAGCTGCGAGCTGATGCTGCGGCTCGGCAGGGCGGCTGCACAGGCCGTCGGCAGGAGCAGCAATCATCCGCCGGTCTTTTATATTTCCCATGACCCGCGCCGTTCGGCGGAGGCTCTGGAGGCTGCGCTCTGCGCGGGCATCTGCGCGGGCGGCGGCATTGCCCATGTGCTCGGCGTGGTGCCGTCCTCCGGCATGGCGATGATGCTTGCCGCGGAGGACGCCGAATGCGGCATCGCGCTGACCGGCGGCGATCTGCCGTTTGAGTCGATCTGCGTGCGGCTGTACTCGAAAACCGGCGCGCCGATGTCGCCGGAGCTGCTGGATGCGATCTCCGCGCTGCTGCCCTCGACGGCGGCACTCCCGCTGAAATCGCATCAGAACTGCGGGCTCATCTCCCGGCAGACCGATACCGCAAAACGGTATCTGAGACTGCTGGCGGCAAGGCTCAACACGCCGGACGATCTGACGCGGGGCAAAAAGCTGCGCATCGCAATGGACTGCGCAAACGGCTCCGTCAGCGGCTATGCCGAGGCACTGTTCCGGCATCTCGGTGCTGAGGTGCTGCTGATGAACTATACGCCCGACGGCATCAATATCAACCGGGAATGCGGCGTGCAGTCCATGGAGCCGCTGATCGAATTTGTCAAGGATTACAACTGTGACGCCGGCTTTGCCTTTGACGGCGACGGCGGCCGCTGCCTTGCAGTCGATGAATCCGGCGAGCTGCTCAACGGCGACCGAATGCTCGCGATCCTCTGTGAGGATAAACTGGAACAGCAGAAGCAGTCGAACGGCAGTATGCCGAATGTGATGCAGCGCGGCGTTGCGGCGACTGTGATGTCGAATCTCGGCTTCCTGCGCTATGCGAAGGAGCGGGTCATTCCCGTGCATATCACGCAGCCTGCACCGCAGTTCGTGCTCGATAAGATGCGGAATTTCGGGCTGGCCTTCGGCGGCGACGGCTCCGGTTATCTTTATTTTGACGATGCACCTGCGCCGGACGGGCTGCTGACCGCCGCACGGATTCTGCAGGTGATGCAGCGGACGGGCAAAACGCTCAGTGCACTTTCTGCGGTCATGGAGCATGACCCGCAGGTCGCGGTCTCCGTGCGCATCCCGCCCTACTGGCGCGAGATCTGGAAGAACGATCCGCAGATCACGCGGTTCATTGCCGCGTGTGAGGATGAGCTCGGCACCGAGGGACGCATTCTGGTGCGCGAACGGCGCGACGATGCCTCAATCCGCATTATGCTGGAGGGCAGAGATTTCCGCCGCATCAACAACTATGCGTTTGCGATCGAGGAAGCAATCAAATCGCGGACGAAATAACTGCGCGGCAAATACGCTGTGCGAAAATACCTTTTGGAGTGCTTATGCAGATATGAGAATTGCGGAACACTGGGCGGATTACCGCCTGATTGATACAAAATCCGGCGAGCGTCTGGAACGCTGGGGCAATGTCACGCTGATCCGCCCCGACCCGCAGGTCATCTGGCAGACCCCGCCGCTGACTGACCTTTGGAATCATGCGGACGGGCTTTATCACCGCTCGAAGTCAGGCGGCGGACAGTGGGAATACGCCAAAAAGCCGCCGGAGAGCTGGCAGATCCGCTACGGCGGGCTGCGGTTTATCGTCCGGCCGACCGGTTTTAAGCATACCGGACTGTTTCCGGAGCAGGCGGTCAACTGGGACTGGATGACGGAGAAGATCCGCAGTGCTGGCAGACCGGTCCGCGTGCTGAACCTCTTTGCCTATACCGGCGGTGCGACGCTTGCATGTGCCGCAGCCGGTGCGGAGGTCTGTCATGTGGATGCGGCGAAGGGCATGGTGCAGTGGGCGCGCGAAAACGCCGCGGCCTCTGATCTGACCGAAAAACCGATCCGCTGGATCGTGGACGACTGCGAAAAATTCATCCGCAGAGAGGCGCGCCGCGGCAAGACCTACGACGCGATCATTATGGATCCGCCGAGCTACGGGCGCGGCCCCGGCGGTGAGATCTGGAAGCTCGAAAACAGCATTTATCCGCTGGTGGAAGCCTGTCTCGATATCCTCTCGGACCAACCGCTGTTCTTTCTGCTCAACAGCTATACGACGGGGCTTTCGCCGTCGGTCATGGGTTATCTGCTGCACAGCCTGATCGTGCCGAAATTCGGCGGAACGGTCTCCGCAGACGAGATCGGTCTGCCGGTGGAGCTCGCAAAGGCGGCTCTGCCATGCGGTGCGACCGCGATCTGGCAGGCGGACAGTGCGGACAAGTCGAATGAGAATTGCGTACAGGAAACATGAATATCACGGTCAGAAGATTTGAAAAAGGGGATGCCGACGCGGTCTCTGCAGTCGTCTGTGAGACGGTCAGAGTCAGCAATGCAAAGGATTATCCGCCGGAATACATTGAGGTGCTTGTCAGACAGCACGGCCCTGATGTAATCGCCAAGCGCGCAAAGCAGGCGCATATGTATGTTGCATGTGACGGTGATAAGATCATCGGCACCGGCTCGATCGCAGGATACTGGGGCAGCGAAACTGAGAGCATCCTGCTGACGATCTTTGTGCTGCCTGCGTATCAGGGAACAGGCATCGGGCGGCTGATCATTGAAACGCTGGAGCAGGACGAATACGGAAAGCGGGCAAACCGCATTGAGATTCCTGCTTCGCTGACCGGCCTGCATTTTTACCGGCATCTCGGTTATGATTATAAGGACGGCATCACAGAGCCGGAGGACGGTGTGATGTACCGTCTGGAGAAGCGGAAACCGGTCAAAGACTGAACGGAGGCACTCATGAAACGGATTGCTGTTGTAACAGGCGCGAGCAGCGGGCTCGGCAGGGAATTTGTAAAGCTCCTTGAAAAAGAGCAGGGGATTCAGGAGATCTGGCTCGTTGCAAGAAGCAAAGAGAAGCTTGACAAAATGGCGGCCAAAAGCGGCGGACGCATGAGAGCCGTTCCGCTCGATCTCTCCGTGCACGAGAATATTCAGAAGCTCGGGGAACTGCTCAGGACAGAGCAGGTTTCTGTCCGGTATCTGGTCAACAACGCCGGATACGGCAAATTCGGTGCGTACAGCGACCTTTCCGCGGAGCAGTCCCGCAACATGATCGACCTCAATATCAGCGGCGTTGTGGAGACGGGGCTTGTCTGCCTGCCGTTCATGCACCGCGGCAGCCGCATCCTGAATATCGCGTCGCTGGCGTCAACCGCGCCGCTGCCGTATCTCAATATCTATGCGGCGACCAAGGCGTTTGTGCGGAATTATTCCCGCGCACTCAATATTGAGCTGAAGCCGCGCGGCATCTCTGTGACGGCGGTCTGTCCCGGCTGGATGGACACCGGCTTCATTGCAAATGCGCAGACCGGCGCAAAGGATTCCCCGACCGTGTTTGCGGCGATCACCAAGCCGGATGTCGTGGCGGCGAAAGCGCTCCGCGATGCGAAATGCGGCAGGGAGCTTTCCGTTTACGGCATTTTCCCGAAGCTGACCTATGCTGCCGCGAAGCTTCTGCCGCAGCAGGTCATCATGAGAAGCTGGCTGATGATGCAGAACATGAAATCAAGGTGACAGTATGCAATACAAAATTGTAGACATGGAGACCTATTACCGGCGCGGGGTGTTCCGGCATTTTTCGCAGGACTGCAAATGTTCCGTGTCGCTGACAAGCCGCGTGGATGTGACTGCGCTAAAGCAGTTCTCCAAAGCAACCGGCACAAGCTTTTACCTCAATTTTCTGTATGTTCTGAGCCGTGCGCTCAATGCGCGGGAGGACTACCGTCTTGCATGGGACTGGCAGAACGAACGCCTGTTGCTCTGGGACAAGATCAATCCGACGCAGTATGTGTTCCATGAAGATACCGAGACCTTTACGCTGGCCTATACCGAATATGACCCGGAGTACAGCGTTTTTTATACGCGGGCACTGGCTGATCTGAACGCGGCGAAGCAGTCGCGGGAATACGGTCTTGATGAGGCGAATCACCCGAACTGGTTTGACGCGTCCTTTCTGCCGTGGCTCAGCTATGACGCGCTGCATGTGGAACTGCCGGACGGGTATCTCTACTTCAATCCGATTATCAACTGGGGCGCGTACCGCGAGGAAAACGGCAGATTGCTGATGCCGGTCACGGTGCGGCTGAATCATGCCGCGGCGGACGGATTTCAGATCGCGCGTGTTTATAAGCTGATTGAGACGGAAATGACCGCGCTCTGCGGGACAGTATCAGAATGAACATAACAGGGAGAAAACAATGGATATCCTTGAAACCATACAGCAAAAGCTCGATGAGATCGAGAAAAAAGAGCATGTGCGGATTCTGCACGCTGTTGAATCCGGCAGCCGTGCCTGGGGCTTTGCCTCGCCGGACAGCGATTACGATGTGCGGTTCATCTATGTCCGCACGGAGGAGGATTATCTGAAGCTCGGCAAACAGCGTGATGTCATTGAATGGCAGCTTGATGAAACACTTGATATCAACGGCTGGGACCTGCAAAAGGCACTGCGGCTGATGCACGGCTCCAATCCGACGCTGTTTGAGTGGTGCGATTCGCCGGTCGTGTACCGGACAACGGAGCTCTGGCAGCAGATCAGCCGGCAGGGCAGCGTATATTTTTCGGAACGTGCGGGCTTTCTGCATTATCTGAGTATGGCAAAGCACAATTATCAGGCGTATCTGACCGGCGAAACCGTCCGCCTGAAAAAGTATTTCTATGTTCTGCGGCCGGTGCTGGCCTGCCGCTGGATTCAGCACCGGCACAGCGCGCCGCCGGTCGCATTCGGCGCACTTTCTGACAGTATGCTGCCGGCGGAACTGCGGGAGACCGTGGCAGGGCTGGTCGAACAGAAAATGCAGACGCCGGAGTTCGGAACAGGCACGCGTGTGCCGCTGCTGCATGAATATCTCGAACGCAGCCTGAAAGAACTTGAACAGGAAGCCGTACAGCTCCCTGCTGCGCCTGAAAAAGACTGGGCACTGCTGGACAGGCTGTTTCTGGAGGCTGTGCGTGCAGAAGGCTGAGATTGCGAATCACGGTTTGCGGGTTCCGCCCGCTTGGAGATTGATTGAATGGAATCCTTAATCAAGATTGACAATGTCCGGTTTTCCTATCAGAACACGGAGGAGCCGGAAAAGCAGACAGAGGTGCTCAAAGGCATCTCACTGGAATTTGAACACGGCGAGCTGGTTGCGGTGCTTGGGCATAACGGTTCCGGCAAATCGACCATGGCAAAGCTGCTGAACGCGATTCTGCTGCCTACGGAGGGCACCGTCACGGTCGCCGGCATGGATACGAAAGACGAGGACAAGCTTCTCGATATCCGGCAGCATGTCGGCATGGTGTTCCAGAATCCCGATAACCAGATCGTTGCAACGATCGTTGAGGAGGATGTCGCGTTCGGGCTCGAAAACCTCGGCGTCCCGACGGACGAGATGCGCGCACGCGTCGATCAGGCACTCCATGCGGTCGGCATGTACGAGTTCCGTGAGCACGCGCCGCATCAGCTTTCCGGCGGTCAGAAGCAGCGCGTCGCGATCGCCGGTATCATTGCCATGCGTCCGGACTGCATCGTGCTGGACGAACCGACCGCGATGCTTGATCCGCAGGGCAGAAAAGAGGTCATGCGGACAATTAAACTGCTGAACCGCGATTACGGCATCACGGTCATTCTCATTACGCATGAAATGGACGAGGCTGCACAGTGCGACCGCGTCATTGTGATTGACCACGGCACTGTGCACATGGATGCACCGCCGGAGAAGGTCTTTTCGCATGTGCGGGAGATGCGTGAGCTGGGGCTTGATGTCCCGCAGCCGACAGAGCTCTGTGATCTGCTGCGGCAGTCGGGCTATGACCTCGACCCCGAGATCATGACGCCGGAGGCCGCTGCGGATGCAATCGCAAAGCTGCTAACCGATAAGAAATGACCTTTGATTGTGCGGGGACACCCCGCCGGAAAGGAATCTGATTCAATGCCGATCCTTGAAGCAAAAGACCTGACCTATACATACAGCATCGGCTCGCCGTTTGAGAAAACCGCAGTCGATCATATCAATCTGCAGATCGGGCAGGGGGAGTTCGTCGGAATCATCGGGCATACCGGCTCCGGCAAATCCACGCTCATGCAGATGATGAACGGCCTCTTAAAGCCGACCGCCGGCACGGTTCTGCTGGACGGAAAGGATATCTGGGAGAAGGGAGCCGACCGCAGAAGCGTGCGCTTTCAGGTCGGGCTGGTGTTCCAGTATCCCGAATATCAGCTGTTTGAGGAGACTGTATATAAAGATATCGCATTCGGGCCGAAGAACATGGGGCTCGACGAAAAGGAGATCGACCGCAGAGTGCGCGAGACCGCCGAGGCCGTCGGGCTCAAAGAGGAACTTCTCGAAAAGGCACCCTATGCACTTTCCGGCGGACAGAAGCGCAGAGTCGCGATCGCGGGCGTTATGGCTATGGAGCCGCGTGTGCTGATTCTGGACGAGCCGACTGCCGGTCTTGACCCGAAGGGCAGAACGAAAATTCTGTCACAGCTTCGCCAATACCATAAGCGGACCGGCTGCACGGTCATGCTGGTTTCCCACAGTATGGAGGATGTTGCGAAGTATGTTTCAAAGCTGCTGGTGCTCTCCCATGCAAAGGTCGTCTGCTATGATACACCTGCAAATGTCTTTGCAAGAGGCGATGAGCTCGAAAAAATGGGACTCGCACTGCCGCAGATCACGCGGGTGTTCCGTCTGCTCAGAGACCGCGGCATTACATTCCCGGATGAGGTCTATACCGTGAACTACGGCGCGGAGCTGCTGCGGGCCAGACTGGAGGGGAGGGAACCGCAATGCTGAAAGATATCACGCTCGGACAGTACTTCCCCATGGACAGCGTCGTCCACAAAATGGATGCACGCTATAAGATCATCATTACGATGCTCTTTCTGGTGATGCTTTTCTGGGGACAGCATCTCACGGCACTGATCGCCGGACTGTTCTTTGTCATCGTTGCGACGGCACTTTCCTGGATTCCGCCGAAAATGGTCATCAGGAGCCTGAAACCGATCATCTCGATCCTTGTGATTACGGGATTGCTGAATCTGTTTATGCTGGACGGCGGCGCGACGCTGTTTCAGTGGAAGTTCCTTAAAATTACCGAGCAGGGTGTGCAGACCTCTGTGTTCATGCTCGTGCGGATCTGCCTGCTGATCGCGGGCACCTCGCTGCTGACCTACACGACCTCGCCGATCGTTCTGACCGATGCGATCGAATCGCTGCTGTCGCCGCTCAAAAAGCTGAATATGCCGGTGCATGAGCTTGCCATGATGATGACGATTGCGCTGCGCTTTATCCCGACGCTGATCGAGGAGACCGACAAGATCATGTCCGCGCAGAAGGCGCGCGGTGCCGATCTCGAAAGCGGCAACATCATTCAGCGCGCACATGCGCTCGTGCCGATCCTGATTCCGCTGTTTGTATCGGCGTTCCGGCGTGCGGAGGAGCTGGCACTTGCAATGGAATGCCGCTGCTATCACGGCGGCGAGGGCAGGACGCGGCTCCGCGTGCTGAAAAGCGGGATGCGGGACTACATCGCACTCGGCCTGATGATCCTGATGCTGGCGGCTGTCATCGTGCTGAACGCCGTGCTCTACTGATCGGAGGCACGAATGCGGACACTGAAAATGACGATCGCTTACCGCGGTACGCGCTACCACGGTTTTCAGCGGCAGCCGAATGCCGTGACGGTACAGGGCGAGCTCGAACGGCAGCTTTCCCGCGTGCTGAATGGTCCGGTGACAGTCTATGGCTGCTCGCGGACAGACACAGGCGTCCATGCAAATGCATTTGTGCTGCATCTGCATACAGAACGGGAGATCCGCTGCAAAAATCTGGTGCGGGCTATGAACGGCTATCTGCCGGATGACATTTCCGTGCTGGCCTGCGAGGATACCGACGCGGATTTCCATGCGCGGTTTGACTGCAAAGGCAAGGAATACCTCTACCGGATCCACAATCACGAGAGCAAGAACCCGTTTCAGACCGACCTCGCGTTTCACTACCGGCGGCCGCTCGATACCGAGCTGATCCGGTATGCGGCGGGGTTCATGGTCGGGCGGCACGATTTTCACAGCTTTTGTGCACAGGCTGCCCCCGAAGCTGACTGCATCCGCACGATCTACCGGACGGATGTGCAGCGGCACGGTGATGCCGTGGAGATCCGCATCCGCGGGGACGGCTTCCTCTACAATATGGTGCGGATCTTTGTCGGTACGCTGCTCGATATCAATGAGGGCGTGTTTCCGCCGGACGCGATGAAGGAGATCATCGAAGCGAAAGACCGCCTTGCCGCCGGCAGAACTGCAATGGCGCACGGGCTTTATCTCGATCAGGTTTTTTACGATACGGCAGATTTAGAAACAATATGATGCTGCCGTTCAGCGAAGGAAGGGAATGCAATGAAACCGCACAGACCCAGAACCGCGAAACCGAAAAATCAGAAGGCTCCGCGGGATATCTATGCGATGCGCAAACGGAAAAAGCGCAGGAAGGTACTGATCCAGTGCATCTGGCTGCTGCTGCTTTCCATGACGATCCTGATCCTCTATCAGCGGCGGGATTCGTGGATCCCGAAGCTGGAGACCATGGGGATGCGGCATCAGGCCGGCAGGCAGAGTGTCCGCACAGACAGGGACGGCAATTTCCCGATCGACATGTACGGCGATACGGACTATCAGGTCGGGCAGGCGGGCGGCAGACTGCTGGTGCTGAATGAATCCTACCTGTTTATCTACGATACAGAAGGCACGATGCTTTCGTCCAGACAGCACGCCTACGGCAGTGCCATGCTCCGGACGCAGGGTGAATATGCGCTGGTCTATGAATACGGCGGCACGAGCTTCCGGCTTGAAACGCCCGCGAAAATGCGGTATGAAAAAAAGACCGCCGACCCGATCATTTTCGGGCGCGTCTCCGCGGAGGGCGAGGTCGCGCTGGTGACAGGCTCGGACAGCTGCTCGTGCAGGCTGCTGGTGTTCAACTTAAAGGGACAGCAGTTCTATGAGCGCGACTGCGTAGAGCGCATCACGGATGTGTCGTTCCATGCGGACGGCAGCGGCTGCTATGCCGTCAGCACGGATGTGGCCGAGGGAAGTCTCTGTTCGGTGCTCCATTCTTACAGTTTTTCGCAGAAGGAGGACCTTTGGACCAGTCAACCCCTTGACATGCTCGCGATTTCGGTATATAATACAGAGGACGGGTCTGTGTTCCTGCTCGGAGATACACAGTGCTGCTGGTTCGGGGCGGACGGCGTACAGTCCGGGAGCTATGTCTATCCGGATGCGCTGAAAACCGCTGCCTTTGCGGGCGGTACGGCTGCACTGGTGCTGTCGAATCAGGAACAGCGCACGGAATCCGTCGTCATTCTCGGCATGGACGGTGCAGCACCGGCAGTCCGCGATTATACGCGAACCGTCAAGGCGATCGGCGTCCGTCCGGAGGACAGCAGAGTGACCGTCATGCTGCGCAATCAGATCGAAGTGCTGAATACGGCGGGAGGTCTGGTCGGCACCGCTCCGGTACCGGACATCTGCGACGGCTTTCAGCGCGTCGGCGGCTATCTGTTCCTGCTCGGCTATGACCGCATCAGCCGGATGGAGGATCCCGGCTTCTGATCCGTGGGGGGATCATCAGTTTATTTTTCGGAAAGAGCGCAGCAGAAGGATGAAATACTGCTCGCGGGGAGGATTGTTTCATGGGCTGGATTTTAGACATTTTTGTCGTACTGATCATCGGATACGTCATTTACTCGAACGCAAAACGCGGCTTCAACAAGGTCATTGCATTCGGCGTCGGTTATCTTGTGATGACCATTCTTGCTTCGGTCATTGCTTCTGCGGCTGCCCCTGCATTTTATGACGGCGTGGCGCGGGATTCCAATATCAATGCACTGATGACCGCAAATGATCATGTTCAGTTTGAAAAGGTCTTTGCCCAGGCGATCAATGCGCAGAATTACGGCTTCACGGCGAGCGAAAACAGCGTTAAGCGCGTGCTGGAAAAATACGATCAGGGAAGCTTTGACGACCGGCTGTATCAGTATGTGCGTTCCAACACCGCGGATATCGGCGTGGGTAAGGCACAGTTCAGCCAGCTGATGCTCGACACCTTCATCGAATGCTACGGCAAGGAGCTCGGCGAGCGCGTGCCGGAATATGTCATTGCGTCCTTCACCAAGAATGCGAAGGAGGATCCGGAGATCGCCCGCGACATCATGCGTACATACTACGATACCAGAAAGAGCAATTATGACCGTGCGGAGATGATCGAAAAGCAGTTCAGCGAATCTGCGACAACGGAGGTGCTTCAGATCTTCATGTATCTGATCCTGTTCTCCATGTTCATGGTGCTTGCCGCAGTGATCGCGACCATGCTGCAGAATAAGATCTTCTTCAATATCACGCGCGGCGCGGACAGAGTCATGGGCGGCATCGTCGGACTGCTGGAAGCAGGCAGCCTGCTCGTGCTGCTGACGCTGATCGTCAGGCTGATTGTGGTGCTCGGTGCCGGAAAGTTCATGTTCTTCAACGACGATGACCTGAACAACAGCTTCATCTTCTCGATCCTTTACCGCAATCTCCGCATTTTACTGTAACATGAAATGCTGCACCTCTGCCGTCCTATGCGGCAGGGGCGCAGTTCTCACATAACAGAAACAGGTTTTACGCAACAGAAAGGAGTGTGTCCCCGCCGGGGATCGCAGCAAATGGTTTTATGCAGTCAGTGTAAGAAACGGCCGGCTGTGGTGTTCATCACCAGTATGCACGGCTCTGAAAAGCGCAACGAAGGCCTCTGCCTTGTCTGCGCCAAGAAAATGAATATCCCGCAGGTCGCGGAATATATGGAGCACATGGGCATCACCGATGACGACATCGAACAGATGAGCGAGCAGATGATGGACATCATGGGCGACGAGGACGAAAACTTCGAGATGGGCGGTGCAAGCACGCTGCCGAATTTTATTCAGCGGCTCTTTACCGATCATCCGCTTTCCTCCTCCGATTCCGAGAAGCCGGAAAAGGAGAAGGAGCCGAAGAAGGAAAAGCCTGTGAGCAGTGATCCCTTTGCGCAGCGTCCCTCCGGCAAGGCCGACGACAATAAGCGCAAAAAAAAGGAGCGGAAAAAGGAACTCAAGTATCTCGACAGCTACTGCACGAATCTCAGCAAGCGCGCCGAGGACGGCCTCATGGACGGCGTCATCGGGCGTGATACCGAAATCGCGCGCGTGATCCAGATCCTTTCGCGCAGACAGAAGAACAACCCCTGCCTGATCGGTGAGCCGGGCGTCGGCAAGACCGCCGTCGCGGAGGGCATCGCGCTGCGGATCGCATCCGGCGATGTGCCGTTCCACCTCAAGGACAAGAAGATCTATCTGCTCGATATGACCGCGCTGGTCGCCGGTACGCAGTTCCGCGGTCAGTTCGAGAGCCGCGTCAAGGGGCTCGTCGAGGAGGTCAAGGAGCAGGGGAATGTCATCCTGTTCATTGACGAGGTGCACAGTCTGGTCGGTGCGGGCGATTCCGAGGGTTCGATGAATGCCGCGAATATCCTGAAGCCGGCACTCTCCCGCGGCGAGGTGCAGGTCATCGGTGCGACGACCTTTACCGAGTACCGCAAGTATATCGAAAAGGACGGCGCGCTCGAACGCCGCTTCCAGCCGGTCAAGGTCGATGAACCGACCATTGAGGATACCGTTGAGATCCTGAAGGGCGTTGCAAAGTATTACGAGTCCTTCCACCGCGTCAAAATCTCTCCGGCGATGCTGCGGCTCTGTGCCGTGCTCTCCGAGCGTTATATCACCGACCGCTTCCTGCCGGATAAGGCGATCGACCTGCTGGATGAAAGCTGCGCGTATGTCAGCATCAAGCATCCGGAGCTGACCGAAATGGAGCGGCTCATGTCCGCGATCGCGGAAAAGCAGGAGGAGATTGAGGCGATCGAAAGCGACACGAACCCGGATTATCAGCTGCTGGCCGAACGCAAGGGCGAAATGATCCGTCTGCGGGCGCGGCAGGAGGAGCTGAATGCGAATCCGGTCGAGGTGCAGGTCGAGGCAGGCGATCTCGCGCATGTCATCGAGATCTGGACGGGGATCCCCGCGAACAAGATCGAGGAATCCGAGTACGCAAAGCTGCGCGATCTCGAAGCACATCTCAGCGAGCATATCATCGGGCAGGAGGAAGCGATCTCCGCACTGGCACGCGCGATCAAGCGCAGCCGCATCCAGATGTCCGCAAGACGCAGACCCGCTTCGTTCATCTTTGTCGGCCCGACCGGCGTCGGCAAGACGGAGCTCGTCAAGGTGCTCTCCAACGAGCTGTTTGATTCCACCGAGCCGCTGATCCGGCTCGATATGACCGAGTATATGGAAAAGCACGCCGTTTCGCGGATGATCGGTTCGCCCCCCGGCTATGTCGGCTATGACGAGGCGGGTCAGCTCACCGAGAAGGTGCGCCGCAGACCGTATTCCGTGATCCTGTTCGACGAGATCGAAAAAGCACACCCGGATGTCATGAACCTGCTGCTGCAGATCCTTGACGAGGGCAAGATCGACGATGCACAGGGCAGAACGGTCAACTTTGAGAATACGATCATCATTATGACGAGCAACGCGGGCAGCACCGATAAATCCACGGGCGTCGGCTTCAACCGCACCGAGGAGGAGATCTCCCGCGAGAAGGCGCTCAAAGCACTCAAGGACTTCCTGCGCCCCGAGTTCGTCGGCAGAATCGACGAGATCATCGTGTTCAAGCCGCTGTCTGTCACGGACTACGAGAAGATCGCAGACCTGATGCTGCGCGAGACTGCGGATGCGCTCTCCGAGCGGGGACTGCTGCTCGACTGGGACGACGCTGCGCTCAAATACATTGCGGAGAAGGCGCACGGTCACCGCTACGGTGCGCGTGATATCCGTCATGTGCTGCGCGACGAGGTCGAGGACAAGATCGCCGGCCTGATCGTCGATGCGGAGCTCCCGCTGCATGTGCTGCATATCCGCGGCAGTGCGGACGGCGTGAAGCTTGAAACTGCGGATGCATAAGAAAAAGCCCTGCCGGAGATGACTTCGGCAGGGCGATCTGCATACGGGCAAAAAAATGCCGGATAACCTGGGAGAGTTATCCGGATCTTAAGGAAAGAGGTTACCATAAGCAAATCGCGCAGGGAACTTCGTAAATACTGGGTTCTCAGCACTCATTGATATGTTTAACAATATATAGTATACCCCAAATCACTTAATTTGTCAATATTTAGCTTGTGATTTCAGTATAACGTACAGTAATATCGTGCGCGCTTATTGGATATGGTATAGAACGCACCAAAAATTATAATGATATTGCTGATTCGGCAAGAATCTTCCTCAATAAATGAAGCCGGAAACTGACGTATCTGCGTATATCGGGAGACGATCGCTGATAACCGGTGCACGATCGGACAGAAACAGCGGAATTGACCGGCGGACGGTTGCAGTTGTGCGGCACAGAAATACAGATTGTTTTGATTTTAACGATGTTCACAGAATTTTCATGTATTTTATGGAGATAAAAAGACAGCATAAATGCGGGAATGCATCAGATTTCCTGCATATATGCGGAAAAATCCTGAAAAATATAGGCTACAAAAAAACATTTGAAAAAGACGGAAAATGCTGTATAATAGTGTGTGGACACACGAGTCCCAAAGTCTATTTTGTAAGGAGATTTTTGTTATGGAATTGAAGAATGCTTATCTGAAGTCCGTCTACGAGCAGGTCGAGAAGCGCAATCCGAATGAGCCGGAGTTCCTCCAGACCGTTGCTGAGGTTCTGAGCACCCTCGAGCCTGTTGTCGAAAAGAGACCCGACCTCGTTGAGGCTGGCGTCATTGAGAGAATGGTCGAGCCGGAGCGCCAGATCATCTTCCGCGTGCCGTGGATCGACGACAACGGCAAGCAGCAGGTCAACCGCGGCTTCCGTGTTCAGTTCAACTCCGCGATCGGCCCGTACAAGGGCGGTCTCCGTTTCGCAAAGAATGTTTACATCGGCATTATCAAGTTCCTCGGCTTTGAGCAGACCTTCAAGAACTCCCTGACCTCCCTCCCGATGGGCGGCGGCAAGGGCGGTTCCGACTTCGATCCGCAGGGCAAGTCCGATGCAGAGGTCATGCGTTTCTGCCAGAGCTTCATGACTGAGCTCTATCGCCACATCGGCCCGAACCTCGACGTTCCGGCTGGTGATATCGGTGTCGGCGGCCGTGAGATCGGCTATCTGTTCGGCCAGTACAAGAGACTCCAGAACGAGTTTACCGGCGTTCTGACCGGTAAGGGCATTCCGTACGGCGGTTCCCTGATCCGTCCGGAGGCAACCGGTTACGGTGCTGTCTACTATGTCCAGAACATGCTCGATTATTTCAAGGATGAGATCAAGGGCAAGACCTTCGCAGTTTCCGGCTTCGGCAATGTTGCATGGGGCACCATCAAGAAGGTCAACGAGCTCGGCGGCAAGGTCGTCACGATCTCCGGTCCGGACGGCTACATCTACGATCCGGACGGCATCTCCACTGACGAGAAGGTCGATTTCCTGCTCGAGATGAGAGCTTCCTGCCGCAACCGCGCTGAGGACTATGCTGACAAGTTCCCGTCTGCAAAGTTCTTCAAGGGCGAGAAGCCGTGGGGCGTCAAGGCTGACATTCTGATGCCGTGCGCAACCCAGAACGAAGTCGGCGTTGAGGAAGCAAAGAAGATCATCGCAAACGGCGTCAAGTACTACGTCGAGGTCGCGAACATGCCGACCACGAATGAGGCGATCGCACTGCTGAAGGAAGCAGGCGTCATCGTTGCGCCGTCCAAGGCTGTCAACGCAGGCGGCGTTGCTGTTTCCGGTCTGGAAATGTCCCAGAACAGCGAGCGTCTCAGCTGGACTGCTGAAGAAGTCGATGCAAAGCTGAAGAACATCATGGCCAACATCTTCAAGGCTTCCATCGAGGCTGCAAACACCTACGGTCTGGGCGATGACCTGGTCGCAGGCGCGAACATCGCGGGCTTCCTGAAGGTCGCTGAGGCTATGAAGGCACAGGGCTGCGTGTAATCTTTCTGCAATGAATCACAAAAAAACCGGGGACTTCGCGTCTCCGGTTTTTTGCTCGGGAGGCAAAATATGAAACAGGTTCCGAATGAATCATTCCGGCATTATCTTTCTGCGGCGGATGCGGCGTCCGGTGATTCGGTTTATCCGCGTTCGATCGCAGAGGGCGTACAGTCCGGAGAGATCTTTACGGCAGGGGGAGCGGTGCTGTTCCGGCATTCCTGCGGATTTGCGTATCTTTCCGGTGAGCCGGATGCGGCATTCCTCGATGAGATCGCTGCGCGATTTTTCCGTGCGGCGCAATCGCGCAGATTTCTGCTGATCACTGCCGATCCACGGATCTGTGATTATTTTGTCTCTCATGCCGGAGCGACCGCCGAGCAGCGCATCTATTACCGTGCGGATACTGCACCGGAGCTGCCGGCTGCCCCCGCGGGCTTTACCCTTCGCAGAATCGGCGCAGAACTGCTGCCGCGCATAACCGGCAGGATCGTGCCGTCGTTTTCATGGACGACGCCGGAGCAGTTCCTTGCAAACGGCTTTGGCTTCTGCGTCATGCACGGAGAAACCGCCGCAGCCTGTGCGTTTTCCGCTGCGGTGACTTCGGAATGTGTTGATATCGGCGTGGAGACGGCAGAGGAGTTCCGGCGGCAGGGGTTGGCGAAAATTGCTGCTGCGGCTGTCATGCGCGAGGCCGTCTCACGCGGAAAAAAACCGGTGTGGGCGCATCATGCCGCGAATGCAGGTTCCATGCATACGGCACTGGCACTCGGGTTCCGTCAGACGCATGTTTGCTGCACGCTCCGGTGATTTTTGCGTGTTTCGTACGGCCCCAGGTTGACAAATTCAGTCAAATGTGCTATAATATCATAAACGCTTTACGGGCGTAATTGTTAAAGGAGGAATTATCATGGCGATCGAATTTTTTGACAGACTGACTGCCTCTGTTTCCAAGACTGCAAAGCAGGTCTCGGAGAACGCAAAGTCTCTTGCAGACAAGAACCGCGTCCGCAAGGATATTGCAGCAATGGAAAATGAGCTGCGCAACCGCTTCCGCGATATCGGCGAAAAGTATTTCCTTGAGACGAAAGACAATCCTGCTCCGGAGTATGCCGAGATGTTCTCCGCAATCGGTGAGCTGCAGGCCGGTCTTGAGGCAAAGCAGCATGAGCTCGAATCCCTGGACGGCACCGTGGCCTGCAAGGAGTGCGGCAGACCGATCCTGCTCGGCTCCAAGTTCTGCCCGAACTGCGGCGCAACTGCACCCGTCCCGACACCGCCGCCCGTCTCGGCACCCGTTCAGCCGATCTGCCCGTTCTGCGGTCAGCCGGTCGCGCCGGATGCTTCGTTCTGCGCAGGCTGCGGCAATAAGCTGCCGGAACAGCCCGCAAATAACAATGCTGTGAATCCGAATCCCGCACCGGTTTCCAATGTCTGCCCGAACTGCGGTGAGGTGCTGGCTCCGGACGCACTGTTCTGTGCGGTCTGCGGCACCAAGGCTCCCGGCGTAGACTGATCAGTGATGAAACGTGATACAGCCGCCCTTCTGGTCTGTGCAGGCAGCGCGACCAGAATGGGCGGTATCCATAAGATCCTGCACCCGCTCGGGGATACCACGGTTCTTGCGGAGGTGCTCCGGCGGTTCTGCGCCTGCGAAAGCATCGCGGAGATCGTGCTGATCTGCCGCGCACAGGATCTTGCTGATTTTCAGGCGGCGGCAGATGCTGCCGGTCTCCCGGCGGAGATCACCGTGACCGTCACCGGCGGCGGCGATACCCGTCAGCAGAGCGTCCGGAACGGGTTTCTCTCGCTGCAGACCGATGCGGAATATGCCGCGATCCACGACGGCGCAAGGCCGCTCGTGCTGCCGGAGGACATTGAGCGTGTCATCACCGATGCCCGCAGGACCGGTGCGGCTTCGCTCGGCGTGCCGGTCAAGGATACGGTCAAGGTCGTGCGGCGCGGCATCATTGCGGATACGCCCGACCGCTCCCTGCTGTATCTGACGCAGACGCCGCAGGTCTTTCGCCGCAGCATCTATGCGGATGCAATGGCACTTGCCGCGGAGCAGGGCAGGGACTATACCGATGACTGCCAGCTCGTTGAGGCACTGGGACTGCAGGTCACGATGACCGCGGGCGATTATTCCAATATCAAGCTGACAACGCCGGAGGACTTCGCGATCGCGGAGGCACTTCTGCGGGAGCAGCGGAAGGAGGTGCTCTGATGCCGGATTTCCGGATCGGACACGGCTATGACGTTCACAGGCTGACCGAGGGCAGAAAGCTGATTATCGGCGGCGTGGAGATTCCGCACAGGCTCGGCCTGCTCGGGCATTCGGATGCGGATGTGCTGACCCATGCGGTCATGGATGCGATGCTCGGTGCGCTTGCACTCGGAGACATCGGCAAGCATTTTCCGGACACCGACCCCGCCTATGCCGGCGCGGACAGCATTGCGCTGCTCCGGCATGTGACGGCACTGATCCGTCAGCACGGCTGGCAGATCGGCAATCTCGATGCGACCGTTCTGGCACAGGCGCCGAAGCTTGCGCCGCATATTCAGCAGATGCGGCAGATCATCAGCGAGGCGGCCGGCACACCTCTTGACTGCGTCAGCATCAAGGCGACGACCGAGGAAAAGCTCGGCTTTACCGGTCAGGAGCAGGGAATCGCCGCGCATTGCGTCGTGCTGCTGGAACGCATAAAAGAATAAACAGATCAGCCCGAAAGCGGAACATGCTGCTTTCGGGCTGTTTTCTGTCTGCATATTATATGCAAAGCGGCTGGAAGTCAGAATCAGCTGAATGCAAAAAAGGTGCCGACTGTTACATCAGCACCCTCCTGCTCTTTATAACGGGATTCCAAAGGGACAGTGTCCCTTTGGTCAGGTTTGGGTTGAAAGCCCATTCAAAATCATCGCGCAGCGATACCGCTTTCACATCAGCGGAGAGAAGATCTTGAGGAAGCCGCCGAGGAGCTTATAGAACAGCGATTCATTTTTGATCGTCTCCGGCGTGACCGCCCTGCATTTTGTGCGCGTTTGCTGAAAATCCTGCTCGATCTCCGCGATGCACGGCACCTTGTAGAGATATGCGGCGCATTCAAAATGATGATACAGGCTGCGGTAATCCAGATTGATCGTGCCGACGACCGCCTTGATATCGTCACAGACCACGGCCTTTGCGTGGACAAATCCCGGCGTATATTCGTAGATCTTCACGCCCGCCTCCAGCAGCGTGCGGTAATGCGTTTTTGCGAGCGCATAGGCGGAACGCTTATCCGGGATGCCCGGCAGGATCAGCTCGACGTTCACACCGCGCTGTGCTGCGTATTTCAGTGCGGTTTCCAGTTCGCCGTCCAGAATCAGATACGGCGTCATGATGTGCACGTATGCATTTGCGCGGTAGAGCATATTGATATATACATTCTCGCCTACTTTGTCGGCATCGAGCGGGCAGTCCGCATACGGGATGACCCAGCCCTCCGCGGGCTGCGGGTCGGCCGGCGCACTGATGAACGGTTCCCATTCCGCCTGCGGCTCACTGATATTCCACATCTGCAGGAACATCAGCGTAAAGCTGCGGACGGCCTCGCCCTTCAGCATGACGCCTGCATCCTTCCAGTGCCCGAAGCGTTCCTTCCGGTTGATATATTCATCCGCGAGATTGATGCCGCCCGTGAAGGCGGTTTTTCCGTCAATCACGACGATTTTGCGGTGATCGCGGTAGTTGTAATGCGTGGAGAGGAACGGCCGCACCGGCGAAAAATCCTTGCAGCGGACGCCGAGCTTTTCCATGCGCTTCGGATAGTCAAACGACAGCGAGGAGATCTCGCACATGCCGTCGTACAGCACGCGGACGTCTACGCCCTGCTTTGCCTTCTCCGAGAGCAGCGAGAGCACCCTGCCCCACATATAGCCCTCCGCGATGATGAAAAACTCCATGAAAATGAAGTGCTCTGCTTTTTCGAGCTCGCGCATCATGGCTTCAAACATCTCCGCGCCGTCGGGGCAATAGCTGACTGCGGTTTTGTCATACATCGGGAAGCAGCCGGTGCGGTTCAGGTATTTGCAGAGGTCGTCCGTACCGGAAGCCGTGATCTCGTCTGCGGTAATGACGGCTTCATCCTGCGGCAGGGCGTTTTTCGTTTCTTCCGTCAGGTCGCTGATGCGTTTCCGGATGCGTCTGCTGCCGAAGCTTTTGCGGGTAAACCAGAGCAGCAGTGAGCCGGGGACCGGAAATATTGCGATCAGCCAGAGCCATGTCAGCTTGGCGGAGGAATCCATTTCGCAGTTGAACAGATACAGCACCATGGAGATCGTAAACACCCACTGCACGAACTTGAACCGCGGGATAAACTCTGTGAACAGGCCGTAGAGCATGGCGATGATCAGGATCTGGGAAACGATCAGGATCAGAATGATTGCCAGACGGCTGAACACCAGCCGGAGCAGTCTGTATCGTGTTTTCGGCAGCAGCCGGATGATTTTTTCGGAGTCAAACGGTTCCATGCCCGTGCACACCTCCCTTTGTGCTGTATATTTATCATTATAGCATGATATTCCGGGAAATGCAACGGATTACAAAAAAATAGGACGGAAAAAGCTTCCGGCAGGTATTCCGCGTGTTTGACAAACGCCTGCTTCCGTGCTATAATAAAGGTATATTTTACAAAAAGAAAGGCTGATCTTCCGCATGTCCTTACGCTTTCATGTTCCGGTTCCCGGAGACAGACCTGCTGTATCCGAGGCGGTTTTTGCCGCAGGTGCAATGGAAAACGATGCTGCGTTTGCAAATCTCTTTCTGCTGCGCGAAAAATACGGCACGGCACTCTGCACGGAGGACCGGATGCTGCTGCGGCGGTACGGCCGCGGCGTCCGGGCGGGCAGCTATGGCTTTCCGCTCGGCGGGGGCGATCTGAAACAGGCGGTTTCCCTGCTGCATGCGGATGCAGCGGAACGCGGGATCCCGTTCCGGATGACGCTGCTGACGAAGCCGCAGTGTGAAAGGCTGGAAGCACTGTTCCCCGGCGGTTTCATGTTTGCGCCGATGCCGGATTATACCGAATATCTGTATTTGCAGGAGAATCTTGCCTCGCTGCGCGGGAGCCGCTATCACGGCAAGCGCAATCATATCGCGCAGTTCTGGCGGGCGTGTCCGGAGGCATATATTCAGCCGCTGGTCGCGGAAAATGCCGATATCGCCGTTTCGGTCGCTGAACGCTGGCTGCAGGCGCGCAATACGCCGGATGACCCGTCGCTGTTGTTTGAGCTGAACTGCATCAAGGAGGCGGCGGCGAACTGGGATGCGCTCGCGCTGACCGGCCTGCTGCTCTACGACGGCATGGAGCCGGTCGGCATGACGGTCGTTTCGGAAATTTCCGCCGGTATCTTTGATATCCATTTTGAAAAGGTCGTGCCGGAATATCCGCACGCATGGCCGGTCGTCGTCAATGAAATGGCAAAATGCCTGTCCGGTGCGGAATATCTGAACCGGGAGGAGGACCTCGGCGAAAGCGGGATGCGCTCGTCGAAGCAGTCCTACCGCCCCGACCTGCTCAATGAGAAATACACTGCGCAATGGCGCGGGGAGGAGCCCTGATATGCTGAAAACGATCCTTTCGCCGGAGACCTGCGCGGCCTGCCGGAACTGCTGCGTCTTTGAGGAGCAGAGCGCATGGGAGCTGCCTTCCTTTGCGGCGGCATCCGCAGAACGGCTCGCTGACCGTCCGCAGTACAGGGTTCGGCAGGAGAACGGGCGCATCCGCGTTACCCTGCCCTATGATGATACGCATACTGCGCAGCCCTGCCCGTTCCTTGACCCGGCAAGCGGCTGTACGCTGCCGCCGGCGGAGAAGCCCTTTGCCTGTTCGGTCTGGCCGCTGCGCCTGATGAAAAAGCCGGACGGTTCCGCGGCACTCGCGCTGTATCAGGGATGCCCGGGTGTGCCGGAGATCAGCGATCCTGCATGGCGCAAGCTGCTGGACGGCGGTCTGCGGGAACGCATTTTTGCGGAGGCGGAACGCGATCCCTCGCTGATCCTGCCGTATCATCCGAATTACCGTTTTCTTGAACAGGAGGAACATACAATGCCTGATTTTCCGCAGCCGCAGGCTGTTTACCGTTATTTCACCGAGCTCGCCGCAATTCCGCACGGCTCCGGCAATACCGCCGGGATCCGGAAATGGGCACTTGATACCGCTGCAAAGATGGGGCTCTCTGCCCATGCGGATGAAACCGGCAATGTCATCATCCGGAAGGACGGGTCTGCCGAGTATGAAGATCACCCGCGCGTGATTTTGCAGGGGCATCTGGATATGGTCTGCGCGCAGCTGCCGGACTGCAAAAAGGATATGACGCGGGAGGGGCTTGATCTTGTCTGGACGGCGGATTCTCTCTCCGCGGACGGCACGACGCTCGGCGGCGACGACGGCATTGCGGTTGCCTATGCATTTGCCGTGCTGGAATCGGACAGCATTCCGCACCCGCCGCTGACCGTCATCCTGACCGTTGACGAGGAAACCGGCATGGACGGCGCGACCGGGCTCTCCCCGGAGGAACTCGACGGCGTTTCACTCATCAACATTGACTCCG
Source organism: Ruminococcus sp. Phil11 (assembly GCA_001940925.1). GTDB lineage: Bacteria > Bacillota > Clostridia > Oscillospirales > Ruminococcaceae > Firm-04. The sequence goes on from MSGZ01000009.1 coordinate 92,294, forward strand.
AGGAGGAGGGCGTGTTCACGGTCGGATGCGCAGGCGGCGTGCGGTCGCATCTGCGTTTTCCGGTCATGATGCAGCCGGTCGGCGGCGATCGGCTGACGGTTTCGCTCTCCGGCCTGACCGGCGGACACTCCGGTGCGGAGATCCACAAGCCGCTGCTCAATGCAAATACCGCGATGCTTACACTGCTTTCGGGCATTACTGCGCCGTTCTCTCTGGCGGAGCTGGACGGCGGCGTGCGGGACAATGTCATCCCGACGGAATGCCGCGCGGTGCTGTATACCGACGATGCCGAAGCGGTCGGGCAGTCGCTTGCTGCCGGACTGGAACGGCTGAAAGCGGCCTATCCCGGGGAAACGGGCATCCGGCTTGAAATATCTGCGGAGCAGGGGAGCGGGAATGCGCTTTCCGCTGCGGATACCAAAAAGCTGCTGAATACGCTGAAGCTGCTGCCGAACGGCGTGCAGGAGATGAATACCGTGCTCAATATGCCGGAGACTTCACTGAATCTTGGTATTTTTGAACTGCGTGCGGATGCGATGCTGGTCGATGCACTGATCCGCAGCGGCGTGAATGCCAAAAAAGAGCAGCTTGCCGGAAAGCTCCGGCAGATTGCGGCGGGCAGCGGCGGCAGCGCGTCGGAATCCGGCAATTATCCCGCGTGGGAATACCGTCCCGGCACGGCACTGGAACAGACTGCCGTCCGCGTATTCAAAGCGCAGTACGGCAAGGAGCCGCAGGTCGTGACGATCCACGCAGGGCTTGAATGCGGTATTCTTTCTGACAAGGCCCCGCAGCTTGCCTGCATCTCGGTCGGTCCCGATATTTTTGATATTCACACACCGCGCGAAAAGCTCTCGATTCCTTCGGTGCAGCGGACATGGGATTTCCTTTGTGCGCTGCTCGCGGAGATGTAAAGGAGGAACGGTATGCGCTTTCTGCATCTTGCCGATCTGCATCTCGGAAAAGTCCTGCATAAGCAAAGCCTGCTTGCGGATCAGCGGTTTATCCTGCGGCAGATTCTTGATATCGCCCGCACGCATGAGATCGGTGCGGTACTGATCGCGGGGGATGTGTATCAGCGGAATGCACCCTCTGCTGACGCGATGACGCTGTTCAGCGATTTTCTTGCGGCACTGGCGGATATGCAGCTGCCCGTTTACGTTATCAGCGGCAATCACGATTCCGCGGAGCGTGTGGCATATCTCTCGGAGATCGCGGCACATTCCGGGATTCGCATTGCAGGGGCAGGGTCTGCGGAGGTTTATTCGTATCAGACGGAGGATGCTTACGGCAGACTCACCGTGCATCTGATGCCGTTCACGGCACCGCTGCAGGTACGGCAGAAATATCCGGAGGAGGCAGAGGGTATCCGCTCGTATGACGATGCGGTCCGTGTGCTGCTCTCTCATTATCCGCTGCCGGATGACGGCGGACGGCATGTAATCGTTGCGCATCAGTATTTAACGGGCGGCGCGGTCTGTGAATCCGAGGAGCTTGCGATCGGCGGGCTGGACAACATCTCCGCCGAATTGTTTGACGGCTATGATTATGTTGCACTCGGGCATCTGCACGGGCCGCAGCAGGTCTCCCGTCCGGAGATCCGCTATGCTGGCTCACCGCTGAAATATTCGTTCTCCGAGGTGCATCAGCACAAATCCGTGACGATCGCCGATATCCGCGAAAAGGGCAATGTGACGGTCGAGACCGTGCCGCTCATGCCGCTGCATGAGATGCAGGAGCTGACCGGTACGCTGGATGCGCTGATGCAGCACGAACCGACCGAGGACTATCTGCATATCATTCTGACGGACGACAATCCGCCGTCCGATGCGGTCAGGATGCTCCGGACGGTGTTCCCGAATCTGCTGCAGATGACCGTGCAGAATACACGGATGCGTGCGGATTACGTACCGGAGGAGCAGACGCTGCCGCAGCGGACGGATTTTGCGGCACTGCTCACCGATTTTTACGCGGCACAGAATCAGGGTGCCGAACCGACCGAACAGCAGATGCAGATCGTCCGCGATCTGCTGGAGCAGCTTGACAGAGAGGCGGGTGCGCTATGAAGCCGAGATTGCTGACGATGCAGGCCTTCGGGCCCTATGCCGGAAAAACGGTCGTGGATTTCACGCAGCTGGACAGCGACGGGCTGTTCCTGATCGCCGGTGATACCGGTGCCGGCAAGACGACGATCTTTGACGCGATCTCCTTTGCGCTTTACGGCGAGGCGAGCGGCGGCTCCGGACGGCGGAGTGCCAAAAGCTTCCGCTCGGACTACGCAGACCCGTCAGAGGAAACCTGCGTCACGCTGGAATTCTCACACCGCGGCGGTGTGTATACGGTCAGCCGTGTGCCGGAGCATGAGCGCAGAAAGCTCCGCGGCGAAGGTCTGACAAAGATCAAGGCGTCCGCCGTGCTGAAAATGCCGGACGGCAGGCTTTACGATTCGATCCCGGAGGTCAACATCGCCGTGCAGACTCTGCTCGGGCTTGACCGCGAGCAGTTTGCGCAGACCGTCATGATCGCGCAGGGGGATTTCCTGAAGATCCTGAATGCGAAATCCGCAGACCGCCGTGCGCTGTTCCAGAAGCTGTTTTCAACAGTGCGCTATGCGAAATTTCAGGAGCTGCTGAAGAATACGCATACCAATGCCAAGCAGGCACTGGAACAGAACGGCCAGCAGATCATGTATGCGGCGGCGGATATCTCCGATGCGGATGACCCGGATGCGGCGACGGTTTTCGGGATGCTGAAAAGCGATCCGGTCTACGCGGTGCAGGCGATCCCGCTGCTGGAAGCACTCTGTGCGGCACAGGAGCAGACGCTCTCCGAAAAGAAGGACGCCGCCGCGGCAATGGAATCCGAGCTGCTCATCAAAACGCGGGAGGCAGAACAGGCACAGCAGCAGAATAACCTGCTGCGGCAGCTGCAGATGACAGAACAGGAGCTTGACAAGCTGGCTTTGCAAAAGGACGAAGCGGATATGCAGCAGGCGGAGCTCGATGCCGCCGAGAAAGCAGCCGCGCTCAATCAGCATTATATTGCGCTGCAGACGGCAAAGCAGCAGGAGGCCGAGGCGCAGGTCACGGCGGAGAGTCGGCGCACAGAGCTCCCCGCACTCGAACAGGCACTCGCCGAGGCAGAAGCTGCGGCGCAGTCTGCGGACGAAGCCGCAGCGGAGATCGCGGGGCTCAATGAGAAAAAGCAGAAGGCCGAGCGTGCGCTCGAGCTGCTGAAAAAGACCCGTCTTGCGCGGGAGGTACACGAAAAGGCGGTCGCGCAGCTGGAGGAAGCAGCGGCGGCACTGGAACAGGTCTCCGCACAGCAGAAGCAGGTATTGGCGGCTTACCGTGCCGGACAGGCCGGGACGCTCGCGGAGCAGCTGGAGGAAGACAGCCCCTGCCCGGTCTGCGGTTCGCGTTCGCACCCGGCACCCGCGGAAAAGCCCGCGCATACGCCGACGGACGCCGACCTCGAAAAGACGGGGCAGGCGGTCAATGCGGCAATGGCTCATTACGGGCGGCAGAATCAGGCCGTGACCGAAAAGCATGACGCGCTCGAAGAACTGCTGAAAGAGCTGTCGGCGGTCTGCGGCGCGGAGATCCCCGACGAAGAAAAGCTGCAGGCGAACTGTGTCCGTGCTGCGGAGCTTGCCGAGCAGCTGACGCAGAATCAGCGTCTGGCTGCGCAGAAGCTGCAGAACGCCGAGCGCGCGCTGGCATCGAAACGGGCGGCGTCCTCGGAGGCGGATGCGGCACTCGAACGCATCGAAACGCGCTGCGCGGATCTGGACGGCAAATATGCTGCGGCACTGGCTGCATCGGATTTTATCGGGGAGCAGGAATTTCTTGCGGCACTCCGTTCGCAGGAGCAGCTCATGCTGCTGCGGAACCGGCTGCGGAGCTACCGCGACCGGCTGCAGCAGCTGAGCGGTCAGCAGGAGAGCTTCCGGAATCAGTGCACGATCACCGAGCCGCTCCCGGTCTCGGAGCTGCAGCAGGAGATTTTGCAGCTGCGGACGAATAAGGCGGCAGCGGATGCTGCATATCAGGCGGCGGCACGGAGCTGTCAGGGCAATCAGAAGGCACTCCGCACGCTGATCCCGCTGACGAAAAAACGGGACGAGCTTTCGCAGTATGAAGCCAATGTCCGCGACCTCTACCAGACTGTCGGCGGGCAGCAGACCGGACAGGCAAAATTAAGCTTTGAGGCCTATGTGCAGCAGTTCTATTTCAGGCAGGTGACGGAGGCGGCCAATCAGCGGCTCTGCTTCCTGACAAATGACAACTACGCGCTCCGCTGCCGGACAGAGGGCGGCTCGCTGCGCGGACAGACCGGCCTTGACCTCGAGGTCTATGACAGCACGACCGGTGCATGGCGCGAGGTCTCGACGCTTTCGGGCGGAGAATCCTTCCTTGCATCGCTGGCACTCGCACTCGGGCTTTCCGATGTCGTGCAGCAGCAGAGCGGCGGCATCACGCTGGATGCGATGTTCATTGACGAGGGCTTCGGCTCGCTGGACGAGCAGGCTCTCCGGCAGGCGATCCGGATGCTCGGTAAGCTCGCGGACGGCAGCCGGCTGATCGGCGTTATCTCCCATGTGACGGAGCTCAAGGACGCCATTCCGGCACAGATTCGCATTGCGAAGGATGCAAACGGCAGTACGGTTTCCGTCATCCGGTGACGGCTCCGTCAAAATAACAGAAAGTTGTATTTTTTCTTCTGAAATAGCGTACAAATACTTGACAAATAAATGTAATTCATGTAAAATAGTATCAGAATCTTGCAAACTTAGGAGGATTGCAGTATGGATCAGAATCGACCGAAAGGGCGCGAAAAGCATGTGACCGAAGGCGGCTCCGGCGTACACCGCCGCGGCGAAGGTCTGGGTACCGGTCCGGTCGGATCACAGGACGGATATGCAGGCAGAAAGCAGCAGCAGTCCGGCGGCGGCGCCGGCAAGCGTGCCGCGGCAGCAGGCGGCGGCGGAACGATCATCATCGCCCTGCTTGTGTTAATGATGATGAAGGGCTGCAATACGAGCAGTCTCGGCGGCGGCGGCGGTGCCGGTGATCTGGCAGAGCTGCTCGGCGGAGGCGGCGGTGAGCTGCCGTATCATTCCGAACAGGCAGCAGAGCCGCAGTATTCGGTCCCGGATTCGACCCCGGTTGACAGTTCCGTGGCATCCGGCTCCCGCGACAAGCGCACGAAGATCCTCGGCAACAATCAGGATACCGTCACGATGATGATCTATATCTGCGGTACCGACCTGGAATCGAGAAGCGGCATGGCGTCCTCTGACCTTTCGGAGATCGCCGGTGCAAAATACGGCGACAATGTCAATGTGATCGTCTATACCGGCGGCTGCTCCGGCTGGAAAACGCAGGGCATCAGCAGCCAGGTCAACCAGATCTACCGCGTGCGGAATCAGCAGCTGGAGCGTCTGGAAGCGGATATGGGCAACAAGGCCATGACGAATCCGGCGACGCTCTCCGAGTTTATCCGCTACTGCGCAAAGAACTTCCCGGCAAACCGCAATGAACTGATCTTCTGGGATCACGGCGGGGGATCGGTCACCGGCTACGGCTATGACGAAAAGCTCCGGAACGGCGGATCCATGGATCTCGGCGGGATCAGTCAGGCCCTGAAGGACGGCGGCGTGACCTTCGATTTCGTCGGCTTCGATGCCTGCCTGATGGCAACGGCCGAGACCGCTCTGATGCTGAACGACTATGCCGACTACATGATCGCGTCCGAGGAAACGGAGCCCGGCATCGGCTGGTATTACACCAACTGGGTGACGCAGCTCGGCTCGAACACCTCGATGCCGACCGTTGAGATCGGCAAGAATATCGTCGATGACTTTACCGCTGCGTGTGCGAGAAAGTGCCCCGGCCAGCAGACCACGCTGTCTGTCATTGACCTGGCGGAATTTTCCAACACCGTGCCGGAGAAGCTCAGCGCATTCTCGAAATCCGTCAGCAATCTGCTGGAGCAGAAGGAATACCAGAAGGTTTCCGATGCACGCTACGGCACCAGAGAATTTGCGACCTCGAACCGCATTGACCAGATCGACCTTGCGCATCTGGCACTGAATGTCGGCACCAGCGAGGGCAAGGCACTCGCCGATACGATCCAGAAGGCGGTCAAGTACAACCGGACATCCTCGAACATGACGAATGCCTACGGCGTTTCGATCTTCTTCCCGTACCGGAATGCGAAGTACGTGGCACCGGCCTGCAGCACCTATAACCAGATCAACATGAACTCCGAGTATACCAAGTGTATCCGCCAGTTCGCCAGCCTGCAGAGCAGCGGTCAGATCGCTTCCGGCGGTACGGAATCTCCGCTCGGCGCACTGCTCGGCATGGGCGGCGGCAGCAGCGGCGGCGGCGGTGCCGATATGATCGGTTCGCTGCTCGGCAGCTTCCTGTCCTCCGGTATGGCGGGCGGCAGAAGCATTGCAGGTCTGGATGCATCGAACATCGACTTCATGAACGATCTGCCGTTCAGTCAGGATGAGACCGCGGAGTACATCTCCATGAACCTGCTTGACACGGACGCGCTGACATGGCAGCAGAAAAACGGCCGCTATGTGATGACGCTTCCGGAAGATCAGTGGAAGCTCATCGAAAAGATCGACAAAAACATGTTCTATGATGACGGCACCGGCTATGTCGATCTCGGCCTTGACAATGTGTATGATTTCGACGACGACAAGAATCTCGTTGCCGATACCGACCGCAACTGGCTTGCAATCAACAATCAGGTCGTTGCTTACTATCACACTGACACAACGGTGAACGGCGACAATTACCGCATTGACGGCTATGTGCCGTGCCTGCTGAACGGAGAGCGTGCAAAGCTCCTGCTCGTGTTCGATCAGGATAACCCGAAGGGCTATATCGCCGGTGCGGAGACCGATTACCGCAACAATGAGACGGAGACCGTCGCAAAGAGCATGACCGAGCTGAACGTCGGCGATACGCTGGATTTCGTCTGTGACTATTACAGCTATGACGGCGATTATCTTGACAGCTACATGCTCGGCGAAACGATGACCGTCAGCAGCAACATGCAGATCAGCAATGTTTCCGTCGGCAGCGGGCAGGTGAAGATCATGTACATGTTCACCGACCTCTACAACCACGAGGCATGGTCTGATCCGATCATCCAGTAAATCAGCAGCACAAAGCACCCTGCGTCAAACAGGGTGCTTTGTATTGAAAGGAGTAACAGATGCTTGACAGGGAGACGTCTGCTGCAGTCGGAAAACTGGTCAGTGCAGTGGTCGCGCTGCTGTTTGCGGCGACCGTTGCCGGGATGATGTTTTTCCGGTATCAGGACAGGGATGAGAACAGAAAGCTGTACACAGTTCCTGTGACCGGGTATGTGCAGAAGTGCGATGCATATACGAAGCGTGTGAGAAGCTCGAACGGTGTATACAGCGACAGACGGTATTATGTGGTCACGGTCGGCTATGAAATAGAAGGAAAGAAGTTTTCGGCCGTGCTCGAAGAATCCCGTTCTTACAATACCGGTGCGGGTGTGTCGCTGATGTACGATCCGGATACCTTCGCTGCCGTGCGGCTTTCCGAAACGCAGCAGGATCCTGTGCCTTACATGATCGGCGGGGGGATCGTACTGTTCTCTGTCCTGATCGGCGCGGTGGGTATTGTCAGTTTCCTGCGCGGCAGGAACGGGAACGATATCTGGTAAGGAGAATCTGATGGGAAGACGGAACAGACCGGTGAACAGGATGATCAGCGGAATTGCCTGCTTTCTGATTGCGGTGATCTTCATTGCGCTGGCGGTACTGCATTTTCAGGAAACGAAGCTGAAAGCAGAACTGTATACGGAACCGATCACCGGAACCGTGCTGCAGTGCGAAGCCTATCAGAAAACAGAACGCAGCGCGGGACGGCACGGCGGCACCAGAGTCAAAACATATTACGCGATTACGATCGGCTATGAGATCGAAAAAGGACATCCGCTGACGATCGAGCGGCGGGAACAGACATGGCCGCAGGCGATCGGCACGGAGATCCCGCTGATGTATAACCCGAAAACGGGAGAAGCGGTGCGGAAATCCGAAACCGTGCAGGATCTAAAGGTCTATCTGGTGTTCGGTGCGGCTGCGCTGATTTTTTCCGGGGTCGGTGTGGTTTATGTGATGACCGCCCGGCGGGATTGGTAACGGACTTCGGAAAGGAGCATTATGCTGAAATATGTACTCATTATTTTTGCAGCCATCAGCCTGCTGACCTTTGTCAGCTACGGGCTTGATAAGCACGCTGCAAAGCAGAAAACATGGCGCGTGCCGGAGCGCAGGCTGCTGCTGTTCGGATTTGCCGGCGGTGCCGCCGGTGCGCTGCTCGGGATGCAGTTCTTTCATCACAAAACGCGCAAGCCGCGGTTCTGGGTCATTAACATTCTCGGGCTGCTCTGGCAGGCCGCGCTCTGCATTTATCTGCTGCGGAACAAATAAAAATCCCCCGCAAAGCGAACTGCTCTGCGGGGGTGCTTTTTACTGCGGTGCAAGCTGATCTGCATTGATGAGCTTTGCAATATACTTCAGAATCTTGATCGTATCATCTGCCGTGACATTGCCGCTGCCGTCAACGTCAGCGTTCTTCTTGCCCTGATCGGTGATCCTTGCGCCTGCATCCTCTGTTGCATAGCGGCAGATCAGAACGGCGTCGGAAACGTCTACTTTTCCGCTGCAGTCCGCATCGCCCCAGGTGATGTCCGAAGGATCCAGCGTCGTGATGTTGATACCGGTCGTTTCGATCGGCTTGGTGGTGGTCGGAACGGGAGCCGGGGTCGTATCCGGAGCCGGCGTGGTCACCGGTGCAGCAGTGGTCGTCACGGCCGGCGGCGCGGTGGTCTCCTTCGGCGGATCAATGTTCGGTCTGGAGCCGCCCGGTGCCGGGTTTGCGCTGATCGAGCCGGTGCCCTTGGTGCCGTCCGGTTCCTCGCCGGAGATCAGCACGCCGTTTTCGTAAACCGGGATATATGCGGTATACTCGTTCGCGGTGCCGCCGAGGCCCTTTGCAGACGGGTCATTGGTCGCATCCCAGCCCTTGCCGTAGTTCGGATACACAAGTGCAAGCAGGATCTCGCACTGATGCTGACCCTCGGAGATCGGCATGAATGCTCTGCCGTCCGGGAAGTTGATCTCAACGTAGTAGATATTGCCCTTGTACTGCTTCGGCTTGGAGATCTCCGCAGCCTTGACGCCGTCGCCGGAATACATGCCGGTCTGGTCGCGGTCCACGCGCATTTCCACGCTGGTCGGATCAAGACCTGCGTCGATGATCTCGCTGAGATCCATGTAGTAGCGCATCGAGATGTTATCGACAACACGCGCCGGCCATGCGGTGTGGTTCGTGATCTTCATGCTGACGGTCGTGCCGCCGGAATCGCTGGTCGCCTTTGCCTCGACAAAGAACTCGTCCTCGCGCTTTTCCGGATACGGGAAGTTCGGGTCGCTCTTGCCGCCGTACTTATCGAGCATCTTGCAGAGCATTGCGGTGTAGCCGGAATTGTAGTCTGTTGCAACCTCATTGCAGATGTAGTCGCCGCGGTCATCATTGAAGGAGCCGTCCTGCTTCGGACCGCCGACCAGTGCGCCGTACAGAATGTGACGGTTCAGCGTCGGGGTCTTTTCTGCGTTCTTCCACGAGCCGTGAGCGGTTCTGTGGTGGCAGCACTTCGGGGAATTGTCTGCGTAGCCGACGACATAGCACTGCTTGGTCGGGTTATCGCCGAGCGCGAAGTTGACCTGCTTTTCAGCCAGTGCCATATACTGATCGAACTTTGCGTCATCCTTGAACAGCTTGTCGCAGGCGTATGCGCAGGTGAAAGCGAATGCATTTGCATGGCGCAGGCAGCCCCAGTTCTGCACATAGATCAGGCCGCCCGGAACAGTATCCTTGGATTCGAGCCAGTAGTCAAGGTGACGTTTGGCCTGCGTTTTCCATGCTTCATCGCCGGTATTGATCGCATAGAGGATTGTTGCACCCTGCTGCACATCGTCCCAGCAGTGGCACCACGAATATTTCAGCATATCGCCCTGACCCATTTCGGTGCCGAGGCTGGACTTATACGATGCGGCCTTTTCCAGATAGGAATTGTCCTTGGTCGCCATATAGAGCCAGTTGCAGCAGAAGAACAGGTCGTCGTAGAACTGACGGGACTCGTAGAAGCCCTGTGCATCGGACTTGTTATAGGTTGCGTCGCTGCGGTCTGCATCTGCCATTTTGAACATGCTGACAGCGTGCTTGAGGTAGTTTTCCAGCACAGAGCTGTCCACTCTGCCCTGCAGTGCGCAGTAGCCTGCTGCCAGCGCGGATGCCATCTGTGCGGTCACAGCGGAGCAGTTTCTGCCCTTTAATACGCCGCGGCAGTTGGTGTTGCCCTGATCCTTCATGCCGTATTCGAGCAGCTCACAGGGTCCCCACCATGTATGGTCCTTCTGGCCGAGGCCGACCTGATAGATGACCGAGTCGCCGAGGTCGCAGTCCACGAAGTAGTCGAGTGCCCATTTCAGGTTGTTGACGTAGTTCGTCATCTCACCGGCCTGCTCGACGCCGTTCGGATAGGCGTACAGACCCCATGCGAGCATGGATGCCGAATAGGACATCGGCAGATTGAATTTTGCGTGGTCGCCCGCATCGAACCAGCCGCCGAGCAGGCCGTCGTTCAGACCTGCATCGCCGCGCCATTCCACGCGGTTCCACTCCGGCAGCTTTCCGGCCTGCTGACACTCATAGAAGTACAGCGACATCTGGAGTGCCTTTGCATAGTCCAGATCGGAAGCTGCGGTGACAGACACAGCCGGTACGGACTGCGCCATGCCTGCGAGCACGGCAGCTGCGCTCAGCAATGCCGTGATCCGTTTCTTTCTCATAGTATAGATCCCCTCCTGAATTTATCCTGCGGCATCCGTTTGCCGCGTTACCTATATTATGCCACAAATCCGCGCCTTTGTCAAGTTGTTATTTGTGCAAATCCGTAATAAAGCATACAAAGATAATACAATGCATTATTTACAGTGCAGGCTGGGTGTGTTATAATAAGGGTACAAATACAGTATACGGGGGATACCGCGATGAAACTGAGGAAACTCCTTGCGGCGGCTGTTTCAGCCGTCATGACGCTGACCGCGCTGCAGCTTCCCGCTGCGGATGCGGCAGATTATGTACAGCAGAAGGCGCGCGTTTCCGTGCACGACCCGTCCGTCATCCGCGATCCCGCGACCGGCACATACTATGTGTTCGGCTCGCATATCGACGCGGCGAAGTCTGACGACCTGCAGAGCTGGCGGCTCTTTACGAACGGCTATGCGCGGACGAACAACCGGCTTTTCGGCGAACTCTCCGGCAATCTGAAGCCGGCCTTTGCATGGGCGGGCGAGGATCTGGAGGACTGTGCGGGCGGCTTTGCGGTCTGGGCACCGGATGTGTTCTGGGATGCGGACTATGTCAATGCGGACGGCTCAAAGGGCGCGTACCTGATGTATTTCTGCACCTCCTCGACCTATATGCGCTCGGTGATCGCGTTTGCGGCCTCGCAGAATATCGAGGGGCCTTATACCTTCGTTGATACGCTGATCTATTCCGGCTTCACCGACAACGACAGCTATGCGACCAGCTCCACGAAGAACGTCAACCGCAAATACACGAGCACGAACATTGACGAGCTGATCGCTGCGGGGCAGGTGACCTATAACGAAAGCTGGTTCAATAAACACAATTTCAATAATCAGCTGTTCCCGAACGCGATCGACCCGACGATCTATACCGACACCGACGGCAGAATGTATATGTGCTACGGCTCGTGGTCGGGCGGCATTTTTACGCTGGAGATCGACAAGGCGACCGGCCGGTGCATTCACCCGAAAACCGGCACGACCGCGGACGGCAGAATGACGGACAGCTATTTCGGCACGAAAATTTCCGGCGGCTGGGGCAAATCCGGCGAGGGGCCGTTCATTGAATACAATGCGGAAACAGGCTTCTATTATCTGTTTGTGACATACGGCGGGCTGACCTCGGCCGGCGGCTACAATATGCGCGTCGGACGCTCGCGCAGTCCGCTGGGGCCGTTCAAGGACGCAGCCGGCAGAGACATGGTGCTGCCGCAGAATCCCGATCTCAATTCGATCGGCCTGAAGCTGATGACGAACTATATGATCCCCGGCCTGCAGAAGGCGTATATGGCACCGGGGCACAATTCCGTGCTGCATGACGACGACGGTCAGTGGTATCTCATCAATCACACGCGCTTTGACGACGGTGCAGAGTATCATGAGGTGCGCGTCCATGCAATGAACTTCAATGCGGAGGGCTGGCCGGTCGTGATGCCCTATGAATACAGCGGCGAAACATGGTCGGAAAACGGCTATGACCCGCGGGAGCTGGCAGGCACCTACGCGTTCATCAATCACGGCACGGGAACGGACGGCAAGATCACCGGCACGCAGACGATCACGCTGACCTGCGAGAATATCGTGATGGGCAGCGGCCCGATGTTCGGTGCCGATATGAACATCACCGGTGCCGTGACCGGTACATGGCAGGCGACGCAGTATGATGCATCCGCGCATTTCAGGATCGGCAATGTGGATTATACCGGCCGCTTCAATGCGCAGTATGACGAGAGCGGCAAGCGCGTCATGATCTTTACGGCGGCAGGCGCAAACAACCAGACGATCTGGGGCATCAAGACGGAGGAATGGACAGGCTCCGAGCAGATGCCTGTTTCCCGCGCACAGGCACAGACGGCACTTTATAAGGACGAAAACGCGCTGCCCGATCAGAGCGGAGGTGTGTATATCAGCGGAACAAATCTGCTCAGCAATCTGCCGTATTTCATCGTCAACCGGAACAGCGGTCTGCTGCTGGATGCAGACCCGGAGACCGGAAAGCTGTGTCAGTGGGAGCAGATGACCCGCCGTGAGGAAGCCTTCCGCCTGACCGATCTCGGAAACGGTTACTGCCGGATCACGCCGCTGTCGGATGAATCCAAGTGCGTGACGGTGCAGGGCAGCAGCGCGGAAAACGGTCTTGACGTTTCGCTTGCGGCATATACCGGCGCGGACAATCAGCAGTTCAGACTGCTGCGCTCCGGTTCGTATTACGGCATCGTCTCGAAATGCTCCGGCGATGCGGCAGGTCTTGATGTCTACGAGTGGAGCACCGAAAACGGCGGCGCGGTCAAACAGTGGGAATTCTGGGACGGCGGCTGCCAGATCTGGGAGATCCGTCCGACCTATGCATCTATACCGACGCACAGCTATGCGCTGCGTTCTGTGGAAAGCGGCAAATTCCTCAGCAGTGCAGCGGGCGCAGTCTCCGAAACCGATGAAGGCAAGTCGTGGCGCGTGACGCTGGTCTCACAGACCGGCTGGCAGAACAGTATATGTAATTATATGCTAACGGACGAGAACGGAAATGTGTTGACGCCCGCGGGTGACGGCACAGTGATGATCTCTCCGGTGAACGGCGGAGAGGAACAGATAATTCAGATCGACTGCAATGAGGACGGCAGCTATACACTTTCCTGCTGCGAATCGCAGAAATTTGTGCTGATCCCGGCGGAGACCGTCACAGTCACGCAGCCGGTGCAGACGACGACCGCCCCCGGAACTACAACGGCCGAAACGACGACGGAAACAGCGGCTGATACGACCGCAACGGCACCCGCCGGCAAAAGACTGCCCGGCGATGCAAACTGCAGCGGCAAGGTCGATGTCTCCGACGCGGTGCTGACCGCACGCACGGTCAATGAGGACAGGACTGCGGTGATCACCGATCAGGGCAAGCGGAATGCGGACTGCAATCAGAACGGCAATGTCGATTCGGAGGATATCACGATGATCCTCCGGCATATCGCAAAGATCGAGCTGCTGCCGGAAACGGAGTGAATATGCAGTTTGCAGAGCTGACTGCGGCACAGGTGACGCAGGTCTATCAGGAACGGATGACGGCGGATTTCCCGCCGGACGAATTAAAGCCGCTGTCAAGGATCCGGCGGGCACTTTCTGCGGGAAGATACCGCTGCACGGGACTGTTTGAAGGCGGAGAACTGCTGGCCTACGGCTTTTTCGTGATCCTGCGCGGGCAGGATGATACGGAGCTGCTGCTGGACTATTTTGCCGTCGATGCGGCGAAAAGAGGGCAGGGGATCGGGAGCGCATTCCTGCGGATGCTGCCGGCGCAGTTCCCGGAAGCCGGTGCCGTGCTGATCGAATCCGAATCGCCGGAGACGGCAGAGAATCATGCCGAACGCATCCTGCGGGAGCGGCGCATCCGGTTTTATCTGGAAAACGGCTGTCTGGCTTCCGGCATGGAAACATCTGTATTCGGTGTGCGGTATCGGGTCATGGAGCTGCCGCTGCGGAAAACGCATACACCGGAGCAGCTCAGAGCAGTCTACACCGGGCTCTACCGGCAGATCCTTCCGCCGGAGATGTTCCGCGAGAAGGTACACTTCTGCAAATAATGCAGATGCTTGACAATCCGTGCACTTTCGATTATAATAATGCTATAGCGATATCAGACGATTGACGCGTCAGGGAGGCAGAATCAGATGCAGAAAAAACGGATGACAGTCGGATCATTTGCCAAGGACTCGGAAATCCCGCAGTATACCGACGGACGCTGCGTGCTGTCCGTTCCGGTCATCAGCAGCGGGACGGAGCAGGATATCGCGCTGGCCGAAAAGCTGCGGAAGAAGTATTTCAACCGGCGTGCAGATGAGATCTATGAGGAATGCACGGCGATGTCCGTCAGTCAGCTGAAGCAGGTGTTTGCGCAGTTTTCGGCTGCGAATCTGAGCGAGCTGGTGTACGGCTTTCTGACCGCGTCGGAGCAGCATCTCCTGACGCTGAATGCCGCGCGGGATGTCATTGACGAGGTCGTCCGCTGCGGGGATTATCACATCCGGCTGAAAGCGGAGGATCTGCTGCAGACAGGAGAATCATGAAAATACGCCGTGTGCGCTTTGCCGTGCACGGCGTTTGCAGCAATCAGGCGGAAAACCGGTGCTCAAAAAATTTTTTGAGAAAATTGCAAAAAGGGGTTGACAAATCATCCGGTTTATGCTATAATAACAAAGTCGCAGGAAAACAGCGGCAGGATGTGCGGATATGGCGGAATTGGCAGACGCGCATGGTTCAGGTCCATGTGATAGCAATATCATGGAGGTTCAAGTCCTCTTATCCGCATCCGAAACCCTCATACAGCTGTATGAGGGTTTCTTTATAGCTGCAGGTGTAGTTTAATGGCAAAACATCAGCTTCCCAAGCTGAGGTCGAGGGTTCGATTCCCTTCACCTGCTTTCCGATCAGCGTTCCGTCAGTGATGCCGGGACGCTTTTGATTTGTTCGGAAAAGAAACAGAGAATCTTCATTTTCTTAATCCGTATTTCGCAAACTTTTCAAAAACTTTTTTTGCTTTTTTCAGAAAAGTATGCTATAATAGAAACAGTTTTATGATATAAGGGAGTGTATTGCCTGACCATGATGATCTATCTGGATTCTGCGGCGACGACCCGTCCGGGGGAGGCATGTGTCTCCGCGATGACGGAGATGCTGCGGGAGCAATACGGAAATCCGTCCTCGCTGCACAGCTTCGGGCTTGCGGCGGAGACGCTCGTGACAAATGCAAGAAAACAGCTCGCAGCTGCACTCGGCTGTGAGGCGGGCTCTGTGATGTTTACTTCCGGTGCGACCGAGAGCAATCATCTTGCAGTGCTCGGTACGGCACACGCCTACGGAAAACGGAAACGCCGCGTCGTGACCTCAACGGTCGAGCATGCTTCGGTGCGCGGCGCATTTGATCTGCTGGAGGCGGAGGGCTATGAGGTCGTGCGCGTGGCACCGGGTGCGGACGGCATTCCGGATGCTGCAGCGTTTGCGGCCGCGGTCAATGAGAACACCTGCCTCATCAGCATGATGCTGGTCAACAATGAGACCGGCCATATCCTGCCGGTGCAGAAGGTCTTTGCACAGGTGAAGCGGGAGCATCCCGACGTCATCACGCACTGTGATGCGGTGCAGGGCTTTCTGAAGATCCCGTTCACCCCGCAGAAGCTGAATGCCGATCTGCTGACCGTCAGCGGACACAAGGTCCATGCCTGCAAGGGCATCGGCGCGCTGTATCACAAAAAGGGCGTGCGCCTGACCGGTCTGATGAAGGGCGGCGAGCAGGAGGGCGGCATCCGGCCGGGCACGGAATCCGTGCCGCTGATCGTCGGATTCGGCGCGGCGGTCAGTGATTTAAGCAAAACGGTCGCGGGAAGGGCAGAGCATGTTTCCGGCCTGCGCAGCGAATGCATCCGGCAGCTTTCGGCACTGGACGGCATCACGGTCAATTCCCCGGCGGGCGGCTCCCCGTATATTTTAAGCTTTTCGGTGAAGGGGCTCCGCTCGGAGACGATGCTGCATTTCCTCTCCGACCGCGGGATCTATGTATCGAGCGGTTCTGCCTGCTCGAAGGGCAAGCAGAGCGGCGTTCTGGAACAGTTCGGCATCAGGCCCGACCTTGCGGACAGTACGCTGCGCGTCAGCTTCTGCGCGGAGAATACGGCGGAGGAGATCACGGCACTGTGCGCAGCTTTGCAGGATGCACAGCAGCAGCTTGTGCATAAGCGGTAACAGGTGTTTGCATGATCAGAGAATATGAACCGCGCGATCTGGAACACTGTGCTGCGGTATTCTGCAGCGCATTCCGGGCGGCGCCGTGGCATGAGAACTGGACGGTGCAGCTTGCGGAAACGCGGATATCGGAGCTGACGGGTACACAGCTTTCCGCCGGCTTTGTATATGAAGAAGCAGGTCAGATCCTCGGCTTTGCGGCCGGGCGCGTCGTGACCTACCTTTACGGAAAAGAATATGTGATCGACGAATTCTGCGTCTTATCGGAGATGCAGGGGAAGGGCATCGGCAGCCGGCTGCTTGCGGGCATTGCGGATGCGGTGCGGCAGCATGGGATCGTTTCGATCGTTCTGCAGACGACAAAGGGTTATCCGAGCGAACAGTTTTATCTGAAAAACGGCTTTCAGCACAGCCCCGACATGATCACGCTGTACCGGAAGCTGAATCAATAACAAAAACGGAGAGTTGGCATGAGAGAGATCATTCTTGTGAAATACGGCGAAATGGCGCTGAAGGGATTGAACCGCGGTACATTTGAGGATGTGCTGCTGCGGAATATCCGCTACCGGCTGAAAAAGCTCGGCAAGTTTTCGTATTCCAAGGCACAGTCCACTATATATATAGTACCCGAAGCGGATACCGACGACGCCTGCGGCGAGCTGCTTGCTGCTGCGATGCCGCGTCTGAAAAAGGTATTCGGCATTGCGGCACTGTCCCGCGCACTGACCTGTGCAAAATCCTTCGCGGATATCGCGGCAAAATCCGTGCCGTATCTCGAGGATGCGCTGACCGCCGCAAAGACGTTCAAGGTCGAGGCAAAGCGCGCGGACAAGGCCTTCCCGATGAAGTCGCCGGAGATCTGCGCGGAGCTCGGCGGGATCTTGCTCTCGCATTATCCGCATCTCAAGGTCAATGTCAATGAACCGGATGTGACCGTGACGGTCGAGATCCGCGAGGAACATGCCTATGTGCACGCAGTCCGGGAAAAGGGCGCGGGCGGTCTGCCGGTCGGGACCTCCGGCAATGCGATGCTGCTGCTTTCCGGCGGCATTGACAGCCCGGTCGCGGCTTACATGATGGCCAAGCGCGGCCTGCGCATCACGGCATGCCATTTTGCAAGCCCGCCTTACACCTCCGAGCGTGCGCGCATGAAGGTGGAGCAGCTCTGCGAAAAGCTGACCCCGTGGTGCGGCAGCATGGCGTTCTACTGCGTGCCGTTCACCGAGATCCAGGAGGAGCTGCAGCGGAACTGCCCGGAGGAATACTTCACGATCCTGATGCGCCGCCTGATGATGGAGATCGCCTGCAGGCTCGCGGAGCGCGAGGAATGCGGCGCGATCGTCACCGGCGAGAGCCTCGGACAGGTCGCCAGCCAGACGCTTCCCGCACTGGCCTGCACCGATGCCGTCGCGACGATGCCGGTGCTGCGTCCGCTGATCGGCATGGACAAGACCGAGATCATCACGGTCTCCAGAATGATCGACACCTACGATATCTCGATCCAGCCCTATGAGGACTGCTGCACGGTCTTTACGCCGCGGCACCCGAAGCTGCGCCCGCATCTGGACGATGTTGCCGAGGCTCAGGCAGAGGTCGATTTCGCGCCACTGGTCGAAAAAGCCCTTGCCGGCGCGGAAAAAAAGGTCTTTGCGCAGCATGTCTCCGAGGAGCAGAACCTTTGATTTTTCAGTAAATCCGACAAAAACCGCATTTCATGATTGAATGATGCGTACAGATAACAATTTGGAGGAACAATGAATATTGAACAAATTATCCTGCCCGAATTTGGCAAATCCTCCGAAATCATGACGGGCAGCCTTGACAAGACAGTGCAGGATGTAGTACAATATCTAATGGAGAATAGGCTCACTGTGGCAACAGGCGAAAGCCTCACAGGCGGTCTGCTCTCTGAACGTATTACATCAGTGTCAGGCGCATCACAGGTGATCGAGCTTGGAGTCTGCACCTACTCTGATCGGATGAAGCAACACTTGCTTCATGTCCCGTCCGGTATCCTTGCCGAGCACGGAGCAGTCAGCCGTCAGACCGCATTGGCCATGGCGGAGGGACTGATGCACCTTTCGGGTGCGGATCTGTGTTTGACAGTGACCGGTCTGGCCGGACCCGGAGGCGGAACCGCGGAACTTCCCGTCGGAACCGTTTATGCGGGCTTTGCCTATCAGAACAGGATCGCTGCCACCCTGCTGCGGCTCTGGGAATTTCCCGGGCTCTCGCGGGACGGTATCCGGAAGATGACCGCGTTATGCGTGTTTCAGTTAGCGAAACAATTATTGCTTGCGTGAGAGATGTACAGACTTTCATGCAGACATACCTGCGCGGAGCCGATGCGGATAAAATGTGCTTCACTGCACGGATTAGATGCAAGGCAATGCAATTGATGGAGGCGTTCTTATGAATCATTCGCAATACCCCTATGAACAACCCAACCGACCGGATCCGGTGCCGAACGGCAGGAGACCGGCGGATCCCGGTTACGGCTATCCGAGTGATCGGAATGCTGCGGACAATTCCAGACGAAATGCATACAACGGACGAAGGATGCTCAGGGGAGCCGCTGGACATGCGGAACCCTCTGCGGAGTGCGTCACGGAGAATGCGGACCGGCTGGAATGGAAGCGGCATCGCACGGATCGGGACGGCAGAGCGGATATCGCAGAAGAAGTCACAGCAACACGTCTTACCAACCGTTATTCAGAACCGCATGCCGAATATTCTTCCGATGCTGACGAGGTATCTGCGCGTGTGAGAACACCGCAGGATGCGGCAGGGCATTTTGCTGCCCGGCCAAAGGCGGCGGCAGAGCAGAGGAGCAGACGGAACCCGGAAGCACATACGGTGCGGCCGGAGGACGAAGGCTCTGAGGCTGTGCTTTCGCAGCCGGATCTGTTTACGAAGAAAAGGCGCACCTTCAAAGATTTTCTGAAGACCTTTCTCCCGTGGAAGGGAGATTCTGCATTTGAAATCATGCGGAAAATCGTGTTTTCGATGGCTCTCGTAGTTGTCGGAGTCTGTGCGTTTCTCATCAGCAGCTACTATATTGACCGTTACAAGGGCAAGAAGGAGTACGAGGAGCTGAACAGGCTTTACGAGGAGACACTGAAGGACAGATCATCTGACGAGGAAAACAAAAGCCCGGAAAAAGGAACCGCCAGCGAGTATCTTGAACTCAATGAGCTCGCCAGATGGCTCGAAATCAATCCGGATTTTGTCGGGTATATCAATATCCCCGGTACCGTCGTCAGTTATCCCGTTGTGCAGAAAAAGTCTGATGATATCAACCACAACATGAACGATTGGTATCTGTACCGTACCTTCAAGGGTGAGGAAAACCGTGCCGGTTGTATCTTCATGGACTACAGGTGCCACTTCGACGAGGTCGTCGAACACAGACGGGTCGTCGAGAATTCCGGAAATGTTTTCATTTACGGACACGACATGGGCAACAGAACGATGTTCGGAAGCCTTCGCGACTATGTGAACCTTGGTCCGAACTTTTACAGTGAGCATCCGATCGTCGAGTTCAGCACACCGTACAATCATTACAAGTTCAAGATATTCGCCGTCTTCATTGTTGACGGAGACGACCTGTATTCTTCCAATGCTTTTGATTGCTGGAACACGCTGGATTTTGAGGACGAAAAAGCGTTCTATGACTATGTCAACGAAGCAAAAAAACGCACACTCATCTGCAACGATGTTGATGTGGAGTACGGAGATCAGCTCCTGTCGCTGTACACGTGCAACGGGCTGCTCAAAAATGCAAAGCTGATTCTGATGTGCAGAGAGATTCGTGCCGGCGAAGACCTTTACGATGGTACAAAGAATGCCACATTGAACGACAATGTGTTGTACCCCACGGCCTACTATAAGTCAGGCCGCCCTGAAAATTACGATCCCAAGAAATTCGTCCCCTACGGGCCGAAATCGTGATTCAGGCTTTGATTGGCAAAAAACGATCAAGCCGGAGGAAAATGGGACGTCAAGGAGGTAAACGGACTTGTTTCCGCTTTGAGCGGACTGCTTTCTTTCGGTTTCGCTGCTTCATATTGTTCTGAGCTATGAGCGAACAGCCATACTCACACGCGGCTCTCCCCGCGGTGCACATCTCCGCAATATGATACCTTGCAGCTAAGCAGAGAGATGTACGCAGATTCACTGCGACGCAGAACAATGCACTGTTTTTCAGACAGTGCGCCTGGCTGAACGGAATTGGGCCGCCAGCCGGCGAAAGGGACACAAACGGTTAGACAAAATCCCCGCAGCAATCTCGGGGAAATAAAGCCGGGCAAAACCGGTGAGATTGAAATAATGGAGAGAAACTATGCAAGCTCGAACGCGAAGAAACCGCGTGGCGATTCTGGTTTCAATGGCTCTGTGTTTCACCAGTACATGTGCAATGCAGAGCGACAGAGACGTCATGCTGCGCTCCCGAGCTGCCAATACAGCGTATGCAGCTACGACCGGTGGCTATGAGAATGAAACGGACGTACAAGCCGTTTCAGGAGCGGCCGCCTCAAGCAGCAGCCTTGCAGAAGGTGCAGACGCGTATGATGTTGCCGATTGGTGGAAGGCGGATCTTTTTGAATATGATAAGAGCCTGACGCTGATCAGCTATGAGGCAGCGTACACGGAGCCGGACGAACCGCTTACGACGACCATTGCAGCGACAACTGATATCAAGAGTTCCGAAGCTGTGAACAGCGAGGAACCTACCGTTACTACGACAACCGTCGTGACAGTCCCTGAGCCTGCAGCCACGGCCAAGCAGACCGTAACCGCAGAACCCGACAGCGTGATCTTCTATTCGTCCGGATTTGGACACGGCGTAGGCATGAGCCAAAACGGCGCAAACTTCTACGCCATGTACGACGGTTGGACGTACGATCAGATTTTAAGTCTCTACTACCCCGGTACGATGCTTGTTCAGACAGGCACGTCCGAAAGCGAATTGATGACAGTCGGCGGCAAAACCGATACAGTCGTTTCAATTCTGTCCCAGATCTGCAACAATGAAATGGGACCCAGCTTCTCCGTTGAGGCGATTAAGGCACAGGCTGTTGCAGCCTATACCTATTACATCTACAACGGAGGCGGCTCCGGCATGATCTGCAAGGCGAATCCGCCGCAGAAGATCGTCGATGCCGTCAAGTCCGTGCTCGGCGTGGTTGTGTATTACAACAATTCCCCGGCACTGACCCCGTTCTATGCATCTTCCGGCGGTGCGACCGCTTCCTGTAAGGATGTATTCTTTGCGGATCTTCCTTATCTGACAAGCGTGACCGTCAGACATGATGATACCTCTGACCCGCATTACAACAGCCACAAGGTCTTTTCTGCAAGCACACTCAAATCAAAGCTTCAGAACACATACCATGTAACACTGACAGGCAACCCGTATGATTGGATTCAACTTGAGTACGGTGACGGCGGCTATGTAGCCTATGCAGTCATCGGCGGGCAAGTTCGCGTGAAGGGCAATGACCTGCGCGGTGTTCTCGGTCTGAAGTCTCCGAAGTTTGAATTTGTGTATCAGGACGGTGCGTCGGATGCAGCGCAGGCTGCTCCGGTCATCACTCCTGAGCAGAATCCTGCGGCTGATGAGACTGCCGGTCAGGCGGTTCAGGACATGACAGACGCCGCTCCGGAAGCGGCAGCGGATACGCAGGCAGCATGACCTGCGATCCTGATTATGTATTGAAAAGGCCCCGTGCAGGATGACTGTACGGGGTCTTTTGCTGTCGGATTGTACACTTTCAATTGACATGTTGCCCCGCGTGCGATATAATAAAAGTATCATGAAATCGGGCAGGGAGGCTCTGATATGAACAAAAAGAGAATCGCGTTTCTCGCGGCGCTGATCCTTGCGGCGGAGGCCGTCATGCCGCTGGAGACACAGGCGGCATCCCGGGAGGATGTTGACCGGCTGCTGAAATCGCTGACGGCTGCTGCGGCGGTCACCGAGGCGGACGATTATGACGCGGACGGCATTGTCAATGCGATCGACCTGACGCTGATGAAGCGGGAGTTGCTTGAACCGCAGGAGAACGGAGTGCTCCGGGCGCAGACCGTGACGGCGATCACCAAGCTGACCAAACTGACCGGCCGCACGCTGACCACAAACGGCGTCACATGGCTCGTGCAGAGCGGCTCTGCCGTGGAATGCACGGTGACGGCCGCGGAGGCATCCGTGACGATCGCCGGTGACGGCGCGGTCAGCTCCGATGAAAAGCACCGCCCGCGCTACGGCGTTTATGTGAACGGCGAGCTGATCAAAGATGTGCTGATGAACGAAAAGGAGCAGACCGTGCAGCTCTTTTCCGGGACAAGGCAGCGGACTGTAAACGTGAAGATCATGCATCTTTCCGAGGCGAACAACGGCGCAATCGGCGTGAAGCAGTTTGACGTCAGGACCTCTGCCGCGGAGCCGGTCAGGCCCGCCGCGCAAAAAAAGCTTTCGATCGAGTTCATCGGCGATTCGATCACCTGCGCCTACGGCGTTGAGGCGGAAACGCAGTATGTCGGCTTCGAGACCGGCACGGAGAATTTTTCAAAATCCTATGCCTATCTGACGGCGCAGCTTCTGGATGCGGATTACAGCGCGGTCAGCTACAGCGGCTACGGCATTGTGTCCGGTTATACGGGCAGCGGCACGAAGAACGCGACCAGTCTGGTGCCGCTTGCGTATAAAAACGTCGGGCATCAGGCGATCTATGCGGAGCCGTGGGATTTCGCGTCGCATCCGTATGATGCGGTCGTCGTCAACCTCGGCACGAATGACGATTCCTACGCGAAAAGCGATCTTGAAACGCGCGGCGCGGAATTTCAGGCGGGCTATGAAGCATTCCTGAAAACCGTGAGGGAATGCAATCCGGATGCGGTCATCATCTGCACGCTCGGCATCATGGGTTGCGAGGAGCTGTACCCGTATATCGAGGCGGCGGTGCAGGCGGTCGGTGATCCGAAGATCATCTGCTACCAGTCGCCGACGCAGAAGCAGTCGGACGGCTACGGCGCGGACTGGCATCCGTCGCCGGTCACGCATCAGCTCAATGCGTATATTCTCGCGGACAAGATCTGTGAGGCACTCGGTCTGCCCTCTGCGAAGATCGGCCTTGATTTTGCCGTTGACGGGAAATACGGCGCGGAGATCAATACAGATGCCGGTGCAAACGGCTGGCCGTATTTCAGCGAATGGGACAAGTCCCTGAACGTGTCGCTCACGAAGGCAGGCAATGCGCCGGATGCTGCGATCGGCTATGTGCGGAACCTGAAGCTGATTGAGGGCAGCTATGAGCTCTCATTCAATGCGACGCCGCAGAAGGGGATCGCTTTGCAGTACGCGGTGCGCAGTATGCATGATCCGGAAAAGGTATACTGCACCGGAACCATGAATGCGGACGGCAAAGAGGAAACCGTCATCAAGGCATTTGATATGCCCGAAGCGGATGAAGCCTGCGAGATCGTGTTCTTCCTCGGCGAGATGAGCTCCGCAGTTACATTCCGCAATGTGACGCTGTTCAAACGCGGGTAATGCGGTGTCTCCGACGGATTGATAATGGGGCTCCGCCCCAATCCCTGCTTAAGGGACTTGTCCCTTAAGAATCCCGTTATGAATAAAAAAGGTACTGACGCTTAACAGTCGGTGCCTTTTTTGTTAATACCAAAAAAGAGGCACCTGCAATTGCAGGTGCCTCTTGATCGGCCGTCCGGATCTGAACCGGAGCCGCGACTGTCTCAGTGATCGTGTTCTCCATGTCGTAAGCTTCCGACCGAAATGAATATGATTATTTTATTATGGGATTCCAAAGGGATAGTGTCCCTTTGGCAGGGTTCAACATGAAGAAACAAGTTTCTTCATGTTTGGCAGAGCCCATTTCAAATCATCGCGAAGCGATACCGCTTACGCTTCCATGACCGGCATCCAGTGTGCGACGGTCAGGCCGCTTTCTGCGAGCTTTGCCAGCAGGCTGTCGCGCTGTGCCTTTGTCATCGGGAAGGTGATGAGTGCCGCATGATCGACAGCGGAAATGCCGTCCGCTTCATAGCTGCCGCAGCCTTCGAGATCGGCTGCCAGCTTTTCGCAGAGTGCCGCAGCATCCTGCTTCTCTGCAAAGCGGATGAACATGCCGCAGACCAGCTCGTCAATGCCGGCGATGAAGTCCTGCGTGCCTGCATCGGCCCAGTCCTGCGAAAAGACCGTCTTGTGATGCTTGACCGCCTCGATGATATCCGCCATGACCGCACTGGCCGTCGGGAGCTTGCCCGCGCCGCGTCCGCAGAAATATGCGCGGTCGATCGCGTCGCCGCAGACCTCAATGCAGTTGAACACGCCGTCCACGCGGGAGATCATGTTCTCGTGCGGGACGAACATCGGCATGACCGCCGGAAGGATCCTGCCGTCATCGAGCTTTTTGACAAATGCGATCAGCTTGACGGCACCGTCTAATGCATCGGCGGCAGCGGCATCTTCCAGCGTGATCTCGCGGATGCCCTTTGTATATACGCTTGCCGGATAGACATGCCTGCCGAATGCCAGCGAGGACAGAATGCAGATCTTGCGGCAGGCATCGTGGCCGTCCACATCGGCACTCGGTTCGCGTTCTGCATAGCCGTGCTGCTGTGCCTTTGCGAGCGCGTCCTCAAAGGTCATGCCGTCGGTCAGCATTTTGTTGAGGATGTAGTTCGTCGTGCCGTTCAGGATGCCGTAGATCTCGGAGATCTCATTGGCGGCAAGGCAGCGGTGCAGCGGCCGGATGATCGGGATCGCGCCGCCGACGCTCGCCTCAAAGAAGCAGTTGCAGGAATGCGCCTTCGCGTTCGCAAGCAGCTCCGCGCCCTTCTGCGCGATCAGCTCCTTGTTGGATGTTGCGACGCTGATGCCGCGGCTGAGGCACTGCATCAGATAGGTGAATGCAGGTTCAATGCCGCCCATGCACTCCGCGATGACCGTGATCTCCGCATCTGCAAGGATCGTGTCGATCGACTTGGTGAACTTCTCCGCGTAGGGAGAATCCGGAAAATCCCGAAGGTCGAGAATATAACCGAGCTCCATTTCGGAGCCTGCCTTTGCTTCGATCTTTTTGCGGTTCTTATAGAACAGCTCTACGACACCGGAACCGACCGTTCCGTAACCGAGTACAGCAAATTTTTTCATACGCTTTTCGCTCCGCAGCCGGAGCTTCTTACCTCATTTCTATTCGATTCTTTGTGATGTCCGCTCACGAACCGGAGAGCAGACGAACCTCAACAACGCCCTTGCGCTCCGCGAGCCTGCTGACCAGCGCGGAGACCTGCGCCGAATCCTCAAGCCGGAATGTGACGGTCACGGTTGCGGCACCGTCCACCGGAATGCTCTGGTTGAGCGTCAGGACATTGGCATTTGCGTCCGTCAGCTCATGCAGCACACCGGAGAGTACGCCTGCCTCATCATGCAGAAGAAGATAGACCGTGAAAATATGCTCGCGCATCTGTTCCTCGTAAACAAAAACAGAATCGCGGTACTTATAGAATGCGCTGCGGGAGATCCCGACGGCGCGGCAGGCCGCAGAGGAGCTTTTCTCCTCCCGGTTCGCAAGCATCCGCTTGACGGTCAGTGTTTTGAGGATGACCTCCGGCAGAACCGCGGCATCGACAACGACCCAGTTTTTCGTATGGTCTGACATGAAGCGGCAGTGCCTCCTTCCATATCTTCCGCCGGTGGCGGACAGTTGTTTTTCCAACATGTTCATTATACCATATTCCGTCGGCAATGTCA
The DNA here is from genome assembly GCA_001940925.1 of Ruminococcus sp. Phil11. Taxonomy (GTDB): domain Bacteria; phylum Bacillota; class Clostridia; order Oscillospirales; family Ruminococcaceae; genus Firm-04. Next base: position 118,732 of record MSGZ01000009.1, read on the forward strand.
AGCCCCGATTTTCAGACTTCCGGCCGTTTTCAACAATGAAAAATCCAATACCTGCGTGCTTTTTGATTGTCCTTGCTGTTCCTGCCGCGGATTGCGGCGGTTGCATCCGAAAAACTTGTGGAATATGAACGGAGTGTCTGCACCGATCGGGAGAATATCGTATAATATGGATAAGTGCAGTTTGCGGGCAAAAACGGTTCGCTGCCGGTTTTTCCGCAGATACGTCCGTTTCCGAGTAGTGTTGAAAGCGCAATGTTCGGGCAGTTTTCCGCCTGCTCCGCAATATCCCGGAAGCCGCTGACAGACAAATTAAGTAAAACAGAAAAATATATAATTCGTTCTTGACAAATGAAATGAAATCTGATAAAATAGAAACAGACACGAGGTATTGTGATTCTGTGAACGTGCAGACACTATATCTTGTGTTTTGTTCCAATCTCATTGCTTTTGCAGCAAAATGCGGAAAACCTGTATCGCAAGAATTTTAACAAACATCGAAAATGGGGTATGTACGTGAAAATCGCCGGTTTGCAAAAATTAACACTGCTGGATTATCCCGGCAAAACCGCCTGTACGGTTTTCACTTGGGGCTGCAATCTCCGCTGCCCGTTCTGCCACAATGCAGGACTGGTCACGGAGCCGCTGACGGAGGCGATCACAGCGGACGAGCTGTATGCGTTTCTGAAAAAGCGGACCGGTTTGCTCGACGGCGTATGCGTGACCGGCGGCGAACCGCTGCTCCAGCCTGATCTTTTCGAGTTTCTGAAGCCGATACGGGATATGGGATTTGCCGTGAAGCTCGACACGAACGGCACGAATCCCGACAGGCTCCGCGAGATCACCGAGAGCGGACTCATTGATACGGTCGCGATGGACATCAAGAACAGCCCCGAGAAATATGCTGTCACCGCCGGCACTGAGCGGATCAGCATTGACGCGGTGCACCGGAGTGTCCGGTATCTGATGCAGCAGACTAAGATATCCTATGAGTTCCGCACCACAGTCGTGAAGCAGTATCACACGGCTGCGGATTTTGAGAAGATCGGTGAATGGATCCGCGGTGCCGACGCATACTATCTGCAAAATTTCCGGAACTCCGGTCAGCTGATCGACAACAGCACGACGGGGTTCACGCCCTCCGAGATGCGGCATTTTCTTGAAATTGTCCGTAAGTACGTACCGAACGCCGAGTTGCGCGGCGTCTGAAAGCTCGGAGCACTATATTTATTATCGGGAGGTTTTTCTCATGTACCAGGTTACCAAGCGCGACGGCAAAGTGGTCGATTTTGAGATCACCAAGATCGCAGAAGCGATCCGCAAGGCCTTTGAGGCGCAGAACAAGCAGTATCATCCGTCTGTCATCGACTTCCTTGCCCTCCGCGTGACCGCTGATTTTGAAAGCAAGATCAAGGATGACATGATCGCCGTTGAGGATATCCAGGACAGCGTGGAGCATGTGCTCGGCGAAGCAGGCTACAGCGATGTGGCAAAGGCCTATATCCTCTACCGCAAGCAGCGTGAGAAGCTCCGCAACATGAAGTCCACGATCCTGGATTATAAAGATACCGTTGACAGCTATGTCAAGGTCATGGACTGGCGCGTCAAGGAAAATTCCACGGTGACCTATTCCGTCGGCGGCCTGATCCTGAACAACTCCGGCGCGATCACCGCGAACTACTGGCTCTCCGAGATCTATGACGAGGAGATCGCGGAGGCGCACCGCTCCGGCGATATGCATATCCACGACCTCTCCATGCTGACCGGCTACTGCGCAGGCTGGTCGCTGAAGCAGCTCATTCAGGAGGGCCTCGGCGGCGTCGAGGGCAAGATCACCTCGGCTCCGGCCAAGCATCTTGCCACGCTCTGCAACCAGATGGTGAACTTCCTCGGCATCATGCAGAACGAGTGGGCAGGCGCACAGGCATTTTCTTCGTTTGATACCTATCTTGCACCGTTCGTCAAGGCGGATAATCTGCCCTACGATCAGGTCAAGAAGTGCATCGAGTCCTTTGTGTTCGGCGTCAATACGCCGTCCCGCTGGGGCACGCAGGCACCGTTCTCCAACATTACACTGGACTGGACTGTTCCGAATGACCTTGCAGAGCTGAACTGCATCGTCGGCGGCAAGGAAATGCCGTTCAAGTATAAGGACTGCAAAAAGGAAATGGACATGGTCAACAAGGCGTTCATCGAGACGATGATCGAGGGCGACGCACAGGGACGCGGCTTCCAGTATCCGATCCCGACCTATTCCATTACAAAGGACTTTGACTGGTCCGAGACCGAGAACAACCGTCTGCTGTTCGAGATGACCGCGAAATACGGTACGCCGTACTTTTCCAACTATATCAACAGCGATATGGAGCCGAGCGATATCCGCAGCATGTGCTGCCGTCTGCGCCTTGATCTCCGTGAGCTCCGCAAAAAGAGCGGCGGCTTCTTCGGCAGCGGCGAGAGCACCGGTTCCGTCGGCGTCGTGACGCTGAACATGCCGCGCATCGCTTATCTCGCAGAGGACGAGCAGGACTTTTATCACCGCCTCGACAAGCTTATGGATATTGCGGCACGCAGCCTCAAGATCAAGCGCACGATCATCACGAAGCTGCTGAATGAGGGTCTGTATCCCTACACGAAGCGGTATCTCGGCACGCTGGACAATCACTTCTCCACGATCGGCCTGATCGGCATGAACGAGGTCGGCCTGAACGCAAAGTGGATCCGCAAGGATATGACCCATACCGAGACACAGGAGTTCACCAAGCAGGTGCTCGACCACATGCGCGAGCGTCTGATGGATTATCAGGAAGAATACGGCGACCTTTATAATCTGGAAGCAACGCCGGCTGAATCCACGACCTACCGTCTGGCCAAGCATGACGTCGCAAAGTATCCGGATATCATCACCGCAGCAGAGCCGGGCAAGACCCCGTATTACACGAACAGCTCGCATCTGCCGGTCGGCTTCTCCGAGGACATCTTCTCCGCACTGGATATTCAGGATGACCTCCAGACCCGCTATACCTCCGGTACCGTGTTCCACGCATTCCTCGGCGAAAAGCTGCCGGACTGGAAGGCTGCCGCAAATCTCGTCCGCAAGATCGCGGAGAATTACAAGCTGCCGTACTACACCATGTCCCCGACCTATTCCGTCTGCAAGAACCACGGCTATCTGGTCGGCGAGCAGTATGTGTGTCCGGAATGCGGCTGCGAGACTGAGGTCTACAGCAGAATCACCGGTTACTACCGCCCGGTCAAGAACTTCAACGACGGCAAGGCGCAGGAGTTCAAGGACCGCAAGGAGTATGTGATCGAGAACAGCATCCTGAAGAGAAAGGGTGCCGTCAATGTGCCGGAATCCGTCGCGGCGGTCAAGTCCGGCGAGACCGAGCAGGAGATCCTGCTGTTTGCGACGCGCACCTGCCCGAACTGCAAAATGGCAGAGCGTTTCCTCGATCAGGCCGGCATCGCCTACAAGAAGGTGATCGCGGATGAGGAGCCTGCAATGGTCGAGCAGTTCGACATTCACCAGGCACCGACGCTCGTCGTTGTCTCCGGTGACAGCTTTGAGACGGTCGTCAATGTCTCCAATATCCGCAAATTCGCGGATGAGACCGTCAAGCGGAGCGCACAGTGATGTGCAAGGTTTATGATATCGCGGTTGTCGGATCGGGTCCTGCCGGTCTGACAGCCGCGCTCTATGCACGGAGAGCGGGCAAATCCGTGATCGTCATTGAGAAGGAGAACTTCGGCGGACAGATCACCTTTTCCCCGAAGATCGAGAACTATCCGACTGCCATGGAGATCAGCGGCGCGGAATTTGCCGAAAAGCTGATGACGCAGGCGGAGGCACACGGCACCGTGCTGGAAATGGACAATATCACCGCGGTCACAAAGGACGCAGAGGGCTTTACGCTGACCGGCGAATACGGCAGCTATCAGGCGAAAAGCGTGATCCTTGCGACCGGCTCGAAGCACCGGACGCTCGGTCTGCCGCATGAGGCGGAGCTGACGGGTCACGGTGTCTGCTACTGCGCAGTCTGTGACGGCGCATTCTTCCGCGATCAGGATGTCGCGGTGATCGGCGGCGGAAACACCGCTTTGCAGGACGCCGTGTTCCTTTCGGATATCTGCACCTCGGTCACGATCGTGCAGAATCTGCCGGAGCTGACCGGTGACCCCGTGCTGCAGGCGCGCGTCTCGAAGCTCGAAAACGTCAGTGTGATCTGTGAAGCGACCGTCGATGCGCTGCTCGGCGAGGACAGGCTGACCGGTATCCGTATCCTGAAGGGCGCGGAGAAATCACCGGAGCTGCTTTCCGTGACCGGCTTATTCGCGGCAATCGGCCAGCAGCCGGAAAACGGCGCGTTTGCGGAATTTGCCGCACTTGATCCCGCAGGCTATATCATCTCCGATGAAAACTGCAGGACCGGAACAGAAGGCATCTTTGTGGCAGGCGACTGCCGTACCAAGGCGATCCGTCAGGTCGTGACCGCGACCGCGGACGGTGCCTCGGCTGCCCTTGCAGCCTGCCGGTATCTCGACAGATAATTGTATATACGAAACAAGGAGCAGTATGAGCGATCATGCTGCTCCTTTCTTTTGCATTGACAAACCGTGCCGCCGATGATAAAATGAAGATACGAAAAATTTTTTCATATCGCTGTAACCTTATGCGCAAAATGTCGTTATAACGGGTGAAGGGAAACACGAAAGGCGGTGATCGCCATAGACGGCAAAAGAATTCTTTTGATGCTGCATAACAGAAACGAGCAGGCGCTGAAAGATTCCGTACAGCTGTACGGTGCGCTCTGCCGGTCTGTTGCACGCAATATTCTGGGCAGCGATGAGGATGCGGAGGAATGCCTGAACGATGCGCTGCTGCGCGTCTGGAATGCGATCCCGCCCGCGAACCCGGAAAACTACTGTGCGTACCTTCTGAAAACCGTCCGCAACGCAGCTCTTGACCGGTACAAATCACGCCGGAGAGGCAAGCGCGGCGGCGGTCAGGTCTCGCAGGCACTGGACGAGCTGACGGAGATCTTTCCCGCGGCGGAGAACGTCGAACGGGAGCTGGAACAGCGCGAGCTGATGCAGGCGGTCACGGTGTTCCTGCAAAATCTGCCGGAGAAGCAGCGTGATCTGTTTATCTGCCGGTACTGGCAGTCCGCGGCCGTCGCCGACCTCGCTGCGCGGTTCGGGATGACGGAGAACGCTGTGAAGGTCATGCTTGCAAGACTGCGGAAACGTCTGCAAACATATCTGCGGGAGGAGGGATTGCTTTGAATGCTGAGACATTTCTGGAGCTGATGAACACGCTGCCGGATGAGATGATCGTGACGGCAGTTCACGCGGAATACAAGCGGAAGCGGATGCCTGTGTATCTGCTTCCGGCAGCCGCAGCCTGTCTGGTGATCGGTTTGGCAGCAGCAGTCTATCCGAAGCTGCGGATGCATACGCCGGAGGTCACGGAGCCGCCTGCCGTTACTGCGGAAACGACTTCACCGGTTATGACCGCCCCGGTTACAACCCTATCAAAACAGGCGGTCACAACCGGCACGGAGACTGCAAGGACGCAGACGACCGCTGCGGCGACTGTCACGGTGTATACGACAGCGGTGACGGAACCGGCGGAAACAGAACCGGTGGAAACAGAACCGCCTGAAACTGATATCTCTGTCACTTCAACCGATGCTGCGGTTGAAACCCCAGCCTTTACGGAACAGCATATCGAAACGACAACTCACTCTGTTATTCCAGTAATAATTGAAGATCCGGTAATCGAAGTTCCTCTCTGGAAAGGCATTGTCATGTATCAGGAAAGTGTTGCAGAGCCGCACCTAAACAGCTTCTTTGCCCTTAGCCCAAATGATATGGATGTGTGGATGCGATCATTATTCGGCATTTCACAGGATTATGATCTGACACAAAACCGCTGCCTGTTAATTACAATTGATACGGCCTATAGCAATGCCGTTATCATTGGTTGTAAGCAAGTTCCAAATGGGCTTACCCTGATCGTAGCATATCTGGAAGATGGCAAGGAATTGAACAAAACGATCCATTATGCCATACCGCTGCCAGATAATATGACACTTGAGCCGGATAATTGCAATGCAGACTATCTGGAAATGACAGATGAAGAATTGATCCAAGAAATGGAAAAAGAAAAACTGGAACTGAAAACCGGAAACGAACAGGAGGGATTACAATGAAAAAGCGTATGAGATTTGCAGCAATGCTCGCTGGTGCCGTTATGCTGTGCGGTACGATTTCTACCGTGCCGGTTTCCGCACTGTGGTGGTGGGGAACTGCTGGCGGAGGAGAATTCGCCGATATGCAGCAGCTTGATGACAAAGGAATGTTCAAATGGATCGGGTACGGCGGTGTTCCCGGCACACCGCGCGATTATCAGGTGTATACGCAGCATTACTCGCAGGATGTGGAAGCCGAAGTAACTTATGCCGACACCGGTGAAACCAAAATCGAAACAACGCACTATGAGGGAGACAACTTGTATGTCGTAATGCCGCGCAGCAATATCCTTCGCATGGTGTTCCGAGCTGATCTTGACGAAACAGAGACAAAGCAAAAAGCCGTGATAATTCTGAGAAAATATTATCCGGAAATGCTGGTTGACGCCAATTACTACGGCTTCCCCGCATCGTTCCTCAAGTGTGCGCCCTGCACCTATGAGCTTTGCGACAGAAGCGAAACAGCCGGTTCCTCGGAAATTTCTGCTGCTATTATGAAAGATATGGCACAAGCCGGACTGATTACTGAGTTCTATAGCTGGGGGCAGACCGCAAATTACCAGCAGGTTGGGATCACTTATCCCACAGCATATGATCCCACAAGGCAGAAATGGAACAGCAGCTATACTGCGCTGGAAGATGTGACTTATGACTGGACATCTGTTGAAGCATGGGTACAGGAGCATCACCCCGAATGTGAATTTATCTGTGTAACACCGGACGATATCGAAACAGCGAAAAAAATCGGACAATATGATTTAGAACGAAACAAAGTATTTTTCAATGATAATCTTGACAAGATGTATGCCGTGATTCCGCCGGACGGCACAGCCTTCCCGGAACATTTTGCAATTGCCGCAGAGCTTTACGAACAATTTGGTCTTGCAGCTGGATGGTCGTGCCCCGAATCTACTAACGAGCAAATGATTGGTCAAAACGCGCTTACAGCCGCGGGAGATGTGAACCTTGACTGCGCAGTTGACGTCGCAGACGCGGTACTTGTCGCAAGATTTGCCGCCGAGGACAGAGAAGCCGTCATCACCGATCAGGGCAGGCTGAACGCCGATATCAGCGGCGACGGCAATGTCACAACGGACGACACCGAGCTCATCCTGAAAAAGATCGCGAAGAAAATCTGACAACTGATTCCGATACAGCCGCCGGTATTCAACTGCCGGCGGCTGATTTTGCATGACCGCTGAAAAGGTGCTTGACAAACTGCACGAATTATGCTATACTTTATTTATAAATGCGATGAAGGGAACAAAAGCCTTTTCCGAACGCTTCCAGAGAGCTGCCCCCGGCTGAAAGGCAGCAGCGGACGAAGGGTCATAACTCCTCCCTGAGCAGTCGGCTGAACGCAGCGATGCAATTAGGCTTGACCGGGTTCTCCCGTCACAGAGAGATGCGTTCATGCGACGCAGCAGAGCGGGCACAGTTGCGTGTCAAGAAGAGTGGTACCGCGGAGTATTCAGACAGAAGCTTCGTCTCTTTCCGATTTCATGGAGAGGGGCGATTTTTTGTTATCAGCCCTTCCCGGCAGATAAATTACGGAGGTGTTCAACATGAGAAATGCAGAAAAGTATACCCGGCAGTTTTTTGCCGCGCCTGCACCGAAAACAGACTGGATGCAGAAAACCTATATCGACCGTGCGCCGCAGTGGTGCAGCGTCGATCTGCGCGACGGCAATCAGGCACTTGTGACCCCGATGTCGCTGGAGGATAAGCTCGAGTATTTCTCCGCGCTCGTGAAGACCGGATTCAAGGAGATCGAGATCGGGTTTCCGGCGGCCTGCGATACGGAATTTGAATTCTGCCGCACGCTGATCGAGCAGGATCTGATCCCGGACGATGTGACGATCCAGGTGCTGACGCAGTCCAGAGAGCACATCATTCAGCGGACTTTTGAGGCAATCGAGGGATGTAAGCAGGCGATCGTGCATCTGTATAATTCGACCTCTGCGGTGCAGCGCGAGCAGGTGTTCCGCATGGAAAAGGATGAGATCACCGAGATTGCGGTATCCGGCGCGAAGCTCTGCAAGCAGTACAGAGAACGCTGTTCCGGCAAGATCCTTTTTGAGTATTCGCCGGAAAGCTTCACCGGCACCGAGCCGGACTATGCACTGGAGATCTGCAATGCCGTGCTGGATGTCTGGCAGCCGTCACCGGAGGACAAGGTCATTATCAATCTGCCGGTGACCGTGCAGCTCTCCATGCCGCATGTGTATGCGAATCAGGTCGCGTACATCAGCGAGAACCTGAAATACCGTGAGAATGTGATCCTCTCGCTGCACCCGCACAATGACCGCGGCTGCGCGGTCGCGGATACCGAAATGGGACTGCTGGCCGGTGCGGAGCGCGTCGAGGGTACGCTGTTCGGCAACGGCGAGCGCACCGGCAATGTCGATATCGTGACGCTGGCACTGAATATGTATGCGCAGGGCGTTGACCCCGGCCTCGATTTCAGCGATCTCCCGACCCTGACGGAGATGTTCACGCGCCTGACCCAGATGGAGATCAACGAACGGCAGCCGTATTCCGGCAAGCTGGTCTTTGCGGCGTTCAGCGGCTCGCATCAGGATGCGATCGCAAAGGGACTGAAATGGCGCACCGAGACCGGCGATCCGCACTGGACGGTGCCGTATCTGCCGCTTGACCCCGCCGATATCGGCAGAGCCTACGAGACAGACGTTATCCGCATCAACAGCCAGTCCGGCAAGGGCGGCATCGGCTATGTGCTGGAAACGCGGTTCGGCTATAATCTGCCGAAGCGTATGCGCGAGCATGTCGGCTATCTGGTCAAGAGCATTTCCGACCACGAGCACAGAGAGCTTTCGCCGGATGAGGTCTATCTGATCTTCCGCGAGCATTATATCGACATTACGAAGCCGCTGAATCTGACCGCCGTGCATTATGTCCAGCACAACGGCATTGAGGCGACGATCGACATTGAATACAACGGTGAGACAGCCTCTGCGACGAACAACGGCAACGGCCGTCTGGATGCAGTGAGCAATGCCGTCCGTTCGTACACCGGACTCAGCTATACGCTGAATTCCTATACGGAGCACGCACTTGAGGTCGGCTCGACTTCCAAAGCAGTTTCCTATGTTGAGCTGCTGAACAGCGAAAAGGAGAGCTTTTGGGGCGTCGGCATCGACAACGATATCATGACGTCGTCCGTCAAGGCATTTGTCAGCGCACTCAATAACATGCTGACGCAGCAGAAGGCATGACCGGCTCCGGAGCCGCGGTGCGGAAGGAGGGAACTGTATGGGTATGACAATGACGCAGAAGATCCTTGCGGCACATGCCGGGCGGGATTCCGTGCAGGCGGGCGAGCTGATCCTTGCGTCGCTTGACCTTGTGCTCGGCAACGATATCACGGCACCGGTCGCAGTCAAAGCATTTGCAGCACTCGGCCAAAGGGCGGTCTTTGACCGGGAAAAGGTCGTCATGGTCATGGATCATTTCGTCCCGAACAAGGATATCAAGGCGGCGGAGCAGTGCAGAGTCTGCCGGGATTTCTGCCGTGAGCAGGCAGTCACGCATTTTTACGATGCCGGCAGAATGGGCATTGAGCACGCGCTGCTGCCGGAGCAGGGGCTCGTCACGGCAGGTGACGTTGTCATCGGTGCGGATTCGCATACCTGCACCTACGGCGCACTCGGCGCATTCTCGACCGGTGTCGGTTCCACGGACATGGCCTGCGGCATGGCGTCCGGCAAGGCGTGGTTCAAGGTACCTTCTGCGATCCGCATCGAACTGACCGGCTCGCTGCGGAAATATGTGACGGGCAAGGATGTGATCCTGCATATCATCGGGAAAACCGGCGTGGACGGTGCGCTGTACCGCTCCGTTGAGTTCACCGGGGAAGGTGTGCATACGCTTTCCGTGAGCGACCGGCTCTGTATGGCGAATATGGTGATCGAGGCGGGCGCGAAAAACGGCATTTTCCCGGTCGATGATGTGACGCTTGCATATCTGCGGGCGCATCATGCGAAGGCGCCGCGGGTCTATGAGGCGGACGAGGATGCTGTATATGACGAAACGCTGACGGTCGATCTCTCGCAGATCGAGCCGACGGTCGCGTTCCCGCATCTGCCGGAAAACGCAAAGACCTTTGCGGAGATTGGGGACATTCCGGTCGATCAGGTCGTGATCGGTTCCTGTACGAACGGCAGACTGGAAGACCTGCAGCTTGCAGCGGAGATCATGCGTGGAAAGACCTGCGCGCCCGGTGTCCGCGTGATCGTCATTCCGGCCACGCAGCAGATTTATCTGGATGCAATGGAGCAGGGGCTCCTGAAAATATTTGTCGAGAGCGGGGCGGTTGTTTCCACGCCAACCTGCGGGCCGTGTCTCGGCGGATATATGGGCATTCTTGCAAAGGGTGAGCGCGCCGTCGCGACGACGAACCGCAATTTCGTCGGCAGAATGGGGCATCCGGAATCGGAGGTCTATCTCGCGAGCCCTGCGGTCGCGGCTGCAACGGCACTGACCGGCAAAATCATGAGCCCGTGGGAGGTGGCGCTATGAAGCTGACAGGCAGCGTCCTGAAATACGGCGACCATGTGGATACGGACGTCATCATTCCGGCGCGGTATCTGAATACGAGCGAAAGGCAGGAGCTCGCCGCGCACTGCATGGAGGATCTCGACCGCAGCTTTGTGCAGCGCGTCAGGCCGGGCGACATTCTGGTCGCCGGACAGAATTTCGGCTGCGGCTCGTCGAGAGAGCACGCGCCGATCGCGATTCAGGCAAGCGGGATTTCGCTTGTGATCGCGAAAAGCTTTGCACGGATTTTCTACCGCAATGCAATCAATATCGGGCTTGCGATCGTTGAATGCCCCGAGGCTGCAGCGGACATCGCGGAGGGCGATATCGTGGAGGCCGATCTGGACAGCGGCATCATCCGCGACCTGACGACCGGTGCGGAATATCATACGGCACCGTTCCCGCCCTTCGTGCAGGAGATCATTGCACACGGCGGACTGATGCAGTCGGTCGCGGACGGGATTTTATGAAGCTTGTATTCCGGAACGCGGCGCGCAGCGATCTGCCTGCCGTCATGCAGCTGATCCGTGCGGCGATCGCAGAGATGCAGCGGCAGGGGATCGACCAGTGGGACGACGTCTATCCTGCGGAAACGCATCTTGCCGCGGATATCGAAGCCGGGCAGCTTGTCTGCGGCCGGGACGGCGAACGCCTTGCCGTGATCTATGTGCTGAATCAGGAATGTGACCCGGCGTATGACAGCGCGGTCTGGTCGTATGACGGTATCCGGTTTGCGGTGCTCCACAGGCTTTGTGTACACCCCGATTATTGGGGGCAGGGGATCGCGCAGCAGACAATGGAACAGATCGAATCCGGTCTGCGGGAAGCAGGCTGCAAAGCGATCCGGCTTGATGTGTTCGCAGAAAATCCCGCGGCACTGCGGCTGTATGCGCGGAACGGCTATCGGCAGACCGGTACGGCGGATTGGAGAAAGGGCAGATTTTTGCTCATGGAGAAGCTGCTGTAAGGCAGGAGGTGCAGAATGGAATATCGCATCGCATTATTAAAAGGTGACGGCATCGGTCCGGAGATCACGGACAGTGCCGTGCAGGTGCTGGAACAGACCGCAGACCGGTTCGGGCACCGCTTTGTGTTTACGCCGTATCTGATCGGCGGTGCCGCGATCGACGCGGTCGGGGAGCCGCTGCCGGATGAGACCGTGCAGGGCTGTCTCAACAGCGACAGTGTATTGCTCGGTGCGGTCGGCGGTCCGAAATGGGACGGCCTGCCCGGAGATCAGCGTCCGGAAAAGGCACTGCTCGGCATCCGTGCGGCACTCGGGCTGTATACGAATCTGCGGCCTGCGAAGCTCTTTCCTGCGCTGAAGGGCGCATCCCCGCTGCGGGACGATCTGACGGCGCAGGGCTTTGATATTCTCATTGTCCGCGAGCTGACCGGCGGTATTTACTTCGGTGACCGCGGATACCGCGAGGGAAAATACGGTGAGGAGGCATTCGACACGGAATGCTACAGCGTCATGGAGATCGAGCGCATCGGCAGGGCGGCGTTTGAAGCCGCGATGCGCAGAAGCCGCCGGCTGGTCAGTGTGGACAAGGCGAATGTGCTGGAAACCTCGCGGCTCTGGCGGAGCACGATGCACCGGCTTGCGGCGGACTATCCGGACGTGCAGTACAGCGACCTGTTCGTGGACAATGCCGCCATGCAGCTTGTGCGCGACCCGCGGCAGTTTGATGTGATCGTGACCTCCAACATGTTCGGGGATATTCTCTCGGATGAAGCCTCGCAGCTGACGGGTTCGATCGGGATGCTGGCGTCGGCGTCGCTCGGCGAGACAACACGCGGGCTGTACGAGCCGATCCACGGCTCCGCACCGGATATTGCAGGAAAGGATCAGGCGAACCCGGTCGCGGCGATCCTCTCCGGCGCGATGATGCTGCGTTATGCGTTCGGGCTTTCCGCGGAAGCGGACGCGATCGAACAGGCCGTGGATACGGTGCTGGGACGCGGCTGCCGCACGGCCGATCTGGTCGGGGATTCCGGCATCCGGCCGCTTTCTTGTACGGAGATGACGGCGGAGATTGTCAAAGCGGTCGCTGCGGGATGAACGCAAGGTCTGATCTCCCGTGTCCATAAGAGGCAGGCATTCACTGCTTGAAATACATATAGTATAACGGCATTGCAGTCTTCTGCAGTGCCGTTCTTTATTTATATCGGACTTCCTCTTTTATCATTTTATCGCATCATATTTCGCGGCGATGCGGCGAAAGAAGCTTCTGTGTACCATTTTTGCAGTCGGAATCTGGTTATCCCGTATAGGCAAGAAAGGTGGAAAAATTTACGATTGTCCGGTTGTATTTTTACAATGTTATTGCTGGAATAATTGTGCTGAACTTTACAGCTTTCTTGCCAAAGTCTGCGTTCGCTGTCTGAGATGATTCACACCGTATTTTTTTATATTTACAGCCTGACGAACAGGCTGTTTTTTGAGAACAATGCCCTTTTTGTTTGTCTGTATTTTTACAATAGTTTCAAAATAACGCTGTTTCTGTCTTATTATACTTTTACAATACAAAGCCTTGATATGCTTTCTTTCCGCTTTACTGCTGATTCACTGCTGTTCTGAATCATCGGGAGAGAATGGATCTGCAATTATATCATATTTAAGTAAATACAATTTGTTGAAAATGGTTGGCGTTATACACAGTTATGAAAAGAAATTGCTATAATTATTCTGCTTTTTCACTATTGACACGAGCAATATAATTCTGTTATACTAATACATAGTTTAGGGCTGACATGGCGTTGCAATTGTTTATGTTGCCCAATTGCGCTTGCACAGCATCCCAAATCGGAAGGAGATTCACTGCATGAATCCGTATATTCATCTCTTCAGATCACCGAATAGATGTTATGTTTATGACGTGAATAAAGACAGTGTTCTCACGGTAAGCGACAGCTTATATGCATATCTGGAAGCCTGTAAAGATGTTCCTGATAATACGGATAGTATTGAGGAGCTTGGGCATGAAGACCGTGAAGCACTCCGTTCCATGCTGGAAGCCGGCTATCTGAGCGATCACCGCGTGGAGCGTATTGAGCATTTTCATTCATCCGACCTGGATTTCCAGCTTCATAACCGGATCAACGAGATGGTTCTGCAGGTTACGCAGGCATGTAATCTGGTTTGCAGTTACTGTCCGTTTGCGAATAAAACCGATGATGCCTATCAGCGGAACCACAGCAGCAAGAGAATGACCTGGGAGACCGCTAAGAAGAGCATTGATCTGTTCGTGGACTATTCCGCGGAAATGGAGGAAGTCGGCATCGGTTTTTACGGCGGGGAGCCCTTCCTGAATTTCGGGCTGATCCGGCAGGTCGTTACATACGCCGATCAGGTCATGGTCGGCAAAAAGATCACTTATTCGCTGACGACCAACGGCACGATGCTGACCGATGAGATCATTGCATTTCTGGCAGAGCATAATTTCAAGATGATGGTCAGCATTGACGGGCCTGCTTCTATCCATGATATCAACCGCAGAAAGGCAGACGGCAGCGGCAGCTATCACCAGGCGGTCAGCAGTCTGAAAAAACTAAGTGCCGCTTTCGGTGAACGTTCTTATGAAAGACTCATGATCAACACGGTCGTGAATCCTGAGACAGATTTCGATGAAGTTCTGCATCTGTTTGACGATCCGTTTTTCCTTGCCAAAAAAGTAAGAATTGCGGTTACGCTTGCTTCGGATGACAAGCTGGAGAAGCCGCTTGAATCACGCGATGATTTCTTTGAGAAGTTCAATTATAACCGCTTTGTTTCAATGATGAAGCTGCTCGGCGTTCTCAAGGATATAGAGATTGACCCGATTTCGGAGCAGTTTATTTTGCTTCTGCTGGATAAAACGACATGGGATGATAAAGAAACTCCGCTTCTCGGCTCGGTATCTGCGCCGGCTGGCCCGTGTATTCCCGGTCAGCGCAAGCTGTTCGTGAATGCAGACGGTATTTTCTATCCCTGTGAGCGCGTTAATGAGCTTTCGGAAGATGTGCAGATGGGCAATGTTACGGACGGATTTGATTTGAAAAAGGCTGACCGTATTCTGAATATTGCGCAGCTCACGGAAAATGAGTGCAAAAAATGCTATGCATTCCGGCATTGCTCGATCTGTGCAGTGACTGCTTCGGACGGGAACGGCTTTTCTGTTGCGCAGAAGCTCAGACGATGTATAAAAGTCAAGTCGAAGTTCAATAACACACTGCGTCTCATCGCCCTTAAAAAGGAAATTGATACGGTTTACAAAAGGAACTTAATTCTATGAAATGTGCTGTTTATCCTTATTCGGATGTATTATACCCGCTCCTTGAACACCGGCATGAGTTGACTGACGGAATCAGCATTGAGGCTGCCGTATATCCGCGTGCCTGGCGAAAGCTGCTGCTGCACGAAAAAGTTTTGGAGCAGATCACGTCCGGCTTCGATTTTGAGGCGTTGACAGCCGATGTTGAATGCGTGATCTTTGCCGATGTCACGGACAGGGAATATATGTATGCGGATATTCTTGCAAAGGCGGAATATACGCTTTCGGCTGGAAAGAATGTGATTTTCTGCACAAAGATGCAGGAGCATGATATCACCGAACTGCGCAGCAAATATCCGGATCGGAGCGTGACGGTCAAATACGGCACTGCCGGACGGACCGCGGAGCAGATCTATGGGCATGAGGATATAAGATGTGCCGCAGTTGGGATCGCCCCCCTTTACAGAGGCTTGGATGAGGCCGCATCTGTTGTGGGCATTCACGAAGCATTCCGGCGTAAGGGATTACGGACGGCGGCTGTTTCGAGCAACGCGACTTTCTCTTTGCTGGGCTTTTATCACTTCCCGATCGACATTTTCAGCGGGCAGACTGATCCGGAGCAGCAGGCGGGCGCACTCAATGCATTTTTCCGTGTGCTGGAACGGTCAACACACTGCGACGTGATGATCGTTCAGTTCCCGGACGGTATGATGAAATTTATGGACGAAGCAAACGATGCCTACGGTGTCAAAGCATTTATGCTGACAAGAGCTGTAGCTTTTGATTATTTTGTGCTCAGTTCCTTCCTTGAGATCATAAGACCGGAAGCGTATGAGCGGATCCGTTCCATTGTCGGAAAGCGGTTCAATCTTTCGCTTGATGCGTGTCTGTTCCAGCCGCTGACCGCTGACAGAGAGTATTCCAGGGAGTACCAGCGGATCCTGTATACAAGAAACCGGGTCCCTGACTGTCTTGAGGATTATGAAGCATTGAAGCTGGCGATGAAGGATATGATCGTCGCGGATTATGATGATGCAGCGGCCTATGAAAGAATTGCAGATGCCTGCATCAAAAAACTGACATGATCTGTTAGGAGATTTCGTTTTGGATACTGTAATTGCAAAAGTGACCGAGGTCGCTTATCACCTCAAAAACAATCCGCTGCTGAACGAACCGCAGGGGGCTGATCTTCCTCTGACCGGAAAAGAACTGCAATTTGACCACATGGATATGTGTTACCTTGCGCTCGAGCTAATGGCTTTTTATCATATTCAGCTGAATGCGGATGATCTTGCCGATCATAAATTCAACACGGTTCGTTCGATCGCTGCCTGCATTTCCCGGAAGCTTTCCTGATACAGCACTGTTTCACGGCTAGGATGATCCTGAATCATATTTGACAGAAGTTCCGGCACTGTTCTGACAGTTCTTTCCGTGATAAAGCCGGTCATTCCGGCTGTATCAAAGAATCTGTGAACCGGTCATTCACCTGAAAAGGAGGTGAATCAGGAATGAAACTGAAGAAGTCTGCAATGGCGGAGGAGAAGTTTGTTGCTGTTATCCCCGGCGATGGAGACAATGGCACCAGCGAGACGACTGCATCGTGCGTCTGCGAAGGCCGTATGAAGAGCGCAAAAGATGCTGTTGAAGTGATCTGATGAAAACAGCTTTGTGCAAACGAGGCCCTACCCGCAGCTGCGCAAATCTGACCGCTTTCCGTACTGCGGGTCATTGATAATGAAGTGTTTTTGCCTGCTGTCGAACCGGATTTTTCCGGTTTGGATAGATATCCTGTGAACCGGTCATTCATATCGGAAAGGAGGCGAAATAACATGGAACTGAAGAAGTCTGCAATGGCTGAGGAGAAGTACGTTTCCTGCGGCGGCGGCGGCGGTGACTCCAGCGGCTGCGAGTGCACCGGCCGTATGAAGAGCGCAAAAGAGGCTGTTGAAGTGATCTGATGAAAGCAGCTTTTTGCAAACGAAGCCAGACCCGCAGCTGCGCAAATCTGACCGCTTTCCGTACTGCGGGTCAGTCATAATGAGGTATTTTTGTCTGCTGTCAGACCGGACTTGTCCGGTTTGTATAGATATCCTGTGAACCGGTCATTCATGTATGAAAGGAGGCGAAACAAGAATGGAACTGAAGAAGACGGCAATGGCTGATGAAAAGTACGTTTCCTGCCGCCCCGAGGGCGGATATGCTGGCAACGGCTGTGACTGTGTTGGTTCTGCAGCAAGTCAGAGTGCTGATATCCAGTCTGACTACTGATTGGAAACAGAACTGATGTTCTGAACATGTGTAAGGCAATGCCGCACACATCAGCTTGCGATCCGATCCGCAATTGTGCAAACCTGACTCCTTTGTGACATGCGGATCGGATATCGTACTTTTATCTGGAACTATTGAAAATAACCGGCAAGTCCAGTTATGGATACAGAAACTGTGAACCGGTCATTCACATCCGGAAGGAGGCGAAACAAGAATGGAACTGAAGAAGTCTGCAATGACTGATGAAAAGTACGTTTCCTGCGGCGGAGGCGGTGCTATCTCCGGCAATTGTGCCTGCGTAGGCGATATGGCTATGTTTAAAGATGATATCTTTGAGGTTATGGATGATTGATCCGATACAGCACGAACTTCGCACCTGAATGTGTGCGGATGAGTTCGTATTCAACAGCTTGCGATCTGCATTGCGCAAACCTGACCGCTTTCCGCAATGCGAATCAGGAATCGCTGCGGAATCATATTATCAATTTGCTATCTGACCGGACTTGTCCGGTTTGTATAGATATCCCGTGAACCGGTCATTCATGTATGAAAGGAGGCGAAACAAGAATGGAACTGAAGAAGTCTGCAATGGCTGAGGAGAAGTACGTTTCCTGCGGCGGCGGCGGCGGTTACAACGGCGACGGTTGCGACTGCGTGGGCAGTGCAGCTAGCCAGAGTGCTGATATCCAGTCTGACTATTGATTGGAAACAGAACTGATGTTCTGAACATGTGTAAGGCAATTGCTGCACACATCAGCTTGCGATCCGATCCGCAATTGTGCAAACCTGACTCCTTTGTGACATGCGGGTCGGATATCGTACTTTTTGCAAGATATAATAACCAGAGTATTCGGTTATAGATACAGAATCTGTGAACCGGTCATTCACATTCGGAAGGAGGCGAAACAAGAATGGAACTGAAGAAGTCTGCAATGGCTGAGGAGAAATATGTCTCCTGCGGCACGATTTGTCCTTCAAATGACGGCTGTGAATGTGCAGGTACTGCGGCAAGGCAGAGTGCTGCTATCCAGTCTGAATACTGATCGGATTCAGAACGGATGCTCTGAATGAGTGCAGGGCATTTGCAGCATGCGGTTTTGTCCGCCATGCACGAAGCTGACTCCCTGCGCTGTGCTGCTTGAAAAACATCAGAATTATGAAACAATAACCGTCCTGAACGGTTATTGATACAGACACTGTGAACCGGTCATTCACTTTCAAAAGGAGGTGAAATGATTATGGAAATGAAGAAGTCTGTTCTGACGGATGAGAAGTATGTTTCGTGCACAACGCCTGAGCCTTTTGAAACGGAGTGTACCTGTTTCGGAACTGCATACGCTTATCAGGCAGTTATCTATGATTCATGATGCATTCGTTTTATGATCCGGCATTTCGGCCGAAGCGGCGTTTGCTCCGGACCGCAGCTGTGTGAATGTGACCGATTGATGCTCTGCGGTTTCCCGGATGCGCATAAACCCTTTTGACATGATCCGGTTATCCGGAATCTGATAAGATCTATGAAAAGAAAATATCTGAAAAAAATACTCGGTCTCTTTGCTGAGTACCGCGGAGCAGTCGTGATGATCATCATCTACATGCTGATCCTAACCGGACTCAGTTATTGCCTGCCGTTTTTTTCCAGGTCCCTGATCGACGACGGATTTATCAAGCAAGATAAAGGCCGCATTATATTCTGTGCACTCAGTATTCTGGGACTGAATGCTGCGATCATTCTCATCAATATCCTGAAGCGGAAACAGGCTATCAAGATGAATATCGGCGTGCGTGCAAAAATGCATCGCGAGGTTTTCAATTACCTGCTTCATGTCAGGATCTCCTATTTTCAGGATAAGAATGCGACGAGCACATTCCAGTGCATCGAGGATGATATCACCAATATCGCATCGCTGGTGAACGATTCCAGTATCAGTGCGATTACTGCGATTTTTTCTGCAATCGGCGGCGGTATTGCGCTCTTTACGATCGACTGGCATCTGGGACTTGCTGTTGTGCTCTTTACGCCGGTCAATATTATCGTATCCGATCTGTTTGCCAGAAAAAACAAATCTATGATTTCCCAGACACTGAAGCTCCGCCGGAAATATACCAGCTGGTATGGCGAAACGCTCGCCGGCGTACGGGAGATCAGACTGTTCGGACTTCAAAACGCGAAAAAGAAGGAAATGGAGGACCAGCTCAGCGAACTGTACGGCGTCACCAAAGACTGCAACATGCTCCTTACATGCAATACGCAGATCCAGCTGCTTCTGACAGAGGTGCTGAAGGCACTGATCTATGTGCTTGCGGCATACTACATGATCAGGAGCAATCTGACGGTCGGAAGTGTTGTTGCATTCCAGTCCTATATGCTGATGGTTTCCAGCTCGGAGGCAATGATAATCGGGCTGTTCTTTTCGTTTTTTGCGATGTTCCCGCATTTCAAGCGGTATTATGAGTTTTTTGAAGAGCCTACCGAGATCCATACGGATGCGCATCTTGATTATCAGAACGGCGAGATTGCATTCCGGCATGTCAGCTTTTCCTACGAGGAAGGCGGAAAGGATCTGTTCCGCGATGTCAGCCTTGCGCTGCCCTGCGGCAGCAAGACAGTCATTGTCGGAGACAACGGTGCCGGTAAGACGACATTCATCAATCTGCTGCTTTCTCTTCTGGAACCGGTCAGCGGCAGCATAACAGTGAACGGAAGGGATATTCGCCAGATCAATCTCGAGGAATACCGGCAGCTGTTCAGTGTGGTATCGCAGGAGGTCTTTTTGTTCCATGACACGCTGATCAACAATATCACGCTTGGAAAAGATGTGCCGAAGGAAACGCTGGATGCGATCATTAAGGACGTCAATCTGGAAAGCGTCATGGAAAAATACGGACCGGATTATGAGATCACGGAGAACGGCTCGAATCTGTCCGGCGGTCAGAAACAGAAGATCGCACTTGCAAGAGCACTGGTTATGGACCGTCCGGTGCTTGTGTTTGACGAAGCAACGTCGAATCTGGACAGAATGAGTATCCGCAGCTTTATTGAACTGTTTGATACCAGACTGCGTGATACGACGGTGATTTGTGTGTCCCATTCGGATGAGATCATCGACTATTTTGATAACAGAATTGTCTTTTCCGACGGATCGGTTTCCCTGGAGCATATCACCGCATCCGAGGATAAAAAGGCGATTTAGAACAGAATACTGCAGGGGAAGGAGCATGATTTTCATTGCTCCTAAAGCTGTTCATAGAGGCGTGTACCTTTTCTGAAAAAATTAATTGTATAGAGTGGTGCAAGATGAAAAGAAACAACCGCAAATACCTGTGTGCTGCTTTGGCAGGACTGACGCTGATTCTTTTGACAGGATGCGGGACCGATACCGGCAGTGCATCCTCCGGTGCTTACAATGCCTATCTCACACAGCGGGCGGAACTGCAGAATACGGTCACGGCATCCGGAACCGTTGAGGGTTCCGATGCATTCAGCATTACGAGCGATCTGCTGACGAAGGTGACAAAGCTGAACGTATCTGTCGGCAGTGCTGTGAAAGCAGGGGATATCCTCTGCGAATTCGATCAGAGTGATTTTCAGAGACAGATCGACACATTGACACAGGAAATGGAACTGACAAACAGCAGGATGCAGGCGGAGCACGGTGCGCATCTGCGCGATCTGTCGCTTGCACAGAACCAGAAGGAGATCTCACTCCGGATCGCGCAGCGGGAAATTGACGAGGCTGTCTCCAAAAGGGACTATGCCCGCGGCAGATATCAGCAGCTTGGTGCAAGGAAGCAGGAGCTTGAAAGCCAGATCGCTTCGCTGAACGGTGAGATCGCTGCGGCCGAGGATGCATCCGCACAGATGCTTTCGCTTGAACGGGCAGAGAAGGAGCTTGCAACGGTCTCGGCGGATTACACACAGATCGAAAGCTCTCTGGTCAGTTATGACAATGCCGTTGTCAATGCGGAGGATAAATACAGCCGGATCGAGCTGGAATGCGACTATGCGATCGAAGCGGCCTATGATGCCGTCAATGCAGATGCTTATCAGAAGGATACGGCCAGCCAGCTGAAAATGGATGAGCTGCAGAACAAGCTGAAGGAATGCACGGTGGTCGCGCCGCGGGACGGCATTATCACCTCGCTTTCCGTCAAAGAGGGCTCCATTCCGACAACGGATTCGATCATGACGATCGCAGATGATTCTTCTCTGGTTATCAATGCGACGGTCTATGAGAATGATATCCTGAAAGTATTTGAGGGGCAGAACTGTGAGATCTCCATGATCGCCAACGCGGGAAAGAACTATGACGGCAAGATCCTCAGCGTTGTGAAGATCCGGGATGATAAATCCACGGATTCCGCGATGTATTCTGTCAGGATCAGCATTGATAACAGTGACGATGCCGTTATCATCGGCATGAGTACACAGATTAACATCATTACGGAGCGAAAATCAGATATCATAGCCGTTCCGTATGAGGCGATCGGATCCGATGAGAACGGCAGTGAATATGTGTTTGTCGGCGTCAAGGAAAGTGACGGCACTTATACGGCGAAACGCAGAAGCGTCGAATCCGGTATGGAGACCTCTTATCTTTCTGAGATCTCCGGTGATGTTGAGGCCGGTGAAAAAGTGCTGTTCCCGACAGAAGGACTTGCGGACGGTGACAAGATCATCATTAAAGATGTCTTTTCCGCCGATTCTTTCGGAAACTGACGGTGAACCGGAATGAGTATCCTTGAATATCTGAAATTATCGCTGGTTTCTCTGAGATCCAACCGGATGCGTTCCGTTCTGACGATGATCGGCATTATTGTCGGAATCTCCTCGATTGTGACGATCTCGACGCTCGGCATTACGATTAAGGACACTGTCACGAACATGGTCTATTATCAGTCGCTCAACACATTTCAGGTCTATATGGCAGGGCGGCCGAACTCGAATCCGCCGCTTCCGGAGCTTGCGGACAGGCTGCAGTACGATTGGCTTGCCGATCTGGAAAAGGATTATCCCGGAGAGTTCAAGCCGGCTTTGAACAACTTTATGGATTATGTTCATGCGCAGACGTATACAGATGAAACCGTAACCGGCGCACTTTATGCCGTGACGGACGGTTTCTTTCAGTGCGAAAAAAAGGTCATCACGGAAGGCCGGGAGCTGCTTTCATCTGACAGCAGCCGCCAGAAATATACGGCTGTTGTAGCAGATGTATTTGTGCAGCAGTATTTTGACAGCGGTACGAACCCGCTCGGAAAAACGATCGAGCTGGAGCTCGGTGACAAGCGGCATGTGAAATTTACAGTTGTCGGTGTGTATAAAACCAATCCGTATGAGTATCCGGGTGCTTCCGGCCTGAACGACAAGGAAACAGAAATCTATATCCCGTATGAAACAGCAGCATCTGTGTTCGGCAGTATCCGCAGAGCCTTTACCCATATCAATTTTGTCGGTAATAAGGACATCGACCGCGGGACACTGATCCGGCATCTGACTGATTTCTTTGAAAAGAAGTATATCGGCAGACAGTATTATTATGGGATGATATACGATCTGCAGGCGGATGCTGCCGCGACCGAAAAGGTCGTCTCGCTGATCATTGTGATCGTTGCGGGCATTGCAGCCTTCTCACTGGTGGTCGCCGGAATCGGCGTTATGAACATCATGCTTGTCAGTATATCGGAGCGCACCAAGGAGATCGGTCTCCGGAAGTCGATTGGTGCGACGCATCGCAATGTGCTGATCCAGTTTGCGCTGGAAGCTGTGACGATCTGTTTGCTCGGCGGACTGGCGGGCATTCTGTTCGGAATACTGAACTGTCATCTGATCGCGTATGCAGTTGCGCGGTTTTCGTCCTCGCTCGGGGAATATTCAACATATATTGCCGAGGTTGCGACCGTCCCGAATTTCTTTACGGTCATGATCACGATCGGCTTTTCCTGTCTGGTCGGTCTGATATCGGGTCTGTATCCTGCGATGAAAGCAGCAAGGATGAATCCGATCGACGCGCTCCGGACGGAATGATGAAACTGAAAAAATCCATATTTATCATAAATTCACAGGAGGTACTATGGAAAAAGAAGTTTTGAATCTGCCGCTGATCATCGGCGGCAAAGAGGTGGAAGGAGAACATCATATCCGGCTGGAATACGATGATCTGGTGATCAGTTTCCCTGTGCTGGATGATGAAAAGCGCAAGGCAGTTCTTGCAATGGATCAGGACAGCATCCATAACCTGAAGCTGACAGAGATCGTGAGCTTTCTGCAGAGGGTCTCGTGGCTCTGGTATGACGAGAACTATCCGCTCCGAAAAAAAATGATGGAATACGGTCCGCGGATCTCCGGTCAGTCGGCTGAAATGTACAAGCATAATATTGCTGTGCTGCTGCAGCTTATCTCGTTCAAGACCTTTATGGAGGATATTGTGGACTGGGAGCTCGGCGACCGCAGACTGCTGGATGAGTGGATCTCCCGGGAGAACGGCGAGATCCATGCAGAGCCGCTCGGCAGACTGCTGCACATTATCTCCGGAAATGTCCCGCTTGTCGGTTTTTATTCTCTTGTCAGGGGCCTGATCACCAAGAACGTCAACATCATCAAGCTTTCGCAGAAGGATTTTCTGTCAACCTATCTGTTTGTGCGATCTTTTGCGGATGTTGATCCGGATCATCCGGTCACAAAGGCAATCTCTGCACTGTACTGGGGCAAGGACGATATAGAGAATATTGATTTCTTCAGCAATGCCGCAAACGGCATGATCGTCTGGGGTGGCTTTGATACGATCAGGGCATATAAATCCAGATGTCCGGTCGGCTGTGAGTTCATCGAATACGGACCGAAAAAGAGCCTGCAGATCATTGACTATGACAACAATGACGTCGATCAGCTTGAGCTGAACATTGCAAGAGACGTCAGTGTGTTCGATCAGGAGGCCTGCCTTTCTCCGCAGTTGGTTCTTGTCAAGGGCACCGATATCAAGCGCTTCATGATCCGGCTGATGAAGGGAATGATAAGCTATACCAAGCTCTGGCCGGGTGCAAAGCACACGGACGATCACTACATTCACATGAATTATCTGATCGAATCGCATGAATATCTCGGCAATATCGCGTGGGCGGATGATGACAGGAACTGGCTGGTCGTGAAGCTGGATGATCCGACCCCCGTGAATCTCGATCATCCGCTTGGCAGAACGATTTTCGTCAAGGAAATCCAGGACTTTGATGAAGCACTGGAGTACATTGACGGCCATGTGCAGACAGTCGGTATTGCACCGGAATCGCTGAAGCTCAAGCTGCGCGATGAACTGACAAAGCGCGGCGTTTCCAGAATTGCGAATATCGGCAACGTCGATATGCCGCGTGAGGGGCTTGTGCATGAAGGTATCACGCTGAACCGTCTGGTGCGCCTTGTCGGTATGGAGAAGGAAAGCAGCTACCATGCAAAGTCTTACGATTATCCGGATGACTACTTCGATCAGTTTATTTACTGGCTGAAATGGGTGAAAAAAGGAGAAGATCATGGTAAAATTCTTAGAAAATGAAAACGAGATCAGAGACTATACATTCTCCGAGATCAAAAAGAGCTTTGCGCATCATTATCAGAGCTGTGAGTCCTACCGCAAATTCTGCGATTTTCATGAGTTTACGCCGGAAAAGCTGATCTCCTTTGAGGATCTCTATTCGATCCCGCAGATCCCCACGTCGATCTTTAAGAGCCTGACGGTCTGCTCGGCCGACAAGGATTCCTGCAAGTGCTGTACGAGCAGCGGAACAAAGGGAGCGGTCAGCAGGATCTACAGAGACGATCAGACGATCCGTGCATTTCTCGAAACGATCGTGGCGGATGCGGGCAGAATGTACGGTCTGACGAAAGAGAACTGTGCCGTGTTCAATCTGGGGCCGTCAGCAGAGGAAGCAGGGGATATCTGGCTTGCCTATGTGACAGGTTTCCTGAAATATGCAGTTGATACCTGCAATTATATGCACGGCGGTGTGCTGGAAACTGAAAAGCTCCTTGCCGACCTGAAAGGCTGCAGCACGGACAAGCGGATCGTCCTGCTCGGTGCACCTGCCCTGTTCATGCGTGTTTTCTCCGATATGGATGCAGCCGGTGTTTCTCTGCAGCTGCCGGAAAACACGGTCGTATTCACAGCGGGCGGCTGGAAATCCAAAACCGGTGCGCCATTGACGCGCGAAGCACTGTGCGGGCTGTTTACAAAGTATTTCGGTATCGGGGATGCACAGTATTTTGATGTATACAATCAGGTTGAATCCAACACGCCGTTCTTTGAATGCCGCTGCCATAACAAACACATTCCGGCAGGGTTCCTTGCGGTTGTGCGTGACCCTGTTACCTTTGAAAAGGTTGAGGACGGAAAAGAGGGCGTTGTATCGTTTCTGGATTCCAGTTCATCAAGTTACCCTGCATTTGTCATCACGGATGATATCGGCAGTGTGACAAACGGCTGTGAATGCGGCCTGCAGGGGCAGGTATTCCATTACGTCAGACGCGTCAGAACGGTTGAGACCAAGGGCTGTGCGCTCAAGCTCGATCAGAAAATGGCGTGAATCCCGATTACAGATATGAATTGCAAAGCGGGCTGTCTTACAAAAAGGCAGCCCGCTTTCTATACGGTGTTATGATCTCGGTTTTCTGTTCGTCCGCGGTTTCTCCGTCCTGCGGTTCTGCGGTTCCGGCTTCGGCTGCCGGTTCAGCAGACAGACCGTCTCAATGCCGGTCGTATGCGGGAACATATCGACGGGCTGGATCATGCTGACGCGGTAGCCCTCCTTTTTCAGGAGCAGCAGATCGCGTTCCAGTGTCTCGATATTGCAGGAGACATAGACGATCCGGTCGGGGCGGAGCGTTCCGGCACTGCGCAGAAATGCAGGCGATGCGCCCGCGCGCGGCGGATCCATGATGAGGACGTCGATCTTCGCTTTGTCCTTTGCAAGCTTCTGCATGAAGTCCCCGGCATCGTCCTGATAAAACCGGATATTCGTCAGCTGATTGCGTTTCGCGTTCTCCACGGCGTCGCGGACGGCAAAGCGGTTCTGCTCCACGCCCGTGACGGCCGCACCCTGCTTCGCTGCAATGATGCCGATCGTACCGGTGCCGCAGTAGGCGTCGATCACGGTCGTGCCCTCGGTGATGCCCGCCGCTTTGACGGCGCAGCCGTAGAGCCGTTCGGTCTGGCGGGAGTTGACCTGATAAAACGAGGCAGGGGAGACCCTGAACCGGCAGCCGCAGAGCACATCCTCAATGAAGCCGCTGCCGTACAGCGTGATGCTTCGATTGCCGAGCGTCAGCGGCATCCCGTCCGGACAGATATTCTGCACGATCGTCGTGATCTCCGGATGCGCCTTGATCAGTGCCTTGACGAGATTGTTTTTTGCCGGCAGCATCGCAGAGGCGGTTACCAGCACGAGCATGATCTCGCCGGTCGCTGCAGAGGTGCGGATCAGCGTATGCCGGAGCAGGCCGGTGCCGCTGCGGAGATCATACGGCGCGATCTTCAGGTCGTGCATCAGCTTTTTCAGCGTACTGACGATCGGCGCAGCCTTCTGATCCTCCAGCATACAGTCATCGACGGCGACCAGCTTTTTGCCGGTAGACTGAAAAATGCCGGAGATGATCTTGCGGTTCTTGTCCGTACCGTAGATATTCTGCACCTTGTTGCGGTAGTGGTACGGCGTTCCCATGCCGATGATCGGCTGAACAGGCGCGAATTTCCCGAGCATCCGCTCCGCCTTTTCCTGCTTGCGCGCAAGCTGTTCGGTGTAGCTTTCCTGCAGCTGACAGCCGCCGCAGCGTTTGAAGCATTTGCAGATCTTCTCGCCGGACTGCGGGTCTGTGATAATCTGTTTCGGCATCGCTCAGACGCTTTCCATGGAGCGCGACGCGATGATGTTGACGCCGGTGCCGAGGATATTCTCCACGATCACATCCCCGACACTGACCGGTGCCTTGACCTGTACGCCGCGCACGGCATCCATTGCATCCATGATCTGATCCAGCGGAATTTCGCGTTCAGAGATGACCGGCAGAACACGGTGTACGCCGCCCGTAATGCGGACAGTCGTGGTCAGAATGCGCTCCGGCCGGATACATTCGCTTTCGGCGTAAGCTTTGCCGCGCGGACAGTTATTGCCTGTTACATTCGTCACAGTATCGTTTTCAACTGTCACGGTCAGGCGGCACCCGACCGGACAGTTGACGCAAATCAGTTCTTTTTCCATTTCACTTTTCCTCAACGATTTCGATAGTGATATCCTCTGTCAGCCCTTCCATATCCTTGCGCAGCAGGAGTGCCTCCTCCATGACAGAGGGCACGAGCTTGCGCTTTTTCAGGCTGCGGATCACGCGGTCACCGGAACGGACGACCAGCGTCCCGCTGTCCATCGGCGTGCGGACGCGGAAATAGACTGTCAGCTTTTCTGCCGGAGCAGCCGGATAGAACTGAGACGGGACGCAGTAGCTCACCTGATTGCCGTTCGTGATGCGGAGCGGTACTCCGGCGGGCTTTCCGTTTTTCAGATAGTCCACGGCACCCTCTGCCGCCTTTGCCGCCTGAATGGAGACAAAATCGACCAGATCATGCACATGCAGACCGTTTCCGCAGGCAAAGATGCCCTCCGCGCTTGTCATATAGCGGTCATCGACGACAGGACCTTTGGTCGCGGGGTCAAGCCGGATGCCGGCTTCCTCGGCAAGATGATTTTCGGGGATCAGGCCGCAGGAGAGCAGCAGCGTATCGACCTCGAAATACTGCTCGCTGCCGGGGATCGGGTTCTTGTTCTCGTCTACCTCGACGACCTCGATCTTTTCAAGCCTGTCCTTGCCGTAGACCTGCGTGACGGTATGCGACAGATACAGCGGGATATTGAAATCCTCGAGACATTGCTTCATGTTGCGCGGCAGGCCGTTGGAATACGGCATGATCTCCGCAACGCCGACGACTTTTGCGCCCTCGAGCGTCATGCGTCTGGCCATGATGAGGCCGATGTCGCCGGAGCCTAAGATAAACACGCGCTTGCCGACCAGATAGCCGTCAATGTTCAGGTAGCGCTGTGCCTGTCCTGCGGTGTAGATGCCGGCGGGTCTTGTGCCGGTAATGTTGATCGCGCCGCGCGGACGCTCATAGCAGCCGACCGCGAGAATGACTGCATCGGCCTGTACCTGCACGGTGCCTTCCTCCGCGTTTACGTATTCGACGATGCGGTCAGCGGTCAGCTTCGTGACCATGGTGTTCAGCAGGATTTTGACATTCTGTTCCTCCGCCATGCGCAGAAAACGCTCCGCGTAGGCCGGGCCGGAAAGCTGCTCTTTGAAGGTCTGCAGGCCGAAGCCGTTGTGGATGCACTGTTCCAGAATGCCGCCCGGTTCCTCGTCCTTTTCAATGACAAGGATATCCGTGATGCCGTTTTTCTTCAATGTGACGGCTGCGGACAAGCCTGCGCTGCCGCCGCCGATGATAACTGCCTGTACTCTTTTCATAGCCGATTTTCACTTTCCAGAATGTTAGATTTTTCGCTGTCGTATACGACGTCCAGCGGCGAAATGCCGAGCTCTGCTGCAAGGATATGCACGATCTTCGGCTCACAGAATCCGCCCTGACATCTGCCCATGCCGGGACGCGCCCGCTTCTTGATGCCCTTGACGGTCTTGGCACCGCAGGGACGGCGGATGCAGTCGAGGATCTCGCCCTCGGAGATCTGCTCGCAGCGGCAGATGATTTTGCCGTATGCCGGCTCCTTCGCGATCAGCGCATTGCGCTCCTCCGGCGTCATATCCGCAAGCACGACAGGCTTTCTGCGGGACATGTCCGCATCCGGGTTCTCGGTCAGCTGCAGGGATTCCGCAAGGATCGAGATGATCCTGTCCGCGATCGCCGGAGACGATGCCAGACCCGGCGACTCGATCGAAACGGCGTCAATGAAATGCGGTGCGCCCGCGACTTCCTCGACGATGAAATCGGGACATGTCGTCGTCGGACGGATGCCCGCAAAGGTACGGATCGAGCGGTTCAGCGGAATGTTTTTCAGCGTCTTGCTGATATTGGTGCGGACGTAGGCAAGCCCCTCGACGGTCGTGCCGTTGTCGTCCGGATCGTCCAGAAAATCGCTGTTCGGGCCGATCAGCGTATTGCCGTAAACAGTCGGGATCGCGAGCACGCCCTTGCCCTTTTCCCTGGACGGCACCGGGAAGATGATATGCCGGATCGGCTGCGCGTCCTGATCGAGCACATAGTATTCGCCCTTTCTCGGGGTCGCGTGCCAGTCCGCCTTCGCGATCATATTGTGGATCTCCTCCGCATGAACGCCCGCCGCATTGACGACGTATTTCGTCCGGAAGATGCCCTTCGGCGTTTCGATCACATAGCAGTCCTCATGCTTGTTGATGTTGAGGCACGGTGCGTTCAGGAACAGATCCGTGCCGTTCTGACATGCGGATTCCATGCAGGCGATCGCGACCTCCCACGGATAAATGACCGCAGTCGTATAGAAATCAAGCACCTGCGTGACATTCTCGGAGAGATTCGGTTCCTCTGCGCGGGCTTCGTCGCCGGTCAGCAGGCGATACGGGATATCTCTTGCATCGGCTCTGCCCTTTAATACGAGCAGCTGCTGTTCTTCCTCAGCACCGCAGGCCGCGATATACGCGCCGACAGTTTTGTACGTGCAGTGCAGCTGTTTGCAGATCGCTTCATACTGCTGCGCGCCCTTGACGTTCAGCTCGGCTTTGAGGGTGCCGTCCTCCGGGTCGTAGCCGACATGCACGACCGCGGAATTTGCCATGGTCGCGCCCTCTGCGATGTCGTTTTCCTTTTCGAGGACCGCGACCTTGAGTTGATAGCGGGAGAGCTTCCAGCTCAGCATGGAACCGGTGATGCCGGCTCCGATGATGACGATATCATACATACGCATTACTCTTTTCTGTTTGATATTTTGCAGGATTTGCAGTGTATGATACTATTATACTGTTTTCGGCAGATGTTGTCAAGTGATACGAAAAAAATGCAGCTGAACCGTGCAGGTTCTGCATTCTGATACGCATAAAAAGCAGGGAGAAGGCCGAAGCATTCTCCCTGCTTGTCATAAATTATTGCAACATTTCTGCTTTGTTCTGCGCGGCGTTTTCCTTTTTCGCTGTCCGTTTGTTCCGGCGGTACCGGCAGAACAGGAGCAGCATAAAGAGCAGCATGATCGGGATGCCGGCGACCGATGCGACCAGCAGCGTATGGATGCGGAACGCTTCGTTCGCGACATAGATACCCGGCTTTGCGGTCTCGGGGTCGTCCACGCGGATGCCGCGCACGAGCAGCCGGTGACTGTTGATGCCGTAGGGGGTGCAGGTCAGCAGCGTGCAGTGATCCTCGCCCGCAATGCGCAGCAGATCGTCGCTTTCGGTCGGCTTGACGATCTTGATCTGATCGACCTCGTAGTTCAGCGTCCGGTTCAGGATCGTGATGATAAAGCGGTCGCCCTTGTCCAGCTTGTTCAGATTCGTGAACAGCTTTGCACTCGGCAGGCCGCGGTGTCCGGAGAGGACACTGTGCACCGAAACGCCGCCGATCGGCAGATCGCTGCCCTCAAGATGTCCCGCGCCGATCTGCAGGACGCCCTCGTCAATACCGTGATAGACCGGCAGCTCGACTTTGATCTTCGGGATCGTGATATACCCCATGATGCCGGTGCCGGTGATATCGAGCACATCGCGGTAGCCATCCACGCTCTGCGGATGATAAAACGAACCGGAGGTCTCCCGCAGCAGCTTGTTATAGGCTGCGGCTTCCTCAAACAATCGGTCAAGCTCCTCGTCCGTTGCGTTTTCGACCTTGTCGTTATAGCCCGCGACCAGATGCGAGGCGTGCTTTTCGTTGATATAGGCACTGACCGCAGGATACAGCAGCACGGAGAATCCGACGAGAAAAAGTGCCGCAACTGTGAGACTGTAAAGATACTTTTTCATTGGATTCTCCCTGCTGCAGTAATCCGGCTGCGGCGGGAAATGCGCGAACACATTTCCCGCCGCCGGATCCTGCCTGTTATTTGAACGGATTACTTGCCGGATGCTGTCTTTTTCTTTCTGACGACCATGATGATCGCCGCTGCGATCATGGCAGAACCGATGATGTAGAAGATCACGGTACCGATGCCGCCGGTGCCGGGCAGGATGATGCCCTTGCTGTTCTTGAAGGTCAGCGTGTAGACGCCTTCCTCCTGTGCGATGCCTTCCGGATCGCTGACGACGGTCCATTCGCAGCTGTTGACGGTCACTTCGCCGTTCGTACCGATCGTGACAGTGATCTTGCTCGGATCGAGCTTGTTGTAGCCCTCCGGTGCCTCAATTTCCTCGATCTCATAGGTGCCTGCGCCGAGACCAGTGAACCGCAGGATGCCGTCCGCGCCGGTGTAAGCTTCGGTGTTGATCTTGGTCTTATCGGTTGTCTTGGTGACGCTTTCCACAAGGCTGTACTTCTGATCCTTGGAATCGTAGAGCTTGTCATCACCGGAACCGTCCGTGGTATAGGTGCCGTCCTTCAGCTTGTAGTAGGTGCCTTCAGCGTCCTTCTGATAGATCTGGCCGTTGATCAGCACGGCATTCAGTGCTTCGCCGGTGATACTGAACTTTGCGCCCTTCAGCGGATCGCCGGTGGAGTTGTCGAGCTTTTTCAGCTTCAGCTCGGTGGTATAGGTCATGGTGTTGTCCTCCGGCGTCTGGCCGTAGACATCATGATCGCCCGGAACATCGGTATCGTTATCCGGATCCGGCTTGACGTTCGGGTTGTTGGAGTAGGTCAGCTGTGCCTTGTTCTCGTTGCCCTCCGTGGTGACCTTTGCCTGTTCGTTGAGCGTTGCGCTGTAGGTCACGGTGATCGGCTTGTCAATGAAATCCTCGGTATTATACTGAATAAAGTTCTTCAGAACGATCTTGAACGACTGGCCGTTCTTTGTAACTTCAAATGCATCATCGGCCAGCGTTGTGTCTCCGATCGTGACCGCAACGTCATCGTTGAAGGTCAGACCTGTATCCATGGTATCGTCGATCACGAAGAAATACTTGGTGTAGCCCTGCATATCCGGGACTTTGGATGTGACCTTGTAGGGGATCTTGTCGCCGATGCTTGCGGTGTTGGCTTCCACGCCCTCGCCCTCGTCGATGACCTTGGCCAGTGTCGGGGCGTCTGCCTTGACGGTCACATCCACATTATCCACGACCTTGAGGATGAAGTCGGTGTATGCCTCGGAGCCTGCCGCGGTCAGGGTGTTGTCCACATCCTTGATGAGGTAGTAGCCGGGGCCGTCCGTCACGGTCAGGGTCGTTGCGCCCTTTGCGCCCTTTACGGGTGTGCCGGTCAGCGTCGGTGCAACTGCATCTGCAAATGCGGGTGCAAGATCCGGATTTTCTTCCAGAACTCTTGCAACGGCTTCTGCCTGCTGTGCTTCCGGAACACCTGCGCAGGATGCGAAAGCGGTTTTCAGTTCAGCCGGAGCATTTGTACCGGTCAGCGCGTCAATGATCGCAGCCCCGTTCGCGTTTGTGCCCCACTGAATCTGGGAGAGCGTGCCCTCCTGTGAATCGGTGTGCGCGGAATCCAGCACGGCGCTGAAGATCTGATAGGCCTCATAGGTGTGGTTTGCAAGCGTGATGCTGCTGGAGGTCGGCTTGTTGATCGTGATCGTGTATTCCTCTGCAAATGCCGTCATGCTCATTGCGAAGAAGGATGCCGTCACGAGAAGCAGGGATGCCAGTCGTTTCATTTTTTTCATGGTTTCAATTCCTTTCTGTTTTGGATTCGGGTTTTCGGATACTGTATGTACGCAGGAGATCATCGGTTGTCAAACACCTCTTTTCTTCTGCGGTAAATCAACAGTATAGACAAGGCGATGATGCCTGTGCCTGCAAAAAGATAGGGGAGTACCCCCGTGCCGCCCGTGGCGGGGAGGACATAGAGGATGTCATTATTGAATTCCGGATTCTCGTCAAATGCTTCGTAGATGTCACTGTCCGGCAGCTTGCGCTCGATCTGTGTTATTTCCGCAAGTGTGATTGCGTTGCCGTCGGCATCATAGCTATCGGTGACACTGATCGTCATGCGGTACTTTGTTTCGTCATAGCGCATGTTTTCAATTCTGTCGTTCTCTTCTGGAATATCCTCCGAAAGCTCATAGATATAAGTGCCGGTTTCCTCAAACCGCAGATTGTCAAACAGAATATTTCCGTCTGCGTCGTTGGAAACAGTGCTGACGGTCTGACCGGTAGCGGTGTCCGTGACTTTGAAACTGTATTCATCTGCCTGAAGCGGGACGCCGGTCACATTCTTCTGTGCACGGATCTGAAGTATTGCAGCCTTTGCGCGGACTGTAAAGTCCAGACCGTTTGTGAACGGACACTTATTCAGTGCGTCTGTGACGGCCTGTTTGTCAAGGTTGAAGATTGCATTGTCAATCTCAAGCCATCCGGAGTGATCGTCGGGATTGCTCGGTGCTACGGAATAATCCGGGTCGCTGACAGCATTTCCTGAGATTGTATATTTGTAGCTTGGAATCAGCGTCAACTTCACATTGAAAACCACATGATCAGTCTGGTAGCCCTTCCAGCCCTTTTCATCCTCAGAACCGTGATGATGTCCGTAAAAAGCACTGGTATATTCATACTGGCCTTTTCCGGGCTCACCAATCTGCATATATTCGCCGTTATCGGAGGAGAAAGTCTTGAGCAGGGTGTCGTTTTCATCATAGATTCTTGACCAGTTGATGTAACTGATATAAGCATTATAAACCGTAACTTCCGTGCTTCCGTCCGATTTCGTGTTTGATATCGTATAGCGTCCGCCGTCTGCAATCTCCATATCGGAATGATTCAGCAGTTTATTGTTATCAGCGACTCTGATGTACATATTGTCACCGGTCTGTGAATTGTGAATGATCATGTCCCCCGGTGCAGTTGCACGGAATGTCCGGGAATTCGGGTGATCCGGATCAGTGCGGTTCAGGTCTGTGAGAATATAGTCGTTTGCCCCTGAATTATAATTGTACCAGTCCTGTAATTCAGGTGGCTGATTCGGATCCTGACCGGAGAGAATCAGCGGGAACACCGTGAGTTCTTCACCAATCAGCATCGTGTATGGTTCATTAACGGTGTTTTGACCCACATTTCCGTTCGGAATATATCCGTCCTGATCCGCCGTATAAAGCCAGAAATATTCACCGTCTGCCCATCCTTCAAAGCCGAGTGCTTCTTTGATATGGTTATATCCCTTTCCTTCCGGTTCAAAAGCGGTTTTGACCAGAATCGAATCGCGGTAAACTACCTTAATATAAAATCTTTCGTAGACAATGTTGTTATTCGCATCAAGCTGTTCCAGAGTAATCGAGGTGTTTCCGACGCTTCTTGCTTCAAAATCGTGTTCTGTCTTGAAAAGGGTACCGTCTCTGTAATTCACATCCCATTGATTCGGATCGCCCGCCTTTGCGACGATATTAGGATTATTTGGGTACAAATAGGCATCATGATCCTGAACATTGGAGTAGCCCGTCAGTCTGACCGAGTCTCCGACGCGCATGACATAAGGATTGTCCGCAGAGTTATTGCCTTCTCCGACGACCAGATCCTGATCGTCAACTGCCAGCTGCTGGCTGCCATTGGATATGACATAAATCGAAAACGCGTCTGCCTCAAACGATACGGAATCCTCCGCAAAGACTGCATCGGGAATTTCCTCCACAGTGCCGTCATCCTTCTGATGCAGCAGCCTGAGGGAACCGCCGGTGAGTGCCAGCTCCGCAGGGAGCTTGATGCTGACGCTGACCTGTTTGCCGTCGGCGGGTTCCAGCTCATTGCCTTCCGTATCGCGGAAGCTGATATCGACTGCAAGAGCCGACTGGATCAGCTCTGTTTCATCCGCCGCTTCCTCTGCGAGCTGCATCGCTTCCTCCGGCGCGATATCCGTCACGGACATCACGGTTCCGGCCGGGAAAACGTCAGTCTCCGCAGCAGCGTGAACGGTGATCCGTGATCCGGATGCGACGCTGTATTCCAGTGCGGGCAGCGTCTCCGGATCCTCCGGTGAAACAAAGCCTGCAATGCAGGGATCGTTCCAGAGATAGCAGCGTTCTGCAGCGGTACCGTCGCAGGCACCCTCTGCCGCCGCGATGACCAGTCCTTCTTCGGCGGTCTGCGTCAGCGTGACAATGCCGATGCGGTCGGTTCTGCCGTCGGCATCCTGATCGAGCAGGAGAATGTCGCCGCGGACAGGCGTGCCGTTTTCGGCAGTACGGATGAGCCCTTCCTTTGCGAGCTTCACCGACCATGCCCAGCAGCCGCCGCGTCCGGGGATGCGATCCTCCGGAACGCCTGCATAATAAAGGCAGAAGTATACGAACAGCGGATTCCAGTCGCCGTAGGGGCTGCCGTACCATTGTCCGTACCGCGAATAATTGCGGCGTTTTCCGTTCGTGACGGCAAAGTTCCGTTCACTTTCCGTATAGCCGAGCTGCGATTCCGCCGTGCGTGCGAGTTGCTCGCGCAGGGAATCCGCTGTGCTGTCCGGCAGAGTCGCCTCCCAGTCGGCCGGGGATTCGACATCCGCAGCCGGGGCGGGGACGCATTCCGCGGAGTGGATATGCTCCTCTTTTCCGCAGATCAGGCGGGGGACCGTGTTGCCGTCCTCGCCAACGCAGATACCGGCTTCCGGATCCGCTTCATCTGCCGGGACTGTTTCATAGCATTCTGCTGAATGCACATGCTCCTCCATGCCGCAGACTGCTTCTTCTGTCAGAGCCGTCCCGATATCCCGCAGTGCCCAGAAGACATTTGCGGATACAAAGCAGGACAGTGCCAGCAGCAATGCGGCGGTTCGTCGTCGCTTTGTCCGGTTTTGGCGGATCAGTGCGACGGCCTGTTCAATTTTGCGTTTCAAAGCCGATATCTCCCCCCTTTCAGCGGAAAATACAGGATCAAAGCGGCCAGACCCGGAACAGGACGCGGCCGACGATCTGCTCGTTTGTAACGCAGCCGATGACAGAGCTTCGGCTGTCGACCGAGGATGCACGGCTGTCACCGAGGACAAACACCGTGCCCTCCGGTACGATATACGGGAATGTGATGTCGCATTCCCCGATGCTTTTTTCTTTGAGATACGGCTCGTCAAGGAGCGTATCATTGACGTAAACATTGCCGGATTCGTCCATATCGACGGTCTCGCCGCCCTGCGCGATCACGCGCTTGACAAGGAGCTTATTCTGCCACGAGATGCAGCAGAGCTGACCGGACGCATACCGGTGCCCCTTCCACAGCAGGACGATATCGCCGTCGTGCAGGGAGGGCTCCATGCTGCTGCCGGAGATCTGGATGACCGGCAGGAAGATCGTGGAAAGCAGAACGGCTGCCGCGGCCGCAACAAGTGCCGTTGCAGCGACCGTCCGGATGACTTTGCCGATGCCGGCGCGGTGCATCCGCTTCTGATGCTCTGCTTCCGCCTGCTTCAGCTTTTCGGCGGTTTCCGCGTCGGGGGCGGTATCCTCCTGCAGCGCGTGGATCAGCGCAACAAGCTCTTTCCGGCTGAGCCGCTGTAAATCATTCTGTTCCTTCATCCGGCTCACTCCTGTTTCCGACACGGCAAATGCGTATAATTTGCCATATTATTATAAAGTATATTTTATCACGATTTGTATATGAAATCACTGGACAAAATGAATATTTACAGCACAAAACGTAAAGGGGCTGCTTTTCCTCAATCGCTACAATATATTTATAATCAAAGCGTGCCCTCACGTATCTTTTTCGATTTCTCATTTTCATCGGCGCAATATTCACCGGATTGACCCGGCCAAAAACAAACATCCCGTACAGGGCCGGGATGTTTAACTCGTTTTTCAGACTGATAAAAATATACGCATAGTAAACAATTGCGCTGCATCATAACATTGAGGACAAAACCCCGCCTGTGATGCGTGTGCACAGGCGGGGTCATTCGTTTAATTCTTCATTTTTCCGACGACAAAGATCACAAGGCAGGAGCCGACGATCGCGAGGATCAGTCCGGACAGCCAGCCGCCGCCGACATGCAGCAGATTGCCGATCAGGCCGCCGACGAAGCCGCCGACGATGCCGAGTACGGCATTCACGACAAAGCCCTGCTTTTCCTTGCCCATGATCTTTCCGGCAACGGAACCGCACAGCGCACCGACCACGATCTCGATAATCAGTTTGATAAGCATTGTATGTACCTCCTCAGATGTTAACGGTTTCACCGGTGAATCCCGGCTGAATGTATTATAGCACGGGTGCGTCCGGAATGCAAGGGTTTTAACAGATCTTTCACCGGAATTTCAACCGCATTATATTTTTTGTGCAAAATACTTGCATTTTTTTGCCGGATATGATATAATATAGATATATTTTGTGGCAGGGCTCTGCCGTCAGGAGGTTTCCTTTTCTATGGAAGACAGAATGCAAACGATCAACTCGAAGAAGAATACGCATATTTCGATCGGGATTATTCCGGGGCATTATGCGACGAACCATTCCCATGTCAATTATTATCTGGATATGACCTCGATCAAAACCAGCATGAAAATGGCACGCGATGCAGCACACGACCTCGGTGCGGAATTCTATAATGTGTATATTGATACGGTGATCTGTCTGGAGGGCACGGAGATGCTCGGCGCATTTCTCGCGGAGTATCTCTCCGGCAACGGCATCAATCTCGGCAAGGACATCAATCTGATCACGCCGGAGATGAATGCGGTCAATCAGATGATCTTCCGTGACAACACGCAGAAGAAGATCTGGGGCAAGCGCGTGCTGATCCTTGTCAGCTCCGCGTCCACCGGCCAGACGATCAACAGGGCGATCGACTGCCTGCAGTATTACAGCGGCGAAATGGTCGCGATCGGCGCGATCTTCTCCGCGATCGAGGCGGTCAACGGCATTGAGGTCAAGGCACTGTTCAAGGAGACGGACCTGCCGCATTACGACAATTACGCGTCTGACGAATGCCCGCTCTGCAAGAAGGGCATCAAGGTCGATGCACTCATCAACAGCTTCGGCTACTCCAAGCTGTGATTCATCGAAAGCAAAGCCGGTATCCTGCGGGATACCGGCTTTTTTGTTATGCGTCCTCGGTCAGATCGTCTCTGGATACGGAAAAGACCGTCCGGCCTGTCGTGGATTCCACGCCGTCGGGGAGCGAGGTATCGACCTCGACGAACAGCGGCATCTCGCGGAGCACGGTGCAGCGGATCACGCCGTCACCGGGGATCATCGGGTCGGTTTCCGCCGTAAAGACCGGCAGCTTATCCTCAAAGAAATGCGTCTGACCCTCGTAGTCCGTCATGAAGCATTCGACGCGCTCGGGATAGGTGTCATTTTCGATCACGCGCCGGATCCTGACTTTCAGTCCGTACATATAGCTTCCTCCTTGATGCGTTATGAAATCTGGTCGTTCTCAAAGAACGGCAGTTCTGCAAGACTGACGGTTTCGGCAGGCGGTTCGAGCTGCTGCATCAGTGCAAACAGGTCGCGCAGGTCAATGCAGCCGTCCTGATTGAGGTCAGCAGCCGCAGCCTGTGCCGCGGTAAAGGTGACGCCGTCAGATTCCGTCAGGAACTTCTGCAGCAGAATGACGTCGTGGTAATCCGGACTGCCGCTGCCGTTGATGTCGCCGCTCTGTGCAAAATCGGAATCGGTCAGGATATAGTGATAATCCTGATTGACGCAGAGCTCGTGGATGATACTGCCCTTCGTTGTGTAGAACGTGCAGGCTTCTGCAAACGGTGCAAATGCCAGCGGATCAATGTCCCGGACCGGGTATACCGCACCGGTTTCGGGATCCTTGATGTTTGCCGGGATCTTCAGAGCGCGGGTATCATCTGTCACGCCGATGACGGCCGCTTCACCGGATGCTGCAATATGGTACCGGATGCCGTCAGCCGTCAGCTCGAATTCTGCGGGCTTTCCTTCGATGCATACCGAATACGGCCGCGGGAGATCCTGAATGACATTGTACAGCATATAATCGCTGATGACAAGAATCTCAAGAGAATCGTTCTTTTTCAGTTCCAGCTTGACTTCCGTTTCCTCGGTAAGCCGCGGTACGTCCCCGTTGATATAGTACAGCACGGAGATGTTCTGCTGCTCGTGATCCGGCAGCGTCAGCGTATAATTGTAATCATACGGTGCCGTGAAGCTGTATTTCTGCACCGTGCCCGGGAAACAGGTTTTCTCACACTGTACGGGTTTGCCGTCCTGCAGCGTGACAGGTTCGGGCTGTCCGTCTGCCGGAGCATCCGGGTACGACCCGATGCGCTCCGGCGCGATGCAGTAGGTGACCTCGGTTTCGCCGATGTAGCTGCCGCAGCCGCGGAACGCAAGATAGGCGCGGCCGAGATGCCGCTGCGTACCGATCAGGCAGACAGTATAGTCGGTGCCTTCTTCCAGAACTTTGCCGTTTTCCGTCAGCGTACAGACCGGCTGCATTCCGTACATCACGACCTCCGTGATCCCGATCTCCGCATCATCAAGCAGGCGGCAGTCCGGGATCAGTGAGAACGTGACCTTGCCCTTTTCCGTCTGATACAGATTTGAAACCGAGATCTTATAGGTCTTGCCCGGCTCGACGGTCAGGAGACTGTAGCGGTAGCCTGTTCCGCTCAGCGATTCCATGGCGGTGCCGTCCGGCGCATAAACCGTCAGGATGCTGCAGTTCAGCGAATCGGCCGTGATGCCGTACTGTTCCTTGTCCGGCGTCCAGCTGTAGACTGCCGGATCGCTGCCGAGCGAAACGGTCTGTGTCCCCTCGGTCAGCGCGGGCAGCGTTCCGTCTGTTTTCGGCAGCACGGTAAACGTCCGGATGACCTCACCGTAATAATCGCCGATGCCGGTGAGCGTCACCTGATATCTGCCTGCGTCCGTGACAGTCAGGTCTTTCCCGATCTGATAGTCTTTGCCTTCTTCCAGCAGCTTGTCATCCATTGTGACGCGGAATGCGGGTCTGACCGGCTTTCCGGTGTATTCTGTGTTCAGCGGGATGATCTTTGCCTGCTTGAGCTCGCTCTGCACCTTCTCAAGCCGGAAGGTCAGCGGCATTTTGAATACGCTCTTGTTGACGCCGGTATCCAGCCACAGCTGGCTGAAGCCCTCGTGCATTTCCGTGATCTGCGTATCGGAAACAGAACCGCTCGCGCCGAATACCCGGGATTCCAGCATACCGTTGATATGTACGTTTCTGTTCTCGGCGACAAGTCTGACCGTGCAGGCGGTGTCTGTATAGAACGTGAATTTCGCGGAAGTCGGGGTGAACAGGATCGGTTCGCCGATGCTGTATACCCGTTTGGCGTTGATCGAAAGCGTTTTGTCAAGCGTATAATTGAGATCGTCCGGCAGCGCCGAAGGTGCTTTTTCAGCGACATTGACTGTGAAATCCTTGCTTTCCAGGATGCCGTCCGGACCGGTCAGCACGGCGCGGAACTGATAGGTGCCGGCAGTGCTGCGTGTTCCGGTGAAGGCCGAGCGGTTCAGGTCGAAGGAATTTCCTTCGTTTATGACCGCGTCGGCGGGCACCTTTTCCTCCTTGCCGTCCGTGATCTCATACCATGTGAGCCATGTTTCCGGATCCTTGACATAAGCCGCATACAGCGTGAACGGTTTGCCGGGCTGCACATTGATCCTCGACTGCTCGGTGATCAGCGTCTGCTCCGGGAAATACGGGATACTGAACTTTTCGGCTTCCGCACGGATGCAGGATTCCTTCGGCCCGATGATATATGAACAGGCACTTGCGGAGCGGATCTCAGCGATTTTCAGCTTTTCGGAGATCCGAAGGGATTTCATTCCCTCTGTATTCAGCACGACGGATTCCGCATTCGGCAGCCAGATCAGGTTTTCCGTGGCGATAAAGGTATCTTCTTCTGTTTTCGTGAGCGTCGGGAATATGAACGCACCGCCGACTGTTGCGCCGACTGCCTGTTCCTCGATCTCCTCCAGTGCATCGAAAAAGACCGGCGTATCCCCGACATTCAGGCCGATCAGCGAGACCCGGCCGAGCTTTTTCAGCTTGGAATAATCAATGCTTTTTATGCTCAGATCGCAGCCGTATAAAGCAAGGGAGCCGAGCTCTGTGATGCCCGGTGCGTTCAGCTCTTTCAGTCCGTTACAGTCACAGAACACGTTATTCTTCAGAACCGTGACCGACGCAGGAAGCGTGACCGAAGTAATACCGCTGCCCGAAAATGCACCTTCACCAAGCTCTCTGAGATTGGTCAGGTTCCACGCTCTGATAAGAGGCGTGGCGGCAAACGCATAATCGCCGATTGCGGTCAGCTTTTCCGGTTCAAATTGCAGTGTGTTCATACTGGTACAGCCGTCAAAAGCATGATCCGGTATCTCTGTCAGTGAATCGTCCGGTTCGGGGGAGCAGGGGAGTTCTGTACAGTTCATGAATGCACCCTCACCGAGCTTTTCCAGCTTTGCGGTCACGAGCTCCCACAGCACCGTATTTGCAAACGCATAATCTCCGATCTCGGTAACGCCGTTTCCGGTCAGCTGTTCCAGCGGCGTGCCGTAAAACGCCCGGCTGCCGATGGATGTGACGGAATCCGGCAAAATGACCGATCTCACATTGCTGTTCATGAACGCCCTGTCACCGATCGCTTTCAGATAATCTCCGGAAAAATTATTTGTCAGATCGAGCTCCCGCATTACGCCGTTATATTCGATCAGAACACCGTTTTCAATGGTAAACGGTGTATTGACTTCCTTTCCGCCGATGCAGATATAAGCTGCCGTGCTTTTGCTGCCTGCATCGCTGCGGATGACCGCTGCACGGATCACTGCGCTTTTCGTCAGCTTCGGGATGCCTGTATACAGCGTGCCGTTCAGTTCATCCGGCTCAGAGCCGTCCAGCGTATAATAAATGGGATCGTCCGGGGAATCCGATACAAATGAAAGCGTGACGCTTTCTTCTGCTTCGTAGTAAGGTGCATCGCCCTTTGCTCCGTTCACGATGATATGCGGCGGTGCGAGATAGGCACCTGAAATGAATGCGCCGCGCAGATTGATGAGACCGGCACCGTAGCAGGCCGCTGCGGTCATATTGCCGTTTGGCGGGTCGGGCAGCCGGATCGCATGATCCTGCAGCATTTTGCGGAGCTCTGCGGTTTTCATCTTCGGCTTTGCGCTCAGCAGATCGGCACATGCAGCCGCCGCGAACGGTGCCGCCATGCTGGTGCCGGTCATCGGGACCAGCGCATCCGGTGCGTCGATCCCGGCACTGATGATATCCTGACCCGGTGCTGTAAAATCAACGCATGAGCCGTTGTTGCTGAACATGCAGAACACATATCCTTTCGGGTCTGTATAATCCGGTGCGGTCTCGCTGCCTGCGTCATACCAGACCGCGGAAATGCAGATCGCGGCATCATAACAGCCCGGCGAGGAATAATTCGCGTCATAGGCTGAATTTCCGGCTGCGACACAGCAGGGGATATCCGCCTCCGATATTGAACGCATGCCCTCCAGCATCAGCGGCGAATCGCCGTCACCGCCGAGGCTCATGCTGATGACATCGGCTTTCTGCTCCACGGCGTACATCATGCCGCAGTAGATCATGAGGTCTGTGCCGTAGCCGTCATCCGCAATGACCTTGACCGGCAGGATCTTGACCGATTCCGGCGTGTTCTGGCAGATGATGCCGGCACAGTGCGTGCCGTGGCCGTGCTGATCATTCAGGGAAAACACACTGGAATCGGTGCAGTCAATGCCGTTTTCCTGAATGCGTCCTTGGAACCAGCTGTGCTCCGCGTAAATGCCGGAATCGAGCACTGCGACCGTGATCTCGGGCAGCTCCGGGTTATGCTCTTTCAGCCATGCGAGATAATCGGCGGTTCCGATCGCGTCATAGCCCCATGATTTGGTATCCTCCGCAGCCGTTAAGCCGGCGGTCTCCGCTTCCGGAACGGCCGTGCTGTCCGCATACCGGATTTTGTCCGGCTGAACAAAGCGGACGCTGCTGTTCTGCTGATAGGAACGGTATGCCTGATAGGCCGCCTGCGGGGAATCGTACTGGATGACATGCAGCCCGTTGTAGCCCTCTGCGGTGATGCTGCCGCCGAGCGGGTCAACCGCTTTGCTGCTCGAAACGACCAGTCTTGCGGTCTGGAACGGCGAACGGACAG
Source organism: Ruminococcus sp. Phil11 (assembly GCA_001940925.1). Lineage (GTDB taxonomy): Bacteria > Bacillota > Clostridia > Oscillospirales > Ruminococcaceae > Firm-04. The sequence continues at coordinate 162,254 of MSGZ01000009.1, forward strand.
TCAGGCTGCCGTCTGCTTCCGTGACGATCTCGCAGCCCATGGCTTCGGCTGCCTGCTCTGCGGTGATCTGTTCGCCGGAGCCGGAAACGCTGTCAGCGGTCAGTGTTCCGTCTGATACGGTGAATCCGCCGTAGCTTTCGCCGACGGGTCTGCCGTCACAGAGGATCTGTCCGGATGCCGGATCACAGCTCAGTACTTCAAAGGGCTCTGCTTCCGGTTCAGCGGAGGCAGTCAGCATGGCGGAAAAATCCGCAGCACTGCGCACCGTACCGAGCGGGATCAGCTTCGGTGCGGGCAGTCCGGTTCCGACGCCCTGCAGCAGGATCACGGCAGCGGAAATTGCGGCAGCATGTTTGTACAGATAGTTCATCGACTTCATCTCACTTTCTGCGTATTGTTTCCGGCAGCGGCCGGATACAGAAACAGCCCGCGTCGTGATGCACGGGCTGTCTGTAATCGGGATCGGGATTATGCCATGCCTGCGGTGATGATCGCCATTTTGTAGACCTCATCAGCGTTGCAGCCGCGGGAAAGGTCATTGATCGGCGCGTTCAGACCCTGCAGAATCGGGCCGTAAGCCTCAAAGCCGCCGAGTCTCTGTGCGATCTTATAGCCGATGTTGCCGGCCTCGATCAGCGGGAAGATGAAGGTATTTGCCTGACCTGCGACCTTGGAATCCGGGCACTTGGTCTTTGCGACCTCGGCGGAAACAGCCGCGTCAAACTGGAACTCACCGTCAATTGTCAGCTCCGGATCGATCTTTCTCGCTTCGATGACCGCATCGTGGCTCAGCTGGACGGTCGCGCCCTTGCCGGAGCCGTAGGTCGAGAAGCTCAGCACGGCGACCTTCGGGTCAATGCCGAAGAACGCAGCGGTTCTTGCAGTCTCGACAGCGACCTCTGCGAGCTGCTGTGCAGCGGTCAGGGTCACGTTGCCGTCCTTGTCCACGCGGTCGGAGTAGCTGATGTTGATCGCGCAGTCGCCCATTGCGATCTTCTCCTCTGCGCCGTCCTTCTCACGGAACAGGATGAACGAGGAGCTGACCAGATTGGAGCCCTTCTTTGTCTTGATAATCTGCAGTGCCGGACGGACGGTGTCTGCGGTGGAGTAGGTCGCACCGCCGAGCAGTGCGTCAGCCTTGCCCGCCTTGACGAGCATCGTACCGAAGTAGTTGGACTTCTGCAGGGCAGTGCGGCATTCTTCTTCGCTCATCTTGCCCTTGCGGAGCTCGACCATCTGTGCGACCAGCGCGTCCATTTCCGGATAGGTCAGCGGATCGAGGACTGTTGCCTTTGCGACGTCAAAGCCGCCTGCCTTTGCAGCAGCAGCGACCTCGTCTGCATTGCCGCAGAGAACGACACCCATCAGATCTTCCTTCAGAAGTCTGTCAGCTGCGGAGAGGATTCTCGCATCGGTACCCTCGGTGAAAACGATCGTTTTTTTGCTTGCCTTCAGATTCGCAAGCAGCTTGTCAAACATGCCCATAATTGAACCTCCAGGATTTATTATTTGCTCCGTGCCGGTTTGCGGTACGGATAAGCTGCAGGAATATTATAACACATTATGCAAAAAATTGCAATGGGAGCAATGCGAAAAATTTTCAACTGTGTATCCGGAAATGTCAGCGTCCGGCATAAAGCCTGATCAGTCTGCCGACCTGCTCCGCGGTATCGGTCAGCGCGGCGGCGGCATTGGCAAGCTCCATAGCTTGCTCTGCGGTACAGATGCCGCGCAGGATCGGGAAAAACGCGTCGATCCCGCAGGCATTGCAGGCTGATGCGCCGTCTTTGACGATCCCGCTGAACGCGATGACCGGTTTGCCGTATTGCTTTGCCGCTGCCGCGATCCCGGCGGGCGCCTTGCCCATCGCGGTCTGCGCATCGAGGCAGCCTTCCCCGGTGACGATCAGGTCAGCATCCCGGATCGCATCCGCAAGACCCGTCATGCGGATGACCAGTCCGATGCCCGGTTCGCATTCCGCATGAAGAAAGCTCTGCAGCGCGAATCCGACGCCGCCCGCGGCACCTGCGCCCTTTGCATCCGGATCGGCGTCCGGAACAAAGGCGCGGACAACATCTGCATAATGCTGCATGGCGGTCTCCATAATTTCGACGGCTTCCGCACCTGCACCCTTCTGCGGCGCAAAAATGCGGCTGCATCCGGATTCCCCGCAGAGCGGATTTGCAACGTCACTTGCTACATGAAAGCTGCATTCCGAAAGCTCCGGCATGACGCCGCTGCGGTCAATTACGGCGATCTCAGAGAGACCCGCAGTGCCCTCCGGAACAGGGCTGCCGTCACGGTCAAGAAAACGAAAGCCGAGCGCACGGAGCAGCCCCGTGCCGCCGTCATTCGTCGCGCTGCCGCCGATGCCGAGCAGAAAGCTTCTGCAGCCCTGCATGACCGCATCGCGGATCATTTCCCCGAAGCCGCGCGTCGTCGTTTTCATCGGGTCGCGCTCCGGTATGGTGAGCAGCGGCAGTCCGGATGCAGCAGCAAGTTCAATGACCGCCGTCCGGTCGGGGAGAATGCCGTATTTTGCCTGTATCGGTCTGCCGAGCGGATCGGAGACCGTGACGCTGCGGTACTGCCCGTGCAGTCCGCTGACCAGTGCGATTGTGGTTCCCTCACCGCCGTCCGCGACCGGATAAACCGCGATCTCTGCTGTCGGATCGGCGCGCAGAAATCCGGCGGCAGCGGCCTGTCCTGCTTCGGACGAGGACAGACTGCCTTTGAATGAATCCATTGCAATGACGATCTTCATTCCGGCTTTACCTCATATTCCGCGGCCTTCTTCTGCCGCTTCACATCGACCGTGATATCGACGAGCGTGCCGTCCGCGGTATATTCCTCGGAAAAGAGTTTGCCTTCCTCGCGGAGCAGCTGCAGAAAACCGCCCTCTGCATAGGGGATGCAGAGCCTCATCCGTTTGGCGGTCTGCGGCAGATGCGCACAGATCGCACGGAGCAGCTCGTCGGTGCCGGTGCCGTTTTTCGCGCTGATCCAGACCGTGTCCGGCTCATTGTGCTGATTCAGGTCAACGAGGTCCGCTTTATTCAGCACATGGATCTGCGGGATCTCCGCGCAGCCGAGATCATTCAGCAGATCCTGCGTGATCTGCATCCGCTCGCGGATATCGGGCTCCGAGGCGTCAAGTACGTGCAGGATCAGGTCTGCCTGCGCGGTCTCCTCGAGCGTGGAGCGGAACGCTTCGACCAGATGATGCGGCAGGCGGCGGATCAGCCCGACGGTATCGGACAGCAGCACCGTTCTGCCGTCGGGGAGCTCCAGTGCCCGCGCCGTGACGTCCAGTGTTGCGAACAGCTTGTTCTCGGCCAGTACGCCCGCATCCGTCAGCATATTGAACAGCGTGGACTTTCCCGCATTCGTATAGCCGACGATCGCAGCCGTGAGGATGCCGTCCTTTTTGCGGCGGCTCCCGAGAAATTTCCGGTGTTTTTCCATTTCTTTGAGCGCGTGTTCCAGTGTCGAAATACGCGTGCGGATATGCCGACGGTCGGTTTCCAGCTTGGTCTCGCCGGGGCCGCGTGTCCCGATGCCGCCGCCCAGTCTCGAAAGCGCGGTCCCGCTGCCGGTCAGACGGCTCAGCCGGTATTTGTACTGCGCGAGCGAGACCTGCACCTTGCCCTCGGCGGTTCTGGCGCGTCCGGCAAAAATGTCGAGGATCAGCATGGTGCGGTCAATGATCCTGCAGTCGGTCGCATCGGTCAGATTGCGCAGCTGAATGCCGGTCAGCTCGGTATCAAAAATGAGCATGTCCGCTTCGAGTGCTTCGGTCAGTGCTTTGACTTCTTCCAGCTTGCCGCTGCCGATGCAGGTCGCGGCCTCGGGATTGCTCCGCGGCTGGATGACGCAGCGCAGCACCTCGCAGCCGGCGGTCTCTGCCAGTGCAGAAAGCTCCTGCATGGAGATCTCCGCGTCATATTCTCCGGTATCCAGCCCGACTAAGATCGCTCTCGGCGCGGATACCTCCTGTAAATTTTCGTGCATACAGCACCCCTTTATTGTTGTTGCCGGAGCAGTGCTTCAATGAATGCCTCCGGCTCAAGCCAGACGCCGCGCTGCTCGTCATAGGTACAGTAGTAAGGCTTTGCTGCAGGATCACCGGACAGCGAATCCGGGCGGCAGTCGCTGCAGGCATAGCGGTATTCGCAGTCTCTGCAGCCGGTGACATGATCCTTGCTCATCCCCGTGACAGCCGGGTTTATTATCCCGTCAAGCGTGTGCCCGCGGAGCGTCCCGTGCAGGATGCGCCGCTCCATGACGCAGGAAAAAACGGTCAGGTCTGCCGCAACATAAATTTTTCGCGCAAAGCATGGATGCCCGCTGACTGCCGCGATGATCTTTTCGGGGTCAGGCGGTCTGCGGAAGGTCTCTCTGGTGATCAGCTTTTCCCGGAGCAGGGATGCATCCAGCAGCCGCAGACTGCCGCGCCCTGCCGTGCGGACGATATCCGCATCCGTCAGCTGATAGGGCTTTCCGCCGCGCTCCCCGATCCCGATGCCTTTCATCCTGATCGGCGCGATCCGGTGCGGGATGCCGTATGCGGCGAGCATTGCGATCGCCCGCTCCGTTTTCCGATGTGAGCCGGGGATCCCCGTGACCGCATCGTGCATGTCGTCCCGGTAGGAATACACCGAAAGTGCTGCGCGGATCCTGTGCGCCTTCATGACGGCACAGTGTTCTTCGGTGAGCAGCGTGCCGTTTGTGAAGATCTCAACAGAGGAAAACGCATCGGCAGCGGTCTGCATCATCCTGATGATATCCGGATGAGAGAACGGTTCGCCGCCGATCAGCTGCACGCGCTGAATGCCGGATGCGGAAAGCGTTTCGCAGACTTCGCGGAAATCCTGCATGGACATCTGCATCTGCGGCTGTTCGCCGTTATAGCAGTGGATGCAGCGCAGATTGCAGCCTGTGCAGACCTCGATCCATGCGGCGCGGATCACCGGTTTCCGGCGAAGCACCGTGATATCCGGGATCCCGCCTTTGCCCTCCGTGAGAATGTCCGCGTCCTTCAGCTTATTGATCGCGGCCTGCTCCGCCGGGGAAAACCGGGTATCCGGCTCCGTGATGCAGCGGCGGATCAGTGCAGCGGTATCCTTCCCGATCTGCCAGAGCCTTTTCCGCTTCAGATCATAGAGACAGTCCTTTGCCTTGCCGCTGACCGGATAAATGCCGTCATTCAGCCGCAGCATCGGTGTTTTCCGGCTCGTCCACAAAATACGGCCAGCATTCGTTTTCCCGCTGATCGGGCTGGCAGGGACAGTCCGGCACGCAGCTTTCCGTGCGGGAAGAAGCCGCCGCCGCATCCGTCAGAAGTTCCATTTCAAACATGATCATCACCTCGCATTTTTTGTGCGGTATCTGATTCAGTATAGCATATTTTGAAGCGAATTTCAACCCTTGCGGGCAGCAAAAATGCAGCTTGTCCCTTGACTTTTTCTCAAGTTAATGGTATTATATATGAAACGGCAGCGCATCTGCCGCACGACATTTTTCCAGACAGAAAGGAAAGTCATCATGTGTTTCAAGATCAAACATGAGAATACAGCCGTCAAGATCATTTCGATCGTTTCGATCATCCTCTGGTTTCAGGCTATTTGCTTATTCTGCCTGATCGCAGAAAAGGCGGACAAAATGCCGCTTTGGCTGACTCTGCCTTTTGCAGGCATCATGGTTCTGCTGACTGCTGCTTCCTGCCTGTATTTTGCGGAGCAGCTGCTCGGAACCGCGATCACTGTTGAGGACGGCTTTGTGATGGTAAAGCATCTGTTCGGAACAAAGCGGATCGCATTCAGCGATATCAGCAATGTTCAGATTGAACGCTACCGGAGAATCCGCAAAAAAAAGAATATCCTTACTCCGCGCGGCGGCTATCAGTTTATGGAACAACGGCTGCGCATGACGATCTCTGTCGTGAACGGAAAAAATATCGTTCTGACTGACACGGCGATGACGGCCACAGGCGGACTGCCCGGCGGTCTGTTCAGCACAATGGAACCGCTGCCGGACGAGTCTGTTCCGCTTTATAACGCATATACGCTGCTGCTTTCCTATCTGAATCAGTGAACTGCACGGTACCTTTCACAGGGTACCGTGTTCTTTATGCGTTGTAAAATGCGGGCTGTTGATTGACAAACTGCTGCGGATGCGTTATAATAAAAGCAGTCACGGGAAAGTGACGTTCCGGGGGAGAAAGGAAAAAATGATGATGAAACACAAAGAACTGGCGGCAGCACTGTTTGCTGCAGTGACGGCCTGTACCATGTTCCGGGCATTTCCTGCCGAAGCGTACAAGATTGAGGTCAATCCGGATAATTATGACCTGGATGAGCGCTGCGTCAATATCGTATCTGCAAAGGAAACCCAGTTCGATCCGCGGTATACAGATTTCAGGCTGGATTCCTATGATGTAGAGCTCTGGAATCTGAAAGAGGGCATCCGGGATATTGAGCTCACGCTGTACTATCCGGAGATTCTGCGGATCGAGCTGAATGCAAAAGGAGAATCTGCGAAAAAAGGAAACATTTCTGCGGACAGCGACGCAAGCTTTGTGCTCGATGAGGAAAATCATGCGCTGAAGGTCTCCGTTCACAGCGAGCAGCCGATCCGGGAGGACGGTATTCTGTTTTCAGTCATATTTGCAGTTCCTGCCGAGGCAAAGATGGGTGACAAATATCCGGTCAAAACAGAGGTGCAGAAGCTCTCCGGTGCTTCCGGCGATATCGCATACAATATCGCGGACGGCTATATAGAGATCGGCGGATACCACGATGATCTGAGCTTTGAAAAGGGCGACATGAATCTTTCACATTATGTTGGTGTGGATGATGTGCAGCAGCTTCTGAAGGAGTATGTAACAACGCTTTCCGGCCGTGCATCAGCACTGCCGGAGGATCACCGGAAGATCGCCGATATCGACGAGGACGGCAATGTCGATATCATCGACGTTCAGCTCCTGCTGAAATACTATACGGAGCAGACGGCACGCAAGGATATCACATGGGAGGAGATCCTCGGCAAGCGGCCGCAGTATCCGGCGGTGCATGTCTCCAATGAGACCTTCTACCGTCAGCGTGACACAGAAAGGGAAGCGGCAGAATGACCGCAGAACGCACGGCATACAGCTTGCCGTGCGTTTTTTGCGTGAAAAACCGCAAGAATGCTATTGACAAAGCGTTTTTGATGCAGTACAATAAAAGCAGTCACGGGAAGGTGACGTTCCGGGGGAGAAAGGATGAAATCTATGAAACAGAAAAAGCTTGCTGCGCTGGTGCTCAGTGCGGCGATGCTGTTTTCCGCGGCTCCGCTTCATGCGTTCGCTGCTGCGACGCCGAATAAGGCGGACTACGAGGAAACAGACAAGAATTTTGCGAAGCTCCTGCAATATTCGCTTTACTTCTACGACGCGAATATGTGCGGAACGGATGTGACGGAGCAGAGCCGCCTTGCATGGCGCGGCAACTGCCATATCTATGACGCAAAGGTGCCGATGCAGCCGATCGACGATCTGACCGGCACGAACATGAGTGCGTCCTTTATGCAGACAAACAAGGATATCCTTGATCCGGACGGCGACGGCTTCATTGACGTCTCCGGCGGCTATCATGATGCAGGCGACCATGTCAAATTCGGTATGCCGGAGACCTATGCCGGCTCGATCGTGTCATGGGGCTATTACGAGTTCCGCGATTCCTACGAGAAGATCGGCGAGGCCGCGCACACCGAGACGATCCTGCGCCATTTCTGCGACTATTTCATGCGCAGCACGTTCCGCAAGGCAGACGGCGAGGTCATTGCGTTCTGTCATCAGGTCGGCGACGGCGCGGAGGATCACAGATACTGGCAGTCGCCGGAGATCGACGCGATGCACCGTCCGGCGTTCTTCGTCACGGCGGATAAGCCCGCGACCTGTGTTGTCTCCGAGGCTGCGGCCTGCCTTGCGATCAACTACTGCAATTTCAAAGAGACCGATCCGGACTATGCGGACAAATGCCTTGATTATGCAAAGGCACTGTATCAGTTCGCTTCGGACTGCGACAAGGCGGTCCTGAAATCGGATGACGGCCCTGCTGCATTCTACGAATCCAAGAAGTGGGAGGATGACTACTGCTTTGCGGGCGGCTGGCTGTATCTCATTACGAAGGATCACAAATATCTCGATCTCTGCCTGAAATATGACGACTACTACGCACCGCCCGGATATGTGCTCTGCTGGAACGATATGTGGAACGGCGTGTCGATCATCTTCGGCCGCATTCAGGACGAATATCCGGAGATCTGCGAGGAGGCGCGCGTCGCGACCGGCAGAGGCCAGTATGAAAAGCTGGACTTCTGGCTGCAGGAGGCGAAGGCCCTGAACTTCTACGCATCCGGCTCGAAGGATACGCCCGGCGGATTCTTCTTCATGGACGAATGGGGCTCCGCACGCTACAATGCGGCAGCGCAGTTCTGTGCGCTGGTCTACGACAAATACAAGAACGGCAAGGACGTCTACGACGAGACCCAGAAGGATTATCACTTCTCCGACTGGGCACTCGGCCAGATGGAATATCTGCTCGGCGACAACCCGATCAACCGCTGCTATGTGGTCGGCTACGGTGAAAACTCCGCGAAGTTTCCGCATCACCGTGCGGCGTCCGGCCTGACCATGGCGGAGGATCCCGGTGTGCATAAGCATGTGCTCTGGGGCGCACTGGTCGGCGGTCCGCGCAAGACCGACCAGCACAGCGATACGACAAACGACTGGGTCGATAACGAGGTCACGATCGACTACAATGCGGCATTCGTCGGTGCATCCGCCGGACTGTATGCGCGCTACGGCGACGACACCATGAAGCCGGTCGCGGACTTTCCGCCGGAGGAAAAGCAGGATGATACGACGCTGTTTTCCGGCAGCGATTTCTGGGTGTCCGGCTACTACATGGACGCGCCGGAGAGCACCGGTGCGGGTACCACAAAGCTGACGTTCTTTGTGAATACCGACGCACTGGAGCCGCATACCGATCTTTCGATCCGCTACTATTTCGATGTCAGCGAATTTGAAAAGAACGACGGTATCCCGGGCAGCTTTGTCCTGCAGTGCCCTTACGATCAGGTGCAGACCGAGGTCAGCGGCAAAAAGGCCGTGATCTCCGAGGTGCAGCATTACAAGGACAAGATCTATTACGTGGAGATCTCGTGGCCGGATTACGCGATCGCGAACTCCAACAAGAAAGTGCAGCTGATCCTCGGTATGTTCTACGGCGATAATTTTGATCCGTCGAATGACTGGAGTCTGAAGGGCATGAAGGAGCTCGGCGAGGAATACGATACGCTGGTCAGCGGTGTCGAGGTCGCGGAACGCTGCCCGAATGTCTGCGTGTATGCAAGCGGCAAGCTGGTCGGCGGAACGGAACCGGACGGTACCAAGCCTGCAAAGGTCTATACCGTGGCACAGCTCACTCGCCTGATGAAGCATCTGACGGCGCAGAAGCCGTTTGAGGATGCAGAGACTGCCGCGCTGTTTGATTTCAGCGGTGACGGCAAGCTGGATGCGAAGGATGCTACATGCCTGAAGCGGCTGATCCTTGCGCAGTAATTTATTTTTGAAGGAGGCTGTCTTATGCCGTTTATCAATGTCAGGACAAATGCAAAGGTCTCTGCCGATCTGGCGGAGCAGATCAAATCGAAGCTCGGCAGCGCGATCACCGCGATCCCCGGCAAATCCGAGGGCTGGCTCATGGTCGGCATCGAGGGGGAGCAGATGCTTTATTTTCGCGGTACGGCTGAGCCCGCTGCAATGGTTTCCGTCAGCCTGTACGGTTCTGCATCCGGCAATGCGATGAGCACGCTGACTGCGCATATCTCCGGCATTCTGACCGATGCGCTCGGCATATCGTCCGACCGCATTTACGTCAGCTACATGTGTACCGACAACTGGGGCTGGAACGGTTCCAATTTCTGAATGAAACAGCGGCAGGTTCACGGTGAGCCTGCCGCTTGTTTTCTTGCTGAATACTTGACAAACAGCACATGATGTGCTATAATACGGTTATTAAATGAAAGCACACGGGAGAGAAGTACGGTGCAAATCCGTCGCAGCTTCCACTACCGTCAAAGTCGGATCGCTTGCCGTGTGTGATACGGTCAGAGCAGACGGCGATCTGCTCACATTTTTGGGAAAGAAAAGTGCAGCCGTCGGAACGCCCCGCAGCAGGATGCTGTGCAGGGCTGTTTCCGCTGCGCTTTTCCGGAAACGGAAGGCGCATTTTTTTATGCGTGAAGGATGTTCGCTCAGGAGGAGAAGAATCATGAAAAAGCTCGGTATCATTTTGCTGACGGCAGCAGCTGCTGTACAGGCAGCGGCATTTTCCGCAGCGGCGGAGGACGGTCAGATCAGCGTCCGCGTCACGATCGGCAAGGAGGGTGCACTCGTGCTGCCCTGCGAGACGGTCACGGTCAAGGACTATGACAGCGACGGCTCGTACACGATCGACGAGGTGCTGAAAGCAACTCACGAGCAGTTCTATAAAGGCGATGGCACCGGCTATGAAGCGCAGAATACCGACTGGGGTCTGTCGGTCAAAACACTCTGGGGCGTGACAAACGGCGGCAGCTACGGCTATGCGGTCAATGATGTGATGTCCATGGGTCTTTCGGACAAGGTGAAGGACGGCGATTATCTGAGCGCGTATTCCTTCCAGGATGTGACCGGTTTTACGGATCATTATGCATATTTTGACGTTCATGAGCTGAAGGATGCGAAGCAGGGCGATACCGTAACGCTCAAGCTGACGGAGATCGCCTATAAGCCGGACTGGACGACCGAGCTGAAGCCTGTCCCGAATGCGGTCATCACGCTGGACGGTCAGGATACCGAATTTAAGACCGATGAAAACGGAAGCGTTTCCGTCAAGCTGGACAAGGCCGGCGAACAGATCATCAGCTTCAAGGCGGATCATCCGCTGTCTCCGGCAGCCGTGCGTGCGACCGTCGCGGCAGCAGAGGCTCCTGCTGAAACAACGGCTCCTGTTGTTGTGACGACTGCGGCACAGGAAACGACCGCCGAGGCCGTCACAACAGCCGCTGAAACGACCGCAACAGCCGCGGAAACGACCGCAGCAGCCGCGACGACCGCTGCAGCGACAACAACAGCCGGTGCGACGGCAGCTCCGAACGGCAATGCCGGTACGACAAAGGCCGCCGGTGCAAGCACCGGTGACAGCAGCGCAGTTCCGGCACTGGCAGTCACGATGCTGGCAGCCTTCGGCACCGCGCTGGCAATGCGCCGCCGCACTGAGAAATGAACCGTCAACTGAAACGGATGCTTGCAGCCGGATGCTGTGCTCTGATCGTGATCTTGAGCAGCATCCGGCTGCTTTTGCCGCTGCCCGCATCCGGCTATGACGCAGCGGACTGCGCAGCACTTGCGGCAGAGATCCTCGACCGGGAAAGCGGCGGCGATCTTTCCGGCTGGCTGACGGATACGCTGCCGGAGAAAACCGGGCTCAGCTCGTCGGACTGGTACGCGATGATCTTGGTGCAGCGCGGATATGACTGCTCCGCCTATGCATCGGCACTCCGGGCACATATTGAAGCAAATGACGAGCCCTCCGCGACCTCGCGTGAGCGTTTGGCACTTGCATTGACCGCCTGTGACGCATCCGCGGCGGATTCTCAACTCTGTACGGAGCTGCTTGACGGCAGTGCGGGCAAAATGGGCATCATGAGCTGGATCTTTGCGCTGCATCTGATCAACAACGGCGTATCCTCCGCACAGTATTCCGGTGAGCAGATCGTCACTGAGCTGACCGCCCGGCAGGCTCCGGACGGCGGCTGGTCACTGGCGGGTGATTTCGGCGACCCCGACGTTACCGCGATGACGCTGCAGGCGATCGCGCCGTACCGGGATGCACCTTTCGTATCAGGCGCAGTTGAACGCGGCATGCAGTATCTGGCCGAGGCACAGCTTGACAGCGGTGCCTACCGCAGCTTCGGTACGGAGAATCCGGAGAGTACGGCGCAGGTCTGGATCGCGCTTTGTTCGCTGGGGGATGACCCGCTGACGGACAGCCGCTTCATCAAAAACGGGCATACGCTGCTGGACGGCATCCTGCAATTCCGCATTGCGCCGGGCAGTTATGCGCATACGGCAGGCGGCACGGAAAGCAGTCTGGCAGCCGTGCAGACTTGCCTTGCTCTGACTGCCGAGGAAATGTACCGGAACGGTGCCGGCTCGGTGCTGCTGTTTCACGGTGCGGAGCCGTCTCTCCCGGAAGAACCGGCTGTGACCGCTCCGCCGCAGTCTGATCCGCAGTCTGTGCAGACCGTTCCCGCTGTAACAGAATCACAGCAGACGACTGCCGCTGTCAGTGCATCCGAAATCACCGGAACAGAATCCGCAGCTGTCACATCGCAGACCGTGCGTGCTTCTTCCGTATGCGATACGACGCTGACAACGGCACTGACCGCCGCTGTCTCCGCGGAGACAGTCCGCACGACCGCGCCGCCGCAGGACCCGCGCAGCGATACCGAAAAATACCCCTACCGCATTCCGCTGACCGCCGCGGTCTGGATCATCGGGGCGATTCTGGCGGTGATCTGCCTGATACGCAAACGCCGCAGCCCGAAAACCTATCTGACGCTAGCAGGCATCTGTGCCGTCCTGACAGGGCTCATCTGGTTTATCAGGATCGAATCGCCGGAGCATTTCTATCAGGCCGAGCTGAAAACCGGCGGCGGAACGGTCACCATGGAGATTCGCTGCGATGTGATCTGCGGGATGCCCGGCAGTGAGAGGTATCCTTCTGACGGCGTTATCATGCCGCTGACAGAATTTTCGATTGCGCCGGACGAAACCGCACTCGCGCTGCTCTATGACGCTGTCAAGGCGTATACGCTGCAGATTGAGGTGGACGGTATTTCCGGGGAAGCCGTGGAAACCGCGTATGTACGCGGAATCGCATCACTCTATGAATTTGATTTCGGTGATCTGTCCGGCTGGACATATACCGTGAACGGCGAGCGGCCGTCTGTCGGCTGCGGCGCGTATCATCTGCAGGACGGCGACCGCGTCGTCTGGGCATATACCGTCAGTCTGTAAGAAGGGAGGCGCAGCGATGCGTGCATTTGAAGCGATGAATCCCGCGGCGGTCACGGTCACGCTGCTGCTGACCGCCTGCATTACGATCTTCTGCTTGGAGCCGGTGCTGCTCGGCATATCGCTGGCCTGTGCGATCGCGTATTATCTGATGCGGAACGGCTGCCGTCATGCCGCCTTTCATATCGGCGCGCTTGGGATGCCGCTGCTGTTCGCGCTGCTGAATCCGCTGTGGAATCAGCACGGCGAAACGGTGCTGTTCATCATCAATCAGCGCGCGATCACGCAGGAGGCACTGTTTTACGGCGGTGTGACGGGTCTGCGTCTGGCGGCGGTGTTTTACTGGTTCCGCAATTTCTCCGACCTGATGACGAGCGAAAAGCTGTTTTATCTGTTCCGCGGATTCTCCCCGAAGCTTGCGCTGATCTTTACGATGGCGGTGCGGAATCTCTCGCTGTTCCGTGCGCAGGCCAAAAAGATCCAGACGGCGCAGCGGGCTTTGGGGCTTTACCGCGAGGGGCATCTGATCGACGATCTGCGCGGCGGGATGCGCGTGTTTTCGATTTTGCTGACATGGGCACTGGAAAACGGCATCACGGCCGCGAACAGCATGTCCGCACGCGGCTACGGCAGCGGAAAACGCAGCAGCTTCACGTATTTCCGCTGGCATAACGGCGATATCGTCCTGCTGCTGATGTCTTTGATCCTCGCCGCGTTTGTGATTGATGCCGCATTCAGGGGTATCCTGACATGGCAGTTTTATCCGCAGCGGATCCCGCCTGCTGTGACGCTGCCGTATCTGGCGGCACTTGCTGCATATACCGCACTGGCGATGCTGCCGGTGATCTATGAGGGAAAGGAGGTGCTGACATGGCACTGCTTGCGGCGGAGCATCTGACCGTAACATTTCCGGAATGTGAAGCTCCGGTTTTATCCGACGTTTCCTTTTCGCTGAACGCCGGGGATTTTGCCGTGCTCTGCGGCGCGACCGGCTGCGGCAAAACCACGCTTCTGCGGATGTGCAAGCCGGAGCTGACGCCGCTTTGTACGCAGTCCGGCAGCATTTCCTTTGACGGGCAGCCGCTTTCCGCGCTCGATAACAGGACATCCGCAGCAAAGATCGGCTTTGTGATGCAGCATCCCGAGCAGCAGATCGTGACCGACCGTGTCTGGCATGAGCTGGCCTTCGGGCTGGAAAACCTCAATACGCCGCCTGATATCATGCGGCGGCGCATCGCGGAGATCGCATCGTATTTCGGGATTGAGGAGCTGCTTGACCGTGACCCCGCGACGCTTTCCGGCGGACAGAAGCAGCTGCTGAATCTCGCGAGCGTTATGATCATGCAGCCGCAGCTTCTGCTTCTGGACGAGCCGACTGCGCAGCTTGACCCGATCGCGGCAGCGGATTTTCTGACGACGCTGCAGCGTCTGAACCGGGATTTTTCCGTGACGATTCTGCTGGCGGAGCACCGTCTGGAGGAGGTCATCCCGCACAGCACGACGCTGCTGCTCATGGAGCAGGGCACGGTCATCATGCAGGATGCGCCGCGGGCTCTGCTGCAAAAACTGCCGGCAGATGCTCCGGTACTTGCAGGGATGCCTGCTGCAGTCCGGCTGTATCACGCGCTCGGGATGCGCGGGAAATGTCCGCTTTCGGTCAGCGAAGCAAGGCAGAACCTGATGCCGCAGCTTTCCTGTGCCTGCGATCATCTGCCGGAGCCTGCACCGCGTCCGGAAACGGAACCGGCGGTACAGATCACCGGGGCATATTTCCGCTATGAAAAAAACGGGCGCGACATTCTCAACGACCTGACATTTTCCGTGCAGACCGGTGCGCTTTACTGCCTGATCGGCGGAAACGGCGCGGGCAAATCAACGGTGCTCGGGGTGCTGTCCGGGCTGAATCGCTGCTATGCGGGTAAGGTCATGATCTTCGGCAAACGCATTCAGGATTATAAGCACCGCAGCCTGCATCAGAACTGCGTGACGCTTCTGCCGCAGGATGTGCAGACCGTGTTCCTGCGGAATACCGCGGCAGAGGAGCTGGCCGAGATCGACAGGCATTACGCGGAGACACTCGCGGATTTCCCGTTTGATTTCACGCCGCTGCTCTCCCGGCACCCCTATGATCTGAGCGGCGGTGAGCAGCAGCTTCTGGCACTGGCTAAGGTCATGCTGACAAAGCCGCGGCTGCTTTTGCTGGACGAGCCGACCAAGGGGCTCGATGCACAGTCAAAGGCGCGGCTGGCTGACGTTCTGCACGGCCTGACGGCGCAGGGCGTGACCGTCCTCATGGTAACGCATGACATTGAATTTGCCGCCTGTCACGCCGACCGCTGCGGATTTCTCTCCCGCGGCGCGCTGATCTCTGCGGATATCCCGACGCGCTTTTTCTCGGAAAACGCGTTTTATACGACCGCCGCGAGCCGCATTTCCCGCGGGTATTACCGGCAGACTGTCACCGTGGAGCAGGTCGTGCAGCTTGGCGAACAGAACGGAGGATGCAGATGAAGCTGCTTGTGATCGACGTACAGAATGCGGTTTATACGCCTGCGCTGTATGCGTATGATGCATTTACGGAGAACCTGACACGGCTGATACAGACTGCGCGCAGAACCGGTACCGAAGTGATCTTTGTCCGGCATGATGACGGTACCGGAGAGCCGCTTTCGCCCGGGAATCCCGGCTTTGAGATCGCTGCGCCGTTTGCGCCGCTCCCCGGAGAGCGCATCTTTGACAAGAATGTCAACAGTCCGTTCCGCGGAACCGGCCTGACGGAATATCTGCAAAACAGCGGCGAGGATATGCTGATGATCGCGGGTCTGCAAACGGAATACTGCGTGGACGCTGCGGTCAAATGCGGCTTTGAGCACGGCTTCCGGCTCATCGTTCCGGCTTATGCGAATACCACTGCCGACAATGCGCATCTGACCGGAGAGCAGACTTATCACTATTACAACGCGTTCATCTGGAACCGCCGCTATGCCGCGTGCATTCCGGCGGAAGATGCGATCGCGGTGATGGAAACGAACGGGGGTGCGGCACCGTGCTCATGATCCGTTCGGAAAAAGTCCGCAGAGTGCTGCGTATTGCGCTGCCCTTTGTGATCATGCCCGCGCTGGTGCTGCTGCTGCCGCGCGCGATGCAGGCGAAATACTACGCGCCGGTGACGTTCCTGATGACCGGCTTTGCGCTGCTGCTGTTTCTGGCGGGATTTGAACGGCGCGAGCTCGGCACACGGCGCATGATCCTTGTTTCGGTGATGACGGCACTGTCTGTTTTGGGACGGATGCTGCCGGTCATCAAACCAATCACCGCGCTGACTGTGCTCTCGGCAATGTACTTAGGTCCCGAAGCCGGATTCCTGACCGGTGCGCTCTCGGCGGTGCTCTCGAATTTTATCATGGGGCAGGGGCCGTGGACGCCCTTTCAGATGCTCGCATGGGGACTGATCGGATTGTTTGCCGGACTGCTCGCGAAGCCGCTGCGGCGTTCAAAGCTTCTGCTGTATCTCTACGGCATTCTCTCCGGCATCGGCTATTCAATGGTCATGGATATCTGGACGACGGTCTGGACCTACGGCGAATTTTCGCTCCGGCAGTACGCCGCCGCAGTCATCAGCTCCATGCCGTATCCGGTCGTTTACGCTGTCTCGAATCTGATCTTTCTGATGCTGCTTGCAAAGCCGTTCGGTGAAAAGCTTGCGCGCATCGGCAAAAAATATGGTCTATAAAAATCCGCCCTGTTTTCGCAGAGCGGATTTTTGTATGCGGTTTATGAAAGATTTTCTGTGAATGTATCAATGACCGTGACGCCGTCCGCATCGTAGACTTTGACCGACCGCGGGACATACGTGCCGTTCCGGATCGTGTTTTCGATTTCAACCGCTTCCTCCAAAGAGGACGGCACATCCCCGAGAAAGTACGCGCGGTAAATGTAACCGTGCTTGCCGCTGTCGCCGATCACTGCGATCAGATCGGGGTAATCCTCTATATAGTTTGCATTTTTGGTTGTGCCGTAGGTCTGCCCGTTTTCGTTGACGGGATAGTCCGGATGATAATCCGGATACTCTGCGGGGTCAAACCGCCTGACCGTGACTTCCTGATCAAGTGTCAGCGCGGTCACTTCGGAATATCCGGTTCTGGTACGGTTTCCGTCAAATACCTCGTGCTTCAGCATTATGCCTGTCGCGATATCCGTATAGATTCTGAAGGTGCTGTTCTGCCCGGTCCCCTCGATCACCGCGCAGGTCCTGTTCAGCAGCGTTTCGGTGCCGGTGATCTTCCATTTGTCAAAATCGTGCAGCCGGGTCATTGCAAAATGCTGCGGAAACAAACAGAAATCGCCTGCGGCATCCAGATATGCTTTGTCCGGACGGTTGACCGCAAACAGCGAACCGTCATCCAGCAGGAGCGTGCGTTCGTTGTCGCTGAGGGACAGATCATGTTCCTCACCGCGCAGGCAATGCAAAAAGGTCTTTTCCTGCGGATCGGTCACAGTGACTGTTTCGTCTGCAAGGAAGCACTCCCGCTTTTTCTCACCGTTTTCCGTTAGTCCGACATAAGAGGCATGCTGTTCAAGATCCGCCTGAAATACAACGTCAAACGGTTCACCGAGGTTCGGATCCGTAATATTCGCGATCGTTCCTTCGGCAGTCTGAAAATAGTCGATGCTGTTGATCAACATGTGATAAAGATAGCTTTTGGATTCCGGCGTATTGATCTCCGCATCGTTTTTGCCCGTGAAGCATTCCCGGATATATTTTTCCGTGTCGATCAGAGCGGGGCGGCTGTCCGTTGCCCATTCCGTCCGGATCAGTTCCATGACTTCATCATAGCTGCATACACGCATTTCCTTCTGTGCATACAGCTCCAGTTTTGTGAAGCCGGTTTTTTCTCCGGAGATTTCCGCCCCGCCGCGGAGCAGCATCACCGTCACACCGACTGCGAATACCGTGCAGGCAGCCAGTGCCGCCGCTGTCAGAAAGCGCGGTGCGGTGACGCCTGCAGACGCTCTCTGTTTTGTATTCCGCGGCAGTGCGCATGTATAATACCGCTCCGGCAGTCCGCCAAGCGCATCCATGATCTCAAAGCTGTTCATCGAATCCCTCCTCTTTCAGGCGATCGCGGATTTGTTTTCTTGTGCGGTGCAGCAGGACTTTGACGGCAGAAAGGCTCATGCCGTTGTCTGCTGCGATCTCCTGCAGCGGCATTGTAAGCAGATAACGCTGCAGAAAGACCCGCTGTGCCTTTGCGGGGAGCCCGTCTATGCATTTCCGCAGTGCCTCTGTGAGCGCACGGCGGGAGCATTCCAGCTCCACGTTATCCCTTGCGGGCAGCAGTTCAGAGAGCTCGTCCAGTGCCGCAGCGAACTGCCGGCCGCCGCGCTTCTGACTGTTTCTCTGCCGCAGTCTGTCCATTGCAGAGCGGCGAAGCAATGTGACCAGATACGCTTCCAGTGACTCCGGCTGATGCGGGGGCACAGTCCGCCAGATCGCCAGCAGCATATCGTTCACGCATTCCTCCGCGTCCTCTTTGCTGCCCAGCATCTGCTGCGCGATCCGGCAGCAGAGCTTTCCGTATGCGGCGCGGATCATGGTCAGTGCCTGTTCATCCCGCTTCTGCAGCAGCGTGATGATGCGGCTGTCATTGTGCATTGCTTCACCCCCTTTGTATACGTAGTCGTAAAAGCACCGGAAAGGTTACATTCGGCGGCAGATTTTTTCGCATCTGTCCTATTGAAAAACATGCGGAAATATGTTATAAGCGGGGCAGCCCCCCGCGGGCAATTCCTAAAGTTCGCCGAAAGATAATCCGAAAGAAAAAATACTGTGCGCAACTTGTTTTTTATGGGATAATATGTTATTATGAGAACAGCTTATCGCAACAGGATAGCATTAGCAGAAAACAACGCTGTATCGCCCAAAATTGACCGGATAGACAAATCAGCTTATTCGATCCTAACACATTTTCCAGCCAAATAGTTGACCAAAAGTTGCCCAAATTACAACAAGACAAGCGAATATATCACAACACGCCCGTCAGATCATCCTGTCCCTGCACGATCGGATAGCAGATATTTGTGCCGTAGATCTCCACCCAGCCGACCGTATCGGGATTCAGCCGGAGCAGATCCTGAAAAGCGGCCTCCGGATCCTCCTCCGTGGCTGTGACCTTCGGCCGGTACTGCAGGAGATCATAGGAGATAAATGCATTTTTTTCGGTGTAGAACACATCATACAGCACGTACAGACTGTACACAAACAGCACCAGTGAGCAGATTATCACGAGGATCATCAGCAGCTTGTTTGCGAGCCATGCAATGCCTTCCAGTATTTTCACGCTGCCGTCACCTCCGTATCCGTTCAAAGATTGCTGCGGCGGACAGCCGTGATGACCTTGCCGAGGATCTCCTGCTCCGCGACGGCACCGTAATACCGGCTGTCCTCACCGCTGCTGCGCAGATCGGCGAGTACGAAATAGGAGCCCTCCGAAAGCGTGACCGAATACGAAACGAAGGCTTCATAGCGCACCGTCTGTGCGTAGATATTGGATTCGATCATCGTATTGCCGTTGATGACAAGGCTGCCGCTGTCGGTGATGTCCACGGTATCGCCGCCCTTGGCAACGATCCGCCCGACATAAACGGTGTCGTTCTTTTTCAGCACGACGACGTCCTGTGCGGCGAAGCTCCGGTTGAGCTGATAGTAGATCAGCAGATCGCCGGATTTCAGATTCGGCGTCATGTCCCCGTTCGGGACGGTCGCGAATCCGAAGACAAATCCGCACAGCAGCCATGCTGCGGTCACGATCAGCAGTGCATTCAGGAAGAAGGTCTGGATCGGTCCCATCGGGGAACGCTGCTTCTTTTTTTGTGCTCCTGCAGCGTGTTTTCCTGCTTTTCAGCGGACGGTTCATCTGCTGCGGGATTTTGCTGTTCGGTCTTGTTCGGTTCTTTCTGCAATGCCTGCCACCTCCGCTGTATATGATTTGCTGCAAGTGCTCCGGCATGTCCTGCCGAAAAAAGACAGCATTGATTTTATTTGCTCTATGATTATAGCATATGAACTTCGCCCTACTTCGCCCTGCGGAAACGACATTCGCTGATATACAAAAAAGCCTGCATTCCGTTTTCAGGATGCAGGCATTCTGCGATATTATTATAGTATGCGGGGCTTGTTCAGGACAGCAGCGCCTCGCCGCTGATATCACTGGTTTCTGCCCATGAATACTGCAGCATGTATTCACCGCGGAACGCTCTGACCGCTTCCGGGTCGCCGTCCAGCATCCGGTAGAGGTCACAGTCCACGCGTTCCTTATTGATCCGTACCTGACGGTTCTGCTTGATGACGGCATCGGGGAAGCCCGCCTGTTTCAGATCGTTCATCAGCAGCAGGATGAGCTTGGAAACACGCTCGTCAAAGAACGGCTCCTCCAGCACATCGGATGCGATATTCTTGCTGGTGACCGGAAATCCGTTCTGATCGACCAGATAGGCGAGGATCTCTTTGGAGCGCGTCCGGGTAAAGGTCAGGATCTCATTGTTTTTTCCGTAGACCGTAAAGGCACCGAAGGTGACGAGCCGCAGCTTATCGGTCATGAGCCCGGGCAGCGGATGCCGCAGATCGGCAAGCTCGCTGCGGATGTCCGCTTCGGTAAACGGCTTTGTTATAAATCCGCTCGGCCTTGCGCGGAATGCGTCCAGCGCGTCCTCCGGGTGCGAGGATACAAATATGATATTGCAGCAGGGCGAAGCCTGCCTGAGTTTCAGTGCGGAATCCATGACGGATGTTTGACTGATCCGTGTTTCCAGAAAGGCGACGCTATATCTTCTTTCTGTGCGATTGCCTCAAATTCCGGTATGCTGCCTGCAGTCAGGAGCCTGACGTCCGGAAGAAGTCCTGCGACCGTTTTCTGCAGCAGGCTGATTGTCGTTTTGTCGTCATCCAGAAGCAAAAATACCATGTACGCCTCCGATTCGTCTCTCCTGCGTGCAGATAAACGTCAGCGGTTCTGACCGGCTTTTGTTATGGATGCATGTGTGAAAATATGTGATTATTATACCATACAACGAAACGAATTGCAAGTGCTTTTCAATAAAGTATTTGTTTTTACGTGCTGTGCAGAGCGCACTGTCCGAACTGTCGGGACAGGGGAGCAGAATAGATGCGAAAATGAAACAAAAATATACAAATTTCTTCAATTGTATATTGTAATATTCGGCAATATGTGTTATAATATGAATATCATACATATTTTGGTATAAAATTGACTCCCGCGATAAAATACGCAGAAACCGGAATACAAAAACGGAGGATCTCCCGATGATGATGCATATAATGATCGTTGATGATGACGCTGCCAACCTGCGGACGGCAGGGCATATTCTCAGCAAAAATCAGATGCGCGTGACCGCACTCGGCTCCGGAAGCGCACTGCTGGAAAGCATCCGCAGCGACGATCTGCCGGACCTGATTTTGCTGGATATCAAAATGCCGGAGATGGACGGCTTTGAGGCATTGTCGCTTCTCCGGGAAAAGGAGAAAGCACTCGGGATCGGGGAGATCCCGGTGATCTTTCTGACGGCCGACGAAGCCCCCGATACGGAACGGCTGGGCTTTGAGGCCGGTGTCTCCGATTACATCCGCAAGCCGTTTGATCCGGATATCCTGCTCCGGCGCGTCAGCAATATTGTGTCGAAGGAGAAGCGTCTCAGCTCGCTGCGTTCCGAAGCGGATACCGACAAGCTGACCGGATTCCTGAACAAAGCCGCCGCCGCAAGAGCGATGACGGCGCTCTGCGCATCCGATCTCGGCTGTCTGATGCTGGTCGATCTGGATTCGTTCAAGCTGGTCAACGATCTGTTCGGACACAAAACGGGAGACAATGTGCTCATCTGTTTTTCAGCGATCCTGCGCGGTGCCGCACCGGAGGGCAGCGTCATCGGCAGGATCGGCGGTGATGAGTTCACCGTATTTTCCAGCGGAATGCAGACGGAGGAGGAAGTTGCCGTATTTGCGAAGCGCATCAATGACGAGCTTGTCGCCAAGGCGAAGGAGCTCATGGGCGAGGATATGGGCATTCCGCTCGGTGCGTCTGTCGGTGCGGTGTTTGTCCCGCAGCACGGTGACGATTACGAATCCCTGTTCCGGCTGGCCGATCAGGCAATGTATCATGTAAAGAAAAACGGCAAGCACGGGTATTCGCTCTACCGTGCGGAAATCGCGCCGGAGGACATGATGCAGGCCTCTGCGCATGATATCGAAAAGCTTTCCGAGATCCTCGGGGAGCGTTCCGTGCCGAACATGGCTTTGCAGCTTGACAAGGATGCGTTCTCTTATGTCTACCGCTATATCATGCGCTATATGATCCGCAATCAGCGCACGCTTTATAAGGTGCTGTTTACACTCCTGCCGGAGCCGGACACCCCCGAACGCGATTACAAATCAAACTGTGATGCCTTCGGCAGTCATATCCGCGCATCGCTCCGGAAAACGGATATTCTGATGCGCAACCGGTTCAATCAGTATTTTGTACTGCTGACCGATATCCGCAGAAACGACATTGAGATCGTGACCGGCAATATCATGCGGCGGTGGAAGCTGAACGGCGGTGCAGGGCTTTCCGTCGCGTATGAGACGGAATTTGTCTGTGTTGATCTCACGGTGCCGAAGCGGACCGACGAGCTGCGGATCGTTGCCGCAGATGATGACGAGCAGGTTCTGCGGCTGATCGGCAATACGCTCAGCAAAGCAGGATTCCGGGTCTCTGCCGTGAAGTCCGGACGGGCACTGCTGAAATATCTCTCGGAGCAGACGCCGGATCTGATCCTGCTCGACGCGCAGATGCCGGAGCAGGACGGCTTTGATACGATACAGCAGCTCCGTGCGGTCAAGGATACTGCGGAGCCCCCCGTTATCTTCCTGACGGATGTCAGTGATCCGGAGACCGAACAGCGTTGTCTCTCGCTCGGTGCCGCAGAGATCATCCGGAAGCCTGTTCTGCCGGAGCTTCTGCTTCACAGAGTCCGCAATGTGATTGAGCTTGCTGCGCGGCGCGGCATCGTCCGTGCAAGAAACTGATCCGTGCAGCATACCAGAGGTAATATACAATGAAATCTCTTGAAAAAAGCAATCTGTTTCAGGCCTCGCAGCTGACCATTCTGCTGAGCCTCTCGGTCTTTTCCGTGATCCTGGCAGCGGAAGCCGTTCTGATGTCATGGGAGCTCTGGCCGCTGATCCCGATCCTGATCGGACTTGTGGTTTCGTGGATGATGCATATTCAGCAGCGTCTGACGGACAAGCAGCGTCTGTGGCTGTATACGACCTTCGTGATGTTCTCGTTTTTCTATTACGGCAGTCACAGCACAAGTGTCTTTGATACGGTCGCGGTCATGGCGATGATCATGATTCTGTACACTATGGTCTGTATCAAGCCGCTCACCACGTTCCTGCAGCTGATCTATTATTTGACGCTCGGCTACGGACTGATGATTCTGCGGCAGGCGGGCGCGGAGTTTGATACGCTGCTCTGGTCGCGTGCGCTGATGAACGCCGCCGTAATCACCGCGATCGGCATTATCTCACGGACGATCATTGACAAATGGACGGATGTGGTGGATCATTCGCATGACGAGATCGAAAAGCTGACGGATGCGACCGACCGCCTGAACGATTTTCTTGCGAATGTTTCACATGAAACGCGCACGCCGATCAATGCGATCATCGGTCTGACGGGCATCTGCATTGATGAGGAGGAGAACGCGGAACGCCGTGCGAATCTGGTTTCCGTGCGGGAGGCCGGCCGCCGCGTCGCGGAGCAGATCAGCGACATTCTCGATTTCACGGAGATCGACCGGAAAAAGCTGACGAATCATTATGAGGATTACATGCTGTCCTCCGTGCTGAACGATCTGGTCGAGGAGATCCGTCCGTTCAAGCCGAAGGAGCTGGAGCTCGTCATTGACGTTGACCCGGCGATCCCGTCTGTCCTGAATACGGATATCAGCAAGCTGCGGAAGATCCTGCGGCATCTGATCATGAACGGCCTTAAATATACGCATGAGGGCGGCGTGTATGTCCGGCTGTATTCGATTCCGGAGAGCTACGGCGTCAATCTGCTGATCAAGGTGACAGACACTGGCATCGGCATGACGGAGGAGGAACAGGAGCGCATCTTCGAGCGGTATTATCAGGCGGATTCCGGCCGGAACCGGCAGGGCGGCGGTCTGGGTCTCGGCATGACGATTGTGCAGGGCTTTACCGCATCGCTCGGCGGCTTCATCACCGTCAGCAGCAAGCCCGGAGAGGGTACGACCGTTACGGTCAGCCTTCCGCAGAAGGTCGTCGAGCCGGCAAGCTGCATGTCTATTTCAAAGCCGGACAAGCTCTGTCTCGGTGCCTTCCTGCATCTGGACAAGTATGCGAATCCCAATGTGCGCGAATACTATGACATGATGATCCACAATATCGTCAAGGGCTTCGGCGTGCAGATGCACCGCGTAGACAATGCCGCGAATCTGAAAAAGCTGCTTGCTTCCGTACAGCTGACGCATCTGTTTATTGCGGAGGAGGAATATGCGACGGCACCGGAGCTGATCGAATCGCTTGCCGCGGAGGTCGTGACGGTCGTGGTCGCGAACGACGATTTCCGGCTTCCGGAGGGCTCAAAGGCAAGGATCATGGTCAAGCCGTTCTACTGCTTCCCGGTCGCGGCCGTGCTGAATGCCGAACGGGATCTGAACGTGCTGGATGAACGGATCATCTTCCCGGGCACACGCGCACTTGTTGTCGATGACGAGCCGATGAACCTGACGGTCGCGCAAAACATTTTCGCGCGCTACGGCATGAAGGTCACGACAGCGGATTCCGGCAGTGAAGCGGTCGAGCTGTGCAGGGAAAACAGCTTTGACATTGTCTTTATGGATCATATGATGCCCGGCATGGACGGCGTCGAAGCACTGAAGCGGATCCGCTCCAATAAGAATTATGCGGAGATACCGATCGTTGCGCTGACGGCCAATGCGGTCAGCACGGCAAGGGAGACGTTCTTAGCCGCCGGATTTGACGGCTTTGTCAGCAAGCCGATCGAGCTGATTGATCTCGAACGCGTACTGCGGAAGGTGCTGCGGAAATCGCTTGTGACCGAATCGGCAGTCCGGCCGGAACCGCTGACGGCGCAGCCGCAGGAACCGGCACAGAGCCCTGCGGCGCAGCCGGTATCCGTTCTGCAGCAGCTTGAGACCTGCGGCCTGAACACAGAGGACGGTCTGAAATACTGCGCAGGCGATGAGGAATTTTATCTTTCGATGCTGCGGCAGTTTGCCGGGGAGTATCCGGAGCGCGCGGAGAAAATGCAGGGCTTCCTTGCGGAGCATGATCTGAAAAATTATGAGATCCTCGTTCATGCGCTGAAAAGCAATCTGAAAATGCTCGGCAGCGAGGCACTTTCTGAACGTGCGAAAGAGCTGGAATTTGCGGCAAAGGACGGCAATGAGGCTCTGATCGGAGAAAAGCACGGCGCACTGGCAGCGGATTGCAGTACCCTTGCGGCAGAGCTGCTTCAGATGCTCGGCGGCACGGAAGCAGCTGAGGAAGATGAGGTCATGGAGTTTCTGCCGGATGACGGTGCCGTGACGGAATTTGAGCCGTACAGAGAGGAGTGATGATATGAGTTCCGGACAGATCAATGGGCTGCTTTTCAGCGATCAGTACCCGCAGAAGGACAGACTGTTTATTCTGATCACCTCACTGACGCTGTTTGCATGGTCAGTGAAGCTCGCGGAGATCATCATTGCTGCGGCTCCGGTTTATCACATTCTGTTTCTGGTTTTCAGCATGGTTCTGATTGCAGCGGTCATGATCCACGCAATCCGCACCGGACGCGGCAAGCTGGGCGCGGCGGCGGTTGCGGTCATCATCTGTCTTGTGTATACGCCGAACGTGTTTTTCCATGACGGCGGCATTTACGGCGAGGCACCGATCTGGTTCTTGTTCAGCGTGTTTTATATCAGCACCTGTCTAAGCGGCAGAACTATGATCATTTATCTTGCTGCAGAACTGGCCGAGGCGTTCGGCTGCTGGTACTGCTCGCTCCGATTCCCGGAGATGATCACGCAGGAGTCGGTTTTCTCGGCGCATACCTTCTCGCTCATCGCGCTGATCCTGACCGGCATGACTGTCAGCATTACGGTCGGCTACCGGAATCTGCTGTACCGGCTGGAGGTCCGGAAGTCACTAGGTCAGAAAAAGGAGATCGAAGCACTGAACGAGGCGCAGAATCACTTTTTCTCGAGCATGAGCCATGAGATCCGCACGCCGATCAACACGATCATTGCGCTGAATGAAATGATCCTGCGCGAGAATATCAACGACGAGGTCGCGGAGGATGCGGCGAATATCCAGTCCGCCAGTAAGATGCTGCTGCATTTAATCAACGATATTCTGGATATGTCCAAGTTTGCGTCCGGAAAAATGAAGCTGACGCCGGTCGTGTACAATCCGGGCGACATGCTCTCGGAGATCGTCGGAATGCTCTGGATCCGCGCAAAGGAAAAGGGGCTTGATTTTCAGGTGCACGTTTCACCGGATATCCCGGTCGAGCTGCTCGGCGACGAGGTGCGCATCAAGCAGATCCTGATCAATGTGCTGAACAACGCGATCAAGTACACGCAGCAGGGCTCTGTCTCCCTGACGATCGAGCCCGGCGAGACCGAAAACGGCAGCCTGAATGTCGTGTATTCGGTCAGCGATACCGGCATCGGCATCAAGAAGGAGAATATCCCGTATCTGTTCTCCGCGTTCAAGCGTGTGGACGAGGAAAAGAACCGGCATATCGAGGGCACCGGTCTCGGTCTTTCGATCGTCCGGCAGTTTGTCGATCTCATGGGCGGAAAGATCACGGTCAACAGTATTTATACGAAGGGCTCGACCTTTATCATCGAGATCCCGCAGAAGATCGTGACGACGCAGAAGATCGGCGAGATCAAAATCGACAGCGAATCCGTACCGGGTCAGCGCAGAGAGCATGTTGCAGGCTTTGAGGCACCGGAGGCAAAGGTTCTGGTCGTGGATGACAACGCATCGAATCTGCTGGTCGTCTCCAAGTTGCTGCGCGAAACAAAGGTGCAGGTCGAGACCGTTTCCTGCGGTGAGGATGCATTGAAGCGCACGCTGAATCAGCATTATCATGTGATCTTTATGGATCATCTGATGCCGGAAATGGACGGCATTGAATGCCTGAAAGCGATCCGGTCGCAGATCGGCGGTCAGTGCAAGGAATCCAAGATCGTCGTGCTGACAGCCAATGCGGGCAGCGAAAACAAGGTGCTGTATGAAAAGGCGGGCTTTGACGGTTATCTGACGAAGCCGATCACCGGTGACATTCTGGAAAAGGAGCTCTACCGGCTGCTGCCGCGGAATCTTGCATTCACAACCGGAAACGGCGAGGACATCCTGCGGGAGACCGTCTCGTGGATGAAGAAGGAACAGCGGAAAAAGACCGTCGCGATCACAACGGAAAGCGTTGCCGATCTGCCGCAGGAGATCATTGAGCGTTACGGCATCGCTGTTCTGCCGCACATGGTCTGCACGGCAGAGGGCGATTTCCTGGACGGCGTCGAGATCGAAACAAAGGGTCTGCTGGACTATATGAATGACCGGGAGCGGAAGGTACGCACCGGCATTCCGGATGTCCAGACGGTTGAAGCGTTTTTCGCGAAGCAGCTGACCACGGCAAATAACATCATCCATATTTCCATTTCAGGGGCGCTGACAAACAGCGGCTGCACGATCGCGCAGGAGGCGGCAAGAGCCTTCAACAATGTGACGGTCATTGACTCCGGGCATCTTTCCAGCGGACAGGGGCTCATGGTGATCGAGGCCTGCCGCATGGCAGAGGACGGCAAAAGCCCCGAGGAGATCCGTGAGCATCTGGAGCACATGAAATCGCGGATCCATACCAGCTTTGTTGTGGACAGCCTTGATTTTCTTGCGCGTGCAGAGCAGGTGAGCAGCCGGGTCGCAGGCGTGACAAAGGCACTCATGGCAAAGCCCGTGCTGGTTCTGAAGCACGGAAGAATGGGCGTCGGAAAGGTGTTTTTCGGTGCACGCGAAAATGTCTGGAAGCAGTATATCCGGTCCGTGCTGCGGTCGCCGTCGTCCATTGACCGCCGCATTCTGTTCGTGACATATGTCGGCATCACAAACCGGGATATGGAATGGATCCGGAATCAGGTGGAGAAGCGCGCGAAGTTTGAGAATATCTATTTTCAGCAGGCATCGCCTGTTATTGCCGTGAACTGCGGCAGCGGGACCTTCGGGCTGCTTGTCCGGGATGCGGATGCGCGGAACGAATAGCAGCAAAACACTGCATCAGGAACAGTCTCCCTGCGGCGCGGGGAGGCTGCTTTATGTGCGGTATGCAGTCCTGCATACAATCATCAGACAATGCGGCATATATTCGGTATCATAATGCATTGCAGGCCGCGGATTTGTATAGTACAATAGAAGCAGAAGGAAAACTGTCAGCAGGGGGAGGTGTACCATGAAAAACGGGAACTGTCTGATCGGCGTGATCGGCGCAGAGGTCAGCAGCATTGAGCAGCGGCGGATCCTGTCCGGCATCATCACGCGTGCGCAGGAAGCCGGTGCGCAGACGGTCGTGATCTCAAATCTCTATAACCCGTTCGACGAAGATCAGGGGGATGCAGCCGAAAACCGGATCTATGAGCTGATTGCCGGAGAGAGCTTCGATGCGCTGATCGTTCTGTCGGAATCCTTTGTGAATCACACGCTCCGGCTGAAGATCCGGGCGCAGCTGCTGAAACGGAACATGATCCCGCTGATTTTTGTCGGGGCCAGTCTGCCGGAATTTGAGGAAATGCATTTTCCTGGCATCAATACCAGCGATGAAAATGATCTGGAAGCGATCACGGATTATCTGATCGAACAGTGCGGCTTCCGGCAGATCTCGCTGCTGACAGGACCGCTTTCGCTTGATATTTCACATGTCCGCATCGGCGGATACCGGAAATCCCTTGAAAAGCACGGGATCCCGTATGAAAGCGATCTGGTGATCGAGGGCAATTTCTGGTATGATGCCGGAGAAAAGCTCGCGCAGGAATATCTCCGCGGCATCCGTCCCGAGCCGGAGGCACTGATCTGCTCCAATGACTATATGGCGTTCGGCCTGCTGGATGCCTTTGCGGATATCGGCGAGGATGTATCTTCACACATGGCGGTCATCGGTTATGAGTTCATTCCGCAGCGCAATCTGCACACGCCGCTGCTGATGACCTACCGGCGGAACCGGAGCGGGCTCGGTGCGGCTGCTGCGGATATTCTGCTGCAGCAGCTCAGTGAGGAGCCGCAGCGCCCGTTTGAGCCGCCGACCGGTGCCCTGATCGGCGGATTCAGCTGCCCCTGTGATCCGGCTTTGATCCGGCCGCATGAGGAGCTTGCGGCTGCCCGTCTGACGCAGCAGTTTGCAGAATGGAATCTCGGCTCCGGTATGGAGTACAGATTGACCGAGTGCAGAAGCATTGAGCAGTTTGCAGAGATCATGGGCGAGTTTCTGTATCTTGTACGGGATGCGGCGGATGTTGTGCTGTGCCTGTTTGAGAATTGGTACAGACATGCGGACACCGAAAACGGCAAGCTGATCTGCCGGAACATCAATCCGTGGGCGGATCATACAGTCTTTACGGTTGACCGGATGGCACTGCCCGGCATGATCCGGCGGTACAAAAAAGCCGCAGCTGGGTACATCAATCCGATCTGTTTCAAGGAGCATCTGCTCGGTTACTGCATGGTGTGGTACGACAAGCCGGACACTTACGATGAGATCTATCTGCACTGGCTGAAAACGGTCGCGAACGGCCTTGAGTTTCTGCGGCTGAAGGGCGATGTGCGTTTTTTGCTCCAGTGCCGGACATTATCGCCGTCCTTTGACAGCCTGACCGGCATGTTCAGCGCGGACGGTCTGCGGGATGCCTATCAGCTCATGCTGAATGCGCAGCAGCCGCAGCATGTGACTGCGGTCGCGTTCCGTCTGCTGTTCGGGCAAAACGCCCGCAATACAACCGTGCAGGCGAGGGAAACGGTCAGCAGTCTGATGGCTGCGGCCGCGGCGGTCAAGCGGTTCCACGGGAGCGGCGGCATCATCGGGCGCATCTCGGAATATGAGTTCCTGCTGCTGTTCGGTGCCTGTGATATGCCTGCGGAGATACTAGCAGATTCTATTTATACAGAAATGATGTATGATGCGGATTTTATCCGGTATTCCGGGCGCGATGACCGCCTGTGCTGCAGCTGTGTCTTTCTGCCTGAACAGACCGGAACGGACGAGATACTGGCGGAGATGACCGCCCGGCTTGACAGCATCCAGAATGCGCAGGACGAGCGCGCGCGTCAGCCGCATTATCATGAGCTGAAAGCACTGCACGACCGGCTGTATCGGGAACCGCTCTGCGAGATCAGCCTTACCGATGCGGCGGACGCCATGTGCATGAATATCAACCATTTCAACCGCATATACGGCCGCAGCTTCGGGGTCAGCTTTCATCAGGATCATATCCTTGCGCGGCTTCGCCTGGCAAAGCATTTGCTGATCTCCGGGGAACAGACTGTTGCGGAGATCGCAGAAGCCTGCGGCTATACCGACAGCAAGTATTTTATCCGGCAGTTTACGGCGGAAACTGCTTTTTCGCCGAAGCAGTACCGGCAGGCTGTCCGGAATTATTTGGGATGAATGCGGATTTTATCCACCTATTACGGATTTTATGAGTTGACGAACACCCCCTTGTATTGTACAATGGAATTGGCAGTCCGAATGGGAAACGGGTTGTCAATACAAATTCCGATGTATACGATACAAGGGGGAAAATCATGATGAGAAAAAAAAGGATCCTGAAGCATCTGCTCGCATCCGTGCTGTCAGGCGCGATGCTGGTGCAGACGGCATCGCTCATGCCGGTCCCGGTTGCCGATGCAGCCGGTGCATGTACGATCAACACGAACAAGACCTATCAGATGATCCGCGGCTTCGGCGGCATGAACCTGCCGGAGTGGATGGGCTCCGATATGACCTCTGCACAGGTGCAAAAGGCATTCGGAAACGGCGCGGACGAAATGGGACTGACGGTTCTCCGCATCTATGTCAGCGATGACAGCAATTCATGGTCGCGTGCCGTCCCGACGGCTAAGGCCGCGCAGAACCTCGGCGCGACGGTCTTTGCAACGCCGTGGAACCCGCCTGCCGCGATCCGCAACACGGTTAACGGCGGCAATTCCGGCGGCAAGTATCAGCTGAAAAAGGACAAGTGGGCGGAGTACGCACAGCATCTGAACAGCTATGTCAAGTACATGGAGGGACAGGGCGTCAACCTGTATTCCGTTTCAATCCAGAACGAGCCGGACTATGCGGCTGACTGGACATACTGGTCTGCGAATGACCTCGCATCCTTTGCGGCGCAGTACGGCAAAGCGGTCACGAACGGCACGAATGCGAAGCTGATGTCGCCGGAGAGCTTCCAGTACCGCAAGGATATTTACAACGCGATCCTGAACAATCAGCAGGCGAAGAACAATATCGACCTGTTCGGCACGCATTTCTACGGCACGCAGCGCAGCCAGATGGACTTTTCCGCGCTGGAAAATTCCGGCAAGGATATCTGGATGACCGAGGTCTATGTCCCGGATTCCAATTCCGATGCCGATACATGGCCGCAGGCGATCCAGGTCGCGGAGAATATCCACAACGGTCTGGTCGTCGGCAACATGAACGCTTACGTTTGGTGGTATATCCGCCGCAGCTACGGCCCGATGAAGGAGAACGGCAATATCTCCAAGCGCGGCTACATGATGGCACAGTATTCCAAGTGGGTTCGCCCGGGTGACGTCCGCATCGACGCGACCGAGCAGCCGAACAATAATATCCTTGTCTCTGCGTATAAGCACAGCGACAAGCAGATCACGGTCGTGGCTGTGAACAAGGGCAGCAGCGAGGTCTCGCAGCAGTTCTCCGTGGACGGCAGAACGATCACGAATGTTGACCGCTACCGCACGACCGGCAGCGAGAACATCGCACGTACGCAGAACATGGAGCATGAGACGTCCAGCTACTGGGCATCGCTCCCCGGAAACAGCGTTTCCACGTTTGTGATCTCGCTGGAAAGCGACGGCATCGCGGTTCCGGAGAATCCGGATCAGCCTGTTGTCGCCGAGCCGGAACAGCCGGACGAGAACGGCTATTATTTCCATGATACGTTTGAGAACGGCAGCTGCAGCTGGGAAGGCCGAGGCGCCGCTTCCGCATCGACCGGCAGCGATGCCTATGCAGGCAGCAAGGGTCTGGCCGTGACCGGCCGTGAATCGGCATGGAACGGCGCACAGAAAACACTGAACAGCGCGACCTTTGAGGCGGGCAAGGAATACAGCTTCAGCGTCATAGCAAAGAGTGCGACATCACAAAACGTGATGCTCTCGATGCAGTATACCGATTCCGCAGGCGAGACGCAGTATGCGCATATCGCGAACGGCGTTTCAGAAGGCGGATTCGTGCTGCTCGCCAATCCGAATTTCAAGATCCCTGCCGGTGCAAGCTCGCTGATTCTGTATGTGGAGACCGAGACCGGTACCGGCGATCTCACGATCGACGAAGCGATCGGCGCGGTCGCAGGCACGGCTGTCACCGGTCCGAAGCAGACCGTATTCACGCGCGGCGACGTCAACAGCGACGGCGTGATCAATGCGGCGGATGTGTCGCTTGCAAAGCAGGTCGTTTCCGGCAAGCTGACCGATTCCACGGCAAAGCGCGCAGCAGACGCCGACCAGAGCGGCACCGCGGATGCGGACGATGTGAAGCTGATCCGCGATTTCGTGCTCGGAAAGATCAAGGAGTTCCCGGTCGCGGAGCGTCCTGTCCCGGAGGTCGATTTCTCGGAAATGGAGCGGAAGTTCGGCTCCGTGAACCTTGCCAGATCCTACAAGAAGGATGACGAGCACAATCCGCTGATCTCGCAGTATTTCGGCGCAGACCCCGGCGTCATGGAGTATGACGGCAGAGTCTACATCTACATGACGGACGATCATCTGCTTTATAACGGCAACAGCATCAAGGATATTGAGTATTCCACGATCAACTGCCTGCGCTGCATCTCGTCCGATGACCTTGTCAACTGGACAGATCATGGCCTGATCAATGCAGCGGGCAACAACGGCATCTGCAAATGGGGCGGCAACTCATGGGCACCGACCGCCTGCCATAAGAAGATCAACGGCAAGGAAAAATTCTTCCTGTACTTCGCGAACGGCGGCAACGGCATCGCGGTCATGACCGCTGACAGCCCGATCGGCCCGTGGAGCGATCCGATCGGCAAGGCGCTGATCTCCCGCCAGACTCCGAACTGCGGCAATGTCGAATGGCTGTTTGACCCGGCTGTGCTCGTGGATGACGACGGCAAAGCATATCTCTATTTCGGCGGCGGCGTTCCGCAGGGTCAGAACGCACACCCGAAAACTGCCAGAGCGGTACAGCTCGGCGATGACATGACCTCGATCGTCGGTACGCCGGTTTCGATCGACCCGCCGTATCTGTTCGAGGACAGCGGCATCCACAAGTACAACGGCAAGTATTATTACAGCTACTGTACCAACTTCAACACCGGCGGCAACCAGTACGGTCTGACCAGCGGTGCGATCGACTACATGGTCAGTGACAGCCCGCTCGGCCCGTTCACCTACAAGGGCGAGGTGTTCAAGGGCATCGGTACGTTCTTCGGTACCGGCGGCAACAATCACCATACGATCATGGAGTTCAAGGGTCAGTATTACCTGTTCTATCACGCCCAGTATCTGCAGGACAGCATGGGTATCAAGGGCGGCTACAGAAGCACGCATATTGACAAGCTGACCGTCAATGCAGACGGTTCCATGCAGCAGGTGACCGGCACCAAGAAGGGCATTTCCCAGATCAAGACACTCGATCCGACCGAGGTTGTGCGTGCAGCGACGCTGTCGCATCAGGGCGGCATTGAGATCGAAGGCAGGGGCAATACGACCGTGAAGGCGGACAAGGGCGACTGGTTCCGCGTTTCCGGTGTGGAATGCGCAAGCGTGTCTGCGATCACGGTCAAGGCTTCTTCGCAGAGCGGCAGCATCATCAAGGTCTGCAAGGGCAGCGCATCCGGTGATGTTGTCTCTTACATTGAGATTCCGGCAGGCAGCTCCATGCAGGAGGTCACTTCTCCGGTGAAGGATTGCTCCGGCACGGT
This sequence comes from Ruminococcus sp. Phil11, assembly GCA_001940925.1. GTDB lineage: Bacteria > Bacillota > Clostridia > Oscillospirales > Ruminococcaceae > Firm-04. Next base: position 196,629 of record MSGZ01000009.1, read on the forward strand.
TGATCTGTATTTCGTATTCAACAATACGACTTCCGTGGACAGCTGGAAAATGAGTTAAGTTCCCCCTAATTTTGGAATATGCGGGGCCTTTTCCCGCAAGGAGAGAGATCCCGCATATTCTGATTTCTGATGATATCGGACATTCATTCGCGCATCCCCTTCGCGCGGACGGATGTCCGTTTTCATTTGTGTGCGGACAAGTTTGCGCAAAATATCATATAATCCGGATGATAAAACATTGCGCAGCCTGAATCAGAAACGCTATAATAAGAATTACAGGATGGAGAGCGGTACGCTGTTTTGGTGTATACGCGGTGTTTTTAAGAGGGAGGGTCATTACAATGAGGAGAAAACTGATTGCCGGATTCTGTGCGGCCGGGACGGCACTGTCCGCGGCGGGCGGAGTGCTGCCTATGACGGATTATGCACGGATCCCGGCGCAGGCAGCCGTGCTCGGAGACATTGACGGGAACGGCACGCGCGATGCAGCCGATGCCGCTGCACTGACCGGCTGGCTTCTGACGAAGCAGAGCAGCGCAATGGGTGCCGACGTCAACAATGACGGCACGGTCAATGCCAAAGACCTGACAGTGCTGAAACGGCAGCTGCTTTCCGGCGCAGCAGCACCGGCAGGCGCATCGGGGCTGGTCATCAGCGAGGTCTGCTCCACGAATAAGAAATCGCTGAAGGCTGCTGACGGCAGCTCGCCGGACTGGATCGAGCTTTACAATGCCGGAACCGCTGCCTGCGATCTCGGCGGCGTCGGCGTTTCCGACGGTGACAAAAACCGCTACAAGTTCACGTTCCCGCAGGGGACGAAGCTTGCTGCAGGGGAATATCTCATCATTTTCTGCGACGATACCGATGTGACAACCGGAGAGCTCCATGCCGCGTTCAAGATCAGCGCAGCAGGGGAAACGATCTACCTGACCGCAGCGGACGGCACGGAGCTTGACCGCGCCGCACTGCCGGAGCTTGATCCGGATGTGACCTACGGCAGAACGGCGGACGGCAGCTTTGCGCTGCTGAACGCGACGCCGGGGAAATCCAATGATACGGCAGACCCGGTCTACCGCGTGGAGAAGCCTGTGTTTTCCTCTGAGGGCGGATTCTACGATTCCGCGTTTGATCTGACGCTTTCGGGCGCAGACGGCTGCACGGTGCTGTATACGCTGGACGGCTCCGACCCGCGGACTTCTTCCTCGGCGAAGCAGTATCAGAGCGGCATCAGCATCCGCAACAATACAAGTGACCAGAACAAACTGGCTTCCGTCCGCGAGATCTCCCTGCGCGGATACACCCCGCCGGATTACAATGTAGATAAGGGTATGATTGTCCGGGCGGTCTGCAGGGACAGAAGCGGTCAGTTCAGTGCCGTTGCCACCAACAGCTATTTTGTCGGCAAGACCGCGTCCTATTACAAGGACATGAAGGTGCTGTCGATCTCCACGGACAGCAGCAATTTCTTTGATAAGGAAACCGGCATTTACATGATCGGCAATCAGTATGACCGCTGGAAGAACAGCGGAAACTTTGATCCGAAGCTGGATCTCGGCAGCTGCGACAATCCCACGAATTACAACATGGAGGGCAAGGAATGGGAGCGTCCCTGCAATATTCAGGTGTTTGAGCAGGGCAAGCTGAAATATACCGAGGATGTCGGCGTGCGCATTTCCGGTAACTGGACGACCGCTTTTCCGCAGAAAAGCATGACGTTCTACGCGCGGAAGGAGTACGGCTCCAACAAAATGCAGCATGATTTCTTCGAGGGCGGCGCGCGCGATACCGAGGGCACCAAGATCAAGGAGTACAAAAAGGTCACGATTCGCAACGGCGGCAACGGCTATGACAACTGCCGCTTCCGCGATGACCTGAACCAGTCGCTCGCAGAGGGACTTGCACTCGGAAAGCAGGCCAAGCAGGACTATATCGTCTTTCTGGACGGCGAGTTCTGGGGTGCCTATTCGATGCAGGAAAAGCTCGACGAGAATTATGTCGAGTCGCATTATCATGTCGCTGCGGACAATGTGAGTATGCTGAAGAACGGCAAGGAATTTGATGGCGTTGATGCCGTGTATCAGGATTACAAGCAGTTCTGGACTTGGGCAATGTCGGCGGATATGGCCAATGCAGAGAATTACAAGCGCGTCTGCGATACGATCGATGTACCGGGCTTTATGGACTTTGTTGCGTTTGAAAGCTACATCGTCAACTGGGACTGTATGCTGAACAACAACAACTGGCTGATCTGGCGCGCAGATGAACCGGATGCTTCCAATCCCTATGCAGACGGCAAATGGCGGTTCCTGCTTTTTGATACGGAGTATTCCTCCGGTTATGACGGTCAGTGCCCGCTCAATAAGGATTATTTCAAGCACATGGACCGCTCCGGCAAGCAGACCAGCATCGCGTCGCTGTTCTTTAAGCTGATGAACAACGCATCGTTCAAGGAGCAGTTCTTCACGCGGTATCAGACGGTCATGCAGGAGAACTTCGATGCCGCAAAGGTCAGCGAAAAGATCGACGCTTATGCCGCAGCAACGAAGGACGCAGCAAATGACACCTACCGCAGATTCAGCATCGGCGCGCTGTTTGACAGCAATGTCCGCATCATCCGGAACTTCTATAACAAGCGCGGGAAATATGCGATGCATCACCTGAATCTGCTGTACGGCATTCAGGATAACTGGCAGGATGACCCGAACATGATCGACCAGTTCGGCTGGAGCATCTGGATGAATGACGGTGCCGGCTCGATCGAATACAACGACGACGGCAGCATCACGGTTGTCGTTACACGCACAGGCCAGTATGCACAGGTCAGCAGCAGCACAGTTTCGCTGCAGGCCGGCAAGACCTACCGCATGACCTATAAGGTCAGCACGGACCGGAATATCAATACATACGCGATGTTCCAGCAGGGGACAGGTGAGTATAAGAGCTATTATTATCAGGATTATACCTTCACCCCGAATGTGCAGACTTACACTGATACGGTCACAATGACGCAGTCAGATGAGAATGTCAAATTCCTGATCGGTCTGGACAAGGGTACCGGTACCTACCGCATTTCCGATTTCTCGATGATCTGCCTGAACTGAATATGAAAAAGCAGCCGCACGGGATCTGTTCCGTGCGGCTGTTTTGTGTTACTGTTCAAGCTTTTTGAGGAATGCCTTGGTGCGCTCGTTCGAGGGATTGTCAATGACATCCTTCGGGTCGCCCTGTTCAACGATGACACCGCCGTCCATAAACACAACATGATTTGAGACGCTGCGTGCAAAGTCAATCTCATGCGTGACGATCAGCATGGTCATTTTTTCTTTGGCGAGCTCTTTCAGCACCTTGAGAATCTCGGCTGTCAGCTCGGGATCAAGCGCGGAGGTCGGTTCGTCGAAAAAGAGCATTTTCGGTTTCATGGCAAGTGCACGCGCAATTGCGACGCGCTGCTGCTGTCCGCCGGAAAGCTGATAGGGATAGTAATCACTTTTGTCGCCGAGTCCCATTTTTTTCAGCAGAACCTTTGCTTCCGCAATGACCTCATCCTTATTCCGTTTCAGAACATGAATCGGAGCATCCGTGATATTTTTCAGCACGGTATAATGCGGAAACAGATTGAAATTCTGGAACACAAGGCTGAATGTGTGCTTGATCTCGTTCAGCTCGTTCTTCGGCACATAGACCGGCTTGCCGTCCACCTGTTTCACGGCAGATTTGCCGCAGTAGGTCATGCTGCCCGCGTCGATCGTTTCGAGCATGGAGATGCACCGCAGAAACGTCGATTTTCCGGAGCCGGACGGCCCTAAGATCGAAACGACCTCGCCTTCACCGACCTGCAGGCTGATGTCCTTGAGCACCTGTAAATCATCAAAGCTTTTTTTGATATTGCTGACTTCAAGCAAGTTCATCGTCTGCACCTCCTTATCTGAAATAGTTGAGCTTCTTTTCAATGCGGTCCATGACAAATGCAACGACTGCATTGAATATGTAGTAGAATACGCCCGCGATGAACAGCGGCAGGATCGTTGCCTGTGCCGCTGCGACCTGCTTGGCCAGCGTGAACATCTCCGTATAGGAGATCGCGAATGCCAGCGAGGTGTCCTTGACCAGCGTGATGACCTCATTCGTCACCGAGGGAATGATGTTCTTGACCATCTGCGGGAAAACGATCTTAAAGAACTTCTGCGTTCTGGAGTAGCCGAGGATCTCGCAGGCCTCGTGCTGTCCGACCGGAACGGCCTGAATGCCCGAGCGGTAGATCTCCGCAAAATATGCGGCATAATTCAGGGTAAAACCAATGATGACCGCATAGAAGCGGTAAGCAGCCGAGGTCTGGATGCCGAAGAGGTAATACGGGCCGAAGAATACGACCAGAAGCTGCAGCATCAGCGGCGTACCGCGGACGATCGAGATATACACCGTGACAAGCCAGCTCAGCGGCTTGAATCTGCTCATTTTACCTGCCGCAATCAGCAGACCGAGCGGCAGCGCAAAGAGCAGCGTCAGAAAGAAGATCGCGAGGGATGCGCCGACGCCTTTCAGCAGCTGCATACAGATGCTGCCGAGCTTTTCGCCGAAGGAAACGGTCTCGGCGGCGGTTTCAGCCTTGTTTTCCGTTTCGCGGCTCAGGCAGACGCTGTCAGAAAGCCCCCATTCATCTGCAATGCGGGCAAAGCTGCCGTCATCGAGCATTTCAAACAGTGTCTCCTGTACGGAATCGCGCAGGGCCGTGTTGCCTTTCAGGAAGCCAATGCCGTACTGCTCCGAGGAAACATGCTCGGAGAGCATGACGAACTGGTCGCCGCGCTTTTCGATCTCGTAATTGGCCACACCGATATCCATGCAGACCGCATCCACGGCACCGCTTTCGAGATTGAGGAATGCCGTGTTGTAATCGCCGACCTGCTGCAGATCGCGGAAGGATGCGGCAAGTGCGATATTGGATTCCTCTGCATCGTCGCCGGTAAAGGCGGCCAGTGCGGAGCTGTCTGCCTGAACAGCCACGACCTTTCCGGCCAGATCGTTCAGTGCGGTGATATCGGAGCCCTTCTTCACGACGACGACCTGCGAGTTATCGACATACGGCACAGACCATGTGTAATCGTTTTCGCGTCCGTTGATCGTAAAGCCGTTCCAGATGCAGTCGATCGCGCCGGTTTTCAGCTCCATATCCTTGGAGTTCCAGTCGATCGGCTGCTTGACAAGGGTCCAGCCGCGGCGGCTGCATACCTCCTCCGCCAATGAGAGGTCAAAGCCGACATATTCACCTGTCTCGTTCTGATAGCCGTAAGGCGGGAATTCCGCGTCAAATCCGACGGTAAAGGTCTCTCTGCCGTCCTCCTGCTGCGCATCGGCAGGTGCAGTCAGGCAGACACAGTCGGAGAGCTCCCATTCCTTTGCGATGCGGTCAAAGGTGCCGTCCGCCGCCATTTCAAAGAGGGTCTCCTGTACCTCGTCGCGCAGTTCCGTGTTGCCCTTCAGAAAGCCGACGCCGTATTCCTCAGAGGAAATATGCTCATCGAGCATCGTGAATTTCCCGCTGCGTGCGGCGATCTCATAATTCGCGACGCCGATATCCATGCAGATCACATCGACCGCGCCGCTTTCAAGATTCATGAACGCGCTGTTATAATCGCCGACCTGCCGGAGATCCTTGAATGTCTCTGCGAGTTCTTTGTTCGCTTCCTCTGCATCGTCGCCGGTAAAGGCAGCGAGCGCGGAGCTGTCCGCCTGCACGGCAACGATCTTGCCGGAGAGGTCGGAGAGTGCCCGGATATCCGAATCGCTCCGGACGACCGCGACCTGCGAATTATCGACATAGGGCACTGTCCATGTGTAATCGTTTTCGCGGCCGTTGATCGTAAAGCCGTTCCAGATACAGTCGATTGCACCGGTTTTCAGCTCCATATCCTTGGAGTTCCAGTCGATCGGTACCTTTTTCAGCTCCCAGCCGCGGCGTTCGCAGACCTCCTCTGCGAGCGAGAGGTCAAAGCCGACGTATTCACCGGCTTCATTCTGATAGCCGTAAGGCGGAAATTCCGCATCAAATCCGACTGTGAAGGCCGTGCGGTCTGCAGAGACCGGCACAGCGGACAGCACACCGGTCAGCAGCAGCGATGCCGCGCTGAGCAGTGCAGCTATGCAGCGGTTTTTCATTGCAATCTGTTCCTTTCATGTTTTTTGTGAGATGCTGCAGCGGAACCGTCAGAGACGGAAAACGCGGACATCCTCTGCATAAAGGCTGGCAGAGCAGTACAGCGTTCCGAACAGTCCGTTCAGTCCGGCGCAGTAATCCGTGACGGGGATCCTGCCGTCTGTCGTTATGATGCATCCGTCCGATTCGTTCAGATGCGTGACAAACAGCGATACGTCTGCCGGAAGCTTGCTTTCTGCCAGATCGGCGCGGACAGCCTCGGCAAATTCTTCGGGACTGCCGTGCGGCGCGGAGCGGATCGTGCCCTGCCATTCGTTCTGTACATTTGTGCGGTCACTGCTGCCGAATGTGTACGGCTGCTCCGGGTTTTCATGCGGGAGCGGCCCCGCCCCGTGCCGCGTGACATACGAACGCGTCATGTAAACGATCTCCGTTTCCGGCTGCGCAGAACTGCCGCCGTACAGTTCCCGCAGGATGCGTGCCGGCTCTGTCAGTCCCGTGCGCGAGGCCGTCAGGTGCGGAGCGAATTTCGTATACATTTCGTCGAGCAGCAGCCCCTGCGCCCCCTCAAACAGAATATCGTCGTATTCCCGTAAAAATGAAGTCTCGCGGAGCGTAACGGATTCGGCATTTCTGGCCATGACCTCCGCCGCATTGCGGAGCACAATGTCGCTTTGCAGCAACTCACCGTATTCTCCTGCGTTTTGCAGGTCGATGTTCAGTGTATGGAGACGGAACGGCAGATAATCCGTTTGAATCTCACGCATGTTCCGGTAGAGCTTTTCTGCGTCTGAACCGGCAATTTCGCCGAGATGCAGCGGATAGCGTCCGGAGCGCACGACTGCTTCATTGATTCCCATTCCGCAGGAGCCGTGGCGTTCCTTGCCGCGGGACGTTTCCAGCAGCATATTCAGCAGAATATCACCGATATATGTGCAGCGGCAATCAGGAGACGCGTAAAGCTGCGGGTCGGTTCCGGAAAGAGCGCGGAACCGTTCCGTTTCCTCTGAAAGTTTATAGAGATCGGGCAGAAAGCTGTCCGCCCAGTATGTATCTGCTTCGCGGAACGAACCGGATGATAACTGAGAAAACACGAACCGTCTGTCCGGAAAATCAACGGTATGCCCGGCCTGTGCACCGCCGTTATGCCGCACGCAGACCGCCGTTTTTCCGGCGTTTCTGCTTCTCAGTGCAAAATGATCTGTGGCAAGTCCTTTTCCCTCGTCCCCGAAATTCTTGCCGATTACGATCGTAACAGACACGGTGCGCGGTTACAGGCTGATCGTCGAAAGTGCTTTTGCGGCGACAGTTTTTGCCGGGTCTGTCCACTGGGAAAGTGTATCCGCCTTGGACATGCCGCCTGCGACCTGCATCAAAGAGATCATGACCTCTGCAAGGTATTCAATGTTTGCCGGCTCAATCACGGCATTGCGCCCCGGCAGGAGCGGCTCCCATGTCCGCAGCGAAGAAACGGTGCGGCTGCCGGTGACAATGTGGAATACCTCGTATTTCTCGCTGACCAGTGCGGCGAGCTTTTTCGTTTTGTAGTCTTTCGCGTTTTCGTCGCCGAACACGAACGCGATCTCTTTTTCTGACAGAATGTTCACATTCCCGTCGTCACCGACCTCATCACCGATGCAGAAGATGAACCCTTTTTTTCCGCGCTTCTCAAAGCAGTCCGTGGAGGTGTGCTTCAGCGCAAAATACCAGACAAGTGCGTCATAGCTGTAGCGGTTGCCGCCGCCGAGCACGAAGTCCAGCAGCTGCTCGACGACGCGGATATCCGCCTCAAACTGCGTGACCTGCATCGGGATCGAGCTGTTCGGTGCCGTAAAGGCCGCGCACATCAGGTGCGGGTCGGTGACAGGCCGCTTTTCAAGGATCATGGTCGCGGTCTTGTTGAGTGAGTTCTTTGCGATCTCCGCAGCCAGATAGCCCATGGAGCCGGTCGAATCGAAGCCGATGATGATCGGCGTGGATGCCGGCGAGTCCTCGCTGTCTCTGGATTCGCGGACGGAAATGAACCGCGGCTGATACTTTTCCTGTGCGCTGTTACCGCTGAAAATGTCATTCGCAGTCGAACTGCTGCTGATGCCCTTGCTGCTTTTCAGACGGCTCCAGTCTGCTGCATTGTAGCTTCCGTGTCCCATGTTGGTACCTCCTTAAAAAGAAATAATATTCTGATCGGCCATGCGGATCGGTGCAAGTGCGTCCGCGATGATCTCTGCGGCACTCTGGTCAACGGCCCGCAGTGCTTCGTTCTGCGTTTTGCCCTCTGCCGCGGAGATCAGTGCAAAGATCAGCTCCGCAAGGCAGGCGATATTCTTTTTGCCGATGACCGCAGCTCTGCCGGGCATCAGCGCGTTCCATTCCGCGGAGATCCGGTCGTCTCCGGGCATTCCCTTGTCAATGGAAATGTGGAATACATGGTATTTTTCCTCTGCGGCAGCGAGCAGCTCGGAATCGGACAGATCGTATTCCGCGGTGTCGCCGAATACGCGCGCGATCTCATTCCGCGTGAGCAGCCTGTGGCAGCGGTCGTCACCGATCGTGATGAGGATGCCTTTCTGCCTGCGTTTCTCCCAGCAGTCTGTCCGGGTGCGGTGTGCCGCGAAATACCATGCAAGATGATAGGATTCGCCGCCGTTTCCGCCGCCGCCGCCCTCAAGATAGAGCGCGGTCAGCTGTTTGATGATGCGGATATCGCTCTCGAACTGCGTTACCTGAAAAGGCACTTTGTCTGTTTTGCTGTCGCCGATCGCGCAGCAGAGCACCTGCGGACAGGAGATCGGCTTGTGCTCGTAGAGATACATGACCGCACGGTTCAGCGCACGGAGTGCCAATTCCTCCGCAAGAAATCCCATGGACGTTGTGACGTCAAAGCCGATGATGACCGGCGTGGACTGCGGGGAATCGGGATTGTCGCGCGCTTCGCGGAATACGTTTTTCAGCGAGGCGTTCTGCGTGCTGCTGCCTTTGAAGATTTGCTCTGCTTTCTTTTCGGTGCCGAAACTGCTTCTCAGCCTGTTCCAGTCACTCGCCGTATAGCTTCCCTGTCCCATAATTATGTACCCTTGCCGTAGATCTGCTCATCGTCGGTATCCATCGTGATGAACTTGCGTTCACCGTAGGAGCGGATCAGCACATCGTCCCATTTTGCAAAATCGTCGTAGGCATTGCTTTCCGGCTCCGATTTCAGGAAATCCGCAAACGGCTTCGGGATATCGTCTGTTTCCTTTGCCGCTGCCGCATTCGGGAATCCGAGCACCTGTGCGGCAGTTTCACGCAGCGCAGTCAGATTGCTGCGTGTGGTCAGCGCTTTGCCGTTGACGGCCGTATGATTCCGCACCGCATTCCACCAGCCGCCGTACAGGCTTGCCTGATGATCGTAGGGGTCAATATAGATCGTGTCAATGCCGAAATCCGGGTGCACGATGCTGCTGTATTCCAGCACACAGCAGAGATTTTCCATACGCCCGATCAGCCATGCCGTATGCCGGCCGGAGAGCTTTCCGAACAGCCGGAGCGGATATTCGTCCTCGCTTTTTTTGACGGCAAGCAGCACGGAATCATCGGTGAGGGAGAACCCGCCGCTGATGACCGGGAAAAAACGGGAGAGATTTCTGACATCGGCGGACGGATAGTCGAGCATGGAAACGGCCCTGCGGTATTTGTCCGCATTTTCCGTCTGACCGGGCTCAAACCGGAAGATAACAGACTGTCTTGCGGTATAGGCGGTCATGACGCGGTCGCTGTACCGGTGCAGGCTCGCGACATTGATCTGTCTGCCGTCGCTGCAGGAAAAGGTCTCCTGTTCGGCCTGCTTCCAGAGCTCGTCTGCACGGCGTCTGCGCTCCTGACCGTCCGCGGAAAGCCGGAAAAAGCTTTTCATGCGTGCGTAGAATTCGCGGTAGTAGTCCGTGTCCTTGTGATCGAGCACATAATCCGTGCGGCAGTACGGACAACGCGCTGTCGTGCCGGACGGGTCGATCAGCATCGGACCGCCGCAGTTTCTGCAGTTCAGGTTCTTCATATTCTGCCCTCCCTTGATCGCATTTGTATGATACTATCATAGCACAGAACGGGCATGAAGTCAAGGCATGATAATAATAATTGTATACAATTTCGTGCGGATCGTGTTTGATTCCGGCTGCCTTTTTTGCCGCCGCAGACTGTACAGTTTTGCATATCTGACAAAGCAGCAGCCTTTTTGCAGGATTGTTCATTGACGCAGCCGGAAATCTATAGTACAATGAAAGCAGATTTCCGCAGGACTGCGGAGAAAAGGGGAGGGGTTACGATGAACAGAAAAACAGCGGCATTGCTGACGGCTGCGGCAGCAGCTTCTGCGATGCTTGATCTGCTGCCGGAACATGCGCTTGCAGCAGAGGAATACCGCATCCGCGACAAATGGGGCTACTGTCAGACGGCGCATTATGCGGAATCGGAGCATTTTGTCATTTTCTACGGGAACAATGACACGACCGGAAAGGTCAATGATGCGTTTCTCAAACGCAATCTGGCCGACTACGAAAAGCTTTGGAAATGCTACGGTGAGCTTCTCGGCATGACGGATATGAATGTCGATATCTACGGCAAGAGCGCGCAGAAATACAAAACGAATGTCTATCTGACCTTTACCGGATTAAGTCAGTATCCCGAGGGCTGGGCGTTCATGAGCTCGGAGGACGGCTACGGCATCGAGATCATCAGTCCCGAGGCGATGCTCGATGACCTGACGATCGCGCATGAGTTCGGGCATGTTGTGACGATGCAGCAGAAGGCATGGGTCGATCAGGAGATTACCGGTGCATGGTGGGAGCCTCTTGCAAACTGGTTCCGCGAAATGTATCTCAGCAGCAGCTATTATACCGGTACAGTCAAAACCTGCTGGTTTGAGCCGTATATCCGGAATCTGAACATGGCCTATCCGCACGGCCGCGATTACTACGAGGTCTGGCCGTTTCTTGTGTATCTCGAAACGAATCCGGACAATCTGCCGGGTCTCGGACAGTTCGCGGTCAAGCGGCTGATCTCCGAGGCGAAGCCGGGGGAGTATCCGTTTGATACGATCACGCGGCTGTTCGGGACGGATGTGCAGACCGTGTTCGGGCATTATGCCAAGCGCATGGCGACCTTTGATCTCGGCGCGAGAGAAGCCTACCGCGCAGAATTTGCGCAGAAGCTCAAGGATGCACCCTATTATTGGAACCTGTTTTATACGGTTCCGGAGGACAGCGGCAGCGGCTGGCTGCAGGCACCGCAGTGGGAGGCACCGATGCAGGGCGGCATCAATGTGATTCCGCTTCAGATCACGGGCGGAGAGATCACCGCAGAGCTGCGCGGCCTTTCGGATGATGCGAATGCCGCATGGCAGGCATGTATTGTTACGGAGGATGCGTCCGGTAATGTGCGGTATTCCGATCTGTTCGGCAGCGGGGAGACGGCAGCGGTCTCTGCTGCGGGCATGACAAAGGCGTATCTGACCGTATCCGCTATGCCGAAAACGCTTTATCCGGTCAACGCGTTCCATAAGGAAAAGGATTCGCCCTACCGCACCGGCGACGAGCGCAGACGGTATCCCTATGAGATCCGGCTGACCGGCGCGTCGGTGCAGCAGTCCGGCGGGTATCAGAAGGGAAACGGCCATATCCATGCAAACGGCGGCGGCTGGGTCGCGGATACTGCAAAGGTTTCCGATTCTGCTTATGTCGGCCCGGAGGCAATGGTGCTCGGCAATGCGAAGGTTTCCGGAGAAGCAAGGATCACGGATCATGCAGTGGTCGCGGGTGATACCGTTGTGCAGGATCATGCGGTCATTTCCGGATATGCCTGCGTGCACGGCGGCGGCTGGGTCTATGCGGACGGCGGCTGGAAATCGGGCAGCGTGACGGTCAGCGGCAATGCTGTCGTGGGCGGGAGTGCGGTCATCAGCGGTATGTGCAGCATTACCGGGAATGCGTCTGTCATGCAGAAGGCGCATGTCTGTGATGCGGTCACACTGAAAGACCGTGCCTGCGCAAAGGGCACTTCGTATCTGACCGGCAGCGGCGTTTATTCCGGGCAGGCTGTTGCGGACGGCGATTATGCAAATGAAGAACAGAAAAACAGCGGTGTCGGGTTCGGCTGGCTGGATGAGGGCGGCTGGCATCAGACGGCGGAAGGGCATCTTGCTTCTTATGATTTTGCTGACCGGACAGGCTTCTGGGGCGCAGATGCCTATACCGCGACCGGCATCCGTCTGAACGGCGCAGAGTGGGCTGCAGAACGCACCTCTGCAAAGGGCGTCGTCAGCTTTGACGGCGACGACGGCTGCCTGCAGCTTGACAGCGGCATCCTGATGACCGATGATCTTCAGATCAGTCTCGGGGTGCTCTGGAAGGGCGGACAGAACGGGCAGGAGCTTCTGCATTTCGGTGACAGTACGGCTTACATCCGTCTGACGCCTGCTGATGCGGACGGACAGACCCGTCTGACCGTTACAGACGGCAGGAATCCGATATCCCTGAAAGCACCTGCACTGACGAGGGGTGAATGGCACCGCGTCACAATCCGCATGTTTGACGGGACAGCATCTTTGCTGATCGACGGTCAGCAGGCAGACCGCAAAGCCTGCAGCGTCACGCCGCTGGATGTGATGTGTGCCGCAGAATCAGATCTTGCCGTGGTCGGAAAGGGGTTCCGCGGGGCACTGGATGATATCCGGTTCAGCTATCAGGAGACTGCGGAGCCGCAGATCCGGTACACCGGCAGCGAACCGGCAGACGATTCTCCGCTGCGCGGCGATGTCAATGCGGACGGAAAGGTTTCCGTCGCGGATGCGGTCATGCTCTGCCGGTATCTGACCGGGGAAGGCAGCGTCACGGACTGGCAGGCGGGCGATCTGAATGCAGACAGCAGGCTCGGCGCGGACGATCTGACGCTGCTGAAACGGCTGCTGCTCGGATAACAAAAAAACAGCGGCAGGGAATCATCCCCGCCGCTGTTCTTATGCTTTGTTTTGCGCGAATACTTTTTCTTATCCGTATCCGCAATGCGCGTCACAGGCGAAAGCGTCCATGTGCCGCGCTTCTTTTTGTCCTGCTCGCGCTTCTGCTTTTTGCTCATTTTCTCATAGGGTACAAAATCCTTCATTCCTCTGCACCTGCCTTAAAGTTATAAATCGGCCGGATGATCTCATTGATCTCGACGGTATCGCCGATGCATCCGGTGATCGCTTCCATCGGCTTATAGGCCATCGGGCATTCGTCCAGCGTCCCGCTCCCGACGGATGTGGTATAGATGCCGGCCATCTGCTTTTTGAATTCGGAGACCGTGAACGAAGCCTTTGCGTCCGAACGGGACATCAGTCTGCCTGCGCCGTGCGGAGCGGACTGGTTCCAGTCGTCATTGCCCTTTCCCGTGCAGATCAGGCTGCCGTCTCGCATATTCATCGGGATCAGCAGCTTTTCGCCGGCACGCGCCGAGACTGCGCCCTTCCGCAGGATCATGTGCTCCGTGTCGATATAATTGTGAATTGTTGTGAACTGCTCCGCAATATGCAGTCCCATGCCGCGGATCAGTTCGTCGATCATGGCTTTCCGGTTAAGCATTGCAAATTCCTGCGTCAGCTTCATGTCGTGGATATACTGCTCAAACAGTCTGCCCGTTGTATAGGCAAGATGCTTCGGCACATCGGTACGCTTTTCGGCTTTCAGCTTCTTCAGAGCCTTCTGGATTTGCGTTTCCCTGCCTTGTGCTTTTAATGCAGCAATCAGCGCATCGGCCTCGTCCTTTGAGACAGCATTCAAATGCCGGTACGCTTCCTCCTGATAGTATTTTGCGACCTCGACGCCGAGATGCCGTGAGCCGGAGTGAATGACCAGATAAATACTGCCGTCCCCGCTCTGATCGGCCTCGATGAAATGATTGCCGCCGCCGAGTGTTCCGATGCTCAGCATCATGCGCGGAACGTGTATTTTGTCGGCGCAGTAAAGCAGTTCCGGTGCAAAGCGCGATGCAAACCGGTGCGGTGTCTCCCTGACGGAAAACCCGGACGGAATGCTCCGGTAGATCAGCTTGTCGAGCTTCTGTAGCTCGATATGCTTTTCTTTGAGCCGGACAGTCTCCATGCCGCAGCCGATATCGACACCGACGAGATTCGGGATCGCGGTGTCAGTGACGGTCATGGTCGTGCCGATCGTGCAGCCTGCACCGGCGTGGACATCCGGCATGATGCGGATCTTTGCACCGGCACTCACCGGCTGATTGCACAGGGACAGGATCTGCGCGACGGCGCTTTCCTCTGCGATATCCGCAAAAACCTTTGCAGAAGCGTATTTTCCCTGAATTTCAAACATAAATTGTCCTTTCCGGAGTGCCCGCAAAAAAAAGCATCCCTGCCGGTGCAGAGATGCTTTGACGATCGTCATGAATACACAGTCAGGCCGTGTATGCGGGCAAACTCCTCATGCAGTTCGGTTGTTGATGTTGATATGGAATTGTCAGATATTGATATTTCATGGGGTTCACCTGCCTTTCTCAGAATTTGAGTTTATTATATGCGCTTTCCGCTGATTTGTCAAGCGGTATTCCTGAATTGTAACCGTTTTGTAGCGGGTCGGTATTTAGCTTATTTTATCTCCGGCGTAAAATCAATATACGGATAATCTCCGATCTGCTGTGCAATGACCGTTCGTGCAAGATTGAACCAGCGGCTGCATTCGTCCAGAATGATCGCGTCGCCGGAGGCAACGAGCGGCTTTGTTTTCAGGAGCGCATCGACCGGATTCTCGATCAGCACATCGAGCTCAAAGGAGATGTGCTCTGCCAGTTCAAAGATGCGCTGTTTCAGTCTGCCGGAATTGGAGACCGGCTGATCGAGACAGATCACGGCCTTTGCGGTCCGGCTCGTTTCCAGTGTGCTGAGCAGCGCGGTGATCGCGGAATCGGTCTGCGGGATCAGCCGGTAGGTGCCGTGCAGTCCCGCGAGGTCGCGGACGGTGCCGTCCATGCAGTGAAACAGCATCGACTGGGAATAAGCGATCTCCAGTCCGATGATGACATTGAATCCGTCGATCCAGAGCGTTTCGCCGGCAATATTGGTCACCTCGCGGCTTTTGCGTGCGTGTACTGCCGCTTCCTGAGAGAGCGTGCGCGCCAGTGCCAGACGCTGGCGTTCGGAGAACTGATACCGGTCACCGACAAAGCGCGTGACCGGCGTGACAGGATAGCCGCGGTCCAGCAGATAGCAGACCTCCTCTGCGGCCTTTTTCAGCTTCGGGAGACTTTCTGCGCTGAAATCCCGCGCATCTGACGGCAGAAAGCCGCGCTTTGCCTGAACTGACATACATTCACCTCATAAAAATCTTGACAAGACTGTGCCGATATGCTACAATAGGAGCATCGGCAGGCATCATATTCAATCACCGCATACCTTCGGGTATGTTTTTTATTATACAGCAATCCGGCCGAAAAAGCAAGAGCGGCGAATTCACGGGAAGGACATACGGAGGACACATCTTTCTGCTAACATGAAGATACCGGAGGTGAGGCAAATGACATACAGGCTCCTGCTTGTGGAGGACAATGTGCAGATCTGCAGAATGATCTGTGATTATTACTCCGCGCAGACCGACTGTCTCTGTACGATCGACACCGTGCAAGACGGCGCGGACGGTCTGGAAGCTGCGCGCAGCGGCGAATACGATCTGATCCTGCTGGATGTCATGCTGCCCGGTCTGGACGGCTTTTCGATCTGCCGGAGCATCCGTGCGGTATCGGATGTGCCGCTGCTGTTCCTGACGGCGCGCACCCGTGAAGAGGATGTGCTTTACGGCTATACGCTCGGCTGCGACGATTATGTGGTCAAGCCCTTTTCGCTCGCCATGCTCTATGCCAAGACACAGGCCTTGCTCAAACGCTCGAAGGGAACGGTCTTAAAGCGGGAGCTTGTCTGCGGCGCGATCACGCTGAACCCGGTGACGCTGGACGTCACGGCGGACGGTCAGTCAGTCACACTGCCTGCAAAGGAATTTGCGCTGCTGCAGTTCCTGATGGAGCATAAGGAATGGGTGATCTCGCGCGATCAGCTCCTTGACCGGATCTGGGGCAGCGACTTTTTCGGCAGCGACCGCGTCGTTGATACGCATATCAAAAAGCTGCGCAAGGCACTCGGCAGTGCGGGGAAACAGATCCGGACCGTCATCTCCAAGGGATATCAGCTGAAAGACCATGTCTGAGGGGTGATTGTGATGCGAAAAAAGAAAAAGCAGGGTAAAAAGAAATTCGGAATGTTCTTTCGCAGGCGGTTTTTGCTTTGCCTGGTCATTTGTATTCTGATTGCAGTTTCGTTTTTCAAGTTCTTCCTGCATATAGACCAGTGGACACCGGACGCCATGAACGACTACAATTTTTTTGTCCCTGCGCAATATTATTTTAAAGAAAAAAACTGGAAGAAATATGATGAGCAGGGGCGGATTGCAGATGCTCTTGCAGTGATTTGCGGCTGTCGGAATTTTTCTACATCAGATGCCAATGAAAATACAGCTTTGCTGTATCAGCCTGAAACTGGCGAAATCCTGACCGGGAGTCCGTTTGCAAGTGCCTGTATCTGGCAGAACGGCGAATCACGGCAGTATACTCTGCGCGATCGGTCAATCTTGGAACATCTGGATGATACAGCAGGGCATTTTACGGATTATTACGGAGAATTTATTATTTATAGTGTATATGTGAAAGACGATCAGTTCATGCCGGGGGAAGTATTTGTCCAGAAAAATAAAGGAGTACTTCCATTGCCGCGATTCAAGAAGGCAGGCACCCCGATCAGCGGAGAATGGATTGATCTTTCTTCGGATGATAAGAAAGGCTGGACGAAGATTTGCAGTTCTAAGAGCAAAGAGACACTTACGGTTTATCCGGATTGGGAAAGCGGGGATTACGGATTGGCATCGACCAATCGTTCCGCCGAAGAAAAGAGTGCAGACGGCTGTCAGTATCTGGGTTCTGTTACGGTCTACGGTTCTCTGAATGAGCCGCAAGCTGATCGCTTCATTGAACTGATAAGTACGTTTCTTCCGCGGGAACATCACCGTATTGCCGTAGAAGAGAATTCACGTCTGCAAAAGCTTGAAGGCGAAACTGTCACTGATGAAATGCTGTATGAGGGGGATGCAGAGGACAAGGCGGAATTGCTCGCAAACGTGAAGAAAAACTTTGCAGAGCAGCGTTATGCGCTTCCGGAAAAGATATTTAATAATTATATAGATTACTGGCACAGAAGAATACCGGAATATCCGGTGAATGTTTCGACAGAGGAGATTGCATTTCGGGGACAGACATGGCAGCTGGTGCGCTTTGTATATGTGGAGCCTGCTCCCATTCTCTTACAGGTTGCACTCACATACGCGCCGAATTTGATCGGTCTTGTTCTACTGGCTGTTCTTGCCGCCCTGCTCTGGTCCGTCATCGCTTATCTGCTTTACAGCAGAAAATACGATATTGAGGCTTACCGCAGAAACCTGACCGGCGCGCTCGCGCATGACCTGAAAACGCCGCTTGCCGTGATCTACGGCCATGCGGAGAATATCCGGGCGCATACGCATCCGGAATCCGCGGACGAATACGCAGACTGCATCATGGAGAACGTCACGCATATTGATGAGATGATCGCAGGCGTGCTGGATCTTGCACAGCTTGAGGGCAGAGCCGCACCGGCCATGAAGGAAAAGCTTGACCTGACGGAATTGCTGCACGCGGCATTTCTCAGAAACGCGGCTCTTATGGAGCAGCGCGGTCTGACACTGACGGAATCCGGGCAGCTGACCGTGAAGGGCAATCCGGAAATGCTGGCACAGCTTTGCGAGAATCTCGCAGCGAATGCCGTACAGCATACGGCGGAGGGCGGTGCGATCACCGTCACCGCAGAAAAGCGCAGCATCCGCATCAGCAATCCGTATACCGGTGAGCTGGATGCCAAAATCCTCTGTGAGCCGTTCAAACGCGGCGATGAGGCACGCGGCAGTCAGTCCGGCAGCGGGCTCGGGCTGAGCATCGTGCAGCAGATCGCGGCACTGCATAAGCTGCGTCTGCGCGTGACCGCAAAGGACGGCATCTTCACCGTTGAGCTGAAACGCAGGCGGTTCCGCTGAATAACAAAGAGCCTTCGTACCGGCAGGATACGGAGGCTCTTTTCTGCAGCCCGAAATCAGTGACATTTGTCACTGTCGGAATGACGGATGACATCTTCTGTCACGCTGCAGGATATGCTATAATACAGACAGATCGGAAAACCGAACGGAAAATTGCAGAAAGGAGAGCCGGGTTTCTTCCCGGCAGATAATATCATGAAAAAGAGATGGCTTTCGGAACATATCCTGTTTTTCTGGATCTATGCGGTGATCGGCTGGCTGTATGAGGTCACGCTGGAAACCGTGATCTACCGCTGGGGATTCAGCAACCGCGGCGTACTGTTCGGCCCGTGGCTGCCGGTATACGGCTTCGGCGCGACCGTTTTTCTGATCCTCTGGTACCGCCTGATCAAGGATAAGCCGATGAAGCGAAAGCTCCTGATGCTGCCGGTGATCTTCCTGCTGACGATGGCAACTGCAACGATGATCGAACTGATGACAAGCTACCTCTGCGAATGGATCATGGGCTCGTGGCCGTGGCAGACCTACGCAGACTACAAAATCAACTTTCAGGCGCGGATCGCGCTGAGCCCGAGCATCCGGTTCGGCATCGGCGGCGTCGTGTTTCTGTATGTGATCCAGCCGCTTCTTGATAAGCTTGCGGCAAAGCTGAAAGACAAGCCGCTGCATATCATTGCAGCCGTAATCGTCACGGTGATGACGGCTGACCTGATCTATACAGTTTTCTTTCGCTGATTTCTTAAATCCTTCTATACTTCCTTTCTGAAGGCGATCCCCTTCATCCGCTCCCCGGGTGAGGGGGATCGCTGTCTTTCCGCAAAAATGATACAGCATTTATCAAAAATGGATACACGAAATTAAAATATTGAATTGCTATTGATTTTTTTGTAAATATATGCTAAAATGAAATTGTTGATTTTTGTCAAACGGAGTATGTTTTATGCTGAAACGATTTCGGGGCTGCTTTCTGCTGCTGCTGACCGCACTGATCTGGGGCTCCGCATTTGTCGCGCAGAGCGAAGGGATGCGGCACATCGGCCCCTTTACCTTCAACTGCATCCGCACGCTGCTCGGCGGAATTGTCTTGATTCCCGTGATATGCGGGGCGCGGCTGCTGCAAAAGGGGCGGCCGCCGCAGTATTCTGACCGCAGTATGACGCTGAAGGGCGGGATCTGCTGCGGTGTTATTCTTTGTATCGCAAGCGGTTTTCAGCAGGTCGGCATTCAGTATACCACAGCGGGAAAAGCGGGCTTTATCACGGCACTGTACGTCGTGCTTGTACCGCTGCTCGGCCTGCTGATGCATAAAAAGCCGCCGCGGAAGATATGGATTTGTGTGGCCTGTGCGGTCGCAGGCTTCTGGCTGCTCTGCATGAAGGAGCAGTTCACGCTCGGAAAGGGCGATCTGCTCGTGCTTTGCTGTACGCTGTTTTTTGCGGTGCACATCATGACGGTCGATCATTTCTGTGCGCGTGCGGTCGATCCGATGATGATGTCCTGCATTCAGTTTTTTACTGCCGGGCTTCTGCTCGGCGTCGGGATGTTGCTCTTTGAGACACCGCATCT
Source organism: Ruminococcus sp. Phil11 (assembly GCA_001940925.1). Classification (GTDB taxonomy): domain Bacteria; phylum Bacillota; class Clostridia; order Oscillospirales; family Ruminococcaceae; genus Firm-04. Next base: position 216,480 of record MSGZ01000009.1, read on the forward strand.
GCCGGATATCCGCAGCGCGGGCGTCTCCATTCTTTATGCCGGCATTCTGTCGTGCGGTGTGGCATATACGCTGCAGATCCTCGGTCAGCGGGAAACGCCGCCGACGCTTGCCACGCTGCTGATGAGTCTGGAATCGGTCTTTGCGGCACTGTCCGGCTGGCTGATTCTGCATGAGCGGCTCACTCTGCGCGAGGGCGCAGGCTGTATTCTGGTCTTTACGGCAGTAACGGCTGCGCAGCTGCTGACTGCCGCGGAGCAATCCAAAAATGAGAGGAAGGAACAGGTATGAAGAACAAGTATGTCAGTAAGATCATTTTCGGACTGATCGTTGTGGTATTCGGAATATGCTGCATGATACAGTCCCCGGTCAGCAATGCGGTCGGCTCGCTCTGGTCGCTGCTCCCGCCGATCGTTGCGATCGGCCTTGCACTGATCACGAAAGAGGTCTATTCCTCGCTCTTTATCGGTGTGCTGACAGGCGGATGTCTGTATGCGATCACCGAAAAAAGCGGCTTTTCCGGCATGTTCAATGCGGTCGTCAAAGACGGCATCATTGCGAATGTCGCGGATGCGTATAATGTCGGCATTCTGCTGTTCCTTGTCGTGCTGGGCACGATCGTCGTGCTGATGAACAAGGCAGGCGGCAGCCGTGCCTACGGCGAATGGGCATCCAAGCACATCAAGACCAGAGCCGGTGCCTGTCTTTCGACATTCCTTCTCGGCGTGCTGATCTTCGTCGATGACTATTTCAACTGTCTGACGGTCGGCTCCGTCATGCGCCCGATCACGGACAAGCACAATGTCTCGCGCTCAAAGCTCGCGTACCTGATTGACGCGACCGCCGCGCCGGTCTGCATCATTGCGCCGATCTCCTCATGGGCGGCAGCCGTTGCCGGTACGGTTGACGGCGTCAACGGCATTTCGCTGTTCATCCGGACGATCCCGTATAACCTCTATGCGCTGCTGACGCTGCTCATGGTCGTTTTCATTGCGCTGTCCGATGTGGACTACGGCCCGATGAAGCGTCATGAGGATAACGCGAAAAAGGGCGACCTGTTCACGACACGCAGCAAGGTCTATCCGGAGGACGCAAAGCCTGCGCATACCAGAGGAAAAGTGATTGATCTGATTCTGCCCGTTGTGATTCTGATTGTACTCTGCGTGCTCGGTATGGTATATACCGGCGGTCTGTTTGACGGGGCAAGCTTTATGGATGCTTTTGCGGACTGTGACGCGTCGTTCGGCCTTGCGGTCGGTTCGCTCGGTGCCCTGATCGTCATCATCCTGTATTTCCTTGCGCGCCGCGTACTGACCTTTACCGAATGCATGGATTCGATCGCGGACGGCTTTAAGCAAATGGTCCCCGCGATCCTGATCCTGACCTTTGCATGGACGCTGAAAACGATGACGGGTCTGCTGCAGGCGGGCGAGTTTGTCTCCGGCGTGGTCGAAAGTGCCCGTGCCATGCAGATTCTGCTGCCGATGATCCTGTTCGTTGTGGCAGTCGGACTGGCCTTTGCGACCGGTACCTCGTGGGGTACCTTCGGCATCCTCATCCCGATCGTGACCGGCGTGTTCTCGTCGCAGCTCGTCCGGACGGGCGACAGCGTGACGATCCCGCCGATGGTGATCATCTGCATTTCCGCATGTCTGGCCGGTGCGGTCTGCGGCGACCACTGCTCGCCGATCTCCGATACGACGATTATGGCCTCGACCGGTGCACAGTGCGACCATGTGAACCATGTGTCCACGCAGCTGCCGTATGCGTTTACGGTTGCCGGTGTCTGTGCCGTCGGTTATCTGCTGGCTGGCTTTGTGCAGAATGTGTTTGTCGTGCTCGGCGTCAGCATTGTGATGATGATCGGTGTGCTGTTCCTGATCAGGTTTTTCTCCGTTACAAAGAAGCCGGAATCCGTGAAGCCGGATGCTGAAAACACTGCTTCGTAACACAAAGAAAAATGCCCCTGCCGGGATTTTGTTTCCGGCAGGGGCTGCTTTTTTGCAGGTTTATTCCATGACACGGTCGATCAGCAGGTGAATGCGGTTCTGGATATTGACATCCGGCAGACTGGAATCATAATCAAGGGCGACAATGCTGCCGTGATATTTCCGCACCATAGCGGAATACTGTCCTCTGCCGTAAATATGGCTCGGGATGCAGCGGAACGCCTGAACGCCGAGAATCTTTTTGACGCCCTTCCGAAAGCAGCCGCAGGTGTCCATGCCGATGAGCCAGCCGTCGCCGACGCTGTCAAGCTCGGCTTTCTCCTTGCCGAACAGCTTTTTCAGTGTGCCGTAATCGTAAAAAGTGAACATGCCTGCTTTTTTCAGCGAACGCATCATGATTTTCTGGAATGTGAGGATCATCGTATAGATCGCATTGTAGCCGAACCGCAGCGCACCGCTTGCTTCCTTTTTGTTGCAGTCGATATAGTACAGGAAATAAGAGGACAGGCCGTTCATGAATGTCTCGCAGCCGGCCTCCTCCAGATATTTCACGAGATCCCGGTTCCCGAATCTGCAGTATCTTGTAAAAAGCTCGCCGACAATGCCGATCCGCTGCTTGTGTTCGCCGGTCTGTTCAATGGCTTGGAAATCCGCAATGATCTTCCGGAACTGCCTTTTCAGCAGCAGCGGATTCAGATGCTTTCCGGTCCGGAAATCCTCCGAGAGCGTGCCGATCCATTTCTGCATACATCTGTCTGCCGCACCTTTTTCCGCTTCATAGGGTCTGATCTGCTGCGAGAGGAAGAGCAGGAGGTCGCCGTACTGCATGGAGAAAAATGCGCGCATAAACATGAAATACTGCATGTGGATCTTGTTGTCCTCGCCCTGCTTCACGCTGAATGTGATGACGCTGACATCCGGGATCTTCGCCTTTTCCAGTGCCTTTTTGAGGATCTCCGTATAATTGGAGCCGAGACAGCGGTCGCCGAAGGTCGGCATCAGCAGCAGCGTGTTTTTCAGGTCATACTGTCCGCTCTGCAGCGCACGGATGATCTGTCCGATGTTGATGATGCAGGGATAGCACATATCGTTATTGACATATTTCAGGCCGGTTTCGGTGATGCTGTCATCGTTTTCCAGTATGACAGGGTAGTATTCCTCCGAGCAGAATGCGTATTTCATCAGCGGAAAATGGTGATCGAACATTGCCGGGATGATAAGCGTTTTCTGTCCGGGGACCTGCTTTTCGTTGATCTGATACATAGAATTGTCTCCCGTTCTGAAGTCTTGCGCATCCGTGATTCCAAAACGTAATAGCAGGTCTGTGTGTGATGCGGCAGGCAGATTCGGTTTATTCGCTGCTTTGTCTGTGCGGGGATGTGCGGTGCTGCTTCTCATTATATCACAAAAACGCAGGGATCGCAATGGGCGTATGACGAAATACAGCGTTGTCAGACAGCAGCCTCACCGTTTTGAAGCGGTGAGGCTGCTTGTGTTTATGCGGCTGTTGTTTTGCCGGCAGCTTTCTGTGCAAGGATCTGCTGCTTTATCCGCGTGAGATCGGCAGCATCCAGCTTCTGATCGTAATTCAGATCCATGGCCTGCCAGCCGGTGAGCTCCGTGTCCGGCATACAGCAGAGCCATTTGCGGAGCAGTTCGGCATCCTGCAGCGTCTGCGGATTCTCCGGCACAGTCGTCCCGGGTACCGGTTCTGTCTGCGTCGTCAGCGCGGTCTGAACCGGCAAAGTCGTCTGTACGGGCTGAGTTGTCAGTACGGGCAAAGTCGTCTGTACCGGCTGCGCTGCGGTCTGCAGCACCCTGGAGCCGGTGATTTTCGTGCTGTCTTTTGCAGCAACGATCACCGTAAAGCCTGAGCCTTCTTCGGTTCCGCGGACGTATGCGACCGTGTAATCGGTATCCGGTTCGGCAACGGTCACTTCGCCGGCGGCCGGATCGGTCAGTGTCAGCGTTACTTCGCCGTTCGCGGAAACGGCAGCCGAGACACTTTCGCCGTTTTTCGCTGCCAGCGAATCGGCGGCAAACGTGCTGACATGTCCGCAGCCGCTGCATTTCAATGTGATGCTGCCGTCCTGACCGCCGGAAGGCGCGGTATAGCTCTGCAGCTCATAGTTATGCTTGGCCGTGATGCGGAATGACTTGGGATGATTTGAGAATCTTCCGAGGAACAGGACAAAGCGCACAGACGGCTCATCAAAACCATTGACAACGTACCGACCGGTTTCCCCGCCGTAGCTGACATAGTCTTCACCCTCGGTTATCTCATCAAACAGCCACAGATCCTGCACGCCGTTCTTGTTCAGGTAATATTCAAATTTATCTCCCGTATCCAGATATTCCCGTTCCGGGTAGAATTCTGTTTTGTAGATCCGTCCGCGCTCCGGCTGAAGCTTCTGGAGGCCGATCATATATTTCGGCGCATCTGCCGCGATCCTAAGCCCGCATTTGCTGCAGACCTGTTCTGTCCGGCCTTCCGCATCGGGTTCGCCGACCGGTTCAGTTTCGTGACCGGCCACTCTTGTGAAGGTTTCGGTCTGTTCGGGATTTGTAAGATCAATGCTGTAGAACCGGATATCGGAGTAGTCCCATGTGTACCAGTATACCTTGTTGCCGGAAACGACCGGCTCACAGTCTGAGAGCGCACCGTCCATTGTATACTGCCTGCCGGTGACATTGCCGGCACCGTCCAGAAACTGCCAGCATACCTGCCTGCCGTGTGCCCACATCAGCAGGAACCGGTCATCACCCGCGGGGATCAGATACGGGTTGCCGCCGGAGCTTTCTCCTTCGGCATAAGCAGTGATCGGGATCGTCTTTACATTTGCAGTGGAAAGCTGATCCTTCGGGACGGCTGCGACATACACGTTTCTGACCGTTTCCGAAAACTCATAGTTACGGCTGACGGCAAGGTCATGCCAGTTGTCCTGATTGATCGAGTTGTATGCGACCAGATAATGTGTGCTGCTTTTTTCAAAGCCGCCGACGGAAACGCCGGTATAGTTTATGATATGCATATCACTCTGATCCACATCCCCGAGCGGCGCGTACTCCACCATTTTTGCCATCGACGCATAGTTTCTGAACAGCTGGACAGCTCTGGGATAACCGTCACCATGATCCAGCATCAGGATGTTGTCGCCGTCAAACATAACAAACTGATTGAAGGAATGGCTGACATACCCTCTGTCGTCACCTTCAAAGTTAATTTTCATGTCCTGCATATCGACGTCAAGCGTGTAATTGGACTGATGCCCGTCCTTCCGCAGATGTGATGTGCGGATCACAAGATGCTTTCCGTCATCCGCGCACCGAAGGACTGAATCATAGGCGGCCTTCACCACATTCTTGCCGAGGGTCTGGACATGATCCAGCAGTTCCCAGTCTGTGCTGTACTTCGCAATGTCAAATTTCGGTTCATCCATTGATGTCAGATCGCCGATCTGGGTGCAGGTGATTACATAATAGTTTCCGTCGGATCCGATATGAAAGGTGCCGAAATCCTCCAGCAGCCTCGGGATGCCGAAGCGTTCGGTCAGCTGAAAATCGGGATCATAGTATTCGACCATGATGTCCATGACGCGGGAGTCGTCCGTCTGCACCCGCATCCAGCGGCCGTCCGGCAGCGGATGCAGATAGGAATAAATAGGTTCTGCCCAGTTGTGATAGACCCCGTAATAATTGTGATGATTCAGGTTGCTGCCTTCATCCGTGAAGCAGCAGATATTGCTGCGGGGTTCCTCTGCACAGACCGTCTGCAGCGGGGCCGGCGCACTGAGACAAAGCATGATCGAAGCAGTAAGTGCTGCAAGCATTTTTTTCATTTCATTCTTCCTTTCTGCGCGGTTATGCAGGATGAATTACCGTTTTGCGTCAATATTCTCGATGAGCTGTTCAAACGTGATGCCGTACTGCTGCGCAATCGCCTGCGCATAGCTTTTGCCGTCCGGCTTTCTGCGGCTGATCTTGTACTTGTTGTCCGCACCGTTTTCCATGACGATGCTGACTGCTCCGGTAACTGCGGATGTCGTTTCGGAAAGGCTGCCGCAGTGCTCTGCGAGCTCGTGCATATGCGTGTTGAAGCAGGTTCTTGCACCGAGACAGCAGAGATATTTCAGCACATCCTCTGCAATATACAGCGATTCCGTGTGACTTGTCGTTGCAAAGGATTCATTAAACAGCAGCAGGCTGTCGGCGGTAGCATGTCTGCAGATCTCGCGGCAGCGGTCTGCTTCTTCGCCGAGCCGTCCGAGTGAGACCGTGCGTTCCTCCTCAACCGGAAAATGTGTGAAGATGCCGTCGCAGGGGCGGATCTCTGCGGCGGATGCAGGAACGAACACGCCGCTCTGATACAGCAGGAACGCCAGCCCGATGCCCTGTGTCAGAATGGTCTTGCCGCCGCGGTTCGGGCCTGTCAGAATCTGGACTGCCTGCTCCTTTGTGAATGCGATATCATTGCATACGACCGTCTCCGCCAGACTGCCCTGCATGGAAATGACCGCAAGCTTGACATTATAGAAATCGGTCAGCACGGTGTCGCCGCCGGATGCTGCAGCGTCGCAGCAGGGGAATCCGTGCTCCTTCAGCTTTTGCTCAAAGCGGATGAAGCGCAGATAAAACAGCAGCTCATCTGCAAGGTCGGCCAGTGCTCTGCCGCTGACATGCACATATTTATCCAGCACCTTTTTGAGCTTGTTTGTCAGGTTCGGCAGCATTCCCTCCACGATTTCCGTCAGGTTGTTGATGAGGATACTGTCGGTGGCGCGGTGCGGCGTCTGAATGCCGTAGCAGTGCTTCTCGAACCAGTCCCAGCCGTCCCAGTGCTTTTCCATGGAGAATGGATAGAGGTCGCGGTCGGAGACATGATCCTTCCTGTGAAACGCCATAAAGTTTTGCAGTGCGGTCTGTTCCCCGTAGAAAAAACGGTTCAAAGACACAATGCCGACTTCCGCCGGATAATAATCCGCGTTGAGATTGACGCCCAGCGTAATGCTGTGGATGCTGTAAACATCATCATCCAGAACGGACATATCCTTCATCAGCTCGTCAAAACCGCTGCCGCGGCAGATCTCCGCAACATACGCGGCAAACCGCTTCATGCCCTCGGACTGAAACTTACGGTCAGCGAACAGATCGCGCAGCTTCAGCACAGAGCGGATATAATGCTCGATCGAACGGAACCGCTGGATCAGCTCCCAGATCGTGGACTGACTGCCGATCTGGATCGGGCGGTCATTGAAGGAAAACCGCAGCGAATCACAGATGTGAAACAGTTCCTTGCAGAGTTCACCGTCACTGCGCAGCTCGGAATATATTTCTCTGCGGTAGCGGATGATCTCCGGATCGGCCGGCATGTTCATGAGAATTTTTCGGACTGCTTCCTGTTCCGATGTGTTTTCCGTGATGTTTTCTGCCAGAAACGCAATTCCCAGGTCGTTCGCCGTGATGCTGCTGACCGGAAAGCAGCGCAATGTATCGTCCGGGGTCAGAAGGCTGATCGTTTGCATGGTAACACCTCTCATTCTGCTGAAATGATAAAACGGCCTTTTTATTATATCAAACGAATAATTTGCTTGTCAAGTCATTATTTGCGTGATCTTGCGGAGCCGGAACAAAGAAACAGGACGGTTCAAGAGAGCCGTCCTGTTTTTTCGGCAGGATACGTTATTCCGTCAGAAGCAGCATTGTTTCGATGTCGGCATCCACGAGCGAACGGAAAACGTCACCGTCGCTTATTTTGCCGACGATCGAGCCGTAATGGATCGGGACCGCGATTTCGGGTCTGATCGTATTGATAAGTTCAGCAGCCTCTTTGGCGTTCATGGTAAAGGTCCCGCCGATCGGCACAAATGCAATGTCACATCTGACAGCCGCTGCTTCCCTGACCGCGTCGGTATCGCCGGCAGCATAGATCCGCCGGCCTTCCGCGGTGATGACATAGCCAAGATTGCCGTTTGACTTCGGATGAAACGGCTTCATGAGATTATAGGATGCAACTGCTTCAACCGGGATATGCCGTACTTCCGCCGATTCGCCCGGCGCAAGCAGAACAGGATCGGTGAACCCGTGCTTTGCCAGTGCCTTTTTCATGCTTTTCGGCGCGACCAGCAGGGTGTCCGGCCTGCTGACCTTTCTGATATCCGCCGGAGAGAAATGGTCGTAGTGATCGTGCGTGATGAAGATGATATCCGCATCATGCGGTTCGCCTGCGATTTTGAACGGGTCAAACCGGATAACCGTATCTGCGGTCTGAATGCGGATGCTGCTTTGCGTGTTGACTGTGATTTCCGGCTTCATGTGAGAACCTGCCTTTCTGTTTGTCTGAAACAGCTGTATCCGGTTACAGCAGTCCCAGATCCCTCAGTCTGTCTTCTTCCATCATTCGGGTTACTTTTTCCGGGTCTTCCATATCCAGTCTCATATCCGCCTGCTGCTTTGTCAGCTGCGAAATCTCATATATCCGATAATTCCCGATCGGGGTGGGGTCATACACAGGATGCGCACCTTTCTGCTCCCGTTTTGGTTTCACTTCGCAGTATAAGTCACTTGTCGGCCACTGTGCACAGATGATGTAATATTTCTTTGCTGCTGCAAGGATCTGAATATATGCGTTTCTGTAGGATGCCCGGAATGCCCTCAGTGCTGCTTCGGAGGTATCGCGTTCCTCAATGATATCGGGGGAGAAGGCTTCTGCTGGAACGGACTCGTTGCTTCGGATGTAATCCATGATCCATTTGAGCGCCTTGTCCGGATCCGCGGCAAGCTCCGCCGCAGCATCATCCCACAGATATATCAGGCCGCCGTGCCGTTCTGCGGTGCGTCTGAAAACGCCGTTTTCGATGCGTTCACACGGAACATGATAATAAAAGCTGATATAACAACTCGGTCTGCTTGCTTTTGCAAACTTTACGATGAAAGCAGTCTTATGGTCGATCAGGACCGTGCCGCCGTTGGCACTGATCCAGCCTTCAATTCCGCGGCTGTCGAGGAACAGACTGCCGTCCGTTTCCTTTACCCAGCCGCTGAGCCCCAGAACCGGCTTGCTTTCGCCGGATATTTTCGTTCTGCCGGCTTTTTTCTGATAGGGTGTATTTTCAAAGGCTGTGGGGGAACAGAAGGATCCCTCCTGCACACGCGGCAGCAAAAATACGTTGCTCAACTCTGTGCAGCCGGCAAACGCTCTGTCACCGATTGTCCGGCAGTTTCCGCTGAACCAGATGCTGCGGAGCTTTTTGCAGTCGGCAAAGGCATGGTCGCCGATTACGCTCAGCCTTTCCGAAAAGCTGAGTTCGGTCAGTTCGTTCAGTCCGCAAAAGGCGTATTCCCCGATCTTTTTCAGCGTTCCGGAGAATTCAGCTTTCTGCAGACCGGAATCTTCAAATGCATGGCCGCCGATCTCCAGCAGATGATACGGCAGTTTGATCTCCTGCAGCCGCTTGCAGTATTCAAATGCGCGGCTGCCGATATAGGTCAGGCTTTTCGGCAGGGAAACCGCCGTCAGATTGTAGCAGCCTTTGAATGCTTTGCTGCAGATCTCCGTGACGCCTTCGGGAACCGTCACGCTGCGAAGATTTGCTTTGTTTTCAAATGCGCCGACGCCGATGCAGGTGATGCCTTCGGGGATCTGTACCTCCGGTGCATTTCCGGTATAGGATACCAGCATTCCGTCACGGACTGTAAATGCTTCTGTATGCTCCATATGTTTCTCTCCTTCCTGCTTTACAGATCGGTTCGCCTGCTCCGTCCGGCAGGATCAGAACAATGTAAGCTGGCTGTCGATCCAGCTTTCCTGTTTTGCGGGATGAATGATCTCGCCTTCCCGCAGCTCCCCGACAAGGAGCGGCGAATCCGGATGATGCTGCTGCATATTCCGCCTGACATTCTCATGATTGTAGTTTGCATAGCAGTACCGGCAGAAATGCGCGCAGGTATCGTATGCGCCGATGTCCGTCCCGAGCACGCAGGCACATTCCGCGCGCTGGGATTTCCGTTTCGGAACGGTCAGGCGGCTGCCGATCGCGGCCTCAAAGGTCTGCTGCGTCATGCAGCCTGCGCAGTCCACGCCGTATGGCGAAAGCTCCGTTCCCTCGGCACAGGCCTTGACTGTAATGCCGTACCGTCGGCCGATCTCCGCAAAAGCCCTGCCGATCGTGATGCGCTGATGCGCGGTGACCTCCTGCGCCTCCGGAAAGCTGCGCCGGACTTTGTCGTACAGGTCAATGAAGCTGATGACGCAGACATTCGTATAGCCCGAAAGCGTGCTGCACATCTGTTCAAAATCGTGTATATGCCGTTCGGCGGGATAGTTCTGGTCAATAAAGATCGGATCGTAACGCCAGCCGGTGCACGCCGCTCCGACGGTCTCCGATAGTGTGATAAAATCCTGCATGACGGCTTCCTTCGGCGGCACATTCGGCTCAATATCCCTGCCGTAGGGCGTGACCGTGACGAACCAATACTGATGAAACGGCTTCAGTTCACCGAGATGCTTCAGCATCGGACGGGGATTCTTGGTGCAGAAGCAAAGGCAGTCCACGACATCCGGATCCAGGTCATAGCGCGTGATCCAGTCCGGGCGGTAAGGATTCCGCACGAGCACAAAGCCTGCCCGGATCCGGTTCATGAACCATTCGGAATAAAATGCGGGGATATCCGTCCGCATTCCGGTGTTGATGATCATAGCAGCACCGCCCCGGACGCATCAGGCAGGATGAATCCCTGCGGATGACTGATGCACTGACAGAAGGATATGAAGTCCATTGCCATTATGTTCCCTCTTTTTTGAGTGTGTTAATAACGGATTGACATATCGTAAATGATCTGATTGTTGACCTGACTCGGGAGATAATTGCCGTCTCTGACATATGCAAGTGCGGCAATGATCTCCTTCTTCTGATCTTCCGTCACATACGCTTTTAGACCGATATATTTCTGGATTATATAAAGGAAATTCTGGTAGTTTTTCAGGTCGTCCTTCAGTGCGCGGATCAGATGCGGCATGGCTGACCAGACGCCGTTTTTGGTGAGCAGCAGCGTCAGCCGGTACCGCTGTACACTGTCGGGATTGTCCCGGATGAGCGGCAGCAGCTCGTCGGTGTCAAAGCATTTCAGCGACCGCGCAAGACGGTATGCGGTTTTGGCCGGCCTTTTATTGTCGCCCAGCATCTTGTTCAGGATGATCGTCTTGATATCCGGTGCGCCGAGCTTTGCCAGCGCATACATCGCTTGCGCGGGGTGCGTTTCCAGATACTGCCGGACAAGCGGAATATCCGCTTCGGTACCGTAATTTCCGAGCAGCGGCAGCGATTCCGGCAGATGCTCCCGCGCATAGGTAAGAAAATCAAATCCGCACGCTTTCAGTTTGTTTGCGGCGTAGTCCCGGATCCGGCGGGAAGGGGAGAGCAGCAGCTGTTCAAAGCCGTCCCGGATACCCTCCTGCGCGAATTTGTATTCATACGCAATGAGGCGCGCTTTTGCATAATGATCCTGCATGAACATTTCAAGCACATTTGCGGGGAGCGGCACATCCGTCATCCGTATATAGATGCGCATCAGCAGACAGCGGAGCTCACCGGAATGCTCTCTCCGGTAGAAATGGAGGATGAGCCCGCGGTATTGCGGATCCGGATGCTGCGCGAACACCTTGTAGCACAGTCCGGATGCACGCTGCAGAACACGCTGCGGATCTTTCTCAAAGAAGCGGATCAGCATATGATCCAGCGCATCTATGGAAAAGTCTGCGTTCCGGTGTGCCCGTTCGCTCTGCCGCGCAAGCTCTGCATAAGGCATCGCATCAATAAAGGGCGTTGCTGCGTCCGGTCTCTGCATCCGCTCTGCGATCACACTCCATGCTGCACGGCGAACCGCCGGCACCGGATCCGCGAGGCAGGGGTACGCAAATTCCAGCAGTCTCCACATATCCGTTTCCGGAAAATGCAGCAGACACTGTTCCCGGAGATAGCCGTTCGGATGTACGGAACCGCAGATCAGCAGTGCGCGGTAAAATCCGCTGTCTTTCCTGAGCGTTTCCCGCCAGTACTGAAAATCCGGTTTTCCGACCTCATAGGCAGCAAGCTTCATCATGTTCTGGACGCGCAGCAGTTTGTTTCGCTTCGCGTCTTTTTCGATGAACACGCTGAAGTTGAATGCCATTCGTTCGGCCTCTCCGGCGATATAGCGGAGCTGTTCCGGTGTCGGGTCATAAAACAGCGCGGAAAAGAGCGCGGGAAAGCAATAGCGGCGTATCAGGTCCTTGTCGATTCTGCGGATGGCCCCCCTGAAATACCAGTCGGTTTCTCCGGAAATCTCCTTTTGATAGCGTTCAATCATGCACTGTACGCGTTCGTTTTTCTGTTCTGTCATATCAGTTCTCCTTTTCATTGGATGATACAGGCACAAAGCGGATATCGTTTTGTTTCGCGTAATCCTCTGCAGCAGAACCGGGTTTCCCGCGCAGGACAAATCCCGCGATGCGATCCCGATGATAATAATTGCCTTCATAACCGATCGAATGCTTGATGATCGTTTTGACGCTTTCCGGAACAGTCATGGATTTCAGGCTTGAGCAGCCGAAGAATGCGCAATAAATGAATTCGGCGGTCTCCGGCAGCGTGATCTTCTGCAGACTTTTGCAGTTCGAGAAGGAATTTGTGCTGATGTGCACGACACCCTCCGGGATATTGACTTTCCGCAGAGCAGTACAGTCACGGAATAACGATTGGGGGATATTTCTGACGCTGTCCGGCAGTGTGATTTCCGTTAAGCTTTCGCAGTTCGAGAAAACGCCGTAATCCATCCAAGTCAGATTCCGGCCGAGCCGGACGTCCGTCAGTCTGCTGCACCGTGCGAAGCATAAGAATTTGAGCTCCGTAATGCTGTCGGGAACTGAAACCGACTGCAGTGCTGCACAGTAGTAAAAAGCACTTTTCCCGATCTCAGACAGTCCCTCCGGCAGAATGGCTGCTTTCAGACTGCTGCACTTTTCAAAACAGGATTCCCCGATCGTTTTCAGTTCTTTCGGGAACGTAAATGCTTCGAGGCCGAAGCATTCGCGGAAGCAGCCGGTACCGAGTGTCTGAACGGTATCCGGGAGAGAAGCCTGATTCAATGCCATGCATTCGGCAAAGCATTCGTCACTGATCTCGGTCAGGCTGTCCGGCAGCGTGAACGAAATCAGGCGAGTGCATCCGAGAAACGCAGCTTTCCCGATCATCTGCAGATTGGAAGAAAACCGGATATGCTGCAGGTTTTCGCAGTTTTTGAAGGCTTCCTTTCCGATTGCCGTGACGCTGTCCGGCATCATGATTCCGGTCAGGGAACGGCAGGCGGAAAATGCGGAATCTGCAATGATGCGGATGCCGTCCGGGATCGTGATCTCACCTTCTGCCTGCGGCGACTGCATCAGCACATCGCCGACGATCACCAGTTTGCTGCTGCGCGGCGCATCCGCCCATTCTGTTCTGCGGAAGGTCGTCTCGTCTGTTTCGATATTATGTGCGGGGAGCATGATTTCTGTCAGCTTTGTGCAGTTATCAAATGCTTTGATCCCGATCGCGGTGACACTTTCCGGAATGCTGACGGTTTGCAGGTTTGTGCAGTTCTGAAATGCGGCGCGTCCGATTTCTTTCAGCTGCTCCGGCAGATGCAACTCCGTGAGATTATCGCAGCTGCAGCACATTTCCTCTGCAATGGATGTCAGATGATCCGGCAGCCGGAGCGCAGTCAGGGTGGTGCATCTGTTGAACGTAAGCTTTTCGATCGTTGTCACCGCGGCAGGCATCGTGATTTCTTTCAGGCTTTGACAGTGCTCAAATGCCTTTTGCCGGATGACCGTCACGCCCGCCGGAAGTGCAATCGTTTCGATCCCGCTGTTCCGGAATGCACAGGCACCGATTTCCGTAATGTCCGCGGGGAGCCTGATCTCTCTCAAAGCTTCGCAGTCCTCAAACGTAAAGGCCGGTATGGATGTGATGTGCTCCGGGAGTTCAATGAATTTCATGCTCCGGCAATTCAGGAATACACGTTCTTCTAAGCACTTGACAGAATCCGGAACACGGAATTCCGTCACAGCAATGCATCCGGCAAAGGCCGCTTTTTTGATCTCTGTGACATGCGGCGGAATGCGGAGCGTGCGGACACTTTCGCAGCAAACAAATGCGGCAGTCTGAATGACAGTTACGCCGGAGGGGATTTCGATCATCTGCAGACTGCTGCATTTTTGGAACGCATACCGGCCGATCTCCGTGACGCAGGCCGGGATCGCTGCTTCTGACAGCAAAACGCAGCCGTCAAATGCAGAATCCCCGATTTTCGTGACATGGGGCGGAATCCGGACGGCTGTCAGCTTCCTGCAGCCGCACATGATCCCGGCGGGGATCGCGGTCAGCGATTCAGGAAACCGGATACGCATGAGCTCGCGGCAGCCGCGAAATAGGTCATTTCCAAGCTGTACGGCGGAATCCGGCAGCGATACTTCCTGCAGCATTCTGCAGTTTTGAAACGCATCATCGTCGATTTCGCACAGGCCGTCCGGCAGATGCAGCGCAAGCATTCTGCTGCAGTTCCGGAATGCGCCTTCGCAGATTTTTCTCACATTGCTTGGAATGCGCACACCTTGCAGCTTTTCGCAGTATTCAAAAGCCTGTTTTCCGATCCCGACGAGGGATTCCGGCAACGTGACCTGTTTCAGGGCTTTGCAGCCGAAAAAGGTTTTCGGCTGAACGGATGTGATGCCCTCAGGGAGCGTGATCTCCTGCAGGGAACAGCATTCTTCAAATGCCGATCTCGCGATCATACGCATCTGCTTCGGGAGACGGATCGTCTCAAGCTGTTTGCATTTGCGGAAAGCACATTCGCCGATCTCCTGCACGCCGTCCGGTAATGCAGCGGTTCTGAGGGCGCATCTGAAAAATGCATTCGCGCCGATGCGCTGTACGCTTCCGGGAATCGTGATGCTTTTCAGTGCGATGCATCTCGCAAAGGCGCGTTCCCCGATTTCCGTCACGCTCTCCGGGAGCCTGATCTCCTGCAGGCGGATGCAGGCTTCAAATGCGCCTGCGCCGATCCGAACGACGGTATCCGGAACGGTCACGCTGACAAGGTTTATGCATTCTGCAAAGGCGTCCGCTGCGATCTCCCGGATGCCGTAAGGGATCGCGATCTTTTCTGCGGCAGTCAGGCACTTTTTCAGTGCATAGTGTTCGATCGTAAACATTTCTTCCATAGCTGCCCCTCCTCTGATGCTGATATCAATCATCATTCTGACAATGAAGATATTTGTATAAAGTATAGCATATTTTGATGTGAAAATCAAGATTGTGCAGGCTTTTGCATCCGAAAGTGCCGCAATACCGTCACGCACCCATTGAAATATACGCCATTTTGTGATATAAAGCTATACAGAGAGCTTTTCAGCAATGCTGAATGCAATGGAACAGGAATACTGCCTGAACAGCTGGAAGAAACCGGATTATGATGCGCTCCGCCGGGACTGTCTGCCGCAGCTTGCGGAAGCGGAGAATACCGGGGACCGGACCGCATACGCAAGGATTCTGACCGAAGCGGGCTGCCGTTTTTATGATTCGCATGTCGGAGCGGAATTGCCGTATCAAACAGAAAGCGATGTCTGTGATGTGCTCGCGGCGCGTGATTACGGCTTTTCCATGATCAGACTGGATGACGGCAGCGTGATCGCCGTACTGACGGAGCCGGACAGTGCACCCGGACAAAGCGGGATCCATGACGGAACCGTGATTCTTTCGTGGGACGGCCGGGAGATCAACGAAGCAATTGCGCAGACAGAATGCATTTATCCCGGCTGCGCGTTCGCGGTCAAAAGCAATGAGGATGTCTACCGGCCGGCATTTCTTGCCGCAATGAGCGGAGACAGCGTTACGGTTACATTTCTTGACGACAGCGGGAAAGAGCAGACCGCTGTGCTTCCGGATCTCGGGTACGGATGCGGGCGTCTGGAAAGCTTTTGCAGTGCGCTGGTTTCCCTCTTTACGGATCAGAAAAAACTGTTATCCTCGTTCGGATATGAAGACCGGAACGGGTATCATAATAAGATGGACGAGTATATTTTCCCGGACGGCAGATACAAGGCTCTCCCTGCGGTCGTTCTGGTGAATCAGAAATGCATGAGTGCAGGCGATGCGTTGGCGAAATATTTAGGTGCGTGTGAAAACGTCACGCTGATGGGATATACGGCAAGCTCCGGTGTCAATCAGAACATCCGCGGTTATATCTATCTGCCGGACGGCATCTGTATGCGCTATCCGGTTAATCTGAGCCTTTCGGAGGAGGGTGTCCCGCTGATCGACACGGATGAGACCCGGGAAAACAGGATCCCGCTGGAAGCCGTGATCCCTATGACGTAGGAACGTGCCCTGCAGCTGTTTAACTACCGGAAGGTTCTGGATTTCAATTTTGATGATACGGAACTGGAATACGCTGTCAGGTATCTGGAGCAGAACAGCATTCCGGAATGAGCAAGGATCAGCGTGCGAGAACAGTCGGTACCGTATAAACATTAAGGCTCGCCGGGCAGTCCGGCGAGCCTTTTTGTAATCATTCATTTGTCAGGTGACGCTTTTTTCTTGATGCGCTGACAATGTACAGGGAGAAGCCGGTCGGATATCTGTCGGAGATACCGGATCATTGTTTTCCGGCGATCCTGTATTCGTTGCCGTCGCGGTAATAGGGGCAGTGCGCATGGGAATCCTGTATATAGCGTGCGTATTCATCCTCATCCAGATTCATTTCGCAGACGTAGCATTCCCAGTCCTCGTCATACGCATAGTATGCACAGGTATCACAGTCATTCATGTTTCCTGCTCCGTTTCTTCAGAATCGCGGCTGCAATGCTGACCGCAGCCGTCACGCCCATACCGATCAGGCAGAGCATATTGCCCTTCCAGAGCCCGAGCAGTCCGCCGATGACAGGGGACAGCGCGACGATCGCCGTGATCTTGGCGATCAGCTTGGTCTGCTTTTTCCGGCCGGTTTTCCGCATGGTCTGCTCGACCCGGTAGGGCAGGAGCTTATGGTTTCCGCCGGACAGCACAGCCGCATAGAGCAGCAGCGCGGCACCGAAAATCAGCATCAGAACCGAAAAGCCGTTATCCATGATACGCCCCTTTCACGATTTCCGTCAGCGTTTTACAAAATATTCCTCATACCACACAAGGAAGGTGTAGATCGTCCAGACCTTGCGCCAGAGGTCGGAGTTTCCGCCGACATATTCGTCGTAGATCGCCTGCACCTGCTCCGGCTTGAAGAATTTTGCACAGATATCGCTTGTGAGCAGTCTGCGCACATCGCCGTTATACTGCTCGTCAGCGAGCCAGAGACGGATCGGCACGATGAAGCCGAGCTTCTTGCGGAACGCGATCTCCTCCGGCAAAACCTTTGCCGCAGCGGTACGGAACGCGACCTTGTTCTGTTCCTCCGTGACCTTATACTCCGACGGCATCCGAGATGCGATATCGAAGATGCGGCGGTCGGTCAGCGGCATCCGGATCTCCAGACCGGCAGCCGTGCTCATCTTGTCAACATTGAGGTAAATGTCGCCCTCCAGCCAGATCTGGATATCGACATCGGACATTTTTGTCAGCGGGTCGAGCCCCTCGGTCTCCTCGTAGATCTGCTGCACCAGCTTGATCGGCAGGACTTCCGGATCGTAATGCTGCAGCAGACGCTCCTTTTCGTCCTCTTTCATGATGTTGGTATTGCCGACATAGAAGGTCTTGAGGTTGTCGCCGTAGCGTTCCGCATTGCGGTACATATTGTATCCGCCGAAAAATTCGTCTGCACCCTCACCAGAATAGCAGAGCTTTGTATGTTCTGCGGTTGCAAGGCAGCCGAGCGTAAACACGATCGCGGATGCATCACCGAGCGGCTGTTCCATGTTGTACATGACATACGGCACGATATCGAAATACTGCTGCGGGGTGATCTTTGCGACGGAATGCTCGACGCCGAGCAGCTCTGCGGTTTTTGCAGCAATGCGGGATTCGTCGAAGCGTTCCTCGTCGTAGCCGCAGGAATCTGCGCGCTTTGCATCGGACATTGCAAGTACATAGGAGGAATCCACGCCGCCGGACAGGAAGGATTCCGCTGTCTCGTCAGCGGTCTTGACCTCGCGCATCATCTGTGCAAGTGTCTCATGGATCTCGTCGGCATATTCGTTCAGCGAGCGGCTTCTGTCCGGATGAAATTCCGGTTTCCAGTAGCGCGTTACGGTAAAGCTGCCCTTGCTCCATTCAAGCAGACAGCCCGGCATCAGCTTTTTCAGTCCCTTGAAAAAGGTATCTTCCCCGGCAACATAGGTCAGCGTCAGATAGATCTGGAGCATACTTTCGTTGAGCTCTTTGACAAAGCCGTCTTGCCCGATGATATCGCGGATCATGGTACCGTAGAGCAGCCTGCCGTCCGCGGTCGGATAGTAGTAAAACGGCTTGGTGCCGAAGTGGTCGCGGACACAGATCAGCTTTTCCGCATCGGAATCCCACAGCGCGAATGCAAACATGCCGTAGAGATGATCCGGCAGCGCATTGCCCCATGCTTCGTATCCCTTGCAGAGGATCGCCTGTTCCCTTTCTTCACGGGAAAGCGTTTTGTCAATGGAAAGCTCCCCGCAGAGAGCCTCCCAGTTGCGGATATGTCCGCGGTAGGTTTTCAGTTCGATCATTTCACACCTCGAAAAATCACTCCGTCAGTGCGGAGCAGCGTTCGGAAAAAGATGCTTTTTTCCGTTTATTGTGTATGCAAAGTCCATTGCAAGTATACCATATATGCGGGAAATTGTCAAGAAGCAGGCCGTGCGGGAATCCCGCTGCTGCAGACAATTTGCATCTGTCTTTCATAAATCTGTCACATTCGCATGATATGATAGAAATCAGGAAGATCGAAGCAAAGAGAAAGGAGCTGCGATGAGGATCTATGCTGTTGCAATGCTGCTGACGGGCGTCGGAATGCTGTCGGCATGCAGTGCTGCGAATTCGGCGGGGTCGGGTGCCTCCGTACCCTCTGCAAAAACAGACAACATTTCTGCTGGAACGGATACGATTCTGACGGAACCGGCTGCGAAGAAACCGGATACTACCGAACAGCCTGTATATTCGCTGCCGAATCTGAACAGCTTTACCGCGCGGACGCTGGACGGCGGCAGCTTTTCGGCTGACGACTTTTCCGATGCGGATATCACTGTCATCAATATCTGGTCCACGACATGCGGCCCATGTATCCGGGAAATGCCGGAGCTTGCGGAATTTGCAGCCGGTCTGCCGGATACGGTACGCGTGATGACATGGTGCATTGACGCAGAATACTCGCCTGATCGCTCGCAGATCGGGCAGTTCATGAAGGACTGCGGTTTTCACGGTATTACGCTGACCTCCGGTGACGGGGATATGCAGACATTTCTCGAACAGCTGCAGTATACGCCGACGACGGTGTTCCTTGACAGCAGCGGCAATCTGCTGTCGGAGCCGGTGATCGGGGCAGGGGATATCGAGATCCAGTACACTGCAAAGATCAATGACGGCCTGACAAAGCTCGGCAAGGATACGATCTGAATATGAAAAGCACCTGTCGGATGTGTGAACCGGCAGGTGCTTTTGTCATTTTGCATTCAGAAGGATGCGCTTCAGCATTGCAAGGTCGGATGCGCTGAGGACGCCGTTTCGGTCGATATCCGCGGCGATCCGGTCGGGGAGGGCGGTTTCTTCAGTCAGCAGATATTTCTGCAGCAGCACGGCATCGGCAGAATTCACTGTACCGTCCGCGTTGACATCCCCTGCGTTCACTTGCCCGAGGATATCCGCGATCTCGCAGATCTCCGCAGTATTTACTGTTCCGGCAGCGGATGTGATCTGCACGGAATACAGTCCTTTATCGGAAGCTTCACCGGCATAAACAGAGAGCGTGCGCTCCGTTGCACCGGCAATCTCCTTGCCGTCACGGTACCACTGATATTTTGCGGGCATAACAGCACCGTCGTCAACGGAAAGCGTAATGGTGCTGCCGGTCTGCAGTATGACAGTGCGCTTTGCGGTATAGACCGGGAAATCCGGTTTCAGCGTGTAGGAATCCGCGGTCACATCGCTGCACACAGCCCATTCGTTTGCTTCATCCTGCAGAAAGTAGCGGATCTTGTTGAGCGTGATGCCCTGTTCTAGCTCCATGACCGGGCCGAACGGGATCCGGAATTCGACCACGCCCGGCGTATGCTTCTGCAGGCAGCCGGTATACGAGCCGTGATTGAAATATACATATCCGCCGCTGGTATAATACATCCAGTAGCGTGTATCGTTTTTTTCATTGTTCAGGGAAATGTTGTGCACCTCTGACTGCGCCGTCGGGTCGTATGTTGCCGTGATATAGAGATACTGCTCGTCATTGTGCAGATACAGCTTACCGGACTCTGTCTCCGCAGCCGGTGTTCCGAGTTCGCCGTCATGCGAGACGGCACCGTCCGTCAGCTGCAGCCCGTTGATCGTATAGAGCGTGCCGTCGCCGCTGCCGAATCCGGTATGCGTCAGCAGTGCCGGATCATCGGTGCTTTTGATCTGCACCTTGCCGATGTAGTTCGCACCGAGGCCGGGATTCCACAGCCCCTCATTTGCAAACCGTACCGAGCGCAGATGCGTCTGCTGCACGGGATTGTCACCGACGGATAATTTCAGATACGCTTTCCAGTCGCCGGTCTCCAGACCGCCCGGCACCTGCACCGATACGGCTTCCTCTGTTCTGGTGCAGGAACGCCACTTTGCCGAATCCAGCGGGATCTCCGTGCGGATGTAATTACCGTCCTTTTCGAGCAGCAGCTCTGCTTTCTGCCTGCGGATCGGATTTGCAAAGCCGGTGTTTTCAACCGTGAATTTCAGCTTTAATTCGCCGCCCTGCGTGATCGCCGGGGTCATTTCGGCTTTCCGGATGACAAACCGGTAGCCGAGGTGATCGCGCATGAATTTGCGCACGGTCTGGCCGTAATACGCGCTGTTGTCAACATCCGGCACATCGTACTGCTCACCGAAGGTGTAGTCATTGTACAATGCGAAAATATTGCTGTTGATATAACTAAGATGCGTTTTATACATCTCCGGGATCGCGTTCTCCGGCAGATAGGTGTCATACTTCTTCGCGAAATCGAGATTGCCCGAGAACTCCCCGCCGAAATAACTGGTCAGCGTCTGCCTGCCGAGCCATGTCGTTTCGTTTTCGCGGTTGGAATATGTGCCGAGGTCGCTGTCCGAGCCCATGTAGCCGTCATCGTACAGACCGACTCTCGCGGCGCGGCTGCCCGGCTCGGAGACCCAGTTCACGAGCTCCTTCTGCTCGATGCCTGCCCATTTTGCAAAGATGTTCGGCGTGCGGACGGTGACCGGGATCGGGTCGGGTACGACGTCCAGCAGCAGGTCAAGCAGCTCGGCCTTTTGCTCAAGGGAGCAGTATTTTCCGCCCCATTGTTCGCCGTAGCAGCCGACGAACCCGCTCTCCACATACATCAGGATATCCTGATAATCCTCGAATAATTTGCTGTCCGCGATTTGCTGAATGTGCGTTTTGAGCATATCGAATGTCGCAGGCTCCGGGTTCTGAGTGCCGTCGTCATCATAGCGAAAGCGCACGGCGATTGTACAGCCGTTATTCCGGCAGTTCTCAAAGGTGCCGCGCAGACCCGCAAAAAAGGTATCGTCCAGCGGGTAGTCCGTGCCTGGCGTATACGTGCCGTCGTCGTTTTTGGTGCCGTTCTCGCCGCTGGAAAATGCCCCGATGTCAATGAACATCAGCACAAGGCTGCCGGTCGGATTCTGCACGGCGGTCTTGCCGGGGGCACAGCGGTACCAGAGCGTTGAGGTGTAACCCATGCCGGGATTGAGGATTGTCTCAGTCGATTCCGAATAGCTGATGCCGGTTTCAGTCAGTGCGTCGGCTGCAGAAACAGCAGGCATCGGGGCACAGGGGATGAATGTGCCGAGCAATGATACTGTTAAGAATGCCGCAATGCGTTTCAGTTGTTTCATGACGAACCCTCCTTTTTCTGTATTATAACATATTGCACATAAAATTACAAGATGAATTTTGAAATTTATAAATATCATTGCCGACAAACAGACCCGCAACGATGTGCTGCGGGTCTGGCTTTATTTCAGGAATCCGTTGATGATCTGTTCCTCGGCCTCTGCTTCGGTCAGACCGAGCGTCATCAGCTTGACAAGCTGCTCACCGGCAATCTTGCCGATCGCGGCCTCATGCACAAGTTGCGCATCGACGCTGTTTGCTTCGAGGGACGGCACCGCGAGGATGCGGCCGTCATCCATGATGATCGAATCGCACTCGGTATGTCCCGTGCAGGCAGCATTGCCGAGAATGCACATATCGAGCTTCTGATAGGAATGATCTCTTGCAACCGAGCGCGAGACCACATCCGCGCTGGAACCGTCGCCGTCCAGCGTGACCTTGTAGATGCTCAGCGCAGACTGCTGCCCGTGTGTCATGAGCCGCTCGCGGACGATCAGCTTTGCGTCGGCTTTCAGCTCCGCGATCGTCGAACGATCCGTGGAATCCACGCCCTTGATCTGCACCATTTCCATTTCCATGGTGCTGCCTTCATCGAGATGCACTTCCGTGACCGGATTCAGGATGCGCTTGCCGTCTCCGTTTCCGGAGCCGTAATGCTTTTCCACATATTTGACCTTCGCATTTTTCCCGATGAAGAACCGGTGAATGCCGTCGTGCTCGGAATCCTGCGTGCCGCAGTTGTCAATGCCGCAGCCTGCCACAATCAGCACATCTGCGTCATCGCCGACATAGAAATCATTGTAGACGGTCTCTTTCAGGCCGCTTTCGCTCAGCACGACCGGGATATGCACGCTCTCATGCTTTGTGCCTTCCTTGATGCGGATATCAATGCCGGAGCCGTTTTCCTTCGGCGTGATCTCGATATTAGCGGTTGACTGCCTGCCGACCGCCTTGCTGTTCGCACGGATATTGTATGCGCCCTCCGGGATCTCGTGGAGACCGGCGACCTCCTGCAGAAGCTGCATCTGAATTGCGTCCATTTTCGCCATATCTCACGCCTCCTCTGAAAGCTTGCGGCATACATCCGAAGCATATTTGGTGCCGATGATATCCGGCAGAATTTCGTCCCGTTTGCCCTGACGCAGGATCTTGCCCTCGCTCAGTACAATGATCTCATCCGCGATATTGAGGATGCGCTCCTGATGCGAAATCACAAGGATGCTTCTGCCGTTTTCGTTCTGCTGCATTTTCTCAAAAATACGGATCAGGTTCTGGAAGCTCCAGAGGTCGATGCCGGCTTCCGGTTCATCAAAGATCGCAAGCCTGACATCTCTGGCGAGAATCGTGGCGATCTCGATCCGTTTCAGCTCACCGCCGGACAGCGATGCATTGACTTCGCGCTTGATATAATCCTTTGCACAGAGTCCGACCTCGGACAGGTAGCCGCAGGCCTCACTGACGGAAATGGTCTTGCCTGCCGCAATGCGGAGCAGATCGAAAACAGTCAGTCCCTTGAAGCGAACCGGCTGCTGAAACGCAAACCCGATGCCGCATTTTGCACGGTCGGTGATGCTCATGTTTGTGATGTCTTTGCCCTCAAAGACGACCTGTCCCGCCGTAATCGGTTCAATGCCCGCAATCAGTTTTGCAAGCGTGGATTTTCCGCCGCCGTTCGGTCCTGTGATAACGATGAATTTTCCGGGGTCAAGGTGCAGGCTGATATCATTGATGATTTGAATTTCGCCGTTGTCAGATTCGGCTTTAAAAGAAATGTGATTCAGATCAAGCATGTTCAGCTCTCCTTTCATATTGATTCGTATGATACCCTTTTATTATAGCAAATATCAGGATGTTCGGCAATATCAAAAGGAGATTTTTCGCGGAACGGATAAATGCAGGGGATATTTCGGCGGAATTATGTTGATATTTGCAGTTTTTCGGCTTGACATTCATTTCCGCAGCATTTATAATAATACTGAGAAAATGCAGAGCACATTTCTGCACGAAAGGAGCATTCTATGAAGCATATTGACCTGCATATTCAGGCTGACAAGCCGATTTCCCGTATTGCGCCGGAAATCTACGGCCATTTTTCAGAGCATCTCGGTACCTGCATGTACGGCGGAATATACGTCGGAGAGGATTCCCCGATTCCGAATATCAACGGTGTCCGCAAGGATGTGATCGACGCTTTCAGGCAGATCCGGATGCCCGTTCTGCGCTGGCCGGGCGGCTGCTTTGCGGACGACTATCACTGGCGTGACGGCATCGGTCCGCGGGAACAGCGGAGAAAGCGCGTCAGCCGGTACTGGGGACATATCACCGAGACAAACGCATTCGGCACGCACGATTTCTTTGCGCTCTGTGAGCAGATCGGCTGTGAACCGTATCTGGCGGGGAATCTCGGCAGCGGCACCGTGCAGGAGCTCTCCGACTGGATCGAATACATCACCTTTGACGGCGATACCGATCTCACGGAGCTTCGTCGGAAAAACGGCCGGGAACAGCCGTGGAAGCTGAAATATCTCGGCATCGGCAATGAGAACTGGGGCTGCGGCGGCAATATGCGGCCGGAATACTATGCGGACGAATACAAGCGGTATCAGTCCTTCTGTGAAAGCTACGGTGACGAGCCGCTGTTTAAGATCGCGTGCGGTGCAAACGGTGACGATTTTGCATGGACGGAAACGCTGATGTCCGCCGTCGGGAACAAGCTGATGAACGGCCTGTCCGTGCATTATTATACCGTGCCGAGCGGCATCTGGGAGAAGAAGGGTGACAGCCTGGATTTCACGGATGCGGAGTATTACGCGACGGTCTCCCGCGCGCTGTACATGGACACGATCCTGCAGCGGCATATTGCGATCATGGATCAGTACGATCCGGAAGGCAGGGTCGGGCTGGTCGTGGACGAATGGGGCAACTGGTATGATCCCGCGGAAGGGGATAACCCGCATTTCCTGCATCAGCAGAACACCATGCGCGACGCAGTAACGGCGGCTGTCAATCTGAACCTGTTTAACCGGTACAGCAAGCGCATCTCCATGGCGAATCTTGCGCAGGCGGTCAATGTGCTGCAGGCGATTTTGCTGACAGAAGGTGCCGGCCTCATCAAAACGCCGACCTATCATGTGTTTGATCTGTTCAAGGGGCATCAGGGCGGAATGCTGGTTTCCGCCGACTGCGGTGACATCCGCGCCGGTGCGGACGGCGAGATACCGATGCTGTCGCATTCCGCATCGGTGAAGGACGGTGTTCTGACGCTGACCGCTGCAAACTGCTCGCTGGACGATGCTGCGGAGCTCTGCATTTCCGCTGACGGATTTGCCGCGGCGAAAGCAGAGGCACAGGTCCTCTGTGCGGATTCCTGCCGTGCGCATAACACATTTGACAAGCCTGATACGGTTCAGCTTTTGGCTTTGCCCGTGACGCTTGACGGCAGTCTGCTCCGGCTGACGGTTCCGCCCTGCGCGGTCGTCTGTGTGACCGCTTACACATAAAAAACGATGACCGGCGCGGAAAACGCCGGTCATTTTGTATCGTTACGTTTTGGAATCGGCACGGCTGCGGGCGATCATTTCCTCTGCCATGCCCTTTTTCAGTTCGCAGATCCGGTGCAGATCCTGTTTGATATCGGACTGCATTCCGGTTCGGAGCCATTCGGAGGTCAGCCCGAAGCAGACGCATTTATAGTACCGGATGATCAGCTCGCGGTCGTTTGCCGGGATCGGCTCGTCGCCGGCCAGTGTATCGGCATACACCGTGACGATCTCGTCGCAGACCTGCCAGAGATACTGCTCGTAGATCGCGCGGTTCGCGGAGTTGTAGATATGGAAGATCGCGCGCTTGTTTGCATAGGCAAATTCGATGACGGCGAGCAGACAGGTCTCGATCGAATCAATGCTCGGGTACTGCGCGATGATGCGCCGCGCTTCTTCCATGATGATCTCCTCGAGCAGGGTCGGGATATCCGAAAAGTGATAGTAGAAGGAATTGCGGTTGATGCCGCATTCCTCGACGATATCGCGGACGGTGATCTGCTTGAGCGGCCGCTCATTCAGCAGCCGTATAAAGGCTTCCTTGATCGCCGGTTTTGTAAAATTGGCCATGAGTGCCACTCCTTTCAGTGATTATTATATCATATCAACGATAAAATTTCAAGTCTTATTGATTCGTTCGAGCCTGCTGAATTATCCGGACAGGCTCCGCTTTCTTTCCGCCGCAGCATGCGAGCGATGCGCAAAGCGGTACCGCAAGGCTGCATCCGAGTGCCGCCAGCAGCTCCGGCATCGGAAGCAGAACGGTAGAGAATACGGTCTGCAGCGACGGGACTGTCAGTGCTGCGGCTGTCACGGCAACAGAGGTCAGCACGGCGAGGATCAGCTTGCCGTTCGAGAAATACGGCACGGAGAACAGCGTCCCGTCCTCACGTTTGCATTCAAATACATGAAGCAGCTGGGAGCCGATCAGCGTGACGAGGGCCGCTGTCCTTGCGTGAGAGGCAGAGCCGCTCATGCGAAGAACGGTCGTGAATGCGCCGAGTGTCGAGAGCGCAATGAAGATCCCGCGGAACACGATGCGGGAGAGCAGTCCGCCCGCAAAGAAGCTTTCGTCTGCCGAACGCGGCGGATGCTGCATGATATCCGGCGCGGGCGGTTCCAGTCCGAGCGCGACTGCCGGCAGACCGTCCGTCATGAGATTGACGAGCAGGATCTGCGTCGGCATCAGTACCATGGGCAGCCCCATGAGGATGCCGAGGAACATTGTCAGCACCTCACCGATATTGCACGCCAGCAGATACCGCACGAATTTGCGGATATTTGCGTAGACCGTGCGCCCCTGTCTGACCGCATCCGCCAGCGTATCGAAGCGGTCGTCCAGCAGGATGATGTCCGCTGCCTGCCGGGTGACGTCCGTGCCGTTTATGCCCATTGCCACGCCGATATCGGCTTCCTTGACCGCAGGCGCATCGTTGACACCGTCGCCGGTCATCGCCGCGATCATGCCCATTTTGCGGAATGCCCGTACCAGCCGCAGCTTATGCGCAGGCGTGACACGCGCAAAAACTGCGTATTTCTGCAGGATGCGCGGCAGTTCATCATCGTGAATCCGATCGAGTTCTGCGCCGGTCATTGCGTATTCCGCATGCGGAATGCCGGTCAGCTTTGCGATCGCGGAGGCTGTGCGGATGTGGTCGCCTGTCAGCATGACCACGCGGATGCCTGCGCGGGTGCAGTCTGCGACGGCGCGCTTTGCCTGTTCCCGCGGCGGGTCGATCATGCCCATGCAGCCGAGGTAGACGCGGCCGGATGAATTGTTCTGCTCTGCGAATGCGAGCACGCGCAGGGCGTCCGCCGCCATGGAATCCGCAGCGGATGTGAATGCAGCCCGCATGTTATCAGTCAGCGGCAGATCGCGGCCGCCGGAGCGGTAATGCGTGCACCATTGCAGAATGACGTCCGATGCACCCTTCCGAAGCGTGAGTGTGCCGTTCTCCCCGCTGCATACCACGGTCATTGCGCGGGTCTCGCTGTCAAACGGGATTTCCGAAAGCTGCCGATACCGCGAAAAGCTTTCCTTTGTGACCTTGCATTTTGCTGCTGCGATCAGCAGCGCGGCTTCGGTCGGGTCGCCGCTAATCTTCCATTCTTCGCACTGTGGATCCGTGCTGATAGCGGCGTGATTGCAGAGCACCGCACAGCGGAGCAGCGGCAGCAGCACAGTCAGCTTATGCTGCGGGCAGGGGATACCGTTTTCGGTCAGGGAACCGCCTTTCTGCCAGCCGGTACCGGTGACCCGATACCCTGCATCCGGCGTCCGGATCTCGCGGACGGTCATTTTGTTTTCGGTCAGCGTACCGGTTTTGTCCGTGCAGATCACAGATGCGCAGCCGAGTGTTTCTACGGCGTGCAGCTTGTTGACCAGCGCATTCCGGCTCAGCATCCTCCGGACGGCGATCGCCAGCGCGATCGTGACGGTCGCGGGCAGTCCCTCCGGGATCGCGGCGATCGCGATCGTGATGCCGGTCATCAGCATGGCAAAGACCGGTTCCCCGCGCAGAACACCTGCGGCAAAGACCAGTCCGCAGATCACGAGGCAGAGCAGCGCGACGGTTCTGCCAAGCTCTCCGAGACGCTTCTGCAGCGGCGTCTGTGTCTGTTCAATATCGGAAAGCATCTGCGAGATCTTGCCCATTTGCGTTGCTTTTCCGGTCTTAATGACTTTTGCCTCCGCGCTGCCGCGGAGCACGGATGTCCCTGCAAAGAGGACATCCTTCCGCCCGATCTCATTGACAGGTTCACCGTCTGCATCGGTATGTGAATGCTTTTCGGCGGCTGTTGATTCGCCGGTCAGGACGGATTCTTCGGTATTCAGCTGCGTGCAGGAAAGGATCACTGCATCTGCGGGGACACGGTCGCCGGATTCCGCCAGAATGATATCGTCCGGCACAAGCTCGGCGGCGGGAACGGTCTGTATTTTGCCGTCTCTGCGGACTCTCGCCGTCGGAGCGGTCATGCTGCGCAGCGCGAGCAGCGTCTGCTCCGTGCGGTATTCCTGTACAAAGCCGAGCACCGCATTCAGCACGACGATCACAGCGATCGTTCCTGCATCCGCATATTCCCCGAGCAGCCATGAAATGACCGCTGCTGCGAGCAAGATCAGCACCATGATATCACGAAACTGCGCAAGCAGGATCCGCAGCGGATGTGCCCGGGGCGGCTCTGCCAGTGTGTTGAATCCGTATTCTTTCCTTCTTTTTACGACCTCATCTGCAGTCAGTCCCTGCATTTCCGCACACTCCCTTTCTGTGACACGATATGCGAAGCGACAGGATTCCATGCATAAAAAACCGCCGCGGCGTACACCCGGCGGATTTGCTTATTCAGTTTTGTGATGCTGACAGCAGCAGTCGCGATGATGCTCCGGTTCCGTTTCCGGTGAACCGGCATTCTTGCGGCAGGCTTCGCAGATCCCGTAAAAGACGGTACGCGCGGGGTCAATGCAAAAGCCGTGGTCGTTTGCGACATGGTGCGCGATCTCATGCAGATGATCGCAGTCGAGATGGATCAGCGTGCCGCATTCGGTGCATTTCAGGTGAAAGTGCGAATGACAGGTTCCGGACTTCGCTTCCTCGCCGCCGTACTGCCAGCACGCACTGCCGCGGTCATCGAGCGAATAGCGGCGGACAAGGCCCTCCTGCTCAAGCTTTTCGAGCTGCCGGTAGATCGTTGCCGCGCCCATAGGGGTGCCGTTTTCAGTCAGCGCATGCAGCAGCTCTGCCGCTGTCACATGCCGTTCCGGATGCGTCTCCAGATACGCCAGAATGACCGCTTTTTGCTTCGTCTGATAGCTGCCCTTTCGCTGCATGACTGTACACCTCCTGTTTTCCTGATTTGCATACTGATTATAGCATAAAAGCCGCTGAATGTCAAGCTGATGCAGTTCCGGGGATACCGCTGAAAAATCTTTTCGCAGGGGGTTGCAAAAAGAACTGTTTTGCGGTATAATATAAGAATACGGACTGCGGAGGGGGTGCTGCAATGGAAATCGACCGCAGTCAGCTGCCGCTGTTTTTCAGCGATTACCTGACTTATCTGGATGTGATCCGCGGAAAAGCCAGGCGAACGGTCAGCGAGTATTACCATGATATTGACTTGTTCCTGCGCTGGATGCACTGTACACTGAACAAACAGCCCGTCTCCGAATGTGCAGATGTTGAACTTTCGGCGGTCACAACGGCAGAGCTGGAACGTGTGACGGTCTCGCTGCTGTATGATTATATCCGCTATCTGCGCGATGTCCGCGGGAATACGCCGCGTTCGGTATCCCGCAGGATGAGTGCCGTGCGCAGCCTGTTCCGGTATCTGACCAAGACAAAGGGGATGCTGACCGTTGATCCGTGCCAGAGCCTTGAGCTGCCGGTCGTGAAGAAATCGCTGCCGCGGTTCCTGACGCTGGAGGAAAGCCTGCGGATGCTGAAAACCGCAGAGGAGAATCCCTCGCATGATATGCTGCGCGATTACTGCATTGTCACGCTGTTCCTGAACTGCGGCTTCCGTCTGGCGGAGCTGGTCGGAATGAACGTGAAGGATGTGGATTTTTATAACCGGCAGATCCGCGTGCTCGGAAAGGGCAGCAAGGAGCGCATCGTCTATCTGAATGACGCCTGCCTTGCGGCGATCCGGTCGTATCTGGATGCACGGGAGAATCCGCCGGAGGAGCCGGATGCGCTGTTTTTGAGCCGGAATCACCGCAGGATCAGCCGCAGACGGGTCCAGCAGATCGTCGAAAATACGCTGAATGCCTCCGGTCTTGCCGGACGGGGGCTGTCTACGCATAAGCTCCGGCATACCGCAGCAACACTGATGTATCAGCACGGACATGTGGATACGCTGACGCTGAAGGATATTCTCGGGCACCAGTCCATTGCGACGACCGAGATCTATACGCATCTTTCCAGTGAACAGCGTCAGAACGCGATCGACAGCAATCCGCTTGCAGGAGAACGCATCCGCACACCGAAGAATAAAAAATAATATAGGAGTTTGGTATGGAGAAAAATGAGATTCTTGCATTGATCGCTGCAGTCAGCGCAGTCATGCTTTTGATCTTTATTATGACAAAGGTGCGTGGTGAGGAAGAACAGACGCCTGCCGGAAGTATCTATGTAGATCCTGCGCAGTTCGCTGTGACCGACGCGCCCGAGACCGATATCTGGGATATCCTTCATGCGATGAATGCGACAACCGCGGAACCGGAGGAGAGTGAAACGGTCGCCGTAACGGCGATCGACGATAACGGTGAGATCTACGTTGTGACGGACGAACAGGGCAATGCGCAGACCGAAATTGCACCGGCTGAGGAAACGCCTGCGGACGCTGATGCTGCGGCCGAAACTGCTCCGGCAGACGGTCAGCAGGGTGAGGTTCCTGTCATCAATTATACGCCGGGACAGCAGACGCCTGCAGAAGACCAGCGCGAGGATCCGTATTTTGTTGTTGTTCCTGCGGATCAGTAAAGGGGACGCTGCATGAGGATTCTGATGTTCGGCGATGTTGTCGGGGAAGCCGGCAGCGAATGCTTCTGCCGGCAGGCACCGAAGCTGAAACGGGAATACCGCGCCGACCTGATCGTAGTCAACGGTGAAAATTCCGCGAAGGGCAACGGCATCACACCGCAGTCTGCGGACATGCTGTTTTCCGGCGGCGCAGACGTCATCACGACCGGCAATCACTGTTTCCGGCGGAAGTGTGACCGCATCTTCGAGAATGAACGCATCCTGCGTCCGGCCAATTATCCGGACGGCGCACCGGGCAGCGGTGTCTGTGTGCTGGACTGCGGTTCCTGTTCGGTCGCGGTCATCAATCTGATGGGCACGGCATTTCTGGATGCGCTTGATAATCCGTTTTCCGTGATCGACCGGATCCTTGCGGAGACGGATGCACGGATCACGCTGCTCGATTTTCACGCAGAAGCGACATCGGAAAAGCGTGCAATGGGCTGGTATCTCGCCGGACGCGTATCAGCGGTGATCGGCACGCATACACATGTACAGACGGCGGACGAGGAGATCCTCGACGGCAAGACTGGTTATCTGACGGATGTCGGTATGGTCGGCGGCGCAAGGTCTGTGCTGGGCGTGAAGCCGGAGCTCGCGATCGAGAAGCAGCGGTTCAAGCGGCCGGTTCAGTTTGAGGAAGCACCGGCTCCCTGCATCCTGAATGCGGTGTGTCTGGAAATTAATAGCAAATCCGGCATTTGTAACAAAATCGAACGTATATTTATGAGGGATTCTACAAACTATACCTGAATACCTTGACTTTTTTATTGAAATGTATTATAATATAGACAGTGAAACAATGCAGCCCAGCATTAGATTTCCTGTTATACAAGATATAAATTGACTCTAACAATTTAGGAGGTAAATCGATGGAAGTTTTGAAAGTATCTTCGCATTCTACGCCGAATTCCGTAGCCGGCGCAATCGCCGGTGTGATCCGGGAGCAGCATGTCGTTGAAGTGCAGGCTGTCGGTGCAGGCGCGGCGAATCAGGCGATCAAGTCGATCGCGATCGCGCGCGGATACCTGGCCCCGATCGGCATTGATCTGGTGTGCATCCCTGCCTTCGCCAGCATCGAGATCGACGGCGAAGAGCGCACGGCAATGAAACTGATCTGTGAACCGCGCTGACAGCGTGGCTGAACAGCGCATCAGGGGATAAGGGATGGAAACGGGCGGCTTCCTGCCATGTGCAGGAAGCCGCTCATTTTATGCTATGTTCTGTTTTCGTGAAGCCTTTTGCGGATGCCGGTGAGAATCTGCGCACGGGCTTTGGCCGCAGTCTCTTTGGATACGGGTGCTGTATCTCCGAGGGGATACGGGATGCCGAGTGCCTCGTATTTTGCTTTCCCGAGATCGTGATAGGGGAGGACGTCCAGACCCTTGAGGGTTTTCAGTCCGCCGATAAAATAACCGAGTGCCTGCTGTTCGTCTGCGCCGTCTGTCCAGCCCGGCACGATCACATGCCGGATCCAGATTGGAACGCCGGATGAACTGATCTTTTCGGCAAATGCAAGGATATTCCGGTTGGAATGTCCGGTCAGCTTCCGGTGCATCGCATCGTCAATATGCTTGATATCCAGCATGACCAGATCGGTCACGCGCAGAAGTGCCACGGCTGATTCCTGCGCGTCCGGCTGATAGCAGATGCCGGATGTGTCAAGGCAGGTGTGGATGCCGCGCGCCTTTGCTTCTGTAAACAGCTCCGTCAGGAACGTGAGCTGCAGCATCGGCTCGCCGCCGGTCGCGGTAATGCCGCCGTTCTGATAGAAATTGCGGTTCTTTTCAAACTGACGGAGCAGGGATTCTGCTGTTTCGGTCTGACCGCGGTTCGGTGCCCATGTATCGGGATTGTGGCAGTACAGGCAGCGCATCGGGCAGCCCTGAAAGAAGATCACAAAGCGGATGCCCGGGCCGTCCACGGTACCGAACGATTCCGTCGAATGGATATATCCGTTCATGCAAACCTCCTGAAAAGCCCGCTGAAAACAGTTCAGCGGGCTTCATACATTCAGATCTTTTCGTGGAAGGTGCGGGAGATGATATCGTCCTGCTGCTCCTTGGTCAGCTTGATGAAGTTGACCGCATAGCCGGACACGCGCACCGTCAGCTGCGGATATTTCTCCGGATGCGCCTGCGCATCCAGCAGCGTTTCTCTGGTAAAGACGTTGACATTCAGATGATGTCCGCCTTTTTCCACATAACCGTCAAGCAATGCGACGAGGTTGTCGATCTGCTGTTCGTTTGCCATGGGATTCCCTCCGTTCTGTTATTCCTCTGCGGATTCCTCCGCATCATCCTCATAGGGCATATTCGGGATCGCGCAGGCACCGGGTCTGCTGCATTCCGTGCTGTTGACGGTCTGCACGCGGGTATGCGCGCCGATCTCCAGATTGATATGCTGGGTGCCGCCTGCAACAAGGCTGTCGATCAGAGCGGCCAGCTCGTCCGGGTCGGGATTATGCCTGTTCATCTGCTGTCTCCTGCGCAAGTGCATCCAGATCGAGATCGCCGGAGAAGATCTTGGTATCCTTGCCGAGCGCATCCGGAATGATCGAGAAGGTATTGGAAATGCCGTCCTGTGCGTGCTTGAACGGGATCTTCGAGACAGAGGACAGCGATGCGACCGCACCGTGCGTATCTCTGCCGTGCATCGGGTTTGCGCCGGGTGCCAGCGGAACGCCGTGCTTTCTGCCGTCCGGGGTATTGCCGGTCTTCTTGCCGTAGACAACATTCGAGGTGATCGTCAGGATACTCATGGTCGGGACGCCGCCGCGATAGGTGTGATGCTTGCGGATCTTGTCCATGAAGGATTTGACGATTTCGACGGCTATGCGGTCCACGCGGTCGTCGTCGTTGCCGTATTTCGGGAAATCGCCCTCGACCTCATAATCGACGACAATGCCGTTTTCGTCGCGGATGCATTTGACCTTCGCATATTTGATCGCACTGAGCGAATCCGCCACGACGGATAGTCCCGCGATGCCGGTCGCAAAATACCGCTTGACGTCGCGGTCATGCAGTGCCATCTGCAGTTTTTCGTAGCTGTATTTATCGTGCATATAATGGATGATGTTCAGCGTATTGACATAGAGTCCGGCCAGCCATTCCATCATCTGGTCGTACTTGTCCATGACATCGTCAAAGTCAAGATAATCGCCGGTGACCGGACGGTATTTCGGGCCGACCTGCACCTTCATGACCTCGTCCACGCCGCCGTTGATCGCATAAAGCAGACACTTTGCGAGGTTTGCGCGGGCACCGAAGAACTGCATCTCCTTGCCCACGACCATTGACGAAACACAGCAGGCGATCGCGTAATCGTCGCCGTGGGTCACGCGCATCAGGTCATCGTTCTCATACTGGATCGACGAGGTCTTGATCGACATTTTTGCGCAGAAGCGCTTGAAATTCTGCGGCAGACGCACAGACCAGAGCACGGTCATATTCGGCTCCGGTGCCGTGCCGAGATTGTTTAGTGTATTGAGATAGCGGTAGGAGTTCTTGGTGACCATGTGCTGTCCCTCGACGGATACGCCGCCGATCGACTCTGTGACCCATGTCGGGTCGCCGGAGAACAGCGCATTGTATTCCGGTGTGCGGGCGAACTTCACGAGCCGCAGCTTCATGATAAAGTGGTCGATCAGCTCCTGTGCCTGTTCTTCAGTCAGGACGCCGCGTTCCAGATCGCGCTGGATGAAGATGTCAAGGAAGGTCGAAGTCCGGCCGAGGCTCATTGCTGCGCCGTTCTGCTCCTTGACGGCAGCCAGATAGCCGAAATACAGCCACTGCACAGCCTCCTGCGCATTGGCGGCCGGCTTGGAGATATCGAAGCCGTAAATATTGCCGAGCTCCTTCAATTCGCCGAGTGCTCTGATCTGCTCCGAGAGTTCCTCGCGGAGCTGGATGTTTTCCGAGGTCATGCGCACAAAATGCGTTGCCTTCTGATGCTCCTTGTCCGCGATCAGCCAGTCCACGCCGTAGAGCGCGATTCTGCGGTAGTCGCCGATGATGCGGCCTCTGCCGTAGGCATCCGGCAGACCCGTCAGGATCGCGGATTTTCTTGCAAGGCGCATTTCCGGGGTATAGGCATCGAACACGCCCTGATTGTGGGTCTTGCGGTATTTTGTGAAGATCTCAACGACCTCCGGATCGACCTCATAGCCGTATTCGCGGCAGGCCTGCTGTGCCATGCGGATGCCGCCGAACGGCTGCAGTGCGCGCTTGAACGGCTTGTCCGTCTGGAAGCCGACGATCTTTTCGAGCGATTTGTCAAGATAGCCGGGGCCGTGCGAGGTGATCGTCGAGATGATCTTGGTGTCCATGTCGAGCACGCCGCCTGCCTCACGCTCCTGCTTTGCCAGCTCCATAACCTGATCCCAGAGCTTTTTTGTGGCCTCGGTCGGCCCTGTGAGGAAGCTTTCGTCGCCGTCGTAAGGGGTATAATTCTTGTGGATAAAGTCGCGGACATTGACCGAATCGCTCCATCGACCCGGCGTAAAGCCTTCCCACTCCGGTGCAAACTGCCTGAACATCTGCCCATCATCCTTTCTGCGCATGGTTCCGGTTGATTTTTTGTTACGTTATATTATACCACATCCGTCCGGAAAATGCAACCGCTCCGGCCGAAAATGCATGAGTATCACAAAAGCTGTCCGGTTCTGTCAATTCAGGACTGCATACCTTTCACAACAAGGGCAAAATCCGCCAGAATGACGCAAATTGCTCCGATTGCCGCGAGGAACCAGCCGCGTGCTTTTCCGCGGCTGACGGCCTTTTTCAGCGGCGGGACGATGCATTTGGCGAAAATCAGCGTAAGCACGCCGAAAATCAGGCTGCTGACCAGCGAGATGCGGTTCTGCACGGAGAGCGGCCAGCCTTCATATGTCCAGTAGATCCGGTGAAAGACTGCTTCCAGCAGAAGCGCGCAGGCATATTCAAATGCGCTTGCGATCAGAACGCTCAGCACAAAGTAAAGCGCACTGTTTCTGATCTTATGCAGCACCAGATACAGCCCCCATGCGCCGAACCCGTAGATCGGGCAGAGTGTCAGGTGCAGCATCCCGCGGTTATAAAATACATGATATAACAAATATACGCAGATCACTTCGTAGATCCAGCCGCCGAAGGATGCGGCGAGAAATGCGAATACAACAAGTGCAAAGCCGCGCAGAAAGCGGTCCTTTTCCGGCCTGCTCATGACAGCATATCCGAAAAGACGGCGCGGAATGCGGTGTAGTTTCTGCCGGTCTCTGAGCCGTAGACCGCAAAGACGGCGTTGTCAAACAGTGTACCGGTGCCGTCCTCGGTCAGTGCCGTGCGGAATGCTTCTGCGACCGTTTTCGGATCGTTGCCGAAGGCACCGCAGCCCCATGCACCGAGGATCAGATCGCGGTAGCCGTATTTTGCGGCAATGCGCAGGATGATGCGGATCCTCCGCAGGAAGGTCTCCTTGATCGTTTGGGATGAGGCAAAAACCGCCGCGCCCCGTCTGTTCGGAGCCGGTGCGGTGATAACGCCGGCTGGGAACGGCTCTGCAAGCAGCGCAAGGTGATCGTCCCGGAATACGGCAACATTCTGTGAAAGCAGCATGTAGTCTGATTCCGTGCTGTTCAGATGTGAATTATTCCAGCGGTACATCTCTGCGGCTTTCTCCGATTTGATCGAAGCGTAAAGCGTACTGCAGCGGCAGAGTGCCTCCTCCTGCGCATTGGCACCGAGCATGAAGCCGCCGCCTGCATGATGTGCGTTCGCATAATTCATGACAAGCGGATTCCTGAACCGGCTTGCTGCGCCGAAGGACGATTCCGTCGTCACGCTGATGCTGCACATCCGTTCGCCGGGGGTAAGCGGTGCTTTCAGCAGAGCTTCTCCGTCTGCGGGCGTGATGACTGTTACATCCGAATAGTCATGCTCCGGCAGCAGAACGGTCTGTCCGTGTGCCTTATATTTCCGTTCCGCGGTGATGCGGATGCTTTCCTTTGCGATCTGGATATTGTTCATGCAAAAACCTCCTTTGCAAAAAGGAGCCGCAGTCAGCAGCTCCTTCTCCGGTTATTTTCGATTTCTGAGTGCTGCTTCCAGCTTCATCATCAGCGGACGGATGACCGTATACGTGAACAGGCTCACGATAAAGTAGTCTCCGATCAGGATCAGGATGCGGAGCGGAAGTGAATGCACAACTCTCCGCAGCAGCAGATAGATCGTCAGAAACAGAACGAGAAAAAGGATCAGCTGGATCACAGAGGACAGCTTGGCTGTGCCGTCCTGCTGTGGGAGCTTGAATGCCATTGTTGAACCTCCTTATACCGGGATCGTGTGGCTCCGCAGCCAGTCCGCCCATGTCAGATAATGCTTGGCGTAAGGGTGCGTGCCGTCGCTGGTCAGCTCCGCTTTCAGGCTGCCGGTGTCGTCATCAAAGAGCGGGTTGACGTCCAGATAAAAGATCTTCTGATTGTCCGCCAAAAGTGCAAGTTCCTCGTTGAAACTGTTGATCGCGGGATTGTTGACGACCTTGTCCGTTGAGGAACGGCTGTATGCAACATGCAGATTCGCTTCGAGAATGATGATCGCGTTCGGCTGTGCCTGCCGGACACGGTCGATCAGCTCACGGTAATGCGTCATCGTTGCATTCAGGTCATTTCCGATCTCATTGATGCCGAGCATGATGTAGACCTTGCCGTACTGCTTGGCAGCGAGTACCTGCGCGAGCGACTGTCCCTTTGTGCCGGGCACCTCGCTCGTGGAATTGTTGATCTTATACGTGCTCAGACCGACAGTCGCGAAGTAGGTCGCACCGTCGATCGGTGCATAATCTGCCATGCCGACAGTTCGCGAGTCGCCGATAAACAGCGCATCCTTGAAATAATCATCGGATGCAGGGGCGGGAGCCGGTGCTTCCGTTTGCGGAACGGCAGTCTCAGCAGGTGCCGCTGTTGTTTCCGAAGCTGCTGCTTCAGGTGCTGTCGGAACAGTTTGTTCAGCGGTCGTGACAGAAGCGGCGGCCTCGGCTTCCGTTGCAATCGGCTCCGGTACCGTTTCCGTTTCCTCATCAATATGCGGTTCAATCGGAACGATCGCAGTTTCCTCGGTGCCGTAAGTGATTTCTGTAAAAATCGGCAGAGCTTCTGATTCCGCTGGCGGTGCAGTAGTTTCGGCCGGTTCCGGAATCTCCGCAACAGGTGAGGGATCCTGCTGTGCCGTGACAGGCTCATCCGATTTCCAGACAAAGAGCTTGCCGGTCAGCAGAAAGACGCCGGTCAGAGCGATCGCCAGAGCGGAACGCTGCTGCTGTGTCCATTTCTTTTTCATGATGCAGCCCTCCTATCAGAAGCGGAAATACAGGAACGGATCGTTCATGCCGCGGTAAATGCAGTATACGGACAGTCCGAATACGAGCAGCAGCTCGGGAATCCAGAATACCTGCCCGAAGCGTGCCTTTGTCCTTTTCGGCAGATTGATATAGAAATACTCTCTTGCCAGAACCGGGATAATCAGCAGGATCAGCCACCACTTTTTCAGCGAGAAGGTCAGGATCACGAGAAGCAGCGTTTCCGCGATCCAGAAGAACTGACAGAGCTGCGACTTCTGACGGTTCTGCATTGCTTTGTAGATATTCTCCGGCAGTGCCGTGCAGAAGATCAGGCCGAGAATGAGCCATTTGCCGTATATGCCGAAATATTTGATATAGTCGGTCGGCATGAGCGCGGGCTCGCCGAAGCCCCAGAGCTTGGAGAAGTAAATGCCGAGCTGCTTCAGGTCCGTGATCGCGAACAGCAGCCACGACATCGGAATCCAGAACAGCATGTACAGATGACCGATTCCCTTATGCTTGTCCAGAAATGTACCGTACCATGTTTTTTCTGCACTGAGCAGACAGAACAGCAGCATCCCCCAGAGGATGAAGTTCCAGTCCGCGCCGTGCCAGAAGCCGGTCAGCGTCCAGACGACCAGCATGTTGATGTACATGCGCTTTTTGCCCTTGCGGTTTCCGCCGAGCGGGATGTAAACATATTCGCGGAACCATGTGCCGAGGGTCATGTGCCAGCGCCGCCAGAATTCTGTCATCGTGACGGAGAGATACGGATGATTGAAGTTCTGCGGGAAGTGGAACCCAAGCATTTTGCCCATTCCGATCGCCATTTGCGAGTAACCGGAAAAATCAAAGTAGAGCTGCATACTGTATGCGAAAATGCCGAGCCATGCTGCCTTGCCGGAGATCGCATCGTAGCCGACATTCTGCAGGTCGCTCCACAGACCGCCGAGACGGTTTGCGAGCAGCACCTTTTTTCCGAGGCCGATCAGGAAGATCTGTACGCCCTCGATGAACTCATCCGTGCGGACGGTTCTGTCATGCAGTTCCTTCTGCACATCGGCAAAGCGGACGATCGGGCCGGCAATCAGCTGCGGGAACAGCAGAATATAGGTGCCGAGGTCGATCAGGTTGTATTCGACCCGGACCTGTCTGCGGTATACGTCGATCAGATAGGAAGCGATCTGGAATGTGAAGAAGCTGATGCCGAGCGGCAAAACCAGATTCGTCAGCGGCAGATTCACGCCGGGCAGATGATTCAGGTTTCGGATAAAGAAATCGGTATACTTGAACACGAACAGATTGCCGAAATCCCATACAAGGCCGAGCGTCAGCCATAGCTTCTGATGACCGTCGTTCCGTCCGATGAACATGCCGGCGATCCAGTTGATGACAACAGACAGCAAAATCAGATAAAGATAGGCAGGTGTTTCGATTGCGCCGTAAGCGTAAAACACGATACTGAAAAAGAGCAGAACAAGATTTTTCGTGCTCTTTCTGGCCAGCATATAGACAATCAGGCAAAACGGCAGAAACCAGAATAAGAATGCAAAGCTGCTGAATACCATATATATGGTCTCCTGTTCCAGTAAAATGTAACGGTCAATCGCTGAAATCGCGGTCGATGTTGATGAAGAACTGATAGTCCGGGAAGCGTTCGGTCAGCTCCCGCCGGATCTCGTCGGTGATGGTGTCAGTGTCCTCCGTGTCGTAATCAAGCATGATGTCAAAGGAGACGGCGCGCACGGCTTCTTCTGCATAGAACCCGTGCATCTGCAGGATCTCCGGATACTGGCTGACGATGTTCCGGACAGCCTCCCGGATCTGCTGGGCAGTCTCGCTGTGCGTATTAGCAGCGTAGATGCCGATCGTCAGCAGAACGCCGAATTCCTGATAGATCTGCGGGACGATCGAGCGGGAAAGCGCGTCGATCTCCCTTGCGGTCATGTGGTCGTCGATCTCGATGTGCACAGTGCCGAAATATTTGTCGGGGCCGTAATTGTGCAGGATCAGATCGTATGCGCCGCGGACATTCGGATTCTCACAGATCCTCCGGCGGATCTGCGCCGTGAGGGCGTCGTCCGCGCGGATGCCGATGATGTGATTCATCGTTTCGCGGATAATATCATAACCTGCCTTCAGAATAAAGCATGATATGACAATGCCGAGCAGCCCTTCAAGATTCTTGCCCGCTGTCATGCTGACGGCTGCGGAGATCAGCGTCGCCGCGCCGATGACGGCATCGAACAGTGCGTCCGTGCCGGATGCCGTCAGGGATGCTGAGTTGAGCGCATCGCCCTTTTTTTTATAGTATCGCCCGAGCACGATCTTGGCTGCGATGCCCGCTGCCAGGATCAGCAGCGAGACGGATGAATACGCCGGCTTCACCGGATGAAACAGCTTTTCTGCCGATTCCTTCAGTGAGGTGATACCGGCGACAAAGATCATCACCGCGATCAGGGATGCGGATATGTACTCAATGCGGCCGTGCCCGTATGGATGCTTGCGGTCGGCTGCCTTTCCTGCAAGCTTCGCGCCGATGATCGTGATCAGCGAGGACAGCGCGTCACTCAGGTTGTTGACCGCGTCCAGAACAACAGCGATCGAATGCGCATGCAGACCGACTGCCGCCTTGCAGATCACCAGCATCAGATTGACGCCGAT
Organism: Ruminococcus sp. Phil11; assembly: GCA_001940925.1. Taxonomy (GTDB): domain Bacteria; phylum Bacillota; class Clostridia; order Oscillospirales; family Ruminococcaceae; genus Firm-04. The sequence goes on from MSGZ01000009.1 coordinate 257,503, forward strand.
GCCGCGGTAACTGACCCGGACGATCGACTCCGCCCGGCTGGATTCCTGCTGCATGATCTCCTCCGTAAACAGGATCCGGAGAACCCGGATCATCATTTTTGCATACAAAATCAACTTACATTATATCATACGTGGCCTGAAATGTCAAGAAATACGCCGGATTCCGATGCCGAAAAACAGAATCTGTGAAAAAAACCTCTTTTGTGCATATTTTTGTTGCGAAAAATGCTTGTCATTTTCGCTTTTATGTGCTATAATGTAAGCTAGCGGAGTTGTATTCGGCGTTTATGCGGAATCCGTGCCGTCCGTACCGGTATCGGCAGTGTATCTTATGGATACAGGCTGTGGTATCATCTTATCAGAAAAGGAGGAGGGTATACGGATGCAGGGTGCGTGCATATCGGGCAGATTTTGCCTGATGCTGTCCTTTGAGAGGGGATATCGTCAGAATGGCTGCTGATGCCGCGGGGAGCATCGCTGACTGAAAGCAGAATCTCGGTACGTTCTGTAAATTCGGCGGATACAGCGGTGTGCATTTACCATGCACATCAACTGCAATTTTCAACACCGGTTATGCCGCTGGTAAAAAGCCGGTATGAGAAAGAAAAACATAAAGTGTTTGTTCCGGACTGCGGCGGCCCGGCATACAAACCGGAAAGGATTCAGTTGTCATGAAGAAGTTTATTTCGGCCCTTTCGTCGTTTGTGATTGCTGCAACGGCGATGGGCGGCAGCATGGTCTTCCCGACCAGTGCTGCAAATGTCGAGGAGACGATCGTTGCGCTTCGTTCCAACGGCAAGAGCGAGGTGCAGGTCAATGCCGGTGATACGATCCCGGTCGAGGTCTACATCCCGCAGTCCAGCGGTTTTAACAGCACGCTGCTCAAGTTCGCGATCGGCAAGGACGGGAACCTTGACGATACGAAGGGCCAGGGTTCTGTTTTTGACCGCCAGAACAATGAAATCAAAAATTACAAGGATGCATTCGGTAACTATGGTATTACGATGACTGCCAAGGGCGACAAGATCGGCAGCAAGGCAACAGACTTCACCTACCCGAATTGCCTCGAGAGCGGTAAGGCTCTGGATGACTACTTCTTTGCCGGCGATATCTGCGATACCGGTATTGCAATGTTCAATCCGGAAGCGTGGAGCGTTCTGTATCAGGCAAAGCCTGAGATCGAAGCCGGCCTGAATGTCGATGCATTCGGTCCCTGGGTTGAAGCAGGCGGCGAGCTGGAAGAGGAATTTGATTACGAGAATTATGAATCCGTAACCACATGGAGCAAGGATGTGTCCTGGGCTTATAAATACACCTTTACCAAGCTTGAGCTTAAGCTGCCGGATGACATGCCGGACGGTGTTTATGTTTTTGATATTTACAAGGATGTCTTTATCAACTGCCATCCGGGTTCCCTGTTCAAGGATGACAATACCCCGGTTCCGGATAATGAGAGAAGCGATGCGCAGTCCAACTTCAAAGGTATCGGCGGCGAGCAGAAGTTCAGCACTGAAAAGCTGACGATTATTGTCGGCAGCGGTGCACAGGCTACGACGGAAGCTCCTGTTACGACCACCGAAGCACCCGCTACAACAGTTGCTCCGGCAACAACAGCAGCTCCTGCTACGACGGTTGCTCCGGCAACAACAGCAGCTCCGACTACGACCGTTGCTCCTGCTACGACAGCAGCTCCGGCCACGACCGTTGCTGAGGCTACCTCTGTGTCAACTACCGTTGTGACGCAGGCGCCGGTCTTCACGGAGCCGCCTGCTGATGTAATCGTCTATAATCTGATCCCGCATGAAGGAGATTATGTTGACGCACTGTTGTGGGACGGTAAAAACAACTTCTATACTGCTGATCCGGGTGATGAGCTTCAGGTTGACTGGACCATCAAGAACGATCAGGGTACTGCAGGTCTGCAGATGTCCTTCGATTTCTCTCAGGTCGAGTATCTCAGCGGCAAGCGCGGTCCTGCTTACCGTATTGTCCCGACCTACAGCGATTCCTACAATACCGCGAACATGAATAAGGGCGAGATCATTTACACATGGGCACAGTCCGATGAGAACTTCGCTGACGACGGCAAGATCATCTACTCCTTTAAGATCAAGGTACCGGAGGAGCCTGGCTATTACACCATGGGCCTGAACGAGAACCCGAAGGAGACCAGCAAGGTCGTTCCGAAGGATCAGAATAAGGAACATTCTTTTGTGTTCTACGGCCTCGAGATCCTGGCGCGTGGTGAGTATGTTACGACGACTTCTGATAACATTGTTACCACGGAAGCAGAGACGACCACAGTTGCTGAGACGACAGCAGCTGCTGAGACTACTACAGCTGCTCCGGCTACCACAGTTGCTGAGACGACCACGGTTGCTCCGGCTACCACAGCTGCTGAGACGACCGCAGTTGCTCCGGCAACCACCGTTGCTCCGGCTACTACCGCTGCTCCGACAACCACCGCTGCTCCGGCAATCACCGTTGCTCCGGCTACTACCGTTGCTCCGGCAACCACCGTTGCTCCGGCTACTACCGTTGCTGACGCTGATGATGTGATCATCTACGATCTGATCCCGAACGGCAAGAATTATACTGCTGCAGAGGGGAACGGAAACAATGTCTACAGAGCACTTCCCGGCGAAGAGCTTACCGTTGACTGGACTGTCAAGAACGATAAGGGTACTGCCGGCATCCAGATGGACTTCGATTTCTCTCAGGTTGAGTATAAGAGCAGCAAGCGCGGCAATGCTTACCGTGTTGCTCCGACCTTCAGCGATGCTGCAAACACCGAGGGCCTGAAGAAGGGCGAGGTCATTTATACCTGGGCACAGTCCGATGAGTATACCGCAGCAGACAATACTGTGATCTACAGCTTCACTGTAAAGGTTCCGACCGAGTACGGTACTTACCACATGGGTCTGAGCTCCGATCCGAAGGACACCAACAAGGTCGTTCCGCGTCATCAGGAGAATCCGCACAAGTTCGTGTTCCACGGTCTGGATATCGTTGTCGGCAGCGATGTGACCACGGAGCCGGTTTCTACCACTGAACCGGGCAACAAGGACGGCGACACCCTCTACGGTGACGTCAACTGCGACGGCGTTGTCCGCATCGGCGACGTTGTGCTCCTGAACAGATATCTTGCAAGAAACGCTCAGGTCACTCCGCAGGGTCTCCTGAACGCTGACTGCGAGAAGGACAACAAGCTCGACGCTAAGGATTCTGTCAAGATCAAGAAGTTCCTTGCGCTGATGATCGGCGCAGACCAGCTGGGTAAGGCTTCCAACTAAGTCGTTTCCGGCTATCCGAATAATTCAGACAGGGATGATAGTGCGCAGGGGGAAACCCTCTGCGCACTAAATCCAGAAAGGGAAAAAAATGAAGAAACTCATTTCTGCTCTTTCCTCCCTGTGCCTTGCAGCAACATCACTGCTCGGCGCATTTCCGGCAGTCCGTGCCGAAAACGCGGTGACAGCGCAAGCTGCCGATTCGCTTGTTTACAATCTTGTCCCCAACGGGAAAACATACGATTCCGCTGAGGAAAAGGGCACAAAAAATAATGTTTATAAGGCCGAAGCGGGCGAGAGCCTCAAGATCGACTGGACGGTCAAGGGCGATCCGGGTACCGCAGGTATTCAGATGAACTTTGACTTCACCCAGGTCACGTATGAAAGTGCATCCCGCGGCAGTGCATACCGCATTGTCCCGACCTACAGCGACTATAAGAGCACCACGAACCTGAAACAGGGCGAGTGCATCTACACATGGGCGCAGTCCGAGGAGAACCAGGCCGATGACGGCAAGGTCATCTATTCGTTCAATGTGACTGTTCCGAGCGCGGAGGGCACCTACTCTGTCGGCCTGAAATCCGGCGAGGAAAACAAGGTCGTTCCGATCGACCAGACTAAGACGATTCCGTTTACGTTCCACGGTCTGGAAATCGTAGTCGGAAACGGCGGCGGCGGAAGTCCGCAGCCTTCCGGTGACGGCCTGATCTACAATCTCATTCCGAACGGCAAGTCTTTTGATTCTGCCGAAGCAAAGGGCACAAAGAATAATGTCTACAAGGCAGAAGCCGGCGAAACGCTGAAAATCGACTGGACAGTCAAGGGTGATCCGGGTACCGCAGGTATTCAGATGAACTTTGACTTCACCCAGGTTACGTATGAGAGTGCTTCCCGCGGCAGTGCATACCGCATTGTCCCGACCTACAGCGACTACAAGAGCACCACGAACCTGAAACAGGGTGAATGCATCTACACATGGGCGCAGTCCGAGGAGAACCAGGCCGATGACGGCAAGGTCATCTACTCGTTCAATGTGACCGTTCCGAGCGCGGAGGGCACGTACACGGTCGGCCTGAAATCCGGCGAGGAAAACAAGGTCGTTCCGATCGACCAGACCAAGACGATCCCGTTCACGTTCCACGGACTGGATATCGTAGTCGGCAGCGGCGGCGGCAATCCGCAGCCTTCCGGCGGCGACGGTTTGATCTACAATCTCATTCCGAACGGCAAGACCTACGATTCCGCCGAGACCAAGGGCACAAAGAATAATGTGTACAAGGCCGAAGCGGGCGAGAGCCTCAAGATCGACTGGACGGTCAAGGGCGATCCGGGTACCGCAGGTATTCAGATGAACTTTGACTTTACGCAGGTCACGTATGAGAGTGCTTCCCGCGGCAGTGCATACCGCATTGTCCCGACCTACAGCGACTACAAGACCACCACGAACCTGAAACAGGGCGAGTGCATCTACACATGGGCACAGTCCGAAGAAAACGAGGCCGATGACGGCAAGGTCATCTATTCGTTCAATGTGACTGTTCCGAGCGCGGAGGGCACGTACACGGTCGGCCTGAAATCCGGCGAGGAAAACAAGGTCGTTCCGATCGACCAGACCAAGACGATCCCGTTCACGTTCCACGGACTGGATATCGTAGTCGGCAGCGGCGGCGGCAATCCGCAGCCTTCCGGCGGCGACGGTTTGATCTACAATCTCATTCCGAACGGCAAGACCTACGATTCCGCCGAGACCAAGGGCACAAAGAATAATGTGTACAAGGCCGAAGCGGGCGAGAGCCTCAAGATCGACTGGACGGTCAAGGGCGATCCGGGTACCGCAGGCATCCAGATGAACTTTGACTTTACACAGGTCACGTATGAGAGTGCTTCCCGCGGCAATGCGTACCGCATTGTTCCGACCTACAGCGACTACAAGACCACCACGAATCTGAAACAGGGCGAGTGCATCTACACATGGGCACAGTCCGAAGAAAACGAGGCCGATGACGGCAAGGTCATCTACTCGTTCAATGTGACGGTTCCGAGCACTGAGGGTACGTACACGGTCGGCCTGAAATCCGGCGAGGAAAACAAGGTCGTTCCGATCGACCAGACCAAGACGATCCCGTTCACGTTCCACGGACTGGATATCGTAGTCGGCAGCGGCGGCAATCCGCAGCCTTCCGGCGGCGACGGTCTGATCTACAATCTCATTCCGAACGGCAAGACCTACGATTCCGCCGAGACCAAGGGTACAAAGAATAATGTCTACAAGGCAGAAGCCGGCGAAACGCTGAAAATTGACTGGACAGTCAAGGGCGATCCGGGTACCGCAGGCATCCAGATGAACTTCGACTTCACACAGGTTTCGTATACCGGCGGTTCCCGCGGCAGTGCATACCGCATTGTTCCGACCTACAGCGATTATAATTCGACAGAAAAGCTGCTCAGAGGTCAGGCGGTTTACACGTGGGCACAGTCCGAGGAAAATCAGGCAAATGACGGAGCAGTCATTTATTCGTTTAACGTGACGGTTCCGAATGAAAAGGGCACTTATTCCGTTGGCCTGAACACGGCCGAAGAAAATAAGGTCGTTCCGCTTGATCAGAACAAACCTTATGACTTCACGTTCTATGGTCTGGATATTGTCGTAGGCGACAGCGGGCCTCAGAATCCGCCGCCGTCAGGAAGCCTTGTCTATAACCTTGTTCCGAACGGCAAGTCTTTTGATTCTGCCGAAGCAAAGGGCACGAAGAATAATGTCTATAAGGCCGAAGCGGGCGAGAGCCTCAAGATCGACTGGACGGTCAAGGGCGATCCGGGTACCGCAGGTATCCAGATGAACTTTGACTTTACGCAGGTTACGTATGAGAGTGCTTCCCGCGGCAGTGCATACCGCATTGTCCCGACCTACAGCGACTACAAGAGCACCACGAACCTGAAACAGGGCGAGTGCATCTACACATGGGCACAGTCCGAAGAAAACGAAGCCGATGACGGCAAGGTCATCTACTCGTTCAATGTGAAGGTTCCGAACGAGAAGGGCACGTACACGGTCGGCCTGAAATCCGGTGAAGAGAACAAGGTCGTTCCGATCGACCAGACCAAGACAATCCCGTTCACGTTCTACGGACTGGATATTGTCGTAGGCGACAGCGGTTCTCAGGATCCGCCTCCGGCAGGCAGCCTGATCTACAATCTCGTTCCGAACGGCAAGACCTACGATTCCGCAGAGACCAAGGGCACAAAGAATAATGTGTACAAGGCCGAAGCGGGCGAGAGCCTCAAGATCGACTGGACTGTCAAGGGCGATCCGGGTACCGCAGGTATCCAGATGAACTTTGACTTCACCCAGGTCACGTATGAGAGTGCTTCCCGCGGCAATGCGTACCGCATTGTCCCGACCTACAGCGACTACAAGACAACCACGAACCTGAAACAGGGCGAATGCATCTACACATGGGCACAGTCCGAAG
>MSGZ01000010.1 GCA_001940925.1 Ruminococcus sp. Phil11
TTTTTCAGGGTTCCGACCGGCTTTTCGCCGCAATGCTTCAAGCCGCATTTTGTAAGCAAATGCTTTCTCGCTTGGCATGATTTCGGAACGCTGGAAGTTGCTTTCGACCATGCGCAGCACCGCGTCATCGTGGGAAAGCTCCACGATTTCGCAGGGGATACAGTCAATCAGGATGAAGTCATACTCGCCCCTGATCTGTGCGATCACGCCGGAAAGGATGTATTCCCGGCTCATAGTGTTAATCATCGAAACATCCACGGATGCCAGCTCGATATTGGCCGGAAGGAAGTCCACGCCCTCGTCGTGATGCCGGATACAGCCCCGGACGTCATACTGTTCACGGTTCATCTCGCGCACCATAACGGTCGCCAGCGTGTCCGTCTGTGCGTCTGCATCACCGATACCGAGGCTGATGGACAGGCTTCCCTGCGGATCAGCATCAATCAGCAGCACGCGCTTTCCGGCTGCTGCAAGGCCGACACCGATATTCAGGCAGGACGTCGTTTTGCCGACGCCGCCTTTCTGGTTGCAAAATGCAATGACCTTTGCACTCATTTTCTCACTCTCCCTCTTAACTGCGGATGTGCCTTAGAACGGCACATCCTGATCGGCACACAGTTCCTCAAATTCCTCCAGATTGATGCCGGAATTGGACAGTGCAGAAGATTCCGGTACAGCTTCCGCAGATTTCGGCTTGCTGCCGGTAAAGAAGATCTCCTTTGCAACGATTTCCGTCTGCGTGCGGGGCTTGTCCTCACCGTCCGGCGTAAACTGTCTGTTCCGCAGCGAGCCGGTCAGGAGCATCTGATCGCCCTTGTCGAAATACTTGCAGATAAGCTCTGCCGTCGAACGCCACGCGACCACGCGGAAAAAGTCGGTTTCTTTCTCGTGCTCTCCGCCCTTGCGGTACGGTCTGTCAACCGCCAGTGTAAAAGAGCAGACCGGGAAGCCGCCGTTCGATGTGAATTTCAGCTCCGGCTTGGCAGTCAGCCGTCCCATGATCGTTACCTGATTCAATGCACTCATTTTTGCATCCTCGCTTTCTCCGGCGCAGCCGGTTCAATATTCGGATTTTTTATCCAGCTTAATTACAGCGTGTTTAGCGTGCTATGTCAAGTATGTTTCAGAAAATCATTCTCAATTTGTATCATTGCACAAAAACTGTGTTCCTGCTTTGTGCAGTGTTACAATATTCATTTCACATCTTGACATTTGCTAATAATACATTTAGAATAGAATTGCACGTTAATCCGCTTATAAGGAAAGGAAACGGCTATGAAACATTCAAAACAAACCGCACTGACCGCTGCTGTTTTTGCGGCAGCTCTCAGCATGTCATCAGCCGCAGATGCGGCTTCTGCACTGACTGCGTTTTCTCCTGAAAGTCAGCAGATTAGCGCGGTTCTTTACGGCCCGCCGCCGGTATCCGGCGACATGGACGATAACCGGACACTGGATGCCCGTGATCTTACCCTTATGAAAAGGTTTTTGCTTGTGTGGGAAAAAGATAACAGTGCTGTCCGTCCGGATTGGGTTCGCAGCTATATAGAAATGGATGAAGAAATTGGCGGAACATCAGCTCCGCGGAAGCTTCGGAATCAACTCACAGGTCTGCAGGAACCGATTTCGTTCCGGATTTTACTTAACTTCGTCCCCTATCTTTCCACAGAACAACCTGAAAGTGATGATGTGTGTCAGGAACTGATGACCCGTGCAAGGAAACTGTTTAATCAAACAGAAACACTGTATTATCCTTATGTTTGGAATGAAAACGGAGAAGATGTCTTTCTGGATAATCGTCCGTGGATGTATTACTGGGGAGTTGGTGCTGATACAGTGCTGCCGATCAGCTTTACATCTTTACCGGATGCGGATAACCCGGAACGCACAACACTTCATGTCAGTTTGTATTACCGCAAACTGTCGCCTGAAGAGATAGGCATTTTTGCGCTGAGTAATCCAAATCATCCGTATTCTCGGCGTGATGTCATACTTCCGGAAAGAGAACCGCAGAAAGATGACTTCCGGCTCGATTTGGATTTGTGCGCCCGAATCGTGAAAGAGGACGGTACCGTACAGCTTTTCGATAAATGCGAAGTCGAATATGATGTTCTGACCGGAAAATATCTGGTTCATGACAGTCTGACACCGGAACAGTCATTTTAGTAAATAAGAGAACATACTATTCAGAGATAAACTTGAGTAAAGGGAAAACATCCATGAACAGAGAAGTAAAATCATTTATCTGTGAACGCTGCGGCGCGTCTTTTTCGTCCGTTGCAAACCATGCAAGGTACTGCGTGGACTGCCGCAAGATTATCCAAAAAGAGCGTGTGAAGCGCGGCAAGCAATACCGGATCGGTGACATGAAAACCTGCCCGACCTGCGGCAAACAGTTTGCGATCACAAGCCCCTCGCAAGTCTATTGCAGCACCGAATGCAAGCCCAAGCGGAAGTCCTCGTCCGCCGAGGTCGTGGCATCCCGGCGAAAGAATGTTGACACGCTTTCGTTCTATATGCCGAAGGGGAGCAGAGCGGTCTTGCAGGAATCCTGTGACCGGCTCGGCCTGAGTATCTCTGATCTGCTGCGGACTGCACTGTGCGAGTTTCTGGAGCGCGAAACGCCTGATGTCATACAAAAAATAAACACGCTGGAGTGACCTTACTCCAGCGTGTCTTTTGTTCGGTTTATATCTGTCTGCCTGAGATATTCGGTAATCGTTTCTCTGGCTTTTTCCAGTTCTGCTATCTCCGCTTTGCAGGATTTATATTCTTCGTTCAGCGTTCTGCGCAGCTCCGTGAGCCGTGCCTTTTCCTGTTCCAGTCGCTCGATTTTCGGCACAGAATGAGCGGGGAAACGCGCCTGCATCTGCTTCTCTGTCGTGTCATACACCTGCAATTCCGCAGCGTGATCGGATGCATTCGAGATAATCATGCTCGTCATCAGTCAGCCGAACTTTGACATTGACATCACGGTTCTTTTTCGGAATTTCAGACATACGTGAATCACTCCGTTTCTGCAATTTCTGCGTGTCCTCGCTCCGCGAATTTTTTGCGGTTTTCGCAAATTCTTCTCCGGGGGTTTTAGGGGGCATTTGCCCCTCTAACAAGCAAGCCGATTTTTGCAAATCGGGCAGTTTGTATTACAAACTGCATTGCTTGCTATTCCAGCGATGCCCGCTCCGCGGTCATCGGCGGTTGTTCCGTTTTCTCCGAAAAACGGATTCGGCTTTTGCCGCTTTTCTCCGGAAAGCGGCAATCCGGAGAGTGCTTTTTCGTAAGAGATTTCGCTTATCTCCGGGAGTATCAGATCCGCCGGGATTGCGTTCAGGAGGAACAGGCATCAGCCTGTCAGTTTCGCTTGTTTTCTATCATACACGATGTTCCGATTTTTGTCAACCTGGACAACTCAAAATAATTCGGATCCAATGGAGCCGAATTATTCGCAAGCTGTCACAGCCTCTTTTGTTCATAAAATAGTCATATATTTACTTTTCATTTCTAAAATAGAGGCTTGACAAAACCGCAGAAATGTGCTATGCTGAATACGGACAGAAGCTTCCCTCAGTGCATCCGGTATGCCGGAAGAATGCGGACTCATAAAAGGAAACAGATACGGCAATATTCACATTCTCACGCGGCAAAAGCCCAATGCTCCCGACAGGGAACATTCTGCGCCTGATTTCGTTTTTCATCCGCATAAGCGGCTGACTTTTATTCATGTATGACCCGCCGAAAGGCGCGGCATAAATATTTTTTAGGAGTGTATTGTTTGAAACATTACAACACACCGGAGATTGTCGGCTGACCGGGAGGTCTCTGACGATCGGAAACCTCCCGCTGAAAAGCATTGCAGTCTACAATTTTCAGGAGGATAAAAAATGAAAGCAAATGACTACATCATCCGTTTGGAGAAGCAGGAAGACCACCGCGCTGTCGAGCATCTGGTCAGAGAAGCATTCTGGAACGTCTACCGTCCCGGATGCAGCGAGCATTATGTCATTCATGTGCTGCGCGATGACCCCGCATTCGTGAAGGAACTGGACTTCGTCATGGAGCAGGACGGCAGACTGATCGGACAGAATATGTTTATGGAAACGGTCATCGAAGCCGACGACGGCAGAACGGTTGACGTCCTGACCATGGGGCCGATCGGCATCACGCCGGAGCTGAAGCGGCAGGGCTACGGAAAAGCGCTGCTGGACTACTCACTGGAGCAGGCCGCCGCACTCGGCTACGGTGCCGTGCTGTTTGAGGGCAACATCGCCTTTTACGGCAAAAGCGGCTTTGACTACGCAAGCCGGTTCGGCATCCGGTACCACGATCTGCCGGAGGACGCAGATGCGTCGTTCTTCCTCTGCAAGGAGCTGATCCCGGGTTATCTGGACGGCATCACAGGCGTTTATCAGACGCCGCAGGGCTACTATGTCAATGACGCGGATGTCGCGGAATTTGACAAGGCTTTTCCCTATAAAGAAAAACTGAAGCTGCCCGGACAAATCTTCTGAACGGAAACGAAACCAGCAGGAACCGTAAGGCTCCTGCTGGTTTATTTCACGCATATAGAATTGATACTGATTCCCCAAACCCACCCGAACGTCACTGACAGCAAGGTAGTAAAACTGCAAAATGCCGTGTACCGCTGTGCAGAATGCAAAATGCGCTGTCACAAGCATAATTCAGACAAAAGTCTATGCGGACTCAAACTCAGCCGCAGAGCTGCCGTCCACCTGTCGTTCAACCAAAATAATCAGTTTTCAGATTCGAGGAGTTCGACTGTCCAGTTCAGTTCCTGCAAAAGCTCCTCGGTCTGCCGGATCTCCTTCGCAATCAGATCGAGATCCTTTTGCAGCTTCCGGACATTGACTGCGCTGACAACCTTGATCTCGGTCTTGGAGTAACGCGGCGCAAGATTGCTCGCCTCGTCAAGAAAGCCGCGCATGATACGGCTTTTTTGCAGCAGCGCATCCCGGTGCGCAATCCGCTCCGTAATCGTTTTGCCGTCGCGGACAGTCTTGGCATTTGTCAGATTGATCTGCGCGATCAGGGTTTCCTGCTCCGCGATTGCTGCATCCAGCGAAGCAATCAGCTCAGCAGGCGATTCCGCTGGCTTTTCCCCGTCCTGAACACGCGCATTGTTATGCAGACGCGTTTCGAGCTCATTGATCTGCGTCTGTAGATCGGCGCGGCGCATCAGTGCAGCAGCAAGCTTCATAAACTACTCCTTTCGTTATTCGCCCCACGGCGTCTGTGCATCGGAATCGAGCACACCGGGGACCTTCAGATCATAGCCGTTGACCTCGATCAGTGCCTCATCCAGTTCAATAACCATGCAGTGCCGCCCGTTGATCTTATCGAGCCGAACCTTATCCTTCGCGCTGTTCTTGACATTGACGACGATCTCCGGCGTTTTGATGACGGTCTTGCTGGCGACCAGACGCTCCGGCTTGAGCGTCGATTCGACATGCTCCTCAAAGACCTTTTCGGTATCGACGAGCTTTTCCTCCGGGACGCCGGCCTCCGCGAGCATCCGGTGCAGGATGCGTCCGGTGACCTCTGTCGGGGAATCGTCGGTCTTGTTCTTCGCGACGATCTCGTTCAGCTTCTCGTTGACCGCCGTGACCGTTTCGTAGGTCAGATCGTCGCCGAGCAGCGAGCCGAGCACCTCCTTCATGTCCGCCTGATCCTCCTCAACGGTCGTCTCGACGTCGCATTCAAGGAACGCATCTATGAGGTTTTCGTTCGGGGTATTCGGCGTTTTCGTATAATACAGGACATGGTGCACATCAGTTGCACGGTCGGAGAACACCGGGAAGAAGAAGCCGTCTGCGGGTGCCTTGCTGATGACCGCATTCGGGTTTTCCTGCCGAAGGATCTCGTCATCGAACTGATTGTAAACGAGCGTGCCCTCCGTCTTTGCGATCGGGCAGAGCGCGCAGACGATGTACCGGAACACCTGATCGGTGAAGTCGGTCTCCAGCTCGTCCATTTTATTCTTCCGCGGCGGGTTATACTGGCAGTACGCCATCAGCACCGCATAGGGCGCATCGGAATCAACCGTCTCCGCAAGCCGGCCGAGGAACTGCAGCGCGACGTCCTCCTTTTTCAGCTCGGAAGCGAGCAGCGTACTCAGGCAGGCCTGTGCGCCGTCCTCGCTGTACGCATGATTGCGGAACGGCAGCTCGGAGCTCTGCTTGCCGAGGTTGACGTTCAGCACCTTTTTCATGGTCTCGTAAAGGATCTGGCTTTCGGGCGACGAAATCAGCGAAGCATCGCGCAGGCAAACGCCGCGCACGTTCCGCTGGCTGTCGATGAACGCGGTCAGCACGCGGTCCATGGTAAAATACTTCGCTTCCGGATTAAAATGATTCCGGATCTCATTGAGTTCCTTGCGGTTCATGGTTATCTCCTTCTCTCTGTTTCCGGGGTATACATACAAAGATGCCGCCGGGATTCCCCGACGGCAATCCGGTCATTCTGCGATCGCAGCGTTCAGCTTCGTGACGAGCTCGTCCGCGCTGACGCCGTGCACCATGCAGGCTTCCTCGATCGACTCACCGCGGGAAGCGGGGCAGCCGAGGCAGTGCATACCCATTTCCATGAAATAGGGCGCGGTCTGCGGTGCAAAATCAAGAATATCACCGATCAGTGTTTCCTTTGTGATTTCCATTTGGATCATCCTTTCATCAGGGGAAATAAAGAGGGCGCAGACAAAGCCGCGCCCCTCGGTTCAGAATTAGTCCTGCTGGCTCTTCAGCTGTGCATAGCACTCACTGCAATAGACCGGGCGGTCCTCACGCGGACGGAACGGAACCTGTGCTTCCTTACCGCAGCTTGCACAAGTCGCTGTGAAATACTCGCGCTCAGTCTTACCGGCATTCTTTCTGGCATCACGGCAAGCCTTGCACTTCTTCGGGTCATTTGCAAAGCCCTTCTCAGCATAAAACTCCTGCTCGCCGGCGGTGAATACGAACTCCTGTCCGCACTCATTACATACTAAGGTTCTGTCTTCGTACATTTGAATTTTCCTCGATTCTTGAAATTTGGACCTCGACGGAATTACGCCATCACAGTTGCACATGTATCGCCTGCGGGCATTGCCCTGAAGCGAATCGGGTTGCAGGTGAAGAATTGCACATGCTGGAAGAAATGCAGCCGGGTCATCGAAAGTATGGAAGGAGCTTGCCCCGCCTTCCTGTCCGGGGGCAGTCAGCCGGACTGCAGCGGGCGTACCTCAGGGTTCTGCCTGCGGATCCGCAGCCGTATCCTTTTCACTCCATACGGCACGGAGCTTGCGTCTTGCACGCTGGATCGCGTTATCGACGCTTTTTGCAGAGATCTGCAAACGGGCAGCAATTTCGTCATAGGAAAAACCGCTGACAGACATCAGGAAGATCTCCCGCTCCTGTCTGCTGAGGACCTCTGCGATCCGCCGGTTCATCGCGGAGACACGTTCCTTTTCGAGAACGATCTCCTCAGGTGTCTCGGCCTGATCGGCGAGCATTTCCGCCACACGGTTCTCCGGGTCATCCAGAGACACATCCGGCAGGATACTGCTTTTCCTCTGATCGGCATTTTCCCTGCGAAACAGGTTCCGCATCCGGTTGCGGATGCAGGTGCCCGCAAAGGTACGGAATCCGGCAGACCGCTCCTGCGAGTATGCAGCGACAGCAGCAAGCAGCCCGAACATCCCTTCCTGCACATAATCCTCCGCATCGGCAGCATTCACGGCATAATTATTCGCGATGCTGACGACCCACGGACGGTAACGCTCAAAAAGGATCTCGAACGCCTGCGGCCGGTCTGTACACACAGAGACCAGCTCTTCGTCCGGCATACTGCGGAGTGCTTCAACAGAGAACTGATCCATGCTGAACCTCCTCACTCCGGACTGCACCGAAGAAGATCACCGTACCGTCATAACTGCCGCTGCCGCAGAACCGGCAGGACAGCATTTGACCTGATATCATCATACCCGAAAGCCGCTGATTTGTCAAGCGAAATCCGCCGCCATACTGGAAAAACGGCGATTTCAACAGCTTTCAACAGCGCGATTTGGCATTTGAGCCAAATTCCGGGTCATCCGGCAAATTCTGCTCTGCCGTCGCGGAACAGATTGCCGCCCAAAGAGTCGATCGCAACAAGCAGCGGAAACTCGGAAAGCTCCAGCCGCTTGACCGATTCGCAGCCGAGATCATCATATGCAATGACCTCGCACTTTGTAATATGCGCCGCGGCCAGTGCACCCGCACCGCCGACTGCGCAGAAATAGACTGCATGATTGCGCACGATCGCATCACAGACCGCCTGCGAGCGTTCGCCCTTGCCGATCATGGCAAGCAGGCCGCTGTCCAGCAGCATCGGCGCGTAAGGGTCCATTCTGCCGGAGGTCGTCGGACCGCACGCCCCGATCGGACGTCCGGGCGGCGCGGCAGTCGGCCCCGCATAATAGATGACAGCGTCCTTCAGCGGAAACGGCAGTGCATCGGTCCCCTGCTCCTTCATGGCCGCAGTGAGCCGCTTGTGTGCCGCATCGCGGGAGGTATACACCGTCCCCGAAAGGATCACCCGATCGCCGGCGCGCAGTGCCTGCTGCTCTCTGACGAGTGCCGGCAGATCGGAGACATTGCATTTGTATTCCATGAACGATCAGTTCCAGCCGTTGCCGTTGTCGCCGGCTCTTTCGGCCAGATCGTCAAAATCGAACTCGCTCTTGCCGACCTTTTCAAAGGACTTGGAAGCGACCTCATCGAAGCTGTCAAAGGTCGGGACATCGTCGTCGTCGCCGACGGTATTGCGTGCCTCGGAGATGACATTCTTCGCCTCGGAGAGACGGCTGCCGGCCTGACCGGAGAGGTTCTCGAGCACGAGAGAGATCTCGTTGAACTTCTTGGAAACGGAGTCGATCTCGCTGCGGAGCAGTGCGCGGACTGTTCTTGCAGTTTCAGTCGTGGTCTTGGTGCGCTTCTCTGCATCCTCGAGGGAGGAGCGGACAGATTCCTCAGCATCTGCGACGATCTGGATCGCCTTTGCATCTGCATCGTTCTGCTTCTTCTCCGCCTCTGCATTGGCATTGCTGATGGTCTCGTCAGCCTGCTTGTTTGCATCTGCGATGGTCTGCTCAGCCTGCTGGTTCGCGTCTGCGACGGTCTTTTCAGCCTGTGCCTTCGCATCGGAGATGATCGTCTCGGCCTGTGCCTTTGCATCGCTGATGCGCTTGTCAGCTTCTTTTCTCGCCTCGGAGGTGACCTTCTTCGCAGTCATCTGTGCTTCCATGAACAGTGCGCCCATATCGAAGCTGCTGTCTGCGCTGTTCTCCTTGAGCTCAGCGACCTGGGAACGGAGATCTTCGATCTCGCGGTCCTTGTCAGCGATCGAAGCATCCTTCTCGATCATGAGTGCTTCATATTCGGCAAGCTTCTGGAGATCGGCTTCGCTGGAAAGGCCTGCCGATTCCTCGATCATTGTATTCTTGGTCTCGAGCTCGGAACGCAGTGCAGCGACCTGCTGCTCGGATTCGGCAAGCTGGCTCTGCAGTGCCGCGACCTGTGCGGCTGCCTCGCCTGCGTCACCGCCTGCGACCGCCTGTGCAGCCGCATTTGCGAGATCCTGACGCAGGGACTCATTATCTTCGTTCAGGGTCGTCAGACGGCTTTCCAGCTCAGTGACCTTATTGCTCAGTTCAAGCTGTTCTTCTCTTGCGAGCTCCAGCTCAGCCTGCGCAGAAGCAAGATCCGCTCTTGCATCGGTCGCATCCTGTCTGGCAGCCTCAAAATCTGCAACCGGGACGCCGCCCTCGCCGCCTTCGATGACCGGGCGGTTCTTGAGCTCATCCTGTGCAGCACGCAGCTGATTCTTGGTGGTGCCGAGCTCACCGCGGAGGCGGGTCAGCTCAGACTCGTACTCGGCTTCCTTTTGTTCATTCAGACCGCCGCCCGCTTCTGCACGCTTCTTCAGTTCGTCGTTCTGCTCCTGCAAAGCATAGATCTGGGAGTTCAGCTCGTCAACATAAGCTAAAACGTCCTCTTTCACAAAACCGCCGCCGATTTTTGTCGTTCTCAAAACATTTGGCTGATCCATAAGTTACGCTCCAATCCTCCGCAAAAAAATGAAATAATGCATGGTGCTCCGGGATAGCTGAACGGCGAATCTCCGGCAGCTGTTCGCGGATGCAGCTGCGAAATATCACTCACCGTATAACGCCGTCCCTTCTGTACCATATCTTATAATACCATATTTTCAAACTTTTTGCAAGGCACGGAATGACGAAATATCGGACATATTTTCGTACATTTTCACCAATAATCCGTTCGTATTTCCGGAACAATCGACAAAAAACAGCAGACTTCCGCACCCGGAAGCCTGCTGTACGCGTACATTTCTGATTCTTATTTCTTATCGAGGATCTTGAAGATCTCGGAAAGATCGTCGTCATCGTCCAGACGCGGGATTGCGGAGGTCTGACGCTGCTGCTGCTGCTTGCGCGGCTCGACCGGAACGAATCCCTCGACGAGCGGATTCTTGACCGGGATCGGAGCCTTCTGCTTGTTGTCAGCCGGGATCGGAACGTCGTCGATGACTTCCTTGTCGTCCTCGTCATAGCCTGCCGCGATGACGGTGATGATCATCTCGTCGTTCATTTCTTCCTTGAACGCCGTACCGAGGATGACTTCAACGCCCGGTGCTGCGGTCTCGGTGATCTTCTGCGTTGCCGCATCGACTTCTGCAGAGAGCACATCCTCGCTCATTGCGATGTTGATGAGCAGTCTCTTTGCGCCGTTGATCGAGGTCTCAAGCAGCGGGCTGGAGATAACCGCATTCGCAGCCTCGTCCGCCTTGCTCTTGCCTGCGCCGTGGCCGATCGCCATGTGCGCATAGCCGGCACCCTTCATGATCGTAGAAACGTCGGCGAAATCAAGGTTGATGTAGCCGTCCTCGACGATCAGGTCGGAGATCGACTTGACACCGGTCTTCAGGATATCGTCCGCCATGGCAAAGCTCTGACGCATGGTCAGCGGCTTGTCAAGGCCGACCAGCAGACGCTCATTCGGAATAATGACGAGCGAATCCACATATTTTTTCAGTGTTTCGATGCCGCGCTCAGCCTGTGCCATTTTCTGCTCGCGCTCAAACGCGAACGGCTTGGTCACGACTGCGACGGTCAGGATGCCGAGCTCCTGTGCGATCTGTGCAACGACAGGTGCCGCACCGGTACCGGTTCCGCCGCCCATGCCTGCGGTAATGAAGATCATGTCCGCGCCCTTGAGTGCGTTGCTGATCTCATCGCGGTTCTCCTCGGCCGACTGTCTGCCGACTTCCGGTCTGTTGCCCGCGCCGCGGCCCTTGGTGAGCTTTGCGCCGATCTGGATTCTTGTGGGAGCTTTGGAATTGAGCAGTGCCTTCGCATCGGTGTTCACCGCAATATACTCAATGTTCTTCACATCCGCCTGAACCATGCAGTCCAGTGCGTTTCCGCCGCCGCCGCCGACACCGACGACCTTAATATTCACCTGCGGGTCAAATGAATCTTCATAAACAAAATCAGTCATCAAAGTTCCTCCATTTCGACAGCCCGGTTGGGTCGGGTAGACTGAGCCGCCTACAAACATATATTACATTTTATCACAGTTTCCGGGACATTGCAAGTGCATTTGGACTTTTCGTGCTTTTGCACAAATCAAATTTGCATTATATAGCCTATTCCGGCAGTTTTGCTGTCGTTTGTACAGCATTTCCGACAGATTCCGCCGTTGCCGCAGCCGAAGTTGTTGTGCTGACTGCTGTTGTCCGGGTCACGACCGTATAGCGCGGCGGTGCCGTCGTGACAGCAGGCGTGCCTGCTCCGGTGCCGTTTCTGCGGTCCTTCCGGATCATATCCGCCGGGATCTCGGAGATCTGGTTGTTGCCGATCATCGTCAGCTCGTATTCGCGTCCGGGCGTCAGATGCTCGATCGTCTTGGCCGCGAACCGCAGCTTATAGACCGCATCGGATGCCGTGCCCATGTGGAACAGCACATTATCGCCGAACTGCACGAGGATATCGCTCTGGTCGGTCATGTCGATCGACACAATTTGTTCATTCTTGCACTCCGAAACGGCAGCGGTCAGCGACTTCAGCACGTTGTCGCGCTTTTCGTCCTCGGACTTCAGCACCATGCCGATCGTACCCTGTGCCGGGTTATAGCCTGTGATGATGATGAGCCCCTCTCTCGGAGCCCCCTTGAGCTCCTCCAGAACACGGTTCGAGGCACTGACCAGCAGGTAGCCGTAGCTCTGCGAAATGTTCGCGACGGGCTCTGCCTTCTCGACCTTGATCTCCACGGTCGAGGGAAAGATCCTCCGCACGGTGACCTTTTCCGCATAAGCAACGTGAACACGTATTTTTTCTGCAGCGATCGCCGCATCCAGACGCACCAGGTTGTCCTGATAGGAGATGCCGCTCAGCGTGACGATATCGGCATCCGGCACATCCGTTTCATTGATGACAATGATCTCCGTGATATTGAAAAACAGCGTCATGGAAAGCGCGATCCCGATGCCGAGCACCAGCACCGCGACCAGCGTAAAATACGTGGTGTGCAGACGGGTCCTGCGCCGTTTGCGCTTGGTGCTCTGCTGCCGCCTGACGCTTGTCTTTTCGACGTCCCGCAAAGGGCATCCTCCTTTCCTGATGATTTGCAAAAGTCAAAATTCGCAGAATATTGCACAACCCTCTGTGGAAAACCTGCTCGGATTTTCTATGCTGTTTTCCCACAATTTCCACAGAGTTTTCAACACTCCGACCTCGTATCTACGCCGAAACCGGCCGTTTTCCGCATCGAAATTCAACAGTTTTGCACTGTTTCCACAGAGTTTTCAACAATTCATGCCCCGAGGCTTTGATTTTCCCGTTCTTTGGCAGAAAATCTGCATCTCCGGACATCCCCGCCGAGACTGTGGAAAGTTTCTGCAAAATGCTCATATCCCCGGTCAAGATGATGCAATTCCCGCAGATCGGTCTCGCCCTCTGCGGCAAAGGCTGCAACGGCCATAGCCGCACCGCCCCGCAGATCGGTCGCCGCAACGGCTGCACCGTGCAGTCCGGGCACGCCGGTGATCTCCGCTTTTTTGCCGTAGACCCGGATATCCGCGCCCATTTCCCGCAGTGCACCGACATGCTTGAACCGGCTGTCAAAGATCGTTTCCCGGATGATGCTCCTGCCCTCCGCGATACAGAGCACCGCAGAGATCAGTGCCTGCGCATCGGTCGGGAACTCGGGGTACGGCATCGTCTCTATGTACGGCACCGCTTTCAGTCCGCCCGTGCGTTCCAGCGTCAGGATCCCGCCTTTCTCCGTGATGCTGCATCCCGCAGCCTCCAGTACCCTTGTGCAGCTTTCGATATGCTGCGGCACAACGCCGGCAATGCTGACGGAACCGCCTGCTGCCGCACCCGCACAGAGATACGTCACCGCGGCGATGCGGTCAGGCATCACGGCGTATTCGGTGCCGGTGAGCGGACTGCCGCCGGAAATGACGACCGTGCTTCCGCCTGCACCCGTGATCTTCGCGCCGCACTGATTCAGGAACCGCGCCAGATCGACGATCTCCGGCTCTCTTGCAGCATTCATGAGAACGGTCTCGCCCTCCGCGCAGACCGCCGCCATCATGACATTTTCGGTCACGCCGACGGACGGCAGCTTCAGACGGATCCTCGTGCCGCGGAGCTTCTCCGCCGTGCAGACGATCCTGCCATCCTCCTCGCGGATCTCCACGCCCATCCGACGCATCGCCGCAAGGTGCAGGTCGATCGGTCTGGGTCCCAGCTCGCAGCCGCCCGGCATCGACAGCGTACACCGCCGCATCCTGCCGAGGATCGGCCCCAGAAACATAATGGACGAGCGCATCGCCCGCATATCGGCATCCGGGATCTCAAAGCTGCCGGAACCGGAATACCGGATCGAAACGGTATTCCCCTCCGCCGTGCAGCGGCATCCGAGCCTGTTGAGAATCCGGCTTGCCGCATAGACATCCGAAAGCTGCGGAACCCTGTGCAGAACAGTCTCGCCGTCACACAGCAAAGCCGCCGCCATGAGCGGAAGCGCACTGTTTTTCGCACCCTGCACGGTGATCTCCCCGCAAAGCGGCTTCCCGCCTCTGATCCGCAGAATATCCTCTGTCATTTTGCTCACCTCTCGCATCCGGCCGCAGCCGTTTTGCTTTAGCGTATGCCGCAGCGCGGCATTCTGTGCGGATTCGGTCGGAAGGGGTCATTCCTTCGCGCCTGTGATCTCCGCAATGACCTTCCAGATCCGGTCGTTCGTGTCCGCCGGGAACTGCGCCCCCGCGCGCTGCCCCATGGCAATGCGCTTTTCGGGATTCCGGTACAGCTCCGTGATGACCTCTCTGAGCTTTTCTGCGGTCAGGTCTTTCTGTTCAATGACAATCGCGGCGCCGGCCTTGCCGAGCACCATCGCGTTGTAATACTGGTGATTCTCCGCGGCCGCCGGATACGGGATCAGCACGGAAGCCCGTCCGACCGCCTCCAGCTCGCTTAACGTCGAGGCACCTGCGCGGCTGATGACAAGATCCGCAGCCGCAAGGCAGACGTCCATGTCGCGGATGTATTCGGTCACGCGGATGCGCTTGTCCCCCGCAATGCCGAGCTGTTCCATTGCCTGCGGGAAGCTGTCTCTGCCGTGCTTGCCGTAGGCGTGGATATGGTTGATGTGCATGTCCGAATCCAGATGCCACTTGATGAGCTCCGGCATCAGATCGTTCAGGCATTTTGCACCCTGACTGCCGCCGAACGACAGCACCGTCATGTCGCCGTCAAAGCCGAGCTGCCGCTTGGCCTGTTCGCGGCTCCTGCGCGTCAGACTGCTCCGCACCGGCAGACCCGTCAGGACGGTTTTCGTCCCTGCCGGGAAATACTGCTTTGCCGCATCAAAGGTCATCATGACAGCCTTTGCCTTTTTCGCCAGCAGCTTATTCGTCACGCCGGGAAATGCATTCTGCTCATGCACGGCGGTCGGGATCCCGAGCTGCTGTGCCGCGCGGATGACCGCACCGGACGCATAGCCGCCGGTACCGATCGCGATATCCGGCTGAAACTGTCTGACGACTGTACGGGCATGTCCGGCCGCCTTTGCCAGAAGCCCCACGGCCTTCACATTCCGGACGATGTTCTTCGGGCTGAGACTGCGCTGGAATCCGGCCGCCTCTACATATTCCATTTTGTAGCCGGCGGCGGGGATCAGCTCCGCCTCCATGCCGTCCGGCGTCCCGACAAACAGAAATTCCGCATCCGGCACATGCTCCGCGATGATGCCCGCGATCGCAAGTCCGGGATTGATATGTCCGCCCGTGCCGCCGCACGCGATCAGAACCTTCATAGCTTTGGTCTCCTTTATTCCTGAAACAGATCGGGGTAATATTCCTGCAGCAGCGAGACCCCGAGCGGGATCGTTTTGTACTGCTCTGCCAGCCGAAGATATTCCTCCGGCTGCACCCATTCCGCCGCATCGGTCTCGTCCGCACGCAGCGTCAGTCCGCTCAGCGGCACATCCTTCCGCAGCAGATAAAACACATGGATAAAATCCTTTCCCGTCCGCTGCCCGCGGCATTCAAGCTCGTCTGCCGCAGCGCGGATCCCGGTCTCCTCGGACAGCTCCCGCACAGCCCCCTGCACGGCAGTCTCCCCGGACTGCACGCAGCCGCCGGTCACCTCCCAGCAGCCTTCATAGGTTTTCCCGGGTGCTCTTTTCGTCAGCAGGATCTCGCCTTTGCCGTTCACCGTCACAATGCTGACCAGCAGCACATGCCGCCCCTCCGGGATCTTTGTCCCGCGGACGATCGTCTCCCCTGTCCTGTTCCCGTCTTTGTCATACAGATCAAGGATCTCCGGCATTCCGGAACACCCCTTTCACATCAGTCCAGCTTTGCCTGTCTGGAAATATTGAGCAGCACGCCCATTTCGGCCAGCTGCATCATGAGTGCCGTTCCGCCGTAGGAGAAGAACGGCAGCGAAATACCCGTGTTCGGGATCGCATTGCTGACGACCGCGATATTGAGCAGTGCCTGCAAACCGATATGCATCGTAAAGCCGACGGCGACGAGCATCCCGAATTTGTCCTTAGCCTTTGCCGCGATATA
Organism: Ruminococcus sp. Phil11; assembly: GCA_001940925.1. GTDB lineage: Bacteria > Bacillota > Clostridia > Oscillospirales > Ruminococcaceae > Firm-04. The sequence goes on from MSGZ01000010.1 coordinate 16,135, forward strand.
GAACCCGCGGAACACCAGCAGGCAGAACAGCAGAATGACCGTAAATGCGCCGACGAACCCGAACTCCTCGCAGAGGATCGCGAACACAAAGTCGTTCTGCGCTTCCGGCAGATACTGATACTTCTGCCGCGACGCACCGAGCCCCAATCCGAACATGCCGCCCGAGCCGATCGCGATCAGCGACTGACAGGTCTGCCATGTCTCGTCCTGCATATACTTTTCATTGAACGGGTCAAGCCATGAGAGAATGCGGTTCTGGAAATAGCCGATGCCCTTGCTGTGCATCAGATACAGCACGACGACGGTCAGGCCGACCGCGCCGACCGCGATCAGAATCGCAAAATGCGTCGGTCTTGCACCGCCGACAAAGATCAGCGTCAGTGCGAGCACGCCGATGATCAGCGTACCGGACAGATGCGGCTCCTTCATCATCAGACCCGCGATCAGTCCGAGCATCAGCATATACGGCACGATGCCGTACCAAAAGGTTTTCATGCGGTGCTCGTTCCGGATAATGAGCATGGAGAAGAACAGCACGATCGCGATCTTCATCATTTCCGACGGCTGGAACGTGATGCCGCCGTCGCCGCCGAACTGGATCCAGCGGGTCGCGCCGTTGACGGTCTTTCCGACGCCCGGGATCAGCACGAGGATCAGCATGATGACCGATGCGGCAAATGCCGAGCCGGATACCCACAGCTTCGAGAAAAACTGATAGGGCACGACGCTGAGGATGCCCATCAGGACAAGCCCGGCACCCGCAAATGCAAGCTGACGGGTCGCGTAATAGGTACCGCTCATGCCGTCCTCGATCGCAGCCGGATACGATGCGGAGAACATCATCAGAATGCCGATGACCAGCAGCGCAATGACAACGCCCAGCAGCACGCCGTCCAGATCGTTCTTGATGATGCGCGTGCCCTTTCCGGCCGGACGCATCCGCGGCTTTGTGCCGGCTCTTGAAAATTTTGCAGAGGTCACTGCCATTTGTATCCGCTCCTGTTCTGCGTTCGGTTCAGAGCTGCGTCAGAACGGCAAACACGCCTGCCGCAAGACCGACCAGCGAGAACACCGCGACGATCTTGTATTCGCTCCACTTGCACAGCTCAAAATGGTGGTGGATCGGGGACATTTTGAAGATTCTTCTGCCCTCGCCGTATTTTTTTCTTGTGTACTTGAAATAAAGCGTCTGAATGACCACGCTCAGTGCGTCGAGCACGTAAACGAGCCCGACCAGCACGAGCAGCAGATGCATTCTGCACGCAACGCCGATCGCCGCGAACGCGCCGCCCAGATACATCGAGCCGGTGTCACCCATGAAGCATTTTGCCGGGTGGAAGTTCCAGACCAGAAATCCGAGGCATCCGCCGGCGACCGTGATCGCATAGAGCGAAAGCTCCGGCTGCATCATTTTGGCACAGAGCACCGTCAGCACGAGCATGGAGACGACCGTCACGGAGCCGCAGAGCCCGTCGATGCCGTCGGTCAGATTGACCGCGTTGATGATATAGATCATGAACAGCATCATGACCGGGTAGTAGAGGATGCCGAAGTTCAGTTTGACAAACAGCAGGTCGATCGTTGTTTCCGTATCCCCCAATGCATACATGATTGCCAGAAATGCCGCACAAAATACGATCTGGAATAAAATTTTCTGCTTCGGGTTCAGTCCCTCATTCCGCTTTTTGACTGCCTTGATGAAATCATCGGTGAAGCCGCAGGCACCGGCGTACAGCAGCGAGAACAAAATCACGGTCAGCAGGCGCAGTGCTCTGCTGCCGGTCTCGGCGGCCGTTGCATCCGCGCCGCCCATGACCCGCCAGACCGTATAGCCGAGCGCGGTCGCGGCAAGGCTGCCTGCAATGAACAGGAATCCGCCCATGATCGGCGTACCCTGCTTGGACTTATGCCACGCCGGGCCGATGTCAAGGATCGTCTGTCCGAAGTGAATGCGGCGCAGGAACGGAATCAGAACAAATCCGAGCAGTGCCGCAATGACCGCCGCCGTCACAGCCGCACACAAATTCAACCAAATGGGCATATATTACACCTTCTCCGAAAAGATACGCTTTGCCGCATCCGCGACCAGCTCGCGTTCGTCCATGTGCAGATGCACACCGCCCGCAATGATCTGATAATCCTCATGCCCCTTGCCGGCCAGCAGCACGACGTCGCCGGTCTTGGCCTGCTTCATTGCAAGGTAGATCGCCTCGGCTCTGTCGGGCTCCGTCAGATACGGAACATCCGTATCGGTCAGCCCCGCAAGGATATCCTGAATGATCGCCAGCGGATCCTCATCGCGCGGGTTATCGGACGTCACGACGACCAGATCGGCGAGATTCGCGGCCGCGCGCGCCATTTTCGGACGCTTCGCAGCATCGCGGTTGCCGCCGCAGCCAAAGACCGCGATCAGCCGGCCGACCGTGCATTCCCGCAGAGAGGCCAGTGTTTTTTCCAGTGCATCCGGCGTATGCGCATAGTCGCAGATCACCGTGAAATCCAGTGCCGTCGGGATGACCTCGCATCTGCCGCGCACACCGGTGTAATCGAGCAGCAGCTCGGTCATCACTTCCATGGGGATGCCGATGCGTCTGCCGACCGCGATCGCCGCGACCGCATTGCTGACATTGAACATGCCGGTCATGCGCATGGAAAGCGGCATGGCCTCGCCGTGCAGATGCAGCGTGAACTTTGTGCCCTCTGTCCCGAGCACGATCTCATCGGCCATGGCGTCAAAGCGTTCGGTGCCCTGCTGCCGGATGCCGTAGGTGATCTTTTCGCAGGCGGTCTCGGAAAAGAGCCGCTTGCCGTATTCGTCATTGCCGTTGATGACCGCGTAATCGGTAATGTCAAACAGCATCCGCTTTGCGAGATAGTAGTTCTCCATGGTACCGTGCACATCAAGGTGATCCTGCGTCAGATTCGTAAAGACCGCAGCTGCAAAGTGCGTCGGCCCGATGCGGTGCTGCGCAAGGCCGAAGGAGGAGACCTCCATAACGACGGTCGTGACGCCGGCATCTGCCATTTTCCGCAGCAGCGCAAAGTATGCGTCCGTCAGCGGCGTGGTATTCGGCGAGGGCAGGATCTCGTCCCCGATCTCATACTGCACCGTGCCGATCATGCCGGTCTTTTCGCCGGCCTTTTTGAGCATCTCCTTGATGAGCGTTGCGGTCGTGGTCTTGCCGTTGGTGCCGGTCACGCCGATCATGCGCATCTGCCGTTCGGGATGCCCGTACCATGCCGCGCACAGCTCGCCGTAGGCCTTCCGCGTATCGCTGACGATGATCTGCTTCTCGCCGAGCCCTAAGTCGCGCTCCGCAATGATGACCGCCGCGCCCTGTTCAAGCATCGCCTTTGCCGCGTCATGCCCGTCATATTTCTGCCCGTGGATGCAGACGAACGCCATATCCGGTTTCATTTTTCTGGTATCGTCCGTCACGCCGGAAATTTCCCTGTCCGGCAGTGCTGTTTCCAGCTTTTCAAGTAATGTATACAGCTTCATGCGTTTCTCCGTTTTTCTCCGTCCGGGAGCGTTTCCCGGGTATCAGCCGCGGTCGTCGTCCGAGCCGAAGCTCAGCTCAATGACCGACCATTTTTCGACCATGGTTCCGGCGCGCACATTCTGGTGCGAGACCTGGCTGCTGCTGTCCATGGAGCCCTTCGCCACATAGTTGAGGCCGAGCTCTGCGAGCATGTCATTGACCTGCTCCAGCGTCTTGCCGGTGCCCGCGATCGGCGGAACCTCGATCATCTCTGAGCGCGGACTGCCTTCGGTGAACAGCATCACCGTGCCGCCCTTCGCAACGGTCGTGCCCGTGATTGGCATCTGCATGGTGACGATGTCACCCTCACCGGAGAGCTCATATTTGAGTCCCTGTGCATCCAGTGCACGCTGCGCATCGCTGACGCTCATGTCAATGAGCATCGGCACCGTGATATCCTTGTGTGCCGCTTCTTCTTCGGTATATTCCGGATAGTAGCCGAGATACGGCAGCGTCTTTTCGAGCACGGAACGGCAGTACGGTGCACAGACCGTTGCGCCGTAATAGCGCTCATCGCCGTTGTACGGCTCATCCGCCATGATCAGCAGCACGATCTCCGGATCGTCCGCCGGCGCAAAGCAGCAGTAGGATGCGGCGTATTCATCGGTCGGCAGCTTTTCAGCCGTACCGGACTTACCGCCGATCTTATAGCCCTTGATATAGGCATTGCTCTTGTAGTTGCCGTCCACGACGAACTGCAGTGCTCTGCGCATTTCCGCGGAAGTCTCCTCGGAAATGACCTGTCTGCGGACGGTCTTTTCATTGGACAGCACCACATTGCCGGATTTGTCCACGACCTTGCTGACCACATAGGGCTTCAGCAGATAGCCGCCGTTGACGACCGCCGCATAGCCGGTGACCATTTCGATCGGGGTCAGCGAGTTGTTCTGACCGTAGGAGCTGGCCGCCAGATCCACTGCGCTCATTTTGCTGACCGGCGTGCTGATCGAGCTGGTTTCGCCGGGCAGGTCGATGCCGGTCTTTTCGCTCAGGCCGAATGCATCAAAATACTTGCAGAACAGCTCCTTGCCGAGCCGCTGTCCGATCTGGATAAAGCCCGGGTTGCAGGAATGCAGCAGGATCTCCTCAAAGGTCTGCGTGCCGTGTCCGCGGTGATTGGAGCAGTGGATCTCCTTTCCCGCAACGGTCTCGCTGCCGTAGCAGGTAAAGCTGTCGCCGTAATATTTGACCTTGTCCTCCTCCAGACCCGCCGACGCCGTAAAGACCTTGAACACCGAGCCCGGCACATAGGTCTCCGAAATGCACTTGTTGCGCCACTGATCCTCATAGGCCTTGTTCAGTTCATCCAGCCGCATCTTGTCATTGAAGATGCTGTTGATCTCGGTGCGCCGTTCCCTGTCATAGACCTCATAGGGCGTATTCGCGTCAAAGCCGCCGGAGGTCGACATCGCAATGACCGCGCCGGTCTTTGCATTGAGCATGATGCCGCAGCCCTTCTTCGCAACACGGAACGTCTCGACCATGTCATTGACCGCATTGTCCAGATAGGTCTGGATCGTCATGTCCAGTGTCATGTAGACGTCATCGCCGTCCTGTGCGGGATAGGTCTTGGAATAGCGGTACGGCATCGCGTTGCCGTTTGCATCGACCGCCGTGATATTTCTGCCGTCCACGCCGGAGAGATACGCGTCATAGTATTTCTCCACACCGTAGAAGCCGTGGCCGTCCGCATTGTCAAAGCCGATGACGGATGCCGCCAGCTCATTCTGCGGATAATACCGCTTAGTATCGGACAGTCTGCTGACCGATGCCAGCGAAATGGTGCGGCCGCTGCCCGCGACATGGATCTCATTGATAAATTCGAGGATGCGGTCGGCGCGGCTTTTCTCGACCTGCTTTTTCAGCACGACGTAGTTGCTGTCCTTATCGAAGGCTTCCTCCACCTTTTTCTGGTCAAGCTCCAGCGTCTCGGAGAGATATTCCACGACCTGCCGCTTGATCTCCTCCGGCTCAACGACATCCGCCTTGGCAGTCTCGCCGCTTTCCTGTTTCTTCCGGGCAGCCTCGCGGAGCTCCTCGTTGCGCTTCTCGACGAGCTCCATTTCCTTGCGGAAAAGTCCCGGATCGAGAAAGATTTTATAGACCGTCGCACTCTGCGCGAGCACGGCGCCGTTCGCATCGTAGATCGAACCGCGCGCCGCGGAGAGCGTCACGGTATTGAACTGGCGGGAATTCGCCATTTCTGTATATTCGTCATGCTGCAGGACCATGATCCGGAACAGATTGACGCTCAGACCGAGCGCAGAGAGCAGCACGGCCGTCAGGATCACTGCGTTCGCGCGCAGCTTCATGCTCTTGGAAGGCTCCCTGGATCGGAATCCGCGCTTCCACACCATATGGTTCTTGGATGCTCTGATCTTTTTCCGTTTATTCTGATCGGATGGCTTCGGCATGGATTCACCCCTTTCTCAGGCGCATACCGTTCACCGGTAATCATGAAAAATGATGACAAAAAAGAAGGCGGAAAGCATACCGGATGCCCCCGCCTGACTGCATGGCAGGCAAGCATTTTCTGTTCGGGATCACAGCTGTCCGCTGCGAATCGCCAATACGGCCCACCATGCTGTCCGCACGGACCGTTTTTTGCTCACCTGTTTTTCGATTGCCTTGCGGAGCCGGTACGGGATCTTCTCCATCCCGCCCGAGCTGCTCCGTCCTCTTGTTCTACACATTTTTGACCGATCTCATTTTCGGAGTGGTCTTTCTATCCTGTAACGGAGCGGCTGCTCCGGTTACATGCTATGTTATTTGCCGCGCAAAAATTCCCAGATCCCGACGAGCTTGTCATTGATGCGCACGAAGAAGTTTTCCTCGGGCTCCGAAATGACGACCTCGTCCTCCGTCTGCAGCTGGATATATGTGATCTGCGACTGATTCAGCGGACGCAGTCCCAGCACATTCTCGGCGTACTCCTGAATGTTCTTGACTGTCATCTTGCCCTCCATCTCGGAGCGCATACTGACATTTTTTGCCGTCAGATCGTCATATTCGGCCTGCAGCGCAGAGATCTTCGTATAGATCTCGTTGATCTGGACACGGCCGTAGATCACGGTGCCGATCAGCACGCCGGTCAGAATGCCGAGTGTGATCGCGCCGCCGGTCGTGATGCGGTTTTCCTGTTTCCGGCTGCTGCCGCCGGAGGATTGCGCGGAAGTGAAGCGTCCGCCCTTTGCAGCTTTGGATTCCGCTTTCTTTGCAGCTTTTGCGGAACGGGCAGCCGCCGTCTGTTTTTTTGTCTTCTTTGTTTTCTTTGTTTTTTTCGGATTTTTATTGCTGCCGGGAGACATCTGTTTCTGTTCCGGCTCAGCCGGTTCATCTCCCGTCGGAATATCAATATCAATTTCGGTTTCGCCGTTTTCATCCGGCAAAGCCACGGCCGATGCCCGCTGCTCTCTCGCGATCGCAAGCTCAAGTGCAGCAGCATCCTCCCGGTTGCGTTCGGACATTTCGCGGCGCATTTCACGCTCGGCAAGGATCCGCTCCTGCTCCCGCATGACGCGCTCGGCCTCTGTCATTCTGCGCGCAGCATCTCCGGCAAGCTTCCGTTTTCTTTTTCTCGCACGGGAAGCGTTGCTCATCGTGAGATTCTGCAGCGACTGCAGCCTTCGTTCGGCTGAACTCAGGCTTTCCTCACGGTCCGGGGACGCCGCATAATCCTGCAGCGATGCAAAATGCTCCTCGGTCATCCGCGGTCACCTCCCTGACGGATCGCTGCGTATGACCGGCTGCGTTTTCTTTTTTGTGCAGCCGGTCAGGCACAGCATACTCGAACACTCGTTTTGTGTGTTGCCTGTCAAGGTGTTTCTTTCTTTTGTTGTGAAATGGTCTCTCTTTGGGGTAAGCGTTTTGTTTTGTTCTCTTTTGTGCTGATCACAGCTTCTCGATCGACCGCAGCTTTGCGCTGTGGCTTCTCGGGTTCCGCTGCAGCTCCTCAGGGGAAGCGGTCAGCGGTTTTTTGTGCACCAGTCTGCCCTCCGGCTGATGTCCGCAGACACAGACCGGAAATTCCGGCGGACAGATACAGCCTGTACACCATTTTGCAAACGCCTGCTTGACGATCCTGTCCTCCAGACTGTGAAACGTCAGGATGACGAGCCGCCCGCCGGGCTTGAGAGATGAAAATGCAGCCTCCAGTGCGATGCTCAGACAGTTCAGCTCATCGTTGACCGCGATGCGCAAAGCCTGAAAGCTTTTTTTGCAGGGATTCTTGTCACGCCGTACCTTTGCGGGAACGCCCTTTTTGATCAGCTCCGCAAGCTCCAGTGTCGTTTCGACCGGCTTGATTTCTCTTGCCGCAATGATCTGTGCCGCGATCTGCCGGGCGTATTTTTCCTCGCCGTACCGGAACAGGATATCGCTCAGCTCTGCCGCAGACAGCGTATTGACCAGATCGGCAGCGGTTCTGCCGGACTGTGACATCCGCATATCGAGCGGCGCGTCCTGATGATAGGAAAAGCCTCTGGAGCCTTCGTCCAGCTCATGGCTGCTGACGCCGAGATCCAGTAAGATCCCGTCAGCCTGCTCGCCGTGTTCTGCGAGCACATTCCCGAGCTCGGTGAAGTTCGTGCGGATCACCTCCGCAGGCAGTCCGGCCAGCCGTTTCCCGGCCTCCGCGACCGCATCCGGATCCTGATCCAGTGCATAAAGCTTTCCGCCCTCTGTCAGCCGCTCCGCGATCAGCCGGGAATGATTCCCGCCGCCCGCAGTGCCGTCAAGGTAAATGCCGTCCGGCCTGACTGCAAGATCGGAGATGACCTCATCCGGCATCACAGCAACGTGATAAACCTGCTCTGCCATGGATCAGACCCCGCTTTCCGCAGACAGTGCCGCGAGCTTGGCCTTGCGTTCTCTGTCCTTCTTGGCGCGTCTCTGTGCTCTGAGCTCCTCGCGTTCGGCCTCGTAAGCCTTGAGCCGCTTCTCGGACCACAGCTCGGCGTAATTGCCGACGCCGACCACGACGACCTTATCGGAAAAGCCTGCATACGCGATCAGCTGCTCCGGAATGGTGATCCTTCCGTTTTTGTCCGGAGGGATCCTTGCCGTATCCTTCGCGTAATCGCGCAGCTCGTCCTTGATGTCCTCGTCATCGCAGCCCTCTTTCTCGAAGGCCGCCTTGATCCGTTCAAGCTCATCATTATACCCCTTCTCCGAGCGCACGACCAAAAAGCCGCGGTTGCCCGCATCCGGAGAGGTATAAAGTGCTTCACCGATTGCATAGCGAAAAGCTGCAGGGAAGCTGATACGTCCGCGCTGATCCATCAAAACGGTCTGACTGCCAGACATGCTGGTCTGTCCTTCCATATTGTCAGCGCCTCCCTTCACAGCTTCCGCAGGGAGATGCCCGTGAACCTCCGGAGACAGAAGCAGCCGCGCCGTTTCTGTCTCAGCGCGTGCTGTTCCGATCCGAATTTCCGGCCGGAGCCGGTATGCGTTCCGCGGGTGGTACCATCACTCTGCTCGCATTCTTTTCTTCTCTTCTACACATTTTCTGTACAGTGCAGATCGGGTGCCGTTTTCCTGCCGGAGATGCCCCGAAGCGGTCGTTTCCGCTCCCTTTGACTTCCCCGCAGTGGTTGAGCCTCCCTTTCCTGCCCTCTTATTATATCATGAGTGTTCCCGATTGTCAAGCCCCCCGCCGGAAAAGTTCCGCTGCCTTCCCGCGATAAAAAAGAACGTCCGTTTTGTCAGATTCGTTCATGCGAAACTGCACGTATATACGCTGTTTTTCGCGTGTGAAAGCCGTTCGGAAGGACACGCCCCGTTCCGGCAGAAACGGCGTGTTTTCGCCAAAAACAGAGCAAAATCATCCATGTCGATTCGACAGAAACAATATAGATTTCAGAACCCCGTTTTGTGCACATTTTACAATTACTTAAAAATCAATATATAGGCGGTGTGCAGGTTTTGCAACACTACATCTTGTGTTTCAGAGTGAAAACAAACAGGTTTTCTGCTAGATTTGCCTGCTGCCGCCCCGAAAAAATTTTTATGATTTATGATATTTTTATTTTGTGAGCCGGATTTTTAACCATTTCAGCATAAAAAGCACCTCAATCCCTTCAAAAACCCGGTTCCGGGCATCAATGGGCAGCGGCGCGGAGCCCGCGCGGGCATTTCCTGAAGGCTGCCGCGGGAACACGGGCATAATTTCAGGCATATCCGCCCGTCAATCCCCTTCGGGGCATCAATGGGCATGGCAGATCAGGGAATCGCATGGTATCCCATGCCCGCAGCATTCCGGCCCGCAAAAAAGCGTGATCCGGGCACCAATGGGCAGCAGCGCGGAACCCGCACAGGCATTTCCTGAAGGCTGCCGCGGGCTTCCTGCAGGATTTCAGTGCGCACTTGCTTTCGGATCCCGTGCTGTTTTCCCCCGCATTCAGCGCAGAAATAACCCGCCCCGGCCGCAAATCCGATTTTTTCTGATTTACCTCTTTACAATATTGCGAAAATCGTGTATAATAATATCGTATATCATGACTTCGGAGGTATTCCAATGGAACTCAAATACAAGCGCGTACTCTTGAAGGTCAGCGGCGAAGCCCTCGCCGGTGAGAAAAAGACCGGTCTGGACTATGATGTCATCATGCCGATCTGCCGTGCGATCAAGCGCTGCGCAGATGCCGGCGTGCAGGTCGGCGTCGTCGTGGGCGGCGGTAACTTCTGGCGCGGACGCTCGTCCGGTGCCATGGACCGCACCCGTGCCGACCACATCGGTATGCTGGCGACCGCAATGAATGCGCTCGCACTGGCAGATGCTCTCGAGGATCTCGGCTGCGAGGTCCGCGTGCAGACCGCACTGACCATGGCCAGCGTCGCGGAGCCGTACATCCGGAACCGTGCGATCCGCCACTTTGAAAAGGGCAGGATCGTGATCTTCGGCTGCGGAACCGGCAACCCGTTCTTCTCGACCGATACCGCTGCAGCACTCCGTGCCGCAGAGATCGAGGCCGATATCCTGATGAAGGCGACGATGGTGGACGGCGTTTACGACAAGGATCCGAACAAGTATCCCGATGCCAAGAAGTACGAGAAGCTGACCTTTACCGAGGTCGTCAACAACCAGCTCGGCGTCATGGATTCGACCGCAGCAGCACTCTGCCGCGACAACGGCATGACCGCTCTGGTCTTTGATCTGCGCAGACCCGACAACATTTACGATGCCTGCATGGGTCAGAGCATCGGAACACTCGTGATTCCGGAATAATCCGGAACCGAACGGCTGTTTTCCCGTTCATTATTATAATAGTATACCGCATACTCAATCAAAATCTGAAAAGGGAGATGAATCACCATGAATGAGATCATCAAGGAAAGACTGGACAAATCCGAAAAGAACATGAAAAAGGTCATTGACCGCCTGCAGGAGGAATACGGTTCCATCCGCGCAGGACGGGCAAACCCGGCTGTGCTGAACAAGATCCCGGTGGATTACTACGGCACCCCGACCCCGATCAATCAGGTCGCGGCCGTCGCGGTCTCCGAGGGCAGAAACCTGCTCATCACCCCGTGGGACCCGACCATGATCCGCCCGATCAGCAAAGCGATCCTCGCTTCCGATCTGGGCATCACCCCGACCGATGACGGCAAGACGATCCGTCTGGTGTTCCCGCAGCCGACGGAGGACCGCCGCAAGGAGCTCGCCAAGACCGCAAAGAAGTACGGCGACGAGGCAAAGGTCGCGATCCGCAACGAACGCCGCGATCTCATGGAAAAGTTCAAGAAGCTCAAGAAGGACTCCGAACTGACCGAGGACGATCTCGCGGAAGCAGAGAAGAAGGTACAGAAGCTGACCGACCGCTTCACCGAGGAGATCGACAAGGCCGTTTCCGAGAAGGAAAAGGAGATCATGAGTCTCTGAGATTCAGGAAAACATAAAGGAGTCTGTTCCAATGGCAAAAAAACATGAACCGCCTGTCCCGCAGGATATGATGCCGAAGCATATCGCGATCATCATGGACGGCAACGGCAGATGGGCAAAAAAACGCGGAATGCCGCGCACCTACGGACATGTACAGGGCGCGCTCGCGTTCCGGAAGCTGCTGCGCTATGCAAACGATATCGGCATCAAGTATATTTCCTTCTATGCGTTTTCGACGGAGAACTGGAAGCGTCCGGACGACGAGGTCCACGCGCTGATGGATCTGATGCGCAAGTATCTGAAGGAAGCCTACGATCATTTCGATCTGCGGACGCGCTTTGTGCTGCTCGGCGACGAGGACGGCTTTGAATCCGACCTGCGCCAGCAGTTCATCGACATCCAGAAGGATACCGACGACTTCGAGAAGATGACCGCGGGCATCGCGGCAAACTACGGCTCCCGCCACGAGATCACCAGCGCGGTGAAGCAGATCGCGCAGCAGGTGAAAAGCGGTGCGCTGCAGCTGGAGGACATCACCGAGGATCTGATCTCGCAGCATCTTTATACGAAGGATATGCCGGATGTCGATCTGATGATCCGTCCGGGCGGTGAACAGCGCATCTCCAATTTCCTGCTCTGGCAGTGTGCTTATGCGGAATTTTATTTCTGCGATACGCTCTGGCCGGATTTCGATTCCAAAGAGCTGGACAAGGCGATCGTTGAATTTGCAAAAAGAACCAGACGATTCGGCGGACTCTGATCCGGTATGGATCCCGCCGGTGCCGCATACACTGAACTGCATGCGGCTGCTGACGGCTTCTGCGGTTCTGCACTGCAAATACTGAATTGGAATGGAGGCGCGGCGTTCTGCCGCATATCGTTATGACTAAACGACTGACAACTGCTGCGATCGGCGTTGTGATCGCACTGCTTGTGCTGTTCCTGCACAATTATATCATTCTGCCGATCGCCGCCGGTCTGATCTCCGGCATGATCGTTTATGAATACCTGCGCGTCAACAAGCTGCTGCGCTATCATCTGACGACCGGTGCAGCGATGATCTACGCACTGGTGCTGCCGCTGCTGCAGGTCGGCATGAATGCAAGATACCGCAGCATCCTGACCGTCGCGGCCGTGACCGGCGTGCTGTTCGATTATGTCCGCCACAAGAAGAAAATGTCCGACCGGACTGTATTCTGCGCACTCGCCGGCATGATGCTGCTGCCCCACGCAATGGCATCCGCGGTGACGCTGAACAATGCGCATGAGCAGCACGGCGTCGCATATCTGGTGCTGGCACTGGGCGGTGCATGGATCGCGGACAGCGGTGCGTTCTTCGTCGGTACCTATCTCGGCAAGCAGAAGCTCTGCCCGGAGATCAGCCCGAAGAAAACGATCGCCGGCTTTATCGGCGGTATCGCTGCGAATATCGTGTTCTTTATCCTGTTCTGTGCCGTGTATCTCGGCATCATGACGAAAAAGGGCGTTGCCATGCATGTGAACTGGTTTACGGTCATCATGCTCGCAATGGTCTGCGCAGTGCTCGGCACGCTCGGCGACCTTGCAGCCTCGACGATGAAGCGTCAGCTCGGCGTCAAGGATTTCGGCAAGATCATGCCGGGTCACGGCGGAATGCTGGATCGCTTTGACAGCGTCCTGCTCGTGCTGCCGTTCTTCACTGCATTCGTGCAGGCGACCAACTTCTTCGAGTTATAATAAAGGAGCTCAGCTATGACAAACAGCGTTGCAATTCTCGGATCGACCGGCAGTATCGGCACACAGGCGATCGAAGTCGCGCAGAAGCACGGCATCAAAGTCACCGCACTGGCCGCCAATACGAAGGTCGATGCGCTGGTGCAGCAGGCGCGTGAACTGCGCCCGGAGCTGCTTTGCATCGCAGACGAATCCAGATATCCCGCATTAAAAGAAGCGGCAGCCGGTCTTGGCTGCCGCCTTTTGGCAGGAATGGACGGTCTCTGCGAGATCGCACAGCATGAAAGCACCGGCACTCTGCTCAATTCCGTGGTCGGCATGGTCGGCCTTCTCCCGACACTGACCGCAATTGAAGCAAACAAACCGATCGCACTGGCGAACAAGGAAACGCTGGTCGCGGGCGGCGCACTGGTCATGCAGGCAGCGGCAGACCGCGGCTTGCCGATCTATCCGATCGACAGCGAGCATTCCGCGATCTTCCAGTGCTTACAGGGCAACAAGCGTTCCCAGTTAAAGAAGATCATCCTGACTGCTTCGGGCGGACCGTTCTTCGGCAAGACAAAGGCCGACCTGCAGAACACGACCGTCGAGCAGGCACTCAATCACCCGAACTGGAGCATGGGCAATAAGATCACGATCGACTCTGCCACGCTGATGAACAAGGGGCTTGAATTCATCGAAGCGCGCTGGCTGTTCGATCTGGAACCCGACCAGATCGAGATCGTCGTGCACCGGCAGAGTGTGCTGCATTCCGCCGTTGTGTATCAGGACGAATCCATGATCGGACAAATGGGTGTGCCGGACATGAAAATTCCGATCCAGTACGCGCTGCTCTATCCGGAACGGCTCCCCTGCCCGACCAAGCCGCTTTCGCTGACTGACTACGGCACGCTGACCTTTGCAAAGCCGGATTACGAAACCTTCGACTGCCTGACCGCCTGCATCGAGGCAAGCAAGACAGGCGGCAGCGCACCGGCGATCGCGAACGGCGCGAATGAAGCAGCCGTCGCGGCATTCCTTGCGCGGAAGATCCCGTTCCTGCGCATTGGCGAGCTGGTGAAGGCGGCACTCCGCGAGATCCCGTCCGCACCGCTCACCTGCTATGACGACGTTGTCGCCGCAGATCAGGCCGCGCGTGATTTCGTCGCAGCACAGATCGCATCATGAAGGCAAAGCAGCTTATATATCCGCTGGCCGCGGCCGTCATCTTCCTTGCCGGCATGATCGCGGCGGAGCAGATCCTGTCCCCGCCCTACGCGGTCAAGAGTGCGGTCAAGGTCATATTGATTCTGCTGCTCACCGGCATCGGCATGAAGCTTTCCGGCAAAGACTGGAAAACCTGCATCCGCTTCCGGAAGATGCAGCATCCCGCTGCACTGATCGCGATCATGATCGCGGTGATCCCGGCGGTACTGCTCGGATTTTATCTGCTGCGGGATCAGCTTGACCTGCCCGCAATCCGGCAGGGACTCATGGAAAAGGAACAGCTCACCAAACAGAACTGCCTGTTTGTGTTTGCGTATATCGCACTCTGCAATTCGTTTCTGGAAGAAGCGTTTTTCCGCGGCTTCCTGACAGAGAGCTTCCGCAGTGCGGGAATGAAAAAAACAGGGGCTGCGGTCAGCGCGCTGGCATTTGCGGTCTATCACCTCGGCATTGTGGACAGCTGGCTCAGTCTCCCGATGCTGCTTCTGTGCATCGGACTGCTCTTTTGCGCGGCACTGTTCCTGCAGTGGATCTGCGACCGCTACGACAGCATGAAGGCAAGCTGGCTCGTGCACGGCTGCGCGAATCTCGCGATCAACGCGGTCGGCATCCTGCTGATCTTTTTTCTGTGACAAAACGCACATTTTCCCGGAATTATCACATTCCGGTTCCGGCTCTGACATCATTTGCGGGTATACTGAATACGGCGCATACCGCAAATGAAACGAAAGGACTTTTCAGATCATGAACATCATTACCATTCTCGTTGCGATTCTCTGCTTCGGCATTATCATTATGATCCATGAAGCGGGACATTTCTTCGTCGCCAAGAAAAGCGGCATCCGCGTGCTGGAGTTTTCGATCGGCATGGGGCCGAAGCTTTTGCAGAAGCAGAAGGGCGAGACAAAATACTCCCTGCGCGCATTCCCGATCGGCGGCTACTGCGCGATGGAGGGCGAGGACGAAAACAGCGACGATCCCAGAGCATTCCGCAAGGCTCCGGTCTGGAAGCGGATGCTGGTCACGGTCGCGGGCGCGACCATGAACCTGATCCTCGGTCTGGTTCTGATCGTCACGGTCATCTGCATGGACAGCGCGATCACCTCAACGACGCTTGCGGATTTCCGCACCGACAAGGACGGCAACGATGTCTCCACCTCGTCTCAGTGGCTGAAAACCGGCGACCGCTTCCTTGAGATCAACGGCCTGAAGATCTTTACCGTGCAGGATATTTCCTACGCGCCGCAGAATGACGACTGCGATACCTTCACGGTCACGGTCGAGCGTGAAGGCGAATGCGTCACGCTGGAAAACGTCAAATTCTACAACAAGGAAACAAAGGGCCTGCTGGATTTCCGCGTCTACGGGCTGAAAAAGAGCATCGGAAATGTTGTATCCTACAGCGGGCGGCAGTTCGTCTCGACCGCACGCCTGATCTGGATCTCGCTGCGCGATCTGCTGCGCGGCAAGTACGGCTTCCACGATCTCTCCGGCGTGGTCGGCATCATCGACAGCACGACCGAGATCGTCGCGCAGAGCGAGACCCTCCACGACAAGGCCATGAACCTGCTCGACCTGATGTCGTTCATCACGATCAATGTCGGCATCTTCAACCTGATCCCGTTCCCGGCACTGGACGGCGGCAGACTGGTGTTCCTCATCGTTGAGGCGATCCGCCGCAAGCCGGTTCCTGCACAGATCGAAGGCATGATCCATTTTGTCGGCCTTGCCGCCCTGATGCTCCTGATGATCGCCGTGACGTTCCAGGACATCCTGAAGATCTTTCAGCGATGAAGCGGCTGCGGTTCTACAGCCCCTTCCACGGGCATTACTGGCCGCTGATCGCTGCAGTCATTTCAGCAATCGCAGCAGGCGCGGTTGCAGTGTCAAATGAATGGCCGGCAGCAGTCGTGTACCTTCTTCTGCTGTCCGTTCCGATCGTGGTTCTGGCTGTCAGTTATATCATTATTCAGATGCCGTCCCGCGCAGAGCGCGAAATGATCGCCAATGCAGCTTATCCGCTCTGGGTACAGGCAGACGAAAAGATCCTGCGCGCTGTCAAAGATCAGAAACAGCAGCTCAGCCCCGGTGTCATCCGCGTGCTCATCGCGCTCGGTTTACTGGCAGTTTCCTCGCTCGTACCCAAATACAGCAGCGAACCGGAATTCGGTGCAGCGATCGTTTTTGCCATGACCGGTATGTTCGTTCTGGGTGCGGACATGCTGCTGCGGCACAAATGGCAGTCTGCCGATCAGAGCGCGCTCATGACGGTCATTCCGATCGACCACAGGTTCGATATCAAGCACAGCCGCCGGTTCGGAAACATCGGAAGCGAACGCTGGGAATGGTTCCGCCACTATCTGGTCTTTTATCTGCCGGACGGAAGATATGTCCTGCCCGCAGGTGCCAATGCCGGCTATGCGGAGGTTCTCATCATCGTACAGTATAACGGGATGTATGCATGGATCCCGTGCGCCCAATATTATCCGAAGGGGGATAAGAAATGAAAGCTCTGGTGAACGCACCGTTTGTCCGCCGCATGACAACGCATCTGACCGAGGAGGATGAAGCAGCGATCGCTGCCGCAGTGATCCCGACAATGGAGCCCGCAGAGCCGGAGCTGATCGCCGCGATCCGCGGAAACGAATACGATCAGCGCAAGGTGCTGATCCAGGGTCTCCCGATCGCAGCCGCCGGCATGATCCCCGGCTTCATCGCGCATTCGCTGACCTACTGTCTCGCAGTCGGCATCACGATCATCGCGCTGCTGGTCGTGCTGTTCTTCGTCAACAGACGATGCAGGATCGGCGACGATGCCGAAAAAATGGTCATCCCGATCGACCATATCGATGGCAGCTCGTCAAAGGACTACGCGGTGTTCTATCTGCCGGACGGCAAATACAGAATGCGCTGTGAGCTGAACCGTCCGAATCCGGTTTCGGTGACGGTGCTGCGCTCCGAAGGCAGAAGCTACTGCAAGCTCAACGGAAAGGAAAAACAGTCATGAGAAAACTGCATCCGGTCAAGGTCGGAGAATTTCTGCTTGACGGCAACCATATCTACATCCAGTCCATGCTGAACACGCGCTCGGACGACATTGCGGGCTCCGTCGAACAGGCGAAAAAGCTCGAGGCTGCAGGCTGCGAGATCGTCCGCGCCGCGATCCCGAACAAGGAAGCGGTCGCGCTGATCCCCGCGATCAAGGAGGCGGTCGGCATCCCGCTGGTCGCGGACATTCATTTTGACTATAAGCTTGCGCTCGCCGCGGCGGACGCAGGCATTGACAAGATCCGGATCAATCCGGGCAATATCGGTTCGATGGACCGCGTGAAGGCGGTCGCGGACAAGTGCAGGGAAAAAGGCATCCCGATCCGCATCGGCGTGAACTCGGGATCACTCGAAAAGGAGCTGCTGGCGAAGTACGGCGGCCCGACCCCGCAGGCAATGGTCGAGAGCGCACTGAATCACGCGAAGCTTCTTGAAAAATATGACTTCAATGATATCGTGATCTCGATCAAATCCTCGGATGTGCAGAACATGATCGCCTGCTACCGTCTGGCGGCGGAGCAGTGTGAATATCCGCTGCATCTGGGTGTGACGGAGGCGGGCACGGCGCGCATGGGGCTCATCAAATCGGCTGCGGGCATCGGCTCGCTGCTCTGCGACGGCATCGGCGAAACGATCCGCGTCTCGCTGACAGCTGACCCGGTCGAGGAGATCTATGCGGCACAGGACATTCTGAAGGCGATCGGCAAACGCGGCGGCGTTCAGCTTGTCTCCTGCCCGACCTGCGGGAGAACGCGCATCGACCTGATCTCTGCGGCGAAGGCTGTGGAGGATGCGCTGCGCGGCTGCGAGAAGAACATCAAGGTCGCGGTCATGGGCTGCGTGGTGAACGGCCCCGGCGAGGCAAGAGAAGCAGATATCGGCATTGCGGGCGGCGACGGCTGTGCGGTGCTGTTCAAGGGCGAGCAGATCCTCGGCAAAGTGCCGGAATCGGAGATCGTCCCCGCCCTGCTTGCGGAAATCGAGAAACTCTAACGGGCAGCACCCGCTGGCATTTCCCTCCGGAGACGGTCAGCGAAGCACTTCCAGTCAGCATTCCTGCACGCCGCTGTTCGCGGCTTCTGATAGGCTGCTGCTCCCCACAAAAGGCTGCCGGAGACGTCATACGCTTCCGGCGCACACCATATCAAAAGTTTTGGTCGAGCTTTTTCAAAAGCTCGCAGGTCAAGGGCGGAGCCCTTGTCGCCCTCCGCAGAGGGCGAAATCCCCTATCGTCAGGCGCACCGCAAGGGTGATTCATAAAAACGATCCGGGGGATCTTTTTTATGAGAGGGACGCCCTGTAAGAGAGGGCGTCCCCAGGCGAATCGCAGAGCGATTCGCACCGCGCAAAAACACAGCGATGACGAAGTCAGCGCGTCGTTTTTGCGCGTACAGGATTCCAAAGGGCGGGAGCCATTTGGAACGGCGCGCGGAGCAAGCCGCAGCCGTCACTGCCGATACCACACACCGAATAAACAACAGAGAGGCTGATATTCATGCGAATCATTCTGGATGCAATGGGCGGAGACAACGCCCCGCTCGCCCCGCTCGAGGGTGCTGCAAGAGCCGTACAGGAGCTTGGCGTCGAGGTCACGCTCAGCGGCGACGAAAACAAGATCAAGGCACTGGCCGCCGAACACGGTATTTCGCTGGACGGCATCACGGTGCTCCATACCGAGGAGATCATCACCATGGAGGATCAGCCGACCGATGTCATCAAGGCAAAGAAAAACTGCTCCATGGCAGTCGGCCTGCAGGCTCTGGCGGACGGTCAGGGTGATGCGTTCGTATCAGCAGGCAATTCCGGTGCGCTGCTCGTTGGCGCAACCATGATCCCCCGCCGGATCAAGGGCATCAAGCGCGCAGCAATGGCACCGCTCCTGCCGACGGACAGCGGCCACGCGATCCTTATGGACGGCGGTGCCAATACCGAATGCAGACCCGAAATGCTTGAGCAGTTCGGCATTATGGGCAGCATCTATATGGAAAAGGTCATGGGGATCGAAAGTCCGAAGGTCGGGCTCATCAACAACGGCTCCGAGGAATGCAAGGGCAGGGAGCTCGAAGTCGAGACCTACAAGCTGCTCGAACAGTGTGACCTCAACTTCATCGGCAATATCGAGGGCAGAGAGGTCCCGACCGGCCGTGCGGATGTGCTCGTCACGGACGGCTTTACCGGCAATATCGTCTTAAAACTCTACGAGGGTCTCGGCAAGTTTTTCGCCGCGAAGATCAAGGAAATGTTCTCCGGTGCCGGAAAGATCGGCGCGCTGTTCATGATGGACAAGCTCAGTGCGCTGAAGGATTCCTTTGATTATAAAAAGGTCGGCGGTGCTGTGCTGCTCGGCATCTCGAAGCCGGTCATCAAGGCACACGGCAGCTCAAACGGCGAGGCATTTTTCAATGCGGTCCGTCAGGCGCAAAAATGCGTGGACAGCAAAATCTGTGAGACGATTTCCGAAGCACTCGCAGCAAGAAAGGAACAGTCCGGCGGCGCGGAATGACCGCCGGTGAGGAGGCAATCAAATGGGAGCAAAACCGCAGACAGAATTTGAAGCAAAAATCGGCTATACATTCAAGGAACCCGCACTGCTGACAGAAGCACTCTGTCATTCATCCTACGCGAACGAAAAGCGCGGGACGCTCCGCTGCAATGAGCGGCTCGAATTTCTCGGCGACAGCGTGCTTTCGATCGTCGTATCCAATCACCTTTTCCGAAACTGCACGAATCTGCCGGAGGGCGAGCTGACCAAGATCCGCGCGTCGCTCGTCTGCGAGAAGTCGCTGTTTGAATGGGCAAAGCTGATCTCGCTCGGCGATTATCTGCTGCTCGGCCACGGCGAGGATGCGTCCGGCGGCAGAATGCGCCCGTCGATCCTTTCGGATGCGTTCGAGGCGGTCATCGCAGCGATGTTTCTGGACGGCGGCATGGAGGCCGTCACGCCGTATATTTTACAGTTCCTGCCGGAACAGTTTGACCGTCCGTCAGAGGCATTCCGCGACTACAAAACCGTTCTGCAGGAAGTCATCCAGCAGAATCCCGAGGAGCATGTGGAATATGTGCTCGTCGGTGAGGAGGGACCCGACCACGCCAAGCAGTTCCGCATGGAGGTGCGCCTCAATTCCAATGTGATTGGCAGAGGCACCGGAAAATCAAAGAAAATTGCTGAGCAGATGGCGGCAAAGGAAGCCCTCATGCTCATGGGCGAGCAGGTATAAACCATAAAAGACCGACACGCAGGAGGTGCCCGATGAGAAGAAACGAGCGCGAAGTGACTGACAGACAGGCGATCGCCGCATTTCTTTCCGCAGAGCAGATTCTGCGTGTTGCGTTTTATGATAACGGCGACATTTACATCGTGCCGGTCAATTACGGATACTGCGAAGAAAACGGCCGCATCTGCTTTTATTTTCACGGTGCAAAGGCCGGACGGAAATATACGCTGGCGCAGAAAAATCCGCGCGTCGGATTTGAGATCGACGGCGGATACGCGCTGATTCCCGCGGAAAAGGGCTGCGGTCATTCCGCGAAATACCAGAGTGTGATCGGAAACGGCAAGCTGCACATCGTAACCGACCCCGAAGATCGACTGAAAGGATTATCCTGCATCATGCAGCAGGCAACCGGCAAAGCGGACTGGGATTATAACCCGGCAGTGCTGGAAAAAACGGCCGTATTCCGGCTGGATGCAGAAGCCTTAACGTGCAAATCCCGGTGATTTTATCTTTTTTGATTTGATTGTAAGCAAAGGAATGATATCACATGCAGACACTGCGTGAATTTTTGCGTGAATACGCAGCAAAGCTGCCGGGGAACGTGCTGGACGGCAAGATCCGGCGCGTTCTTTCCAATAAAAGCAGAAGCCGTCTGTTCTTTGAAACGGAATATCCGGCACCGCTGCCGTTTGCACAGCTCTCCGAAACCGAAAACGAGCTCGCGAGCCGGCTGGAGGTCGAAGCCTGCCGGATCCTCTGCCGCTACCCCGCCGAATGCTTTTCCGCGGAGGTGCTGCCGGAGCTGTTCCTGACCCTGCGCCGCGAGATCCCGATGATCAACGGATTTCTGGAGGACGCGGGGCTTTCGCTGCATGACGGCATTCTCGAAATCGAATTGAAGCACGGCGGCGCGGATATTCTTGAGCAGACGCATTTCCGCGAGGAGCTTGCCCGCGCCGTGCATACGATGTTTTCCGTGCCGCTGACCGTGCAGTTTGCGGGCGGACATCTGCATGTGACCGCCGAGGAGCAGGCGCAGATGCAGTCCGATGTGCTGGCGACGCTGCCGGAGGATCGCTGGATGCCGCCGGAGCCGCAGCAGACCGCCGACGCACCGGTCTTTTCCGCGCTGACGCAGCTCACGCCCGACGCCGAGCCGGTTCAGCCGGAGCGTCCCGACAAGGAGTCGCTCAGTGTCCTTTACGGCAGAGCAATCAAGGAAAAGCCGCTTGCGATCAGCAACATTGTGCAGCAGCTCGGCAGGGGCATGGACGGCAAGGCCAAAAAATTCGCGTTTACCTGCGAGGTCTTTGCAAAGCCGGAATCCCGCGTACTCAAAAGCGGCAAGACCCTGCTGACCTTCCCCGTCACGGACTACACCGGCAGCCTGCTCGTCAAAATGTTCCTCGATGAACAGAAGCTCGCGGACTTCCCGGCCGGCGACCTGAAAAAAGGCACCGCGCTGATGATCTTCGGCACGGTCGAATACGACGATTACGACCACGATATCTGCGTCAAGCCGAATTCAATCAACAGCTACAAGCCGGAGCGCCGCACCGATGACGCGCCGGTCAAGCGCGTGGAGCTGCATCTGCATACGAACATGTCCGCGATGGACGCCGTGACCTCTGCGGAGGCACTCTGCAACCGGGCGCATGAGTGGGGACACCGCGCAATCGCGATCACCGACCACGGCGTTGTGCAGGCGTTCCCGGAGGCGATGAACGCGACCGCGAAGTGGAAGGATTTTCGCGTGATCTACGGCTGCGAGGCCTATGTCGTCAACGACCTTAACAAGCTCTGCGTCATTGACAGCGACGACCCGCGCACCCCGCAGGACGAGGTCATCGTGTTCGACGTTGAGACGACCGGCCTCTCCCCGAAGCATGACCGCCTGACCGAGATCGGTGCGGTCAAGATCCGCGGAATGCGCATCATTGACAGCTTTGACACCTTCGTCAATCCGGAGCGCGATATCCCGCAAAATATTCAGGAGCTGACACATATCACGCCGGACATGGTCGCGGATGCACCGCGGGAAAAAGAGGCCGTTGAAAAGTTCTTTGCGTTCTGCGGCGAAAACCCGGTGCTGATTGCACATAATGCATCCTTTGATACCTCGTTTATCCGCGCGGTATTTGCACGGCACGGAAACAGCCGCCCGTTCGTCACCGTGGACACGGTTATCATGTCCCGCGCCGTGCTGCCCGAGCTCGGACGGCATAAGCTGGACACGATCGCGAAGCATCTGAAACTCGGCAAATTCGAGCATCACCGTGCCGCGGATGATGCCTACATGCTCGCTAAAATTTATCTGACGCTTATGGAACGCATCATCAATGAGCGCGGGCTCGAAACGCTCGGCGGCCTGAACACCGTCCTGCCGGAAATCGACCCGAAAAAGCTGAAATCCTATCACCAGATCATTCTCGCGAAAAACCAGACCGGCATCAAAAATCTCTACCGGCTGGTGTCGTATTCGCAGCTCGATTATTTCTATAAAAAGCCGCTGATCCCGAAATCCCTGCTCATCAAGCATCATGAGGGACTGCTCTACGGCAGTGCATGTGAAGCCGGTGAGCTGTTCTCCGCACTGGTAGAGGGCAAGCCGGAAGCTGAACTTGATCAGCTCGCAAAATTCTACGATTATCTCGAGATCCAGCCGATCGCGAACAATGCCTTCATGCTCCGCAGCGAGCACTACCCCGCGCAGACCGAGGAGGATCTGCGGAATCTGAACCGCCGGATCCTTGAGATCGGCGACCGCAACGGCATTCCGGTCGTTGCGACCTGCGACGTCCACTTCATGGACGAAAAGGACGGCATTTACCGCGAGATTCTGCAATCCGGCATGGGCTTTGACGATGCCGGCAGACAGGCACCGCTCTATCTGCGCACAACAGATGAAATGCTCGAGGAGTTTGACTACCTCGGCTCCGACCGGGCTTACGAGGTCGTTGTCACAAATACGAACATGATCGCGGACAAGATCGACCGCTGCCACGCGATCCCGAAGGGCACGTTTACGCCTTCGATCCCCGGTGCAGAGGAGGATCTCATCCGCATCACGACCGACAAGGCCAAGAGCATTTACGGCGACCCGCTGCCGGAGCTTGTCAAAAAGCGGCTTGACCGCGAGCTCGACTCGATCTGCCGCCACGGCTTCTCCGTGCTGTACATGATTGCGCAGAAGCTTGTCGCGAACTCCGAGAAGCACGGCTATCTCGTCGGCTCCAGAGGTTCGGTCGGCTCGTCCTTTGTCGCGTCCATGGCGGGCATCTCCGAGGTCAATCCCCTCGTTCCGCATTATGTCTGCCCGGAATGCAAATACGCCGAATTCATCACGGACGGCTCGGTCGGCTCCGGCTTTGACCTGCCGCCGAAGAACTGTCCGAACTGCGGCACCGATATGAAGCGCGACGGTCACGATATCCCGTTCGAGACCTTTCTCGGCTTCGACGGCGACAAGGCACCGGATATCGACCAGAATTTTTCCAGTGAATATCAGTCCGAATCGCATCGCTATACCGAAGAACTGTTCGGCAGAGCAAACGTGTTCAAGGCGGGCACGATCTCCGGCGTGCAGGATAAAATTGCTTACGGCTATGTCAAACATTATCTTGAGGACTGCGGCCTGACCGTCAACAACAGCGAAATCAACCGGTTAGTTGCCGGATGCGTCGGTGTGAAAAAGACAACCGGTCAGCACCCGGGCGGCATGGTCGTTGTGCCGGAGGACTTCGATATCTTCGATTTTACGCCGGTGCAGCAGCCGGGTGAACCGAGCGAGGCCGACGATTCCGATATGATCATCACGACGCATTTCGACTTCCACAAGCTGCACGATACCATTCTGAAGCTTGACGAGCTCGGGCACGTTGTTCCGACGCTTTACAAGCACCTTGAGGATCTGACCGGCATGAAGATTGCCGACGTCCCGACAACCGATCCGAAGGTTTTTCAGATGTGCACGGACTGCTCCGTGCTCGGCGTCACGGAGGAGGAGATCTTCTGCCCGACCGGCTCGCTCGGCATTCCGGAAATGGGCACGAACTTCACGATCGGTATGCTGCTGGACGCAAAACCGAAGCTCTTTTCCGACTTCCTGCAGATCTCGGGTCTGTCGCACGGCACGGATGTGTGGCTCGGCAATGCAAAGGATCTGATCGCAAACGGCACCTGCACGATTTCCGACGTGATCGGTACCCGTGACTCCATCATGACCTATCTGCTCTATCACGATGTCGAACCGAAACAGGCGTTCCAGATCATGGAGGATACCCGAAAGGGTAAGGCACCCAAAACCTTCTCGCCGGAGCGTATTCAGATGCTGCTCGACCACAATGTCCCGCAGTGGTATATCGACTCCTGCCTCAAGATCAAGTACATGTTCCCGAAGGCGCACGCGGCGGCCTATGTTACCGCTGCGATCAAGCTCGGCTGGTTCAAGCTCTACAAGCCGCTGGAATACTACGCGACGTACTTCTCCGTGCGCGGCGGCGATTTTGACGCGGCTCTCGCGGTCGAAGGCGTGGACGCGGTGCGCAATAAAATTCAGGAGCTGAACGCCAAAGGCAAGGAACGCTCCAAAAAGGAAGGCGACCTGCGCGATATCCTGCTGATCGTCAATGAGATGATGTCCAGAGGCTACTTCTTCCTGCCGGTTGACCTGAAACGCTCGCATTCCCGCGATTATCTGATCGAGGACGGCAGACTGCGCATCCCGTTTGCCGCGATCGACGGCATCGGTGAAAAGGCTGCGGACAAGCTTTACGAGACCGCGCAGAACGGCGATTATATCTCCGTGGACGAGTTCCAGCAGCTTTCCGGCGCGTCAAAAGCGACAATTGATGCACTCGATGCACTCGGGGCTCTGGGAAGTCTTCCGAAATCCAATCAGCTTTCGCTGTTCTAAATGCGGTGTCTCCGACGGATTTAAAATGGGGCACTGCCCAAACATGAAGAAACTTGTTTCTTCATGTTGTACCCTGCCAAAGGGACTTGTCCCTTTGGAATCCCTTTTTGTATCGCATGAGAAGGAATATTGCACCCGTTTGCTGTTGAAGAATGGTCATCTGATTGACCGCAGCAACACGCTTCTGAACCGGAAGTATCAAAAAAATGACTGACAAAAGCACCAATAGATTCCGGATGCTTCCTTGCTGCTTTGGGAAATCCTCTGAAATCGGGTTTTCATTCGCAGTTTCCCCTTGACTTTTTTCTGATATTATGATATCATACTATCATGTTACTATGTTAGCAAGCTAAAGTAGCGCGGAGCCCGCGCCGGCATTTCCCTCCGGGCGGGCAGTGCCCGCTTCCATTTCCCTCCGGGGATGGTTGGCGAAGCTCTCCCCGGCAGCGTAATGCACGCCGCGGAGCGGCTTCTTCGGCGTGACTGCTCCCAATGCTGAAGCACGCCGCAAGCATACCGGGATTCTTTATTATAGTGAATAACGAATAGTGAAAAGTATGATACGTGCAGTTCACCATTACGATTCACTTCACCCCATAACCCAAAGAAGTACCTATGAACAAGTATGACCGCAGCGCGGAGCCCGCGCGGGCATTTCCTGAAGCCCGCCGGATTCGCCCGGAGCAGTCATTCTCTGTTCTTCTTTTCAGGCACATTTCGGAGTACAGCACTCCGTTTTCAACCAGCAACCTCAGCCAAAGGAGTCTTTATGAACAAATATGACCGCATTACGCCGGAAGGCACCCGCGACGCTTTATTCGCGGAATGCACCCTCCGGAGACAGATCGAGAACCGCCTGAACGGTCTTTTCACCGCTCGAGGCTACAGCGAGATCATCACGCCGACACTCGAATTTTACGATGTGTTCAACCGCGACGCACAGCCCTTTCCGCAGGAGCATATGTATAAGCTCACCGACGCAAAGGGCCGCCTTATGGTGCTGCGTCCGGACAACACCGTCCCGATCGCCCGTGTCTGCGCGACCAGACTGCGCGGCGCAGGGCTCCCGCTCCGCCTCTGCTATCAGCAGAATATTCATGTAATCTCTCCGTCGCTGAAGGGCCGTGACGATGAGATTTCACAGGCGGGCATTGAGCTGATCGGCTCCGATTCCCGCATGGCAGACCTCGAAGTCGTGGCGGCTGCAGTCGATGCGCTGCAGGCCTGCGGCGAGGAATACACGCTGGAGCTTGGAAATGCTGCATTCTTCCGCACGCTGATGCAGCAGCTCAACGCTTCCGACGAGATCAAGGATACGATCCGCGACTGCATCGAGGCGAAGAATTATCCAGCCCTCAACGATCTGCTGGACGCGCTGCCGGAATCCGATTCGGTCAGAACACTCCGGATGCTCCCGCGCCTCTTCGGCGGTGAGGAAGTCTTTGAAAAGGCTGCGGCACTCTGCTCCGGCGAGGCATTCAACGCAATCCTTCGCGAGCTGCGCTCCCTCTGGGAAGCAGTCGTGCAGTTTGCCGGCGCAGACCGCGTCAAGGTCGATCTCGGTATGATGCACCGCACCGACTATTATACAGGTATGATTCTGCGCGGCTATCTTTCCGGCTACGGCGAGGAGATCCTCTCCGGCGGACGCTACGACAATCTGATCGCGGAATTCGGCTATGACGTACCCGCAACCGGATTCGCCGTCAACATTGACGCGGTCGTCAAGGTGCTGAGCAAACAAGGCAATCCCGAGCCGAAGGCAGAGCAGGTCAGCAATGTGCTGATCTGGGCAGCAAAGGGCTGCGAAGCAGATGCCGTCGAAGCAGCAAGAAATCTCCGCAGCAAGGGACTCGTTGTCGAGCATTCCCTTTCTGAGACACTCGATGAGGCAAGAGCCTATGCAGCCGCACACGGCATTGACAGCGTGCTGCCGATCGAGATATCCAAACAGCAGGCGGACTGCGGAAAGGAAGCGTGACCCATGCAGAGACCGATTCGCATTGCACTGACAAAGGGCAGACTGGAAAAGGATACCGTCAATATGTTTGAGCAGCTCGGGCTCGACTGCACCGCCGTCCGCGAAAAGGGCAGAAAGCTCATTCTGCCGGTCGGCGACGGCAGCATCGAGGTCGTGCTTGCAAAGGCAAATGACGTCATTACTTATGTGGAGCACGGCGTCTGCGATCTGGGCGTCGTCGGCAAGGATACCATTTTAGAGATGCAGGGCAAGTTCTATGAGCTGCTTGATCTCGGCTTCGGACGCTGCAAATTCGCGCTTGCCGTCAAAAAGGGAACCGATTTTTACAGCGGCTACGGCGTCAAGACGATCGCCTCAAAATATCCGAATGTCACGCGTCGCTTCTTTGAGGCGAAGGGCATGGACGTCGATATCGTCAAGATCGAAGGCTCCGTTGAACTGGCACCGCTGCTTGAGCTCTCCGACGGCATCGTCGATATCGTCGAGACCGGCACGACGCTCAAGGAAAACGGGCTCGAGGTCTTTGAGGACGTCTGCCCGATCTCCGCAAGACTGATCGCCAATACGGTCAGCATGAAGCTCCGTCAGCAGGAGCTCGAAGCACTCATCACCAAGATCGAAAGCTATTTCAGCGGGCAGTAAGCAACCGCTTTACGAAGCAGGAGGAATCATTATGCAAATCATTCGCTGCAACGGAAAAGACGAAGCTGCGTTCTTTGCACAGCTCCGCGCAAGAAGCGCCGCACTGGATCCGAAGGTCGTGGAGACAGTCACAACGATCCTCGAGGACGTCCGTACCAAGGGCGACGAGGCCGTGCGCGCCTATACCGAAAAATTTGACGGCAAATGCCCCGAGAAATTCGAGGTCGATGCCGATACGATCTCTGATGCGCTGGAAGCCGCAGACCCGAAATTCGTCGAGGCACTGCTCAATTCCATTGAGAACATCGCAGATTTCCACAACCGTCAGAAGGAGCAGGGCTTCTGCAATGCCCGCCCGGACGGCGTCATTCTCGGACAGAGACTGCGCGGTCTGGAACGCGTCGGCCTGTATGTGCCCGGCGGCACGGCGGCCTATCCGAGCTCGGTGCTGATGAACGCGATCCCCGCAAAGATCGCGGGCGTCAAGGAGCTCATCATGGTGACGCCCCCCGGCAAGGACGGCAAACCGAATCCCGATATCCTCGTAGCTGCGTCGCTTTGCGGCGTGGACCGCATCTTCCTCATGGGCGGTGCGCAGGCGGTCGCGGCACTCGCCTACGGCACGGATTCCATTCCGCGCGTGGACAAGATCGTCGGCCCCGGCAATATCTTCGTCGCAACGGCGAAGCGTCTGCTCTACGGCGTGGTCGATATCGACATGGTCGCGGGGCCGAGTGAGGTGCTCGTCATGGCGGACGACACCGCAATTCCGAAGTATGTTGCGGCCGATCTGATGTCGCAGGCGGAGCACGACAAGCTTGCTTCCGCAATCCTCGTGACAACGTCCGAGCGCGTCGCGAACGAAACGATGGCGGAATTTGAGCGTCAGATGGCGTATCTCGAACGCCGGGACATTATCAAATCCTCGCTTGACAACTTCGGCGCGATCCTGATCTGCGAGACGCCGGAGCAGGCGGTCGAGATCGCAAACGAGGTCGCACCGGAACACTTAGAGGTACACATGGAGAATCCGCTCGAATATATCGGAAAGCTCGATAATGCGGGCTCTGTGTTCCTCGGTGCCTATGCGTCCGAGCCGCTCGGCGACTACTACGCAGGCCCGAATCACGTACTCCCGACCAGCGGCACCGCACGGTTCTTCTCGCCGCTGTCCGTCTACAGCTTTATCAAGCGTTCAAGCTACATTTACTATACTGAGGACGCGCTCCGCGGTGCGAAGGATGACATCATCCTCGTCGCAAACAAGGAGGGTCTGACCGCACACGCAAATGCGATCGCCGTGCGTTTTGAGGATTGAGAGGATATTGCTATGTTCAGATTACCCGAGAAGCTCACAAAGCTGAAGCCCTACGATCCGATCACCGGCAGCTACGCCGTGCGTCTGGACGCGAATGAGTCCTATTTCGATCTGCCGCAGGTGCTGAAGGCAAAGATCGCCGACCAGATCGAGCAGATCAGCTTCAACCGCTACCCCGATCCGGTCGCGACCGAGGTCGTCGAGGCGTTCGCGGATTATTACGATATTGCGCCGGACTGCGTCACCGCAGGCAACGGCTCCGATGAGATCATCACGCTGCTGCTCGGCACCTTCATGGAGAAGGGACAGACGCTCGTCACCGTGTCGCCGGACTTCTCCATGTACGGCGTGTACGCGTCGCTCTCTGAGATCAATGTCGTAACCGTGCAGAAAAAGGAGAATCTGCAAATCGACATGGATGCGCTGATTTCCGCGTGTCAGAAAGCGAATGCCGCCGTATTCTCGAATCCCTGCAACCCGACGTCGCTCGGCATTCCGCGCTCCGAGGTCATCCGGCTGATCGAATCCGCGCCGGACTGCATGATCATCGTTGATGAAGCCTACATGGATTTCTGGGACGAGAGCGTACTTGATCTCGTGACGAAATATGAGAATCTTGTTGTGCTGCGGACCTGCTCCAAGGCGATCGGTCTTGCTGCGGCAAGAATGGGCTTCGCAGTCATGGACCCGTATAAAACCGGGCTGCTCCGTGCAGCAAAATCGCCGTACAACTGTGACGCGATTTCCCAGAAAATCTGTGCGACTGTTCTGCGCGAAAAGCAGATTCTGCAGCACTGCCGCGATGAGATCATTGTGCAGACACAGCGGCTCTACACCGCAGCAGTTGAGCTGGCACAGCGGTACCCTGACCTGCTGGAAACGGTCTATGCGCCGCGCACGAATTTCATCTTCATCAAAACCGCATACGCGAAGGAGATTTTCGAGCAGCTACAAGCCGCCGGAATTGCCGTCCGCTGCTTCCCGCACGGACTTCGCATCTGCGCCGGCACCCGCAGAGAGCAGACGCTGCTCATCAGCGAGCTGGAACAGATCCTGCAGCCGAAATAACAGCAAGCCGCAGTATTCCTGTATCTGCTGAGAATACTGCGGCTTTTTCCGTATCGGAACAGGAGGAATGACATTGAAAAAAGTCCTGAAAATCATCGGCAGGATCCTGCTGATCCTGCTCGTGCTGCTGCTGATCTTCACACTGGTGACATTCATCCGGCACCGCATCAAAACCGGGCAGGAAATCGCGATGCTGACCGAAAAAGGCTATGTAAACCCCGTATCGGTCGGGGATCATTG
Organism: Ruminococcus sp. Phil11; assembly: GCA_001940925.1. GTDB lineage: Bacteria > Bacillota > Clostridia > Oscillospirales > Ruminococcaceae > Firm-04. The sequence continues at coordinate 46,905 of MSGZ01000010.1, forward strand.
TCTGAACGTCGCAAAATTCGGAAATGAGAACGGCGATCACACCGTTGTTGCGCTGGCGGGATTGGGCGCGAATGATTATTCCGTGGCCGAAAGAAAGATGACAGCGGCGATCGAAAAAGAGAATACGGTCGTGTTCATTGACCGTGCAGGTTCCGGTCTGAGCGATGATACAAACCATGAAATGGCACTGGAATTCATCGTGGAGGATTACCGCAAGGCACTCCGCAGCGCGGGGATCGAAGCACCGTATGTGCTGATGCCGCATTCGATCGGCGGCGCGTATGCGAACTACTGGTCGTGCAAATATCCCGACGAGATTGAAGGTATCGTATTCCTGGACGGAAGCCAGCTGAGCAACGGAGCTTTCGATGATGAAGAATGTGACCCTGTAAGCTTTTCAGATCATGCGCTTGCATTTCTGGCAAAGCTGGGATTCGGCAGATATGCCCTGCGGGACTATTATTATTTGCTGCCCGACAACTACTCCGGTGAAGAACAGGCACTTTGCGATGCGCTGGAACTCATGAGCTTCGAGAAGATCGCAAACGCGTCCGAGAGCAGTCTGCTGGCGGAAAACGGTCAGAAAGGCTGGGAAAGCATCGTCACAAACGATATCCCGAAGCTCTATATCTGTGCGTCCTGGGGCTATCAGACAACAGAGGAATTCAGAGAATATCTGGAATGGATGCACGCACTGAAAGTAAAAAATCACCGGAGCACAGCGGATCCTGCAGCCGTATCGGATGAAAAGATACAGGAACAGCTTGATCAGATGGCGAAACTCCGGGAAGATATCCTGTATCCCTATGCAGAAAAAATGGGAAACTGTGAGGTCGTTCTGCTGGGCGGAGATCACGCGATCTATGTGCAGAAGCCGGATGAATGCAGCGCGGTCATCTGCGATTTCCTTGCCGGGGTATAAATGAAAACGAAAAAAGGACGCTGATCGTGCAATCGGCGTCCTTTTTTGATACATTCGTTCAGGGAATCTCTGCCAGATACCCCATAAAGTTCCGCTTGTTCTCCTGCGCGGTCAGCGTCGGTCTGCCGAGATCGTCCCGCGCACCGATCGCACAGCGCACCTCGATCAGCGTCAGCCCGCCGCGCTGCTTTGCCGTCTCCAGTGCAGCATCCAGCTCCGTTTCATGTTCAACACAGACTGCCGCCGGATAGCCGCAGCCCTTTGCGACCGTCACAAGGTCGATCGCCTGCGCGACCGTCGGCATCCCGCCGACCGTCTCATGCGCGCCGTTGTTGATGACGATATGCACCAGATTCTGCGGCCGGTTCGCGCCGATCACCGCCATTGCCCCGAGATGCATCAAAGCTGCGCCGTCGCCGTCCACGCACCAGACCCGCTGCGCAGGCTTGCTGAGCGCGATGCCCAGCGCGATCGACGAGGCGTGCCCCATGGAGCCGACCGTCAGGAAATCGTATTTGTGGCTCTGACTGTTCGCTTCACGGAGCTCGAACAGCTCGCGGCTGGCCTTGCCGGTCGTGGAGACGATCGGGTCCTCCCCTGCCGCCTGCACGATATGCCGGATGATCTCCTCGCGCAGCATCCGGTTTTTGTTCTGATATGTGACCGCGGGCGCATCGGTCAGCGCGCCCTTGCGGATCACAAACGCGGCCTGTCTGCCGGATGCAAGCAGCCCGCGGAAGCCCTCCATAGCAGCCTGCACCTCGGCCTCCGGGGTCTCTTTCCCGATTACAAAATACGGGATTTCCATATCGTCAAGCAGACGGAGCGTCACCGCACCCTGATAAATATGCTGCGGCTCGTCATGCACACCGGGCTCCCCGCGCCAGCCGATTACGAAGATCATCGGAATCGCATAGACCTTTTCATGCAGCAGCGAAGCGATCGGATTGATGAGATTTCCCTCGCCCGAATTTTGCAGATAGACGACCGGCACTTTGCCCGTCGCGAGATGATACCCCGCGGCCAGTGCGGCACAGTTGCCCTCATTCGCCGCGATGATATGATGCGCGGGGTCAATGCCGTAAACCGACATCAGTTCATTGCAGAGTGCTTTCAGCTGCGAATCCGGCACGCCGGTATAAAAATCCGCGCCGAGCATCTGCACAAAATGCTTCACATTCATACGGCCTGCTCCGTTCCGAGAATTTTCCGGTACAGCGTTTCGATCGCGGCGGCGTCCAGCCTGACGGGGTGATTGTGCAGACGCTCCGGATTGACTGTGCTGCAAAGAACGCCGAGCTCTGATGCGTCACGGATTGCAGGCGCGGAAAGACCGGTCTCCCGCAGGAGCGCGGCAAACTTCTCTGCGGCCTGCTCCGGCGTAACGCAGCCCATGGCCTTCGCGATGCCCGCAAGCGCTTCCTGCAGATGTTCAGCACCGCGGGGGTCTGTGCAGTCGTCCGTGTGCGTCAGCATATGCGGGAACAGCACCGCATTGCAGAGTGCCGCCGCATGACCGTGCGAAATACCGTAGAGCTTTGTCAGCTTGTAGCACATGGCATGACCGGCTGTCGTCTGCGTGATGTTGATCGCCCTGCCCGCAAGATTCGCCGCTTCGAGCATTCCGGCATTGCCCGCATCCGTGTTCGCAAGATAGCCGTCTTTATGCGCAAAGACCGCTTCAATCGCGCGGTGCGCAAAGGCCGTGCTCTCCGCATTTGCACGCACAGACCAGCAGGACTCGACCGCGTGGCTGAGCGCATCGAACATCGTCGCCTTCCGCTGATAGGGCGGGAGCGTTTTCAGCGCGTCCGGGTCAAACAGCACCGCCGACGGCAGAATGCTGTCATCCGCGATCGACAGCTTGGTGCCGTTCTCGTAGATCACGGAAAAGCGGGTCGCCTCGCTGCCGGTGCCTGCGGTCGTCGGGATGACAAGCAGCGGAATACCGTTCGGCGCGGGCTTTGTTTTCGGGTCGATCTGCTCTGCTTCGGCATAAAGCTTGATGCATTTGGCGACGTCCATGGCACTGCCGCCGCCGACTGCCGCGACCAGATCGCAGTGTGCGGCGCGGAACAGCTCCGTGCCCTTGACCGCCGACGCAAATTCCGGGTTCGGCTCGTACTCCGAAAACGGGATCACGCGGATGCCCGTGCGTTCCTCCAGCGCATCAAAATATGCGCCGATGCGGAGCGAACGGGACGAGCTGCCGCATACGAGCAGGATGCGCCGTGTGCCGGTCTCCGCAAAATAATTGTCCAGTGCAGTATATTCTGCATCTGCCTTCATCATCTTCTGCATATCAGATATCCTCCGGAATCAGTCGGATGATCTCCCGGAACGGCATACAGACTGCGTCGCACTCCTTCGCACGGTGATGCGTCAGGATCAGCTCCGCTGCGTGCTGCATCGCGGGAAAGCCCGATCTTGTCAGCTGGTTGGCGTAGATCACAATATTGATGCCGCGCGCCTGAAATTCCTCCTCCGTGACCGCGTTGAACGCCGTCGGGACGACGACAAGCGGCGTCACGGGATCCCTGGCGCGGAACTGCTCCGTAAACGCAAAGATCTCGGCGGGATCCTCTCTGCGGGAGTGGATCATGACCGCATCCGCACCCGCCTCCGTATAGGCAAAGGCACGGTTCAGCGCGTCGACCAGACCGCGTTCGAGGATCAGGCTCTCGATGCGCGCGCAGATCATGAAATCCGCGGTTTTCTGCGCCTTTTTGCCTGCACGGATCTTCGCACAGAATGCAGGAATCGGTGCCTGCGTCTGCTGCACCTCCGTTCCGAACAGCGAGTTCTTTTTCAGGCCGGTCTTGTCCTCAATGATGACCATGGAAACACCCATGCGTTCCAGCGTCCGCACCGTATAGACAAAATGCTCCGTCAGGCCGCCGGTGTCGCCGTCAAAGATGACAGGCTTGGTCGTAACCTCCATGATATCGTCAAGCGTGCGGTAGCGCGAGGCCATATCGACCAGCTCGATATCCGGCTTGCCGCGCGCCGTCGAATCGCAGAGCGAGGAGATCCACATCGCGTCAAACTGCCGCGCACCGCCGTCCTGATACACAACGGTCTTTTCTGCGATCAATCCGGTCAGGCCGCTGTGCGCTTCGATCGCGGAGACCGTGCCCTTCATCGCGAGCAGCCGCTTCAGTCTGCCGCGGCGGAAATCCGGCATAGAGAGCTCTGCACGGGCACGGCGTTCCAGCTCCCGGTACTTCTGATCGCCGGCATACGGAAATTCAACCAGCCGTCCGCCGTAGGATGCCAGCACAGCAGTCACCTCTTCGCGGATAACCTTCTGGAAACCGTGCTGCCAGTCGTCGCCGTGGACGACAAAGTCCGGGCGGTAGGCCTCCAGATTTGCGCGGTAGCTCAGCGTCTTCTGCTCCACGACCCGCCAGACGCCTGCAATATTCTCGAACATCGCTTTCCGCTCCGCAAAGGGCAGCAGCGGGAACCGCTTATAGCCCGCGACCGCTTCATCGGACAGGACGCCGATCATCAGCCGGCCGAGCCGCCGCGCCTTTTTGATAATGGCGATGTGGCCGCTGTGGATCATGTCCGTCGAGAAGCACATATAAACCGTGCGGCGTTCGACCGCCTGCAGCTTTGCCGATACCACGGCGAGATCGGACGGGTTGTCGATCTCCGCGCAGAGGCGGTCGCCGATATCCAGCGCGGCGATCTGCTTCTCCGGCAGCTCATTCAGCGCGTTCTCCGCATAGCATCGGCGGTTTGCCGGGTCGCCCGATTCGCAGTACGCGATGATCGCGTCGAGCCAGCGGTCCCAGTCGTCCTTCCGCAGCTTATAGAGCGGCTGCGCGGCAACGGCATCGGTGAAGAACTCGATACCGACCTTCTGCACCATGCCGCCGGCCGTCACCGCCTTGAAATCCTTTTCCGGCAGCGGCACCGCCGAGCTGACCGCCATGCAGCTTGTCTCACAGGCAAGCAGGTCGTCCAGCACGGTATTCTCGAACACGAGATCGCCGTGCATCAGAAGGATATCCTGCCCGCGGAGTGCCTCCCGCGCACAGTAGATCGAATAAATATAGTTGGTCTGCGCGTAATCCGGATTTTTAACGAAGATGATCCGGAGCGGCAGATCAAGGCGGCTGCATTCGCTGACCAGTACGCTGTCAAACGCGCCGGTCGTTATGACCGCCTCCGTGATGCCCGCCTCACAGAGCATCCGGAGCTGGCGGCTCAGGATCGTTTCGTTCGGTGAGACCGGTGTCATGCACTTGGGGTGCTCCTTTGTCAGATCGCCCATTCTGCTGCCGAGCCCGGAGTTCAAGATCAATGCCCGCATGATGTCCTCCCTGCCGGGATAAAATGAAGGCGCACGGATCGTTCAGTGCGCGTTCTCCCGATATGGTAAGCAGTCCCCTGCCGGTTCCGGCAGACAACTGCTGTCAATCCTATTATAATGGATTCCGTTTTGTTTGTCAAGCCGCAGCGGGACTGCCGCCGCGGGGCTGTTCCGGTATCTGAATTCCGTCTTAAAAGTATTACAGACTGTAATTGATAGTTGATCTATTATTGTGAGTATTATATTGTCCTATCGAAAAGCCGTTTTTGTCATCTCAGAACGCCTCCGGACAAAAATTTATATTTTAATGATATGAAGAACGTACAGGATTTCGGCAAACAATCATACAATACCAATTTTGCATTTTGTCCTGAAAGCCGCGTTTCGAAATGTTCTTGTTTTCTTTGTATTTACGATAATTTCAAATGATTCATTGTGCAGTTGTCCGGAAGATTCTTGCTGGCCTTATCTTGCATTTAATTTTCTCCATTAACTTTAGCTTTGTGCAATTTGCAGCAAAATCATGCAAAAAATAGGGCATAAAATGACTTGACAATTTTGCTAAAATGTGGTATAAAAATAATGTAAGATATTGCATCACAGACCGTCGGCAATGCCCGCGGAACGCGATGCATCCGCCGATCGGCCGTGCATGATGTTCCGTTGAGAAATACAACTTTTATACAATTTGTAATCCAAACAAGAACTTGTACGGTCGGCCGAACCGTGATTCATCTACTATATGAAAGGAGGAATGCTTCGTGATAGATTTCAACCAGATCTACAAAATGGCGACCGATCTGATCAGTTATCTCGCATCTTCCCGCGGCTATATCGAGCCGAACACGACAGTCTGCGTCATTCTTGCAAAATCCGGCAGAGTCTTCAACGGTGTGAGCCACAATGAGGTGCACGCCGAGGTCGAGGCAGTTCGCAACATGCAGAGCTTCAACGAAAGTGCCGTTGAATCGCTCATTCTGGTGGATGCAGGCACGCGGCTCGCAATGCTGCCATGTCCGAACTGCATACGGTTCATCACCTCGCTGAATCCGGCAAACGCCGCGGCAATGGTGAATATGCCGGACCGCCCGGTCCCGTTCCGGGAGATCCTCCCGCCCAGCCAGCCGCTCCCGCAGGGAATGCCGGTTTCGGTCAATCCGGTCAGCGGCTATATGCCGGTGCAGCAGCAGGTCGCCGTTTCTGCGACAAGATCGTCCATGGTCATGACCGGACGCTCCAAGGCTGCGCTCCTGAACGGCAAGGTCAACGGACTGCTCGCAGCAGCACAGAATGAAGATCAGTCGGATGAGGATCTCGAGCTGCTGGATGAGCTCAAAGAAAACGCACAGAAGAAAAAGGGTCTGCTCGGCGGACTTTTCGGCAAAAAGAAGTAAGGCAATAGATTGTTAGGAAAGGATGGATGAACAGTGGCACAGTTACCGAAGAAAAAGAAGGGTCTTTCGTTCAATTTCTTAAACCGATTCATGGTGATCCAGTTCATACTGATGCTGATTCTCTCCCTGTTTATTACGTACAAGGTCAATACCCATACGAAGGAGAACGCAACCGCACAGCTCAGCGCGATCGCAAATGAGCGTGCCCTTATCGTTGACGAGTTCGTTGACAACGCAGAAAGCAAGCTGCGGATATTCTCGACGGAACCGGAAATCATCAATATGATGCAGAATATGTCCGACAGAGATGCCGTCATCGCGGCGCAGAAATGTACCGAGCGTCTCGCGCCGGAGATCACCGGTCTTGAAGGCCTGTACACGATGAACTGGAATTCCAAGGTCCTGACACACAGCCTGATCAGCGGCGTCGGCGATGTGACGCATGAGCAGGATGCACTCGCGGAGCTTCAGGCAGGCGTCATGGAACAGCACAACAAGGAACTCAACAAAGAGGGCAGCGGCGTCTACAACGAAGGCATCAGCGTATCGCCGGTCACCGGCCATAAGGTCATGTACCTGTACCGCGGCATGTTCAGCGACAACGGCAAGCCGCTCGGCATCGTCGGTCTGGCACTGAATGCGGACGTCATCATGAACAAGCTGTCCGCGATCAAGGCACCGGGTCTTGAAAACTCCACTTACACCATGATGGATGTCGTCAAGGCGGCTTACATCTTCGACCAGGATGACCCGAACAACGCCGGCAAGCCGGTCGTGCTGCCGGACCTCGTCAGAACCTGTGACGAATACCGCAACGGCATCAACACCGATATCTCCACCACCTACGAATATGCACTCCCGCACATGGGCTCCTTCGTCGGCGCATCCGTCTGGCTGCCTGACCGCAACTGGATCCTCATGATGAATGACCGCAGCTCCGAGGTTTACAAGCTCGTGTACGCGATGAGATGGTTCCTCGGTATTTTCTCCGCACTGATCCTCGCGCTCATGATCGTGTTCACCTTCCTCAACAAGAAGCAGGAGCAGGTCAATATGAAGCTCGTCCAGTCTGTTGAGAGAATGAATCAGGCAAAGCACTCGCTGAACGCGGCAATGTTCAACGACGTTCTGACCGAGGTCGGCAACCGCGTCAAGCTGACGATCGCGCTCTCCGACGTCACCGACGGACAGACCAATCCGTACTACTTCGCAATGTTCAATATCATGGACTTCAGCAGCATCAACACTGCATTCGGAAGCGATACCGGTGACGAAGTGCTCGTCCGCACCGCAAAGGCGATCCAGGACGCATTCCCGAACGGCAGCGTCTACCGCACCGGTTCCGATGAGTTTGTCGTCATGATCCGCTCCGAGAACGGCAGCCCGCGCAGCGATACCATGGTATCCGATGTCGATAACGTGCTGCGGACGCTCACCGCACCGCAGAACATCGAGGGCGTCGGCACGCTGTATCCGAAGTACAAGGTCTCCGTCATCAAGAAGAACACCGGCATTGATCCTTCCGTCATCACGATCCTGAAGGAAATGACCAATGCAAGAGGCGAGGCTATGATCGGCATGATCGACTTCTCCGACCTCACCGAGTAATTCCCTTCAATCAACTCACAACCTCTGAAAAATATCCCACTGCAAGGCGCGCGGCGTATGAAAGTACGCTGCGCGTTTTGCATTCCGGCGTGCAGATGCATCCCTTGCAAAATTTTCCGCATTATGGTATACTGGGATCATCCGGACGACAGTGCCGGACTGCATGATGCGGAAAGGAGAATTATGCGGTTATTTATCGCGGTCATATTGGAACCGGATCTGAAGCAGGCGCTGCTTGATTCGCAGACCGCACTGAAAAAGCACGGCTTCAGCGGGTACTATACCAGAGAGCAGAACCTGCACCTGACAATGGGCTTCATCGGCGAATATCCCGATCCGGACGCCGTTCTGGAAGCCATGGAAGCGATCCCGTTCCAGCCGTTCCCGCTGACGCTCAGCGGCGGCATCGGCAATTTCGGGAATCTGCTCTGGGCGGGAACGGAGCCCTGCCCGGAAGCGGAAAAATATGTGAAGCGGCTCCGTCACGCACTCGCGGCGCGCGGCATCCCCTTTGACAAAAAGAAGTTTCATCCGCATATCACGCTGCTGCGGAACGCCGAAAGCCGGCAGCCGTTCGCGGATATCGCGATCGCAAAGGAGACCATGACCGTCCGGCGCATTTCGCTGATGCGCTCGGATTTCGGCAGGCACGGCGCACAGTATACGGAGCTGGATGCCGTCGGATATGAAGAAGGGAGATCATCATGAAACGGGAATACGGGATCGCACGCTGCGGACTGGCCTGCTGCCTCTGCAGCGGGAATACACACTGCACCGGCTGCAATTCCGGCGACTGCCCGGATAAGGACTGGTGCGAAAACAGACGATGTTCCGCCCAAAAAGGCTTCGCGCACTGCTATGAATGCGAGGCGGACTGTCAGAAGGGAATGCTCGCGAAGATCAAGCCGCTCGGCTTTACGCTGTTCGCAAAGCGGTACGGTGCGGAAGCATTGCTGGACTGCCTCGAACGGAACGAGAAAGCGGGGATCGTCTATCACCGCACGGGCATCACGGGTGACTACGACGGTTTTGACGATGCTGAGGCACTGATCGGCTTTATCCGGACGGGAAAGCGGGAAGGCGGCGGAGCGGAATGAAGTTGTTTCATAAGAAAAAGGAGCCGCTGCCGATCCCGGAGCCGTTCACGGCGGCGGATATCAAGGTCGAGGCAAGCACCTGCACCGGCGAGCGCACGATCGGATTCTATGACCGGAAAACGCACCGTCTGCGGTATGCGGAGCCGGTGCATTCAGAGCTGGATATCCGGGATTTTTACGAAAAATACGGTGCCGTGCCGGATGACGCAGCAGGAAGATAACAGCTGTGCCGATGCTGCAAAGCGGGCTGTTCCCGGACAGATGCCCCCGCAGGAGATGATTTTCGGCCGTTCCGGCATGACTTTGCCGTAAAAATTCAAACTTCTTTTTGTTTACATGCAAAAAGAATGCCTTGCCCCCTTGACAAATCGTCTCTCATGTAATATAATATAATAAGTTCCATGGGAACCCAATCACCCTGAAAAATGAAAACGGAGGAATTTATAATGAATAAGGCTGAACTGATTGAAGCGATCGCAAACGAGACCGGCATTGCCAAGAAGGATGTCGATGCAACCCTCAAGTCTTTCATCACTGTCGTGTCTGATACGCTGCAGAAGAAGGACAAGGTGCAGCTGATCGGCTTCGGTACCTTCGAGACTGCTGAGAGAGCTGCCAGAACCGGCCGCAATCCTGCAAACGGCGAGCCGCTCAAGATCGCTGCTTCTACGCTGGTCAAGTTCAAGGCAGGTGCTGCACTCAAGGAGAAGGTCAACACCAAGCCCGCAAAGGCAGCCAAGAAGTCCAAGAAGAAGTAATCCCGCCAATCAAAAACCGGCTGACCGTTCCACAACGGCCGGCCGGTTTTTTCATGTATCGCCAAAATAAGCCTGCGGAACTGACATATCCGGTTCCGCAGGCTTTGATATGTTATACTGACAGAG
>MSGZ01000011.1 GCA_001940925.1 Ruminococcus sp. Phil11
GACCTTCGGGTTATGAGCCCGACGAGCTACCGGACTGCTCCACTCCGCGTTCTCAACAATGTTATTTTATCATATCCGGAGTGAAAAGTCAAGCAGGGAAATAAAAATCGTGATGTTGCACAAAAACCGTATACATTCGTACTTTTTCTCGGTGCGAGTGGCGGCAGATCGGAGGGGAACATGTCAGAAATGCTGGCAGCATTGTACATGCGCTTGTCGCGGGAGGAGAGCCTGCAGGACGCTGAACCGGACAGCATCGTCAGTCAAAGACTTTTTTTGATGCAGTACGCGCAGATGCACGGGATCAAGGTCGTCGCTGAATACGCTGACAGCGGCGTATCCGGAACGAAATGGGAACGCTGCGGCCTGCAGGATTTGCTGCGGATGATCGAGGACGGAAGGATCAATACAGTTCTGGTGAAGGATCTTTCCCGGCTGAGCCGTGATTATCTGCGAACCGGCACGCTGCTGGAAAGCTGGTTCCCGATGCACGGCGTCCGGCTGATTGCGGTGAACGACGGCGTCGATACAGGGGCACATTCCTCTGCGAACGACTATTCACCGATCCGCGCTGTCATGGACGACTGGTATGCGCGTGACATATCGAGGAAGGTGCGGGCAGCGATCTACGCACGCCAGACAGCCGGGATCTGTACTGCTGCATCCTTGCCTTACGGTTATATCCGCTGCGGCGGGGAGATTTCTGCAGAGCCTGAAAAAGCTGCCTATGTTGCTGACATTTTCAGAAGCTATGCAGAATCCCGCAGACTGCATATTCCGGCTGACCGGCTGAATGCCGCGGGGATCCCTTCGCCGCGCTGTTCTGAAAGCGGCTGGTCAACTGCAACGATCCGGCGTATTCTGCTTAATCCGGCATACTGCGGTGCGCTGCATATTCATGTGACGGAGAAAACCAGCTATAAATGTCCGCGCCGGATAACGATTCCGGAATCCGGACAGATCATCATTCCGGTACCGGAGATCATCCCGCGTACACTGTTTGATGCGGTACAGGCGATCCTGGCTGAACAGGCACATACCGCAAGGCATGTGCACTGGCTTTCCGGCAGAGTGATCTGCGGCGATTGCGGCAGCAGATGCATCATCAGTTCAGGGCGATTGATATGCGGCGGAAAAAAGCGCGGAAACGGCTGCCGCTGCAGGTCACTTCCAGTCGATGCTTTGCTCAGGCAGATCGCGGATGCAGTACATGCGGACGGGTTTCCGGCCGATTTCGCCTTACTTTCAAGATTGGTGCGCCGTATCCTGATTTCAGATACACAGCTGACTGTATTTGTCACATACAGAAAGCCGCGGCTGTATCAGAAAGCCGATATGTATAATATCACCAAATGAAAAAGAATTTTGATGCTGTGTTTTTTCTTGTTATTTTTCGGGTAATATGGTATAATAAAGACGATATCTCATGAAAAGAAGGCGTGCAGAATGAAAAATCAGCTTGAAGAAAACGAGCGCGATGAACTGGTATTCGGAAGAAATGCGGTTCTGGAAGCTCTGAAGGCGGATACGCCGATCAATCATATACTTGTGACATCCATGACAGGCAGCCTGGGGGCGATCTGCAATGAAGCGAAAAAGCGCGGCATCATCGTCAAGCAGGTTGACAGCCGCAAGCTGGATCAGATGACCGGAAACGCCAATCATCAGGGCGTCTGCGCAGAGGGAGCATGTGTCAGCTATGCGACGGTCGAGGAGATTCTTGCCGTCAGCGAACAGAAGGGGACTGCACCGTTCCTTATTCTCTGCGACGGCATCGAGGATCCGCACAATCTCGGTGCGATCCTCCGGACAGCCGAGGCCTGCGGTGCGGACGGCGTGATCCTGCCGAAACGCAGAAGCGCATCTTTGACCCAGACGGTATTCAAGACATCGGCCGGTGCTGCAAGCTGGATCCCGGTTGCACGCGTCGGCAATCTTGCGACAGAAATGATCGCACTGAAAAAGCGCGGAATCTGGTTTTTCGGTGCGGATATGGACGGCGCGGAAGCTTTCTCCTCCGACCTGACCGGCGCGGTCGGGCTTGTGATCGGATCAGAGGGCTTCGGACTGAGTGCGCCTGTAAAGCAGCAGTGCGACGGCATCGTCTCGCTGCCGATGTTCGGGCATGTCAATTCGCTGAATGCATCCGTTGCAGCGGGCATTCTGATGTATGAGGCTGTCCGGCAGCGTTCCGCTAAACAAAAATAACAGATCATCAAAAGAAAAGAGATCACACAACAAAAGAAAGAAAGGGATGCATGAATATGTCGTCCAAACACCGTAAAAAGAAACAGCCCTCCCTGCCGGAACTGAACGAGCAGACTTCCGGCAGGGGAGCGGCTGCAGCAGATACAAAGCCGGCTGATACGGAAAAAGAAAATGCCGTTGAACAGCCCGGCAGCCCGGAACCGTCAGGCGAAAACAAATCTGCCGCCGACACCGAGAAAAAGAACAGCGCAAAGGTCGTCGTACCTGCAAGGATCAAGGTCAAAACCGACCGCGACGGCAATCTGATCGAAAGTGAGCCGGCAGGGGAGCCTGCGCAGAAGCCGGCATCCGGCGGCAGACGATCGGAACCGGTACGCACCGTAACACCTGCCGATATCAAAAAGCCGCAGGTCTCATTTATGAATTCCATTGCCAATGTCGAGGCGGAAGCCGCCGCGCAGCGTGCAGCCGCAGCGACCTCGCAGGCATACGACCATGCAGTATTGGTATCCGATGCGGAGGAATCGAACAGCTACCGCCCGAAGATCCGCCGCATGAGCGATTCAACGCGTGCAAAGGAGCTGCGTCACCGGCAGTCACCGGACAGCCAGCCCTATCAGAAGGACACGCCAGTCGCTACGCCGAAAACGCTGCCCGCCTCCAAGCTGCGCAAGCGGAAGGATCAGCCGGTCTCTCCGGAGGTCCTGGAGCGCATCCCGGACAATCTGAAGCGGCATCCGCTGGAAAAGCCGAAGCCCGTGCGCTATATGCGGCAGGCGGAGCATACAAGGATCAATCTTTCTGCTGACAGCGATTCTGTCCGGCAGAAGATCAACATTGATGTGCGCTATCAGGATGAGCGGCGCGAACGGACTGATCTGCCGCTCGAAGCAAAAACCGTCAGCCGGAACGAAAACAACGATTCGATCCGGAATGATCTGCAGGAACTCAGCACGAACCAGACGCTTCGCATTCTGATTCTAGGCATCCTGACATTTTTCAGCGCGCTGGTCACACTAATGGACTGGATCCCTGCAATGCCGTTCCCGTCCTTCCTGTCAAGCAGAGAAGCACCGTTCGGGTATCTGACTGTGCAGCTGCTGCTCGGACTTGCGGCACTGCCGTTCTGTGCGTCGCTGCTGAAAAACGGTTATCTGAAGCTTTTGCAGCTCCGTGCAGACTGCGACAGCCTTGCGGCCATGTCTATGATCTCCGCGGAGATCGCCGCATTTCTGATGCTGCCGAGTACCGGGATGCTGAAAAGCGGGACGGTTTCCGTGTATATCTCCGTCGGCCTGCTTTCGCTGCTGATGAATGCCGTCAGCAAGAAGCTGATCGCAGACCGCGCACTCCGCAACTTTGACCGTCTGACGGACGGCAATCCGAAATACGGCATCCATTATGTCGAGGATGAGCACCGCGCGGAGAACCTGACCCGCGGCACGACCGGCGATTTCCCGATCCTTGCTGCCATGCAGCCGGTCGAAGAACCGGAGGATTTCCTGAAATACACGTTCTCAACGGATATTGCGGACAAATTCTGCCGCACCGCCGTTCCGCTAATCCTGATACTGGCTGCGCTGTTCTCAGTCGGGATCGCAGTCACGCGTGCCGATCATGTGGAAAGTGCAGTCTGCTACGGCATGTCGATCTTTGCGCTGTGCTTCTCGGCCTGTGCCTGCACGGCGATCACGCTGATCTCAAATCTGCCGCTTGCATCCGGCACAAAGGAATACGTCAAGAATTCCGGCCTGATGCTCGGCTATCAGAGCGTGGACGATTTCTTCGATATCAACACGATCATGGTTGATGCGTCCGCACTGTTCCCGCGCAATACGACGAAGCTTGAGAATATTCAGGTCATCGGCGAGAGCCATATCGAAGAAGCCCTGCAGTATGCGGCAAGCCTGACACAGCAGGGCGGCAGTATTCTGAAGGAGCTGTTCGCAGGCGCGATTCTCGCGGAGGAGAAAATGCTCCTTCCGGTCGAGGAATATGCGTATGACGAGGGCAAGGGCATCAGCGGCTGGATCAAAAACAAGCGCGTGCTGCTCGGCACCAGAGATCTGATGATCGAGCACAGCGTTGAGGGGATCCCGGTCACCGCAAAGGTGCGCTCCCTAACGCCGAACGGCGCAGAGCCGCTGTATCTCTCGATCTCCGGCAGCGTCGCGGCACTGTTCATGATCCGTCTGGAGGCAGGCAGATCGGTCAAAAAATGGCTCAAGGAACTCGAACGTGAAAACCTGTTCATGATCATCCGAAGCAATGATGCGATGCTGACACAGCGCAGGATCGCCAAAATGTTCCACATCCGCGAGGAGCGTCTGAAGATCATTCCGGCGCGGCTGGAAAAGGATTATGCCGCGGAAACCGAGCCGCTGCAGTCCGGCAGCCCGTCTATGCTCTGTGCAGGACGGCTGGCAGGCTTCATCCAGACGATCATCGGCGCAAGAAGGATCCGTGCCGCCTCGAATATCGGCATGGTGCTGCAGGCTGTGACCGCATGTCTCGGACTGCTGTTCGCCGTCATCTTTATTCTGCTCGGTGCGTATAAGGATGTCAGCGGCGGCGTGCTGCTGCTGTATCATGTGATCTGCACTGTGATTACCATTCTTTCCGTTCGGATGAAGGACACCTGACCGCTGATTGGAGTAAACCATGAAACGATACCGTCTGTCCGCAATTTCTGCTTCGCTGATGCTTTTTCTCAGCGGATGCAGCCCGTTCGATCAGCCGGAACCCGAGTCTGCCGATTCCGGCGCACAGTCCGCTGACCGGTTTGGTATTTCGGCTTACAAGGAAAAGATCGAATCGCTGAAAGCGATCTGGACGCAGCCCGGGCATGAGGACGATCTCAAGACTGCGGTCCCGGAGCTGCTGCGGACGGCGGACGAAGTCTATGCCTCTTATATCCGGAAGGAAATCGCATATTACAGCGACTGGAATAACGACAAGCTGACAGCAGAACGGGACGCCGCCTATGAGGATCTCAATGTCGTGACGGACATGACCCGCTGGGCGATCCTCAACGGTGCAAAGCGGTCGGAATACAAAGAATTTTTTTCGGAGTATGACTTCGGCTGCAAACCGGATTACTATCTGCTGAACAATCTGATGCGGACGATCTCATATGCAAAGCAAAACGCCGCAGAGGATACAAAGCTGCTGGATCTCTATTATGATGCGGCCTACGGCGACAGCACAGATATTGACGAAAAGAACCGTGATTGCGCACAGCTGTATCTCGATATCCTCAACAGTATGCCTTCGTCGGATTATGATTACACCGCATACTACCGGGATTATACCCCGGAGGATGTGACCGCGTTATACGAAGAACTGGTGCCTGCTTTTCAGCCGCTCTACCGGCAGCTCGCCGACGCCCTGACCGACGGAAAACGGGCACTTCCGAATCCAGGCGACACGATGCAGCTTTTGCAGCAGTATGCGGCAAAGCTTTCGCCTGAAATCGCCGAATCTGCGGATCTGCTGATCGGGGAAAAGCTTTATACGGCGGTCAGCGGCAGCGAATGCTATGACGGCAGCTTTACGGTTTCGATTCCGAATGAGCAGACCGCACTGATGTATCTCTATACCGACGGAACCTATCTGGATTTTACGTCTGCGGTGCATGAGTTCGGACATTTTCACAGTGAGCGCAAAGACAGCACGCCCGTTTTGCTGCAAAAAAACTGTATTGATCTTGCAGAGGTGCAGTCGCAGGGCATGGAGGTACTGTATACCGCTTTTTATCCGGAGATTTTCGGAAAAGACGCGAATACAGCCGAGCTCGCCGAGCTGTTCAATCTGACAGATGCAGTTCTGTCCGGCATGGCCGTCGGACGGTTTGAGACGGCAGTCATGGACAAAGCAGATACGCTGACGCCGGATGAAGTCCTTGAATTGTTTGACCGCTACTGCACATCCTGCGGCATCAGTCTTGAGCTGTACGAGATCACGCATCTGTTTGAGCAGCCCGGGTATTACGTCAGCTACGGCGTATCGGCACTGCCGGCACTCCAGCTTTATACGATGATGCAGGAGGATGCGGAAGCCGCCCTGCAATGCTATGCAAGGATCAGCGCGATTTCCTCTGATGACGGAAAAACAGGATTCCGGCAGGGGATAAAAGAATGCGGCATGACGGATATCTTCACACCGGGAACGGTGACAGCATTAGCTGAACAGCTGCAAATCAGCCTGGAACGGCTCACAGAATAAAAACGAAGCCTGACACACGAAAACAACGTGTATCAGGCTTTTTTTACTGATTGAATGCATCACGCAGCGCATCTGCGAGCGTTGAGCGGAAAACAGGCGGCCACAGCAGCCGGACAGTCGGGAAGTCCCGGAAGGTCGCCGCGGTCAGCGCGGAATCGTCCGCAACGATGAATACAGGAATCCCGCCGGCATGAGCAACGATCTCATTCAGACCTGCCGCCGGTTCATCCCGGAGATCGGAGGCGCGAAGAATGATCAGATCGTAGTTCCTGCCCTGCGAACCCGCCAGCTTCAGATAGGCCATAACGCTTTCGTAATCCGCATGCCAGTCGCTCTGCATCCCGGATTCGCGCAGCATTTCCATGGTCGCGATCGCGGCAGGCTGTCTGGAATCCCAGACCAGTGCACGCTTGCCGAAGGTATGCCGCAGCGGGAAAATGATCTGCTGTCTGACAAAGTTCAGCGGCAGGCGCAGCAACACCGCACAGCTGTGATTCGGCATTTTGACGTATTCCAGTGCTCCGTGCATCATCCCGATCAGACGCTTGCAGAAATACAGATTGTGCGGCTGATAATTCGGATCGTTGACCAGAAAATCGGCTTCGATCGCCTTGAACGGGTCACGGGTATCCGGTGCAGCGCGCTTCTGCATACATCGCGTCACAAGTGAAAATTCGTAAACCGCCTGCGTGATCTGTCCCGCGATCGGGGACTGCGCAAGCTGGATCGTCACAGAGGAACGGTCCGGCAGTGCGCGAATCAGGCTGAAGAAGATCTGATCGAGCAGAAACGCAAGACGCTCACCGTCGCAGAGGACGGTCTCATCTGTCACATGCGTCGCGTATGAGATCACATGGATCTCCTTTTTCTCAAAGATCCTGCCGTTTGTCCGGCGCATCTTATTGAACAGTGCAAGGAGAGACATCGGCTGATTCAGCAGCGTCAGCTGATTGTTTTCCAGCAGCAGCATATTTTTGGCGCATTCCGTCATCGAGGAAAGCTGCTCGTAGGTCTGATACATCTGCGTCAGCTCCGGCTGCTGCCCGGAAGAATCCGCATTGAGCGCATCGAGATTGCTGTACAGTCTGTTCAGGCCGAGCTGCAGGCTACTAAAGATGTTCATGAACACATGCGCTCTGCGGATACGGCTGCGTTCCGCCTCACGGATATGCTCCTGCAGCTGTTCCTTTGCCGCATAAACGGCATGGAGATTCGCGTCACGCTTCTGAATGATCTCATTCATGTCCTCCGCACATACCATGAGATAGCTCTTGCCGATCTCATTGCGGAAGAACCTGACAGCAAAGCTGCACCAGATATAGTCGCCCTTTTCATGCGGATCAAGCAGGAACAGATGCCGGATCTCGGTCTGATGCTCACGGGCAGCCCGCAGGATCTGGTCATACGAGAAATGCTGCCGGAACAGCGAACGGTGCTCCGGATGCACAAAGCGTTCCGGAAATTCGGCACAGAATCTGCTGAACTGGTCAGAGCCGGTGACAGTGATCTGATCCTGCTCGCTGAATTTATAATGTGTGATGACATCTGCGTCGGGATCGACCTCGGAAATAAACTGCACGGAGTCATGGATCATGCTGTCGATGCGGCGGCGCAGCATCAGCTGTTCGTGCTCGGACTGCGTCACATAGATCTGGCTCTTGATCTCATCGTCAATGTCAGAGACATAGATCATGGTGCGGAAGGCGTCCTGCGCTTCCTGCTGCATATAGATCTCTGCGCGGACGAACCGCCAGCCGTCGCCGTTTTTCTGCCGGTAGTCGATCGTGACCTGATGCTTGCCGAGCCGGTAGTTCTCTGCAGCAGCGGTCGGCAGCATGGCCATTGCGACGCGCTTGTAGTCCTCCGGATGACAGTTCGGCATGATGATGCGCTCAAAGAACTGACCGAAAGGACAGTCATTCGGCGGCAGAACAGTATTGTCCTGAATGCGGTAGCAATGCGCAACCTGCGCCTGATAATCACACTCC
Organism: Ruminococcus sp. Phil11; assembly: GCA_001940925.1. Classification (GTDB taxonomy): domain Bacteria; phylum Bacillota; class Clostridia; order Oscillospirales; family Ruminococcaceae; genus Firm-04. Next base: position 8,421 of record MSGZ01000011.1, read on the forward strand.
GCAAACCAGAGGTAGCGGTTCCGGATGACAGTATAGAACTGGGAGGTCAGCGTTTCCTGCCGGCGTTTTGCTTCGAGCTCCTGCCGCTTCTGCAGGTCAATGTCCTGCACGGCATAGACAGCCTCCGTCGGCCGCTGATCGCTGTCAAAGGCAGTCAGCGTCAGCACGGAGCGCGTCCATTTGGCCGTCTGGTCCGGATCGCCGTCCGGATCAATGCGGCGGTATTCGATCGTAATTTTGTTATCACGGATCGGCATCAGTCCGCAGAGAGCGTCCAGTGTCAGATAATCCCGCAGCGAAGCGCGGTCATCCGGATGCACCATGCCGATCAGCTGATCGACAACATCCTGAAACCGATAGACCGTGTCCATAGAAAACCTGCCGCCCACATCAGGGTGCATGGAGCATACGACGGTGTCACCGGTCGTCAGGTCGATATGGAGCATCAGCCGGAAAATATCGGCGATGCTGGTAAGAATATAATCATTGCGCAGAGAAACGGTTTCCAGCTCCTCCTGCTGCAGATGGCTCTCGTTGCTGTCCTTGCCGAGCAGCATAATGATGCCGTTTCCGGCTGCGGAAAGCGAAAAGCTTGCCCAGCGGTATTCGTCATCGGCCATGCGGCGGACATTGCAGGGCTGAACGATATTCTGCTCCTGAAACATCCGGAGCTGTTCATCGGAAAATGCATTCAGAAACGCGGCACGGTCGTCCGGATGAATGACCGCATCGGCATAATGCAAAAGGAATTCATCGAAAGAAGGGAAATGCGCCTGCGTATTCATCAGCGGATTCTTATCGCTGATAACAGCAACATTCCGGAGACGCAGGTCGATCCGCAGCGAAATAAAATAAGCGGAATTCAGCACAGCCGTCATCAGATCAATTGCTTCCGGCGGCGGCCCGTATGCACGGCGGTCAAACGTCAGTGCAACGGCAGGGACGCCTTCCCATTCCAGCCGGACGGCATGAAGCACCGCACTGCCCTGTATAAACCATGGCTGTTCCTTCGGATAAAGCCCGTGAACACGGTCATTTGAAAGCGCAGTATTCAGAAGCTCCGTAACCTCAGGCTCCGGAAAGAGCGTTGAAAAATCTGCATCCGGCGCTGCACCCGGAAAGATCGTATTCGCAGCAGGGTTCCGGTAAAGCAGCCGCAGGGACTGCTGTCCGAATATCAAAACCGCATCATCGCGCAGCTCCAGAAACATGCGGTCCGTATCCTGATCCCACATCTCTCGCTCCTCCGTTTCCTCGTATTTCCACATAAAACCCGTAAATCCTGTAAATTTCTTTTATTATACCAAAACAGCCGCAGAAAGTCAATGACCCCGCGGCTGTTTTCATCTCAATATACAAAAAGCATCAAAACATTTGCACCATTTCTGCCGGAGTATGCGCGAAATACCGTGCCCCGTTCGCAAGCAGGAAATCGTGATCGCGGAAGCCCCAGAGCACACTGATGCAGGGGATGCCAGCATTCTGCGCAGTCAGCACATCGACATCGGAATCCCCGACGTAGACCGTATCGTTCCGGTCGGTGCCGAGCAAACGCATCGCAGCCAGCAGCGAATCGGCTGCCGGTTTCAGCGGAACGCCCTCCTGCTGCCCGATCGCGGCGGAGATACAGCCGCCGAAAAAGTCACCGCAGAGCTTTTTGACCTGCGCGTCCGGCTTGTTGGATACAACAGCCAGCCGGTAGCCCTTTTCCTGCAGCGTCAGCAGCAGTTCGGGAATCCCGTCGTAGGGAGCCGTCGTATCGCGGCAGCGTTTCGCATAGATCTGCCGGATATCGCGGAGCACCGCGTCAAACTTCGGATTCTCCCGGCCATCCGGGACTGCGCGCTGTACCAAAGCCGCAATGCCGTTCCCGACAAATCTGCGTACTTCTTCGGTCGTCCGCTGCGGCAGACCGTTTTTTTCAAGTGCATCATTCAGGCTGTTTTTCAGGTCGGTCAGCGTATTGAGCAGCGTGCCGTCCAGATCAAAAATAATGCCCTTTTTCTCTTTGAAATCCATATTCCCCGTCCTTCCGGCAATAATGTACGTTTTTCAAGCAGATACGCTGTTTCACATGGAACAATCCTCCGGCTGATACCGGCAGCCCTGAGAAAGCCCGTTTGCTGTCATCCGCCGGTCGATCGTCGTCAGGATCAGATCGCGCTGTATGATCCAGTCGGGTGCCAGCAGCAGATCGCGCAGGCAGTTTCCGGTCATACGGTGCACCACGATCTTCGGATCAAGATGCGTCAGTGCTTCGATCGCCCAGTCGATATAGGTCTGCATGGAGATCGGCGTAAAATCACCGGCAAGATACTGCTCCGCAAGGACGGTGTCCTTCATGATAAACAGACTGTGAATCTTGATTCCGTCTGCGCCGACAGCGTTGACTGTCCGGATCGTCCGCATCACATCATCCAGTGTTTCATGCGGCAGCCCGAGGATCACATGCACGATGACAGGCAGCCCGTACTGCTTCAGGATGCGCACGGCATTCAGAAAGCAGGGGAGGTAATAGCCGCGGTTGATGCGGTCTGCAGTCTCGTCGTTGGCCGTCTGCAGTCCAAGCTCGACCCAGACCTCATACGTTTTTGCGTATTCCGCAAGCAGTGCGGCGACCTCCTCGGTGATGCAGTCCGGCCGCGTGCCGATATCCAGCACCTTGATCCGGTCGTCGATCAGTGCGGCGTTATAGCGTTCCCGCAGAACTTCGACCGGCGCATAGGTGTTTGTAAAGTTCTGGAAATAGGCGATCCATGCTGAATCTGCCGGTGCCTTGCTGAGTACGGCCTCTGCCTGCTCGCGGATCGTTTTTGCCGGATCAAGCTGTTCGCCGGCACCGCGTTCGCCGCAGAAGGTACAGCCGCCCGAACCGCAGGTACCGTCGCGGTTCGGGCATGTGAAGCCGCCGTCAATGCAGATCTTGCGGATCTTTTTGCCGAAATGCTCATGCATGAGCTGGTTCATCGTATAATACGGATGCTTCATTCCGTCACGCCCATTTTTGCGAGGATCGTATCGGCGATCAGCTTCTGACCCGCTTCATTCGGGTGCGGATCGACATATTCCAGATCGGCAAGCGGACTGTCCGGCGAGACCTCCGCCGGAAGCTCCGCATCGGTCTTGCCGACGATCGGCAGGGGATCGCAGGCTGCAAATGCCGCCGCGACATCGACCGGGATCAGGTCGCTGTGCTTGTCCGTGAACGCGGAAAGGATCGTGTTTGCGCGGTCAATCTGCGTCTGTGCATAAGCCGCCGCATCCTCCGGATTGCCGGGGAGCGTCAGTGCTTCGTTGCCGCGGTAGGGGTTGTAGATGTTGAGCACATAGATCTCCGCATCCTCATTCACATTACGGATCCATGTATAGATCTCCTCAAGGTCAGAGGCCAGCAAAGCAAGGTTTTCGTCGATGCGCGTTTCCAGCTCCTGCCGGACGGTCTCCTCATCGGCAAACGCGTCCTCGACCTGCTTCTGCATCTCCGCGATCTGCTCGTCGGTCAGCGATTCAAGGTCAATGTCATCCTCGTCAAAATCGACCTGATCGCGGACATAATCCTCATACACGCCGAGCAGATTGTTCGAGCCGATGTTAATGATGATCATGTCGGAGGAAGGCAGATATTTGGCTCTGCCCTTCTGCAGCCGCCAGAGCAGATCGGAGCTGTCGTCGCCGCTCAGCGCATAGTTGTAATCATGCCAACTGATGCCGTCCCGCGCAGTCAGTGCCTTGCTGACGATTGCGGAATACCGCTGCGTGTCCGGATCCTCCATGCCGTAGCCGAACGCGATCGAGTCACCGAGCGTGACAAGAGAGCGTTCCTCAGCCGGGACGGGTTCGGTCTCTGCAGGCGGTTCCGTTGAGACGGCTGCCGCCGTTTCAGGCGCACTTTCTTCCGGTGTTTCCGGCTTCGGTGCAGCAGTGCAGCCCGTCAGCAGCATTGCACTGCAGAGCAGTGCGATCATACCGTTTCGTTTCATATCAAAAGCATCCTTTCTCATGTTGTGCCGGTTTGGAGAGGCGTTTTTCTGTGATAATACTGCAAAAGCATCTCTGTCAAAGCATCCCTGTCCTCCGCCTCGAACGCCTGATCAGCCGCGCTGCCGTTTTCATTCTTCGCGTGCACAAGCAGATTCAGACTCTCCGCATTTGCCTTCGCGGTCAGTATTTCGGTCAGCGTACCGTTTTCCCAGATACAGTCTTTGACAGTCGCTTCCGACGCATCCTGTTCGATGACGGTCAGATGCCGATCCGCCGGGAAATACTGCGGGTCAGTCAACATAACAGGTGTCTCCGCAAAATGTGCGGTATCCGCATCCCAGAGAAACACGGCAAACCGCTTCTGCGATTCGGTATACAGCACCGGAACGGAGAGATCGAGGTCACCGTCAAAGTCGCTGTCGCAGAGATAATAGCCCGTCTCTGCGTCCAGCGGAGAAACTGCGGAAAGGTCAGCCTCCAGTGCCTGATACATGCCGCCGGCCAGACGCGCAGAAAAACCGTTTTCGTAAAACCGGTATGTGAAGTATTCCGGCAGCGGCGTTTCGGCATGTTCCTCGCCGCCGTCACCGCCCTGATAATCGGGCTGCGAGATCTCCGGTGCCGGGATCAGTACGGCAGGTTCCTCCGGTGCGACTGGTACAGTTTCAGGATGCAGCGGCATCGTTTCTGCAGCTGTATCTGCCTGGACAGGAGCCGCTTCGGCATCCGTCTGAATCGGGGGCAGGGTGCCGATTTCCGGCTGAGACTGCTCCTGCTTCGGTGCGGTACAGCCGCAGCACAGGATACATGCAGTCAGCAGCACAGCAAGAGGGGCATGTTTCATCATCTTCATCCTTCCGTAAACAGCACAAGGAAGCAGAGAGAATTCCCTGCTTCCTGTGTCATTACTCAAAAAAGTCGCGGTATCTCTGGAGCGTATCGCTGATACGGTCCCAGATCGTGATATAGCCGTCGTGCTCCTCAAAGACCTTGCCGTGCGAGTTGCCGTTGTCGAATTTCATCTGCGAATAGTTGTTGTCGAAATGCGGCACATAGGTATTCGGGTGGCCGGTCGGGTCAGAGCATCTGCGGCGCAGGGCATCGAGCGTCACATTGCCGATCTCCTGCTTCAGCTCAAAGAACGCGCGCAGAATCTTGTGATTGTTCTGCTGCGGATTTCTTGCCCAGCGCGGAATGCGGTGGATCGCCTTGCCCCACTCACTGAATACATCGGTGCGCGGCTGCTGGGTTCTCTGTGCAGACTGCTGCTGATGATTCGGTGTGCCGTAGGACGGCTGGGAACCGGCAGCTGCTGCGGAATCGTTCCGCTGCGGCTGCACGGGACGCGGCGTGACATGCGGGTGAGAATCCGGCGTGCGGAACTCATTTGCTGCGGACTGCAGCGCGCGGGCGAGATAGCCGCGGACAAATTCCTCTGCAACAGCATCGCGGTTGTCGCCGGAAAGCTGCAGGGCAAGCTCAAACTTATCAGCCAGTGCATCGGGCAGATTGAATGTGATCTGTTTCATCATAAACCTCCGTTGGTTGTGCGTCGGGTTGGTTCCTGATGAAAGTATAATACTAATTTGCAAATTTGTCAAGTTCTAATTTGCAAATTAGAACTTTTGTAACCATACTGTAATATTTCAGGCAGCTTTGGCGCGCTTTTTCCGTTTCTGCTTTGCTGGCTTCGGTTCATCCTCAATGCCGAACGGATGCGGCTTGGTCATCTTTTCGATCCACGGCGTCAGCAGGTTCATAATGACGATCGCGAAAGTGATGCCCTCCGGATAGCCGCCGAAATGCCGGATCAGGAAGGTCAGCACGCCGCAGCCGAGGCCGAAGATGCATTTTCCGGAGCGGGTGACCGGTGTCGTCGTATAATCTGCCGTCATAAAGCAGGCACCGAGCATCAGTCCGCCGGAAAACAGCTGTGCCGGAACATCATAGCCGCCGAGTGCGGTCAGCAGCGTAAAACTGCCGAGGCAGGAGAGCGGCGCGATCGGAGATGCGGTACCCGTCAGCCAGAGGAACAGTGCGCCGAGCAGAATGCAGAGCACACTTGTCTCGCCGAGATTGCCCGCGGTATTGCCGAGGAACAGATCCCAGTAGGTTGCAAATTCGCCGGTCAGCGGGGTCTGCGTCACAACCGTGCCGGACTGAGGCAGCCGCCAGACCGTCATATCGTCCATAAACAGCACCATGAGCAGAATTTTGGCGGTTGCAGCCGGGTTCGCAAAATTCTTGCCGATGCCGCCGAACAGCGGCTTGACACAGACGATCGCAAAAATACTGCCGACCGCGGCCTTCCAGAGCGGAAAGTCAGGCGGCAGCGTCAGTCCGAGCAGAAGACCCGTGACAGCGGCACTGAGATCATGCACTGTCTGCCGTTTGCGGAAAATTGCGCGGCAAAACAGTTCCGCCAGAATTGCCGTGCCGACTGTGATGCCCAGAAGCATCAGAGCCTGAAAGCCGAAGCTCATCCAGCCGGTGAGCACGGCAGGCAGCAGCGCAGCCAGTACGCAGAACATGATCCCCTGAACGGAGGATCGGCCGCGGATATAAGGAGACACAGTCTCTGTTGAATGCTTCAAACGGATCCTCCTTTCATTCTTTTTGCAGCAGCAGCTTCGCAAGCTGATTCTTTTCAGCGAGCTGCCGGTGCGCAGGGCAGACATAAGAGCAGCATCCGCAGTCCATGCAGAGCGCAACATGTCCCGCCTGCAGAGCAGCAGGATCCTTCCGCTGATAGGCGTCGTTCAGCTCCATCGGCATCAGATTCATCGGGCAGGCCTTCATGCATCTGCCGCAGCGGATGCACGCAGATTCGCGGATATTGCCTTTCGTTCTCCGCAGTGCCGTCAGACCGTTCTGCTGCCGTACCACGGAGGCTTCTTCCGTATCGAGAACGGTACCCATCATCGGCCCGCCGCAGAGCAGCGTTCTGACGCGCTCGATATGGCAGGCTGCATATTCCAGCAGGTCTTTGACCGGCGTACCGATCGGAACGCGCAGATTGCACGGCTTGTCAACGGCATCGCCATCCACAGTGACGACACGCTCGACCAGCGGGATACCGGTCTGCGCATACTGATACAAAAAAGCACAGGTGCTGACATTCAGCACAAGGATATCCTGATCGGCGGCGGTCTGATCTGCGGGGATCACGACGCCGCAGGTATGATAAACAAGCACCTTTTCCGCACCCTGCGGATAAACAGGGGGCAGGAGACAGACCGTGATGCCTTTTTTGTCTGCGCAGGCCTCGTTCATTTTCTGAATTGCAAGCGGCTTATCAATCTGGATGCCGATGCGGGCTTCCTTGATCTTCAGCAGCTTCATGATCAGCTCGATACCGCCGACGGCATCCTCCGGCGTTTCGATCATCAGGCGATTGTCGGCAGAGAGATACTGCTCACATTCCGCACCGTTGACAATCAGCATCTTCGGATTTTTGACCGCGTCCAGTTTCCTGAACGTCAGATCGCCTGCGCCGCTGAATCCGACACAGCCGGACGCTTTCGCAGCAGCGATCAGATCGTCGCGGGTCTCAAGCACAGGCGGAACGCAGCTCTCGCAGAGAATCTGCTCATCATCGGGACGGATCTCGATGCAGGGGACAGTCTCCCCGCTGACCGTGCGGTATTCCTCAATCGCGCTGACCCTGCCGGATACGCTCGCGTGAATCGGGACGCTGTTTTTATTTCCGGACATGCCGATGCACTGCCCGACCGTCACGGTCTCACCTTTGCGGACGGCAGGGGTACAAGGCGTACCGGCATGCATCAGCATCGGGATCCGGACAAGTGCGGGCAGCGGGATCGGCTTGATCGGTTTATCTTCCGCGCGTTTTTTATGCGGCAGTCTGATACCGTTCAAACGCTTCATGTTATCTCAAACCTTTCTTTTCTCTTTCTCTGTCATCAGAACTGCGCTGTAATAAATGCTTCCGTGCATCGCTGTGACCCATTGCAATTTCCGTGAGATTATGGTATAATAGAAATCAAGGTCTGTGCTGTGTCTGAAGCGTATCGCGCGTTCTGGCAATGCTGTCTTCGCTGATCTTGATCAGATTCAGCAGGGAAGAAGCATACTCGGAGAAATCCTTAGAAAGTGTTGCGGTCGTGACATACAGCGTCTCCGCATCCTCAACGGAGTCATTCGTGCCGAGCGCAATGCCGCTGGATGCCGCCTTGATGTTCGACTCATTCAGTGAGATGATCGCATTCGCGCTGTCATTGGCAACGACCTTCGGAACCCGGAACAGCTTCTGGTCATTGTGCGGACAGGCATTGTAAATGATGCGGAACAGCTTGTAGACCGACAGCATCAGGTAGGACGAGACCTCACGGATCAGCGTAACGGAATTTGCACGCTGCGAGAACGAGAACAGCAGGCTGATCGAATTGTTGATGATCTTGCGGTAGAAGCGGATCGCCTCATTGGACGGCATCTCGTTGTTGCCGTCGTCGTCAGGGATCTCCTCCAGCGTCAGGGTCTTGCCGCCCGGCTCCGGTGTTCTGCCGAGCAGATAGTCGCAGGATACGTTATAGTAGTCTGCGATCCGCACCAGAAAATCAAGTCCGCATTCACGGATACCCTTTTCGTAGTGAGAGAGCAGTGCCTGCGAAATACCGAGATCGGTCGCAGCCTTCTTCTGGCTGATCTTGCGCTCCTTGCGCTGGAGCGTAATGATGCGCGGAAAATCGTCATTCATGGTTTTCAAGCTCCTTTCATCATGAATTCGGGTCATTCGCATATTGATACGCTTCAATTATATAACATGCAGTATAATTTGTAAAGACCTATCCGATAAAAATATGTCACAAAGATTCTGTCGAATTTTTGTGTAAAAAAACTATCAGGATAAAAAACGATCCGAAAGGAATGCTTTGTTTATGAAAAATTATCATATTTCGCTGATCCGTCACGGAAGAACGGAGGCAAATGAGCGCGGCGTTTATATCGGCACGACCGATTATCCGCTCAGCGACCTCGGCAGAAACGAGCTGCTGGATAAGCTTGACCGCTTTGTTTACCCGAAGGTCGAACGGGTCTACAGCAGCCCGCTGCAGCGTTGCACCGAAACCGCCGAGATCTTGTTTCCGGACCGTGAGCTTGCAATTGCGGAGGAATTCCGTGAGCTGCATTTCGGCAAATTTGAAGGCCGTTCCGCGGAGGAGCTGCTCAATGACGAAGCCTACCGCACATGGATGAAGGGCGGTATGGACGCGAAGCCGCCGGAAGGAGAGAGCGTCGCGGAGCTTTCAATCCGCACCTATCAGGGATTATACCGCATTTTACTCGAAATGATGCAGGAGGATCTCCGGCACTGTGCGCTTGTGACGCACGGCGGCGTCATCTCCAATATGCTTGCATGCTTCGGTATCCCGAAGCTCGACCCGCGGCAGATTCAGACCGCACCCGGAGAGGGCTTTGAGATCCAGATCAATCCGCAGATGTGGCAGCAGGCACAGGCGTTTGAGATCCTCGGTGTGACGCCGTTTCTGCCGGAAGAATCCGAGACATTCTGAAAGGATACCGTCATGCTGCTTGAAATACTCATCGCAGCCGTGATCATCATTGCGCTGCTGTTGCTGATCGGCGTAAAGCTGCAGACAATTCTGCTCGGTCTCGGCGTGATCGTGCTTGTCCTGATTGCGCTTGCTATGCTTTCGATCATTCTCTTTTTCTTCCTGACCGATCTGTTCCTGCCGTTCCGCAAGCCGGTCAAAGGGAAATTTCTGCGTGTCGATGACAGCGGCAGAATGGATCATGCAATCTATCAGGTCGGGGAGGATGAATACACCTGCAGCTTTCCGGCGGAATCTTTCGCCAGAAAACGGATCTATCAGACAGATCATGAATATCTGCTTCTGATCCCGCGCTCCGGCAGCCGAAAGACGGCCTTTGACCGCCACAGTCTGTTTATTCTTGCCGTCGGCACTGTCATCTCCGTGTTACTGACATTTTTGCTGGCTTTCGGCATCGCATATTTCCGTTCTTTTATCTGATATCTGAAACAGGCTTGTCTGCGGTATTCTGCACCAGCGGACAAGCCTGTTTCCTAAAGAAAAAGCAAGCCCGAAAACACCGTATATCCGATGTTTTCGGGTGATTTGGTGGAGCATACGGGATTCGAACCCGTGCCCCCCCCACTGCCAGAGGGAGAAAAGGCACTTCATGTCATTTGATACTATTCTGTTTTGCGCGTTACTACGTGTTTTTCTTATTATACCATACAATTTGATTTTGTCTTTTGTCATCTCCGTAGTGTCCAAATAGTGTCCAATGATTCGCTTTACAGTCTGTAATTCCGGCTTTTTTCAATCGTCCCTGCACGGGAGCTATTGCGTTATACATTTAGCAACACACTCTGTCAAATCCGGATCATTCCCGCTTTTCCAGCAGACTTACTTTTAATACGATATAATCGCCTCTGACGCCGTGCAGAGAACGCATTTGCTTTTCGAGCGTTCCTTCAACGGTTACTTTCTCGTTGTCTGCAAAGCCGCTGTAATCGTCCCAGTCCAGTTCAAGTCCGATCCCCGGACCGGTGCCTGATGATTTGGCATAAATTGAATAAAACTTGCTGCCGCTGTCATCTGTTGAGGGATAAAGCGTACCGACCATGTGGTATTGTTTGCCGAGATACGCATCCGGATTCGCGTAAATATCCGTGATCGTATCGTAGAGCGAAACGCTTTTGACATAGATCATTTCCGGCTCGGATTCGCTGCTGCCCGGATCGCCGCAGCCGTTCAGCAGCAGCATACCGCCCAGGATCAAAGTCAATGCAGGCGTTTTCAGTTTCATACAGCCTCCTTTTTCAGAATGGAGAAATGCAGGCTCATTCAAGCACAGCATCCTTGAGCTGCACATAAGCACCGGTCTCATCCTCATAGGTATTGAATGTGCCGTGTATCACGATTTCTGAACCCAGTTCCGGATAATCTTCCGGATAGGTATGATCTCCTTCTAGCACAAACTCAATACCCTGCGCACAGCAGGCGGTCGCATCCGAGATCAGGACAGCAAAGTATTCTTTCTGCGTCTGCGGATCCTGATAATAGTCAAAATTTCCCTTTGCACGGACAAGCTTTCCGTTATAGTCAGTTTCACCGAACACCATGTCATAGACCTGCGCATAGACCATATTGCTGTCCAGCGTTGTCAGGTCAACATCATACTCGCCGTTCACGGCATCCGGTACATCGACTGTCGGCTTCGGCACTTCGGAAGCAGAATCCGAGGATTGTTCCTGCGCAGAGATCAGATCATCAATTTTCTGTGTATTGGTGCTGCTGCAGCCGGTCAGCAGCAATCCGCAGCATAGCAGACATATCATTCGTTTCATAGATTCACTCCTCCGTTTTTGATACATAGATTCGTTCTGTCTGATTCAGGCAGCAGAAATCAACCCCATAGGATTGAAATGTGCCGAACACACCCTTGACCGTAATCTCCGAGAAATTTTCAATGCCGTCAAACGTGGATTCATCCGCCGGGAAGATCGTGATTTTCGCCGCACAGCAGGCCTGTTCGTCCAGCACGCGGATAATCGGTTCATGATTGCCCTTGTAGTATTCCCCGCAGATCTGCACGGTCTGTCCGAGGTAGGAGCCCGGCTCATATAGCATCTGGTTCACCTGACTGTACTGCATCGTTTGATTGAGTGCTGTCAGATCCAGCATGGAATCCTCTGCCGGATTTCCACAGGCAGTCAGCAGCAGCGCAGAGAACACTGCTGCAATATTGCGCTTCATCTGCGAATCCTGCCCGTGACAGCAGAAATGCCACAGAAAACCAGAAATACTGCAATATCCGCCGTGACAATCGTTGAACCGACGGGCGTTGAGAACAAAATCGACAGCATAATCCCGACAGCCGCACACAGCACCGAGATCACCGCCGAGCAGAGAATGACGCCGCGGAAGCTCCGGAATACGCGCATTGCAGAAAGCGCCGGAAAGATAATGAGTGCGGAGATCAGCAGCGAACCGACCAGATTCATCGCCAGCACAATAATCGCTGCCGTAATCATCGCAATGATGAGATTGTACGCATTTGCGTTGACGCCGGACGCCTTGCAGAAGTTCTCGTCAAAGGTCACGGCAAATATTTTGTTGTAAAACAGCAGGAATGCCGCGATCACAATGACCGCCATAATGATGCAGAGTGTCACATCCGATTTTTTCAGCGTAAGAATGGATGTGGAACCAAACAGCGTGCTGCACACATCGCCCGAGACATTTGCCGAGGAAGGAAACACGTTCATCAGCATATAGCCGATCGCAAGCGCGCCGACCGAGATCATCGCGATCGCCGCATCCCCTTTGATTTTTGTATTCTGTCCGGTGCGCAGCAGCAAAATGGCCGAGAGCAGCGTGACCGGCAGAATGATAACCATTTTATTCGTCAGACCGGTGATCGCTGCGACTGCCATCGCACCGAACGCGACATGAGAAAGACCGTCGCCGATGAATGAAAAGCGCTTCAGCACGAGCGTCACACCGAGCAGCGATGCACAAAGTGCAATCAGCAGCCCGACCGCAAACGCATACCGCACAAACGGATATGTGACAAAATAATCAATCAACTTTTGCAGCTCATTCATGTTCCGCACCTCCTGCCGCTAAAAATATTCTGCCGATCTCGCTGCCGCAGTATTCCGCAGTCGTTCCGAAAAAGCGTTGTGTCTGTCCGCCGATGTGCAGAATATGGGATGCATACTTTACCGCCGCATGAACATCATGCGAGACCATAATGATCGTGACGCCGTCGCGGTTGAGCTTTGTAATGAGTTCATAGAGTTCGATCTGCGCTTTCGGATCCAGCCCCGTGACCGGTTCATCGAGCAGCAGCATCGAATCCGCCGCACAGAGCGCACGAGCCAGCAATACCCGCTGCTGCTGGCCGCCGGAGAGTTCACGATAGCAGCGCCGCGCAAGTGCTGTAATGCCGAGCCGCTCCATATTCTGCGCTGCACGCTGGCACTCCGTTTTCGTGTAAAACGGGCGGAATCCGCATTTTCCGAGACAGCCGGAACGGACGATCTCGCGCACCGATGCCGGAAAATCCTTCTGAACGACCGTCTGCTGCGGCAGATAGCCGATGCCGGTCACATTCCGTGTGATGCTGCCGCTCTGTGCCGGGTGCAGTCCGAGCAGCGCCTTGACGAGTGTGCTTTTGCCGGAACCGTTTTCACCCAGAATACAAAGATAATCGCCGCGGTGGACTGTGAAATCCAGCCCTTCCGCGACCGTACCTGTTTCATAGCCGAGTGAAACCTTTTCGCAGACGATCTCTGCGCTCATCACCGTATCCCCCTTCGCTTACTGCAATGCGCCTTTCAGGACTTCATAATTCGACTGCATCAGAGAAAGATAGGTCGCGCCGCTGCCGACCTGATCTTTTGTCACAGATTGCAGCGAATTCATCTCTGCAATGTTCTGATTTTTTACTTTGGTGTTGTCAATGATCGTCTGCGCGATCTTGTGATCGGAATTTTCGATCGTGAAGATCGTGCCGCAGCCAAGTGTATCCATTTTTTCTGCGAGGAATACGATGGTCTCAAAGCTCGCTTCGGTCTCCGCAGAGCAGCCGACAAATGCCGCATAGTAATCCAGACAGTAGTCATCGACAAAATAGCGGAACGGGAAACGGTCTCCGAACACGAGTGTTTTCTGCGATGCGCCGTCAGCCAGCGTTTGGAAGTCGCCGTCAAGCTTGTCAAGCTGTGCGGTGTAGGCGTCGAGATTTGCCTTGTAATCATCCTTGTTCGCGCTGTCCAGAATACTCAGTCTGTCTGCAATCTCCGTGCAGAATGTCTTTGCGTTCTTCAGCGAGAGCCAGACGTGCTCGTCGTATTCGCCTTCTTCGTGTTCATGATCGTGGTCGTGTTCATCTTCTTCATGCTCATGATCATGCTCATCTTCCCCGTGCTCGTGGTCATGGTCGTGCTCCATGCCCTCCTTGACTTCTTCTTCCTTCGCGGCATCGCCCATGACCTCCATCAGGTTGATGACCTGCATATCCTTGTTAGTCGCTTCGGCAAGCGCGTCCGCAACCCATTCGTCCGATTCGCCGCCGACATACACAAAGAGGTCGCAGTCCGCGATCTTTGCCATATCCATTGCAGTCGGCTGATAGCTGTGCAGATCCATACCGGAGTCGAGCAGATAGGTGATCTCCGCGTGGGATGCATGATCGCCGAGAATCTGCTTTACCCAGTCATACTCCGGAAAGATCGTGCAGACGATGCTGAGCTTGTTGTCATCCTGCGCTGCATTTCCGCAGGCGGTCGTACCGAGCAGAATGGCTGCTGCGGCTGAATATGAAATAATTTTTCTGAACATAAAAATAGCCTCCGAATCAAATATTGGCGCACAAAGCGCAGGGCTGCCGTTTATCCGGCACCCGGTGCACAGAAAAAGGGTATACTTCACCCGTAAACTGGCAGAGTAACCCTCTCATTTTTGCATCCAATATTTAATTCAGAAGCTTGACCTTCAATGTAATCGGGGTATGGCTGCTGACAGTACGAACCGCAGAAACGGGCAGAGATACCGCCGTGAACATGACGCAAAGAAACATGAGAAGCGCGGAAACAGCCGCTCCGAGCGCACGCACGCGCTCATCGCACTGCTCCAGCACCATGCAGACCGCACAGCCTTCGCCGGTGCAGTCGTGGTGTGTATGTTCTGCGATACAAAAGACAGCGCTCAACATTGAGACACAGAGTACAATTGTAAATAATACGATTATAATTTTGCTTGTGTTCTTCATGTAAAGCCCCCCCCTTTCTCTCAACCAGATCCATACGGAAAAGTGAAACTGAAAACAAGTATCATTTTCAGTGCCGCAATACATTATACATTGAAAACGATGAATTGTCAAGAGGTAATTTGCTTTTTCCATTTCTGCTGAATCATAAAAAGCACTAAACAAATGAACAGGAACCGACACAGCCGGTTCCCGTTTCGTTATACCCTTATGTCGCCGCTCATCTTCTCCGACGGTTGAACTGCTCTCTCTCCGGCGGCGCATCCGCATCCGCCTGTCCGTTCGGAACAGCACCGGTCTCCGTATTGCGCCACTGCAACTCTTTCTGTACCTTTTTTTTGCAGGAATGAGCCACCGAGCACCTGATCGCAGGTTTCGAGCAAGTCAATCGCTTCCCGCAGTTCCGTTTCGGCTTTATTGTGTGCGAGGTTTGCGCCGTGGGGATGCCCTTCATGACAGGGACATTGACATTGTAGTTTTGCATCATGTTCATAGTACCTCTCTTTCTGTTGCGGCAGTTCAGGGCTTTCTTCACTGCCATGGCTTGAACTTCTGCTTCACTTGGAACAATCATTCACTCTGCGACTTGGTGATTGCGATTTCGCTGATGACCTGTTCAATCTCCCGGCGCTTGTCCTCCGGCAGTTCAACGCGCATCCAGCGGGTCATTGTCGGTTCGAAGACGCCGAGCTTCATTGCAATCTCCCAGAAATACCCCCCCTTTCTTAGCCGCATAGTCACGAATGTCCTGATTTGCCTTCTTCATTGTTGTTTCCCCTTCCTATGTTTCCCCATAACTTCTGAACAATATTTGCTTCACCCCTTGACAAACCGTTTGAAACCTGTTATAACGACGCTAATGACAACAGGTTTCTATCATCATTGTATCACACCGACCGGATATTGTTAAGAGCAAAACTGCGATTAAACCAATGATGTAACTTACGGTTTAGAAAAGGAGGATAAACACCAAATGGACATACGAGTATTTTCTGATCGAATCCGCAAGCTTCGCGGAGACCAATCGCAGCGTGAAGTTGCAGAGGGAATCGGCACCACGCAGCAAAGCCTTGGCCGTTATGAAAGCGGAAAGAGAAAGCCCGATCTTGAAATCATCGAGCGCATGGCAGTCTATTTTGAGGTGTCCGCTGACTATCTGCTCGGTTTGAACAGTGATCCAACTCCGGATTTTCAGATTCAGGCTGCCTCTGCATTGACTGGCCTTTCACAGACAGTGATTGAGCAGCTGATCGAGATACGGATGGATGAGTCTATGCAGAATGTAGATGTGCTTCTGGATTATATCGTCGGTGCTCTGACACCGGAGTTCCTGCAAGGCATCATGGATGCACACAATCTGACAATGGATCGTTACAGGGAGCGCAGCAAGCTGCTTCATCAATATAACAAGGAACATGGAACGGAGATTCCGGAAGAACTGCTCGCCGGTGATCTATACGACTATGCCGAAGCATCAAAGCGCGGCATGAAGGCGGAGATGCGTAAATTTGACGCATACTATGAGAAAGATGTTCTTGATCGCTGCCAAAATCAGTTCAAAGAGCCGGATACAACCTACAAAAAGCTGTTGTTTGAACGGCAGAGCCGGCAATACGCTTCATACTATATGTATCGGTCAGACTATATGTATGCACTTGTCCGGGAGGATATCGACGAGATCGTGAAAAAAATCAAGCGGGAGCTGTTTGAACATCGGGAGTATTTCGGTGAATCGACAGATGAATTCATTGAACTGTTCCGGAATATTGAATGAAAGGAATTAGCCTATGGCAAGCATTGATAAACGCGGAGATTCCTATAGAATAAGAGTATGCCGAGGATATGATGAAGCGGGTAAAAAGCTGAAGCAATATGTAATGGAATGGACGCCGCCGGAGGGAATGACGCCCAAAAAGATCGAGAAAGAGCTGAACTGCATTGCTACCGAATTTGAGATAAAATGCAAAAACGGCGATATTTCCGCTGCTGGAGACCCGAAACTCGCTGAATTCTGCAAGACCTATCTCGAAATCCAGGAGAACATGCTCGCGCCGCGCACATATGAATACTATGAAAATCTGATCCGTGACCTGATTGTTCCGATGCTCGGTCATATCAAGATGTCAGAGCTGCGTCCTGCTCATGTGCAGAAATTTGTCCAGCACATACAGACAATCCCGAAACGCGACGGTTCAATGCCGTCAGCGGCGACCGTCAAACGGAAAGTAGCCTGTTTACAGTCTATTTTCCGACAGGCAGTTAAGTTACAGATTATCAAAACCAATCCCGCTGATGCGAAGTCTCTAACGATGCCGCAGGTCGTGAGGAAGAAAGTCGAGATTATCACGAAGCAGGAAGCTGCAAAAATGATAGAGTGTCTGATCGGCGAACCGATCGGGTTTCAGTGCGCGATTCAGCTTGCCATTTCGACTGGTGCGCGTCTTGGCGAAATCGTTGCGTTGAAGTTCTCGGATTTCGACTACGACAGATGCAGGGTCACTTTCGAGCGGAGTGCTTACAAGGTCAAAAGCAAGCCGATCGGTCTGAAGCCGCCGAAAGACAATGATGTGCGCACCGTGACGATTTATCCGGAAGTCATCGAACTGGTGAAGCTGCTGCGGAGGAACGGCAGCGCGAAGCACAGGAGCTTGGTACGGCATGGCAGGGTGGTGACTGGCTGTTCACGAAATGGGACGGCTTAATTATGCACACGCAGACGCCTTCACGGCAATTTGCAAAGTTTCTCAAGCGTCACAACCTGAAACATCACAAGTTCCACAGTCTGCGCCACACCTCGGCGACCTTGCTCCTGTACTCCGGTGTCAATATCCGGCAGGTGCAGGAAAGGCTCGGTCACGGATCACTGAAAACGACGCAGATCTATCTCCACAGCATTCAGGAGGCGGACGAACAGGCTGCAAGTGCATTACAGTCGATGCTCATCACGCAGCATAAGCAGCAGGAGGAGCCTGTCGGGGAAGTGTCAGAGAATTTACAAAAGTAGAATAATCAAAAAAGAGGGGTTCGCCGAAAACAGCGAGCCCCTCAATAATTTCTCCGTAGTGTCCAAATAGTGTCCAAGAGCGATTCCATAACGAAATACGCTGTTTTCCTCAATTTCAGAAAACAGCGTATTTGCGTGAATTTTAATTGGTGGAGCATACGGGATTCGAACCCGTGACCCCCACACTGCCAGTGTGGTGCGCTCCCAGCTGCGCTAATGCCCCGTGATTGGCGGAGATGGTGGGATTCGAACCCACGGAGCGTTTTACCGCTCAAACGATTTCGAGTCGTTCTCGTTATGACCACTTCGATACATCTCCGTCGATCCGACAGCCATTTCTGCCGACTAAAATATTATACCACATCCGAAAAGAAAAATCAAGAGGTTTTTCAAAAAAAATTGTTTTTCCAGAAAACACTTGTTTTTTTTTGAGAAATATGCTATACTATATGTAAGAGTGCCCTAAAACAGACGGGTACCAAACAGAGGAGGGATTTTTATGGAGTTATTCCGCAGCAGAACCCGTAGAAAGATCGCGGCGGTGATGGCAGTTATCACGGCAGCTGCTTCCGTACCGTTCTCGAGTTCTATGCCCGTTACCGCGGCCGTCACGGATCCGGCCGGTGACTACAACTACGCAAAGGCATTGCAGTATTCGATCTATTTCTACGATGCCAACATGTGCGGAACAGAGGTCGGTGAACACACCCGCCTTTCATGGCGTGATGATTGCCACACCTATGACGCGCATGTTCCGATGGTGCCATGGGACGGTAATACGGTGGAAGGCGGCGGCACCAACCTTTCGCAGGCATTCATGGACAAATACAAGGATGTTCTTGACCCGGACGGCGACGGAACGATTGATGTTGCCGGCGGTATGCATGATGCCGGCGACCACGTTGAATTCGGTATGCCTGAAAACTACGCGGCCGCAACGCTCGGATGGGGATACTATGAGTTCCGGGATTCCTATGTCAAACTTCATCAGGATGATCACATCGAGACGGTTCTCCGTCACTTCAACGACTATCTGATGAAGTGTACATTCCGCGACAAAGACGGTACAGTCATTGCACACTGCTATCAGGTCGGTGAAGGCGGGATCGACCATGCCATCTGGGAGGCTCCCGAGATCGACACGATGGTACGGCCGGCTTACTTCCTGACCGCTGAAAAGCCCCAGACTGATTATGTTGTATCTGCGTGCGGTTCTCTTGCGATCAACTACCTGAATTTCAAGGACACAGATCCGGAATATGCAGAGAAGTGCCTTGACTATGCAAAAGCTCTCTGGGATTTCGCCAACACCAATGAAAAAGAACTTTCCGACAACGGCGACGGCCCCGGACAGTTCTATAATTCCAGCAAGTGGGAAGATGATTACTGCTGGGCAGCGGCATGGATGTACAGAGCGACCGGCGATGCCTCTGTATTTGATTACGCCTACAAGATTTTCGACTATTATGCAGCTTCCGGCTGGGTATATTGCTGGAACGATATGTGGAGCGGTGCTTCCATCCTCTGGGCTGCAATCAATCAGGAACACCCTGAGCTTGACATGGTGCAGAAAATCAGAGATGCACAGGGCAAAAACGAGTATGTATTCGATGACTTCTGGGATAATGACTGCGTCGGCAAGATTCTGAGTACGTATAAGGCAAAAACTACCCCGCAGGGTATGGTCTTTATTGACGTCTGGGGAAGCTGCCGTTATGCTTCTGCATTTGCACTTTGCTGTGCCGTATATGACAAGTACCATAACAACGGTCAGCCAAGCGAGTGGAGTGAGTTTGGAAAAAAGCAAATTGACTACATCCTCGGCGACAATGATATTACCTACAAGGAAACCGAAAAGCAGACGGTTCTGGCCGGAAGAAACGGCGATCACGGCAAGAGAGTTTTCCTGTGCGGCTATGACGAAACCTATTCCGTTATGAATCCGCACCACCGTGCTGCCTCCGGACTCACAATGGCAGAGGATCCCCGCAAGCAGAAGCATACACTCTGGGGTGCGCTGGCCGGCGGACCTGACAACAAAGATGCACACAGCGACAGCACCAATGACTGGCGTGAAAACGAGGTTACGATCGACTATAACGCAGCATTCGTCGGTGCCTGTGCAGCGATGTATCAGTACTACGGCACAGATGATATGAAGGTCACTGAGAACTTCCCGCCTGCCGAACAGATCAGCGAGGAAGAACAGCAGGGCGGAAGCGGCTACTGGGTCGAAGCAATGGGACGTGATGTCCGCAATGATGACGGCACCGGTGCTGTGGAGGTTTCCCTCAAGGTATATTCCGGTCTGCCCAAGCCCTCGAAGGACATTACAATCAGATACTATATCGACCTTTCTGAAGTCGCAAAACCGGATATTGTACATGCTAAGAAGCTGTACGATCAGGCAGAGGCCGAAATCAAGGGCTCTTCCATCGAAGTCAAAGATCCCGTTAAATGGGATAAGATGGATAATGTATACTATGTTGAGCTCAAATGGGATGGCTGTACTTTTGCCAACAGCGGTAAGAAGACACAGTTTGAGGTCGGCTTCTACGGCATCGGTTATACCGATCCGGATACTCACAAATATATCGTATACGACTGGGATCCGACGAATGACTGGAGCTTTAAGACACTGAAGCTGGGCGAAAAGGGCGACTTCTATGAAGTAGAGAACCCGCCTGAGGTGCTCAACGAACATATCTGCATCTATGACAACGGTGTATTGGTCGGCGGTATCGAACCTGACGGCACAGAACCGGAAGAGAATGCTGCATCTGCTGCCACAACGACCGTCAACCCGAATGCTTCTGAAAACAAAACTACGACGACAAAGGCTGCTGTCACGACGGCCGGCACGCCGAATAAAGTAACTGTTACCTTGATCGGTGATGCCAACTGCGACGGCAAGGCAGACGTTTCCGATGCTGTTCTGATCGCCAGAATCGCTGTTGAGGACAAGGCTGCCGTGATTACCTCGCAGGGTATTGCAAACGGCGACTGCAACAGAGACGGTTCTCTGTCTCCGGATGACATCGTCGCACTGCTGCGCCACATCGCAAAAATCGAGATCCTGAAATAAGAGATCATGAGGTGCCTGCTGCCGCTCTCAAGCGCCGGCAGGCATCCCGTTTTTCAGAAAGGAAGGTTACAAGATATGAGACAGATCAGTGATATCCGCGAGCAGGCTTCCGATATCGGCGTCTTTTTCCCGCTCTCTTACGAAACGGAATCGCTTGATATGCCCGGTGAACTGCACGGACACGCAATTGCATCCCGCAATGTGCTGATGATGCAGCCGGGGCATGATGCGGATGCATCCGGTGCGCCGACAGCCGCAACGATCGCGCGCTATCAGGCGGCCGTGCAGGAAAGACAGTACAGCATCGTTCTGCTGGAGCCTGCCGCGATCGCAGAAAATGCGCGTAAGCACGAGAATGATCTTGTGATCGGTGAACAGACGCAGCAGGCATTTGCAAAGCTGATCGAAGCGATCAGGCAGACGGCACAGGAAGTATTCGGCAGCGAGCCGCTGGTCGTTGCACTGCTGGATCACGCCGGGCATCACGCGTTGTATCCGGTCTCCATGGAGCACAGCCCCTCACTGCCGACTGATGCACGCATCCTGTCTGACGACGAACTGACTGCGATGGTCGTTTCCTGCGGTCAGGCGGCAAAGGCTGCGGAGCAGGCCGGTGCTGACGGCATCTCACTGAATGCAGCAGACCGCAGTCTCTTTGGTGAGAGCCTTGCGGCGTTCCACAGAGACGGCAAGTTCGGCGGCGATTTCGATGACCGTTCGCGCTTTATCCGCGACTGCTATACCGCCATGAAAATGCTGACAACGGACAAGTTGTTCTATACGCTCCGCCTGACACTGAGTGACGGCGTCCCGCAGCCGGACGGCTGGGGCATGGCATTCGAGGACAGCTCTGCGCCCGATCTGTACGAACCGGGACTGCTGCTGAAGATCATGCAGGCACTTTACGGCGTAGAGCTTGTGTTCTGTACGATCGGCATTCCGCAGATCAACTGGATGCTTGCCGCAGAACCGGAATCCGATCTGATCCGTCTGAGCCGCCTCTGCACCTGCATTGCGATGCTCGACAGTGATCTGCAGCAGAATGTGCAGCTGGTCGTACCGGAGCTCCCGAGCGAGGATATCCCGTTTGCAAATCTTGCGTCCGGCATGATCGCAGGCGAATTTGCTTCGTTCGGCGGATTCCTCGGATAACCGCGAAAGGGGATATTCATGGCATTAGACGGCGCATTTCTGCACTGTATCAAAGAGGAGCTTCTTCCGCTAACCGGCAGCCGGATCGACAAAATTTACCAGCCGACACGCGACGAACTGATTTTGTCCTTCCGGACAAAGGGCGGTGCTGTCCGCGTACTCTTTTCAGTATCTGCAGATGCAGCACGTGTTCACATCACCGGCACATCGCCGGAAAATCCGCCGCAGCCGCCGATGTTCTGTATGCTTCTGCGCAAGCATCTGAGCGGCGGCAAGCTGGAAGCGGTCGAGCAAGACGGTCTGGAGCGCATCCTCCGGTTCCGCATCCGTGCGAATAACGAAATGGGCGA
This sequence comes from Ruminococcus sp. Phil11, assembly GCA_001940925.1. Taxonomy (GTDB): domain Bacteria; phylum Bacillota; class Clostridia; order Oscillospirales; family Ruminococcaceae; genus Firm-04. Next base: position 30,778 of record MSGZ01000011.1, read on the forward strand.
TTCGATTGTCCTGACGCTCGTCTGCGAGATCATGGGACGGTTTTCCAACGTGATCCTTGTCAATGAGCACGGCAGGATCATCGACAGTCTGCGCCGCGTGGATGAGGAGATCTCCCGCGTCCGGCTTGTGCTGCCCGGTATGGAATATCTTGCCCCGCCGCGTGATGACAGGATCTGTCTGCTTTCCTGCACGGATGACGAGATCATTGCAAAGACCGCCGCCGCACCGCCGGTCGCGTTTTCCAAAGCGGCGATCAAGCTGTTTGAAGGCGTTTCTCCTGTTGTCGCACGCGAATGGGAGTTCTACATCGGACGCGGCAGCGACATTCTGCTCCCGCTGAACGATGCGCAGAATGAGCGGATGCTTTTTACGCTGCACCGCACACAGGCAATGCTCTCGGATGCGTCCGCGCGGCAGTACACGCTCCTGCGTACAAAAGAGGGACAGATCAAGGATTTTTCGTACATGCATATCGCACAGTACGGCTCGCTCATGGTGACTGCGGAATACCCGACGGCCAGTGAACTGCTTGATGCGTTCTATGCGCAGCGCGATCATTATACGCGGCTGCATCAGCGGGCGAACGACCTGTTCCGGTTCCTCATCAATACCTCGGAGCGCATTGCCAAGCGTGTAGCAAACCAAAAGGAGGAGCTGCTGGCCTGCGATTCCATGGAGGCAGACCGCCGCCGCGGTGATCTGATCTCCGCGAATCTTTACCGCATCAATCGCGGAGATTCCGTCGCAAGGGTTGAGGACTTCTACGACGAAAATTGTCCGGTCACGGAGATCCCGCTGGATGTGCGCCTGACACCGGCACAGAATGCGCAGGCATACTATAAAAAATACCGCAAGGCCTGTACGGCGAAGAAAAAGCTCACCGAGTTGATCGCGTCCGGTGAGCAGGAACAGCAGTATATCGACAGCGTTTTTGATGCGCTGACCCGTGCGGAATGCGAATCCGATATCGTGCAGCTCCGTGTCGAGCTGACCGAGCAGGGCTATCTGCGGGAGAACCGCAAGGCCGGCAAGCCGCCGAAGCCGATGCAGCCGCTGCATTTCCGTTCGAGCGACGGGCTTGATATCTTTGTCGGGCGGAACAACAAGCAGAACGATCAGCTGACGCTGAAATTTGCCGCAAAATCGGATATCTGGCTGCATACGCAGCTGGTGCACGGCGCACATGTCATCCTCTGTACAGACGGGATGCCCGCGCCGGACCGCTCCGTCGAAGAAGCCGCAATTCTTGCAGCATACTATAGCAAGGGGCGCGAATCCGCACAGGTCAAGGTCGATTACTGTCCGGCAAAATTCGTGAAGAAGCCCTCCGGCGCAAGACCGGGCATGGTGATCTACACGAATTATCAAACCGCATTTGTCGATCCCGATGCGGAGCTTGCAGAACGGCTGCGCGTAAAAGAATAACGAAATACCGCCGGTGTACTGAAATACACCGGCGGTTCTGTTCATATTATGCAGCATCATCCGAAAGCTGAATCTCTGCCGTACCGGCCTGTACCCATCTGCCGTCGGACAGTACCGTGACCGCAACAGTCCCGGAGGCAGAATCAGCGGGGAGATAAGCAGAAAAGCCGTTTGCCTGATGCTGTTCCAGCTCAAGCGCTTCCTGTTCACAGGCAAGGAATGCCTCATAAGTCTGGCCGTTTACCGTCAGATAAACAGCATCGGCGTTATCGTATGCCGCATCAAACAGGCCGTAAACATGCAGATATGCACCGGCCTGTTCACTTTCCATGCGAATCGGCATTGCACCGTCTGCAGGCTCCGCTGCGGGAATCTCCGCATAGGGTGCCGGCATTCTCGGCGCGTATGTCAGCAGACGCTGCAGATTGCGCTCAACCAGTTCGTAGACGACATAATCCGCAGGAGCCGTTTCCAGCATATCAAGCGGAATCGCATTGGCACGCTGGAAGGTGCAGGACGCGAACCGTTCCGCAAGCAGGGGGATCAGTGCTCTGCCGAATGAATCGCGGAACATCAGCAGACTGCCTTCTCCCGTATCACAGGCCGTTTTGATCGAAAGATCGTCAATGCTGCGCATTCTGCCGATCGTCCGGTAGGTCTGCGGAACCGCATAGACCGCATTCCGATCCGGGTTCTGTTCGGCAGGGGAGAGCATCCCCCAGAGATCGCCTTCCCAGTCGCAGGTTTCCGTGCGCTCTGCATCCGCATAGCCGCGGTCGTCGAGAGAGAGCGTCTGCATCAAAGTCTGATACCCGAGCATGGCACCGTCGCCGTTCCAGTGCGTATCGAGCTTGTGATAAAGCTGTCGGTCACCGGATGCAGCAGCGTCACGCAGGACAGTCCGCCAGTCGCAGACCGTCAGATCACTTTGCCGGAGCGCGTCAGACAGCGCATCCAGATTGTTTTCGCTGCCGGTATGCAGATAGCGCGCCGGCAGATTATCCGGATAGATGCTTGCTTTATTGGGCGCAGCTGCAAATACAAACGCCGCGCCGTGCTGTGCTGCATAATCGCGCATCAGCTGTAAATTCCGCACGCAATGTCTGATCTCGGCGTCATTCAGCGAACGGACACCGGTCGCATCGGGGATCGTCGGCGTAAAATAAAGCCATCCGTCCCTGCCGATGATGACGTCCTTTTCCGAGGAAACGCCGAAAAGCTTACTTGTCAGTTTGCCGTAAGCAGTCACAAGCTGCGTGCGCAGGCCGAACCGGTCGCTGAACCATGATTCGTACTGCATCGTAAAGTCTTTGTTAAGCGCACCGTCCTCCGTGCGGAGCTGCGGCTTATCTGCGAGCACGCGGTTTTCCGCAGTGACTTCCTCCGCATCAGCGTCCGGGTTTTGCAGTTCGCTGCGGATCAGCACCGCACTCGGAACGGCCAGCACACAGCAGACCGCCCCCGCATAGATGATCCGGAATGCATTTTTCAGTTTATCCTTCATGGCAGCCTCCCGGATCAGAATCGGAAATAAATAAACGGATGATAGGTCGTCGCAGCCGCGTTCATGATACAAAGGACGAGCAGGACTGCGGTGACAACGGAAAGCACCGCCTCAGCAGGCGCAGCGGCTTTCTTTTTCGCATACTCAGCGAGATTGAACGGAACCGGCGTCGCGCCGATCAGCGCAAGAATGATAACTGTCAGCGTCAGCGGCGTCAGCAGTTGTGTGCAGGCAGAAAGTGCCGTCATGGACAGATTTTTCCCGCTGAACATGCAGACATAGAAGCGGAATGCCTGCGAAACGGTATCGGCGCGGAAAATGACGAATGCGCATACAACCGCAAGGACCGTATACAGATGCAGATACCAGCTGCGCTTCGGCGGGTCCTTTTTGCCCTTGCGGACGATCGACTCAAGATGCATGAGCGCACCGTTGACTGCACCCCAGAGGACAAACGTCCAGCTTGCACCGTGCCAGAGACCGGTACAAAGGAACACGATCCACTTGTTCCGGACAGTCTTGGCCTCACCCTCGCGGTTGCCGCCGAGCGGGATATACAGATACTCCCGGAACCATGTCGTCAGGGAGATATGCCAGCGGCGCCAGAACTCCGTGATCGAAGCAGAACAGTACGGATAGCGGAAATTCTCCGGGAATTCAAAGCCGAAGATCCTGCCCATGCCGATCGCCATATCGCTGTAGCCGGAAAAATCGTAGTAGATCTGCAGCGTATAGCAGAACGCCCCGAGCCATGCCGTCGGCAGTGCCAGCGTATCGGTCATGCCGAACACGGTATCGGCAATCAGTCCGACGTTATCGGCAATCAGCAGCTTTTTTGACAGGCCGAAGATCATTCTGCGGATGCCCGCTGCGAGCTGCTCCGGCGTCGAATGCCGCGCCGTCAGCGCATCCTCAACAGTCTGATAGCGGACGATCGGTCCGGCGATCAGCTGCGGGAAGAATGCGATATACAGCAGCAGCCGGAAATAATTGCGCTGCGGCTTCGCCTCATCTCTCGATACATCCATGATGTAGGAGATCGCCTGAAACACAAAAAATGAAATGCCGATCGGCAGGCGAAGTCCGAGCATCGGAACGCTGCACCCGAACAGGCTGTTGACTGTTCCGAGCAGGAAATCGGCGTACTTATAAAGACAAAGTACGCCGAGATCACCGATAATGCCGAGCGGCAGAAAGATTTTTCGATACAGCCCGCCTTTTTTGAGCAGAATTGCGCTGCCCCAGCTCCAGAGCACGACGCCGAGCATCAGAATGCAGGCGACCGGCTCTCCGAAGCCGTAAAAGATCAGGCTCGCGACGGTCAGCAGTGCATTCCGGACACGCAGCAGCTTGGCCGGGATCAGGAAATACAGCGCGACCGTCAGCGGAAAGAACAGAAAAAGAAAAATCGGACTGCTGAATGTCATAACAGGCTTCCTCTTGGATCACGCTTTGGACAGGTCGATCTCGGTCACGACGCCGTTCGCAAGAATGATCTCAAGCAGGCCGTCCGCAGTCGTCTTGCTGATGAAGTCATCACTGTCTCCTGCACCGTAAGCCTTCTTCACATCTTCCAGCTTGCTTCCGACATGAATGCCCTCTCTCGTGGAGACGCCTGCGCCTGTGAGCTTGATTATCTCGATCTTTTCGACACCGTTATCCACGTTGACGAGAACGCTGAAATCCTGATAGTAATATTCATAGTTTATGCCGCTGAGGCAGCTGTCGCTTTCGGTCTTATCGAGGGGATTGTGCGATGCACGGTAATCCGCCGCACTTGCGCCGATCTTCAGCGCATCAAAGAGATGCTGCTCCTGCTTCGGAGCCTCCGTTGCAGGAGCGGGTGCCTCCGTCTGCGGTGCCTGTGTTGCGGGTGCTTCGGTCTGCTGTGCCTGCTCTGCGGTCGTGACGGCAGCCTCCGTGACGGTCGTCGTTTCGGTTTCCGCCGCATCCGTCGCGGTCTCGGTTGCCTGTTCCTCGGCTGCAGTCGTCTTTTCAGCAGCCGTCGTAGTTTCCTCGGTTTCTTCGGCAGTCGTTTCCGTCACCTCGGTGACGGCCGTGGTCTCAGCCATGCTGTTGTCCGTCGTGATCGGATCCGAACCGCAGGCGGTCAGAGCCGCAGCACCGAGCACCGCCAGAAGAATTGCCGTAAGCTGTAATTTTCTCATTTCAATCAACATCCTTTTCTAATGGTTTCTATCAAATCGGGGTATATGTCGCACTGACCAGTGCACCCTTATGATCGTAAGTAGCATTGACATAACCGCGCAGGGTATAGCCCGGCCTGCCGTTATTTCTGTCAGCCTGATTCTGCTGCTCCATCGTGATATGGCAGCGGTTCATGCCGTAGGTCGGGTCATAGTTCCACCAGACACCGTCAATCAGCACCTGACACCAGTAATGGTGCGAATTGTGCCATGCGTATACAACGCGGGAGGTGAAACCAGCACGCTTGAACGTGAAGTCGAGTGCTGCAGCCAGATGATAGCAGACGCCGCCGCCTCTGTTGATACTGGTGTCAATCAGTGTTTGCCAGCCGGCGTTCAGCAGCCGATCTGTCGTGCGCGCAACTTCGATTTCTTTGTACTTGTATTTTGCACAGAAACTCTGATACACGCCGTTCACGGTCTTGGCAGAATTATTGATGATATTGTCAAAGGTGATTGCACGGTTGTTGCGCGCAGAACCGTTCGCGTCGATCGTGCAGCCGTCCACCGTTGAGGAAACGACCATAACGCCGTCCGCGCCGAAGTAGCTGGACTGATCCGGCAGCTCCTGCCAGCCGGTATGGGCAATACCGTTTGCATCTGCATAATATTTTTTGCCGTTTGCCGCAGTAAACAGACCTGTCGCAAGTGTGCCGTCCGTTTTGAACACATAGACTTTGCTGTCAACCGCAGTCGGAACCGTCACCAGTACGCCGGACGCGCTGAAGTAATACTTGACGCCGCCGATCGTCTGCCAGCCGGTCACGGCAGCACCGTCTGTTCCGATATAACGCTTCGTACCGTCAGCCGCGGTGCTCCAGCCGCCTTCCAGCAGACCGTCCTTATTGAAGTAATAGGTCTGGCCGTCAATGACAGTCGCAGACGTTGCCATGACGCAGTCTGCATCGAAGTAATATTTGTTTCCGCTGATCGTCTGCCAGCCGGTCACAAGCACACCGTCAGCATCGGCATAGTATTTTTTCCCGTTGTCAGCCGTGTACCAGCCCGTCACGATATCGCCGTTCGCATCGAACAGATAGGTCTTTCCGTCGATCTTCGTCGGGGTCGCGGCAATGCTGCCGTCCGGATTCAGGTAATACTTCTTGCCGCCGACCGTGATCCAGCCCGTAAGCCGTTTGCCGTTCGCATCAAAGAAGCAGCGCAGCTTCTTTCCGCTCGCATCGGTCACATCCTGAAAACCGGTCTGCATGATGCCTTCGGAATCAAAATAGTATGTGTCACTGCCGACCGTGCAGAGGCCGGTCAGCATAACGCCGTTTTCGCCGAAGTACCGTTTTCCGCCCTTTGTATCGGCAAAACCGGTCACCATGGCACCGTCATCGCCGAACAGATAGGTCTTGCCGGAAACGGTATACATCCCCGTGAAGATCTGACCGTCGTCAAGCAGCTTATATTGCCTGCCGTCGATGACCTGCCAGCCGGTCAGCACACCCTTTTCCGCATCAATATAGAAGCGTTTGCCGTCTGCATCGGTGATAAAGCCGGTGACTTTGCCCTTTTCCGCGTCGGCATAGAACTTGCTGCCGTCTGTTTCGGTGATCCAGCCGGACTTGATCTCATGCGTTTTGGCATCGTAATAGCGGGTGATGCTGTCCGTTGCAGCAGTCTGCCAGCCGGTTTTCAGCACGCCGCTGTCCGTGAACAGATAGGGGACACCGTCGATCAGCATTTCGCCGTAAGCATCCTCATAGACCCAATCGCCGTCCGCAGTCTGCTGCCATTTGTCACAGACACCGTATTCATCGAACATGAGCGTCCGGGAACCGGTCGTCACCTTGCCGGTGCGCTTGCCTTCTTCCTTGGTGACGTAATAGGTTTCGCCGCGCCACTCGACCCAGCCGAACACGGCCTCGCCCTTCTGATTATAGTAGTAGCGCTTGCCGTCAACGGTCTGCCAGCCGAGCTGCTGTACGCCGTTCGGTGCAAAAACATACGCAACGCCGTCGATCGTGACGGTACCGGTCGCTTTTTTGCCGTCAGCGTCATAATAAAACCGCTTTCCGTTTTCGGTTTTCCAGCCGGCTTCCGCCGCAAATGCAGGGAGCGCAAGTGCTGATGCTGCACCCAGGCAGACAGCCGAAAGCGTGATCGCGGTCAGGGATCGTTTCATTCCGAGCACCTCATTTCTTAGATTGCGCGGCCGTTTCCGGCGTTCGCGCATACATATTCAACATATTATATCACATGGCGAAATCTTTGTCAAGCGTTCAGACGGGGGAGTAAATTATGAAATTTTTGTTAATTTTGATCCGGGATATTGACAGGTTAAAAGAAATATGATAATATATTGCTTAATCCAGTCCATTCCATTCCGACATTTCAGTTTTACAGCGAAAGGATCTTCTTATGAAAAACATGACAAAAAGATCGGTTAGCCTCATTTCTGCAATCCTGCTCTGCGCAGGCAGCACAGTCAGTGCATTTGCCGAGGCCGGGCAAGATTTGTATCTGCGGGGGGACATTAACAGAGACGGCGCAGTGACAGTCGAGGATGCACAGCTTGCGCTGGTCGCGTACACAAACACGGTTGCAGAGAAACCGACCGGTTTCAAGCATCCGGTTCAGATGGAGGCTGCCAATGTTCTGTGTGACAATGAGTTTGATGTTGCTGATGTACAGTGCATTCTCAAGTACTACGTGGAAAATACTGTCAGCAAGAGAACCGTCACATGGGATCAGGTGACCGGCCGTGACAAGCTGACCGTCCCGGATACCGGCGAGGAGCTGGTCATCCGTGCCGCAACCAATTACTACGATCTTGAAGTGATGATCCGTCAGTTCACTGAACGGCATCCGGAATACAAAGGCAAGGTACGTGCGGAGTATCTTTCACTGCCTGACGAGAACGGTGCTGCGAGCTGGAAGCCCGAAGAATGGGAAGAATATATCGAAAAGGCCGAGGATACGGATATCTTCTATATGGACAAGTGGTTTATGTTCAACTGCGTGAACAATGATACGCTCTCGTTCCCGGTTTCCGCACTCGGATTTACAGACTCCGATTTTGCGAATATGTATCCCTATACCCTTGAAATCGGAACAAGCCTCAACGGTGATCTGAAAGCACTGACAGCCACAGCTACACCGAGCGGATTTATCTACCGCACCGACCTTGCCGAGAAATATCTCGGAGTAAAAACACCCGCCGAAATGCAGAAGCTGATCGGCAGCTGGGAAGACTTTGAAAAGACTGCCAAAACGGTTCGTGACAAATCAGAGGGCAAGACGGCATTAACCGAAGGCGGTATCGGAATGGATAACGCCGTGCTCTGTAATCTGACCGAACCGTGGTTTGATGAAAATCTGAAAGAAACTGTCCCGGAACAGCTGAGGCAGGTTGCTTCGCGTTACGAATCTTTCAGCCGGAACGGTTATCTGTGCGACGACTATATGTTCTCTGAAAGCTGGGAAGACACCTTACAAAGCGATGCGCTCTTGGGCTACTTTATTCCGAATTGGCTGCTGAAAGACGATTTATTATTTATACCGGGTTTCGGCGACGTTGAGGACAGGCCGTTTTACGGCAAATACAATTTGGTACAAGGACCTGCTGCTTACCACTGGTCCGATCAGTATTTATTTGTTTCGCCTCACTGTGATAACAAAACGCTTGCTTATGAGTTTCTGAGCGAGTTCACAGTCAATGAAGAAACCATGACTGCATTTGCCAATGAGACCGGTGATTTCCTCAACAATTCTTCCGTCATGAAGAAGTTTGCCGCTTCGGATAAAGGCACTGCTTCGCTCGGAGGACAGAAGATCATCGGGCTGCTGGATGAGATCGCTGCCGCATCCCATTCGCTGAAAGAATATACGCCGGCTTGTGAAAATCTCAGCAGCACGTTCATGTTCGAAGTGAGAGAGGCTGTGGAAAACGGCACTCCGATTGAAGATCTCTACCAGAGGGAAGTCGAATATGTTTTATAATTCCGATCATATCTGAATGACAGCAGCCCTGCCGGGAAAAACCGGCGGGGCTGCTTTTTATTTTCAGCAGGAGGAAATAATTGTTGCAGACGTAGCAGCACTGACTGCGATCATGACCGCAATATAGATCGCGGCATTGACGGAGATGTATTCCGTGATCGCGTAATGCGGCTTCTGCAGCGTGGAAAGGATCATCGCGGCGTGCATCAGGCGCGTCTGCTGATCTTCGCCGAAAAAGCCCTTGTATTCCGGATGTTCTGCCAGAACAGCGTCGATCTCAAGGATCTCCGCGGCAGTCTGTGCAGGTTCAAGCTCCGGGAGCACTAATGCAGCAAGGATCGTCATGCGGATATCCTTGGCATATTTCCGGCCGTTCTGCGCCAGCGCGTCATACAGTGCCGCGATGCGTCCGCACTTTTCTTCGACAGGCGCATCCGACAGTGCAAACACATGCGAAAGCGTCTGCACGGCATTGTCGCTCGCAAATTTCCGCAGATATGTATAGATCTGTTCCGTTTCCGCAATCAGCATTTCGTCCGGCTTCTGCGACTGTGCCAGCATCACGCAGTAGGGGGCATCCTCGGTGCCGGTCAGCAGCGGGTGCAGCTTCTGCATATTTTTATACAGCGCACGGCTGCGCTCGATCACAGCCGGGATTTGCTCCGGACTGCAGGTGTCGTCGAGCAGAAAGGCCGTCGTCGCAAGATGCGAGGAATCAACATAGCTCTTTTTCAGCAGCTGATAATTCTGCTGCACGCGGGCAAGCTTGGTTTCCGGCTCACCGCTCAGCAGCATCGAGCTGCAGGTGAACATTTCCGCACTGGCACGGAAAGAGGAAAACATCCCTTCCTTCGACTTCAGCAGTCTGCGGCACTGTTCCAGACCTTCCGCATCTGCTGCGGCATCCTTCGCGCAGAACAGATTTGCGCAGGCCGCGTAGTTGACGCCGTTATCGAGCTTGAACACCGATTTCAGCACCCGGTAGTTCTCAAAATAGCTTGCGATCATCGCATTCGTTGCTTCGTTCATAAAAACCTCCTGTGTTAAATGCAGACATAATCGTCCGCAAGATTGACCGAACGGATATGCCGGTCAATTGCATCAAGTGACAGATGCTCGCCGATGACGATCAGCACAGGCTGTCCCTCCGGCACCGGCGCAATCTCCGTTTTTCCGTTGACTGCATTCAGCTTCATCCAGCGGCCGTCATCGGACTGAAACGAGCCCTTGATCCTGTGGATCTCCCCGCAGGCGGGGTCCGAGAGAATCGCATTCAGCAGCGGCTTCAGCTTTTCGTCCGGGATCCGGAAGCGCATGAAATAATGCACAGTGCTTTGCAGAGCCTCTGTCCGGTATTTTTTGACATAGGACGCATTCTGCCAGCCGGCCTCTGTCAGCTGCCGGAAATCGTCATCGGTAAGCGTGTTCCAGTCCTTCGCGAGCAGCTGCTCCCGCGAGAATCTCCGGCTGCACTGAATTGCGGCCAGTGCCGGGTTCAGCCGTTCCAGAACCGCAGCGGCAGCGGCTTCCGCATCATCTGCCGCATTCAGCTTGCTGAGCACCAGCTTTCCGCAGCAGGCCGCCTCCGAAGCAAGCAGATACGACATTTCGTCAGACAGATCCTCCCGCAGATGTGCATCGCAGACCGTCAGGATACTGCCGATCTCATACCACCTGTCCAGCGGGGATTCGTACAGCAGATCGAAGAACTCGTCCATATCGAAAATGCCGGACGGCTCCACGATGATGCGGTCAAAATGCTGCATTCCGAGCGCGATCAGCTGCGTGCGGAACCGCCGTCTGTGACAGTGCGGGTCGGTGCAGCCGGAGACCGTTTGCAGCAGACAGTTTTCGCATTTGAGCTCCTGCAGCAGGAGCATATCGACATTGACGGCACCGAAATCGTTTTCCAGCACGGCGATCTTTTCGCCGCGGTCAAGACAGTACCGCGCATAGCGGAGCAGAAATGTCGTTTTTCCGGCACCGAGAATGCCGGTGATCAGGTCGATCTTTGTCAAGCGTCAGCACTCCTTCCATTGATACAGTCTTATTATAGCGCAATTCGGCCCATCTTGCAAGCAATATTTAGAAAAATCATATAATCTTAATCTGTCCGATCGGGCTGTTTTTTGAAAACAGTGTAAGTTTTTTGGCATTTTGTTGTCTATATAGTTGAAGGATAAAGAAAGGCGGTGATTGCCATAGAAGATGCACAGATTCTTTCGATGCTGCGGAACCGGGACGAACACGCGCTGGAAGTGACCGCGGAACAATACGGCGCGCTCTGCAGGAAGATCGCGTGCGATATTCTGGGGAATGAGCAGGACGCCGAGGAATGTCTGAACGACGCGCTGCTGCAGATCTGGAATGCGATCCCGCCGGCTGAGCCGGAAAACTACTGCGCGTACCTGATGAAAGCTGTCCGCAATCATGCTCTGAACCGGTATAAAGCCGGACACAGTGAAAAGCGCGGTGGGGGTCAGCAGGCAGCGGCACTGGACGAGCTCTCCGAGCTTCTGCCGGCTTCTGACAATGTGCTATCCGAACTGGAAGAACGTGAGCTGCTTGCGGCAATCACACGCTTTCTGCAGAAACTTCCGCAGAAGCAGCGCAGCCTGTTCGTCCGCAGATACTGGGGCTTTACGTCGTTTGCCGAGTTGGCAGAAGCGTTCGGGATGCGCGAGAACAATGTACAGGTCACGCTGTCGCGCATCCGGAAAAAGCTGCTGGCCTATCTGAAAGAGGAGGGATTGCTGTGAATGGAATGAAACTGTCCGAAATGCTGAACGGTCTGCCGGATGATATGATCCTTGCTGCATATACCGGTTCATACCGAACAGCGCAGACTGAATCCGCGGCAGATTTTGCAGCCGGTCAGACTGTGCAGCAGGGGAGTACGGCAGGTATTTCCGCGCCGCGCTGGATCACAGCGGCTGCACTGGCTGCCTGTATGCTGTTTGCGGTCGGCGTCGCTGCGGTGCTGATCCGCTCAGACCGAGAAGAACTGACGATGCAGAGTATGCAGGAAGATTCCGCGGTGCAGGTCGTGACTGCGGCTTATACCGTGACATATTCCGCAGCACAAAGTGTAATAACGCAGACATCGTATACAGCGGCAGTGATCGTGACCGAAGATACGCAAACCGAGACTGCTGCTGAAATGCAGACTACAGAATCAGAGCAAACTGCGCAGGAAGAAACGACAGCTTCTACAGCCGGCACTAAGACGACTATGCCCGAATCAACCACGGTTACACAGATCGAAACAAGTATGCTACCCGCTGAAAAGTATTCCTCAAAAGTGATGAATGATGTTGTGAATGCAATTGAAGCGGGTGAAACCAGAATCCCCGTTCAGCTGACCTTCAAACGGGTCGATGTAGAAGCGCAGGCACGGAAAGCCGCGCAGGAATACGAACAGACACTTGATCCTGCATTCTATTCACCGGATGAGATCAATCAGATGACCGGTGATTATTATATTCGAATCCACAATGAACTATATGTTCAGGCAATCAAAGAGCGTTCTGCCGAAATCATGGAGAAACTGAGTATCGACTCGGATTCCGCAGTCTGTTATTCCGAATCCGAAAAAATCTCATGCACACTCACACCCGAACAGATCGCTGCTGCAGATCAATATGACATGATCACACGGATTGCAAAGGGTTATGTCTGGAGCTATACCGAGGAAAACTGATACCGATTTAAAAGGAGGTAATATTATGAAAACATTGACGAAAGCCGTATTTTGCTCTGCTGCCGCAATCTCTCTGATGTGTACTGCGATTTCTGCATTCCCGGTATCTGCAGAGATTCAGCCTGAGAGCCCGACAATTGTTTTTCCGAACGCTGTGAATTCGACCACAACGACCACAATTACGGTTGCAGAGGCCGAAAAAATCGACGACCCGGAAAAAGTCCGCAAAATGATAACAAAGCTGATTTCGGAGAACGGCTTGCAGGCAAGAGTTGCAAACAACGAGCAATATCCGGGATATATGCAGCCAATCATCATTGAAGTCGTAATCGTGGAAGGACAGACCTCGGCAAATCAGGTCATCACTGACTTTGCAGAAGCGTACCGTATAGACAGACGAACATTCACCATTGTCCCATTCGTGAACGGATCAGCCGTTACAACCGTAAATCCTGTTTCAGAGCTTATGCTTTGGGGTGATGCGGACTGTTCCGATCAAATTGATATTTCCGATGCGGTTCTCACGGCAAAATTTGTCGCAGAGGACGCAGGAGCAAGCATTACGGATCAGGGAAAACTGAATGCCGATACGAACGGAGACGGCAATATTACGCTTGAGGATACCGAACTGATCCTGAAGCGGATCGCGAAAAAAATCTGATAAAATTCGGAAAAACCCCGCCCGATTTCCACAGACCGGGCGGGATGATTCATATTATGCAAGCAAAATGCGTTTCAGGAGCGTCAGATCAACCGCATCAATGCGGCCGTTATCATTGAGATCGCCTGCCTGCCAGTCAGCAAGAGAGCTGCTCCCCGCAAGGAATTTTACCATTGCAACGGCATCGGCAATATTGACCGCACCGTCTGCATTGACGTCGCCTTTCAGCTTGGCGGCGGTTGCCTGACCGGTGATCTCCGCCTCGCTGAGCGCATAAGGATAAACCGCAATATTATCCAGATATCCGGAAAAGCCGACATCGTCGGAATAGAACGATTTGCCGAACAGCAGCTTCGTATTCGTACCCATGTCGGACGGATTCGTATTCAGCGTATCGGTCTCCGCGGCAAGCTGTCCGTCCACATACAGCCTGCACGTTGTCGGCGTGACCGCAAAGACATACCGGTGCCACTGTGTTCCGTCGAGGTCAAAACGCATACCCGTTTCGCCTTTCCACGTATCTACGGTCGTCTGGAAGCGGAAATGATCCTTTGCAATTTTGAAGAATGCATATTTGTATTCATCCTGCCCCGTTGCGAAGGTGAAGAAATTGCCGTCCGAAGACGATTTTGCGTCCATGCAGACCGTGTATTCCCGGCAGTTGTCCAGCAGTCCGGGTTCGACTGCAGCGTAGTCATCGGCCGTGCCGCCGAAATACAGCACATTGCCGCGCTGCGCATCCTGCTGCACTTTGGTATTGCCGTACAGCGTCAGCGTATGGCCGTTTCCGGTCGTGTCGGGAATGTTTTTGCCGTTTGCCTGCTCAAAATCAAAGGCTGCGCCGTTCTTGTTCTGTGCCGGTTCGCCGAGCGGATCGCCGTAGATTTTGACCTCATAGACCGTCGGGTTATACCAGTTGTTCGTCGGGTTATTCTGCAGCGTCGCGCTTTTGACATTCAGACGCACATATCTTGCCCTGCCGGAAATGAGATTGCTGTTGAAGCCATAGGTTTTGGAAACAATTTCCTTGCTCGTGTTGGTATGATCGTAGATCGTTGTCCAGTTCCGGCCGTCTGAACTGCCGTCCACCGTATAGGCATAATAGCCCTCGGAGCCCTTGCAGATATACCATGAAATCTGGATGTTTTTCAGTTCACATTCCCGTTCCAGATCAACTGTCAGCGTGAACGGCCATTTCTTGGAGCTCTCGACCGCCGAAAAGCAGCTGCGGTAGGAGCCGTCAAACGCCTTGCAGGGCGCATTCCAGCCCTGTGCCGCAAGCGACGAAGTCGCGGGTTTATCCTGCGAGAGCAGCTGTCCCTGCTGCACCGGATAGAGGTCGCCGGTCTTGGTGCTGTACTTGAAATACGGATAATAATCGTAAAACGCAAAGCCGTTGTCGAAGTAAAGCGGGCAAAGCGTCGTGCCGCTCGATTCCGAAGCGCGCAGCCAGCGGTAGGCGTGCATGAGGTAATTTTTGTCCTGCAGATTGACGATCCAGCCGGACTGCGACGAGAATGTCGAGGTGTTGCCGATATCCCGCAAACCGCTCCAATCGCCCGCAATATCCTTCGTGACCGCATACGCGCCGCTGCTCGGATACCAGCCGGCCGCCTGCGAGGTAAACAGGAAATAGTAGCCGTTCTTCTTGATCATGTTCGGAAATTCGCGGTACTGATCGGCAAACAGTTTTTTGACGACTGCTGTGACGTCGCTGTATTCCTTGTTCATGCGGAAAATGTACATGGTCGCATTTGCGCCCTGTCCCTTCGTATTTGCGGCCGCGATCAGATAACCGGTGTGATCCGCGTCGTCGTCAAAGAAGATCGCCATGTCGCGGACTTCGATGTCAAGCGGATTGTACACATGATGCACCGTGAACTGTCCGCCCGGCGTTCCGGTGATGACCAGTGCCTTGCCGTCCGCATAGCCGCTCGGCTTTTCCCAGTGCGCCCAGACCACGACCTTGTTTGCGTGTTCGAGATATTCGATATGCACGGATTCGATCTTGCAGCTCGCGAGTGCACTGTTCTGCGAGGAATCCGCGACGTTGCGCTCATTGCCGAAATGCACGCCGTCAGACGAGGTCGTTTCCGCCAGATAGATATCGTCCTTGCCTGCGTGCTTTTTCAGCGAATAGCTGTAATAGGTATTGCCGGATTTGTAGCCGCCCGTTTCGTAGACAAGGCTGCTGCCCTTCTGGTTGTCGTAGGTGCTGAGACCGGACGGCAGGGCGCAGGGCTTCAGCGAGCGCACGCCGGAATACAGCGCGCCCTTGTCTGTCACCGCCTTGAGCTGATAGTAGTATTCCGTGCCGACTGTCAGGTCGTCATCCTCATACGAATTGCCGTAGCCCTCATATACCTTGACAAAGCCGGTTTCCGGATCAGTCGAGCGGTAAAGCGTATAGCCGTCGGCAGAAAGCGTCGTTGCCCACTGGAGCGCGGCATGATCAGCATTGCTGCTGTCCGGTGTACAGAACAGATTGCCGACCAGACCGATCTGTTCGGAGATGTCTGCCGAAGCTTTCTGTCCCTGCACTGCGGCCTTTGCCGGAAATGCCGCAAGCATCGCAGTCAGTGCAGTGACCGCACCGATCAACAGGGCGGTCAGCTTTTTTCTGTAACTTTTCATGATAACCCCTTTCGTTCCCCCGTAAGTTTGAATTTGTATGATATGTTTCTCTGCTAACCAGTATAGCACATTTTTTTACGATTTGCAAGAGCATTTTGTATGGTATATACCGCAATTTCTGAACAGGAAACCGCAAAAGCGCAAAAAACAGGATAACATTTTGATATAAAAGTACATGATGTGATATCAGAATCCGGCATGATACGGTATAATAATAGCATAAATAAGTCCGCATCCCCCTTGTGCGGACATCGGGAGGAATTACCATGAAGAAAATGCGAATTCCGGTTTTGCTTGCTGCGCTGACACTGCTGACCGGCTGCGGCACAGAACCGGAAACACCGTCTTCACCGGATTCGTCCGAACCGGAGGTCACCGCAACGGAACCGGCTGAAACGGAGCCCGCTGATACCACGGCTGCTCCGGCGGCAGATTCCGGCGAGGTACCGGAGCTGAAAGGCTACAGCCTGCTCTGGAATGACGAGTTCGACGGCTCTGCACTGGATGAGACGATCTGGAACTATGAGCCGCATGAACCGGGCTGGACGAACGAGGAACTGCAGGAATATACGACCTCAACGGACAATGTGTTCCTGCGCGACGGAAAGCTCGTCATCAAGGCGATCAAGACCGAGAAGAACGGCGGCGACTACTACACCTCCGGCAAGGTCACGGCGCAGAACAAGAAGGACTTTACCTACGGCAAGGTCGTTGCGCGTGCGAAGGTTCCGGCAGGAAAAGGTCTCTGGCCGGCGATCTGGATGATGCCGCAGGATGAGCAGCATTACGGCCAGTGGCCGAAGTGCGGCGAGATCGACATCATGGAGGTGCTCGGCAGCAGACTGGAAACTGCCTACGGCACGCTGCATTACGGCGCACCGCACGCCGAGCAGCAGGGCATCTATGTCCTCGAGGACGGAACGACCTTTGCGGACGACTTCCATGAGTATTCCGTGGAATGGGAACCGGGCGAAATTCGCTGGTACATTGACGGCAATCTGTATCATACGGTCAATGACTGGTTCACAGCCGTTGAGGGCGAGGACGAAAAGCCGTATCCCGCACCGTTCGATCAGCCGTTCTTTGTGCAGATGAATCTTGCAGTCGGCGGAACATGGCCGGGCAACCCTGACGCCTCGACCGATTTCGACAAAGCGGAGTTCGAGATCGACTATGTGCGTGTGTATCAGAAGCCTGAATATGATACGAACGTCAAGAAGCCGGAAAAGAACTACCGCGAAGCAATGGAGGACGGCAACTTCATCTACAACGGCGATTTTGCGGAGGCAGAGGATCTGACGGACGATGTCAACTGGAAGTTCCTGCTGTTTGAAGGCGGCAAGGGCTCTGCGGAGATCAAGGACAACACCATGATCATCAAGACGGAAAACGAGGGTACGGTCGATTATTCCGTGCAGCTCGTTCAGCCGGAAATGCCGATGATCAAGGGCAAAAAATACCGCGTGACCTTTGACGCATGGGCAGATGAAACGCGCGATATCATTGTCTGTGTTTCCGCGCCGAATGCGGGCTGGATCCGCTACCTGAAGGACACCACGCTGGAAGTCACCAAGGACAAGCAGACGTTTACCTACGATTTCGAGATGAAGGACAAGGACGATCCGACCGGACGTCTGGAATTCAACCTCGGACACAAGGGCTCGACGGCGACCGTTTATATCCAGAACGTGCGCCTCGAAGAAGTAAAATGAATCACAGGCGGGAGCTGAAAATGCTCCCGCTTTTCTTTTTATATACAAACAAGCGATCGTTTCAGAAGGCAGATTTGACTGATGCTACAAAAATGGTGCGCAGGGATTGACTCTGACGTTACGTCATAGTATATACTGAATGCAGCAGGGGAGGGATTCAATATGATGACTGTAAAAGAAGTCAGCGAGCTGACCGGTGTCAGTGTGCGCACACTGCAATACTACGACAGGATCGGGCTGCTGCATCCGGATGCACGCAGCGAAGCAGGTTACCGGCTGTATGACGATACGGCACTGGAAACGCTGCAGCAGATCCTGCTGTTCCGGGAGCTGGAATTCCCGCTCCGGCAGATTCAGGACATAATCACAAGTCCGGATTATGACAAGTCAAAGGCCCTTGCACAGCAGATCACGCTGCTGACGCTGCAGAAGGAGCGTCTGGAACGGCTGATCCGGTTTGCGCAGGGCATCCAGGCCAAAGGAGGAACCGATATGGATTTTACGGCATTTGACCGCACCACGCTTGACGAATACGCAAAACGTGCAAAGGAAGCATGGGGCAATACCAAGGAATATCATGAGACAGTCGAAAAGCAGGCCGCCCGCACCGAAGCGGAAAACGATCAGGTCATCCACGGTTTTATGCGGCTGTTCACGGAATTCGGCGGAATGCGGGATATGCAGCCCGATGCAGAGCCGGTGCAGCAGCAGGTAAAAAGACTGCAGGATTATATCACGGCGCACTGGTATACCTGCACCGATCAGATTTTGCAGGGTCTCGGGCAGATGTATGCAGCGGGCGGCGAGTTCACCGAAAACATTGACCGCGCAGGCGGGGAGGGGACTGCCGCCTTCACCGCCGCAGCAATTGCCGCATACTGCGCAAAAGCGCAATAAACGGCTTGACTTTCGCTGTGCCTTTCGCTACAATGAGGACAGAGGGGAATTTTGCGCGAAAGGCGGCATATTATGAAACAAATCAGAAAAGCGGTCCTGGCGGCTGCGGTACTGGCAGCACTGACCGTCTGTCCGGCTGTTTCTGCGGAAGAAGCCGCAGTCACAGGCGATCTGAACGCAGACGGTACCGCTGACAAAGCAGATGTTCTGCTTCTGCGGGATCATCTTCTCACAAAGGAAACAGCATCGGATGCAGCGGCAGCGGATCTCAATGCAGACAGTTCTCTGGACGCAAGGGACCTGACGCTCCTGAAACGGCTGTTCCATGCTGCGGAACCCGACCCGGAGCACACATGGATCCTCGAACCGAAGGGCACCGTACACAGCGGCTTTGCGACGTTTTACGGCGGCGGCTATGAGGGCGGCTGTGCAATGCTTGATCCGGTGTCGAAGGATTACTGGATCACGGCGATGAACCTGCCCGACTGGAACAACGCGGAGCTTGCGGGTGCTTATCTGGAGGTGACCGGAGAGCTCGGCACGATCAACGTGCTGGTGACCGATCTGCTGCCGGAGGGTGCCAAAGGCGACCTCGATCTCTATACAGATGCATTCCCGCTGATCGCGCCTGCCGAGAAAGGCAAGGTGCCGGTCACATGGAAAATTCTGCCGCTGGATACGGCGGAGGACGCGCCGTTCACCTACAAATACAAGGTCGGCAGCACGGAGTTCTGGTGCGCGGTACAGGTGCGCAATCACCGGTACCCGATCGAAAAGCTGGAATATCTGAACGACGACGGCGAATTTGTGGAACTGCCGCGCCGGAATTTCAACTATTTCGAGGCACAGTCCGGGCTCGGCAAAGGGCCGTTCACCTTCCGCATCACCGATATTTACGGGCAGGTCGTCATTGACGAGGACATTCCGTTCACGCCGGACGAAATGCCGCAGGGACATGTACAGTTTCCGGAATAACAAACAAGCCGGTTTCCGCTTAAAACGGAAGCCGGCTGCTGTTTTATGAAGCTTCGGAGGCAATGTCGCTGATCCAGATCCCTTTCCGGATCATGAACACTCCGATCATGATTTTGATGAGGTCTGCCGACTGAACGATCACATAAACCGTGATGATCGGCAGCTTCGTGAGAAAGCAGAGCACCAGTGCAAGCGGCACGGTGAATGTCCATGAAAAGACGCTGTCAAACAGGAATGTGACCAGCGTCTTGCCGCCGGAGCGCAGCGTGAAATACAATGTATTGAGAATGCCCTGCACCGGAAAGAAGATCGCCGTCACGATGATAAACTGCTGTGCGGTGCGCCGGACGGTTTCCGTCGTATCATACAGGCGGGGGAACAGCCCGGAAATCGCGATCAGTACGGCAGTCAGAATAAGACAGATGCCTGCGGTGAACCATGTCAGAGAGGCGGAATCGCGCTTAGCCTGTTCAAATTTCCGTGCGCCGAGTGCCTGCCCGATCAGAATGCCGACGGCATTGCCGAGTGCGACAAAGACCACATTCAGCAGATTGCAGATCGCATTGGAGATGTTCAGGCCGGAAACGATATGCAGGCCGCGCGTCGAATAGCACTGCGTCAGTGCGGCAAGTCCGCCCGCCCACAAAAACTCATTGCAGAAAAGCGGAATGCTCTTTTTCAGCATAGCCCTGCGGATCGCGGCCGGAACATGCAGCGTTTTCCAGATGCCTTTCAGGAACGGGTGCGCCGAAGCCTTTGCATGGGACCAGATCAGCAGCACGCTGACTTCGGTCAGACGGGCGATCACGGTCGCGATCGCGGCACCGCGGACACCGAGCTGCGGGAATCCGCATTTGCCGTAGATCAGCAGATAATTGAGCAGCACATCGGTCAGGACAGACACAACGCCTGCGATCATCGGTTTGAAGCTGTCGCCGGTCTCACGGAGCGTTCCCGCATAGACCTGCGTCAGCGAATTGAACGGCAGGCCGATCAGCATAATCATGAGATACTGCACCGCATAGCTTGTGGTCAGTACGGGATCGACCTCGGTGCTTTCGCCGTGCAGATAGAGCCCGATCAAAAAGTGTTTGCCGTACCGCAGGATCAACATGCCTGCGGCAGTCACGGTACCGGCGATCAGCACCTTCATGCGAAAGCTCTGCCGGACGCCTTCGGTGTTGCCCTGCCCGTAAAACTGTGCAGAGTAGATGCCGGGGCCGGACAGTCCGCCGAAGATCGCAAGATAAAACACAAACAGCAGCTGCCCGACGATCGAGACGGCAGTCATGGCCTCGGTGCCGATGCTGCCGACCATGATATGATCGACCAGCCCGACCGCGTTCGTGATGCCGTTCTGAATCATGATCGGAACGGCCAGCTTCAGTGCGCGGCGGTAAACGGATTGATTTTGCATGAAGCCTCCTTTTCAGAATCAAAAAGCGTCCCGGGGCTTATCCGGAACGCTGACGGACGGATCATTTGCGCTTTTTCGGCTCCGGAAGCTCTGCGGCGGCTGCGGTCAGCAAAGCCTCCAGCAGAGCTCTGTCATCGGGATCGGTGACAAGGAGCATTTCCGTTGCGCCGGGATACGGGATCTCCCGCGGCGCATCCGGCATCAGCTGCACGGCGGATTTCAGCGGTTTGATCAGAAACCGGTTGTCGTAGATTCCGCCGGCGACCTTGCCGTCAACGTAAATGATATATTCGCCCATCATGGCGCGGTATGAAACGCCTTCCACGCCGGAAAGCTGATCCATGATATAATCAAGATAGGATTTGTCCGATGCCATACTGAATGCTCCTTCCGTATGATATGCATGGAATAATTGCAGCGTTCCGGATAAACTCCGAAACGCTGCTGCGGTTGATGGTGGAGGCGGCGGGAATTGAACCCGCGTCCGAAAGCCGATCCATACAGTCTTCTACGAGCGTAGTTTATCTTTTGCATTCCCTTTCCGCAGCGCCGGTAAACAGGCTATACGGATCGGTAGCGCATTGTGCGACTGCCGCCTATGCGCATGAGCGGCAGACGTTCACCGCGTCATGACGCCAGACACCGGTTACGCGGTACTCGCCGGGCTGACGGAGGCCTTAAGCGGCCATCAAAACGGAATCGTTGTTCTCGTTTAAATTTATAAGGTTGCACATTTTACGGGTTATGCGCCCGGCTCGCAAACGATACTTCCCAGCCCCCGTCGAAACCTTTACGCCCCCATTGAACGGGAACAGAGCCGTCTGTTATATTATATCGTATCTGCTGCGGTTTGTCAAGCCGCTTTTTCAGAGCAGCAGGATCTCCTGCCGTCCTGCATCGACCCGGACCGCCGCGCCGTAAGGCAGGATCGCTCTCGGTGCCGCGTGTCCGAAATTGACATTATAAAGAACCGGAAGCTCCGGACGGTCCACGGTCTCAAGCCAGACCGCCTTGTATTCCTCGTACCAGCGCTCATTCAGCGGTTTGCCGATAATGATCCCGCTGATTGCCGCAAAGACGCCGGCATCCTTCAGTGCCTGCAGGATCACGCGCAGACGCTCCGGCTCCGGAGTTTCTTCGCTGGTCTCCGCAAACAGAATTTTGCCGCGCCATTCTCCGGCAGACGGAAAAATATCAAATCTGGCAGTGACCGCACCTTGCTCCAGGAAGCAGCCGGCATCCTGCAGTCCGGCCCGCGCAAACTTTTCTGCATAGATCTCAGCGCAGTCAGACAGCAGCATTTCGCCGAGGCTCTCGATACAGCCGCCGAGCAGTTCGCCTTCAAAGACCGGATCGCCCTGCAGCAGCTCATAGCCGTGTGTCTCCGGATGTGAGACACGTTCCGTGCCGAGTGCATCCGCCGAAAAATCGGTGCGCTCCTCATACCAGACCGGCGACGGCGTGATCTTCCGTCCGTGATACGAAGAAAAGCAGCTCTCAAACTGTGCACGGGAATAGGGGAGCATCTCATCGGAAAGCTCCGCCAGATCGGGCAGAAGTGCCTGACCGTAAAAGGTCTGCAGCCCCAGCCGGTAAAGCATCAGGTGATTGTTTGTCGTATCGGAATAGCCCAGAAAGAACTTCGGGTGTTCCTTTACCGCGCGGATAAATTCAGCATCCTCCATCAGATACGGAAAGGTGCGGAACGTATCTATGCCGCCGATCGCAGTGATGATGCCGCGGATGCTGTCATCCAGAAACGCAGCTTTCAGATCGGCTGCACGGAGCTCCGGATGATCCCACAGCACAGCTGAACCGGCAAGCGCATGTTCCGTATAGACCGGCTCCAGACCGAAAGCACGCAGCCTGCGTTCGGCAAGCTCTTTTTCGTGCGCACACCACGGTTCACCCAGAATCCCGTTTGACAGGCTGATGACAGCTACACGGTCACCTTTTTTCAGCGGCTCCGGACAGATCACGGCGAACTCCTTTCGGTTACTGATTTCTTGATTTGACTGCGCGGTCAATATCGCGGTTCGCGGACTTGATCGCGGCATCCTCGCGCTTGTCGTAGAGCTTTTTGCCCTTGCAAAGCCCGAGCTGCACCTTCACTCTGCCGTCCTTGAAATACAGCGAGAGCGGGATCAGCGTCAGCCCCTGCGTTTTCAGCGTGCCGAACAGCTTTAGGATCTCGCGCTTATGCATGAGAAGCTGCCGCACTCTGCGGGGATCCTTATTGAACACATTGCCCTTTTCATAAGCGGAAACATGCATGTCCCGCAGCAGAAGCTGCCCGTCCTCGATCGAACACCAGCTGTCCTTCAGATTGACATTGCCGTTCCGGATGGACTTGACCTCTGTGCCGACAAGCGCAATGCCTGCTTCGTATGTTTCCAGCACAAAATAGTCGTGTCTGGCCTTGCGGTTTTCTGCAATTTGTTTGATGCCTGTCTGCTTCACAGCCAGCCCTCCTTTCGCAGTACCTCATTATAACACGGTTTTGCGGGAAAGTCAAGTTACAAAGCCGTATCATTTCCGCGAATGCTGCCGATCTGTGACGATTGACTTTCCGTGCTGTTTGTGATAGAATAAGCATGAATCAATCTGTCAGTCAGGAGGCGGGGATATGCAGCGCAAATGTATGGACTGTCCGCGCAGATGCGGCATCAGCAGAACGGAACACCGCGGATACTGCGGTGAGACCGGAACGCTCCGCATCGCAAGAGCCGCGCCGCATTACTGGGAGGAGCCGCCGATCAGCGGAGAGAAAGGCTCCGGCACGGTCTTTTTCAGCGGATGCAGCCTGCGCTGCATCTTCTGCCAGAATCATGAGATCGCAGTCTCGCATATCGGTTACAGCGTCACGCCGAAGGAGCTGCTCCGCATCTTTTCTGATCTGGAGCAGCAGGGCGTGCACAATATCAATCTGGTCACGGCGAGCCACTTTACGGCACAGCTTGTCCCGGTGCTCCGGCAGGCAAAAGCGAACGGCCTGCGCATTCCGTTTGTCTGGAACAGCAGCGGCTACGAGCTGCCGGAAACGCTCCGTCTGCTGGACGGTCTGATCGACATTTACCTGCCGGATTTCAAATATCTGAATCCGGAGACTGCAAAGGCTTATTCCAATGCACCGGATTATCCGGAAACCGCAAAGGCAGCGCTTGCGGAAATGGTACGCCAGTGCGGTGCGCCGCAAATTGATCCGGAAACAGGCCTGATGACGCGCGGCGTACAGGTGCGGCATCTGGTGCTGCCCGGTCATGCACAGGAATCGCGGCAGGTGCTCTGGTATCTGTATCAGACCTACGGAAACGGCATCGGGTACAGCATCATGAACCAGTACACGCCGATGCCGCAGATGAAGGATCACCCGCTGCTGTCGCGCAGGGTCACAGCGCAGGAATATGCAAATGTCGTGCGCTATGCGGAGCAGATCGGTATTGTGAATGCGTATACGCAGGAGGGGGAGGCGGCTTCTGAATCATTTATTCCGGAATTTCATGCCGAACCGCAGCAAAATCTTACGATTTCGACATAAAGCGGGGCAGAGCCTTGCATTCTGTGCCCGATTGTGATATAATGAGACGGTAAACCGCAATCTATATCTGTACAAAGGAGTCTGTTCACATGGATATTATGGAAAAGGCACTTGCCGCACATCAGGAATGGGGCGGCAAGCTCGACATTCGCTCCAAGGTCGCGATCAAGGACAAGGATGCACTTTCGGTCGCATATACGCCGGGCGTTGCGCGTCCCTGCCTGGAGATCCAGAAGAACCCGTCGCTTTCCTACGACCTGACCGGCAGAGCAAATCTGGTCGCGGTCATCACGGACGGCACCGCGGTGCTCGGTCTCGGCGATATCGGGCCGCTCGCAGCGATGCCGGTCATGGAGGGCAAATGCGCCCTGTTCTCGGAATTCGGCGGCGTGCAGGCGATCCCGCTCTGCGTCGATTCCAAGGATCCGGAGGAATTCTGCAGGACAGTTGCCCTGATCGCAGGCAGCTTCGGCGGCATCAACCTCGAGGATATCTCCGCACCGCGCTGCTTTGAGATCGAGCGCAAGCTGAAAACCATGGTCGATATTCCGGTATTCCACGATGACCAGCACGGCACAGCTGTTGTCGCATCGGCAGCGATCATGAATGCATCGAAGCTGGCCGGAAAGGAACTCAGCAATCTGAAGGTAGTAATCAACGGCGCAGGCGCAGCAGGCGTTGCAATCGCGGAAATGCTGCTTTCAATCGGCGTGCAGGATATTCTGATGCTCAACTCCAAGGGCATCGTCTGCGAGGGCGACAAGCTGTCCTCCGAGGCACTGACCTCTCTGTCCATGCGTACCAATAAGCAGAAGATTCACGGCGGTCTTGCCGATGCCATGAAGGGTGCAGACGTATTTATCGGCGTTTCCAAGCCGAATCTTGTCACGCCGGACATGGTCAAATCCATGAACGACAAGCCGTTCATCTTCGCAATGGCGAACCCGACGCCGGAGATCATGCCCGACCTTGCAAAGGAAGCAGGCGCATTTGTCGTCGGCACCGGCCGAAGCGATTTCCCGAACCAGATCAACAATGTTCTGGCTTTCCCCGGTATCTTCAAGGGCGCACTTTCTGTCCGCGCATCGGATATCACCGAGGGCATGAAGCACGCAGCCGCGAAGGCAATTGCCGGCTGTGTTTCCGAGAAGGAGCTCTCTCCGGAATGCGTCATTCCGAATCCGTTTGATCCGCATGTCGCACAGGCTGTTGCAGAGGCTGTTGCAGAGGCGGCAATCAGGGACGGCGTTGCGCGTATCTGCTCTGAAAAATGATGATGCCGAAACTTATGCAGTCTGCCGCGGCAGCAAACGGTTCACACCGTCTTCTGACAGCGGTACTCCTGCTGCTGTCGGCTGCGGGAATCGTCCTGTTTACGATTCCGTTCTTTGTGCATATCAAGAATATCGGCAATCTGTTCGGGCTGGCATGTTCCGTCCTGCTGTTTGCGGGTACACTGTTCCGAAAACAGCTCGGCGGACTTTTCAGCCAGATCCGGGAATACCGCGCAGGGAGAACCGTGCTTCGCATACTCGGTGTTCTGGTATTACTCGGTTTACTGTATTGTCTTGTCATGAGCTGCATCATGCTCCATGCCGCGCATAAAAAGCCCGGTCAGAAGCCGCAGGCGGTGATCGTCCTCGGCTGCAAGGTACGCGGCACGGTACCGAGCCGGATGCTCTCCCGCAGAATCCGTGCTGCGTATGAAAAGCTCAGTGCCGACCCGGCTCTTGTTGCGGTCGTATCCGGCGGCAAAGGCGACAATGAGGACATCTCCGAGGCACAGTGCATGTACAATGAGCTGACAAGGCTCGGCATTTCCGCCGACCGCATCCTGATGGAGGATCAGTCCACATCCACTTCGGAGAACCTGCGCTTTTCCAAAAAGCTGATCAATGAAAACGGCATCACAGGGCCGCTTTACATCGCAACGGACGGCTATCACGAACTGCGCGCACAGATCCTTGCGAAAAAGGAAGGTCTGCCGGAATGCGTCCCCGCGGCTGCGTATACCTCATGGTATCTGCTGCCGACCTACTGGGTGCGCGAATGGTTCGGGCTCGCACATGCTTTTGTATTCGGAAACTGAATCGGACGGCGGCTGTTTTTGCAGCTGCCGTCTTTGTTTTCAGCTGAAAAAGGATGTTCAAAAAAAGTTTGTGAAAATATTGACAAACTTCTGAAAATCGGTTATAATAGGAAATGTAATTTTTTTGTTTACCAAGGAGGGCTTTCCTATGAGTCAGATTCGTATCGGCATTGTCGGCTACGGCAATCTCGGCAAGGGCGTTGAGCTCGCAATCCGCAGCAATCCGGATATGAAGCTTGCATTTGTTGCGACCCGCCGTGCACCGGAAACCGTTTCGATCAAAACTGAAAATGTACCGGTTTATCAGTACAGCGACCTTGCTGCACACAAGGATGAGGCCGATGTCGTTGTCGTCTGCGGCGGTTCCGCGACCGATCTGCCGGTTCAGACGCCGGAGCTCGCAAAGCTGTTCAATGTCATTGACAGCTTTGATACACACGCACGCATTCCGGAGCATTTTGCCAATGTCGATGCGGCTGCAAAGGAAACCGGCCATGTTGCAATGATCTCCGTCGGCTGGGATCCGGGCATGTTCTCGCTGGCCAGACTGTACGGCAACTGCATCCTGCCGGACGGCAAGGATTACACGTTCTGGGGCAAGGGCGTTTCACAGGGGCATTCCGATGCGATCCGCCGAGTTGACGGCGTGCAGGACGGCAAGCAGTATACCGTTCCGGTTGCGGCTGCCATGGAGGCAGTCCGCCGCGGTGAACAGCCGGATCTGACGACCAGACAAAAGCATACCCGTGAGTGCTATGTCGTCGCAAAAACGGGAGCCGACCGCGCTAAGATCGAGCAGGATATCAAGTCCATGCCGAACTATTTTGCGGACTATGATACAACCGTCCATTTTGTTTCGCAGGAGGAGCTGAACCGCGATCATGCAGGCATTCCGCACGGCGGATTCGTCATGCGCAGCGGTGTAAGCGGCGAAAACGGTGAACACAAGCATCTGATCGAATACAGCCTCAAGCTTGATTCCAATCCCGAGTTCACAACGAATGTTCTGGTCGCATTTGCGCGCGCAGTCGCACGCTTTGCAAAGGAACAGAGCTTTGGCTGCAAAACTGTTTTCGACGTTCCGCCTGCATATCTTTCGCCGCTTGACGGCAGTGTTCTTCGTGCAAAGATGCTTTGATCCAAAATGTCTATATGTAAAATTCGCCAAGATTTGACGGGCATTCGACGCTTTTCTGATTGAAAAATCCGAATTATCATTTTCGATTTGACAATCACGTATTTTCGTTATATAATACATATAGACTTTATTTTTAGGAGGATCTCTCACATGAAGAAGAACGATCTTGTTGCTGCAATCGCAGCAAAGGAAAACTGCCCGAAGAAGGAAGCCGACAAGGCTCTGAATCTTGTTCTGGATGCAATCACCGATGCTCTGATCAAGGGCGAGAAGGTGTCCATCACCGGTTTCGGTACCTTTGAAGTTCACGAGCGTCCGGCAAGACAGTGCAAGAACCCGCGCACCGGCGAGATCATGACCACCAAGCCGTGCAAGGCTCTCGCATTCAAGGCCGGCAAGACTCTGAAGGACGCAGTGAATCCGGAAAAGTAATTTCTGAATCATGGCAGAGGAGGGTATAATCATGCCGAGAGCAAAGAAAGACGCTGCTGCAGAAGCAGTTGAAAAGGTAAAGGCTGTCGCAGAGGACGCCAAGGCGACCGTCAAGGCTGCTGCGGAATCCGTTGCGGATAAGGCTGAAATCGTTGTGGAAAAGGCAAAGACCGCAAAAACAGCCCGTGCTGCTAAGAAAACCGAGGAGAAAGCTGCAAAGGCTTCCCGCCCGAAGAAAACACCGCAGGTCGAGACAAAGGTCGTCATTGAGCTGCCTTCCGTTTCGGAATCCGCTGATTCCCTGGTTGCGCGTGCAAAGGCCGACTGGACTGCGAAGGGCAACTCCCTTGATGATATGAAGCAGCTGACGCTGTATATCAATGCCGTTGAGGGTATGGTTTATTATGTGGTCAATGATGATTACCTCTCCGGCAATTTTGCGATCTGAATAAGCAATCAAAAAGCGCATCGGTTCGACCGGTGCGCTTTTTGCATATTCCTGCGTTTTCCGCGCATACTCCTTTCAGCTATGAAGGGGGCTTTTTTATGCGGAATCAGCCGGCACGGCTTTTGTTTCTGGAATCTCTGCTGTTCATTTGCCTGTTTGCGATCGCATTCAGGCTGCACGGCATTTCACGCGGCGGACAGGCAGTACAGGCCGGCGTTCGGCAGGGACAGTATCACCTGCATATCCCGCTCTCCGGCGGTGTGATCTACGACAGGCATTTTGCGCCGCTGAATCAGTCAGAACCGGTGCTGTACGCTGTCGTGAACCCGACACCCGATGCAGTCGCTTCGGTATTCGCAAAGCTGGATGACCGCGCTGCCGTAACAAATGATCTGCAAAAGCGCAGACCGTTCCTCTGTAAACTGAAGGAACCGGCAGACAGTACAAAGGATCTGATCGTTCTCAACGGCACAGAAAACAAAACCGGGATTCTGCCCGCACAGCATCTGCTCGGATATATCCAGAACGGAAAAGCTGCTTCAGGTCTGGAAAAGGCTTATGCGCCGTGGCTGGAGACCTGCAGCAGCAGCGCGGATATCACCTTTTCAGTCGATGCGAACGGAACCGTGCTGTCCGGTGCGGAAAGCAGCTGCACCGTAACCGGAAAAACGGGCGGCGGCGTTGTCACGACACTGGATGCGGACATTCAGCAGATCGCAGAATCGGCATTGGCGAAAGCCGCACCCAATGCGGGCGCTGCGATCGTGCTGGACTGCAATACCGGTACGATCGCAGCCTGTGCCAGTACGCCGGTCTATGACCCGGATCATCTTGCAGATGCGATCAATCAGCCGGATGCGCCGTTCCTGAACCGCGCACTCTCCGCATACAGCGTCGGCTCGGTATTCAAGCTTGTGACCGCCGCGAATGCACTGGAACAGGGCTTCACTACGAAGTATCTGTACGACTGCACCGGCGACATCTCGTTTTACGGACAGCGTTTTCGCTGCCATGACCTGAACGGTCACGGCCTGCTGGATATGCAGGGCGCACTGATCCAGTCCTGCAACCCGTACTTCATTTCCCTGAGCCGGCTGATGTCTCCGGCCTCCATGCATGATACTGCCGAAAAGCTCGGCTTCGGTTCCGCTTCGGAGATCGCAAACGGACTGTACAGTGCCGCCGGTTATCTGCCGTCTGTGCAGGACCTTGAAATTGAAGCGGAACGGGCAAATATGAGCTTCGGGCAGGGAAAGCTGCTCGCGACGCCGCTGCAGATTGCGGCAATGACAGCTTGCATCGGCAATGACGGCATCTATACGCCGCCGCAGCTGATTGCCGGTCTGACAGCAGACGGTTCACAGCTGATCCCGCAGGAACAGCCGGAATCTGTCCGCGTCCTTTCGCATCAGACTGCGTTTGAGCTGCGCAGAATGATGACAGCTGTGCTCGAAAAATCGAAAAAGAGCAAGGGCAAGCCGTCCAATGTCCGCGCCGCGGGAAAGACCTCGACCGCACAGACAGGGCAGTTTGCCCCGGACGGGACGGAATACTGCCACGCATGGATGACCGGCTTTTTTCCGGTCTACCAGCCGCTGTATGCCGTGACCGTTTTTGTCGAGAACGGCGGCTCCGGCAATGAGAAAGCCGCGCCGCTGTTCCGGGAGATCATCGAACAGATCGTTGAACTGCAGTCATAAGCGGACAAACTCGCTGCTGACATAGCCGGTGATGCCGCTGTATTCCGTCACATACCAGCCGTCCGTCTCCCCGAACAGGATCAGCTGTGTGTTGTCCGGGATCTGTGTCAGAATGCTGCCGTTCAGTGCCGGATAGCTGCGGAGATTCAGCCGTGAACCGTTTGTATCGACTGTGCCGTAAAACGGTTCACCGGCCGGGATAAACGGAATGCCGAAATAGTCAGTCAGCGAAAGCACAAGATTCTGTGCGATCCGGTCGAGATTGCTGCGGAGCCACTGTTCATCCGCTTCGTTGTCGTGATAGCCGATCTCCGCAAGCACGGCGACTGCCTTCGTCTGCAGCACCTCTCCGAGACTGGCCGTCGGCCTTGCAAGCACCTGATTCGGGAGCGGATAGATCCGCTGCAGATTGTTCGCGATGATCGTCGCAAGCATTTCGCTGTCCGCGCTGTTCGGCGCATAGTAAATGTCGATCCCGCGCAGGATCCCCGCAAACTGCTCCGGTGCCGCATTCGTATGCAGCGCAAGATGTACGTCAAACCGGCCTGCGTTGGAATCTGCGATCGCACCGGCGACATTGCGCTCCGGATCGTTCCGGACAAAGCGGATACCGCTTGCCCGCAGATACGGCTCCATTGCATTTGCAAGCCTGTTCATGACAAGCTCCTCGTTGTTTCCCTCTGATACGTAAGGGTTCCACTCCTGTGTGGACGGACTTAAAAAGATGATCGGCATATCAGCGCACCTCTTTCTGAAATATTGCTATATATTATGCGGGAAATCAAAAATTTGTGCACAAAATTACAGCAAAACGCTTGCTATTTTTCATTTGTTCGTGTATAATAGTAGTATAAAGAGATACTATGGAAGGTGGTCAAAATGCGTATTCTGTTGGTCGAAGATGAAGTTGCATTATCCGATGCGCTCGTGCAGATTTTCCATAAAAACAAATATATCGTGGATGCCTGCTATGACGGCGAATCCGGACTGGACAATGCGCTCTCCGGCATCTATGATATCATCGTGCTGGATGTGATGCTGCCGCGCATGAACGGTCTGGATGTGCTGCGCGAGATCCGGAAGAACAAGCTGACGACGCCAGTTCTGCTGCTGACCGCGAAGGACACTGTGCAGGATAAGGTCGCAGGTCTGGATGTCGGTGCGGACGACTACATGACAAAGCCGTTTTCTTCCGACGAGCTGCTTGCACGCATCCGTTCGATCTACCGGAGAAATGCGAATGTCATTTTCGAGAACGTCCTGACATGGAGCGATCTGACGCTCAATCTGTCTACATACGAGCTGTTCTGCGGCAAAAATTCGTTCAAGCTCGGTCTGAAGGAATTTTCCATGATGGAGCTGTTCCTGAAAAACGGCAGCCGGATCCTTTCCAAGGAAACGCTGATCGTCAAGATCTGGGGCTATGAATCCGACGCAGAAAACAACAATGTCGAGGTATATGTCAGCTTCCTGCGCAAGAAGCTCGCGCACATGAAATCCAAGGTCGCAATCAAGACCGTGCGCGGCGTGGGCTACTGCCTCGAGGAAAAAGATGCTTAAAACAAACAGACCGATCCGGAAAGGAGGGCGATATCTATGATTAAAAAGCTGAAGCTGCGCTATTTGATTACGAATATGTCGCTGCTCTGCGGAACACTGCTGATTTTCCTCGGCGTGCTGTTCGGTTTTATGTACCATGCCGAGATCAATGCATCCTACCGTGTCATTGAAGGAATGCTGGAGCAGGCTCAGATGCCGAAGCCGCAGATGGATGAGCCGTCTCCGGCCGTTCAGCGGTATCAGGAGGGCGGGTTTATCCTGCTGGACAATGAGATTCAGGATCAGCCCGCTGAAACGACGCCCGGATTTGACCCGAACCAGATCAACCCGTGGGAAAACCAGTGGGGAACTGAGTGGAACTCATCTCCGTGGGGCTATAATCCGTGGATCTACACGCCGTGGATCTATAACCCGTGGGCATATCAGTGGTACACCGACCCGAACAATCCCTACAACAACGGTGATCAGGGAAGCGGCTGGGGACAGGATCCGAACAGCGGCAGCTACGGCTGGGGCTATTACCAGCAGCCGCAGTATCCGGATCAGCAGCCGGCACCGCCCGATCAAAACAATCAGAATCCGTCAGGCGGCCAGACACCCGAGGAGCCGAGCGATCCGCAGCCCCATGCCCAGCAGGGCAGACAGGAACAGCAGCCGGAGCTCCCGGATGAACGTCCGGCGGTTCAGCAGGAGCCGCAGGAACAGGCACCTGCACATTCGACACCTTCCTATGGAAAGGGAGGACCGTACATTCCGTGGTCTGCCGGCGGCTACGGCGGACATTCGATTGACCATTTCACGACGGCACCCGCAGACAAGAAGGTTCAGACACATACCGAAGCTGCCAAGCCGGAGAAAGCAGAGGAATCTCCTGCAGTAAATCCGGCGGATACACCGGCACCTGCGCAGAACCCCGCCAATGAGAATCCGCATCAGGATCATGACGACATGCCGTATGCAGCGATAGAAGAAACACCCGATAATCCGGCGCAGCGGCTTGACCAGTTTCCCGCCGGCAGCTATGAGCCGCACTCCGTCGTGCCGATTCAGGAAGGCCAGTATGTGCCGAATGCCATGATCGCGCAGACGGACGGAAACGGCAATGTTTCAGCATATGCCGGTCTCAGCAACTCTGCTGACGAGGCGGAAGATAATTTCAATATCGTCAGCAATGCATGGGATAAGATCCGCAAAACAGGTTCACAGCAGGGTGTCGTGAGCAGCGGTGATTATGAATGGCGTTATATGCGCGCGCCGAACGGAATGCTTGTGCTGCTTGACCGTACACCGGAGCTTTCCATGATCCGGAAGCTGATCTCTATTTTCCTGCTGATCGCACTGTTCGGCATCATCGTGATGTTCTTCGTCAGCTGGCAGCTCGCAAACTGGTCGGTCTCGCCGATCGCCGTGGCATGGGAAAAGCAGAAGCAGTTTGTCGCAGATGCTTCCCACGAGCTGAAAACACCGCTTGCGGTCATCTCCGCAAATACCGAAGTCGTCATGGCGAATCCGCGCGCATCCGTTTCCGGACAGAGCAAGTGGCTGAACTACATCCAGTCCGAGAACATGCGCATGTCCAAGCTGATCTCCAGTCTGCTGTCGATCGCCCGCATGGATCAGCCGGAAAATTCCGCCGACGAAAGCACGGTCATCTCGCTGAGCGACACCGTCTCCAATATCTGCCTGCAGTTCGAGCCGATGATCTTCGAGAACGGCAAGACGCTGAATACCGTGATCCAGCGAAAGGTCACGATCAAGGCGGAGGAGGACAATGTCAAGCAGCTGCTCTCGATTTTGCTCGATAATGCGGTGCTGCATTCTGTCCCGAAGGCACAGATCACGGTTTCGCTTTCCAAGGATACGCAGGGCAAGATCCGTCTGGCTGTTGCGAATACCGCAAAGGACATTCCGAAGGAACAGCTGGAACACCTGTTTGACCGCTTCTACCGCGTCGATACGGAAGGAAGCCCGAACGGCTCCGGCCTCGGCCTGAGCATCGCAAAGAGCATCGTTCACCAGATGGGCGGCAAGATCAGCGTCACGAGTGAAAATCAGCTTGTGACCTTCACCGCAGTATTCTGATTCAGACAAAAACCCCGTCGGTTCACAACGACCGGCGGGGTTCTGTTTTTTTGCGTTTTCTCATAAGCTGAACGGGGTGAGGCTATGAAAAAACGGATGCATACTGATAAAATGCTGTTTGATACGGCGGTGCTGAGCCTGTTTTCCGTCGGGCTGCAGGGGCTGGGACTGCTTTTCAATGTGTTCCTGACCAGAAGGCTCGGCGCGGCAAATGTCGGCGTCATGACGCTGATGAGCTCGTTTTACGGGCTTGCTGCGGTACTGAGCAGCGGCAGCGGATTTGTCGCTGTCAGCCGGTTTGTCTCGGAGGAGCTTGGCTGCGGCGGCGACCCGGCACGGATCTTCCGGTATGTGCTGCGGTTCTGCATGATCCTGAGCTGTTCCGTCTGCGCCGTTCTGCTGATAACCGCGCCGCTGCTGACGAATCTGCTCCCGGATGCACAGTGCGGTGCGGTCCGGATGCTGAGCCTGTCGCTTCCGCTGTCCGCTGCGGCCGGCTGTCTGAAAGGGCGATGCTATGCGTATCAGCGGGTATATATCCCGGCGGTTTCAGAATATACGGAATTTTTAATCAGATCGGGCGTGCTGGCATTCTGCATTGTGTTCCTGCTGCCTGATAACCGGATGACGCTGCTGACGGCATTTGCAGTTTCGATGCTGGCAGGGCAGGGGAGTACGGTGATCTTTCTGGCAGCGGCCCGTGTCCCCCGTCCGGAAGCACAGTATGTATGCAGTTTTACGGTCCGGAGATTCCTGCAGCTGATCCTGCCGATGATCGGCAATGCCTGTCTGGTCGCATTGCTCAGCAGCACGAATGACGCACTGGTTCCGCTGACGCTGCTGCAATACGGCAGCAGCACGGATGAGGCACTTGCGCAGTTCGGCGAATTTGAAGCGATCATCATCCCGACGCTGTTCTTTCCGTCGGTCGTACAGTGCTGTCAGTCTGCGCTGCTGGTGCCTACGCTTTCACGCGCCCGTGCGGAACATCGCGAAAGCGATATCCGGATGCAGACGCAGCGGATGCTGGAACAAACTGTCCGGTACGCGCTGTTCACCGTGCTGACACTCAGTCAGCTCGGCGCGCAGATCGGCGAAATGCTCGGCGGAAACCGCTTCACCGGTCAGATCCTGCAGCAAATGGCGCCGATCGTGCCATTTATCTATCTTGAGATCATATTGGAAGGCATCCTGCGCGGGCTCGGCAGACAGAATTTTTCATCGGTCAATTATCTGGCGGAGTACATCGTCCGCATTTCGGTGCTGCTGATCTGCGTGCCGCTGTTCGGGTTTTACGGCATCGTGCTGTCATATGTCGCGTGCAATCTTTCCGGAAACGCGGTGAGGCTGTATTTTGTCCTGCGCGTGACCGGATTGCGGCCGGTCTGGAAACGGATCCTGCTGTTTCCGATGACCGCACTGTTTATCAGTCTGCTGATTCCGAAGCTCGCTGCCAGACTCGCCTCCGGATCTGGATTATGTGCAATTCCGGCTGCAATTCTCAGCGCGGCAGTCTACTGGGGGATCGTTTATCTGCTCAGTACCCCCTCGGATTCGCGCAGAAAACTACTGCTCGCTCAGAGAAGCGGCATCAGCAGCATGGTCAGATAGGCTACCGCCGAAGCAGCCAGCGCGACAACGATCAGCGGGCAGCCGATAAACGCAAGTATAACGGCCGTGACCGTTCCCGCTATCGACGAAGGCAGATCCTTCGTTGCGTAGAAAATCGCCGGGATCGTCATCGCACTCAGGACTGCATACGGGATATAATAAAGCAGATTCTGAACAAACCTGTTTTTGATTTTCTTCCGGAAGAACGTGAACGGCAGCATCCGGATCAGATATGTCGTGACCGCCATGACGGCGATCGAAAGCAGAATGCGTGTCATTCCTGCACCTCCGTTTTCTCCGGATCAACCGGGAATACCGCCGCGCCGAATACGGCCGCAGCCAAAGAAGCGATAATCAGCGCAAAGCCGCCGCTCATCCATTTCACTGTAACTTTCAGCAAAACGGAACACGCTGCCGCAAAAATCACAACCGCCAGGATTCCTTTTGATTTCCGTGCGGGCGGCAGGATGATCGCTAAGAACATACCGTACAGCGCAATGCCGAGTGCATTGGTAAGTTTTTCCGGCAGCAGCGTACCGGCAGCCGCGCCGAGCCATGTCCCGAATGTCCACCCGAGAAAAGCGATCAGCGTGATGCCGTACATGAAAGCCGGCTTCAGCGGTTCCTTCTGGATCGACGCGACGGCAAAGATCTCGTCAGTGATGCCGAACGATGCGAGCAGCCGGTGCGGAAAGCTGAATGCGCTGTCAGTTTTCTGCGAAAGCGCAAGGCTCATCAGCGCATAGCGGATGTTGATGACGAGCTCTGCGAGGAACAGCTCCAGCGGTGCTGCGGCTGCGGCGATCAGTCCGACACCTGCGACCTGTCCGGCGGAGGTCAGATTTGTGACAGAGATCAGCACGGCCTGCCAGACGGTCAGACCGGACTGCACAGCGAGGATGCCGAAGCTGAATGATACGGATAAATAACCGAGCGCGATGCCGATGCCTTGCATCAGACCTTTGCGAAATGTGTGCATGACGGTTTCCTTTCTGTTTTTCAGTAACACACTGATTATATCAGAAAGTGCGGTGTTTGTCAACCGGTTCAGGCGCAGA
The DNA here is from genome assembly GCA_001940925.1 of Ruminococcus sp. Phil11. Taxonomy (GTDB): domain Bacteria; phylum Bacillota; class Clostridia; order Oscillospirales; family Ruminococcaceae; genus Firm-04. The sequence continues at coordinate 67,515 of MSGZ01000011.1, forward strand.
AGCCGGAAATCCGCCTCCTTTCGTTTTACGCTTCTCCAATTGCACCAAATATGGATTAGATGCAATTAGATGTGTGGAAAGCTTGAAGGCTTTATTTATCCCCTCCGCTATGGCCGTTCAGAAAAACGCCCGTACAGTCTTTGCTGTCAGACTGCACGGACGTTATCTTATTTCAAAAGCTCCCGCTTCATGCGCGTCAGATCCTTCGAATCCAGCATCAGGTCGGCTGTCAGATCGGCAGCTGCCCAGTTCGCCAGCGAACGATCCTTCGTCAGCAGCCAGTTCCGCAGCGCAGTCGGATCGCTGCGGCTGAACCGGCCGTCTGCGTCACAGTCAGCCGCCGGATAACCCGCTGCCGGATAACCGTACAGCACCAGCTCATTCATGGCACCGTCGCCCTTGACGATCTTCAGCAGATCGGTAGGTTCGGAATCCGGCTTGCTGTCAATGCTGCGGGTCATGTAGCTGCCGAGATCCGTTTCCCACAGCAGCGTATCCGTCTTGGCATCGTAGACCTTTACGCTGCCGGTTCCGAACGTATCGTATACGCCGAAGCCGTCCAGCACATACGGCTGATCGAGTTTCACATAACATGTTTGGTTTGAAATGTTGACATTTGTTTCCGGCGTCGGCAGTCCGGCCGTATCGCCGTACAGATATTCCGGCATCGAACCCGGCTCGTCAAACATTCTGTAAAACTGATTCAGCTTGGTATCATCCGGAGCTGTTGAAAGATCGCAGACAGCCCCGCTGAAATCAGCATCCATACTGATCGACTGCGGCCGGATCTGCTTCATCTTTCCGTTGACGACCGCCTTCTCGCGGGAACTGATCGTCATAAAGACCGGCGTTTCCGTAGCGGTGAACGTGACCGCACCGTCCTTGACCGCGAGCTCTGTCGTGATGCCCTCTGCGCAGGTGCCCGGCACGGTCAGATAGACCTTCGAGGTTTCCGGCACGACAATTTTACAATTTTTCATGACCTGCCCGGTATTGGTCGGGAGCCAGAGCGCATAGATCGAATCACCGCACTTTTTGTTGATGAAGAAATACTTTTTGACTTCGCTGTCCGTCATGTCCGCGGCAAAATAGGTATCGCGGAGGATGTTCGTCATGCAGGATACATAGTACCATGCTGTTTTTTTGCTCCACTCCCCTTTTTTCGTGACCAGTCCGGAGTTATAGTAAACACCGGGGCCTTCGTCGCGGAGCTGGAACTTCGTCATACGGTCCACGCCGGAGCTGAGCGACAGCAGGTAGGTTCTTGCGACTCGCTGCGCATATTTGAGCTGATAATTTTCGTCGTCGTGCGCGTCGATCCCTTCCTGTTCGCAGTCACTCATCGGCACCTCAAATTCCGAGATCCAGAGTTCCGAATAAGGCGCGTTTTTGTCGATCCATTCCCTGATCTCCTTGACGCGATCGACAAAGCCGGAGTCCTCCGGATTGACCGCATCGGGTCCCATGTGGATATTGATGATATCGACTGCAAATATTCCGTCGATACGGTTGTAGTCAAACCAGAGCTTCATCTCCGAGAGATAATCCAGCACAGAGGCCGTATTCAGCAGACCGCCGACCGCAAGCCGAAATTCCGGGTCGGCCTTTTTGACGCCTGCATTCGGGATCGTCCCCTCGTGGCCGTCGTAATCCGCGGAACACATCGCAGCCAGCTCGTAGGGCGAGAAATAATTTGCCTTGCCGCTCCATGTTTTATTCGGTTCGTTGGCATTTTCCAGTGCCTGCAGCAGACCGAGCCCGACCTTCGGCTCGGAGCCGTCCGCGACGTTGAGTGTTTCCGGATCCACATCCGGATTACTGCCGTAGCGCGCCGCGACCTGATACATTGCCTGCGCATGGATCGCATAGCTTGCAGGATCCGTTGAATCTGCACCGACCGGGACCGGGATCTCCGGCGGCTTTTCGGTTTTGGTGATTGCAGAGCTGCCGCCCTGAAAGCACGGAATGATGCTGATCCCCTGCGCCTTCATTGCCGCATAGTAGCTGTCCATGTCGCCCCATGTGCCCTGCGTGAACTTCACCTTGCCGTCCGCATCAAGCAGCCAGCTCAGGTTGTGGTATTCGCGGACATTGCCGCCGGCCATGATCGCGGTCATCGGGTCGTCGATAAACGCATTGAAACCGATGCGCTGCCCTGCTGATAAATCAATTTTCTGATAAGAGCCGGAATGCGCTGCCGTTTTTTCGATCTGCGCCGCCGAAAGATCGGATTCCTTGTAGCCGTACAGTGCAAGCTCACAGACGCCGGCCTCTCCGCTTGACGACGAAAACCGAAGCCAGCGCGTGCTGCGCGGCGAATCAAAGGTCAGACCGCGCCAAGTCTGATAAGCGTCAGTCGTAAAGCTGCCGCGCGTGTTCCATGCAAAAGGCTCACCGTCCTCGATTTTCCAGTCCTTGACATCATTGGTATCCAGAAAGCACAGTCCCGTGATGACATAATTCGCGCCGAGATCCATATAAAATGCATCCTCACCGAACTCCGACTGCCAGTTCGGTTTCCAGTTTTTGCGGCTCGTCGTATCAAAGACCGCTTTGTCAACGGACGGCTTGTCCGGCGATTCCGGCACCTTGTCCTGATCGTCAAACAGCACCGTGGCCGGGTTCAGATAATCCGCGCCGAGATACACCAGATTTTCGTCCATGACCGTAAAACCGGATGCATCCAGCAGCGCAGGTGCGGGTGCTGCGGAAACGGTCGGCATACTCTGCATGAAAAGCAGAATTGCTGCCGCTGCCGCAAGTTTTCTCTGTTTCATACGGATTCCCCCATCCAAATCAGTTTATATACATATTATACAACAAATCAAGACATTCGTCAAGCGGAATTATCTATAAAATGCAATTGGTTTTTCTGTTGACTCTGATAGATCGTCCGTTTCTTGACAAATCCGCAATTTCGCGCTATAATACAATCAGACGCGAAAGGAGGCAGAAAATGGCAGTTCATATTGTAACAGACAGCACCTGCGATCTGACCGGGGAGCTGACAGAGCGGTTTCATGTGACGGTTCTTCCGCTGTTTGTGACGCTGAACGACGCGGAATACCGCGACGGTGTGAATATCCATGCGGCAGATGTTTTCCGGGCAGTAGAAATGGGTGCTCCCCTGCCGAAGACTGCCGCTGTTCCGGTGTCGGATTATGCGGAATGCTTCCGGTCGATCAACGAAGAAGATCCGGATGCAGAGATCGTCTGTATCGCGATCAGCGCAAAGTTTTCCAGCTGTTATCAGAACGCCTGCATTGCGGCTGCTGATTTTGCGCATGTATCTGTCGTCGATTCGATGAACCTTTCGACCGGCATCGGGCTTGTGGTGCTGGAAGCGGCAGAGCTTGCACAGGAAGGCAAAACCGGTGCGGAAATCGCGGAACATCTGCAAAAGAATGTGATCCCGTATGTCGATGCAAGCTTTATCGTTGACCGTCTGGATTATCTCCGGAAGGGAGGCCGCTGCTCTGCTGTTGCGGCACTCGGCGCAAATCTGCTGAAGCTCAAGCCCTGCATCGCGGTCAGGGACGGAGCCATGGGCGTAGCGAAGAAATACCGCGGGACATTCGTGCACTGTGTCACGGAATATGTCCGGGAACAGCTCGCCGACCGCGGCAGCATTCGGAGCAAGCGCATTTTTATCACCCATGCCGCCGCATCTGATGAAGCCGTCAAAGCGGCCGCGGATGCGATCAAAGAGGCCGGCGGATTCTCCGAGGTGCTTGTCACGCAGGCAGGCTGCACGATCTCCAGCCACTGCGGACCGAATACGCTCGGTGTACTGTTTATCCGCGAACAAGAGGAAGAAAAGGAATAAGGAAGTGCGGCGCAATGCCGCACTTCTTCTGTGAGAAAGAGGTTTTATGCATATCGGAGTGATCGTTGAGCAAATGGGCAAGCTGTTTCTTCTTCTGCTGCTCGGTGTTTTTCTGGCAAAACTGGAGATCCTCGATCTTCATACCAAGCAGAAACTGACGAAGCTGCTGCTCTATGTGACAACGCCGATGATGATGATCGACGCGTTCTATGACCGGATGCTGATGCTCGAATCACAGCCCGATCAGGGCGGACTCGGTGTCGGAATGCTGTTTGTGTATTCGTTCGCGTTTTATCTGATCCTGATTGCGCTTTCACTGATTTTGGTATTCGCGCTCAGGGCACCGAAAAAGGACAGGCGGCTTTACACATTCATGACGATCTTCGGCAATGTCGGTTTCATGGGATTTCCGGTCGTTTCGTCCGTATTCGGAACAGAGGGGCTGTTCTATGCGGCGATCGTGAACAGTGTGTTCAACATTTTCGTGTATACCTTCGGCGTGGTACTAATGGGCGGTGCCGGTGCGGATGCATCCGCATCCAAAGCGGAGCAGCTCCGCGCGATCCCGTGGAAAAAGCTGCTGCTGACGCCTGCGGTGCTCTGTACAGCGGTCGGCCTGCTGATCTTCATTTTCAGGATCAGGCTTCCGGGGATTTTGGCGGATACCTGCGATACGCTCGGCGGACTCACATCCCCGCTTGCGATGCTCGTGGTCGGCGCAAATCTCAACGGCATGAAGGGTCGGGATATGCTGAAAAACATGCGGATGAATGTGTATGTCCTGCTCCGGCAGATCGCGCTGCCGCTGGTTTTCTGGGTGCTGATCCTGCTGATCGTCGATCATCCGGTGCTGACGCCGACGCTGCTGCTGCTGTCCTGTATGCCGGTCGCCAATACGACGGCACTGTTCGCGACGGAATACGGCGGCGACGAAAAGCTTGCCTCACAGGGCATTTTCCTGACGACGCTGTTCTCGCTGGTTTCCTTCCCGCTGATCATGTGGATCTGCCTGTAAGCAAGGAACCTGCCGCTCTCATATATACATATATAATAGTTGAACCCTGCTGTACCGGATGTACAGCAGGGTTCTTTTTGTTGATGAAGGATACAGCGGTTGGCTGCAAATCCTGTTCTCAATCCGGAGTGCCGAGATCTTCTGCCTTGATGATCTTTGCGATGTAGCGCAGGATCTTGGAGCAGTCATCAGGATCACGCTTGCCGTCCTTCTTGACATCAGCATTCAGCAGTCCCTGCTCCGTTACCTTTGCTTCGCGGTCCTCAACGAGGATACGGGAAAGCAGCACGACGTCTGCAACGTCAACCTTGGTGTCGCAGTTGACATCGCCGTACTTGTTTGCCTTTCTGTCATTTTCGCTGGATGCAGGAGCAGTGGTCGCTGTCGGACCCACAGCCTCGATCGGATTCGGTGCCTTGCCCGGGACCTCATCGAACAGAGCCGGTGCATCTGCAGGCGAAACGCCCCAGACATGCTTGCCGTCCACATACAGCGTGATGCGGTCGTACTCCTCAGGGCACTCGTTCAGAGACTTGCCGAGTGCCTCCTCGGAAGCCAGATCCTGGCGGCTGTAGTCGTTGGTGGAATCCCAGATCGCAACATGTCTTTCGTTCGGATTCTCATCGTCAGCCGGAACGACCTTCAGCTTCGGCGCAACGATCGCAAACTGATAATCCATTTCGCCGTAGTATTTGAAGTCGCCCCATGTCATTTCGACATAGCAGTCGCCCTTGTCATTGTACTGAACGATCTCAGTCTTGACCTGATACTCGTTCTGAGAGTTTGCTGCCATTTTGTCGTACTGCATTTCGACATTGATGTCATCCACAGTCTGTCCCTCGGCAATCAGCTCGGAGATGTTGAAGTAGTAGCGTGCCTTTGTTTCTTTCAGGTAACGCGGCGGGAGCAGCGTCTCATTCGTGAATGCGATCAGAACCTGCGTGCTGCGGTTGTTGTCCTGACCGACTGCTGCCTTCAGAACAAACTCGCGGAGCTCCTCCGGCGACTTGTAGCTTGCCTCCGGGGGCGGGAAGTTCTCCTGATTCTTCATATCTTCGGTGCCGAAGAAGTGATACAGACCTGCGCAGGCGCCGACAACTGCTGCATTGTAGTCAACAGCGACTTCGTTGTAGACATAGTCCTTCGTGATATCACGGTGCCAGTCATTGGAATCCGGACCGCCGACCAGTGCGCCCCAGAGGACATGCACCTGTGTTGCCGGATGATCCATGTTCAGATCCTTGGAGCCGTGTGCTGCACGGTGATGCGGGTGCGATGCCGCTGTCGGCGACCAGCCGACGATATACGGACGGTTCATCGGGTTTTTGCCCATGATGTATTCCATCTGGCCTTCCGCCCACTTTGCAAAGCGCAGCGGATCCTGAGCCTTCTCGTGGTTCTGTGCTTCCTTCGCATAAACGAGGCAGCAGAGCTGACCTGCGGTGTTGTAACGCGCAGAGCCGTACTCATTCAGAACGGCAAAGCCTGCCGGCGAGCAGGAAAGGAAGTCCGTCCACTCCGGCTTTGCGGGATCCTTGTCCCACTCAAACGGCTGATCGTAGATCGTATCAACAAGACCCGGATCAAGATGCGTGATGCCGGACCAGAACTCGCAGTTCCAGCGGAAGATGTACCAGTCACGCTGGATATTGGTGACCGGTGCCAGCTTCGCAAACACGCCGCCCCAGACGGTATCCCAGCAATGAACCCAGATATTGTTCCAGCAGTTGTTCGTATCCTTCATGATTCTTCTGAACCAGCCGGTATACGGATGACCGCCGTTGTCAAATGTGGTGTCCATGTCGATCGAGATGATCGGGGTGATGTACTTCTCGTAGGCTTCCTCATTGCGGACGGAGATATCGCCGTCACATGCGCAGTAGTACAGCCACACAGCTGCCCACGAAATTTCATCGTAGTCGTAGCTGGACTCGTAGAATCCGCCGTCGTAGCCGCGGGTCAGAACCTTCATGCTGTCGTCTTCCTCATGAGAATTGACAGCCATTTCGTACAGATCCTTTGCGCCCTTGAGGCACTTCTTTGCGTAGTCTGGATCGGTATCCTTGAAATTCAGATAGCTGATCGCCAGTGCAGCAGCAGCACCGCCGCACATATCGGATGCACGGGAATCCGTCTGCTTTGCCTTGGCCTTTGCAGCATTCGTTTCCGAATTTTCAAGCTTCGATTCCGCCGCTCCGACAGAGTCGCCGCCCTTGAACACGTTTTCCTGCGTGCAGAGATAAGCAGGTCTTGCAAAGTCAAGCAGATGCTCACCCTGCAGATCGGGGCAGAGCCAGTAGTTGTGGTCGATGTTGCCCTCGCCGACCTGATAGCAGTATGCAAGCAGCTTGCCGTCCTTGTCGTAATACAAAGCTTTCAGATAAAAGTCACAGAAAGCGTGCAAAATCTCTTCCATGTGCTCTGCATTACCGGTTTTTTCATAAGCATCACGGAACTCGTAATAGCCCCAGCCCAGTGTCGATGCTGCATAGGAGCCCGGCAGACCGAATTTGACATGGTCGCCGGCGTCGTGCATACCGCCCTCAAGGTCAAGACAGCCGTCGCCGTCCGGGTCAAGCTCATCCTTGTGTTCCTCGATCCACGAATTGGGCAGGTTGATACCCTTGAAATCCTCACCGTACTGTTTCAGCGGAATGTGCTGATCCTCCATGTGGCAGTCAGCACGCCATTCCAGACGGCCTGTCCGCTTGCCGCACTTGTTTGCATCGTAGAAATGCAGCGTATACTGCAGTCCCTTTGCAAAGTTGACCTCAACGTCGTCGTAGGAAAAGCTGGACGGATCCGGGAAAGTCTTGTCCTTGTCATCGACCGTACCCGGGTCCTCACCCGCCGTTGCGAACGCCGACAGCATTGCGGTGCCCGACATCAGGGCTGAAAGGCAGATACAAATTCCGGCTTTCAGCAGTTTGCTTCTGTACTTCATAATGGTTATCTACTCCTTTTCTGTTTGGTGCAGTGCCATTTTCTCTGTAATCCCCCAGTGATTACATGAAAATTGAGTTTTGCGGCAGCAGCCTGAATGCAGCCGCAGACGGTTGCGCCGGTTTTACCCGTACCCGGCAGATTTACATACCCCCTGTAAAAAGATTACGTCGCCTGCACCGTCTTTCCGGTGCAGAAAGAAAATATAGTTCCCGGCGGGATTCACTTCCTGCCGGATGAACCCGTTTGTTTTGCAGCATACTGCGCCTTGATCCTGTCCCAGTATTCCTTTGCTGCAAGCTCCTGCCGGTTGTCGGTGGGATGATAATAGACACGGTCCTTCAGCGTATCCGGCAGATACTGCTGCGGGACCCAGTGATTCGGATAGTCATGCGGATAGAGATAATGCTGACCGCGCTCCTTCGCATCGGCACCGTCAAAATGGACATTCTGAAGTGCCCGCGGGAAATCGCCCGAAAGCCCCGCTCGGATATCCGCAAAGGCTGCATCCGCAGCGAGATACGCGCTGTTGGATTTCGGTGCCGTCGCAAGCAGAATCACTGCGTCGGAAAGCGGGAGCCGTGCCTCCGGCATTCCGAGCTGCAAAGCGGTATCGACTGCCGCCTTGACGATCGGGATCGCCAGCGGATACGCAAGACCGATATCCTCGGATGCAATGCAGAGCAGTCTGCGGCAGAGCGGGAGAAGATCGCCGGTCTCCATGAGCCTTGCGGCGTAATGGATCGCGGCGTTTTCATCGGAGCCGCGAATGGATTTATGCAGTGCGGACAGCAGATCGTAATGCTGGTCGCCGTCCTTGTCGTAGCGCATGTTGCTGCGCTGCGTCAGAGCCTCAACGGACTCCGCTTCGATGTAGGCAGTGTAGTTTTCCCGTCTCGCCGCCAGAACGGAAAGCTCGACGGTATTGACCGCCTTCCGGACATCACCGCCGCATCCGGCAGCAATATAGGCCATAACCTCCGGCGGACATTCAATTGTGATCCCCTGCTCTTCGGCAAGAAAATCATAAGCACGCTGAATCGCAGGCAGGATCTCCTCTTTGCTGACCGGTTTGAACTCAAACACGGTCGATCGGCTGATAATCGCATTGAATACTGCGAAATACGGGTTTTCGGTCGTGGACGCGATCAGCGTGACGCTGCCGTTTTCGATGTATTCCAGCAGGCTTTGCTGCTGCTTTTTGTTGAGATACTGGATCTCATCCAGATAAAGCAGCACCCCGTTTGAACCGAACAGCGAACCGCTTTCCTGCAGCGCATCGCGGATCTCCCCGACCGAAGCGGTCGTGCCGTTCAGCTTGTGCAGCGAAAGGTCAGACCGGTCTGCGATCATCCTTGCAAGGGTCGTTTTGCCGACACCGGACGGCCCGTAAAAGATCATGTTGGGAATCTGACCGGATTCGATGATCCGGCGCATCGGCTTGCCCGGCCCGAACAAATGCTGCTGCCCGACCATTTCGTCAAGCGTATGCGGCCGCAGCCTTTCAGCAAGTGGGATCATGCTACCTCCGATCGTTTACAGATTCAGCGGTGTATCGTCCGATACACCGCTGAATCCCGCAATCCTTGTATTATTTTGTGCCGAGTTTGGAATAGGGTATCAGCTTCGCAATATACTGCAAAATCATGGTGCAGTCATCGGGATCACGCTTGCCGTCAAGATTGCAGTCGCCGTTAATCATGCCCTGCGAGGAGACGACAGCCTGCTTATCCTCCACAATGATCCGGCACAGCAGCACGGCGTCAGAAACATCCACCTTGCCGTCGCAGTTGACATCACCGTACTTTGCAGTCATATCGGTACCGGGTGTTCCGGGAGCAGTTGTGGTCTTCGGCTGTTCCGTGGTCGTCGGATTCGTCGGAGCGGGTTCATCAAGTTCCGGCTTGCTGCCGTCCGGCGCAATGCCCCAGACCTGCTTGCCGTCCACGTACATCGTGATCTTATCGTAGAGATACGGTGCGACATTCAGCGAAACGCCGAGCTCCTCAGCAGTTTTCAGCTCGCTGCGGCTGTAGTCGTTGGACGGATCCCAGATAAATGTAAACTGATCGTTCTGAACTGCATCCATCAGCGCGAACTGGCACTGCAGCGAGCCGTAGAACTGGTAGCCTGACCATGTCAGCTCGAGATAGCATTCACCGTTGTCGCCGTATTCGACAATGTCATACTTGACCTGGTATTCACCGTTGGTCGCGGATTTCATCGCGTCATAGTCCGGACGGATCGTGATGTCCTCAAGCTTGCAGTTGTTGTCGTAGAGCTCCTTTGCGCTGAAATAGTAGCGCACCTTGATCTCGTCAGGATAACGCGGCGGACGCTGCGTCATGTTGGAAATCTCAACGAGAACCTGTGTCGCCATATTATCCTCCTGACCGATTGCGGCTTTCAGGGTGAACTCCTGCATTTCCTCTGCGGTCTTGTAGGTGGATTCCAGCGGCGGGAAGTTCGGGGTCGGCTTCATGTCGTCCGTACCGTAGAAGTGGTACAGGCCCGCACATGCGCCGACGAACGCGGCATTGTAGTCAACCGCGACTTCGTTGTAGATGTAGTCCTTCGTGATATCACGGTGCCAGTCGCCGCCGTCCGGACCGCCGACCAGAGCGCCCCAGAGCACATGAGTCTGGTCTGCCGGGTGATCCATGTTCAGATCGAGCGAGCCGTGTGCGGCACGGTGATGCGGATGCGAGGCAGCCGTCTCGGAATAACCGACGATGTACGGACGGTTCATCGGGTTCTTACCCATGATGTATTCCATCTGTCCCTCTGCCCAGTCGGAGAAGGTCTTGTCGCCGGTCTCCTTCGCGTAGACACATGCACAGAGCTGTGCGGCGGTATCATATCGTGCGGAGCCGTAATCGTTCAGCATGGCAAAGCCGTGCGGCGTTTTAGCAAGGAATGCGCCGTCGGTATCCGGCAGGTCTGCAATCTCTGCAGCCGTCATCGGCTTATTCCAGACCTCATCGTCAGTGCCGAATTTCTTGTGTGCATGCACGCCGACCGGACACGCAGGCTTCTTCATGGCTTTCTCGTCCGATTCGCTCATGCCGGAGAAGTATTCGAGATTCCAGCGGAAAATGTACCAGTCTCTCGCGGTATTGGTGATCGGCGCGAGCTTTGCGAACACGCCGCCCCAGACGGTATCCCAGCAGTGCACCCAGATGTTCTGCCAGCAGTTGCCGGTATCGGCGATGATGCGCTTCATGTAGCCGGTATACGGATGTGCGCCCATGGCACCGGTCGTTTCCATATCAACGGAGATGATCGCCTCGATGTACTTGTCGTAGGCCTCCTGCTGCTTGGACGGATCCTTGTCGATCGTGCAGATATACAGCCAGACAGCAGCCCATGCAAGCTCGTCGTAGTCGTAGCTCGAGGTATAGAAGCCGCCGTCGTAGCCGAGCGACGTCACCTTGAGGCCGTCGGTCTCTGCGTGGGTCTTGACTGCAAATTCATACAGCGCATAAGCACCCTTCAGGCATTCCTCTGCATATTCCGGCTCGGTATCCTTAAAGTTCAGATAGCTCAGAGCCAGTGCAGCGGCGGTACCCGCACACATATCGGAAGCCGGCGTATCGACGGTCGCCAGATAAGCAGGTCTTGCAAAATCAAGCAGACGCTCATTCTGCAGATCCGGTGCGATCCAGTAATTGTGGTCGATGTTGCCCTCGCCGACCTGATAGACATAAGCCAGTACGGAGCCGTCCTCATCGTAGTAGATGCTCTTCAGGTAGAAATCGCAGAATGCGTGCAGGATCTGCTCGATGTGCTCCTGATTGCCGGTTTTCTTGTAGTCGTCGCGGAACTCGTAATAGCCCCAGCCCAGCGTCGAAGCCGCGTAGGAGCCCGGCAGACAGAACTTGACATGGTCGCCTGCGTCGTGCATACCGCCTTCGCAGTCCATGAAGCCGTCGCCGTCCGGATCGAGGATTGCCTTGTTCTTGCTGATAAATTCATCCGAGACGTTCAGACCTTTGAAGTCCTCGCCGTACTTTTTCAGCGGGATATGCTGATCCTCCATGTGGCAGTCACCGCGCCACTCCAGGTTCCCCGTGCGCTTGCCGCATTTATTCGCATCGTAGAAATAGATCGAATACTGCAGCGCCTTGGCGAAGTTGATCTCAACGTCGTCGTAGGAAAAGCTGGACGGATCCGGGAAGTTCTTGTCCTTGTCGTCAACCGTGCCGGGATCCTCACCGGCGGCCGCAAACGCGGAAATGATGCTCATCCCGGACATCGTTGCCGCAAGGCAGACAGAAAGACCCGCCCGCAGCAGTTTGCTTCTAAGCTTCATGTTTTGAATCCACCCCTCCTGAATATTTATGTGTTCGCCTCTCTGTATCAGCGGTTCCCCCGAAGCCGCTGTTCAGACCTGTTTTGTGCCGTCCGGTTACTTCTTCATGCCGCAGCAGAACTTGTATTTCTTTCCGCTGCCGCACGGACAGGGTTCATTCGGACCGACCTTTTTCTTGGATGTCGCCTGCTGTGTGAAGCTGCCGTCGCCTGCGCCTGCATTCGGAGCATCCGGCTGTGCGACCTGCTCTCTCTCCGGCGGACGGTTGTCTGCAAGCTGGATCGTCAGCAGCAGACGGACGGTATCCTCGCGGATCGCTTCGACCATTGCATCGAACATCTCAAAGCCTTCATAACGGTACTCAACGACCGGGTTCTTCTGTGCATAGCCGCGCAGACCCATGCCGCGCTTCAGCTCATCCATATCGTCGATGTGTGCCATCCACTTGGTATCGACGACCTTCAGCAGAACGACGCGCTCGAGCTCACGGAGCTGATCCGGGCCGATCGTGTTCTCGCGCATCTGGTACACGGCGAGCGTGCGGTCAGTCAGGAACTTGATGATATCCTCGCGCTCGGTCGCATTGATCTTCTCCTGGTCCCACTCAAAGTCCTCCGGGACAGTGATCCAGTCCATGAAGTATTCGCGCAGGCCGACCAGATTCCAGTTGCTCTTGTCGATATCGTCTGCGAGATACTGCACCACGACATTGCGGATCAGATCCTTTATCATGTCAATGATGTATGCGTGGAGATCCTGACCGTCCAGAACCTGACTGCGCTGGCCGTAGATAATCTCTCTCTGCGTGTTCATAACGTCGTCGTAATTGAGGACGTTCTTTCGGGTCGCAAAGTGCATACCCTCGACCTTTTTCTGACAGGACTCGATGACCTTGGACATGACCTTGCTCTCGATCGGCATATCCTCCTCGACCTTGAGGCGCGCCATCATGTTTTCGAGGCGGTCGCCTGCGAAAATACGCATCAGGTCATCCTCAACGGAGAGGAAGAAGCGGCTCTCGCCCTCGTCGCCCTGACGGCCGGAACGGCCGCGGAGCTGGTTGTCGATACGTCTGGATTCGTGACGCTCGGTACCGAGGATGTACAGACCGCCGGCTTTCTTGACGTCAACAGCCTTTTCCTTGACTTCCTCATTGAACTTGTCGTAGAGCTGACGGTAGACCTCACGCGCTGCGAGGATCTCCTCGTCATCAGTGTCCGCGTAGCCGACCGCCTCGGTGATAATATCCTCCGGGATCTCACGCTTACGCATCTCGGCCTTTGCAAGGAACTCGGCATTACCGCCGAGCATGATATCGGTACCACGGCCGGCCATGTTCGTTGCGATCGTGACAGAACCGTACTTACCGGCCTGTGCAACGATCTCCGCTTCCTTTGCGTGATACTTTGCGTTCAGCACCTCATGCTTGATGCCGCGGCGCTTGAGCATATCGGAAAGCCGCTCGGACTTCTCGATCGAAACGGTACCGACCAGAACCGGCTGTCCCTTTTCGTGGCAGGCAATGATCTGATCGATGATCGCCTTGTACTTTGCCTTCTCCGTCCGGTAGATCAGGTCAGGCTGGTCAATACGGATGACAGGTCTGTTCGTCGGGATCGAGATGACGTCGAGCTTGTAGATCTCGCGGAACTCGTCCTCCTCTGTCATAGCGGTACCGGTCATGCCGGACAGCTTCTTGTACAGACGAAAATAGTTCTGGAAGGTAACGGTCGCGAGCGTCTTGGATTCGTGCTTGACCTTGACGCCTTCCTTTGCCTCAATTGCCTGATGCAGGCCGTCGTTGTAGCGTCTGCCCATCATCATACGGCCGGTATTCTCGTCAACAATGATGATCTCGTCATCCTTTACGACGTAGTCCGTATCCAGATGCATGATGCCGTGTGCCTTGATCGCCTGATTGATATGATGCAGGAGCGTCATATTCTCCATATCCATGAGGTTCTCGACATGGAAGTAGCTCTCTGCCTTCTTGACGCCGCGGCGGGTGATCGTCGCGGTCTTGGCCTTCTCGTCGATGATGTAGTCCGCATCCTCGTAGGCCTCGTCCTGGTCCTCCTTGTCGTCCGTCTCGACGACCGTAACAGGAGTCAGGGTGCGTGCGAACTTATCCGCCTGCACATACATATCCGTGGATTTGTCGCCGCGGCCGGAAATGATCAGCGGGGTTCTTGCCTCGTCGATCAGGATCGAGTCAACCTCGTCGACGATCGCGAAGTTCGGGGCACGCTGCACGCGGTCATCCTTGTAAATGACCATGTTGTCACGCAGATAGTCGAAGCCCATTTCGTTGTTGGTGCCGTAGGTAACGTCACATGCATACGCCGCACGGCGCTGATCGTTGTTCAGCTCGTGGATGATGCAGCCGACCGTCAGGCCGAGGAAGCGGAGCACCTTGCCCATTTCGTCGGACTGGGTCTTTGCGAGGTAATCGTTGACCGTAACGACATGTACGCCGTTGCCGCTCAGACCGTTCAGATAGGATGCGACACATGCGACCAGCGTTTTACCTTCACCGGTCTTCATTTCCGCGATGCGTCCCTGATGGAGCACGATCGCGCCGATGATCTGTACCGGGAAGGGCTTTTTTCCGAGGATGCGGTCCGCAGCCTCACGAACAGTCGCCAGTGCCTCTACCATAATATCATCGAGCGTTTCGCCGTTCGCAAGACGCTCGCGGAATTTCACTGTCTTGGCTTTGAGCTCAGCATCAGAGAGTCCCTGATATTCTTCATCCAGCTCAAGTACCTTTTTTTTGATCGGTTCGATCTTTGCAAGCTCCTTCTCACTGTAGGAGCCGAAGATCCTGTCGATAAAACTCATTGCATAACCGCCTTTTTCAAAATATCCGGAAACTTCACCGACAGACAGTACGCCCTTGGTGTATACTTTCCATACATAGTTATTTTACTATATCTTGTGTGATTTGTCAATAGGAAATCCTATATTTCTCCGAAGAAGCGCAAAAATTCAGCAATTCTTCATATTCCCTTTTGCTCTTTCGCAATATTATTCCATTGCCAGTGCAAGGAAGTGCTCACCGCGTTTTTCAAAATTCTGATACACATTGTAGCTGGCAGCAGCCGGTGACATCAGGCAGATCTTCCCCTTTTCCGTGATCTGCTTTGCCAGTGTGACTGCTTCGGGCAAATCAGCGGCATACTGCATTCTCTGCCGGAGCGTTTCCGGATAATCCGCCGCCTCCTGCATGATCCGTTTGCCGGAATCGGACATCAGGATGATATGCGGCACCGGAGAAGTCACCAGATATTCGAGCAGCGGCTGATACGAGATGCCGCGGTCCATGCCGCCGATCAGCACGGTGTCGGTCTCCGGCAGGCTGGTAAGTGCCTGAATGCAGGTCTCGCAGGCTGTGGAAATCGAATCATCATACCAGCGGATGCCGTGGAAGGTGCCGACCGGAGAGAGCCGGTGCGGGAGCGGCTGAAAGCTTTGGATCCCGCGGAAGATATCCTCCGGAGATGCGCCGAAGCGTCTGGCCAGTGCATAAACGACTGCGCAGTTGTACCGGTTATGCACGCCGGTTAGTGTCATGTCATCCGGCAGCCGCATCGTTTCCCCGCGATAACAGACCGTATCGCCGTGCAGCAGCGTGACATCCGCCGAACTGTCGTCCATGGCAAGCCGGAGCACTTCGGCTTTGCAGTCCCCTGCTGCCGGAAGCGACGGCTCCCCGCAGATCAGCGTGTCGCCGGGCAGCTGATTGCGGTAGATGTTCTCCTTGCAGTAAGCGTAATATTCAAACGTGCCGTAGTGATCGAGATGCTCCTCATAGAGATTCAGGAACACCGCCGTTTTCGGTGATACATGGTTGTATTCCAGCTGGTGCACGCCGGTCTCCATGACGATCACGGTCTCCGGCGTGATCTGCTCGTAGAGGTTCGCGGTTGGGATGCCGATGTTTCCGCCGAGCACAGACGGGATGCCGGCTGTCTGCAGTACATGATAAAGCAGCGAGCTTGTCGTCGATTTGCCCTTTGTGCCCGTGATGCCGACGCACTGATCGCGGTAGGCGGTCAGGAACAGCTCCGTCAGAGAGGTCATTCTTCCTTTGAGCTTTTCCGGCCGGTATTCCGGCTGCATGACGATGCCGGGACTTTTGAAGATGATATCATATTCCGTGACGGCGGACTGATACGCTTCTCCGATGTGCAGCTTCGCGCTCTCCGGCGCGTCTGCGATTTCTTTGGCGTCTGCAATGCCGAGCGACGCAAAGCCGCCCGCTTCACAGATCCTGCGGTAAACCGCCCTGCCCTCTCTGCCGAAGCCGAGCAGCAGCACCGTTTTCCCGTCAATCATTTCTTTCAGACATTTCAGCAGCATACTGCTGTTCCTCCTTGATCTGATACCCGATAAATACAGGTTATTTTTCGTTATCTCCGTTTATTATAGCAAAATCGGTTGCAAAATGCAACCGTTTATGATATAATTATGGAAAGTAACAGAAATTCTGTCCACGGAGGTGACAAAACATGATCCCGCTTTCTCCGCGTCTGCTCTGCTGCGCGTCGATGCTCAAGGGTGATTTTATCTGCGACATCGGCACGGATCATGCCTATCTGCCCGTCTATCTGATGATGAGCGGCAAGGCAAAGCAGGTCATTGCGACCGACGTCAAACAGGGGCCGCTGGAAACGGCCAAGGGTACCTTAAAGCGTTACGGGGTTTCGCGCGATATCAAGCTGATCCTGTCGGACGGCTTTGCCAAGGTTCCGCCGAAGGGCATCACCGATGTCGTCATCGCCGGAATGGGCGGCGAAACGATCCGCGATATTCTGGCGGCACCGTCCGCGGCATTTCTGAAAAACAACGTCAACCTCGTGCTGCAGCCGATGTCGAAAGCAGAGGTGCTCCGCGCATGGCTCAGCGAAAACTGCTTTGCGATGACAAAAGAGGTCGCCGTTAAGGATACGCATGTTTATACGGTCATTCAGGCACATTATGCCGGCGAGCCGCAGCTTCTGCATGAAGCTGCATCGTATTACGGCAAGCTGAAGCGCTCCGAGCTGCTGACCAAGATCTACATCGCCGGTGTGCAGGACAGGCTTCTCACGAAGGCAAACGGACTTGCGGAGGCCGGCAAGGACGAGGAGGCCGAAGCCGTCCGCAGACTGATCTCGGATATCAACAAATGGCTCAAGCCGGAGATCGGAGGACACAGATGACGATTCAGGATGTATACGATCTTCTCGATGCTTATGCGCCTTTTTCCCTGCAGGAAAGCTATGATAAATCGGGGCTGCTGGTCGGTGACCCGCAGAAGGAAGTCAGACGCATCATGCTGACGCTCGATATCACGACGCCGGTCGTGAAGGAAGCAGCTGAACAGCAATGCGGTCTGATCCTCTCGCATCATCCGGTGATCTGGGATCCGCTGAAAGCGGTCTCGCCGGTGCATCCGGTCTGGCATCTGATCCGGAACGATATCGGCGCAATCTGCTCGCACACCTGCCTTGATATCGCAGAGGGCGGGCTCAACGATTATTTCGGTGATCTGCTGGCGGAGCGAATCCCGCTGAAACCGGAACGGGAGCCGCTGGTGCAGCTTGGCGGCGGACGGACACTCGGCAGGGTCGCAGAGCTGACCGCCGCTTACGATGCCGAACGCTTAGCAGATGCGCTCCGCGAACGGTTCAACTGCGGTTCTCTGCGTTATTCTAAGGGCAGCAATGCCGGCTGTATCCGGAGAATTGCGTGGTGTACCGGCAGCGGCGGCGATCTGATCTCCGATGCGATCGCCGCGGGTGCGGATGTGCTCATCACCGGAGACTGCAAGCACAGCGTATGGGCAGAGGCGCAGAACCGTGACTTCACGCTGATCGACTGCTGCCATTTTGAAACCGAGGTACCGGTCACAGCACTCTTTCAGAAGATCCTTGCAGGAATTGATGCTGAGCTGATCGTTTCCCAAACAGGCACGGAGCCGTTCTTTCATACTTTCGGTTAACACAAAAGCGTTCCCCGGCAAAGGGAACGCTTTTCGTTTTTATACCTTCTGAACCGGGATCCAGATCTCGTTGTAATCGTCCTGCGGATTCTCATGCGGCGGCTCGATGTACGCTTCGACCGTCATGTTTTCAGCAAGCCGGTACTCCCGGCAGTTCGGAATCCAGTCGCTCCAGATCTGCCTGTCGATACGCTGGATCGTCTCGACCAACGGGCCGCGGCAAGGGAACACTGCCCATGTCCCTGCGGGTATCGTCCGCGTGATGCAGTCTGCCGGGATCTCCCGCTGCGGGAAATAGATATCCGCGATCAGATATTCCAGTGTATGCTCTGAATTATCCAGACAGATACCGAACATGCCCTGAACCGCCTTCGCCGCTTCGCTCTGCAGATGCTTGGTCCAGAGTGCCGGGATCAGCTCAAACGACCGGTCAGCCGGAACCTCTGCCGCAATGCCGACGACTGTAAATGCAGCCTTTTCTACAATCTTGTATTCCATGACAGAACCTCCTTCTAAGGTCAGCTTCACTCTCAGCGGAGCAAATGCCTTGAGCGGCACGCCCGCCTCCTTTGCAGCAGAAGGTGTGATCCCGTGGAACCGCGTGAACGCTCTTGAAAAGCTGTCCTGCGATTCATAGCCGTATTTCACCGCAATGTCGATCACTCTTGCACCGGAACGGATGAGCTCCTCCCCTGCCGCTGACAGTCTGCGGCAGCGAATGTACTCCCCGACTGTCATGCCGGTCAGGATGCTGAACATTCTCTGGAAGTAAAACGGCGATACAAAGGCCTGCGCCGCGATCTCTGCGATATCAAGTTCATCTGTCAGATGCGTTTCAATATACGAAAGCGCATTCTGGATGCCCTCTGCAAAGCCCTGCATTTGCCTCACTCCCCCTCTGCTGTGATATCATGATACCACAAACTGTGTCTCCTCTGCCCGACTTACCGTGCACAGTCCTGTCATGTCCGGTTTCCGGATAAAACAAAAAATCCGGAACGCTGCCGTTCCGGATTTTTTTCACGATAAGGATATTTCCAAACCGCGATGAAGCGGATTACGGGGCTCGAACCCGCTACCTCCACCTTGGCAAGGTGGCGCTCTACCAGATGAGCTAAATCCGCATGTGAAATGCCTCCTGTCGGAATCGAACCAACGACACGGGGATTTTCAGTCCCCTGCTCTACCAACTGAGCTAAAGAGGCATACGACCTGGATGGGACTCGAACCCACGACCTCCGCCGTGACAGGGCGGCGTTCTAACCAACTGAACTACCAGGCCATTCGTCAACCTGTCACCGTTTGAAGTGTTCCGCTTCCGTCAGGCGACTATGTCATTATACATGAATTATGACGAAAAGTCAATAGGAAATGCAAAAAAAATCAAGATTCGGAAGTTTGCACAGATTTTATCAAAATGCGATAATCTACGGTGTGAAATGACAACAGATACGAGGTTCCGGTCAATTCAGACCGTTTTCGCCGTTCTTCGCAAAGAGCTGCAGCACAGCGGTCCGGAGCGGCTGCAGTGCCGGCGACCCCAGCTCGGGATCCGCTTCGAGCAGCTGCTTCGCGGCCATTTGTGTTTCGGAGACAAGCGGCATATTGCTGCAGAAGGCTGCCTGCATCAGCGGCGGCATACCGTGCTGCGCATGGCCGAAGAAATCGCCGGGACCGCGCAGACGCAGATCCTCCTCTGCGATTGCAAAGCCGTTGACCGTCCGGCTCATGATCTTCAGACGCTCGCGGGCATCCTCCCGGCGGCTGTCCGTCACAAGAATGCAGTAGCTCTGCACGGAGCCTCTGCCGACGCGGCCTCTGAGCTGATGCAGCTGGGCTAAACCGAAGCGGTCTGCGTTTTCGATCAGAATGAGGGTCGCATTCGGCACATCGACGCCGACCTCGACAACGGTCGTGCAGACCAGCAGATCAATTTCATGCGCCTTCATCGCCGCCATGACGGCTTCCTTTTCCTGCGGCTTCATTTTTCCGTGGAGCAGCCCCACGCGGTAATCCGCAAAGGCTCCGTTTTCCAGTTCCTCGGCATAGGTTTCCGCTGCCTGCACATTTTCCAGCGTATCGGATTCCTCGATCATCGCACAGACGAGATATGCCTGCTCCCCTGCATCGAGATGCTCTTTGATGAAGGTATATGCACGTTCGCGGTAGCCGCCCGTCACGGCAAAGGTTCTGATCGGCAGTCTGCCCTTCGGCATCTCGTCAAGGATCGTGATATCAAGGTCGCCGTAGACGATCAGGGCAAGCGTGCGCGGGATCGGTGTGGCCGACATGACCAGCTTATGCGGGAAGCCGCCCTTTTCCGCAAGGGCCGCCCGCTGCGCGACGCCGAAGCGGTGCTGCTCATCCGTAATAACCAGACCGAGCGACGCAAATTCAATATCCTTCTGGATGACGGCGTGGGTACCGACGATCACCTTTGCGGTACCGTCCGCGATCTGCTTTTTGATCGCGCGCTTTTCCTTGGCTTTCGTTGAGCCGGTCAGCAGCACCGGCTGAATCCCGACCGGTGCCAGAAAATCCGTCATCGTCTGAAGGTGCTGCTGCGCGAGGATCTCCGTCGGTGCCATGAGTACGGTCTGATAGCCGTTTTTCGCTGCAAATACGGTTGCAGCTGCCGCGACAACGGTCTTGCCGCTGCCGACATCGCCCTGCAGGAGCCGGTTCATCGGCGTTTGTGCGGTCAGGTCTTTGCAGATCGTCCGGATCGCCTTTGCCTGCGCACCGGTCAGCGGGAACGGCAGTTCAGCTGTGAAATCGCTGATATCGGTATCCGCGGACATCGGTGCCGCGTGCTGGATGTTTGTCCGGTGCTTCAGCATCAGCGTACCGAGCTGGAACAGGAGCAGCTCCTCAAACGCCAGACGGTGCCGTGCTTCGTCAAGCTGCTGCTTTGTCTCCGGACGGTGCACAGCCCTGAGCGCATCTGTCAGCCCGACCAGATGATACCCGCTGCGGATTGCTTCCGGCAGCGTCTCGATCGGTGCAGCGTCCAGAAAGGTCAGCGACTTCTGGATATTCGTGCGCATCATCGCACTGGTCAGGCCGGTCGTCTGCGGATAGACCGGCTGCAGCAGCATCGCATTCTGCACGCGCTGCACCTGCGGGGACTGCATCTCTCTGCGCAGAAAGCCGCCGGTCAGCTTTCCGTAGGCGAAATATTCCTCACCGGGCTTCATCGCCTGATAGGTATAGGGCGTGTTGTAAAACACAAGGAGAAAATCGGTGACGCCGTCGGTGACGACAACGCGATACAGCGAAAAGCCCCTGCGCGGAAATGCCGGGGAAAGCTTCTGCAGAACCGTGCAGCGGACTGCGACCGGCAGACCGTTCTCGGCATCTGCGACCATGACGGGGGCCGTATAGTCAATATAAGTGCGGGGAAAATGGAACAGCAGATCGTATGGCGTGTGGATGCCCATTTTATGGTATTTTGCCGCACGCTTTTCGCCGACGCCGGCCAGCGTCTCGATCGGCTGATAAAGCTCGTTCATTCTCATCATTCCTTTTGGGATATCTGTTCTGATTGATTCAGTATACCACATTTGCGCCGCAAAAGTCAAGAAACCTGCAAATAAGGCCGCGGAAGGCAAAAAAGACTTGACAATTTTCGCCGTTTATGCTAAACTAATAACGATAAGAGGGAGTAGCCGGCAGAATGCCCTGATTCTGTCGTTCGTGTCGTCATACCCGGTGCAGCTGTCCTGCACCCGCGCGAACATCAAACGGCAAGACTTTTATCGCACGGAAACACTTGCTTCTGCTGCGATAAAGGTCTTTTTTATTCGCCGCAGCTGCTCAAAACAGGAGGTAAACATGGAAGTATTGTATCAGAATCTACTGCATCTCGACATCAAAATGGTAATCATGTGGATCATCGGCGGCATTCTCATTTACCTTGCGATCAAGAAGGATATGGAGCCGACGCTGCTGCTGCCGATGGGCTTCGGCGCGATCCTCGTGAACCTGCCGTTCTCCGGCGCGATCACGCAGGGGCTCGAAGAAGGCCCGCTCAGCATCCTGTATAAAGCAGGCATCGCGAATGAGCTGTTCCCGCTCATCCTGTTTATCGGCATCGGTGCCATGATCGACTTCGGCCCGCTGCTCTCTAATCCGATCCTGATGCTGTTCGGTGCAGCTGCACAGTTCGGCATCTTCTTCACGCTCTGCACTGCGTCCATGTTCTTTGACATTAACGATGCGGCGTCCATTGCGATCATCGGCGCGGCAGACGGCCCGACCTCGATCGTCGTCGGCCAGAAGCTCAATTCCAATTATATCGGCGCGATCATGGTCGCGGCTTACTCCTACATGGCACTCGTGCCGATCATTCAGCCGCCGATCATCAAGCTGCTGACGACCAAGAACGAGCGCAAGATCCGCATGGAATACACCCAGAAGCCGGTCTCCAAGACCACGCGCATCCTGTTCCCGATCTGCATCACGATCATCGCAGGTCTGATCGCACCGGCATCCGTCGCGCTGGTCGGCTTCCTGATGTTCGGCAACCTGATCCGCGAATGCGGCGTGCTGGACAGCCTCTCCGAGACGGCGCAGAAGTCGCTGGCCAATCTCGTGACCATTTTCCTCGGCATCACGATCGCCTCCCAGATGCAGGCAGCAAACTTCCTGAAGTTCGATACGCTGCTGATCCTGTTCCTCGGCCTTGTCGCATTCATCTTTGATACGGCAGGCGGCGTGATCTTCGCAAAGGTCCTCAACCTGTTCCTGAAAAAGAAGATCAATCCGATGATCGGTGCGGCAGGCATCTCCGCATTCCCGATGTCCGGCCGTGTCGTACACAAGCTTGCACTGAAAGAGGATCCGACCAATTTCCTGCTCATGCAGGCGACCGGCGTCAATGTTTCCGGTCAGATCGCGTCCGTCATCGCAGGCGGACTGATCCTCAATTTCTTCCTGCACTGAACGGAAAGGAGCATGATGATGACTATGATCGCTGCTTTATTTGAACCGATGAATTTTGTGGAGAATCTCCGCTATATGGGGCTCGGTATGCTCGGGATCTTTATTGTGATCGGCGTGATCACGCTGCTGACGATCTTCCTGAACAAGGTGACGGAGCAGAAGCCGGACGAGCAGCCGGAACAGAAAGGATAAGCCGATGGCAGAGAAAAATACTGAGGAACTGACAGAGCATATCGTCCTGCCGGAGCTCCCGAAGCCGCCGGAAAAACCCGAAACGCCCGAGGAGGGCTTTGTCCCCTATGCAGCCGAAGCAGCAAAAGAAGAAGCCGGCAATACGCGCAAGGTTGTATTCGTCCTGATCCTTGTGCTGCTGATCGTTGCAGGCATCGTTGTGATCGCATTCGGCAGGAAGTATAATTTCTACCGGGAGACGATCGGGACACTCAAATTTGATTACCGGGACGGCGAAGTGAACGGTCCGCCGATCGAGGACGTCAACCACTCATATGCGCTTGAGATCGCAAAGCTGGCTCGCAACCATCAGATCAATGCTTCAATCGTGCATTATCAGTTTGACGAGCAGAAGCATCTTGATCCGACTGTTACGAAGTATGACTATACCTATAACGTCAATGAAGTGCGCGCCGATATCAAGAAGGGTACCGAAAGCTGGTACGGAACCAAGGAGGAGACCGTCCGCAGAACGGATGCAAAAGGCTACGAGATCATGAAAGGCGGAGACTGGGTCGCGGATAACAACGTCTATATTCCGCCGCTGTATTCGTACCTGTTTGAGATCGGTGAGACGCCGACAAGAAGATTCGACTGGCATCAGTCCTTTGACAGCGTTGTCAACGGCAAGATCTATACCTGTGAGATCTGGCTGATGACTGATACCTCGTCGGATGAGCCTGTCTATCTGACGCTTTACCGGTATTACGACGGAAACCAGCTCAGTGCAGTCCGCATTGCGAACCAGTTTGACATGACCCTGCAGGTATATGACGTCCAGAGCTACAGCATCATATAACAAGATCCGCCGCAGACGAAAAACTGCGGCGGATTTCTTATTTCTTTCTGCAGATCAGCAGGCCGAAGGAAACGGTCGTTGTCAGTGATTCCCGCGCTGTCAGCTTTGCAGCATCCTCGGGCGAGGTCTTGCGGATATAGGGCGTCATTGCGAACAATGCCTGTAAGTCATCATGCGGCACCGTGATCGGATACGTGATCTTCTGCAGCCGTTCCAGTACAAAGCCCTCCGGCGCAGCACATACAGGCCGGTTTTCGTAGGGCTTTTCATAAACGGCAGCCTTCAGCTCCCAGAGATGCCGTTCCAGCGGCACAGCACGCAGGAGCAGCCCGTTCTTTTTCAGGATCCTGCAAAACTCAGAAGGCGCACAGGGCGCAAACAGATTGACGATGCAGTCGCAGGATGCATCCGCCAGAGGAAGCCGGTTCACCGATGCAGCTGCCCAGTTCGTCTGCTCCGCAAGTCCTTCGGCAGATGCGCGTGCAGCTGCAAACCGAAGGATCTCCGGAGAAATGTCGATACCGGTGAGCTCCGCAGGAATCCCCTGCACCCGCTGCGATTTCAGCAGCCCGCAGGAATACCAGCCCTCACCGCAGCCGATGTCTGCGATCTGTACAGACTGTCCCGCTGCGGCAGCGACCGCATCCAGAAGCGGCTGATAATAACCGGCATTCAGAAATTCCCGGCGCGCCTTTGCCATATCGGCATCGTCGCCGCGCTGCCGGTGCTTCTGCTTCTGCAGCAGATTCACATAGCCGGATCTCGCGCGGTCAAAGCTGTGTCCTTTTGCACAGACATACCGGTACGGCTCGGCAGTCAGGCTCCGGCTGCAAACCGGACAAATCAGTTCCATTGCTGCATCTCCTTTCAGCGTACTGCTTATATTATAACACAGAAAAAAACAATTTGCAAGAAAAGATTGCTGCAGCAGTGTATAAAGCTGCGGATTCCGGGTAATATAACACCGGTACCGGAAATCATCCGGCGGTGCAGAAGCAGCATCCGCAGTGCTCTGTACTGTTTTCTCTGCGGAGCAAACGGGAGAAGCGTATGAAGCATCAGAACGATCCGCTTTGGAGAAACGGACAGGTTCCGTCCTCCGGTCAGCAGTCCGGCTCGGAGAACAATGCCGAGAGACAGGCACAGCAGCAGAATCAGAAAAGCGAGCAGCAGAAGCGAACGCACTGAACACAAAAAGGCACACGTTCATCGCGTGTGCCTTTTTTCGTTGTATTATCAGAAATCTCAGCCGATCACACGGACGCGGATCACGCCGTCGATCGCCTTCATGCTCTCAGCGATCGGAGCAGCATCAGTACCGGTGACATCAATCATTGTGTATGCATAGTCCTTGCGGCTTGCATTGACCATGTTCTCGATGTTGCCGCCGACATTGCTGATCGCGGTCGTGCAGGAAGCGATGACTGCCGGAACATTCTTGTGCAGGATGCAGATCTTCTTGCCGACAGCGTTCATCTCAGCATTCGGGAAGTTGACGCTGTTCTTGATGTTGCCGTTCTCGAGGTAATCGACAAGCTCCTTCGCTGCCATAGCTGCGCAGTTGTCCTCTGCCTCCTCGGTAGAAGCACCGAGGTGCGGAATCGCGATGACGCCTTCCATGCCTGCAGTCTTTGCATTCGGGAAGTCGGTGACATACTTGCGGACCTTGCCGGACTTCAGAGCAGCCTCCATTGCCTCGTCATCGACCAGCAGGTCGCGGGCGAAGTTCAGGATGATGACGCCGTCCTTCATCATTGCGATGGTGTCAGCGTTGATCATCTTCTCGGTTGCGATGTTCGGGTCGTCGTTCTTGACGAGCGGCGTATGCACGCTGATGATATCGCAGTTGCGGAAGATCTCCTCGCGGGTCTTGACATGCTGGATCGCACGGGACAGGTTCCATGCAGCCTCAACGGAGATATACGGGTCGCAGCCGTATACTTCCATGCCGAGGTGAATTGCAGCGTTGCCGAGCGGGCCGCCGATCGCGCCCAGACCGATGATACCGAGCTTCTTGCCCTTGATCTCGGTGCCGGCAAACTTGGACTTGCCCTTTTCGACCATCTTTGCGACGGTCTCCTCGTTCTTAATGGTCTGTACCCAGTTGATGCCGCCGACGACATCTCTGGAAGCAAGCAGCATACCGCAGAGTGCAAGCTCCTTGACGCCGTTTGCGTTTGCGCCCGGGGTATTGAACACGACGATGCCGCTTTCTGCAGCACGGTCAAGCGGAATGTTGTTGACGCCTGCACCGGCTCTTGCAATCGCGAGCAGATTGCTGCCGAACTCCATTTCGTGCATCACAGCAGAACGGACAAGGATCGCATCCGGGTTTTCAACGGTATCTGCGACCTGATAGTTTTCGCCGAGCTGTGCAAGGCCGACCGGAGAAATCTTATTCAGAGTCTGGATCTGAAACATGGGTATTACCTCCTCTGTATGCCAAAATTATGCGTTCTCTTCCTCAAACTTCTTCATGAATGCGACAAGCTTCTCAACGCCCTCGATCGGCATTGCATTGTAGATCGAAGCGCGCATACCGCCGACGGTTCTGTGACCCTTCAGGTTCTCGAAGCCTGCAGCCTTTGCCTCAGCAACGAACTTCTTGTCGAGCTCCTCGTCGCCGGTGATGAACGGGACGTTCATGAGGGAGCGATCCTTCTTCTCGACAGTGCCCTTGAACAGCTTGCTCTGATCGAGGAAATCATACAGGATCTTTGCCTTCTTTTCGTTGTGCGCCTTCATGCCCTCAAGGCCGCCCATCTTCTTGATCCACTTGAACACCTTGCCGCAGATGTAGATGCCGTAGCAGGGCGGGGTGTTGTACAGGGAATCGTTGTCAGCCTGGATCTTCCAGTCGCACATGGTCGGGCACTGCTTGAATGCCGGGCCGTCAGCAATCAGGTCCTCACGGACAATGACGATCTGCACGCCTGCAGGACCGACGTTCTTCTGAACGCCGCCGTAGACCACGCCGTACTTGGAGACGTCGATCGGCTCAGACAGGAAGCAGGAGGAAACGTCCGAAACAAGGATCTTGCCCTTGGTGTTCGGCAGCTGCCAGAACTTCGTGCCGTAAATGGTGTTGTTCTCGCAGATGTAGACATAGTCAGCATCCTCCGGAATGTCCAGATCGGAGCAGTCCGGGATATAGGAGAAGGTCTTGTCAGCAGAGGATGCAACCTTGACGACCTCGCCGTACTTCTCAGCTTCCTGTGCAGCCTTCTTTGCCCACTGGCCGGTGATGATGTAAGCAGCCTTGCCGTTCTTCATCAGGTTCATCGGGACCTCTGCAAAGACCAGAGATGCACCGCCCTGCAGGAAGATGACCTTGTAGTTATCCGGAATGTTCATCAGGTCGCGGAGATCCTGCTCAGCTTCCTTGATGATCTGATCGTATGCCTTGGAACGGTGGCTCATCTCCATAACGGACATACCGGTTCCGCGGTAATCCATCATTTCCTCTGCTGCTTCTTTCAGGACTTCCTCCGGCAGAACAGCCGGACCTGCGCTGAAGTTGTAAACTCTGCTCATAGTCTTGATCCTCCATATTTACGTATTCGGTTGATTGTCAGCCATAATATCCTTACAGACTGACCCTAGATATAGTATACTATTTTTTACGGGTTATGTCAAGGCCAAAACCGAAACATTGTGAAAAAAATAACGATTTCATGAAGGATATACAAAATTACTTCACTTTTTGATCACTTTCTTATGGTAGCAGCGCTTGCCGCAGTGCGGGCAGGTCATTTTTCTGGTGCGTCCGAAATGCGGTGCAAAAAATACCTGTGCATACGCCGGAACCCAGCGGTGTCCGCATTTTTTGCACATATAGTATCCGGCACGCTGCTCGATTCCCAGTGAGACAAGCACACACGGAATCAGCTGAATCACTCCGACCGCAATCAGTACGATCCGCACCCATTCGGGAATCTGTGCATAGGCTGCAACCATGCAGAGTATCAGCATAATCAGGACAGAGGGGATGCTGATCACAATTTCTGTCAGCAGCAGCAGCTTGTCATTCTGTTCCTTTGCATTCTGCATTTCCAGAATGGTCTTTTCCGCAATTTCCTTATAGTTTTCCATAGCGATTCTCCTTCCGTTCAACAGGTCATTGACAGTAATGCCCAGTTCATCACAGAGTTCGAGCATGATCGAGGAATCCGGCATATTCTTTCCGGTCTCCCATTTCGATACGGCACGGTCGGAAACGCCCATTTTTTCCGCGAGCTGTGCCTGCGTCATGCCTTTCTCCTTGCGGCAGGCCGCGATAAATTTGCCGATCTGAATCTGATCCATTTCTGTCAGTCCTTTCACTTATTCGGAACGGCTCGCTTCTGCCGTTCCTGCGGAAAGTATAGCACGATCTGCTGAAAAAGTACACGAACCGCTGGTTGAGTAACGTATTTACGTGGATTTTGCTTTCAACTCGCGCGCTGCTCGGCGTTCCTCCGCTTCACGGAGGCTCATCGGACAGCCGCAATAATCCTGCCGGTAGAGCTCATATTTCCCGGAAAGCTCGACAGACCGCGCATATCCCCCGCCCTTTTTGAAATCGGACGGCAGATATCTGACCGGCTGCCCTTCCGCAATCGCCTCACCGCAGGCATTGATAAAGGGGGCATTCTTGTGCGGGCTGACCGACAGCGTCGTCGTGAAATAATCGCAATGGTATTTTATTGCGGCGGTCAGCGATTCCCGCATCCGCTGAGCGATGCATTTTTCGCAGCGCGCCCCCATTTCCGGCGTATCTTCAACCCCTTTGACCGCTGCCCAGAACGGTGCGTCATCATAGGGCGGCGCGATCAGCGTGACCGGATGCGGCGCGTCAAGCTGCCGGAGCAGCTGCTTCTGCGTTTCGAGCCTGCGCTCAAATTCCTCACGCGGCGCGATATTCGGATTGTAGTAAAACAGCACGATCTCAAAATGCGGCATCAGCTGTTCCAGTACCGCCGTGCTGCAGGGGCCGCAGCAGCTGTGCAGCAGAAGCTTCGGGACTGTGCCCGCCGGAATGTCTGCGATCGCCGCAGCCATTTCTTTATGATACTGTCGTTTATCCATATTCTCTCCCACATTCAGACAGCTCCGGACATTTTGACTGCCTCATACTCCCAGTGTACCGGGCTGGAATAATACAGCGCGGTCAGGCTGAACGCTTCGGTGCCGATCTCGGTGCCGGCGTTGATCAGCATGGTCATGAGCTCGGCACCGGAGGTGAACTGAAAATCCGTCACGGCAATCTGCTCCCTGATCTCCGCAAGCTCCGGCAGATTATCCGGTTCGTCAAACATCATTTCTTTCCGTACTTCTTCAGCCATTTTGTCAAGAATCTCGTCCTTTTTGTCATACGCTCGGCCGAGCAGCCGGAGGATCGTTTCCTGATCCCCGTCCTGATATCCTTCTACCACAATCCGGTTCGGTGCCTGATTCCCGAATTTCGGCAGTGACGCCTGTTCTGCCGTCAGGATGCCGGTTTGATCGTCATACTCTGCTTCGATCGTGCCGAACATCATCAGATCGGTCAGCGTAACAGTTTTGACATGCGTTGCTTTATAATACTGCTTTTCCTGCTTCTTTCGCTTTTTCTTCAGATGCTCACGCACACCTGCTGCAATTGAGAGGCACATTATTCCGCCAAATACCAGCAATGCTGCCGCAAACTCGATAGCAGAACTGTCGATAAATGCCGTAGTGCTGCTCATACGGAATCACTCCTTTATTTGAAGCAGAAAAGGACGGAGAACCGTCCTTTTCCTGATTATTCAACTGAGATGAGATAATAGTAGACCGGCTGACCGCCGCTCAGCATCGTGATCTCGACGCGATCCTTCATCTTCGCAGAAATCTGATCGTAAAGCTGCTGCGCCTGATCCTCGGTCACATCCGCGCCGTAGATCAGCGTGATATAGCTCGAATCGCTCTTGACCATTTTCTTCGTCAGCTTGTAGGCTGCCTTGTTGACGTCCTTCTCTGTGAACGAGAGCTTTCCGTTGTCCAGCGCGAGCACCTCGTTCTTTTTGATCTTCTGGCCGTCCAGCTCGGAATCGCGTGCTGCGAACGTCACGGAACCGGAGGAAACGCGCTCAAATGCCTTTGTCATCTGCGTGCGGTTCTCGTTCATGTCAAGGCTCTCGTCATAAGCCAGCATTGCCGCGATGCCCTGCGGAATCGTGCGGGTCTGCAGCACGACGACATTGCGGTTTGCAAGGTTGATCGCCTGCTCTGCCGCCATGATGATATTCTTGTTGTTCGGCAGAACAAAGACTGTCTTTGCCGGTGTTGCATGGATCGCACGGAGAATGTCGTCGGTTGAGGGGTTCATGGTCTGTCCGCCCTTGACAACCTGATCGACACCGAGATCAAGGAATGTACGCTCAAGGCCGCCGCCCGCTGCGACTGCCACAAAGCCGAATTCCTTGGTCGGCTCGACCGGAACGACCTCCTGCTGCTTGACGATCTTCGCTTCCTTGACCTTGCCCTCATGCTGGATGCGCATGTTCTCGACCTTCGGCTTCGGATCGTTGATGAAGTGGCCGAATTCCAGTGCCTTGGTCAGTGCCATGCCCGGGTTATCCGTATGCACATGCACCTTGATGATCTCGTCATCCTCGACCACAACAACGCAGTCGCCGATCGTTTCGAGATAGGCACGGAGCTTTGCGCCGTCCACGGAAGCGTCATTCTTTTCGATGATAAACTCGGTGCAGTAAGTGAAATTGATCTCCTCATCATACTGTGCGACCGCAGAGTTGAAGTCTACCGCAGGATCCGGAGCAGCGGCCTTTGTTTCGGCTGCTTCCTCCGGCAGTGCGCCGCCGCGGAACGATTCCAGCATACCGCCGATGATGATGCAGAAGCCCTGTCCGCCGGCATCGACGACATTTGCCTTTTTCAGTGCCGGAAGCATTTCCGTGGTCTGCTTCAGGACTGCATTTGCCTCGTCCAGAACACCCTGCCAGAACGTGATATCGTCGATATCGGTCTTGGCAAGCTCCTGCGCCTTGTTTGCCGCCATGCGGGAAACGGTCAGGATCGTGCCCTCCGTCGGCTTCATCACAGCCTTGTATGCGCCGGTGACACCGAGCTCAAGTGCATTGGCAAAATCAGCGTTTTCGGCAGTCGTCAGTCCAGCAAGCCCCTTGGAAAGGCCGCGGAACAGCAGCGAGGTGATAACACCGGAATTGCCGCGCGCACCGCGCAGCATTGACGAAGCCGTCACATCAGCGACCTCGGAGACTGTCACATCGTCAGACAGGAGCTCCAGCTCGCGCTTGGCCGCGCTGATCGTCATAGACATATTCGTTCCGGTATCGCCGTCCGGAACAGGATAAACATTCAGCTCATCGACTGAACGTCTCTGGTTTGTAATGAGAATCGCAGCATGGATGATCGCTGCTTTCAGTTGTTTTCCGCTAATCAAGGTCTGATCCTCCAATTCTCAGGCGCGAATGCCGTCAATATATACATTGATCGCTGCCGGCTGGAAACCGGTAGACTGCTCGATTGCATACCGTACCTTATTCCGGATGCTGTCCGTAATCGCGGACATATTCGCTCCGATGCCGGTCACAATATGCAAATCAACAACAAGCTGGTTCTGTCTGGTGCGAAGCCGGATTCCCCGACGGATATCACTCGGAAACAGCTTCGTTTTCAGTGTTTCGATCGGAGAAGAATCATTCAGGTCGGCGACACCGAAGCAGCTTATCACGGTATGCTCGATCAGGGCATACAGATACGGCTTCGATACGCGAATACTGCCAATATGGTTTTCAATTACGATCATATTGGACGCTCCTTTCTGTACAGTCTCTTTCTATTATAGCACAATCGCTCGGAAAATACAAGAGGATTCCGTCAGAATTTCGCAGAATCCCTGCAGTTTCGCCGTGAAGTACAAAAAATCGCCGCAGAAACACGGGTTTCCGCGGCGATTTCAGCATAGGATCAGTCAAGAATTGCAAGGTCGGCTTCCGGGAAGCAGGCTCTTGCCTGTTTTTCGAGGTGCGACGGGATCGCGACCATCCGCAGGGACGGGCAGTCCTCAAAGGCATCCTCCTCGAGCTCCGTCACATTTGCCGGGATATCCAGCACACGCAGCGATACGCATTCAGAGAACGCGCCGGAGCAGATTTTTGTCAGTGTGCTCGGCAGGACGACTTCCGTCACGGTTTCCAGACCTGCGCAGGCACCCGGGCGGATCTCGGTGATACCCTCCGGGATGATCAGCGTCGGCTCGCCGTGATAAAGCTCCTTGCGAAGCTGTCTGGTGTATCTGCCGTCACCGATCGAATCGGCTTCCTCGCTTTCCTCCTCCAGCCAGTTGATGACAACATTCTGACCGAACAGAACCGGAGCGATCCATTCCAGCGCCATCGGCATCGTGACGTTTGTGATCGCGTCGCAGCCTTCAAAGGCATCCTCTGCGATCTCCTTGACGGAAAGCGGGATCATAACGGTTTTCAGTGAAGCGTTATCGGAGAATGCACCGCTGCCGATCTTGACGATCGTATCCGGCAGGATGACGCTTTCCAGTTCCTCCAGACCGGCGCATGCACCGGCGCGGATTTCCAGATAACCGCGCGGGATCTCAAGGGTCGTTTCATGGTGGTAGATCTTGCGGCGTTCGCGGGTCGTGAACTTGCCGTCCGCCGGAATATCAGATGCAATCGGCGCGGCCTTTTCTGCCGGTGCGGCAGGTGCTGCCGGTACCGCCGGAGTGGGAACAGGTGCGGGCTGTGCGGGCTTATCGTCACCGCCCATATCGCTCAGCATACTTTCGATACCGACGGGCATCTCCAGCAGACCGGGTTCCGTGATCTTCGGTGCTTCAGGCTGCTTGCTCGTGAACTGCTCGGGGATAATCTCCTCCAGCATCGACAGTGTAACCGGTGCGGAAGGTTCGGTGATTTCCTCGATAACCGGCTCCGCAGATTCTTCCGCTGCTTCTTCGATCGCTTCAACCGCTTCTACCGGAGTCTCTGCGATCTCGTCAACCGTTTCGGTGATTTCCTCGATGACCGGCTCTGCAGCTTCTTCCGCAGCCTCTTCGATCGCTTCAACCGTTTCAGCCGGAGCATCTGCGATTTCCTCGGCCGTCTCGGCGATTTCCTCGATGACCGGCTCTGCAGCTTCTTCCGCAGCTTCTTCGATTGCTTCAACCGTTTCAGCCGGAGCC
>MSGZ01000012.1 GCA_001940925.1 Ruminococcus sp. Phil11
CATCGGATGGAATTTCACAGTCATGTTCATCTGCTTCATATTCTTATCTCCTTTTCAGTTGACGGCACCCTGATCCGGATGCCGGTATCGGTTTTCCTGCGTTCAGGGCAGGAGGCTGACAGGACAGGCGGGCATCGGTCTACATCGGCATCACCTCCGATGATCGGGCAAAGAAAAAGCCCGGTTTTTCATGGTCGAAAAATCGGGCGGATAAGGAATTATTCAGTTGTAGAATAGGGTGGCATATTCGTCATTTTTTACAACACACGAATACAGGTTTGACCTTTGGGAACCGGCTAAAACAGGGGAAAAGCGGTTCCCACGAAAAAGCACTATAAAATCGACGTACCTGCGAGAAATTCAACACGATCGAGGGCAAGTGTATGCGTTTTGTGGGAACTGATTTCGTGGGAACTCTCGTGGGAACTACCCCTGAAAATGGGCTCAAAATGGGGTATTTTGGTTCTTTTTTCGGAAATTTTTTTCAAGTCCAAAGACATGAAAAATGTCCTAGATGCTTGATTTTCACGCATCTAGGACATTTCACAAAAGCGGAAAGAGAGGGATTCGAACCCTCGGTGCGCTATTAACGCACACACGATTTCCAGTCGTGCGCCTTAGACCAGCTCAGCCATCTTTCCACACAGCAAAACTGTCATCGCTCGCCCTATGGGGCAAGAAAAAAAGTGGTGCGAGTGACGGGACTTGAACCCGTACGCCGAAACACACGCCCCTCAAACGTGCCTGTCTGCCAATTCCAGCACACTCGCATTCACTACTCGATTATTATATCAAAACAGAGGGGAAAAGTCAAGGGGATTTTCGCATTTTCTCGGATTTCGGCAGTTTGCACAAAATCTATGCAAAAATCCCCGTAACTGCGCTGTTCTGTTACCGGCTCAGCAGATACCGCTTCAGCCATGTCAGATCCTTTGCATCCACCATGCGGTTCCCGTCCATGTCCGCGGCTTTGCCCTGTTCCGCGCTCAGCGACGCAGAGCCGCAAAGATACTTCGTCAGCAGCACCGCATCCGCGATATCCGCCGCACCGTTCAGGTCAATGTCGCCCATGAGCGTGTTCTGCACGACGACCGGCGTGGTCTCCGAAGCGGTCGTGGTCGTGGTGCCCGCGGTCGTGACGACCGGTGCCGTCGTGGTCTTGGGCTGCTCGCTCACCGGGTCGAGGCTCGGCTCCTTGTCGTACCACCAGTCCTCCCACGGCTTGCCCGCACGCTGCTTTGCGGCGACCTCGCCCTTTGTCCACGTAAATACGTTGTCGTAGAGGTGCCCTTCCTCGTAATACCACTGTGCGAGTGCCGCGCCCTCGTCGGGATAGTTCGCATAATAGCCGTCATTGTCGCCGGTATAATTTGCCCAGCCGGTATTGTGCCCCTTCAGCGCGCCGCGCACGACCTGCCAGCCGGTGAGGCCATAATCGACCTTGGCCTGCCGGATAAAATGGATGATCTTGCGCAGACCCATGTGGTTCGAGATGATCGCGTCGTAGAAGTTCTCCTGCGTCAGGTCATACCATTCCAGCTCCGGGACATCCTCCTCCTGCATGAAGCTCGTGCCGGGGTCTTTGAACGCAGTGACCGCGGTCTGCAGCGAGCCGTAGGCATGGGCGGAGCTTTTGCCGAAGCCCTCGGAGAAGGCAGTTTCGATATCGGCGCCGTCACCGTTGCCGCCGAGCGTCGATTCCAGCGTTGCGACGCCGAGAAACAGCGCATAGACCTTTTCGCGCTCGGTCTGGCCGAAGCGCAGGCTGACGAGATCCCAGTGCTCGTCGATCTCCTTATACAGCGCGTATTTGCACTGCTGAACGGTCATTTTATGCGCAAGTGCGCGCAATTCGGTGACGGACGTTCCCTCCGGTGCCATGCGCTCGCCGAAGTTGAACGGGTTGCCGACGCCCTCCTCCTGCACATTGCGGGACGGATCATGTGCAATCTCGTCTGCGCTGACCCGCATCGGCATCATCGGGATGACCGCGGTCAGCAGCATCGCGCAGGAGCAGAGTGCCGCAGTCAGCTTGTGTTTCAGGTTCATCGTATTTCCTCCCCTTTTTTCGTGATACCGGGCTCCGTACAGCTCAGTATCTTGCTGCAAATGATTCATAAAACGCAATTTCGTCATCTGCTGTCGTATCGGTCTGCAGGAACTGCTCCAGCTCGGCCTTCATCGCCGCATAAACGGCAGCATCGCTGCAGAAAGCGGTATGGACAAACGCACCGTATACCCCGCAGGTGACCGCAAACCGGTCGCCGCAGTCCTCAAGTGTGATGCGGCAGGCGGAACCGTATTCCTCGTCGCAGAGGATGCGTCCGCCCTCGCTGCCGGTCTGCCCGGCGGTGTTCAGCTTTGTCCACATAGGATTGCCCCCCAGCTATATACTATCACATTTTCCCTGCATTGTCAATGCTTGCGCGGTGCCGCCGGAAAAACCGGTATACGCCGTACCCCGCCATGCACCCGAGCGTATTCAGGAGCAGATCGTCGATATCGGTCGCACGGACAGAAAACGGCAGCTGCAGCAGCTCGATCGCGAGCGAGAGCCCGAAGCCTGCGGCCGTCACCTTCCAAAAGCTGTTCAGCCTTTTATACAGCACTGGCAGGATGATGCCGGTCGGGACGAACATCGCCGCATTGCCGATGATATTCAGCAGCGTATCACGCAATGAATCGTATTCGAGGATGTGCACGAGCGGCACGAAATTGACGCGCAGCGGGAACACCCCGTCCGGATCAAACCAGAGCGGCTCCACACGGCCGTTCACACGCTCCATGGGATAGAACGTGAACCGCAGCAGCACCGCAAGATTGACATACATCAGCAGGAGACAGGCCTCGCGTTTCCAGTCAATATGCCGCCGCCGGATGCAGACAGCCGCCCGCACGGTCAGCCAGACCGCAGCAAGCAGCAGTTCCCCTGTCAGAAATGAAATTGCGATCATATTGCGATACCTCCGAAGAGCGCGGGCTCCCCGCTAGTCATAATCATAGTTATCCGGCAAATCATCAGGTATTTCCAGCAGCATCGGTGACCTTTGCACCTCGGCCAGCCGCTTGTTGATCGCCCTTGTCCGCACGCCGACCAGCTTATCGAGCTCCTGCCCGGCCGCGTCAAGCTTTTTGCGCGTGCCGTTCAGCACCTCCTCGAACCGGCCGAACTCGTCCTTGACGCCGCTCAAAATCTGCCAGACCTGATCGCTCTGCTTCTGGATCGCGAGCGTCCGGAAACCCATGTACAGCGCATTGAGCATTGCCGCCATAGTCGAAGGCCCCGCAATATTGACCGAATATTTCTGCTGCAGCTGCGCGGTCAGGCCGCTGCTGACGGCCTCGGAATACAGCCCCTCAAACGGCAGGAACAGGATCCCGAACGCGGTCGTTTCCGGCTCGTGCAGATACTTGTCATGAATATCCTTCGCAAAGACGCCGAGCCGCTTGTGAAGCTGTGATCTTGCCGCATCTGCTGCATTTTTATCGCCGGACTCCTGCGCGTCGAGCAGCTGTTCCCAGCAGTCCGCCGGGAACTTGGAATCAATCGGCAGCCAGACTGTACTGCCGTCCGCGGCTGGCAGGCGGATCGCAAATTCGACGCGCTTTCCGCTGCCGGGAACGGTCTCCACATTGGTATCATATTGCTCCGGTGCGAGGATCTCCTGCAGAATGCTGCCGAGCTGGATCTCGCCGAGCGTGCCGCGCGTCTTGACATTGGAGAGCACGCGCTTCAGTCCGCCGACGTCATTCGCGAGCGTTTTCATCTCACCGAGCCCCTTGTAAACGGCTTCGAGGCTTTCAGTCACGCGCTTGAAGCTCTCGTTCATTTTCTGTTCGAGATGCTCTTGCAGGGTGTCGTCCACGGTCTTTCTGATCTCACCGAGACGGCGGTCGTTCTGCTCGCGGAGCTGCTCCATCTGCTGCGCGACAGTCTCGCGGAGCTCGTTCATGGCGCGGGCGTTCGCGGCCTCAAGCCCCTGAATGCGCCCCTCAAACTGCCGGAGCTGTGCCGCGGTCGTCTCACGCGTCTGGGACTGGTTCTGCGAGAGGTTGTCGCTGACCGTCTGCATGGAAAGGCGGATCGTCTCGTTGGTCTGCGCGGACTGCTCCCGCCGGAGCTTCTGCTCCTCCTTCTGCATCCGGCCGAGCATCTCGCGGACGGCCTTGCGGGGATCATCGGACTTCCCGCGCAGGAATACGATCAGCAGCACGATCTGCAGCAGAATGCAGAGCACGGCACACACGACAATGACATTATCCATGGCGGTTTTGTGTTCCTTTCTTTTGAATGATATTGCGGTTTTTTTCCTTGATAAAATTATCAGCCTGTGGCTGAAAAAGCCGGGAGGGGGACCGCGAAGCGGCGGAGGGGTTAACACGGCAGACGCCTGCGGATTTGACCCCTCCGTCAGCTGCCGCTGACACCTCCCCTTTCAGGGGAGGCTGATAGAGGTACGAGATTCCCTCCGTCTGCTAACGCCGCGCCGTTCCTTTTATGACAGACCCTATTTGAAAAACGGGCACCGACTGTAAAAAGCCAGTGCCCATTTTGTCTGTCCATAACGGGATCCGGGGGTACGCCCCCGGCGGGGTTCAACATGAAAAAACAAGTTCCTTCATGTTCGGGCGGCGCCCATTTCAAGTCATCGCGCAGCGATACCGAAATTACATTGCCTTCGCGATCGCGACCTTGATGCTGCCGTCTGCTCCCTCGACCTCGAACGCGGAGATCGGGTTCTCGACCGTGCCGAGTGTCGCGAGCGTTTCGCCGCAGATGTACTCTGCGTACTGCTCCGGATACTTGCCGTCGAGCTGCAGCACGATGCGGTCAGCGATCTCGCAGCCGCTCTGCTTTCTCGCATCCTGGATCATGCGCACCAGATCACGGGCAATGCCCTCTGCGCGGAGCTCGTCGGTGATCGTCAGGTCAAGCGACACAACGATGCCCTGTCCGCTCATGATATGGCCGCCGTCCTTTGCCTGATAGGTCACGAGGATGATCTCCGGATCGAAGGATTCCTCCCTGCCGTCGATCGTCAGGATCGCAGCGTCCTCAGTCAGCCTGAACGCGCCGGACTTGATCGCCTTGATGAGCACCGGCACGCGGTCGCGGTAGAGGTCGCGGATCGCATTGAAGTTCGGGGCATACTGCACATCGGCGATCGCGGAAACATCGTCTGCGATCTCGACCTGCTTGACGTTCAGCTCCTCCGCGATGATATCGGTGAAGCGAGCAACGATCTTTGCAGCGTCCTCGGAGACAAGTGCAGCGCGGAGCGTTGAAAGCGGCTGACGGATCTTGATGTTGTTCTTGCTGCGCAGTGCGTGTGCAAGGGAGATGACGTTTCTGGTCAGGTCGATCTCATGCAGCAGTGCCTTGTTCTCGAATGCTGCCGGGATCTGCGGCCATGCGGCGAGATGCACGGAATCATTGCCGGTCAGGATGCGGTAGAGATAATCCGAAAGGATCGGAGCCGCCGGTGCAAACAGCTTGCAGGTATTGACCAGCACATAAAGCAGCGTATCGTAGGCGTTTTTCTTGTCCGCGGTCATCTCCTTGCCCCAGAAGCGGCGGCGGGAGCGGCGGATGAACCAGTTGGTCAGGCCGTCCATGAGCGCGTCAAGGTTATCGGTGAAGTGATTGACGAAATACTGCTCCATGTTCGCGGTGATCTTCTTCTCGGTCTCGCAGAGCAGCGCGAGGATCCACTTGTCCAGCTCGTTATCGGACTGCGGCACCGGCACCTCGTCCGGATGATAGCCGTCGATATTCGCATAGGAAATGAAGAAGTTGCAGGCGTTCCAGAGCGGCAGGATGAGCTGCTGCAGCATATCCTTGATGCCGCTGTCCTTGAAGCGCAGGTCACCGACCAGCATCGCATTGGACTGGAACAGGTACAGGCGGAATGCGTCCGTACCGAATTCCTTCATCAGCTGCATCGGGTCTGTATAGTTGTGATTGGACTTGGAAAGCTTCTTGCCGTTCTCATCGAGAATGGTGCCGTGCACGACGCAGTTCTTGAACGCCGGGCGGTCGAACAGCGCGGTCGCCATGACGTGCAGATAGTAGAACCAGCAGCGGATCTGACCGGTGTACTCGACGATGAAATCGCACGGGAAGTGGGACTCGAACCAGTCCTTGTTCTCAAACGGATAGTGCTTCTGTGCAAACGGCACGCAGCCGGATTCAAACCAGCAGTCGAGGACTTCCGGAACGCGGTGCATGGTCGCGCCGCACTTGCACGGGAAGGTGACCTCATCGACAAACTGTCTGTGCAGGTTATCAAGACGCTTGCCGCTTCTCTGCTCGATCTCATCAAGGGAGCCGAGAACAACGCGCTCGCCGCACTCCGGGCACTCCCAGATCGGGATCGGAGTAGACCAGTAGCGGTTTCTGGAGATGTTCCAGTCACGGGCATTTTCGAGCCACTTGCCGAAGCGGGAATCCTTGACGGAATCCGGGATCCAGTTGACCTGCTCATTGTTCAGCTCGATGAGACGCGGCTTCAGCTTCTCGATATCGAGATACCATGCGTCCATCGCCTTATAGATGAGCGGCTCGCGGCAGCGCCAGCAGTGCGGATAGTTATGCTCGATCGTGCCGTCCGCGACAGCCTTGCCGTTGTCGTAGAGGAAGCGGATGATCGTCGGGTTCATCTCAATGACGGTCTTTGCATCCTGCTCTACGTAGAAGTCGGTAACCTCCTTCGTGAAGTGACCCTTCTCATCGACCGGGTTGACCATCGGGATCTTATGGTTGCGGCAGGTCCAGTAGTCGTCCTCACCGAATGCCGGTGCGGTATGGACGATGCCGACGCCCTCCTCGGAGCCGACATAGTCAGCAGTCACGACGCGGAACGCGCCCTCTGCGGCCTTATCGGCGAAGTACGGGAACAGCGGCTCGTAGGTCTTGCCGACGAGGTCTGCGCCCTTGCACTCTTTGAGGATGACCGGCTTCTTGCCGAAAATCTTGGGGAAGTGGGAAAGCGTTGCCTTACACGCGATAAAGACCTCTCCCTCGACCTCAACGAATGCATAGTCAAGCTTTTCGCCGACTGCAAGGCAGAGGTTGGACGGCAGCGTCCACGGGGTCGTCGTCCATGCAAGGAAGTAAACCTGCTTGCCGTCGATCATGTCGTCGGTCTTGAACTTGGTGATGATCCATCTGTCCTGACGCGGACGGGTGGAGTCGGATTCTCTGGTATCGGAGATCGACAGGGATGTTTCACAGCGGCAGCAGTACGGGGTAACGCGGTAGTTGCGGTAGATCAGTCCCTTGTCATAGCACTGCTTGAACGCCCACATGACCGACTCCATATAGGAGAGGTTCATGGTCTTGTAGGCGCCGTCGTAATCGACCCAGCGCGCCATCTGATCGACGTATTCGCGCCATGTTTCGTTATTCTTGGAAACGATCTCGTGGCAGGCGTCATTGAACTTGCCGATGCCGATCGAACGCTCGATCTCGGTCTTGCTGTCGATGCCGAGTGCCTTTTCTGCCTGTGTCTCGATCGGCAGACCGTGGCAGTCCCAGCCCCAGACACGCGGCACAGAATAGCCCTTCATGGTGTGATAACGTGCGATCAGATCCTTGATAAAGGAGACCAGCACTGTGCCGTGGTGCGGAATACCGGTCGGGAACGGGGGGCCGTCGTAGAACACGACCTCCTCTGCCTGTCCGTTGTGAACGGAGCGTTCAAAGACATTTTCTGCCTTCCAGCTTTTCAGCATATCCTGCTGGATTTGTCCGAGCTTCGGGCTGCTGTCGAGCGGCTGATAACTGTTCATCCCTGATACTTCCTTTCTGATGAATGATTATGCGAAAAAACATACGTAGTTAGTATAGCACAAACAAAGTTAAAAGTCAAGTGCGCGGAGCCCGCGCCGGCAATTTCCTCCGGGGACGGTCAGCGAGGCTCTCCCGGCATTCGCAGTACACGCCGCTGCCGCGGCTTCTTCGGCGTGTTCCCTCCCAATGCGGAAGGCCGCCGGTTGACTTTTCCATTCTGATATGATAATATGTATGATAGTATCACACAGAAAGGAGCCGTATCATGCAGATCACAGAACTCGGATACCGTTCGGTCCTGCCGCAGGATGCGGCCTGTTCCTGCCCGGACGGCGCAGACGGTACGCTGCTATTGCTGGCCGCCGCCCCCATGGATCTCACGCTGAACGGCCGGACGCTGACCGCCGCATCCGGCGATGCCGTCATCATCGCGGAGCATACGCCGTTTTCCTTTGCCCCGGCAGAGCAGACGCTCTTTTATGACTGGGTGCTGTTCCGGCAGGGCGGGGAACGCAGCTTTTACCGCTCCCTGCAGCTGCCCGAAAACAAGCTGCTCCGCTTTGCAGACACCGCGTTCCTCTCCGCGCTGCTGGAACAGCTCTGTGCGGAGTTCTACGGCGCGAACGCAAGGCGCAGCGAGATGCTCGAATATCTGCTGAAGGCGCTGCTGATCCGCATGGCCGAGACCGGCGGACCCGTCGCGGAGCAGGCCGCCGCGGAGCACTCCGATCCGCATTATGCCGATCTGGTGCGGCTCCGGGAGAAGATCTACGCCGACCCGCAGGAGAAATGGACGGTCGAGCGTCTCTGCGCGGAGCTGAACATGAGCCGGAGCTACTTCCAGCTCGTCTACCGCGAGACCTTCGGCATGACCTGCATCGCGGACGTCATCAACTGCAAGATGAACCTTGCCCGCGAGCTGCTGACCTCGACCAGCTATACGGTCTCGCATATCGCGCAGCTCTGCGGCTACGACAACGAGGAGCACTTCATGCGGCAGTTCAAGAAGCACAACGGCGTCACCCCGACGGTCTACCGCCGCACCAATGCGCTGTAGCGGCAAACTGTCAAATCAACCCAAACCGCGCGGCCAAACGTGAGAAAAATAATCCGAAATGTGAAATTTGATAAATTCCGGAAAAACACTTGCAATTCCAGGTAGATTTATGCTATAATGTGTAGTTGAAGTGAGGTGTTCGCAATATGCCAAAAAGAACTGATATCAACAAAGTGATGATCATCGGCTCAGGCCCGATCATCATCGGACAAGCGTGCGAGTTCGATTACTCCGGCACACAGGCTTGCAAGGCACTGCGCAAGCTCGGATATGAGATCGTGCTCGTCAACTCCAACCCCGCAACGATCATGACGGACCCGGATGTTGCCGATGTGACCTACATCGAGCCGCTGAACTGTGCGCGTCTGACCGAGATCATCAAAAAGGAGCGCCCGGACGCACTGCTGCCGAACCTCGGCGGACAGTCCGGTCTGAACCTCTGCTCCGAGCTTGACAAGGCAGGCGTCCTCAAGGAATACGGCGTCAAGGTCATCGGCGTTCAGGTCGATGCGATCGAGCGCGGCGAGGACAGAATCGAGTTCAAGGAAACCATGGAGTCGATCGGCGTGGAAATGGCACGCAGTGAGGTCGCATATTCCGTGGACGAGGCCGTAAAGATCGCAGATCAGCTCGGTTATCCGGTCGTGCTGCGTCCTGCCTACACAATGGGCGGCGCCGGCGGCGGCATGGTCTACAACGTCGAGGAGCTGAAGGTCGTCTGCGCAAGAGGCCTGCAGGCATCTCTGGTCGGACAGGTGCTCGTTGAGGAGTGCGTCACCGGCTGGGAGGAGCTCGAGCTCGAGGTCGTCCGCGACGCCAAGGGCAACATGATCACCGTCTGCTTTATTGAGAACATCGACCCCATGGGCGTGCATACCGGCGATTCGTTCTGCTCCGCCCCGATGCTGACCATTTCCGAGGATGTGCAGAAGCGTCTGCAGGAGCAGGCCTACCGCATCGTCGATAAGGTGCAGGTCATCGGCGGCTGCAACTGCCAGTTCGCACATGACCCGGTCTCCGACAGGATCATCGTCATCGAGATCAATCCGCGTACCTCCCGTTCCTCCGCACTGGCCTCCAAGGCGACCGGCTTCCCGATCGCGCTGGTCTCTGCGATGCTCGCAACCGGCATGACGCTGGACGAGATGGAATGCGGCAAGTACGGCACACTGGATAAATACGTCCCCTCCGGCGATTATGTCGTCATCAAGTTCGCGCGCTGGGCATTTGAGAAGTTCAAGGGTGCAGAGGATAAGCTCGGCACACAGATGCGCGCCGTCGGTGAGGTCATGAGCATCGGCAAGACCTATAAGGAAGCTTTCCAGAAGGCGATCCGCTCGCTGGAAACCGGCAGATACGGTCTTGGCTTTGCAAAGGATTTCCATGAGAAAACAAAGGATGAGCTGCTCTCCATGCTGGTCTATCCGACGAGCAACCGTCAGTTCATCATGTATGAGGCACTCCGCAAGGGTGCGACCGTCGATGAGCTCTACGATCTGACACGGATCAAAAAGTGGTTCATCGAGCAGATGCTTGAGCTGGTCGAGGAAGAAGAGACCCTGATGCAGAACAAGGGCAAGGTCCCGGCAGCAGGTGTCCTGCGGCAGGCAAAGCTGGACGGCTTCTCCGACCGCTATTTAAGCCAGATCCTCGGCGTCTCCGAGGCGGACATCCGCAATGCGCGCTATGAGGCAGGCATCCGTGAAGGCTGGGAGGGCGTGCATGTCTCCGGCACCGCGGACAGCGCATATTACTACTCCTCTTATCACATCGAGGAGGACAAGAGCCCGTGCAACGACGACCGCCCGAAGATCATGATCCTCGGCGGCGGCCCGAACAGAATCGGTCAGGGTATCGAGTTCGACTACTGCTGCGTCCATGCAGCCCTCGCGCTGAAGGATCTCGGCTTTGAGACGATCATCGTCAACTGCAACCCGGAAACCGTTTCCACGGACTATGATACTTCCGACAAGCTCTACTTCGAGCCGCTGACGCTCGAGGATGTCCTTCAGATCTACGAGAAGGAAAAGCCGGTCGGCGTCATCGCACAGTTCGGCGGCCAGACTCCGCTGAACCTCGCAGCCGACCTGAAGAAGAACGGCGTCAACATCCTCGGCACCTCGCCGGAGACGATCGACCTCGCAGAGGACAGAGATCACTTCCGCGCGATGATGGATAAGCTCGGCATCCCGATGCCGGAATCCGGCATGGCCGTCACCGTTGACGACGCACTTGAGATCGCAAACCGCATCGGCTATCCGGTCATGGTCCGTCCGTCCTATGTGCTCGGCGGCCGCGGCATGGAGGTCGTCCACGACGACAAGATGATGCGCATTTATATGGAAGCTGCTGTCGGCGTCACGCCGGACAGACCGATCCTGATCGACCGCTTCCTGCATCACGCGACCGAGTGTGAGGCTGACGCGATCTCCGACGGCAAGGAATGCTTCGTTCCGGCTGTCATGGAGCACATCGAGCTTGCGGGCATCCATTCCGGTGACTCCGCCT
The DNA here is from genome assembly GCA_001940925.1 of Ruminococcus sp. Phil11. Taxonomy (GTDB): domain Bacteria; phylum Bacillota; class Clostridia; order Oscillospirales; family Ruminococcaceae; genus Firm-04. The sequence continues at coordinate 11,358 of MSGZ01000012.1, forward strand.
GCGTGCTCCCGTCGCTGAACCTCAGCGAAAAGCATGTTGCGACCATCAAGGAATACACGAAGAAGATCGCCGTGGAAATGGGCGTTTCCGGCCTCATGAACATGCAGTATGCGATCGAGGACGATACCGTTTACGTGCTCGAAGCAAACCCGCGTGCATCGAGAACCGTGCCGCTGGTCTCCAAGGTCTGCGCGATCAACATGGTGCGCATCGCGACCCAGATCATGACCGCAGAGCTGACCGGCAAGCCGTCTCCGGTGCCGTCGCTGCATGACAGAAAGATCCCGCATCACGGCGTCAAGGAGGCTGTGTTCCCGTTCAACATGTTCCAGGAGGTTGACCCGGTGCTCGGACCGGAGATGCGTTCCACCGGTGAGGTGCTCGGCATTTCCCCGAACTTCGGTGAGGCTTACTTCAAGGCACAGGAAGCGACCCAGACCAAGCTGCCGACCGGCGGCACGGTGCTGCTCTCCGTCTGCGATATGGATAAGCCGGAGCTGCTCGAGATCGCAAAGAAGTTCAACAATCTCGGATTCAGCATCCTCGCGACCGGCAAGACCTACGACATGATCGCAGAAGCAGGCATTCCGGCTGAGAAGATCAAGAAGCTCTATGAGGGCAGACCGAACATCACCGACGCGATGACGAACGGCAAGATCGACCTCATCATCAATACGCCGGCGGGTGCTGACAGTCTACACGACGACAGCTACATCCGCAAGGCAGCGATCAAGTACCGCATCCCGTACATCACCACGATGGCGGCTGCATCCGCAACCGCAGAGGGCATTGCGGCAGTCAAGTCGCAGGGCGGCGCACTGAGCGTCAAGTCTCTGCAGGAATTTCACAGTGAGATCAGTGACTGATCCGGAAGGATCTTTCACTGCAGGAATCTGAAACAGCAAGGGAGCAGCGCATTTACACTGCTCCCTCTCTGGATTTTATAACAGATGCCATAAGGAGGATTTTATGGAACACGAATACAGAGAAAAAATGTCACAGCAGCATTATGATGCTGAACAACAGAGACTTTCCTACCTGAAGGGTACCCGCCGTACCGAGGTCGCTGACGCCCTCGCGGAAGCAAGAAGCCACGGTGACCTTTCCGAAAACGCGGAGTACGACGAGGCGCGAAACGAACAGGCGCGTCTGGAAGACGAGATCAAAAAGCTCGAATATACGCTGGAACATGCCGAGATCATCTCCACGATCTCCTCGGATACCGTCAGCACGGGCTGCGGCGTCATTTTAAGCAGAGCCGAGTTCAACGGCCAGCCGCAGAAGATCGAAACTCTGCAGATCGTCGGCCGTTCCGAGGCTGACTACGAGCAGCACAAGATTTCTGATGATTCGCCGATCGGCAAGGCCGTCCTCGGCAAGCATGTCGGCGATACCTTTATCGTTGAGGCTCCGGTCGGCATCATGACATTCACCGTTCTGGAAATCTCCAGCACAGGCATTTTTGAAAAACATCCGGAGGGCTGAGCATGAGCGAACAGAATCTCAACGAACAGAACGTGCAGCAGGAAGAGGACATTGATGCGCTGCGTCAGGTGCGCCTTGACAAGCTGAGCGAGATGCAGGAAAACGGCAGTGACCCGTTCGTCATCACAAAGTTTGACGTCACCGCCCACACCGCAGACTGCCGCGCCATGTACGAGGCAGCGGAGGCAGAGCTCCCCGCAGATCTCGACGAGGAGGCAAAGAAGGCCGCATACGAGAAGATCAACGAGCAGTTCGAGGTCACGGTCGCCGGCAGAATCATGAGCTGGCGCAAAATGGGCAAGGCAAACTTCCTTGACCTGCGCGATAAGACCGGCCGCATTCAGGTCTATGTCCGCATGAACGACATCGGCGAGGAGGCGTTCGCAAACTTCCGCAAATTCGGCGATATCGGCGACCTCATGGGCGTGACCGGCAAACTGTTCCGCACCCGCACCGGTGAGCTCTCCGTCCATGCGACAAAGGTCACGATGCTGTCCAAGTCGTTAAAGCCGCTGCCGGAGAAGTTCCACGGCCTGACCGACCGCGACACCAGATACCGTCAGCGTTATGTTGACCTCATCATGAATGAGGACGTCCGCGACACCTTCATCAAGCGCAGCAAGATCATTGCAGCGATCCGTTCGTGGCTCGACGGTCAGGGCTTCATCGAGGTCGAGACCCCGATGCTCGTTTCCAATGCGGGCGGCGCGGCGGCAAGACCGTTCGATACCCATTATAATGCACTGGACGAGGACGTCAAGCTGCGCATTTCCCTGGAACTGTACCTGAAGCGTCTGATCGTCGGCGGCCTTGAGCGCGTCTACGAGATCGGCAGAGTGTTCCGCAACGAGGGCGTCGATACCAAGCACAATCCGGAATTCACGCTTATGGAGCTGTATCAGGCATATACCGACTACCACGGCATGATGGATCTGACCGAAAACATGTTCCGCCACATCGCGCAGACGGTCTGCGGCTCGACCTGCATCCCGTTCGGCACCGATGAGAACGGCGAGGATATCATGATCGACCTCGGCAAGCCGTTCCGCCGCCTGACCATGATCGACGCGGTGAAGGAATATACCGGTGTTGACTTCGATCAGATTCCGGACACCGCCGCAGCAAAGAAGATCGCGGACGAAAAGGGCGTGCATTACGAGAAGCGTCACGAAAAGGGCGATATCCTCAACCTGTTCTTCGATGAGTTCGTCGAGGAAAAGCTGATCCAGCCGACCTTCATTATGGATCACCCGGTCGAGATCTCCCCGCTGACCAAGCGCAAGCCGGATAAGCCGGACTATGTCGAGCGTTTCGAGCTGTACATCACCGCACGCGAAATGTGCAATGCGTATTCCGAGCTGAATGACCCGATCGACCAGCGCAAGCGTTTCGAGGCGCAGGAAGCACTGATCGCACAGGGCGACGAGGAAGCCAACCGCATTGACGAGGACTTCATGAATGCACTGGAGATCGGTATGCCCCCGACAGGCGGCATCGGCTTCGGCATTGACCGTCTGGTCATGCTGATGACCAACAGCCAGTCGATCCGTGACGTCATTCTCTTCCCGACACTCAAGTCTATCGACTAAACTGCTATACCGGCATACCGGCAACGGTGTGCCGGTCATCTTGTAGAAAAGGAGGGCTGACCGTATATGTTCCGAACCATCCGGCAATGTCTGCGGGAATACAGAACCCCGACGATCATCACGATCCTGTTTATGCTGGGGGAGGCAGTCATCGAAGCGATCATCCCGTTTATCACAGCGCGGCTTGTGGACCAGATTCAGAGCGGTATTGAAATGAACCTGCTGCTGAAAACAGGCCTGCTGCTCATGCTGATGACGCTGCTCTCACTGTTTTTCGGCGGTTCGGCAGGCTTCACGGCAGCAAAGGCGGCTTCCGGATTCGCAAAGAATGTCCGCCATGATATTTTTGAAAAGGTCCAGACCTTTGCGTTCAGCAACATCGACAAGTTTTCGACATCATCGCTGGTCACCCGTCTGACGACCGATATCAACAATGTGCAGATGGCCTTCATGATGCTGATCCGCATCGCCGTTCGTGCGCCGCTGATGCTGATTTTTGCGGTCATCATGGCGTTTATCATGGGCGGAAAGCTTGCGGCGACCTTTGTCGTTGTGATCCCGGTGCTGGCATTCGGCCTGCTGATGATCGGCAAGTTTGCGCTGCCGGCTTTCCGCAGCGTGTTCAAGAAATACGACAAGCTGAACGAATCTATTGAGGAAAACGTCCGCGGTATGCGTGTGGTCAAGGGCTTCTCCCGCGAAGAATACGAGAAGCAGAAGTTCCATACCGCCGCGGAGGATATCTGCAGGGACTTCACGAAGGCGGAGCGCATCGTCGCGCTGAATGCCCCGATCATGCAGATGTGCCTGTATTTCAACATGGCGTTTATCCTGCTGGTCGGCTCCAAGCTGATCATCACCGGCACGGGCAACGGCATCAATGTCGGTGAAATGTCCAGTATGCTGACCTACGGCTTCCAGATCCTCATCAACCTGATGATGCTCTCCATGATCTATGTCATGCTGACCATGTCGGCTGAGTCGATCCGCCGCATCTCCGAGGTGCTGAACGAGACTGCGGATATCCACAATCCGGAAAACGCCTGCCTCGATGTCAAGGACGGCAGCATCGTCTTTGAGGACGTTCATTTCAAGTATTCGCAGAAGGCGAAGAAATACGCGCTTTACGACATTGACCTGACGATCCCGTCCGGTGCGACGGTCGGCATCATCGGCGGAACGGGCTCGAGCAAATCGACGCTCGTGCAGCTGATCCCGCGGCTCTATGACGTCACGGAAGGCAGCGTGAAGGTCGGCGGACTGGATGTGACGCAGTATGACCTGACCGCACTCCGCGACAGTGTCGCAATGGTGCTGCAGAAGAACGTGCTTTTCTCCGGCACGATCAAGGAGAATCTGCGCTGGGGCAACCCGGACGCGACCGACGAGGAGCTGATCGAGGCCTGCAAGCTCGCACAGGCGCATGACTTCGTCTCGGCATTCCCGGACGGCTATGATACCATGATCGAGCAGGGCGGCACGAATGTCTCCGGCGGACAGAAGCAGCGTCTCTGCATTGCGCGGGCACTGCTGAAAAAGCCGAAGATTCTGATCCTTGACGATTCGACCAGCGCAGTCGATACCAAGACCGATGCGCTGATCCGCAAAGGATTCCGCGCATACATCCCCGATACCACGAAGATCATCATTGCCCAGCGCATCGCGTCCGTGCAGGATGCGGACATGATCCTTGTTATGGACAACGGCAGGATCGCCGCGCAGGGTACGCATGAGGAGCTGCTGAAATCGAGTGATATCTACCGCGAGGTCTACGAGCAGCAGACGAACGGAGGTGACGGAGATGCCGCGTAATACCAAAGGCTACGGTGCACCGAGAAAGCCCGGTGAGGCTGCAAAATCACTCGGGCGCATCGTCAAAATGCTCCGTGGGTTTTATCCGAAGCTGCTTCCGGTCACGCTCATCTGCATTCTGTTTTCCGCTGCGACATCTTCGATTCCGGCGGTATTCATGCAGAAGGTCATCACCGATATCCAGACCTATGCCCCGACCGGCGACTGGGAAAGCGCAAAGGCCGTCATCGTCCCGAAGGTCGCGTTCCTGATCGTGCTTTATGTACTTGCACTGATCTCCATGACGCTCTGGCAGCAGCTGGTCGCGATCATGACGCAGGGATTCCTCAACAAGATGCGCTGCACGCTGTTCGACAAGATGCAGAATCTCCCGATCCGCTATTTCGACACACATCAGCACGGCGATATCATGAGCCATTACACGAATGACATCGACGCGCTGCGGCAGATGCTGTCGCAGGCACTCCCCTCTCTGGTTCAGGCAGGCTCCGTTGTCGTGTTTGTATTCTGTATCATGCTGTTTTACAGCTTCTGGCTGACGCTGATCGTCGTCATCGGCATTGTCACGATGACAGCCGTCTCCCGGAAGCTCGGCGGCGGCTCGGCAAAATACTTCATCCGCCAGCAGCAGGCCGTCGGCAAGACCGAGGGCTTCGTGCAGGAGATGATGACCGGCCAGAAGGTCGTTCAGGTGTTCTGCCATGAGCAGAAAAGCCAGAAGGATTTTGACGAGATCAACGAGCAGCTCTGCGAGGACAGCTACCGCGCCCATGCCTATGCGAATGCCCTCGCCCCGATCATCATGAACCTCGGCAATCTGCTTTATGTCCTGCTGGCAACGGTCGGCGGCGCATTCGTCGTCATCGGCGTCAAAAATGTATCGTTCTCCGGCCTGCCGCTCGGCGTCAGCATTCTGGTTCCGTTCCTGAATATGGCAAAGCAGTTCACGGGCAACCTCAATCAGGTGACGCAGCAGCTCAATGCGATCGTCATGGCAGTTGCCGGCGCAGAGCGCATCTTCGAGCTGATGGATCAGGAGCCGGAGGCCGACAACGGCTATGTGACGATGGTCAATGTCACGGAGGCACCCGACGGCACGATCACCGAATCGAAGGAGATCACGCACAAATGGGCGTGGAAGCATCCGCACACCGCAGACGGCTCGATCACGTATACGCCGCTGCAGGGCGACGTCACGCTGGACTGCGTGGATTTCGCCTATGAGGAAGGCAAGCCCGTCCTGCATGATGTGACGGTCTTTGCAAAGCCCGGACAGAAAATCGCGTTTGTCGGCGCAACCGGTGCCGGCAAGACCACGATCACAAACCTCATCAACCGCTTCTACGACATTGCGGACGGAAAGATCCGCTATGACGGCATCAACATCAACAAGATCAAAAAATCCGATCTGCGCCGCTCGCTCGGCATTGTGCTGCAGGAAACAAATCTCTTTACCGGAACGGTCATGGACAATATCCGCTACGGCAGACTGAATGCATCCGACGAGGAATGCATTGCAGCCGCCAAACTTTCCGGTGCGGATGACTTCATCACCCGTCTGCCGGAGGGCTACGATACGATGCTGACCGGCAACGGCGCGAATCTCTCGCAGGGACAGCGCCAGCTGATCGCGATCGCACGCGCAGCCGTCGCAGACCCGCCCGTCATGATCCTCGATGAGGCGACCTCGTCGATCGACACGCGCACCGAGGCGATCGTGCAGCGCGGCATGGATGCGCTGATGAAGAACCGCACGGTCTTTGTCATCGCGCACCGGCTCTCGACCGTCCGCAATGCGGATGTCATCATGGTGCTTGACCACGGCCGCATCATCGAGCGCGGCAGCCATGACGCCCTGCTCGAAAAGAAGGGCACATACTATCAGCTTTATACCGGCGCATTTGAGCTGGATTAACGGAGGACAGAATATGCTGGAAAAACTGCTGCTGTTTGTTGTGAAGCTGCTGCCGAAGCCGCTGAAAAAAATCTGGGAGAAAAACGAACACGCCCTGCGTTACATCTACTACGGCGGATGGACGACTGTGCTTTCGATACTCACGAAATTCATCGGCAAATGGCTGTTCCTGCTCGCCGGCCTGTCGGTCGATACGCAGAAGATTCCCAATTCGATCAACACGGCTGTTTCGTGGGTGATCTGCGCGACATTTGCGTTCGTCGTCAACAAAAAATACGTGTTCTACAGCAAATCCACGGAAAAAAGCGATGTGCTGCGGGAAGCGTCGACGTTCTTCGGTGCGCGCGGATTCACCTTCTTTCTGGAATGGGGTCTCATGCTGATGCCGACGATCTTCGGCTGGAATTACAATCTCATGGTGCTGCTGTCGCAGTTCATCATCTTCGCGCTGAATTACATATTCAGCAGACTTTTGGTATTCCGCAAGAAAAAGGAACCGGAAGCACAAGCGGAATCTCCGGCGGAACCGGAATGAGGGGCAGCCCCCGTTATTTGCATAGAAAAAGGACGCTGATGCTGCGATCGGCGTCCTTTTTTATCGGGAATGCCCCGTTTTTTGTACTTTATGCCCAGCAGGGCTCAACAAATCGCAGCGCGGCAAAACAGAAATCCCAAACGAAACACACAAAATCTTATCATACGCCTCCCCCGCCATTACACTTCGGTTACAGTCCGCGCTTTCCCTTGACTTTTCCGCCCGTATGGTCTATAATAGAGAATAGAAATACAAAGGAGGAGGGATCGTATGGTCTATCCGGCAACACAGGCGATCTACGATGCACTGAAAGCGCATGACCTCGAATGCGGGATCGAAGCCCGCGACGAGTTCAGTGCCGTGCATGTAGGCATCAACACGAAGAATGCTTCCTTTGAAGCGCGGTTCATCTCCCGCTCGGAGGAGAATGACGTCGCACTTCGGATCTTCAATCTGCTGAAATTCCCGGAGGAGCGCACCGAAAGCATGCTGCTTGCAGTCAACAGCTGCAACTACAAATTCCGGTATCTCCGCTTCAGCCTCGATACAAGAAACAACTCCGTCGATGCATCCTATGACTTCACCATGGCAACCGATGATATCGGTGATGCAGCCTACGAGCTGCTGATGCGGAGCGCGGGCATCATCGACGACAGCTACCCGGACCTCATGAAAGAGATTTCCGGCTGACAATCGAAAGGAGTGAGGCTCTGATGTTTGCTGCCACAGCAGCGATTGCTGACAAGTTCACGGAGGAGGAGATCATCTTCCGCGTTATGGAATCGGAGGAGAACTGCCGCATCATCGCAGACGCAGTCGTCGATTATGCAGCAGTTTCCGTGCATTTTATCTCGTCCGACGATGAAAACGACGTTTCCGTGCGGATCCCGCATTATGTCCGGTTCACGGACAAGGAGCGCCGGGATGTGCTCCGCGTCGCCAATGAAATGAACAACAAGTTCCGTTTCTGCAAGTTCTCCGTCAATCTGGATGCAAAAGCGGTCACGCTGGAATACGACTTCCCTGAAGGCGATGACGGTATCGCAGAGGGTTCCGTCGAGATTTTCCGCCGGATGCTGCAGATCGCAGAGGAAGCGTATCCGGATTTTATGAAAGCGATCTGGGGAAAGAATCACGAGGAGCAGAACCTCGGCAACATCGTATTCCACGACTTCGAAGTCTAGCGGGGAGCCCCCGCGGGCATTTCCCTCCGGGGACGGATAGCGAAGTTCTCCCCGGCAGCGCAGCACACGCCGCAAAGCGGCTTCTGAAAGGCTGCTTCTCCCAGCGTGGAGCCCCCGCGGGCGTATTGCGAAACAATGATATGAATACAAATAACCGCTGTCTGGGCACCGAATCCCGGCAGCGGTTTTGTACACAAAAAAGAACCGGGTCGGCGCGGAGCCCGCGCGGGCGTTTCCCTCCGGGTGCGGTCAGCGAAGCTCTCCCAGCCGCCTGAACTGCACGCCGCTGATCGCGGCTTCTGAAAAATGATTTCTCCCAATGCTGAAGCACGCCGCAGGCGCATCCGGCGTATACAAAAAAAGAACCGGACGAAACAGCTATGAAGCTGTCCCGACCGGAACTTCCCCCTAAGCAGCAAGCCTGCACATTGCATACAGCTGCATCGCAAAACAGCCGTATGCCGTATTCTGTATTTTTTATTATAGCAAACAAAAACGGAAAAAGCAATGTGCTATTATCATCTGCGCATGTCCGATCGCGCACTTTCCAACACCGTCGGAAAACGCTTGACTTCTCGCGGAAAGTATGCTATAATAGTACAGAGTTCCGGTGCCTGACCCGTTCAGGCACACTCATGCTGCGGTTTCCGCAGACTATCCGACCGAAGGAGGGAAAGAATCATGCGTCACATCCAGACCATTGAGACCCGCGACCTTTGCGAGAGCGCAAAGAAGGGCGGCTGCGGCGAGTGCCAGACTTCCTGCCAGTCCGCATGCAAGACCAGCTGCGGCATTGCAAATCAGCAGTGCGAGAGCAAGAAGCAGAAGTAATGCTTTCACAGTCAAGCGAAATGCCGCCCGATGTGGCGGCGTTTGCTGTCTATAACGAAAAAACAAGGAGTTCCAATGAAAAAAGCATTGAAGCGCATCGGCATCGCGCTGCTCATTTTCCTGCTGATCGACGTCCTCGCGCTTGCAGGCATCTTCATTTATCACCGGTACAGGCTGAAACAGGAACAGCCGCTCCGTGAACGCACGGTCGGTACGCCGGTCACCGTTGACGGCCGGACCATGTATGTCTACACCGAGGGCGAGGGGCCGCATACCTTCGTATTCCTGTCGGGATTCGGCACAGCCTCCCCGATCTACGATTTCAAGCCGCTGTATACCAAGCTCAGTACGGACAATCGCATTGCGGTCGTGGAAAAATTCGGATACGGATTCAGCGACGACAGTGATTCCCCGCGCGATATCAATACCATGCTTTCCCAGACACGCGCGGCACTGACCGCGGCAGGCGTCGAGGCACCATACGTGCTTGTGCCACATTCGGCGTCCGGCATGGAAGCGCTCTACTGGGCGCAGCAGTACCCGGACGAGATCGAAGCGATCGCCGCGTCCGATATTGTTATGCCCGGAAGCTTCGAGTTATCGGATATGTCACTGACGGCCGACCGCACCATGCATTTCATTTCTGTCTGCGGGCTTACACGGCTGCTCAGTATTCAGAATATCGAGCCGTGCACAAAAAGCGATGTGCTGACCGATGCCGAAAAGGAAACGGTCGCGGCGATCAGCTATGCGCGCAAGAATAACCCGACCGTCATGAACGAGGCATACATCTGCGTGCAGAATATGCAGACGGTCAAAGACGGCGGCGTGCCGGATGTCCCGATGATCTTCTTTATTTCGGACGAATATATACCGGAGAATCCGGAGGCATGGCGGCAGGTCGCGCGGAATTATACAAACAACGAAGCGGAATACATTGACCTGAACTGCGGACATTATTGCCATGTCGAGGATGCAGACCGCATGAACACGGAGATCCGCCGCTTCATCGGCGAACTGGAAGGAGAATAACATGATTCATCAGTATCAGCTCGGCGGCTACAACATCGTGCTGGACGTCTGCTCCGGCGCGGTGCACACGGTTGACCCGCTCGCCTACGATATGATCGCGCTGTACGAGGATCACACGCGTGACAAGGTGATTACGGCAATGCAGGAAAAATACAGCAGCGACGCGGAGATCACGCCGCAGGACATCGAGGAATGCTACGACGATATCACCGCATTGAAGGACACGGGCAAGCTGTTCTCGCCGGACACCTTCGAGCCGATGGCGGGCAAGCTGAAAGAAAAGACCGCGGGCGTCGTCAAGGCGCTCTGCCTGCACATCGCACACACCTGCAACCTGAACTGCTCGTATTGCTTTGCCAGTCAGGGCAAGTACCACGGCGAGCGCGCCGTCATGAGCTTCGAGGTCGGCAGGCAGGCACTGGATTTTCTCGTCGCAAATTCCGGTACGCGCAGGAATCTTGAGGTCGATTTCTTCGGCGGCGAGCCGCTCATGAATTTTCAGGTCGTCAAGGATCTGGTCGCTTATGCGCGCAGCATCGAGAAGGAAGCGGGCAAGAATTTCCGCTTTACGCTGACGACGAACGGCCTGCTGATCGACGATGACGTCATTGATTTTGCGAACCGCGAGTGCAGCAATGTCGTGCTTTCGCTGGACGGCCGTCAGGCGGTACATGACCGCTACCGCGTGGACTATGCGGGGAACGGCAGCTGGAGCAAGATCGTACCAAAATTCCAGAAGCTGGTCGCCGAACGCGGCGGCAAAAACTACTATATGCGCGGCACGTTCACCCATGCAAACCCCGATTTTCTCGAAGATATCAAGGTAATGCTCGATCTCGGCTTCCGCGAGCTCAGCATGGAGCCGGTCGTCGCGCCTGCGGGTGATCCCGCGGCACTGACCGAGGAAGATCTGCAAATCGTCATGGAGCAATACGAAAAGCTCGCAGAACTGATGCTTTCCAAGCGCAAGGCCGGCGACCCGTTTACATTCTATCACTACATGATCGACCTGACAGGCGGCCCCTGCATCTACAAGCGCATTTCCGGCTGCGGCTCCGGCACGGAGTACATGGCCGTGACGCCGTGGGGCGATCTGTACCCATGTCACCAGTTCGTCGGCGAGGAGAAATTCAAGCTCGGCGATATCTGGAAGGGCGTCGAAAACACACGCATTCAGGACGATTTCATGGCCTGCAATATCTACGCGCGCGAGGAATGCCGAAGCTGCTGGGCGCGGCTGTACTGCTCCGGCGGATGCGCCGCAAACGCCTACCATGCGACCGGTTCGGTGCGCGGCGTATACGAATCCGGCTGCAGACTGTTCCGCAAGCGCATGGAATGCGCGATCATGGCGGAGGTTGACCGCCAGCTTTCCAAATGACGACGCCGATCTACGATTTTGCGCGCAGATACGCAGATTTTGATGAAATCCGCGCACATATGCCCGGGCACAAGGGCAGACCGCTGCTCGGCTGCGAGCCGCTTGACCTGACGGAGATCGCCGGCGCGGACGAGCTGTTCGATCCGGCCGGCATCATCGCGGAAAGTGAAGCAAATGCAAGCAAAATCTTCGGCTGTCAAACGCTTTATTCGACGGAAGGGTCGTCGCTCTGCATTCGCGCCATGCTGTATCTCGCGGCGCGCCACGCGCTCGCGCAGTGCAGAAGGCCGGTCATCGCCGCCGCCCGGAACGCGCACAAAACCTTCCTGACGGCCGCCGCACTGCTTGATATTGACATTGTCTGGCTGCCGCAAGATGATACAAATTCCTATCTGGAAAGCGGCGGGGAACAGGCATGGGCTGCCTGCCTCGATGCGCCGCACAAGCCGACCGCGCTGTATCTGACAAGCCCTGATTATCTCGGCAACATCGCGGATATCCGCGCAGCTGCGTCGTTTTGCCATGTGCATGACATGCTGCTGCTTGTAGACAACGCGCATGGTGCGTATCTGAAATTCCTGCCGGAATCGCTGCACCCCGCCGACCTCGGTGCAGACCTCTGCTGCGATTCCGCGCACAAGACGCTCCCCGTTTTAACCGGCGGTGCTTATCTGCACATTGGAAACGGCGCACCGGAAATCTGCAGCAAATACGCAAGAAACGCACTGTCGCTGTTTGCATCGACAAGCCCGAGCTACTTAATTCTCGAATCGCTCGACCTCTGCAACCGCTATTTAAGCGATCAGTACACCGCCGAATTAAGCAGCGCACTCGCCCGCATTCAGCAGTTAAAGGATGCTTTATCAAGTGCAGGCTGGACGCTCTCCGGCAGTGAGCCGCTCAAGCTGACGATCCGCCCGAAGTCTTGCGGATACACCGGCACAGCACTTGCGGAGATCCTGCAAAACGATCGTATCTTCGCGGAATTTGCAGACCCGGACTATACCGTCCTGATGCTTTCTCCGCAGAATCCCGCGGAGGACTTTGCCGCGATCCGCAATGTCATGACCGCGCTGCCGAAGCGGACGCCGATCCTGACCGCTCCGCCGAAATTCCCGATGCCCGGCCGCGTCATGACGCCCCGTCAGGCGATCCTGTATTCCGATACCGAAACGCTGCCGCTCGAGCAATGTATCAGACGTATCTGCGCGGAATTTGCAGTCTCCTGCCCGCCCGCCGTCCCGATCGTGATCTGCGGCGAACGTATCACGGAGGAAGCCGCTGCCTGCATGAAATACTACGGCATCGAACGCTGTACCGTCACAAAATCAAGCAAAAAGCCGTATGATCCGTAAAGTTCACACGGCTTTCTGTAAATTTAAGGTATCCGCTTCGCGGATGATTTCAAATGGGGGCTCCGCCCCAAACCCGGCCAAAGGGACACTGTCCCTTTGGAATCCCATTATATAGAATGAAAGGACGCCGATCACAGCATCAGCGTCCTTTTCTGTTACACATAATGGGGTCTGGGGACAATGTCCCCAGCAAGGGCTTGGGGCGGAGCCCCATTTCAAATCCGCCGGAGTCACCTTTTATTCTGGGATGATCTCAACCGTTTTCATGATCTGCGGCTCCAGCGGCTTGTCCGCGTAGTTGGTCTGCACGCCCGCGATCTCATCGACCACATCCAGCCCCTCGACGATCTCGCCGAATGCCGCGTAGTTGCCGTCGAGATACGGCGCATCTGCGTGCATAATGAAGAACTGCGAGCCTGCGCTGTTCGGGTCTTGTGCGCGTGCCATGGACAGAACGCCGCGGGTATGCTTGAGCGGGTTGTTCACGCCGTTCGCGAGAAACTCGCCCTTGATGTGCCAGCCCGGGCCGCCCATGCCGGTACCGTCCGGACAGCCGCCCTGAATCATAAAACCGGAGATGACTCTGTGGAAGCAAAGCCCGTTGTAAAAGCCCTCTTTTACAAGCTTTTCAAAGTTCTCGCAGGAGACCGGAGCGCAGTCCGGACGCAGCCGGAACTTCATCTGCTTGCCGTTTTCCATAGTAATAACGATCATAGTGTTCTCCTTTCGGCACAGACTTTCGTCTGATCTTGCCATGTTAATTCAGCTCGATGCCGGTGACATCGTCGATTGTCAGCGTTTCGAGCTGACCGTTTGTCGGGGATTCAATTGCCGCAAGACGGTTCGCCTGATTCGTAATCGCGCGCTCGTAGAAGTTTCGGATATCACGCGCATTTGCGAATGTTTTGAGGTTCTGCCCGCAGCGTTCGATGAAGAATTCGAGCACAGCCTTCTCCGCTTCCTCGGTGCACTTCATACCGGATTTCGTGCAGATGCTCTTGAAAATATCGAGCAGCTCGTCCGGCATATAGTCCTCAAATGTAATGATCTTGTTGAAGCGCGACCGCAGACCCGGGTTGCTGTCCAGGAACTCCATCATCAGGTCGGAGTAGCCCGCCACAATGACGATCAGGTCGTCGCGGTTGTCCTCCATGGCCTTCAGCAGCGTATTGACCGCCTCCTGACCGAAATCGCCCTTGCCGGTATTTGCGGTCAGCGCGTAGGCTTCGTCGATGAACAGCACGCCGCCCATTGCGGAGTCGATGACCTCCTTGGTCTTGATCGCGGTCTGGCCGACATAGCCGGAAACCAGTCCGGAGCGGTCAACCTCGACCAGCTGCCCCTTGCTCAGCACGCCGAGGCACTTGTAGATGCCCGCGAGGATACGCGCAACAGTCGTTTTACCGGTACCCGGATTGCCGAGGAACGCCATATGCAGCGTCATCGCACCCTGCGGCATACCTCTGTCCTCGCGCATTTTGCGCACGCGGATCAGATTGATGAGGCTGTTCAGATCCTGCTTCACCGCCTGCAGACCCGTCAGATCTTCGAGCTTCTGGAGCTGCTCCTCGAGCGTGAGCTCCTTCTCATCCTGCTTCTGCTGGGGCTGACCGTTCTGCTGCTGATTCTGCTGCTGGAACGGGTTGATCGGCTGGCCGTTGTTCTGCGGACCGTTATTCTGCGGACCGTTGTTCACGAAGTTCGGATTCTGCGGCATATTCGGCTGCGGGCCGTTGTTGACAAAATTCGGATTCTGCGGCTGATTGAACGGCGGGACCGGATTGCCCCACGGCGAATTTCCGCCGTTGTTATTCGGGAAGATCGGGCGTTTTGCCATTTCCTCGCGCCGCTTCTGCTCGCGGATCATCCGCTCCCAGTCGGTGATGTAGTCCATGCGGAAATTCCGGAGCGCAAGGATCAGCGCGCTCAGATCGCGCATGACAAAGCGGTCTGCGACGCCGTTTTCCACGGTCATGAAGTCCAGCCCCGCCTGATTGACGAACTCGATGAACGCAAGGCTCATCGGCCCGACCGGAGAGGTCTCCAGATCCATTTTCAGGAACGGCATCATCATTGTGATCATGCTGTCCTTCAGGCTGTACTTCGTGATCTTGCTGCTGACATTGAAGCGGTCGATCTGATCCGCCGACATAGTATATCCGAGCGCGTCATTGAGATAGGCGATCTCCGTCATGGAGATATTGCCGTTGCTGCTGCTCAGATAAACGTAAAACTTGAGCATGGTAAAGCGCAGATAATCCTGCATGGATTTCCCCTGCACGCCCACATGATAACCCTTTTCGTCGCAGCGGGCGCAGTTTTCATAGACCTGCGCAAGCTGTTTTGCGACTGCATCCTGCATGATCGTTCCTCCCTGTCGAAATTCCCCGGATTATGCCTTTGTGACCTTGTGGAACACCTTTTTGCCCTTCCTGACGATCAGATCGCCTTCAAGGGTGAACTGCATCTTCGGATCGGTGATCTTCTCATCATTGACGGTGACACCGCCCTGCTGCACGAGTCTGCGCGCCTCGGAAATGGACGGGCAGAGCTTCGTCTTGACGAGCAGCGGCAGAATGCCGATCGCGCCGTCGGTAAGGTCGTCAGCAGTCAGTGCCGTTGTCGGCATATCGTCGCTGATGCCGCCGCCTGCAAAGATCGCACGGGCCGCCTCACGCTGCTTTTCGGCTTCCTCTTTTCCGTGTACCAGAGCCGTCAGCTCGTAAGCAAGGATTTCCTTTGCATTGTTGTATGCTGCGCCGGAATCGAGATGCTGCTCCATCTCCTCGATCTGCTCGATCGGCAGGAAGGTCAGCATTTTCAGGCATTTGATGACGTCCGCATCACCGACATTTCTCCAGTACTGGAAAAAGTCATAGGGTGAAGTCTTTTCCGCGTCAAGCCAGACCGCGCCTTTTTCGGTCTTGCCCATTTTCTTGCCCTCGGAGTTGAGCAGCAGCGTAATGGTCATTGCATAGGCGTCCTTGCCGAGCTTCTTGCGGATCAGCTCCGTACCGCCGAGCATGTTTGCCCACTGGTCGTCGCCGCCGAACTGCATATTGCAGCCGTAATCCTGATAGAGCTTGTAGAAATCGTAGCTCTGCATGATCATGTAATTGAACTCAAGGAAGGTCAGGCCGCGCTCCCAGCGCTGCTTGTAGCACTCGAACGAGAGCATCTTGTTGACCGAGAAGCAGGCACCGACCTCGCGGAGCACATCAACATAGTTGAGGCTCAGAAGCCAGTCGCCGTTGTTGACCATGAGTGCCTTGCCGTCGGAGAAGTCGATGAAGCGGCTCATCTGCTTTTTGAAGCATTCGCAGTTATGCTGAATGGTCTCCGGCGTCAGCATCTTGCGCATATCGGTCTTGCCGGAGGGGTCGCCGATCATGCCGGTGCCGCCGCCGACCAGTGCGATCGGCTTATTGCCGGCCATCTGCATCCGCTTCATCAGGCAAAGTGCCATAAAGTGGCCGACATGCAGGGAATCGGCAGTCGGGTCAAAGCCGATGTAGAAGGTCGCCTTGCCGTTGTTGATGAGCTCGGCGATCTCGGCCTCATCGGTGGTCTGTGCGATCAGACCTCTGCGCTTGAGTTCTTCGTATAGGGTCATAATACATTCTCCTTTATCCTCTGTCCGCAATACGGACGTAATTTCCTTTGTTATCATACAGCGGGTATGCCCCGCGCCGTATATCGTTCATCCTCCAAGGGAAGGTGCAGCCAGTGCCAATAGGCTGCATAGCACAGAATGCTCATTGCGCGGGTTCCTCCAGTCTGATATCCGGCTTAAAGCACAGAAATTCTCTGTTTTTAATGACGCTGACGGCATACCGGCCGAGCACACTGCCGTCTTTGCCGGTCACAGTCAGTTCAAAGTCCTTTTCCTTTTTTATAGCGAGTCTGACTTCCTGCCGTTCATCATCCAGATACGCCTTCGCCGCAGAATCATCCGAAACGGAAACCGCAGCGCAGTCCGAATAGGACACGCCCTCCGGCAACATGATATTCCCGCTGCAAAAAGGGGTTCGCAGCATCACAAAGACGGATACCGCAGTTGTCACCGCACAGACCGCCCATGCAAGACCCCGCTGCTTCCGCTCCTGCAGAATGCCATAGATCAGCATCACAATAAACAGCACACACGCGATGCCGGAAAGGATATGGTACGGCGGAAAATACAGCGCAGTCCGGAAATAACCTGCCCCGCAGTCTGCAAGCAGGATCAGCATCCCGGAAAGAATGACCGGTGCAAGCCAGCCTTTTTTCCGTGTATGCCACCCGATCAGCGACATCGGGATCGTCAGGACCGTCCACAGCGCCCACGGCGGGTAATACTGAAACAATTTCCAACCGAGTGCCGAAAACGGCACCTGAAAGATGTAGATCAGCGGCTGACTGATGAGAAAGAACACAAAGGTCTTGCAGGCGGCTTCCTTCGGCGTTTTGCAGTTGGAAATGATGATCAGCGCAAACATGATCCAGCACGGAATGTCGCCGCCGATATCGCGCAGCGAGGTGTTCCGGGTCGCCGGAATCAGCAGCATGGCTGCGGTATACGCCGCACTCAGCACTGCGGAAACGATCACAAGCGGCCATGTCATCGGAATGCCGCCGAACAGCTTTTTCAGCAATTTCATAAGATTTGTACTCCGATGTCTGGTTCCGTTTCCTGTTTGTTTACCTCATAATGGGATTCTTAAGGGACAATGTCCCTTAAGCGGGGTACAACATGAAGAAACAAGTTTCTTCATGTTTAGGCAGAGCCACATTCTAAATCATCGCATCGCGATCCCTTTGCTGCGGCAGTCCGCCTTGACCTGCGGGATCGTCAGCTCCCCAAAGTGGAACAGCGAAGCCGCGAGTGCCGCGGTCGCGTCCGTCTCCTGAAAGACCGTCGCAAAGTCGCTTAATCTGCCCGCGCCGCCGGATGCGATCACCGGGATGCGCACCCGCGCACAGACCGCCTTGAGCATTTCAAGGTCAAAGCCGCCGCGCACGCCGTCGGTGTCGATCGAGTTGAGGCAGATCTCCCCTGCCCCGCGCTGCTCGACCTCCTCGACCCATTTCAGCAGATCGACATGCATATCAATGCGGCCGCCGTTCGCGTAGACCGTGTAGCCGCCCTTGCCGTCGCGCTTGGCATCAATGCCGACCACGATGCACTGTGAGCCGAAGATCTCAGCACCGTCAGAGATCAGCTGCGGATTCTTGACCGCAGACGAGTTGATGCTGACCTTGTCGGCACCGGCACGCAGCGTATTGCGCATGTCCTCGACCGTGGAAATGCCGCCGCCGACCGTCAGCGGAACGAACACCTGCTTCGCGGTCTCGCGTACAACGTCAAGAAACGCGCCGCGCCCCTCGTGGGAAGCAACAATGTCATAGAACACGAGCTCATCGGCGCCCTGCCGGTTGTACTCCGCCGCACATGCGACCGGATCCCCGACATCCTTCACGCCCTCAAAGTTCACGCCCTTGACGACCTTGCCGTGCCGCACATCGAGGCACGGGATAATTCTTTTTGCAAGCATATTGCTCTCCTTTAGCAGTAATCCGGATCGATCCGGACCATGTCGGCAAGTGCCAGATTCCGGTAGTTGAGGTCATCCCGCAGCGAGAAGCCCTCTGCCTCCCAGAACGCATTTCCGAGATCATTTTTCCGGAACGCGACCAGCGCGGCCTTGTTGATGCCCTCGGCCTTCAATGCCGCGAGTGCCCGCGCGACCAGCTTATGCGCAATGCCCCTTCTCCGGTAAAGCGGCGACACGGACATGTGCTGGATATACCCGCGGCGTCCGTCGTGCCCGCAGAGGATCGCGCCGGCTAACACGCCGTTTTCCTCTGCCACAAAGGACGTCTCCGGATTGCGCTTCAGATATTTTTCGATGCCTTCGCGGGAATCGTCCCGATCGTTCAGACCGTTCTGGCAGGCGATCCACATCGCGTAAAGCGCATCGTAATCGTCAATTGTCATTTTGCGGATCTTCAGCGTATCCGCCTCTCTGATTGCCTCGGCGAGATCGAGCGTGCCCTGATAGAGCGACTTGCCCGCGATCATGCCGTAAAGCCCGAGATCGCGGCAGATGCGGATATCCTCGATCGTATGCACGCCGCCGCTTGCGACGATATTGCACTGACCCGCCGTCGCGTCCGTGAGCTTTTTCAGCTGCTCCGCATTGACGCCGGAAAGCGTGCCGTCCTTGGAAATATCGGTAAAGATAAAGGTTCTGACGCCGGCCTTGATCATCTCTTTCGCGAGGTCAATATAGTGCACTTCGCTCGTTTCGAGCCAGCCCTCGGCCGCGACCATTTCGTTTTTCGCGTCGATCCCGACCACGATCTTCTCCGCGCCGAACTTCGCGACCGCATCCGCAACAAGCTGCGGATTTTTGAGCGCGACCGACCCGAGGATCACGCGCGCAATGCCGAGATCGAGATACGCCTGAATGGTCTCCAGCGTGCGGATGCCGCCCCCGACCTCGACCTTGAGACCTGTATTCTGTGCAATATTCTTATAAATTTCGGTATTGACCGGATACCCGGCCTTTGCGCCGTCCAGATCGACCATGTGGATCCATTCTGCGCCTGCCGCTTCAAATGCTTTCGCGGTTTCCAGCGGATCTTCTGCGACCTTTGCGGCCGTCGCATAATCGCCCCTGACCAGCCGGACGCACTGTCCGCCGATGATGTCGATTGCCGGGAATATGATCATTTTGCCAACTCCTCAAAATTGCGCAGCATCTGCAGACCCTTCTCGCCGGATTTCTCCGGGTGATACTGCGCGCCGAATACAAATTTGCCGTCCGTGACCAGTGCGGGGATCTTCCCGTCGTAGTCACAGTATGCGATGATGTTCCGGTCATCGCAGAACGCCTGATACGAATGCACAAAGTACGTATATACGGGCGTTTCAATATCTTTCAGCAGCGGGCTGTCCTGCGTGATGACCAGTTCGTTCCAGCCCATGTGCGGAATGATCACTTTTTCGGAGGGGATGCGGTGCACCTCGCCCGCGATCAGCCCGAGGCCGTCACAGTCACCGTTCTCGTCGGAACGGTCAAACAGCATCTGCATACCGAGGCAGATGCCGAGCAGCGGCTTTTTCTGCGCATTTGCTTTGATCGTGCCGACCAGCCCCGTCGCGTGCAGCGATTCCATCGCCGCCGGGAATGCCCCGACGCCCGGCAGGATCACCGCATCTGCGCGGTCGATCTCCGCCGCGTCCTTCGTGACGGTATGCGCTATATCAAGGTAGCTGAGCGCGTTGCAGACCGAAAACAGATTCCCTGCGCCGTAATCAATGACCGCGATCATGCCAGCACCCCTTTCGTTGAGAGCACCGTGCCGTCCTCATTGAATCTGACAGCCGCCTTCAGCGCATGTGCGAACGCCTTGAACAGTGCCTCGCATTTGTGGTGATCGTTGCTGCCGTAGCACATGTCAAGATGCAGCGTGATGCCTGCATTAACGGCCAGTGCGCGGAAAAATTCTTCTGTCAGGCAGGCGTCGTACTGCCCGATCATCTGATTTGTAAACGTGCCGCGGAATACGACATACGGCCTGTTTGAGAGGTCAAGCGCACAGAACGACAGGGCTTCATCCATTGGAATATACGCGCTGCCGTAGCGGGCAATGCCGGACTTGTCGCCGAGTGCCTGCATGAGTGCCTGCCCGATGACGATGCCCGTGTCCTCGACGGTGTGATGACCGTCCACATGCAGATCGCCGTTTGCGTGCACGGTCATGCTGATGCCGCTGTGGCGGGACATCGCCGTGAGCATGTGGTCAAAGAAACCGATGCCGGTCGAGATCTCGCTCTCGCCTTTGCCGTCCAGCTTCACGCTGACGGTGATCTGTGTTTCTCTTGTATTGCGGGTAACAGTCGCCTCTCGCATAATTTGCCTCCGTAATCAGGGATCGCATGTTCCGCAGCGCGAAACCGCATCAAAGGGATACTTTTGAAATGCTTTTTACCGCGTCACCCGCTCAATGATAAAAATGAGCAGATAATGCAGCGGATAAAACGCATAGAAAAACCATTTTGCAAAATTGGGATGCCTGCCCTTTTGGCCGTTATAGAATACGGTCATGCAGGCATAAGCGGCCATTGCCGCGAGAAATTCAATGAATACGCCGATAAAGCTAAGCACCGGACGCGATGCGTTCGGGTTGAGCCAGAAACATTCGGCGATCTTATAGAGCAGTGTCAGTATAAGATATGCAGTAAACCGCTGCTTCGGGCGGCCGCGAAAGATATGCAGAAACAGGATGAACAGCGGCCCGCCGAGCTCCCACGGGGAATTGCACGCGACATTGAGCAGCAGCAGACCGAGGACTGCCGCAATGCGTTTCGGCTTCGGCCACGCTGTTTCCCAAGCGCAGAGCACGAGCAGACCAAAGAACAGATCAACCATGACGCTCGATGTCCACCAGCCGTCAACCGGCTGAAAGATGAGCCAGTGAAACGGCTGCGTGATCAGCGCAAACAGCCCAAGCCGCAGCGCATATTTTTTGCGGTCGCGGGTATATTTGTAGCCGTCCGCGATGAAAAAGAACATCACCGGCGGACAAAACAGCGAAAGATGGATGAACACCTGCTGCCATACCGGCAGTGCTGTCTGATCATAGGCAGTACCGAGCCGCATGGAACCGATCCACGCAAGATGCCCCCAGAACATGAAGAAGATCGCCAGATACTTGCAGGTGTCGCGGTTGAAAATTTTGTATTTCGGTGCAGCTTCCATATCCGGATTCTCCCGCTCAGTCAAATGATGAATGCCCCTGCGCCGCCGCAAGCGTCCGGAAAAAATGCCGCATGTGATGCAGCGGATACGGCAGCTCCAAAGGCGTCATAGCCTCACCTCATTACGCCGCAAAGAATTCCAGCATAAAGTCATAAAGCGTATGCAGGAACACCGGCAGCAGCAGGTTTTTATGTTTCAGGAAGCAGTATCCCGTCAACAGGCTGAAAATGATGATGCTCACGAAGCCAAAGCCTGCAAACGCCGCACCCATCATATCTTTATGAATCCAGATCGGGATATGGATGCAGACGAACATTGCAGCATTCAGCAGGAGCATTTTCCAGTCCTTTTCGTCCTTCGCGGTCGCATTGAGCATCCAGCCGCGGAACACGCTTTCCTCCGTGATGCCGACGATCAGCAGCCAGAGATGCCCGGAAACCGTAAATTCCGGATCAACATGCAGCGTCCCGCCGAACAGTCCCCGAAAGAATGTGCGGCTGCTCAGCAGGAAAAAGACCAGCACCCAGAGCAGCACCCATTTGAGCGGTACCTTTTCGGTGAACATCTGCTTCAGCCCGACCGCGCATTCCGGTGAAAAATGCCGGATCAGCAGCAGCGCGGGGATCAGCCATGTCACCAGCTTGACGCAGCAGTCAAGCACATTTGCGGGCAGGCCGTCTCCGAGCGCGCTTATCATCGCCGGTTTGAGCAGAAGCTCCCAGACCGCCCAGAACGCATAAAACAAAACAGCGTGGATGACAAGCGCCGGTATCTTCCCTGATGACCGGCGCGTCATCTCCGCGTTTTCGTTGATTTGACTCATAAAGCCGCGAGCTCGGCAAACTGTGCCTTGAGCTGCGGATAGATCTTGCGGTAGAGCTGATAGTAGCTTTCATAGACCGGAACGGCCTCTGCGTTCGGCGCACAGGTCTTGTCCGTGCCGATGATCGCCTTGCAGGCCTCCGGAACGGAAGCGTATTCGCCGGTGCCGACCATTGCAAGGATCGCAACGCCGAGTGCCGGGCCTTCCTTGGACTTCGTGGTCTGGATCGGGCAGCTGAACAGGTCGGCGAGCATCTGACGCCACAGCGGGGACGAACCGCCGCCGCCGCAGGCCATCATGTCGTCAACGGTGATATTCATTTCGCGGAACACTTCGAGGCAGTCGCGGAGAGAATAGGTCACGCCCTCCATGACCGCACGGAGCATATCGCGCTTCTGATGCATCGCGGAAAGGCCGAAGAACACGCCGCGTGCATTCGCATCGAGATGCGGGGTGCGCTCGCCCATCAGGTACGGCAGATACAGCAGACGGTTGGAGCCGATCGGAGACTGCTCTGCTTCCTTGTCCATGAGATAGTATTCGTCAACGCCCATGCCCTTTGCGGTCTGCTTTTCGGCATCGCAGAAGTTATCGCGGAACCACTTGAGGGAGAGACCCGCGCCCTGCGTCACACCCATGACATGCCATGCGCCCGGCACGGCACAGCAGAACGTATGCACTCTGCCCTTCGGGTCAATGGAGATCTTGGAGCTGTGTGCAAAGACCACGCCGCTCGTGCCGATCGTGGTAAAGGCCTTGCCGTCCTCGGCAACGCCGGTACCGATCGCAGCCGCCGCATTGTCGCCCGCACCGCCGACGACCGGCGTGCCCTCTGCAAGACCCGTCAGCTTTGCCGCTTCCGCGGTCAGCTTGCCGGTGATCTCCGGAGACTCATAGACCTTTGCGAGCAGGCTCTTGTCGATATCAAGCTTTTCGAGCACCTCATCCGACCAGCAGCGGTTCGGGATATCGAGCAGCTGCATACCGGAAGCGTCCGAGACCTCGGTCGCATATTCGCCGGTGAGGATGAAGCGGATGTAGTCCTTCGGCAGCAGGATATGTGCGCATTTTGCGTAGTTTTCCGGCTCATTGTTGCGCACCCAGAGGATCTTGGAGGCAGTGAAGCCGGTCAGTGCCGGGTTCGCGGTGATCTCGATCAGACGCTCTGCGCCGACCTTCGCGGTGATCTCCTCACACTCCTTCGCGGTACGCTGATCGCACCAGATAATGGACTTGCGGATGACCTTGTTCTCCTTGTCCAGCATGACAAGGCCGTGCATCTGGCCGGAAAGACCGATGCCCTTGACATCGTTCTTATCCACGCCGCTCTTTTCGAGCACGGCTGCCATGGTATGCAGCACGGCATTAGCCCAGTCCTGCGGATCCTGCTCTGCATAGCCGTTCTGCGGCTGATAGAGCGGATACTCCTCCGAGGCAGATGCGATCACATTGCCCTTGCAGTCGAACAGCACCGTTTTGGTACCGCTCGTGCCGATATCTGCGCCAAGATAGTAGTTCATAGCTCAAATCCCCTTTGCATTTTTATATTCTGCATCCTGACGGCAGTGCCGCCGGGTTCAGTGCCTTTAATCTGCGGTGCTGCTGTCAGCCGCAGCGTTCTTTTTGTCTGCTTTTTTGTCGGCCTTGCTGCCGGATTTCTTGTCGTCCTCTTCCTCGTCGCCGTATTTCTCCTTCAGCGCAGCCTCGCGCTCGCGGCGGATCGCATCAAGGTCATAGCCCTCCGGATCGACCGGCGGGAGCACATTCGGCTCTAAGAACGCCGTCAGCTCACGGTTCGACGGATCGAAGGTACGCTCCAGCATTGCGACATACTCACGGAACACCGGCTTTTCGCCGACGGTGAGCACCTCATTTTCATCCGGCACGCCGAGCACGGCCAGATTGTCGTCGCTCATGCGGGAGAGGCGCAGATCGTAGGTCGGGTTCAGCCCGATCTCGACCATCTTGTCAAAGTCAAGGGAAACGGAAAATTCGTCATCGACGAGCGTCACGCGCAGCAGCTTCGCGAGCTTGGAGTCGATCACGTCGTCATCCCAGCCGTAGCCGAGCTTGTGCCGCTGCTTGCGGGTAAGCTTGCTGATATTGACATCCTCCGCATAGCCGACGTTCAGGCCGAGCAGCTTCATCTGCTCCGCGTCGAGCGTAAAGGAAATGTTCGGGTTATGTGCGATCAGCTCTCTGGTGATCTCCGAGCGGGACTGGATCTGCCACTGTGCATCAAAGACATCGAGCGGACGCTCGTGATAGACCTCCTTGGAATAGCCCTTTGCGTACCATTTGCAGTGCTTGTACTCGATATCCATATCATTCGGTTCAATGGAAACGTAGGTATTGCCGTCGCCCTGATCGAGCACC
Organism: Ruminococcus sp. Phil11; assembly: GCA_001940925.1. Taxonomy (GTDB): domain Bacteria; phylum Bacillota; class Clostridia; order Oscillospirales; family Ruminococcaceae; genus Firm-04. Next base: position 36,423 of record MSGZ01000012.1, read on the forward strand.
TGCACGATCGAATAGCGGTATTTACCGTTATCGGTGACGCCGCGCTTAATGACCTTTTCCTCGGTCGCCGGCTGCAGGATGCTCTGCACGGTCAGGAACACGAACGCGCCGAGAATATAGATCATGATAAAGACCGCGCCGAAGATCGTCTTGGGGCCCTCGCGCGTACCGCTCGCAAGATAGGTCACGGTAATGAGGATCACCAGCGGCACCAGCAGGACCATATACCGGTAATTGAACAGAATGATCGGCAGATAGAAGATCATGGAAAGCATGATGACGACGCGCGTCACGATCTGCCGGCGGGTAAAGAGCATGACCGCGCCGAAGAAGATGCAGACTATCGTGACGAGGAAGCAGTACATGCCGCGGTGATCGGCCGGGATATCCAGCCGGTAGAACATGCTGTAGTATGCCATGCGGACAACGCCCTTAAAATAGAGCAGCGTCAGCAGCGAAACCAGAAACTGGATCACAGTCAGGAACGATCTGCCGCTTTTGGTCTGCACGGCATCCCTTACACTCCCGATGATATCGCGGAGCTGATCCGCGGGAGCCGCCTGTCTGCCGCGGGGTGCGGCTTTTTTTCTTGCTTTTGTACTCATGATGACACCTTTCGGATTCGGGCATATTTTGCCATGATTTTTTTGGTACCGGCCTGATCGAACGCGATCTCCAGCAGAGAATCGCCGCCCATCTGCGATACCGAAAGCACAGTTCCCTCACCGTGCACAAAGCTTTTGACGCGGTCGCCGGGGGCAAAGCTGACGGAAAGCTCCGCAGCGGATGCCTGCGGCTTTTTCCACGGGTCTGCGATGCGAGTGCTGCCGGTACCCGCGCTGCTGCCGCCGTGCAGCTTCGGCATTGCGGGATTCACCTGCTCCACCGCATCGGGGTCCATTTCCCGCAGGAAGCGCGAGGCTGAATTGGAGGCCGTCTGACCGAACAGCATCCGGTAGGAGGCCGTCGTGATGCAGAGCTCTCTTTTGGCACGGGTCACCGCAACATAAGCGAGCCGCCGCTCCTCCTCGATCTCCTCCTCGCTGTCCATGCTGCGCCGTCCGGGGAAGATGCCTTCCTCAACGCCGACCAGAAAGACCTTTTCAAATTCCAGACCCTTCGCAGCGTGGATCGTCATGAGCGTCATCGCGTCCTGCGATTCGTCCGCCCTGTCCTGATCGGTATAGAGGGAGATCTCCTCAAGAAAGCCGTTGAGCGAAGGCTCCTCGCCCTCGTTCTCGGCGGTATTGATGTAGGAAAGAATGCTGGTTTTCAGTTCGCGGACATTCTCGATGCGCGTCTCGCCTTCTTCGCCGAGCGAAACGAGCATGTCCATGTAGCCGGTCACATCCAGCAGCGTATCGTAAAAATCGTCGAGCGTCTGCTCGGCGGCAGCGTCAATGAGCTCATCGAACATCGCGCCTGCCTGCCGGAGCGCATTGGCGCCTCTGGAAAGCACCGGATAGGAATCCGCAGTCTGCAGCACCTCGACCGGCGTGATATTCAGATCCTGCGAAATTTTCTGGATATTGGCGAGCGACTGCGCACCGATGCCGCGCTTCGGCTCATTGATGATGCGGGAGAACCGCAGCAGATCATGCGGGTTGTTGACCACGCACATATAGGCAATGATATCCTTGATCTCCTTGCGGTCAAAGAAGCGCAGACCGCCGTAAATGCGGTACGGGATATTCGCCTGTGCGAGATACCGTTCCAGCGTATTGGAGAGCGCGTGCGTGCGGTATAAGACCGCGTAGTCGCTGTATTTTCCGCCTGCCGCAACGCCCTTTGCGACGGCATCCGCCACATAGCGTGCTTCCTCGTTCTGGTCGGCCGCGCGGTACCATCTGACCTTGTCGCCCTCGGCGAGGTCGGTCCAGAGGGTCTTGTCCTTGCGCCCGATATTATGCTTGATGACCGAATTGGCCGCACGCAGGATCTGCTTGGTCGAGCGGTAATTCTGCTCGAGCCGGATGACCTTGCAGTCCGGGAACTGCGACTCGAACGAGAGGATGTTCTCGATCGTCGCGCCGCGGAATTTATAGATGCTCTGGTCGTCGTCGCCAACCACGCAGAGATTTCTGTGCTGCTCGGCAAGCAGCCGGATCAGCTCATACTGTGCGGGGTTCGTATCCTGATACTCGTCCACGAGCAGATACCGGCACCGGTTCTGATATTTTTCGAGCACATCGGGATTTTCGCGGAAGAGCCGCACCGTCAGTGCGATGATATCGTCAAAGTCAACGGCATTGGATTCCAGCAGTCTGCGCTGATATGCCGCATAGATCTGCGCGATCTTGCCCTTGCGGAAGTCGCCGTCGGCCTCGCGCAGCATATCTTCGGGGGAAAGCAGCCTGTCCTTCGCCCGTCCGATCTCATGCGCGACGGACTTTGCGGGAAAGGCCTTTTCCATATTGTATCCCCTGCTGCGCTCCTGCAGCGAAGGGTCTTTCAGACAGTCCGCGATCACGCGCTGACTGTCATCGGCATCATAGATCGTAAAGTCGCCCGAATAGCCGAGCCGGTCGATATGCTGCCGTAAAATGCGGACGCACGCGCTGTGGAAGGTCGCCGCCCAGACATCCCCGGCGGATTCGCCGAGCATCATTTCGAGGCGGTTTTTGAGCTCCGCCGCCGCTTTATTGGTAAAGGTAATGGCAAGGATGCGCCAGCCGGGAACGGGCGCAAACCCGAGCAGCTCTGTCAGACGCTGCTCGTCGGGCTCCGCAGAGCCGTCCGCGACCTGCTCCAGAAACGCAAGGTCCTCCGGTGAAGGCGGCGGCACCTCGCCGTAATAGGCATCCCCGAAGCGCATCATGAACGCAATGCGGTTGACGATCGCAGTGGTCTTGCCGCTGCCCGCGCCCGCCAGCACGCTGACCGGCCCCCGCACGGTGCGCACGGCCTCCTGCTGCGGCGGGTTCAGCCCCTTCGCCGCCAGATACCGTGTCAGTGCTGCCTGTTTGATTTGGGTCATGCTCTGCATCGTATGCTCCGACTCCGTTCCTTTCTGATAGCATGAAACCGGAATGCCGCACCCGCGCAGAAAACGCATCCGCCGCAGGACATACTTCCGGCAATACGACTTTATTATATCACAAAACTGCGGAATTGAAAAGTCCTTCCGGAAAAATTTTCGCTTTTTTTCATATTTCCCCTGCAAGCCTTCGGGATATTCCCGCAATTTGACCGGATTTTCATGATAGTTTTCTTAATTTTGAAAAATAGGGCTTTCTTTTTTTGTGATTTTCATGTATAATAGAGGTAAGCAGCTGTATCTCCCGAACTGTGAAAGGAAGGCATTGCCTGTTATGAAATTCCGTTTGGACGAACGCCAGCGCGGCTACACAAGGATCGCGATCTGGACGTTTACAATGTGCCTGGTGATCGGCATAGCAGTCTGGCGGCTCGATTCCCTGCTCGGCTTTCTGCGCGATGTGCTGCGCGTCATGGCACCGGTGCTGATCGGCCTGATCGCAGCCTATCTGCTGAGCCCGCTGCAGAACTGGGCAGAGCAGAAGATCGGCCTGCTGACCGACCGCAAGACGCCGCATCCGCGGTTAAAGCGCGGGCTTTCGGTCGCGGCGGCCGTGCTGGTGCTGATCATCGCGATCGTCGGACTGGTCGCGTCGATCGTGCCGGAGCTGATCTCCAGCATCAAGAATCTCCTTGTGAATCTTCCGGAATACCTGACCAGCATGAGCGACTGGATCAATGCGCACATCGCCTCCCTGAAGGGCGACCAGCCGCAGCTTTACTCGGTGCTTGTCTCGGTCTGGGATTCCGCACAGAACGCCCTCAACAATTTCGCCGACCAGTTTGAGCCGAAGCTGGACAGCATCGCAAGCGGCGGCGCAGACCTCATCAGCATCGTCACGAGCGGCGCGGTCTCCATTTTCAAATGGTTCACGAACATCCTGCTCGGGCTCATCATCACGATCTACCTGCTCTACAATAAGGAACGCTATCTCGCACAGGCGCGGAAGGTGCTTTACGCCACGCTCCCGGAGGAAAAGGTACACGGCTTCCTGCGCATCGGCTCGCATGTGAGCTATACGTTCATGCACTTTTTCTCCGGCAAGACGCTGGATTCGTTCCTGATCGCCCTGCTGTGCTTCATCGGCATGACGATCCTGAAAATGCCGTATGTCACGCTGATCTCGATCCTGGTCGGCGTCACGAACATCATCCCGTTCTTCGGCCCGATCATCGGTGCAGTACCGAGTGCGCTTCTGATTTTGCTTTCGGAGCCGCGCAAGGTCATCCCGTTCGTCATCTTTATTCTGGTGCTCCAGCAGTTTGACGGCAACTTCCTCGGCCCGAAGATCCTCGGCGATTCGCTGGGTCTGCCGATGTTCTGGATCCTCTTTGCGATCACGATCGGCGGCGGCATGTTCGGATTCATCGGCATGGTCGCGTTCGTGCCGCTGTTCGCAGCGGTCTACGCGCTGTTCTCGGACTTCCTGAGCGAGCGGCTGCACAAAAAGGGTCTGCCGCCGGAGACCGAGTGCTATATGACAAATGAGATACACTATTCCGCAGCGAAAAAACCTGCTGAGGAGGACATCAAACCCGCGGAAACAGCAGAATCCGCGGAGACAGAAGCATCTGCGGAAGCCGGCACAGAAACAGCGGGTGCTGAGCCTGCAGCTCCGGCAGAAGAAGGAGACGACGATGAGGACGATCCGGACGAGGGCAGGTGAAGCACTCTCCGAGCAGGAGAAGGAACTTTTCTCTGAGATCAGCGAAAAGATCGGCAGACGGTTCCGCCGCATAGTGCTGATCTGGCTCGGCGTCACGGTCTGGTTTGCCGTGCTGCTCGGTGTCCTCACATATTTCCGCTCGCGTATTTCCCCGCTGTTCACGGTATCCCTTGTGATCGCTGCAGGGATCTTTGTGCTGTGGATCATGGTGAGCATCACAGAGCAGAAGTGGGATGACGACCTGCCGCCCGCGCCGACGCCGGACGGCGCACAGCGTCTCATGGATGAGGCCTGCCGGAAGGAACAGCAAGCCCTGAAAAACGAGCGCGGCACCCTGCTGATCGCAGGATTCTTCCTGATCGCATTCAGCCCGGTTTTTCTGCTGCTCGCCGTGCTCCGCGCATACTTTGCAAAGGAACGCCCCGGCACGGCGCACTGTGCCGCCGAATACTATGCGGCAAATCTGGCGCGCGTCATCAATACGGCTGCACTTGCCGTTATGCTGTTTGCACTGACCGGCATGATGCTCCCGATGCTCTGGCAGCACTGGGGGTACAGCAAGGTCAGCTCCCTGAACATGGCCGCGCGCGGCATTCTCCGTGCCGCATCTTCCTATCAGGCTGATCTGGACATGGAGGAGCGTCCGCTGCTGAAAACGACGGTCGTCGCCCCCGGAGAGCCCTGCGAACGCGGCACGCTGCAGTACGGGATGTCGGTCTATTATCCCGAACTTCGGACGGAAAAGCTCTGGTATGCGATCGTCGTCGATGAAGAAGGCGGGATCACGGAAGCATACTGCAGCTATTCGCCGCTGACCGAAGCGGATCCTTGTCCCGACAAATTTTGATGCGCAGTGCAAGCTTGCATCCTCCCCGCTGCATTCCCGCGAGGTCATTGGTTACGGGAGCGAAAAACAGCACGCAAAATGACAAAAGGAGGCCGGCATGAACGATGAAAACGCCCGGCGCAGGATCGTCCTTACAAGCCTGCCGCTGACCGCCCTGTTCACAGCCGCCGTTCTGTTTTTCGGCCTGCGGTATGCGGAGATCGAACCGCTCGTCTTTCTGGCCGCCGCGCTGATCCTGATCGTCTCCGCCGCGGTCACGGGAAAGCTGCTGAAAACGTATCGACAGCCGCGCTGGATCCTCTTTGTCTGGATCCTCCCCGCAGTGATCCTGCTCGGCTATATGATCCTGTCAATGATGATGCAGTATCCGGCCAACAGCAAGCGGATCAGCATGAACACGACCGCAAAGCAGATCCTGACCGCCGCTAACACCGCACTGGAGGATATGCAGAAAGCGGGCAGTCCCGTTCCGGAAAGCCCGTACATCATCCAGATCGGCGACACCCCGGAGCCGGATTCCCTTGCAGGCCGCATCGCATATTATTTCAGCGATGTCACAAAAATCAAGTCCTATGCGCTTCTGCTGCAGCAGACGGATGACGGCGTCCGTGCAGCAGAAGCCTGTTATTCGTTCGATATCGCCCTGACACCGGATACGCTGACCGAAACGCCGAAAGAAGTGCAGCTTGACCAGCTCGGCAGACTGTACCGTCAGAAGCCGCTGGTTTTCCGGTACACCGCCGGGCAGACCCTTGCAGATTCACAGCCGTAACGACCGTCCCACGGAGGGAGCAATATGAAACAGTTTGAGAAAGATGACATTATTGATGTAGCATTCCAGACCGCGACCGATGCAGAGCTGTTTGCATCGCAGCCGCAGGCGCAGGCGAAAACGCCGGAGCAGGCAGCGCAGGAAAGCGAGGACGCTCTGCGCGCATTATCCGAGGAGGTCATGAAGGACCCGGCGCGCTGCTTCTGCCGGAACTGCGGCCAGCCGATCTTAAAGGACGCGAGCGTCTGTGTCCACTGCAATTACGTGGTCAACCCGATCGCACTGCAGCAGGGGCAGCGGCTCGTCCGCGCAAGGCGGGAAAGCTATCAGAGCAAATCACATGTCCGCATCCGGCAGTTTATCACGAACCTGACCGGCATTGATCTGGAAACGCCGCAGGAAAAAGCACGCTGGACGGTGCGGAAGCAGGCATATCATTTTGAGACAGAGGGCACGGTCTACTGTACGAACTGCGGCCGCGAGGTCGATCCGGGCGCGAGCGTATGCGTCGCGTGCAATTACGTGCTGAACCCGCTGGCGGTACAGCGCGCGCAGATGGCAGTCCGCGACCGCACGGCGAAGCTTTCGCGCAAAGACCTCATCAAGAGCATCCTGATCCCGGGCTACGGGCGCAAAATGTATCAGATGTATGCGCAGCGGAGGCCGCAGATCGCGCTCCCCTGCCGCAAGGCGGGATACGTGAACATGGGTCTGATCGCCGCCGCCGCGGTCATCATCCTGACGATCCTGTCGAATCTGTAAAGGCCGGCCGAACGGAGAATCAAACGAACGGAAAAAACAGTGCTGAATCCTGATTTGCTTCAGCAGCCGGAAAAGCAAATGCCCCGGAGCACAAAAATGCTTCGGGGCATTCATTCTGTACGGACGTCCGTCTTATGACCGGCGTCCGTTTGTTTTCAGCGGGATCGGCGCGGCGCACTCCGGCGCAGAGCCCGTTCCGCATCATTGCGCAGCGGCATCCAGAAACGCCTGCAGCGCAGGGAGCTGCTCCATAGCGGTCTGACGGCCGGCCGCGTAGACCTCGCGCATGAGATCGGGGTCATGCGTCAGGTGACTGACCGGCAGCTTCTGCGGCGGCCGGATCACAAATGCCCTGCCGGCCTGCTCCGCCTCTGCCGCATAGGCAGTCTGCCTGTTATAAATGATATGCCGCCGCTCCATTGCCCGGATCAGATTCGGATACTTCCGGTAGACCTGCCGTACCAGCGGCATCATGGAATTGGGCTCCTTGACGTAATCCGCAGGCTGCGTCAGCACCACAATGTTCCGCGCATAGCCCTTGTACTCAAAAAATTTCAGCGGGATCGAATCCGCAATGCCGCCGTCGAGCATCTCGTATCTGCCCGCCTTCACGATCCGTGAGCAAAGCGGCATGGACGCGCCTGCGCGCACCCATTCGAGCTCCTCTCTGCTGAGCATATCTTTGCACTGATGATACACCGCCTTTCCGGTGTTGACATCCGTGCAGACGATATAAAACGGGACGCCGCTGCTGCGGAACGTCTCATTGTCGATCGGGTCCAGCGTTTCAGGGATCGTGTGATAGCAGAACTCCGCGCCGAACATATCGCCGGTCAGCAGCAGCGAAGGCACGCTGCAGAACCGCGGGTCCTTTGCAAACCGGACGCAGTACCGCAGGGGTCTGCCCTTCTGCTTCGTCAGATAGTTGCAGCCGAAGGTCGCGCCGGCCGAAACGCCGATCACGCCGTCCGTCTCAATCCCGTTCTCCATGAAAACGTCGATGACGCCCGCGGTGAACAGTCCGCGCATCGCGCCGCCCTCCATGACCAGTCCGAGTTTTTCTTTCATTGAATCCTCCGTGTTTATCATCATTTACCGTAAAGAATGCAGCAGCTTATTTTTTCCATGCTGCAGGCGAGAGCAGCAGCACGATCGGGAACAGCTCCAGTCTGCCCGCCAGCATATTGAAGATCAGCATACATTTTGACGCCGTGGAAAAAACATCATAATTGGATGTCGGGCCGACGAGATTCAGTCCCGGCCCGATATTGTCAAGCGTCGCGACCGTTGCCGTAAAGTTCGTTGTCAGATCAAGCTGATCGAACGAAAGCACCAGCATACTGACCACATAGATCAGGATATAGCAGGTAAAATAGGCACTGACCGAGCGGATGACATCCAGCTCGATCGGGTGACCGTCCATTTTGAGGGTCTTGACCTGCCGCGGATGCGTCATGATGCGCAGCTCATTGTGCATACTTTTGAAGAAGATGATGCACCGCGAGACCTTGATGCCGCCGCCCGTACTGCCCGCGCAGGCACCGACGAACATCAGCAGCACCAGCAGCGTGCGGGAATATTCCGGCCACAGGTTGAAATCGACCGTTGCAAAGCCTGTCGTGGTCATCAGCGAACCGACCGTGAAGGAGCTGTGCATCAGTGCCTCGCCCGTGCCGCTGAACATCGGCAGATGCCGCACATCCAGCGTGATCGTCACGATCGCAAACACAATGATGCCGAGATAGATCTTCAGCTCCTCAGTAAAGCCCTCGCGGAACCGCCGCTGCAGGAACAGGAAATAGCAGGTGAAATTCACGCCGAACAGGAACATGAACACCGTGATGACATTGATGCAGAACGGGTTATAGGGCATACCGGCGGGGTCGCAGGAGAAGCCGCCCGTACCGGCAGTCGCAAACGAAATGTTGATCGCATCGAATGCGGGCATCCCGCCGATCAGCAGCAGCGCGATCTCAAGCACGGTCATCACAAAGTAGATGACATAGAGCAGCATCGCGGTCTTTCTGACGCGGGGAACCAGCTTGCTGACCGAGGGACCGGGGCTCTCCGCCTTCATCAGATACATATTCTGACCGCCGGCGATCGGCAGCAGCGCCATGATAAAAACGAGCACGCCCATGCCGCCGACCCAGTGCGTAAAGCTGCGCCACATCAGCATACATTTCGGCATACCCTCCAGCGTGTGCAGAATGCTCGCGCCGGTCGTCGTAAAGCCGGAAACGGTCTCAAAGACCGCATCCACAAAGCGCGGGATGCAGCCGGAGATATAAAACGGGAGCGCGCCGACAAGGCTCAGCAGGATCCAGCTCAGCGCGACGATCAGGAAGCCGTCGCGGGCAAAGAGCCGCTTGTTCTTCGGCTTGAACCGCGAGAGCAGAAAGCCCGCGGCCAGACAGAGCAGCGCAGTCACGGCGAACAGCAGCAGCTCCGGCTCGTGAAAGACCGCAGCGGTCAGCACCGGCACCGCCATAAAAGCACCCTCAAATGCGAGCAGCAGTCCGAGGATATAAGTTGTCATGCGGAAATTCATGCTGTCAGACCTCCGTTATTGCAGCAGATCGTTCATATCGTGCAGGCCGAGGTGATCCGTGACGATCACGACGGAATCGCCGACCTGGATGCAGTCGCTGCCGCGCGGCGTCAGGACTCTGCCCTCGCGCAGGATCGCCGCAACGAGCACGCCGTTTTTCAGCTTCAGCCGGGAGAGCGGTGCCGCAGTCAGCCCGCATTCCTCCTTGACGATGAACTCTGCCGCTTCGACCTTGCCCTTGATGACCTGATACAGCGTTTCCAGATTCGTGCCGATCGTCTTGTTCATCGCACGGACATAGCGCACGATATGGTCAGAGGTCAGATTCTTCGGATAGATGATCGTGTCGAGATCGAGATGCTCGATGACCTCGTCGAAATCAATGCGGTTGATCTTTGTGATGATCTTGCCGTCGCTGACCGACTTTGCGAACAGCGAGAGCAAAATATTTTCCTCATCGAGATTCGTCAGCGAGACAAAAGCCCCCGCCTTGTCGATGTTCTCCTGCATCAGCACCTCCTGATTGACCGCATCCTCCAGAATAATATTCGTATCCGGGAATGCATCGGCGAGCTGCCTTGCACGGTCGGCATCCTTCTCGATGACCGTAGCGGAAATGCCGGCCTTATCCAGCATCCCGCAGAGATAATGCGTGATATCGCCGCCGCCCGCGATCAGAACATCCTCGACCGGGTTCGCCTTATAGCGGATCTTGCGGAAAAAGACGAACGCGGCCTTCGGCTCGGAGATAATGGAGATGATGTCCTTTGCCTCAAAGCGGAAATCGCCGGATGCGATATAGGCCTCCTCGCCGCGCTCGATCGTGCAGACCAGCACATCGCAGTGCAGCTTCGCGCTGATCTCGCGCACGGACATGCCGCAGAGCGGAGAGTCCTCCGGCAGCTTGAATTTCAGCAGCTCGACCTTGCCCTTTGCAAAGGTGTCGATCTTGATCGCGGACGGGAACTGCAGCACGCGCGCGATCTCCTCCGCAGCGGCATACTCCGGATTGATGACCATTGCGAGGCCGAGCTCCTCCTTGAGATACGGCACATCCGCGCTGTACTGCGGATTTCTGACACGCGCAATGGTCTGGCAGCCGCCCGCCTTTTTCGCGATCAGGCAGCAGAGCAGATTGCGCTCGTCCGAGCCGGTCACGGCGATCATCAGGTCGGCATCGTCAATGCCGGCTTCCTTCAGCACCGTATGGGTCGCGCCGTTTCCGGTCACGCCCATGATATCGTACCGGTTCGTGAGATCGGTCACGCGCTCCGGCCGGATATCCACGACCGTAATGTTATTGCCTGCCTCATTCAGCTGTGCGGCCAGCACTCTGCCGACCTTGCCGCAGCCCACTATGATAATGTCCAATGCTCTGTTCTCCTCCCAAAGCTTCAATCAGTCATGCCGTTCGTCAGAATTGTCATAGGTCTCGCAGAATCTTGCGGAAAAGGACGGCTCCCTTCCCCCTGCATACAGATGCCCCGTATCGCCGAAGGCATTGATGCGGAACGATGCGGTGCCCTTTCTGCGCTCCTCCGTCGAAACGACGGTGATCGCCGTCGGCGCGGCGCAGAGCCCGTGCCAGAGCACCATCGGGGATGCCCCGATCAGATGCGCCAGCATGACGCATTCCACGCCGAAATGACAGAACAGCAGAACCGCATCGTTGTTCGGATGCTCCGCCCGGTAGACATTGCCTTCACGGACATAGCCGTGCTTCGCAAGCAGTGTATCCAGTCCGGCGTATACCCGCTGTGCTTCCTCCCCGACATGATGCGCCTGCATCACTTCGGTCTCCGCCCAGCGGTCCTTGTCGTAATATGCCGGCTCCTGTGTCCAGAACGCGGGAAGCCAGTCCCACGCCACACGGATATCTCCGGTATCCGGATGCAGGATCGCTGCGCGGAACTCACGCAGCCACGGCAGCGTTTCCGCCTTCATACCAAGCGCATCCAGCGTATATTTTGCGGTATCCTGCGCTCTCCCGAGCGGGGATACATAACAGGCAGCAAAGCGGTGATGTTTCAGCCGCTCCGCGGTCAGCCTTGCCTCGGCATGTCCCGTTTCCGTCAGCGTATCGTGCTCGTAGTCGGGATCGCCGTGGCGGACGATCACTAGCTTCATATTTCATACTCCGTAAGCGTCACCGGTCACCGTTGACCAAACTCTTTTCCCTTTATCATACCACAAAAAGAATAAAATGTCAACGAGCAGACCGGCGCAGGGCACGCGCGGCAGCATGCGCCCCGAAACCAGATACACGCCGCGGTCGGCAGCTTCTGAAAGAATGCTTCACGCAGCAGCAGTCTCCGCGGGCAATGCAGAGAAAATAACGGAAGGACGCCGATTCAGCATCAGCGTCCTTTTGTGTTTTTTTGGTTATGCTTGCGGCGCGCTTCCGCATTGGGAGAAGTGCCGCCAAAGAAGCCGCCCCGCGGCGTGTGCTTCGATTGTTGGGAGAGCTCTGCTAACCGTCCCCGGAGGGAATCGCCGGCGGGCGCTGCCTGCCGGGAAGAAAGTCCAGCGGGTCATCGGGGACGGTACCTTCCGGTATGGTCATCATTTCATCAATGATCGCCTGCTGTTCAGGCGTCGGATAACCGTCACCGAACGCAGCCCCGTCCAGCTCGAGCGGTGCGTCGATCTCCTCACCGACATATTTTCCGTTTTTCTTCCGCTGCTTCACGCATTCCGTCAGCAGATACTCGATCTGCCCGTTGACGGAGCGGAAATCGTCCTCAGCCCACGCGGCAATGGCATTGTAGAGCTTTTCGGAGAGCCGCAGCGGGATCTGCCGTTTTGCGGCCATCAGTACAGGCTGCCGGAATTGACGACCGGCTGGGCGTCATGATTGCCGCACAGCACGACCAGCAGATTGGAAACCATTGCCGCTTTGCGCTCCTCGTCCAGCTCCACGGTATTGTTTTCGCTGAGACGGTCAAGCGCCATTTCCACCATGCCGACCGCACCGTCCACGATCATTTTGCGGGCGTCGATGATCGCGGAGGCCTGCTGACGCTGCAGCATCACGGCCGCGATCTCCGGCGCATACGCAAGATACGTGATCCTCGCCTCGACGATCTCAAGGCCTGCTTCCTGCACCTTCGCCTGGATCTCATCGCGGATCCTTGCCGCGACGATCTCGCTGGAACCTCTCAGGCTGCCCTCGTCCGCGATGCCGTCGCCGGTGGTATCCACATTCGGCGCGACATCATAGGGGTAAAGGCGGACGATATTGCGGAGGGCAGAATCACACTGGAGGGAGAGATATTCCTTGTAGTTATCGACATTGAACACAGCCTTCGCCGTGTCGGTGACGCGCCACATGACCGCGATCGCGATCTCCACGGGATTGCCGAGGCAGTCGTTAATCTTCTGGCGGTTGTTGCTCAGCGTCATGATCTTCATGGAGATCTTTTTGGAGGGCATCTCCGCGCTGACATGAACATCCTGCTTGGTATCGCCGGAGCTCAGGCTGACCGAAGATAATGCACCGACATCGCCGCTCTGGCGCAATTTTGTTGCAGCCGCCGGATTGAACCCGACGCAGAACGGATTGACGTAGTAGAAGCCGTCGCCCTTCAGCGTACCGATGTACTTGCCGAACAGCGTCAGAACAAGTGCTTCCTGCGGCTTCAGGATCTTCAGGCCGAGCATCGGCACCCAGCCGAAGGCCATCCAGAGCAGGCCGATAATGAAGGCCAGCAGTCTGACCGGCGCAATGCCTTCATCGGTAAAGCCGGAAACGCCGAACACAAAGACAGCAACGCCCGCGAGATAGAGCAGCAGGAGACGGATGAGCCACTGGAAGCCGTTTTTCTTCTGGTTGATGATGATTTCTTTCATGGTGATGTCCTTTCTGTCAGGCGGATTTTTTCTCCGCGATTCATGTTGATATCAAAATGATATCACATTCATATCATTTTGTCAAGATTTCAGAGAAATATTTATCAGATAACAAATGATGTGCGATTTTGCATACTGACGCGACAGTGTATGAAAGCGAAATCACGCTTTACAACCGACTGTGGATATGTTATAAGCGGGTAGAACCCGCATCCATTTTAACGCCCATGCAGCATTCCCTGAAACTTTTTCGCCCTTCTCCCATTGCAATTCACCGTATAATCTGTTATAATATATACGGAAGCTGCACGGACTGCAGCAATACAGATATACAATAAGGAGGAATCATCATGCTGCCGGATTTCAGATATCACCCGAACCCGCTTGAGACAGGCATGTTCCGTCAGGACGAGCCGAAAACCTGCTGCTGCTGCGGAAAAGAGACCGCCGTCTGGTACGACGGGCCGTTTGACGGCGACTGGCTGAGCCCCGCATTTGACCGTGACGCCGACGAAAATGAATACGAAAAAATGGACTTCGTCTGCCCCGAATGCATTGCGGACGGCTCCGCGGCGGAGAAATTCTGCTGCACATTTCCGTCCGGCGAAACTGTCGGGGAAAAGCTGAATGATCCCGCAAAAAAGGACGAGTGGCTGCACAGAACGCCCGGCTATTACAGCTGGCAGGAACCGCTCTGGTATACGCACTGCGGCGATTACTGCGCATTTTTAGGCTCCGTCGGCTGGAAGGAGATCGAGGAAATGGGACTTGCGGACGAGATCGCGGACACCTACGACGAGGATGTCTGCGGCTCCGAGTTCAGCTTCGTCCGCGAGTATACGGTCAGGCACGGGCATGTGCAGTGCTTTTTGTTCCGCTGCCTGCACTGCGGCAGGCATTTCGTTACGCTTGACCCGGACTGAACGAGGCGTATGCACATGGAACAGACAACCGGCTTTCAGACCGAAAACGGCGTCCTGCTGAAATATACCGGCAGGGCGGAGGAAGTCACCGTGCCGGACGGGGTCACGGCGATCGGCTCATACGCATTCAAGAATAAGTATAAAGTACGCAGCATCGTCATTCCGCAGAGCGTGACGAGCATCGCAGACCATGCGTTCATCGGCTGCAGCGCACTGGAACAGATCACGCTGCCGGACAGGCTCACCGGACTTGGCAAAGATGCATTTGAGGACTGCAAAAGTCTGACCGAGATCACGGTTCCGCACGGCGTTCCGGCGATACACAGCGGCACGTTCGGCGGCTGCGAATCGCTGGCAAACCTTATGCTGCCGGATACGGTGCAGTCGATCGTCAAACAAGCATTCTGGGGCTGCAAAAGCCTGAAGCAGCTTACTTTTCCTGCGGCTCTGCGGGAATTTGCGCGTGACGCGTTCTATCTCTGCAAAAGCTTCGCGGAGATCACCGTACACCCGGACAATCCGGCATTCTGCTGCATCGGCGGCGTGGTCTATTCCAAAGATCAGAGCACAGCCGTATTTTGTCCGCCGGAAAAGCAGGGCGAGGTCATCATTCCGGACGGCGCGACCGCGATCGGCGATGAGGCATTTTCAGACTGCAAAAAGCTGACTGCGATCCGCATTCCGGACAGCGTCACATCCTTCGGGCAGGAAGCCTTCTATAACTGCGATCATCTGGAGACCGTACACATTCCGCGCGGCGTGACAACGCTGCCCTACCGTGTGTTCGGATGCTGCAGCGGATTCAAAGAATTTACGGTTCCCGGTCATGTGCGCGTCATCGGCGACATGGCGTTTTACGCCTGCACGCAGATCCTGCGCCTGACGGTTCAGGACGGCGTCACGGAGATCGGGGCACGCGCGTTTGAAGGCTGCGTCCGGCTGCCTGCGCTCTCGCTGCCGGACAGCGTGAAAGTGATCGGCCGCGGCGCATTCGACGCCTGCCGTGCCCTGACGGATCTCAGGCTGCCGGAGGGAATTGCCGGCGGGGGTGCCGGGTTCCGCCGTGATGAGTGAATAAGGTATCCGCTCTTTGCCGCACGTTTCGCGCTCTGCGGAACGCGACGGGGGCTCCGCCCAACATGAAAAACAAGTTTTTCATGTATGACCCCGCAAACTTTTGAAAAGGCTTGACCGCAACTTTTGATAGGCTGCACACCGAAAACATGTGATTCTGAATTTACGCATGACGTAACCGGCGGGCTTTAGGAATTGCCGGCGCGGGCTCCGCGCCAAACTTTTGATATGGATGTGTGCCGGATGCGAAGTGCCCGACCGGCAGCGAAAAAGGACGCCGATTGTTCGTCAGCGTCCTTTTTTATTATACATAACGGGGTCCGGGGACAATGTCCCCAGCAGGGGCTTGGGGGCGGAGCCCCCATTACTGATCCGTCGGAGACACCGCAGCCTTCATCGCGCGGACAAAGGCTCCGACCGGAGCAGCGGCTTCTCTGCCGTGCTCCGCGATCAGCTTCACGATCGCCGAGCCGACGATCACGCCGTCCGCACAGCCAGCAAGCTCCGCAGCCTGCTCCGGCGTTGAGATGCCGAAGCCGATCGCGCACGGAACATCCGTGTTTTCTTTGATCTTCGCGGTAATCGCTTCCAGATCCGTTCTGATCTCCGCGCGCATACCGGTCACGCCGAGGCTCGATACCAGATACACAAAGCCCTCTGCTTCCTTCGCGATCATCGCGACACGGTTTTCAGAGGTCGGCGCGATCAGCGAAATGAAATCAATGCCGTTCGCCTTACAGATCGGCGCAAATTCGTCCTTTTCCTCAAACGGCACATCCGGCAGGATCAAGCCGTCCATGCCTGCCTCCGCACAGCACTTCACAAACCGCTCGATGCCGTAGGAGAATACCACGTTCGCATAGGTCATAAACACGAGCGGCACAGTCACATCCTTACGCAGCTCCCTGACAAATGCGAAGATCTTGTCTGTCGTGATGCCGCCTGCCAAAGCGCGGATATTCGCGCCCTGAATGACGGGGCCTTCCGCAGTCGGATCGGAGAACGGGATACCCAGCTCAATGAGGTCTGCGCCTGCCGCCGCCATTTCGCGGACGATCTTTCCGGTCGTTTCGAGATCGGGGTCGCCGCAGGTGATGAACGGGATGAACGCCTTGCCGTTTTTGAATGCATCGCGGATCTTACTCATGGATATCCTCCCCTCTGTACCGTGCGATCGCCGCACAGTCCTTGTCGCCTCTGCCGGAGATCGTGATGACGATGATCTTGTCCTTGTCCATTTCCGGCGCGATCTTCAGCGCATGTGCAACGGCGTGCGCGGATTCGATCGCCGGAATGATGCCCTCCGTGCGGGAGAGAAATTCAAATGCATTGACCGCTTCGTCATCGGTCACGGGGACGTACTCCGCACGGCCGATGTCGTACAGATGTGCGTGCTCCGGGCCGACACCGGGATAGTCAAGGCCGGCGGAGATCGAATAGACCGGTGCGATCTGACCGTATTCGTCCTGGCAGAAGTAGGACTTCATGCCGTGGAAAATGCCGAGCTTGCCCGTGCTGATCGTTGCAGCGGTCTCGAACGTGTCGATGCCTCTGCCTGCGGCCTCGCAGCCGATCAGGCGGACGCTCTCATCCGGGATAAAGTGATAGAAGGTGCCGATCGCATTGGAGCCGCCGCCGACACATGCCATGACGACATCCGGCAGTCTGCCTTCCTTCTCCATGATCTGCTGTTTGATCTCCTTCGAGATGACAGCCTGAAAATCACGGACGATCGTCGGGAACGGGTGCGGTCCCATGACCGAGCCGAGACAGTAATGCGTATCGTCGATGCGGTTCGTCCATTCACGCATCGCCTCAGAAACGGCGTCCTTGAGCGTGGCGGTGCCGGATGTGACCGGGATGACCTCCGCGCCGAGCAGCCGCATCCGGTAGACGTTCAGTGCCTGACGCTTTGTGTCCTCTTCGCCCATAAAGACGACGCACTCCATGCCCATGAGTGCTGCGGCAGTCGCAGTGGCGACGCCGTGCTGACCTGCGCCGGTCTCTGCGATCAGGCGGGTCTTGCCCATTTTCTTTGCGAGCAGTGCCTGACCGAGCACATTGTTGATCTTATGTGCGCCGGTGTGGTTCAGATCCTCGCGCTTCAGATAGATCTTCGCGCCGCCGAGTGCTTTGGTCAGCTTTTCGGCGTAGTAGAGCCGCGATGGGCGGTTTGCGTATTCGTTGAACAGTGTTTCGAGCTCCGCATTGAAATCGGGGTCGTTCTTATAATGGTTGTATGCGGTCTCCAGTTCGATGACGGCATTCATGAGCGTTTCCGGAATGTACTGTCCGCCGTGGATGCCGAAACGTCCGTTTGGATTTGTCATAGTAAACCTCCTGTATTTTGTATGAAAACGGCTCTGCCGTTAATACGCATCAGATTCGTGCGCCTGCAGGCGTTTCCCGTGCAGATACACAAATATCCAGATCAGCACCGTCAGCAGGATATCCGCCGCCGTGCCGAAGCAAAAACCCGTAAAATTTGCAAGCATATGCACGAAAACTGCAATGGGGAGCAGCTTTTTGCAGCCCTCATAATGCACAGCCCGTGCGACGAGCACGGACATCGCCATGTGAAATGCGAGATTGCTCACATTGCCGAGCATGACGCCGAGCGCAGTCAGGATGCCCTGCTCCGAAAGTGCCGTCAGATGCTCCTGTGTGCCGGACTGCCCGAGCGCATCCGCAAGCAGAACGAACTGATGCGCGGCACTCACGATGACCTCTGTGCCGCCGTGCCCGATGCCGTAGCAAAGCGCATCCGGGACGGTATCATAATCCGGGATCGCGTGCTTCATCGCGAGATATCTGCCGCATTCCTCAAAGACCGCGCCGACCAGCCAGACCGTCAGCCATTTGCCTGTATCCGTTTCCGCACCCTGCATCAGCACGTTCCGGAACAGCTCCCGCGGTACCAGGATCAGCAGGACGGTGCAGATACCGGTGAATACCGGGAGCGGTCTGCCGGAATGCCGGTGTTTGAGATAAAAATAGACCGCAAACGGGAGAACCGCAGTGAAGATGCCCCGCAGCGCAAATAAGAAAAGCTGTCCGGATGAAAACTCCATGCTGTCCCTCGATTCGTCTTTTATGTGCCGCGGACGGCACGTACAAACGCCTGTATCTTCGCAAAATCCTTGCGGCCGTCCGTCTCGACGCCGCTGCTGACATCGACACCCGCCGAATGCAGCGCGGCGACTGCCGCCGGCGCATTCTCCGGATCCAGTCCGCCCGCCAGAAAATACGGTCTGCGGATATCAGAGAGCAGCGACCAGTCAAAGACCTTGCCCGTTCCGGTGCCGGAATCCAGCAGGATCATGTCCGCGGCGGACTGCTCCGCCTGCTGCACATCTGCTGCCGAACGGATACGGAATGCCTGAAAGATCTGCGCGTCAGTCATTTGCCGCAGCTTCTCAATATACGCGGCGTCCTCATGGCCGTGGAGCTGCACGGTCTGTATGATGCCGCTGCTCACATACGCCGCAATGTCTGCGGGGTCTGCATCGACAAACACGCCGACTGCCGGGATCGCTGTGTCCAGTGCTTCGCGGATCGCTGCCGCAGTCTCCCGCGTGACCGTCCGCCGGAAGCCCGGGGACAGGATCATGCCCGCGAAATCGGGCTGCACCGCATTGACAAATGCCGCGTCCTGCGGCGTCATCAGCCCGCAGATCTTGATCTGCGTCATGCCTGCGTTCCTTTCAGATACCGGAGCATGGCAGCCTTGTCGTCTGCGCGCATCAGCGTTTCGCCGATCAGCACGGCATTGGCCTTTGCATCCCTTGCCGCCTGAATATCGGCGGGGGTCTTCATGCCGCTCTCGACGACAAACAGCGTCTCTGCCGGTGCGTATCTGCGCAGCCCCGCCGCCCGGTTCGGATCGACGGAGAAATCATGCAGATTGCGGTTGTTGACGCCGATGATCTTTGCACCGGTCTCCGCAGCCGCTTCGATCTCGCGCTCGTCATGCGCTTCGACCAGCGCGGACATGCCGAGCGACATAACGATATTATTGTACTCGAAAAGCTGCGATTTGTCAAGCAGGGCGCAGATCAGCAGCACCGCGGACGCGCCGAGCAGCTTTGCTTCGTAGATCATGTACGGATCCACGGTGAAATCCTTGCGCAGGCAGGGGATCTTCACCGCAGCGGCGATCTCCGAAAGATAGCGGTCATCGCCGAGAAAGCGCGTCGGCTCGGTCAGCACGGAGATGCAGTTTGCTCCTGCGGCTTCGTAGTCCTGCGCGATCCGCAGATACGGGAAATCCGGTGCGATCAGCCCCTTTGAGGGTGACGCCTTCTTGCATTCGCAGATAAACGCGATATCGTCGGTTTTCAGTGCCTGCGCGAAGCGGAATCCGTCATTCGGGAGCTGTTCCGCGTCGCGGCGAACGGATTCAAGGGAGCGGTACCGCTTGTGCTGTTCGGTGCGCTCCTTCGCCGCCGCCGCGAGCACTGTCAGGATCGTTTCCATGCCGCTCACCGGTTGGATGCTGCAATGAACGCATCGAGCTGGGCGGCTGCCTTGCCGCTGTCGATCAGCTCTGCGGCGAGCTTCACGCCCTCTGCCATGGACGGCGCGAGATCTGCCAGATACAGCGCGGCACCGGCATTCAGCAGGACGGCATTGCGCTTGGCTCCGCGCTCCGTGCCGTTCAGGATCGCGCGGGTGATCGCTGCGTTTTCCTCCGGCGTTCCGCCTTTCAGTTCATCCTTTGTGCAGCGCGGAAGTCCGAAATCCTCCGGTGCGACGGTATAGGTTTTCGTCGATTCGATATCAAACTCACAGACCAGCGTTTCGGCACTCAGGGAGATCTCATCGAGCCGGTCAAGGCCGTACACGACCATGCCGCGCTTGACGCCGAGCCGCTGCAGCACCTCTGCGATCGGGTTGACGAGCGATGCGTCATATACGCCGATCAGCGTGCGCTTTGCATTGGCCGGATTCGTCAGCGGGCCGAGAATGTTGAACACGGTACGGACGCCGAGCTCCTTGCGGATCGAGCCGACATACTTCATGGAAGTGTGATAAAGCTGTGCGAACAGGAAGCACATGCCGGTCTCGCTGAGCATCTGCACGGCCTTTTCGGGGTCCTGCCTGATGTTGACGCCGAGTGCTTCCAGACAGTCCGCGGTGCCGCACGCAGAGGATGCCGCACGGTTGCCGTGCTTCGCGACCTTCGCGCCGCCCGCTGCTGCGACCAGCGCAGAGGTCGTGGAAATGTTGAAGCTGTTTGCATGGTCGCCGCCCGTGCCGACGATCTCCAGCACATCGAAGTCATGTTCAACGTGCAGCGCGTGCTCGCGCATCGCCGCTGCGCAGCCGGTGATCTCGTCGATCGTCTCGGCCTTCGTGCTCTTGGTGGAGAGTGCCGCAAGGAACGCTGCGTTCTGGGTCGGGGTGGTCTCGCCGTTCATGATCTCGTTCATGACGGTGTATGCCTCTGCATAGGTCAGATCCTGCTTATCTACAATTTTCTTGATTGCATCTGCGATCATTTTCGGTTCCTCCCTGCGGACCTCTGCCGCTGTTTCATTCTGATTTTCGGTATTCTTTTCAACGGGTTCGGGCTTCGGTGCGGGTCTGCGGACGGGTTCCGGCGTATCCTGCAGGAAGTTCCGGAGGATCTGTCTGCCCTCCGGCGTCAGGATCGACTCCGGATGAAACTGTAAGCCGTAGACCGGGTATTCCTTATGCTGCACGGCCATGATCTCGCCGTCGTCGGTCTGTGCGGTAATGCGCAGGCAGTCCGGCAGCGTGGCGGGGTCTGCGGCAAGCGAATGGTATCTTGCGACGGTGATGCGCTCCGGCAGGCCGCGGAACAGTCTGCTGTCCGTTTCAGCGGTCACGGCGGAGTGCTTGCCGTGCATCAGCTTCTTTGCGTGGACGATCTTTGCGCCGTAGGCCGCGCAGATCGCCTGATGCCCCAGACAGACGCCGAGGATCGGGATTTTGCCGCCGAGCTTCTTCACGGTCTCGATGATGATGCCGGCATCCTCCGGACGGCCGGGGCCGGGGGAGAGGATGATATGCGAGGGGTTCAGCGCGGCGACCTCGTCAACGGTCATGTCGTCGTTGCGGATGACCCTGATATCGGGCGTGAGCTCGCCGAGCATCTGGTACAGATTATACGAAAAGCTGTCATAGTTATCAATCAGCAAAAGCATCGTCTGTCTCCTCCGCTTCCTTCAGCGCACGGATCACCGCCGCTGCTTTGTTCATGCATTCCTGATATTCGTTCTCCGGGACGGAATCGGCCACGATGCCTGCGCCGCTCCGGACATAGACCGTATTGCCCTTCCGGTATGCAAGGCGGATCGCGATGCAGGTGTCGAGATCGCCCTGGAAGGAGAGATACCCGACCGCACCGCCGTAAATGCCGCGCTTGGCGCCCTCAAGCTGACCGATCAGCTGACAGGCGCGGATTTTCGGGGCTCCGGAGAGCGTACCCGCAGGGAGCACCGCACCGACGGCATCGAGCGCGTCGCAGTCCTCCCGGATCTCGCCTCTGACCGCCGAGCCGATATGCATGACATGCGAATACCGCTCGACCGTGCGGAGCCGTTCGACCTCCACGGTGCCGAATCTGCTGATCCTGCCGAGATCGTTCCGGCCGAGATCGACCAGCATATTATGCTCGGCAAGCTCCTTTTCATCGCGGAGCAGGTCGGCTTCCAGTGCCTGATCCTCGGCCTCTGTCCGGCCGCGGGGTCTGGTGCCTGCCAGCGGGAACGTATGCAGGACGCCGTTTTCCAGCTTGACGAGCGTTTCCGGCGATGCGCCTGCGACCTCGACATCCGTGCCGGAGAAATAGAACATATACGGCGAGGGGTTAATCGTCCGGAGCATCCGGTAGGTGTTCAGCAGCGAGCCCTCAAACGGTGCGCTGAACCGGTTGGACAGCACGATCTGGAAGATATCGCCCTCGACGATATAATGCTTGGCTTTTTCGACCATGTCACAGTAGGCGGCCTTGTCAAAGAGCGGCGTCATCTCGCCGGTCATGCGGCTGACGGGCTCCTCTGCGGGCTGACCGTTCCGCAGCAGCTCCGCCATCTGCCGGAGTGCCATTTCCGCGCGGCGGTATTCCGTCTCCGGCTCGTCAAGGCGGATGTTTGCAATCAGGATGATTTTCTGGCGAAAGTGGTCAAATGCGATGACCTTGTCAAAAAGCATCAGGTCGAGGTCATTGAAATGTGCGTCGTCCTCCTTCGCGGTGCGGGTTGACGGCTCCTGATAGCCGAGATAATCGTAGGAGAAATATCCGACCAGACCGCCCGTGAACGGCGGGAGTCCTGCAAGCTTCGGGCTGCGGTACTTCGCCAGCAGCTGCCGCAGATACTGTGCAGGGTCGGCCGTTTCGATCTCCAGATCACCGACCTTCAGTCTGCCGTTCCGGCAGGAAATGCCGAGCTTCGGGTCATAGCCGAGGAAGGTGTATCTGCCGCGGTGATCGGGGCCGGAAATGGATTCCAGCAGGTAGGTGTGTGCGGAAACACGCCGCAGGATCCGCAGCACCTGCATCGGTGTCAGCGTATCCGCAATCAGCTCGCTGCTGACGGGAAGCACGCGGTAATCGGTTTCCGCGGCATAGCGTTTTGCCTCCTCCGGCGAAATGGAAAGCTTCATTCGGTACCTCCGTTTCCGGGACGGCAAATAAAAAAGCCCGTCCCTGAACTTTCTGCGTTCAAGGACGAGCGTATGATCTGATGCTCGCGGTGCCACCTTGATTCATCTGCCCTCTGATTCCGGGCGGATGCACTTTTGCAGGATACCAGCATATCCCTGACAACTGACGTATGTCTGCACGTCGCAGTTTTACCGGCTTTCACCGACTGCGCCCTCAGCGGGCCATTTGCGAAACTGTTTCCCGTCCGGCTCTCAGCCTCCCGGACTCTCTGTGGGGTCATATCACGCTTTATCTCCGCTTCAACGGTTTCAGATGTTAGCAATACTATAGCAGATTTCGGCGGAAATGTCAATAGGCAGGACAAATTTTTATCATTTAACTGTTCCAGATCCCGGCAGAATTGCCATGTATTCCTGAAATGCCGTATAATCTTTCCGGAATTTTGTATAACCGTTACAAAAACTGGCGCGGAATTTCAGCGTTTTACCGCTTTTCAACATCCGCGGAATATGCTATAATGGAACCATGGGAATATGGGCAGGGTTTGGAGGAAGCCTGTATCATAGGATATGTTAAGAATGAAAGGATATGTGAAACGCTTTCACGGAGGTGTTCAGAATGAAACAATCACTGCGCAGAACGGCTGCGGGACTGCTTTCCGCGGCGATGCTCTGTTCCGCTCTGCCGGCGGGCACGGTCTATGCGGCGTCCGCGGAGGACACGCTGCGGCAGATGATCCGCACGGCATGGGAGAAACGGCAGGACCGGATCGACATTTCCTCGCTGCGTCTGAAGTTTGAGGATGTTGCGGATATCTACTACGGGATGCTGTATACGGAATCGGATTACTTTTATGTCAGCTCGTCTTTCACGTATAATACGTCGCAGTGGTCGGGCAGAGTTTCGGCGGTCAACCCGCGGTATAACTACGACAAGGCCGAGATCCCGGGCATGATAACGGAATTCAACGCAGAGCTCGGCCGCATCACCGGTATGGTGAACCCGGCATGGTCAGATGCGGAGAAAGTGCTGTTTTTCCACGATTATCTCGCAGAGATCTGCGAATATGACCTTTCCTACGAAAAATCGGATGCCTACGCCGCACTGCTCGGCGGCACGGCGGTCTGTCAGGGCTATGCACTCGCGATGAATCTGCTCTGCAGAAAGGTCGGCATTCCGTGCTATTCGATCACGAGCGACGACCTGAACCATATGTGGAACGTCGTCAAAGTGGACGGGCACTGGTATCACACCGACCCGACCTTTGACGATTCCGCACCGGATATGCTCGGGCATACCATGCACAGCTATATGCTCTGCAGCGACGATTATATGCAGGCGGACCGGCAGCACAGTGCCTCGGACTGGAATTATTTTTCCGAGGGCAATGCGGTCGTCTGCGATTCCGATGCCTACGAAAATGCATTCTGGACAGGCGCGATCGACACGCTGGAGCCGATGCCGGACGGCACATGGCTCTATGCCGTGGCCGCAGACCCGACCAAGGTGCAGTTCGCTTCGCAGATCGTTGCCGATCTTTACAGGGGCAATGCGGACGGGAAAGAAAAGCTCCGCACGCTCCGTGCGTCATGGCCGACCCCGGACGGCTCCGTATATAAGACCTGCTATCTCGTGACCGATGTGTATGACGGGAAGATCTATTATACCACGGATACGAAGATCATGGCGATGCCGCTGGAGGGCGGCGACGCGGAAACGGTCTATACGCTGACGGCGGAGGAAAAGGCACTCGGCTATCTCTACGGGATCGTCATTGACGGCAGCGGACTGATCACGTATCAGATCATGCCGATGCCGGCGTTTGAAAGCGCGGACAACTACGACAGCAAGGCCGTGTTCCGCACCTATCAGATCCCGCAGCAGACACCGGAAGTAACGACCACAACGCCGGAAACAACAACGACTACCACCACGACTACAACAACAACCACGACTGCAACCACTACAACTACCACGACAACGACTACTACAACTACTACGACGACCACCACCACGCCGAAGGCAACAACGACTACAACAAAGGCGACGACCACAACACCGAAGGCAACGACCACAACACCGAAGGCAACGACGACCACGCCGAAGGCGACAACGACCACGTTGAAGGCAACAACGACCACGCCGAAGGCGACAACCACGACGCCGAAGGCGACAACCACGACGCCGAAGGCGACAACAACCACGCCGAAGGCGACAACGACGACGCCGAAGGCGACAACGACGACGCCGAAGGCAACGACGACCACGTTGAAGGCAACAACCACGACGCCGAAGGCGACAACCACGACTCCGAAGGCGACAACGACGGCGGAGCCGGTCACGACGACCACGACCGCCAAGCCGGTCACGATGACAAAGCGCGGCGACCTCAACCTCGATAACTCCGTCGATGTTTCGGATGCGGTCATGCTCGCAAGACTGCTCGTCGAGGACAAAAAGCTTGTGATCTCCGAGCAGGGCAAGGCAAATGCCTACTGCGACAAGGATGACAAGATCACGCCGGATGACCTCACATGGATGCTGCAGTTTATCGCAAAGATCATCACCGAATAACCGAATTTGGGCAAAGCAGGCCGGATGCCCAAAAATCAGACAAACAAAACCGGCTGTATCAATTTCAGACAAACGCCCGCGGATTGCCCGTTGCATCCGCGGGCGTTCTGCGTTATGATAAAGATACAGAAACGAAAGGAGTGAGCAATATGCGTACCGTGCGTTCCGTCCTGCCGATGCAGACCGCAAAGGCCGGATATATCATTATCTCCGCAGTCCTCGGACTGCTCGGCATCTTTCTGATGCGGCAGCCGGATGTCAGCACAGCGGCCGTCGGTACGGCAGCGGGCGTGCTGCTCGTCATCTTCGGCATCATCCGGCTGATCGGCTACTTTTCGCGCGACCTTTACCGGCTGGCCTTCCAGTTTGATCTCGCCGTCGGCATCCTGCTGCTGATCCTCGGCATCATCCTGCTGACAAAACCGCAGAATCTGCTGCATTTCCTCTGCGTCGTGACCGGCATGTACGTCACGGCGGACGGCCTCATGAAGCTGCAGACGGCGCATGATGCGCACCGCTTCGGCATCGCTTCATGGTGGATGATCCTTGCGGCCGCGCTGCTGACATCTGCCGCGGGCGTCTGCCTGCTGGTGCGTCCCGCACAGAGCGTCCGCATCGTGATGCAGCTGTTCGGCGCCGTGCTGCTGGCGGAGGGGCTGCTCAATCTGCTGACCGTGCTCGTGACGGTCAAGATCGTCCGGAACCAGAAGCCGGATGTCATTGATATTGATTATGAGGAGGAGATAAAATGATCCGCTTCGGAGAATGGGTCGCAAAGCACCGGCTGGCGGTGCTGCTGACCGCGATCCTGCTGCTGATCCCTTCGGCGATCGGCTTTCTGCACACAAGGGTGAATTACGATATCCTGTCCTATCTGCCCGACGATATCAACACGATGCAGGGGCAGGAGATTCTGAAAGAGAGCTTCGGCAAGGGCGGCTTCTCGTTCGTGATCACGGAGGGGATGCAGCCGCGTGAGGTTAAGGAAACGGCAGAGCAGCTGAAAAGCATTGACCATGTTGCCGATGTGGTCTGCTATGAATCGCTGACCGACCTGCGCGTACCGAAGGAGGTGCTCCCGCAGAAGCTCCGCGACGCGTTCAGCAAGGGCGATACGGAGGTCATGGCCGTGTTCTTCGACGACACGACCTCTGCGGATGCGACGCTCAATGCGATCGACGAGATGCGCAGTACCGTATCCAAAAACTGCTATATCAGCGGCATGTCGGCGGTCACAGCGGACATGAAGCATCTGACAGAGCGCGAATCGGTGATCTACGCGGTGATTGCGGTCATTCTGACAAGCATCGTTCTGATCCTGACCATGGATTCGTTTTTGATCCCGCTGTTCTTTATGCTGAGCATCGGGTGCGCGGTGGTCTGGAACCTCGGCAGCAACTTCATGCTCGGTGAGATCTCGTTCATCACGCAGGCACTGGCCATGGTGCTGCAGCTCGGCGTCACAATGGACTACTCGATCTTCCTTTGGCACAGCTACAAGGAAATGCAGCAGCAGTATCCGGATGACAAAAACGCCGCCATGGCGCACGCGATCTCGATGACGGTCAGCTCCGTGGTGAGCAGTTCCCTGACGACGGTCGCCGGATTCCTTGCAATGTGCTTCATGAGCTTCACGCTCGGCCTTGACCTCGGCATCGTCATGGCAAAGGGCGTTGTCTGCGGCGTGATCGCCTGCATCACCGTGCTGCCGGCAATGATCCTGATGTTTGACGGCGCGATCCGGAAGACCGCGCACAGGGTTCTGCTGCCGGAGTTCAAACGCATTCCGGCATTCATTATGAAGCACGCGTTCGGCTTTATGACGGCGGCGGTCGTGCTGCTGATCCCGGCGGTGTTCGGCTACAGAAACTACGGCGTATACTACAACCTCGACAGCACGCTCCCGCCGGAGCTTGACAGCGTGATCGCGAATACGAAGCTTTCTGAGGAATACGACATGAACAGCACGCACCTGCTGCTGACGGACGCCAATATGTCCCGGCAGGATGCTGTCCGGATGACCGCGCAGATCGAAGCGGCGGACGGCGTACAGTTCGTGCTCGGGCTGCCTTCGCTGACCGGCGCGGCGATCCCGGAGGACGTCATCCCGCAGGATGTGCAGGACATTTTCCGGCAGGACGGCAGACAGCTCATGCTGATCGGCTCGGAATACAAAGTCGCGACAGACGCGGTCAATCAGCAGATCGAAACGCTGAACGGCATTGTGCAGTCCTATGACAAAGACGCGCTGCTCATCGGTGAGGCACCTGCTACGAAAGACCTGATCGAAATTACGGACCGTGATTTCAAAATCGTCAGCATTCTGTCGATTGCGGTGATTTTCCTCATAATTGCGATCAATTTCCGTTCTCTGACGCTGCCGGTGATTCTGGTCTCGGTGATTGAGCTTGCAATCATGATCAACCTCGGCACGGCGTATTATACGGGCACAAAGCTGCCGTTTATTGCATCGGTCGTGATCGGCACGATTCAGCTTGGCGCAACGGTCGATTACGCGATCCTGATGACGACAAGATACCGCACGGAGCGCAGCAGCGGCAAGGACAAACGGGAGGCGGTCGGCATTGCGCTGACGACCTCGGTGCAGTCGGTCGTGACCTCGGCACTCGGATTTTTTGCGGCGACGGTCGGCGTCGGCGTATACTCGGAGATCGGCATGATCTCGTCGCTGTGTATGCTGCTGGCGCGCGGCGCACTGATCTCCATGATCGTGGTCATCACGGTGCTGCCGTCGATGCTGCTGGCATTTGATAAAGTCATCATCCGCACAAGTGCAGGGTTTTCTGCCGAACAGAAACGGCATCCGGTATTCCGGCACTGTCACGCAGAGGCGTGAGCGGGGCAGTCCCCGCGGGCGTTGATCTGAAGCGCGCCGGCGGAACTGTGCAGAATCATTGAAGCGGGGTCCGGGGATACGTCCCCGGCAGGAGTTTGAGGGCGGAGCCCTCATTCGGAATTATCGCGAAGCGATACCTTAATTCGGGAGGCATAATTATGAAAGACTACAGAAAATGGATCGCAGCCGTGCTCGCCGTTATGATCTCGGCAGGCGCGACCGGCTCTCTGGCATACGCAAAGGGCAATGAGAAAACCGCCGAAGAACCGGCGATTGTGACAGAGGCGGAAGAACCGGCGGCTCCGGCTGTCCGGAAGGCTGCATCCGGAGAAGCCTGCAAGGACGAGACCGTCTATGTGCTCTGCAATGCGGACGCATCCGTCCGGGACGTCATCGTCAGCGACTGGCTGAAAAATACGCAGGCACTGGAAGCGATCAGCGATATCTCCGGGCTGACCGGCATCGTGAATATCAGGGGTACAGAGCCGTTCACACAGTCCGGTGATACGCTGCGCTGGGATGCCTCCGGCGATGATATTTACTATCAGGGCAAGACCGACAAGCAGCCGCCGGTCAATGTGAAAATGACGTATTATCTGGACGGAAAGGAAATCGCACCCGCTGAACTCGCAGGAAAAAGCGGACATCTCCGCATCCGCTGGGACTATGGGAGCCATGCCGAAACAACCGTAGACGGTCAGCGCGTGACCGTGCCGTTCCTCGCAGTCAGCGCGGCAGTGCTCGACAGCAGCAATTGTCTGAACGCAGCGGTCAAAAACGGACGGCTCATCTCCGACGGCGACCGGCTGATCGCGGTCGGGGCGGCGTTCCCGGGCGTGAATGATACGCTGCGGCTGGATGAAACAGAACTGTCCGATTATCAGCTGCCGGAATATGCGGAGCTGGAAGCGGACGTCACCGATTTCCACATGAATACGTCGGTTACGGTCGTATCGAATGAGCTGTTCGGCAAGCTTGACACGGATCAGCTGTTCGATACGGACAGCCTGACCGAACAGGTGCAGGCACTCCGCGACGGTGCGGACGCGCTCTGCGACGGCACGGCTTCGCTCTACGACGGCATTGCGAAGCTCTCCGACGGCACCGGCGATCTGACCGCGGGCATCGAAAAGCTGCTGAACGGCTCCGCATCGCTGAAGGACGGCGCGGTCACGCTCACCGGCGGCACCGAACAGATCACGGCGGGCGCGGGGACGCTCTCGGAAGCCGCGGAACAGCTGACCGGCGGCATTCAGCAGGCGGCTGACGGCGCGGATGCGCTGACCGCAGGCTATGACAAGGTGACCGCGGGTGCGGCCTCGCTGACGGACGGTCTGCACGATGCGAAGGACGGCTCCGCACAGCTCAAAGCAGGGCTTGCGTCCGCGGAAACCGGCGCAGATACGCTGGAAAAAGGCGTCTCTGCGGTGAAGGACGGCGCAGACCGTCTCGCAGACGGCGGAAAGGAAGTGCAGTCCGGCGTCAAGGCACTGGCGGACGGCAGCGCGCAGGTGCATTCCGGTGCGGCGCAGCTCGCGGACGGCATGGCGCAGCTTGCAGACGGCACGGGCTCTCTGGACAGCGCGGCGGCGACGGTCTCCGGCGGCATTGACAGCGCGAAGTCCGGTGCGGATACGCTCGCAGCAGGTCTTGAAGATGCGAAAACCGGCGCAGATACGCTGAAAACCGGTGCGGATGCGCTGAACGACGGTGCTGCACAGCTCTCTGCGGGGATCGCGCAGGCAGGCACCGCACTCAGCACGACGGTCGCGGCCAATCAGCAGGCACTTGCGGCACTGAAAGCACTCTATGCGCAGACGCCTTCCGCAGAGCTTGCGGCGGCGATCGGTGCGCTGGAACAGACGACCGCGGCGCAGCAGCAGATCGCGGACAACATGCAGGCAGAGGGTAAGCTCGGTGCGGGCGCGGCGGGTCTGCAAAAGGGTGCCGCGCAGCTCTCCGGCGGACTGACGCAGCTTTCCGGCGGCATGGACGATGCCGCAGCAGGCGCGCAGGCTCTGCAGGCGGGACTGACCGGGCTCAATGCCGGCGGCAAGGCACTCGCAGAGGGCGCGGCCAGGCTGAACAGCTCTGCACAGCAGCTCAATGCCGGCGCAAAGACGCTTTCCGGCGGTGCGGCTGCACTCGATGAAGGCATCGGCAAATTCTCCGCAGGCAGCGGCAGCCTGTTCACGGGGCTTGAACAGCTCCGCGGCGGCATTGCACAGCTCTCCGGCGGCGCATCGCAGCTGCACGGCGGTCTGACCGCGCTGACCGACGGTGCCGACGCTCTCGACGGCGGCATCGCGGCACTCTATGACGGGGCGCAGGCACTCGGCGGCGGTCTCACGCAGATGCAGACCGGCACGGTCACGCTGGACGGCGGTCTCCACACGATCCTTGACGGCAGCACCCAGCTTTCCGGCGGCGCGGGGACGCTTTATACCTCGCTGACGGAGCTGCTGACCGGTACGAAGAAGCTCTCCGGCGGCGCGGCGGAGCTGTACGGCGGGATGCAGTCGCTGCAGAACGGCGGTACCGCGCTGACCGACGGCATCGCGCAGCTGAAAACCGGCGCAAATACGCTGAATGACGGTATGCAGAAATTCGATGCCGAGGGTATTGCGAAGATCGCGAAAGCCGCGGACGAGACGCTTCCGGAGCTGACGGAGCGTTTCCGGACACTCCGCACGGCGGCGCAGTCCTATACCAGCTTCTCCGGCAAACCGGCGGAGATGAACGGCAGCGTCCGGTTCATTTATGTGACGGACGGTGTTTAAGTGGTATCGCTGCGCGATGATCTATAATGGGCTCCGCCAAACATGAAGAAGCTTGTTTCTTCATGTTGAACCCTGCCAAAGGGACACTGTCCCTTTGGAATCCCGTTATAAAGAACAAGAGGGTGCTGACGTAACAGTCGGCACCCTTTTCGCATCAAGCTGGCGGTCAGGCGGTAGGCTAACCGTTCGCAGCCTAATAAAAGTTTCGCTCAAGCCTTTTCAAAGGCTTGCAGGGTCGAGGGGCGGAGCCCTCGTCGCGCTCCGCAGAGTGCGAAACTCCCCTGCGTTCTTACACGGGAAGATAGGGGCTTGGGGGAAGTACCCCCGGAACGGGGCTGCTTCCCCCATTCTAAATAGCATCCGCGCAGCGGATACCTTATATCAAACTGATCGCAAAGCAATCCGCAGCACGCAGTTCCAACCAAAAGGAAAGCCCCGAAGCGGACAAAGACGCTCTGGGGCTTTGTGTTTGATCCGGCTGTTCGGGTCAGGCGGGGTCATGTTCTTTGATCCTGTTCCGCCTCTGCATTCATCCATTTTGCGCAGCCGACGATCGTCTGATAGGCCGTATCGGAGTTGCCCCACCATTCCCACGCCGACTCCTTCATTTTTTTCAGAACTGCGGGCTTATACACCTTCTGCACCCTGAAATTGCACACATTCCGCCTTGCGGTCGTGATCTCGATATACTGCGAAGAATGCCGCGGCATCCCGATCACAAGGAGATGCTCATGTCCCATGCCGCCGTATACCGGATTGATGTATACTTTTGCATCCGGGCGGAACTGCCTGCTCCCGTACCGGATCTCATGCGCTTCACCGTATTCGTGTTCCTTGACAATATTTCCGACAAGACACCACTGCCATTCCTGTTCCGGGTTGATCGTGCTTTCCATATCTCACCTCGTACATGGATTTCAGATGTACTTGTGCAGAAGCGATGCGGGGATATCCGCACAGGCTTCGAGCTGCGGCCGGTTTGCCTGCAGGATCGACGAAAAGCTTGCTGCCGTGTCCGCTGCCCATTCTTCCGGATCCAGCCGCAGCAGCACGGTCAGCAGATCGCCCGGAAACATCGAGGCTTCCAGCAGCGGGTCATCCTGCAGCCGTTCGACTGCAAGCGGCAGCAGATACGCAAGACCGATCTTCTGCCCGATCATGCAGCGGAGCTCTTCGTCCGTCAGCTGACAGAGCGGCTTTTTCCGCGCCTGCGTACAGGTGACGGTGATATGCGAGCGGAACGCCGGTTCTTCCCAGACGTCGTTTTCCAGCTCCTCAAGGGATCTGTTCCGTTCCATGGGGATGCCTCCTTTTGGGCTCACGGTTCGTCTCTGCAGATGCCGAAGCCGAGCAGATAGACGTTTTCCTCCTCCGGCTCCAGTAAGACCGTGTGCTCCGCTGCCTCTGCGGCTGAGACCGCCGTTACGAATTTTGCATTGCCCCAGCCGTACAGCGAATTGCTTTGAATGAGCGGCTGCTTCATCGGTTCGCCGTCCACGGAGATGCGGCAGGAACCGAACTCCGGCAGCCGGTGCGTCTCGTAGAACACCAGCAGCACTTTGCAGCGTACTGTCAGCCGCAGCGCGCCGCCCTCTTTGCATATTTTCCACGCCGTCGGGAAATATGTCTGATACGGCCGCGGGATGATCTCGCACTCTGTTTTGACGCCCGCTGCATCCGGTACCGGCGGCAGGAACCGCAGGCCGGTATAGGGCGCATCGAGCCACGGCTCCGGCAGAGGGAGCGGCTCCGTTTCCGGTGCCTGCTTTGCCGCTTCCAGCAGATGCAGCACCATTTCCGCAAGCAGACGGTGCCCGTCCGTCAGCGGGTGACTTTCCTCGTCGCCGTAGTCCTCCCATGTCAGATCGCCGCGTTCGAGTGCCGGTGCGATCGCCTTATTCAGGCTGATATGCGGCAGATGATAATGCTCCGCGACCGGTACCATGAACGATTCGCACGAATATCCCTTCATCGTGCGCAGCATCAGCAGGCAGACGACCGGCGGCTCCGGTGCGGTCAGCAGCTTGCGCAGCAGGCTTTCAAAGGAGATCACGCTCGGCTTGAGCGTCGTCTCATTGATCGCAAATTCAAGAAAAACAATATCCGGCTTCCGGGCGAGCACATATTGATCCGCCAGCAGATTGCCCTGCATCGTGCCCATGCCGGCCTCCGCGCAGAGGACGCACTCCGCGTCATAGCCCTGCGCACAGAGCGCGGTCGTCACAAGCTCCGGATACGCATTGCGGCGGATCTCAAGCTGCGCATAGCCCTGCGTCACCGAGCCGCCCATAAAGGCGACCGTCAGATGCTTCTTCGCGAACAACCTCTGCCACGGGATCCCTTCCCCGACCGAGCAGAGTGACGCCTCCGCGAGCTGTTTGTAAAGCGGTTCCGTTATCATATCCTACCCCCATGCCCCGTTATGCGCCGCCGATCATGCGCCATGTGCCGACATCGACAAGCTGCTTGAGCAGAAGCGCATAAGCCTGCGATGCCTTGGACAGAAACGCGTTCCGGCGCGAGATCAGCGAAATGCTGCAGAGCCCCAGCTCATCCGGCAGCGGATAATAATTCGGGTGCTGCTGGAAATTGCCGTAGTAGATCAGCGAATCGGGCAGCAGCGCGATGCCCATGTTCGAGCAGACAAACGAGAACACCGTCTCGATCGTCTGCACGCTGTATTCGATATCCGGCGTGAAGCCGCACTGACGGCAGACGGCATACAGCGTTTCACGGTCGTATTCGCCCGCATTTGCCGCGACAAATGCTTCTTCCTTTACCAGTGAGAGATCGACCGGCGGCTGCCGCAGGAATTTCGGCGTCGCCTGAATGATGTCCTGTGCGGAGAGCGGCTCCGGCAGGCTTTCGGTCAGCGGATTGGACGGCGCGACCGCCAGATAAAAGCGTTCCTCTGCGAGCGTCTCCACATGAAACGATTTCTCGTCAAATTCGCCGGAGCCGATCGCGAAATCTATTTCACCGGCAGTCAGCTTATCGCGAAGCTGCTTCATATCCGCCTCCTGAATCGAAAGGTGGATGCCGGGATATTTTGCATGGAACGCCGCAATGCTCCGCGCGAGCAGACAGCGCACCCGGAATGAGGATGCGCCGATGCGCACGGAGCCTGTTTCCAGTCCCATGAGGTCGGAGAGGGCATTGTTCATGCTCTCCTCCATGGCCAGCAGCTTGCGCGCCCATTCGACATAGAGCGCGCCGGCATCCGTCAGCTTGATCGGCGTGACGGAGCGGTCGAACAGCTTGATGCCGAGCTGCTTTTCGAGGCTGTGGATATACTGGCTGAGCGACGGCTGCGTGACATACAGCTTCTCAGCCGCTTTGGATATGCTCTGACTGTCTGCGACCGCGATCACATAGGTCAGCTGCTGCGTTGTCAAAACAGTCACTTCCTTTCGTATGACTGCGGATCCGTCACCGGATCGTCGGTTCAGCGGGTTTTCGCGTATCTGCGCGCTATTTCATCACATCCAGCAGCTTATACAAAAGCTGATGCAGCTGCATGGCCTCCTCCGGCTCCAGCTGAATGCACGCGCAGATCCGTCCGGGGATCTCCGCGGCGTTTTCCCTGAGCGCAGCACCGGCATCTGTCAGTGCCGCGATCAGCACGCGTTCATCCGTTTCGCTTCTCCGCCTTGTGATATAGCCCTTCTGCTCCAGACTTTTCAGCACGGGCGTCAGTGTTCCGGAATCGAGATACAGCCGCCGGCCGAGTTCCTTGACAGAAACGGAGCCCTCCTCCCAGAACACCAGCATTGCCACATACTGCGTATAGGTCAGCCCGACCGCATCGAGATACGGGCGGTATCGCTTGATGACCTCGCGGGAGCAGGCATAGAGCGGAAAGCAAAGCTGACCTTCGAGCTTCGTGCTCTGACCGTTCGGTTTCTGCATGGCCTGTTACCCCGCTGCCGGTCAGGCGTTCTTTGCCTGCTCGTATGCGGCGCGCACGGCCTTTGCAAGCTGATCCGCGCAGGAGGTCGGCTTCATGCCGCAGGTGTTGCCGAGAAGCTTGTCCTCGATCTGCTCGACCGTGAAGCCGTCCACAAGCTTCGAGATCGCCTTCAGATTGCCGTTGCAGCCGCCCTTGAACGAAACATTCGTAACGACGCCGTTGTCCAGATCAAACGAGATCTGCTGTGCGCAGACCATCTGCGGTTTGTAATTGTAATGCATACACGTTCTCCTTTTCCCAAGCCCTCCGCTTCCGGGAAGCGGAGGGGCATATCCCGTTCCGTTTCATTGAGTTCAATTGATTGAGCTCAATTATATTATACGCAAAAGAAATGCGTTTGTCAAGCCCTCCTGCAAAAAATACCCGAAGGCAGCTTTTTGAACCGCCTCCGGGCTTTTTCTTATGATGCTGTTGTCACTGCCGCCGCTGTTCCGGCAGTCGCTGCAGTTGTCGCCGCGGGCTTCGCGGTCGTTGCCGCGGGCTTTGCGGTCGTCGCCGCAGATTTCGCGGTCGTCGCCGCGGACTTCGCAGTCGTCGCCGCGGGCTTTGCAGTCGTCGCCGCAGATTTCGCAGTCGTTGCCGCAGACTTCGCGGTCGTAGCCGCGGATTTCGCAGTCGTAGCCGCGGACTTCGCGGTCGTAGCCGCGGACTTCGCGGTCGTAGCCGCGGACTTCGCGGTCGTGGCCGCAGACTTCGCGGTCGTAGCCGCAGATTTCGCAGTCGTGGACACAGGCTTTGCAGTCGTGGACACAGGCTTTGCAGTCGTTGTTGTGGTTGTGGTCGTCGTTGTGGTCGTCACGGTCGTTGTGACAGTCGTCGTCGTGACGGCCTCCGCTTCGAGCAGTTCCTCCCATGTGAGCGACTTGCCCGCTACGGTATTCTCTACGTAATATTTCAGGATGTACTGCACATCTTCAATGCCGACGGCACCGTCTTTGCTGATATCCGCGGCCTTGTTCTGCGCGGCATCGAATGCTGCGGCCTTTCCGCTCATCACATTGACGTATTCGATCAGCACGAGCTGCACATCCGTAATATCGACATTGTGGTCGCCGTCGATATCGCCGGTATCCAGCACCTTCGTCCAGTGCGCATAAACAGAATGCGGATGCGTCTGCGTCATGACCGTATCGGCCGTGACCTGCGTGCCGCCCTCCGCTGCGGTGAACCAGCCGTCAAAGCGGTGATTGTCCCGCACGGGAACCGGGAGCTTCCCGTATTCCCCCTTGTAGGCCGCCTTGTATTCCGCCGTTTCCGCAAGCGTGCCGCCTGCTGCGTCCAGCGTGAACGGGACGTCGCCGTCTATGCAGACGCTGACGGCTGCCGGCGTAACATCGCCGAATACATTGTGCAGCGTTGCGGTGCAGCTGTATTCGCCCGGATATTCCGGCGTCCATTCCGCCTCGGAGCTTTCCAGCATCCCGCTGTCCAGCATGTCCGCGATCTCCTTCTCATAGACCGTGCTGCCGGATGCGTCCGTCACCTTCAGCGTATAGCCTGCTGCCGGACTGCCGGATGTCCGGAACCGCAGGGGCTTTCCGGTCTCATGCTCCGCCGTCAGCAGACTGAATCCGGCACCGGTAATCTTCCGGTCGTAGACACGCAGGCCGATGCGCTCGCTCTGCACTTTGCCGAACTCGTTTTCTCCGGCAATATCGACTGTGTAATCGCCCGCATAGCTGAGCGCGCAGTCCAGATACTGCGTGGAAGAATGCGACTTCTGCTCAACGGGAAGCTCCGCAAGCGGCGTGTCGGAATCGCCGTCATAAAACCGAACGGTATACGCATTGCGCGTATTGCTGTCCAGCGTATAGCGCATATATTCGTCCACGCCCCAGAGCGTCCGCGGCAGCGATACCTTTGCGTATTCCGGTGCTTTGATATTCGAGATCAGCACATACCATGTGCCGTTTGTGCCGCCGTTCGTCAGCTTGTCCGCCGTGACCCAGCCGTCCGGCTCCAGCCCGCGGTTATTGGAAACGGCACTTTCGATCACATGATAGGTCTGGTACAGCTCATCGTAGCCGGTGACTGCGATAAAATGCCCCGGCACATACAGCACGGCGACGCCGCCGTTTTTCAGATGCTCGATAAATTCCTCGTCCCGCACCGTGCCGAGCTGCTGCGTGCCGAGCGTAAAGCCGTATTCCGCGCCCCACTTCTCCTCGATATGCTTGTAGAGGATATCGCGGTAGGTGCCGCCTGCGCCGGGACGCAGCGCGCCGATATCGACCGCCCATGTCGCCAGCTCGACAACATCGACCTTGCGGCTGTTGAGCGCGTACATCGCATTGCAGAACGAGAAGATGCCGCACGCCGACGTATACAGCGAATTGCCGGAGCGGGAGTATTTCGTGAATTTGACTTCCTTCCACTGCTCATCCCACTGATTATACAGTCTGCCGTCCGCAGCGGAAGCCGTGAGAGGGGCTGCAGGCGCACCCGGCATGACCGGTGCTGCGCTACATAGCAGCACTGCAGAGAGGAGCAGGCTGCATAACCGTTTTGCTTTCAATTTGTGATCCGAACCTCCTGAACTTAAAATAGGCAGAACTATTATAACATATTTTACATGGAATTTCAATGGGAGCGGAAGAAAAAAATGAGTGAATCGTGTAGGGGGAATGGTGAAAAGTGAATAATAGCGGTGTCCGCTGACGCGGACGATATTCAGATTGACCGCCGAAGGCGATACCGGTACGATTCACGATCCACTGTTTCGGATGCGCCGTGCGACGCCCGCGATGAAGTCTTTAGCGGGATCCTTGTCCGTCAGCTGATAGAGCATCCGGCAGCCGACTGCATCCTCGATCTCACCGAGCAGATAGCTGCCGTCAGCGCGCCGCAGAATATCTACTCCTGCAAAATCCAGCGGCATGACCGCCAGTACCTGCTGCACAAGCGCGCGCATGTCCGCGTCCGGTTCGATGACCTCTGCATGTCCGCCGAGCGAAAAATTGCTCCGGATATCGGTTTCCGACGTCCGCAGCACCGCCGCGTAGATCTCCCCGAATAATACGTAAACACGCACATCCCAGCCGAACACGACCGGCTCCTGCACCAGAAACGGATAGGTCGGCTCCGGATGCGCCGCGTCAAAGTCTGCGCGGTATCGCAGAAGCTCCGCCTCGTTCCGGATCAGTGCAACGCCCTCGCCGCCGTGACCGTCCTGCGGCTTTGCGACCAGCGGATAGGGCAGTTCCGGCAGCGGCTTTTCCCTGTTGATCAACTGTGTTTTTGCCATGGGGATGCCGTGATCGCAGTGCATTTCGAGATAGGTCAGGTATTTGTAATTGGTAATGCCGGTGACATACGCACTGTTGAAGCAGGGGATATGCAGCGATCGTTCCGCATATTCACTGATCGAGCCGAAGCGGCTGCGGTTGATGAGAAATCCGGTATCCGGATGCTGCCGGAACGGAATGAACGGATTGCCGCCCTCAACAAGACAGAGCCGGAGCGATAACCCCTCCGGCTCTGCATACTGACATAATTGCGTGATAAACCAGCGGTTGCGTTCGGCGTCCGCCGGCGTATAGAGCAGCAGTCCCTGCGTTCCGCTCATTCTGCGCCGACCTTGATCTGGCTGCGGATATGCCACATGATGTTCGTGGCCGGATTGATGCCGCAGGTGTCGATCGTGCTCTGAAGCTGCGGGTTGGAATTGACCTCGCAGATATAACGCTCATTCTCGTCCTTGCCGTAGAGGATATCCACGCCGGCAAAATCCAGTCCGAGTGCGGCTGCCGCATCGACGGCGAGCTTTTCCTCGACCGGCGTCAGTGCTTTCGCGGATGCCGTGCCGCCCGCGCCGATATTGGAGCGGAACTCCTGCTTGGACGCGGACTGACGCTCCATTGCGCAGATCGCCTTGCCGCCGACGACCGTCACGCGGAGATCGCGGCCGGCACTGTCGCGGATGAACTTCTGGAACAGGCAGTCGTGCTCACCGATGTGCTGCAGGATCTTCGCAGCCTCGTCCTTGTTGTTCGCCAGATAGACCTGTGCGCCGAAGCTGCCCTTGTTCTCCTTGATGACCAGCGGCCAGCCGAGGAGCCGCGCTGCGTTCTCCGCAGACGCCGGATTGCGGCGGCAGCCCGGGAAGCAGGTCGGGGCGGGGATCGTGTCCGGAATCGGCAGACCCGCAGCCGCAAGCTTTAATGCAGTCTCCATTTTGTCGTCTGCCAGCGCGATGCTCTCCGCGCTGTTGAACAGGCGCAGGCCGGAAAGCTCCATGGCCTTTGCAAGCTGGATGTCCTTATCCCAGAACAGCACGAAGCTCGGCTTCGGCTCTCTTGCCTTCGAGCCGACGACGGTCGGGCGTGCCTCGGATGTCCAGCGGGAGAAGTGCAGACCCGCTTTTTCTGCGGATTCCTCCAGCACTCTGTAAAGCGAATTGAATTTCGCCGGGTTGTAGTAGCTGTTGACGATCAGCCAGCCGTTGTAGATATCCATTTCCAGTTCCCTCCGGTGATAAAATATTTTCGTTTCAGGCCGTGAGACCCATCAACTTATATTTTACAACATCAGCGAAAAAAAGTCAATATATCTGCGCGGCTGTGGCCCGTTTTTTTTCGCACAAAAAAGCACTGCCGGAAGCAGTGCTTTTTGGAATGCGTCATTCACAGAAATTGTATTCCGGAATGCAGGACGGCTCATCCTCCATATACAGCCGGAGAAAATAGCCGCGGTCTGCTGCTGCGGGGAAATTCTGCAGTTCTTCATACGTCGCGTGCAGCGTCAGGAACGGTGCCGCATTGCCCGGCTGATTGAGCCCCGCTTCATATCCCAGTGCGCCCAGACGGTCAAATTCCGCCCGCAGATCGGCAAGCTCATACAGCCGTTTCGAGTTCGCTGTGCCGGCACCGCTGTATATGTCGATGATGACCATATAATCCGCATCTGCGCCGTATTCCTTCATCGCATAGAAAAGCGGCACGGTATAGCACACTTCGCCGTCATAGGGAGCGCGGTAATCGGCATTGCACGAAACCGGATATGAAGTGATCAGATTGCGGTAAACGGGCGGCTCGTCGCCCTCCCGCAGACAAGGGCCGTTCCCTGCGGCGGGTTCTGTCTGTACCGGCCGCGTTTCGGTGACGGCCGGTTTCGTGACGGTGCGGGTCTGTGCAGTTGCTGCCGGAGCGTCTGTGCCGTCATAACAGTGAATGCGCTGCGGTTCATCCGCCTTGGTGACGGCCGCTTCTGCCGGAATATCCCCGGCGGGAACTGTCTCCGCGGCGGGGCGTTCCGGTGATTCCGTACCGGCGGGCGCGGCAGTCTGCTGCACGGCGGATGTTCCGGATGCCGGTGCAGCTGCGGTCTGCGGTGCCGCGGATGTTCCGGAAACCGGTGCCGCGGTCAGCATGGGCGACCGGACAGAGACAGCCGTCTCCGTGACAGGCGTCACCGGGATCTCGCCGGTCTGCCGGATCTCCGCGGGCGAACATGCGCCGCTTCTCCACAGTCCGATCCCGACAGCCGCCGCCAGACAGACCGGCGTGACCGCTGCCGCGGCTCCGGCGATCCTTTCCCGCTTCGTTTTCTGTTCCGCTTCATATTGTGCGATCCTGCTGTGTACGCGCCGGATCGTTTCCTCATAGCTCCTCATAATCAAAGCCCTCCGTTTCAAGCTGTGCTTTCAGTGACTTTTTCGCACGGTACAGGACGGATTCCAGGCCGCGGACGGTTCGCCGCATCACTCCGGCGGCCTCCTTGCTGCTGAAGCCCTCAAAATAGATCAGCCAGAGCACCTGCCGGTATTCCGGATTCAGCTTCCGCATGGCACGGTGCAGCGTGATATCGCGCTCCTTCCGGAGATATTCCCGCTCGACGGCATCGGCGGCACCGGACTGCTCCGGCAGCTCGTCCAGCGGAATGCGCGGATGCCGTTTCTGCTTCCGGAGATGATCGAGCGCGATGTTCCTGCCGATGC
This sequence comes from Ruminococcus sp. Phil11, assembly GCA_001940925.1. GTDB lineage: Bacteria > Bacillota > Clostridia > Oscillospirales > Ruminococcaceae > Firm-04. The sequence goes on from MSGZ01000012.1 coordinate 77,653, forward strand.
TGTACAGCCATGTTTTGAAGCTGCTTTTGCCTTTGAACCGCGGCTTCCGGATGCCGAGCAGCACAAAGGTATCCTCCGCGAGCTCCTCCGCTGTTCCGAGATCGCCGGCGATATTGGCAAGGTACAGCGTCAGACTGTCGCGGTATTCCCGGATGATCTCGTCCAGTCCGGATTCGTCACCGCTGTCACGGAAACGGCGGTAGCTGCAGGCACCGTTATCCATTGACAATCTCCTTTCCGAAGGCTTGTTCCCTGCCTTCACTCATTAGACGATGCAGGCGGGGAAAACTACGCGGTATCGGAATCAGTGTGTCCGGCAGTATCCGGAGACGCTGCCGCCTGACCGGATAAAAAAGGACGCCGATTTCAGCATCAGCGTCCTTATATGTTGCAAATAACGCGGGCGGCACACGCGTTTTCATTCCGCCGGAGACACCGCTCACTTTCCTCTCGCGCGGTATTTGACGATCGCGCCGGTCTCGGTGTTGACGGATACCTCATATTCATAATCCGCCGTCTCAAACGCCAGCTCGTACACATACGCGCCGTTGCTGCGCTCGACCTTCGCCTTCGTATACAAAGCAGGCCGCTCCTTCGTCAGACCCGCCATTGCCTCCGCACGCTTCGCCGCTTCGATCACGCCGACCGCATCCGTCATGTCCGCCGATACCGGCTGCACATCCACGGTATTGACCGCGCCGTTCTCGGCGTTCAGCTCCGTCATGTACTGCGTGCCGTCATCCAGCGTAAACGCGATCAGATACACGCCGCCGTCCTGCTTGACCTTCGTGAAGATCACCTGCGACGCATCCGTGATCGCCGCACGGTTCAATGCCTGCTGCTTCGCAAATTCCGGCGGAATGATATTCGTATATTCCTCCCCGGCCGGCTCCTCCGCGGAATACTTCATCAGCATCCCGCTCATCGCATCAAACTCCATTGCATAGACCGTGCCGTTCGCGTCCAGCAGCTCATACTTATAATATCCGCCGTCCGCGCCGCTGCCGAGCTTCTCCTTCAGATAGAGCGCAGCGGTCTGTCCCGTGCAGCGCAGTGCCGCCTGCCGCATCTCAGCGACGGGCACCCATTTCGCCGTATTCGGGAGCTTTTCGGCGGGCAGCTCCTCTTTTGTAAGCAGTTCGCCGGTTTTCGCGTTCAGTACGTATTCGGTCAGACGCTTGTCCGCCCCGCTGACCGTCACCTCACAGCGCGGCGGCTGCTCGTCCGGCTTCAGCTTCGTATTCAGGAACAGCAGCTCCGATTCTGCCGCGCCTGCGTAGCCCGCAGTCTTTTTCTGCGCCTCCGCGATCGTCAGATATTCCTGAAAACGCTTGATCTCCTCCGGCTCATACTCCGCATGTGCGGGCGGTTCCTGCTCCTGCATCGGCAGCGGCTTCGGCGTGCGCAGCGCAAAAAACAGCAGGCCGCCGAATGCCAGCAGCATACAGGCTGCACCCAGCACAATGCCCCAGACAGGGATCGCAACGGTTTTGCCGCCGTGCTCCTGCCTTGTGATCCTGCGGATCTCTCCGGCGATCGGTGCGGGCTCCTGCTCCGCAGAAGCGTCTTTTTCCCCGGCGGATACGGCCGCCAGCAGGGCTTCGGTATCGGAATCCTGCCACGGCAGATGCCGCACGGCCTCCCGGAGTGCCTCCGGCTCCGGCGGTTCCCCGCTGCACATGAACTGCATCTGCCGCATGGCTTTTTCGGTTTTTTTGGTGAGTTCCTCCGGGCTGATGCCGCGCACAGACGCCGCATCCTCCGGCGATATCCCGCAGAGCGACAGTGCCAGATAGCACCGGCTTCCCGGCGGGAGTTTCAGAAGCGGACGCAGCGGCTCCAGCGCGGGATCGTCCGGAAAATCCTGCTCGTCCATGCCCTCGGGCGCACGGGTCTGACAAAGCCGCAGAAGCCGCGGAAGTGCCTCGTCCTCCCATGTGTCCGGTGATTTCCGTCTGACTGACGCGAGCGTTTCCGTCACGGCCGCCCTGCCGCCGGACAGCGATCCGAGATACAGTGCAGCAAGCGGGAAAAGCCGTTCTGCACACGATACCAGTGATGCATTCTGATCTGTCATATCCGCACCGCCCTTCAATCTGTTTTTTCTGTTTTTATTATATCGGAAAACAGAGCAGTTGTCAAGCAAAAATGAAAACAACAGACCGATCTTTTTGCGGATCGGTCTGCTGCAGAAAAATTAAGAAGGAATTAAGAAATCATGCTGCATTGAAAACAAAAAAGCTGCACATCCGGATGCGTTCTTTCCGTACAGCTTTTGAAATACTGATTGCATTGTTTAGTGCCGGACGGAGTTTCCCGTCTTGACCGGCTCACCGGCAGCAGCTCCCTGCCGCAGCTTTCTGCCGCACATCGGGCAGTATTTGGCAGTCTTTGTCTCCTTGTCAAGCCGCGGACTTTCAAAGTATCCTGCGATCTGTCCGCGCCGTCTGCAGAAATAGCAGCCCGAAAAGCGTCCGAACATGATCGCCGCGATCAGGAACCCGAATACCAGCCCGAAAAACAGCCCCGTCGTGATCGGATTGTCTGACGGCGCAAACGTCCCTCCGGCAGCTGCAATCACAACTGTCGTCTGTGTCGTATCTGCGGTTTGTTCGGCCGGAAACAGTGTCGTCATTTCATACACGGAGCATCCCCCTCTCTACTTTCAGAAACGGGACACGGTGCATCACGGCAGAACGGCAGCTTACCGTACTGTAACGCAGGAGAATGACTGTTCGGAAGCGAATGCCTGCTGCGGATTCTGCAGGATCGCGTCGGCTTGCTTTTCCCGTTCCATTATAGCATAATTCCGCACCCTTGACAAGCTGTCAAACCCATTTTCAGCATGGATGCCAGTTTCCGCCCGCCAAATTTGGAAACATTGCCCAAGGTCGGCAGGGCCGACAGCCGTTTCCCTCCGGGGGCGGTTGGCGAAGTTCTCCCAATTAGCCAAGCACACGCCGCTGATTGCGGCTTCTGCGGCGTTATTGCCCCCAATGCTGAAGCCTGCCGCAAGCCTCCCCTGAAAGGGGAGGTGTCGGCGTTAGCTGACGGAGGGGTCTGGCAGCACCCGCCGCAGAGTGGCTTCTGCGGGGAGCCCCCGCGGGCATTTCCCTCCGGGCGGGGAGCCCCCGCTGGCGATTTCCTTCGGGGGCGGTTGGCGAAGCTCTCCCAATTAGCCAAGCACACGCCGCTAAAGCGGCTTCTGCGGCGTTATTGCCCCCAATGCTGAAGCCCGCCGACAGCATATCGATTATCCTTATGTCGGTGAACAGTGAATGGCGAATAATGAAAAGTGAATCGTGATAACCCGGGAGATGACCCCATTCACAGCGCATAAACAAAACGATACGCAGAACTGAAAACGCCATACAGACAAAGGTACACGGTGCGCCCCGCGCCCGGCCATAATACATCACAGAGCAAAGGATCAGGCAGGGATTCTGAAAAATAAACACGAAAGGAAAAAATCATCACGAAAGGAAAAAAATTATTGATATTTACCGCGAAATATGATATAATAAAACAGAATATGCAGAATTATATACCGATCAGGGAGGATTCCATGATTTATCTGTTGGAGGATGACCAGAACATCCGGGATTTTACGATCTACGCCGTCGAAAGTGCCGGCTATGAGATCCGCGGCTTTGCCCTGCCCTCGGCATTCCGGGCTGCCGTCGAGGAACGCACGCCGGATGTCGTTCTGCTGGACATTATGCTGCCCGAGGAAAACGGCCTCTCCGTGCTCCGCTGGCTCCGCGGTAATGCCGCAACCAAAATGCTGCCCATTATGATGCTCTCCGCACGCAGCACCGAGTACGACAAGGTGCTCGGCCTCGACAGCGGCGCGGACGACTACCTCGCAAAGCCGTTCGGCGTCATGGAGCTGCTCTCCCGCATCCGTGCGCTGCTCCGGCGCACCGCATCCCAGAGCAGCGAGGACGAGACCCTCTGCTGCGGCGGCATCATGCTCAGTACCGCGCGGCATCTGGTCACTGTCCGGGAGGAGGAGATCGTGCTGACCGGCAAGGAATTTGACCTGCTGGCGACTTTGATGCGCAATCAGGGCATCGTCCTGAGCAGAGAACGTATTTTACAGTCTGTCTGGGGCTACGACTACTCCGGTGAAAGCCGCACGGTCGATGTCCATATCCGGACGCTCCGCGCAAAGCTCGGTGAGGCGGGAAATGCCGTCGAAACCGTCCGCGGTGTCGGTTACCGGTTTCAGGCAAATCCGGCTGATCCCACGGAGGCGACAGAATGAAAAAGACATTTTTCCGCAAGCTGCTCATCGCAATGGCGGCGACCCTCGGCCTGTGTCTGCTGGTCTATCCGCTGCTGCTCCCGACCGAAAACTATTTCCGGCTCGTGCTGCAGCTGCTCCTGCCGGCGATTCTGGTCGGGCTTATCATGCTGGTGCCGCTCTGGTTCATCAGCGACAAATTTTCCAAGGATACCGCACTGGAGCTCAAAAAGCTGCGGCTCGATTCCAGCTCCGCACTGACACAGTACCCCGAGCTCCGGCCGCTCGCACGGCAGGTCAACAGCCTCAAGGCGCAGATCGACGCGCAGATGAACGAGCTGACGGGTCAGCAGGAACAGCTCCGCGTCCTGACCGACAACATGCAGGAGGGACTGCTGCTCATCAGCGCGACCGGCAGAGTGCTCTCGCACAATCACGCGGCACTGCAGCTGCTCGGCAAGGAACGGCAGATCCATGAGGAGATCTTTTCCGTTTACGAGCTGAGCGATGCCGAACCGTTCCGGCGCGTCGTCGGACAGGCACTCGGCGGCGCAAGAGCCTCCGCCGTCCTGACCGTTGAGGATACCGCCGTGCAGCTGATCGCGAACCCCGTCACGCGGGAGAACCGGCTGACCGGCGCGGTCATGGTGCTGCTCGATGTCACCGAGCGCGAAAAGCGCGATGCGCTAAGGCGGGAATTTACCGCAAACATCTCCCATGAGCTGAAAACCCCGCTGACCTCGATCTACGGCATTGCCGACATGATGGAGAGCGGCATGGTCAAGAAAAAGGATATCAGCGGATTTGCTAGACGCATCCGCGACGAATCCTCGCGCATGATCGCACTGATCGAGGATATCATCCGGCTCTCGCGGCTGGACGACGAAAGCTTCACGGAGGAAGTGCTCCCGCTCGATCTCTACGAGATCGCGGAAAATGTGCTGGAACAGCTCCGTCCCGCGGCAGAGGCCAGACATATCACGATCACGCTGGAGGGCGAAGCTGCCCCGATGCAGGGCGTACCGGTCATCGTCGAGGAAATGCTCTATAACCTCTGTGACAATGCGATCAAATACAATGTGGAGCAGGGCGAGGTCCGCATGAAGGTCGCCTGCACCGATCAGCAGACGATCTTTACCGTGAACGATACCGGCATCGGCATCCCGCAGGCGGACAGAGAGCGCATTTTCGAGCGGTTCTACCGCGTGGACAAGAGCCACTCCAAGCAGATCGGCGGAACCGGCCTCGGCCTGTCGATCGTCAAGCACGGCGCACAGTTCCACAATGCGACCATTGAGCTTGACAGCCGCCTCGGCGTCGGCACAACGATCACGCTGTTCTTCCCGCGCAGTGCGGAGGCAGCCGCAGCAGCAGAAAGCTCTGCGAGATTCAATCCGCTCAATGTCGGAATTCCCGGAGAAGCGGAGTCTTCCCTGATTCAGCTCCGCGACAGCGAACCGGATGAAGCAGCGGAAACACCCGCAGCAGAGCCGGAGGCAATCCCGGCGGAGGCCGCAGCAGAGGATTCTGCTGAAATTGCAGAAGATACGGAAGAAATCATCGCAGATACGGCCGAAGCGGAACCGGCAGCAGAACCGGAAGAACCGGCTTCCGAAGAAGCGGAGACCCCGGCAGAGGATGCAGCCGAACCGGAACCCGCGGATGATTCCGCAGAGGAACCCGCCGCAGAGCAGCCGTCCGCGGAAGAATATCCGGAATATGAGGATCAGCCGCTGTTTGCGGAAGAAGAACCGGATGCCGCTGCAGAACCGGAATCCCCTGCCAGACCGGAAAAAGAGCCCGACCCGATCCTCGATGAAGCGGACAGGCTGCTCCATGAAGCCGTCGCGGCACTGGAGCTTGACCTGTTCGGGACGGAGGAGCAGGAAGCACCTGCGGAGCCGGAGGAGCCGGAGCGGTGCTACGCGGAGGATGACGACCCGGAGCCCGAACCCGACAGCGATTATCCCGAGGCGGATGCCGTCATTCCGGAGCCGGAAGAACCGGCGCATGAGGAACGCCGCATCAGCATCATGCCGCTGGATGAGGATACCATGGATATCCGGATTTAACCCAAATTTAACATTCGTTTACGCGTTTTTAACATTCGCAATACAGAAATTTGATATTCCTGTACTATGATTATTGTGGTGAAATAGGGAAAAGAGTAACTACGAAAGTTGCAGGTAAAATCAAATGAGTATTGCGAATGTTCTTGCTTTAATCGGCGGAGTTGCACTGTTTTTGTTCGGAATGCAGCTCATGGGCGACGGCCTCAAGCGCGTGGCCGGCAACAAACTGGAGCTTGTGCTCTGGAAGCTTTCCGGGACACCGCTCAAGGGCGTCCTGCTCGGTACGGTCGTCACGGCCGTCGTGCAGTCCTCGTCCGCGACCTCGGCCATGGTCGTCGGCTTCGTCAACTCGGCCATGATGACCGTCGCACAGTCGATTCCGATCGTCATGGGTGCCAACATCGGCACGAGCGTCACCGGCTGGCTGCTCTGTCTCTCGATGCTCGGCGGCAGCAACGGCTGGCTGAGCCTGCTCTCCACGGACACGATCTCCGCGGTCGTGGCGTTCATCGGCATCATCTGGCTGATGTTCTCCAAAAAGGAAGCGAAAAAGCATCTCGGCGGCATCATGCTCGGCTTTGCCGTCCTCATGTACGGCATGGCGGCCATGAGCGACGCGGTCTCCCCGCTCAAGGAGAGCGAGACCTTCCGGAACCTGCTGACGATGTTCGATAACCCGGTGCTCGGCATTCTGGTCGGTATCCTCATCACCGCGCTGCTGCAGAGCAATTCGGCTTCGGTCGGTATCCTGCAGGCACTCTCCGTCACGGGTGCGGTCAGCTATGCTGCCGCGTTTCCGATGATCATGGGCATGGGCATCGGTGCTTCGATCCCGGTGCTGCTCTCCGCCGTCGGCGCAAGCAGAGACGGCAAGCGCACCTCGCTCATCTATCTGCTCATCAATGTGTTCGGCACGCTGATCTGCACGGTGCTGTTCTACGGTGTCAATATGCTGATGCATTTCTCCTTTATGCAGGGCGATGTGCCGATCAGTATGGTCGGCATTGCATGTGTCAACACGCTTTACCGTATTGCTGCAATCATTGTGCTGCTGCCGTTCATCAAGTATCTGGAGCGCATAACCGATCTGCTGCTGAAAGACAAGAAAGAAAACGCACCGGAAAAAGCGGCGGATACAATCCAGCTCATTCAACTGGAAGAACGCTTCCTCGAAAACCCTGTGCTCGCACTGACGCAGAGCAAGGAAGCTATGTGGGATATGGCGGATATCACAGAGGAAAACCTGTTCCGCTCCTTTGACCTGATCACAAACTACGATGCCGCCGAAGCGGAAAAAGTCATTGCCGCAGAGGATGCAGTCGATCACTACGAGGATAAGCTCGGCACCTATCTTGTCAAGGTCACGGGGCAGGCACTCAATCACGCTGAAACACTGGAATGCTCGCTGTACCTGCATACCGTCGCCGACTTTGAACGCATCAGCGACCATTCGGTCAACATTCAGGAAGCAGCACTCGAAATCAACGAGAAGAACGTCCGCTTCTCCGACAGTGCCGCCGATGAGCTGCGCGTACTCGAAAACGCGCTGCGGCGGATCGTCAGCATTACGTTCAAGGCGTTCCGCGAGGGCGATCTCAAGCTGGCCGCACAGGTAGAGCCGCTGGAAGAACTCATCGACTCGCTGTGCCAGTCCGCAAAGCTGAACCATGTGGCGCGTCTGCAGACAAAGATCTGCACGCTGCAGCAGGGCTTTGTCTTTAACGATCTCATCAGCAACTTCGAGCGTGTCGCAGACCACTGCTCCAATATCGCGGTCGCGCTGGTCGAACTGCATGAGGATGCGTTCGATACGCATGAATATCTCAGCAATATCAAGAACCGCCAGAACGAGGAGTTCCAGAGAATGTACGACGAGTACAGTCAGGAATTTGTGTTTATGAGCTAAGCGGAGAGCCCTTCGCAGGCATCTCATGAATGAAGATGCGCTCAATATGCCTCAGAAACATCCGCCGGTGCTGTCACTGTACAGCATCGGCGGATTTCTCACGAAAAAGATTGCCAAAGCACTTGACAAATCCCGCGGGATGTGCTATAGTATATTTAGACGGTCATCAAAATACCGTCTTTTTCTCCGCCCGTTATTTCGACGTTCATCTAAATACAACAGAAAGGAGCGAAGCTGTGAAAGATGTCTGGAACGCAATGGCCGACCCGACACGCCGCGAGATCCTCAATATGCTGCAAAACCGGGATATGACCGCGGGCGAGATCGCAGAGCAGTTTGAAACCTCTGCCGCGACCGTCTCGCATCACCTGAAAATCCTGCGGGAAGCCGGACTGGTGCTCTCCGAGAAGGAAAAGCAGACGATCACCTACAGCCTCAATACAACGGTGTTTCAGGACTTCCTGAAAAGCATCGCCGAGATCTTCGGAACGAAAGGAGAACCGCATGAAACAGAATAACTACACAAGGCTCACCGCAGTCTATACCGGCATTGCGGCGGCCGATCTGATCGCGGTGCTCTGCGTGCTCCGGCGAATGCCCGACCCGCTGTACCTGTTCGGTATAAAGCTGCCGCATCTGCTCTTTCTCGCGATCGCATTCCTGATCCTGCTCTATTTCCCGATCGTACTGACCTGCATCAAAAAGGGCGCAAATGCGGAGAAAAACTATCCGATGGTCTCCCGCGTCATGCGTTTTTTCCTGCCGCTGATGCTGATTTTGCTCTGGACGGTGCTGCTCTCCGCAAAGCCGGAGCCGCAGAAACCGACCGGAGAAGCAGGCATCTATTGGCTGCTGGCTATGGCGGTGAGCATCGCCCTGATCCTGATCAGCAACCATCTGCCGCGGCTCCGGCCGAACGGCATCCTCGGCCTCCGCGACCCGTGGACGGTCAGAAACGAAGTCTGCTGGACGCGGACACACCGCTTTGCGGGCAGGCTCTTTGTCTGCACCGGCATCACAGCGGCGGCTGCCCTGCTGCTCCTGAAGCTGACCGGTCATGCAGACCGGTTTTCCGCAGCCTGCATTCTGTGGACGATCTTATGCATCATCCTGATCCCGCCCCATGTATACGCTTACCGGCACAGAAACGATGCCGAATGAAAGGAGTATCCCATGTCAACAGAGAAAACCCTCGGACAGATCACGGTCAATATGCACAGCAGCATCCGCATCGGCGGCGATACCGTGATCTATATCGACCCGATCGGGATTGCAGGCGCGCCGCATGACGCCGACCTCGTGCTCATCACGCACCCGCACTTCGATCACTTCTCGCCGAAGGATATCAAAAAGGTCATGAAGGCAGACACGGTCATTGCCTGCCCGAAAACGGCCGCAGGGCTCTGTAAGCTGCTGACCGGCAGGGAGCCGGTCACGGTCAGGCCGGGGCAGAGCCTCTCGCTCTGCGATGTGCCGGTCGAGACTGTCGCCGCGTATAACAAGATCAAGCCGATGCACGCAAAATTCTTCAACTGGGTCGGCTATGTCCTGACGATCGACGGTACCCGCGTTTACATCTCCGGCGACACCGACCATACGCCCGAGGCCGCCGCCGTACAGTGCGATATCGCACTGGTGCCGATCGGCGGCACCTATACGGTAAATGCAGCGCAGGCTGCCGCGCTTGTCAATCAGATCGCGCCGAAAGCCGTCATTCCCGTGCACTACGGCCTGATGCTCGGCGGACAGGATGCGCCCGGAAAATTCCGTGCGCAGCTGCAGCCAGGCATTCAGGCGGATATCCGCCCGGCCGTTTACAGCAAAGTGATGCTCCGGGTGATGCCGCTGCTGATCGCGGCGGCCGTGCTGCTCATTTTCGCTGTGCTGCAGATGCGGTAAGGACATTGCTTTTCCGTGAGAACAGAACCCCCGCCGAACCAAGCGTCCGGCGGGGGCGTTTTCGTATTCGGTTTATCCCCAGTCGGGGTGCTCGTCCAGCAGGCGGAAATTGTAGCCGCGGTTGATGAGGTCCTGCAGAATGTCCGGCAGGATCTCCACGGAGCCCTCCTCCGTATCGTGGAACAGGAACACGACCGGCACATCCGGCGTCTCGTCAAACCAGCCCATGCATTCCTTATAGGACTGCATGAAATATTCCGTATCCGGAAGTCCTTTCGTGTTGCCCTTCGGCCACTTATCATTATCGGCGGCGTTCCAGTCAAACCAGCGGTAACCGGACGCATCCAGCCGCGCGATGATATCATCCCGCACATCGACGGCGTATTTCGTTGTGGAGCCGCCCGGGAACCGCACGCAGAGCCGCGGCGGCACGCCCCCGCAGGTCTTCTGCACGGAACGCTTCCACTTTTCCGTCTCCGCAATGAATGCATCCGCAGAGGCATAGCATTTCTCATAATCATGCGTATACGTGTGGCAGGCGATCAGATTGCCGCGCCGCACAATATCCTTTGTCGTTTCCGGATAACGATCCACGTACATGCCGACCGTGAAAAACGTCGCCTTTGCTCCGTAACGGTCAAGGATATCCAGCACCCGCGGCGTATTCTCGCAGGGGCCGTCGTCAAAGGTCAGATAGATCGAGCGCGTGCCGTTCGTGCTCCGCTGTACCGGTGCAGCGTTCTGCGCCGGCTGCACGGGCTGCGTCGTCTGCGGCTGCTGCGGCGGCGGGGACTCCGTTTCGGGGATCGCGCCCGTATGCATCACATAGCCCACTGCGACATAGATCGCAAACAGCAGCAAGATCGGCAGCAGCAGCGGATTGCCGGCCGGCTGTTCTTTTTTCTTTTCTTCACTCATTGTACTGTCTTCGCTTTCATGATACTGTCCTGTTTTTTCCGCATCCGGCCGCATATACGGCCTTTTTTCTATTATACCATTCCGGACGCGATCTGTCAATATCTTTCACATTGCAAAAACAGCAGAGGAATGCACGCGGCACTCCCCTGCTGTTTCATCATCATCAGATCTTCTTCGCAATGCGCTTCAGAAGCATCGTGATGTCATCCTGCGTGACCTTTCCGCTGCCGTCCACATCCGCAGCCGCCAGACCCTTTTCCGTGATCGTGACCGCTGCATCCTCGGCAACGAACCGTGCGATCAGAACCGCATCGGCAACGTCCGCGCTGCCGTCTCCGTTCACATCGCCCGCCTTGATCTTGCTCACCGGCAGCAGCTGCACAGAATCCGCAGCCGCCGGAAGCTGATACTGATTCTCCGGCACCGTATCCGAGCCGAAGAAATCCTCGTCCATTTTTTCCGTGTTGATTTCCAGAGCCTGACCGTAGATCTGTACAATGTTCAGCGCATCGGCGACCGCCTTGGCATATTCCTCCAGGTTGGCCGCGCCGTTCGGGATCATGACCCATTGGCCGTAGTAATCCTTGACCGCATTCGGATGCTCCGGAGGCGGTTCCACAACGATGGTTTTCACCTTCAGCGTGTAGCGGTCACGCGGCATATCGAGGAACATATACAGTCTGTCATGCGACCAGCACATGCCCTGATCCTCTGTGAACACTGCATCCGGATTTTCTTCCAGAATACACTGCTTATCGTATTCATTAACATCATAGCAGTACGGCCGCAGTTTCACAGACGGGAACTCGCCTCTGTCCAGCATTTCAAGCACATCTGCCGCGGTATAGACCTTGTTGCCGCGCTCTGCAATCTTGCCGTCCTGCCGGAAGGCTTCTTCGATCTCTTCGGTCGTCATCGTCCGGATGACGTCAAAGCGGTTCCGGCCGGGAAGCCCATAACCGTCATCCAGCAGCTTGCTCTGACCGTAGAACGGCTTATCCAGATCCTCATAGCAGAAGCCTGCAAACAGCGTCGTGGTCTGCGCATAGTTCAGCGCATTTTTCAGCATCGATACATAGGTGCTGTAATCATATTTCCCGAGCGGTACGATCGCAGTCTCACAGTAATATTCATGACTGACCGCATAGGTGCCCGGCTCGGCTTTATAGCTCTTCCAGCACTGATAATATCCGTAATCCGGCATATCCAGAAGATCCCAGATGCGGGCAAAATCCCACATCACATTGTATTCGTCCGCAAGGACCGTCACATCGGGATCTGCTTCAGCTTCCGTGATCATCTGATCAACCGTACCCTGCGGAACACGGATCTGATCCGGATACAGCACGAGTGCCGGGAATTTTCCGCTTTCCAGCAGCGCGGAAACAGACTCGTCCGTCCAGACCTGATAGCCTCTTGCCTCGGTCATCTGATTGGCGGCAAACAGCTTTTCCAGCTCTGCAGTCGTCATCCGGCTGATCACATCAACCCCGTGCAGACCCGGGATCTTGTAGTAATCGCCGAGCTCTGCGTCCGAGCCGTAGAATTTGCCGAGTGCATCCTCATAGGCAAAGCCCTCAAATCCGGGCTGCAGCTGCAGATAGTTCAGCATCGCGGTCAGCAGTTCCGTATACTCGTTGATATCCTTGGCTTCAAACGGGTATGGGGCGCATTCAAGGTAAACCTTGCCGTCATCGCCCTGAACCTTCTTGAGTTTGGCATTGAAGCGATCCCACGGCATCCTGATCTCATAGCCCGGCTTGTCCAGTGTCCAGAGCTTTCCGCCTTCGCCCGGACAGATCGTCGGCATCGGGTTCGTTTCCCGCAGAGCCGCTGCCTCCTCCTCCGTCACCGAATGCATATCCGCATTCAGCAGAACCGCCGGAAACTTGTTCTGATCGAGCAGTTCCCGGACGGTCGCTTCGATCCAGAGCTTGCAGCCGTTTTCCTCATACAGCCCGTTCGCGTCAAAGATGCTGCGCAGCTTTCTGACGCCGTATCCGATCTTCAGAATGTCGTCATAGCTGTAGGTCTGCTTCTCCGCCTGCGATACGGCGGCGGGGGTGTCTGCTTCTTCTGCCGCAGACACGGTCGTCATGCCCGAAAGGGACGTCAGGCAGAGCGTCAGGGAAAGTGCCGCGGATAATGCTTTCATTGTTTTCATGAGAATCATTCCTTTCCTTCATAAGCTCCCCTTCTGTGCATCCGCAGCGCAGCAGGGTCTGTTCAACAGGGAAAATCGCGATCGCCCGAATCTGCACGAGGCATTTCACTCTGTATACGGCTGAGGAAGAATGATTGTTGCAGAGAAAGCAAAAAATTTTTTCAGGATCCGGAAACAGGCGCGTCAGCCGGTGTCAGTCTCATTATAGCAACCCGCACACCAAAAGTCAATGAAAAAACGAAAAAGCCTCCGGCACATACCGGCTGCCGCACGCGCCTCTTGCCAAAACAAACGCAGTATGCTATAATGGTACTGTCAAAGCCGCAGATAAAACGCGGCAGAATAAAAACGATCCGTAAGGAGCATGGTATGTATTATTATATCCGAAGCACGCTGGAAAAAGCGGAGCATCTGAATTTTACCAAGAAAAACAGCCGGTATGTCGCGGTGCTGACCTCCGCGGAATGGCTGGAACATAAAGAACAGTTTGACATGGGCATTGAAATGGACATGGATCTTTCCTCGATCCATTCCACAAAGGCAGAGGTCAACTACGATTCCCTGACCGGCACGTTCTCGATCCCCGACCGGCAGCATATCTCCGCGCCGAACACCAATTTCGCGTTTGCGCTGGACGAAAAGGGCATCGTGTTCATCGACGACAGCGGATTTGTTGAAAAGCAGATCGAAAGCATCATTGCGGCAAAGCGCTGGGCAATGCCGAGCCTCGAACGATTCCTGTTTGATTTTCTCGAACAGATCATTGCGAAGGATCAGGTCATTCTGGAACAGTTCGACAAGGAGCTGGACGGGATCGAATCCGGCATTCTGGAAGGCGCGGACAACGATCCTTCCCTGCGCGTCAGCCGCATCCGGAGCGATCTCCGCGATCTGCGCAATCACTATGAGCAGCTTTTGGATCTCAGTCAGGAGCTGGAGGAAAACGAAAACAATTTCTTCAAAAAGGAGAATATCCGGTATTTTCACCTGTACGCGCAGCGCGTTTCCAGACTGCATGACCTGACCAATTCCCTCAGAGAGTTTTCGATCCAGATCCGCGACCTGTATCAGTCCCAGCTTGACATCCGGCAGAACCGGATCATGGCACTGCTTACGGTCATTTCCTCGATCTTTATGCCGCTGACGCTGATCGCGGGCTGGTACGGCATGAACTTCCGGTATATGCCGGAGCTGGAATACAGAGCATCCTATCCGATCGTCATTGCGGTCAGCGCGGCGATCGTGATCGTCAGCCTCGTGTTCTTCAAAAAGAAAAAATGGCTGTGAGGACGAAACTATGATCATTGACGCACATCTGCATCTTCCCGTTGATTATTCCGGTTTTCCCGCCAAGCGGGAAGCACTCCTTGCAGAGCTGCGGAAAAACGGCGTTGACACGGGAATCGTCATTGCGGATTCCGTATCGGAAAGCACGATCGGTTCAACTGCCGACTGCGCTGCGCTGTTCCGCGGCGACAGCATCATCAGAGTGATCGCAGGCATCAGCCCGTTTTTCAGCTATCCGGAGCAGCTTCGCTTCTGCAGAACACTGCTGGAACGCGGCGAGATCATCGGGATAAAGCTCTTTACCGGGCACGAGCACTTCTTCTGCACGGATCCCGTACTGATGCCGGTCTGGGAGCTGGCGGCGGAATTTTCCGTGCCGGTCCTGTTCCACACCGGCTGGGGCGATCCGCAGTATGCCGCGCCGCAGATCATGAAGACGCTCGCAGAAAGCCGGCCGCAGAATACCTTTGTATGCTGCCACTGCTTCTATCCGGCGGCGGCACAGTGCTTTGATACGCTCCGGGACTGCGAAAACGTGTATTTCGATATCTCGTCCACGGCAGACGACCCGGCATACATCCCGCAGATCAAAGCCGCACTGGAAGCGGCGATCCCCGCCATGCCGCACCGGTTCCTGTTCGGCTCCGATTTCGGCAGCTGCGGCCAGAAAGCACATCTTGACTTTGCAGCATCACTCGATATCACCGCGGCACAGCGGGAAAGCCTCATGTACCGCAATGCCTGCGCGGTCTATCACCTGAAGCATGAAAAAGCCTCTGCCGGATGATCCCGGGAGAGGCTTGATGCTTTTTTCTGCCATGATATGACATTTGTCACGGTCAAAGTGACAGGCGACACCTTTCCGTTCCCGCTTTTTCATGCTACAATATAGAAAAGGACGGGCAGACGGCCTGTCCGCGGAGCATCTGAAAGGAGTGCGTCATCATGAGAAAAGGCTTTGTACTGTGCATTCTGACATTTTTGTTTTTTACTTTGCTGCTTGAGTGTGCGTTTTACGGTGAACGGCTGATCGCAGAATTCCGGTATACCGAAAAGGTCGAGACACTTGCGATATCCGAGATCAGCACTTACGATCCCAATGACAGAGACGGCATTTTCCTGACCTTCCGGTACCGCGACACCGAAAGCGGAAATGAATACGCCTGCTCTCCCCTTTTTACATCAGACCGCTCCTATCAGATCGGCGACCCGGTCACGGTCGTGACCAGAAACGGCTGTCCGAAATCCCTGCTATGTGATACAAAGCGGAAAAAGCAGAGAACGGCAGCGGAAAGAGCAGCCGACGTCGGATATGAAACCGGCATGATCCTGCATATCATCATCACGATCCTGCTCCTGCTCGCATTCTGGCTCCCGAACCGGAAAATGATCCCGGCGGAATGCAGGAAACGAAAAAGGTTCGTCCGCATCAATACGACGGTCTATGCGCTGATCATCGCTGCAGCCGCTGCTTTCTGGATCGCGGCGGAGCAAAACCACAATTCATGGGACGGACTGGGATATGCGTGCATGAGTATCCTTCTCTATATCGGCGGTTCGCTGGAACTGCTGATCTCCTGGATGATCAGCTCCGTCATCCTGAAAAAACGGGAAAGAACAAAGATGTACGGATAAAACAGCCCCTCTGCAGGATGCTTCCGGCAGAGGGGACTTTTTTATTCAAGGACAAAGTTTTCTGTTTTCAGATCGCAGTAGTATCTTCCGCTGTTTGCTGTGAATTTCAATACACAGTAATCGGGATCGGTCACGCCGCCTTGATAAAACATTGTGTCACCCCTGCGCCAGATCATGTTCTTTGTCTGCTGATCGGTCAGCACTTCCATTCTGCCTTTCAGCATCACACCCGTATACCGGATCAAACCCTTATGATAGAAGTAAATGCAGGCATTCGGATTCTTCCGGTACTGTTGAACGCGCATGGATGAAGTGTTCGTGGAAAACCAGAATGTGTGCAGCCCGTCCGTTTTGCGCGGCTTCAGCATGGCTTTGACATTCGGGAAGCCTTCTTCGTCCACCGAGCAGATAAATGCAACCTTCTGTTTTCGGATGAATTTTGCAATGATATTGTGATCCATAATCCCTCTCAAATATATCTATTCCTCAATCTTTTTGATAATCCTCGCAGGATTTCCGCCGACAAGGCAGCCCTCCGGGACATCCTTTGTTACGACTGCACCTGCCGCGATCACCGCCCTGTTTCCGATCTTCACACCAGGACAAACGGTAACATTGCCGCCGATCCATACATCATCCCCGATCTCGATCGGTTCTGCCTGTGAGATCATCTGCATCGCGCCGTTGATGATTTTGATCCGCTCCTCCGGTATCAGGGAATGATTGCCTGCAAAGAGCTTGACCTCCGGTCCGATCAGAACACGGCTGCCGATGCGAATTTCACCGCTGTCCAGAAAATCTGCACCGTAATTGATGAAGACATGACTGCCGATATGCACATGAATCCCGTACAGAACCTTGAACGGCTGCTGCACCATGACATCTTCGCCGCAGCTTCCGAGCATCTCATGCAGCAGAGCAGTCCGGCGGTCTGCCTCGTCAAATCGGGTTGCATTGTATGTATCCAGCAATTCACGCGCCTTTCGTATCAACGCAATATTATCCGGCGCGAACGATAAAAAGTCTGTTTTATCCATGATGGAACTCCTTTATCCGGCAATCAGAATGCAGATCGCAAACGGCTGCCGGAAGATTATCCTTATTATAGCAAACCGAGATGTAAAAGTCAACCGGATACAGCGCGGTTTTAGTACATCGAAAAGCAAATACAGCGATCATCATTACAGCATTTGATCCGGGAGGTGAAAAATAAAGCACCTGCCGCAGCAGATGCTTTATACATGAACACTTTTTGACCGTTTATTTCTTCGTGATGACCGCAATCGCGCAGGGCATTCTGCCTTCCACCACATGGAACTCGACATTCTCATAGCCCATATCCGCAAAGAACTGCTTGTATGAATTGAGATCAAACTGCCGCTTGAAATCGGCACCCAGCAGCGTGATGAATTTGACCGCGGCGGTTCCCGTTTTCTTGGACATATTGATATATGTCGGAATGATGATCTTGCCGCGCGGTTTCACAACGCGCTCCAGTTCATGCAATGCCTGTTCCGGATTCGGGAGCAGATGAATCACATTGCCGGCAACCACCTTGTCAAACCGCCCGTCCTTGCATTTGAGATGCGTAATGTCTGCCTTCCGGAACACGACACTCTCAAACCTGCGGCATTTCTTTGCAGCCTGCCGCAGCATACCGGCAGCGAAATCGGTTGCGATCAGCCGTCTGCACTTCGGTGCGATGTAGATGCTGATCGCGCCGGTGCCGCTGTAAACTTTTCCGTTATATATCTTCTCGAACAAATCGTATAACGGTGAGATTTTATCCCAGAACATCGTATTGCTCCTTTCGCAATTGGCATTCTAAATCGTATAAATATCACGCTATCTTCCCGGCAATTTTCAATCGTTTCAGCACTTCGGCGTAGATTTCACGGTCATCATATATCAGATAAGTTGAATAGGGTACTATCGGGCGGACAGTAATGGCGCAGATCAGTTCGTGCATAAAGTCATCCAGATCATCGAAGCCGCTGGTTAATGCAACAGTTTCCATATCAGGATACACTTGGATATCTGCACGGTCTGCTTCAAAATGCCATGTATCCCGCTCTTTACCATAGAAGGAGAGATTTCGGCATCTGGCAACAATCAATGAGAGCGCCTGTTTTCTGATAAATTCAATGTCGTGCTGATGCTCAGCTATGAGAAAGCAGTAAGCAGCGTGATTTTTTGATAGATCCATTACGCCTCGACATAGATCCAAGCCCCAGAAGTCTGGAGCGAGTGCTTCTGTTGGCAGCATACCGACACCTCCCATAATATAGCATTATGCCCAATCGGCTAGGCAAATTCAAACCGCTTTTTGACTTGCACACAAACCAATCACATCTCGTGTGATTTTGGGTGAAAAAGGGTTCAAAATACGGAAAATTCTTTCCGAATACGGAAATATTCTGCAAAATCAAGGATAATAAAAAAGTCGTAGATACGAGATTTTCACGTGCCTACGACATTTTGCAATGGCAGGGGCAGAAGGAATCGAAAAGGTTTATGGCATTTTTGCATCTTCCTCCGTCTTGCCGAAATATTCGTAAATACGTGTGTTTTCAATAAGTTAAAACAAGCG
>MSGZ01000013.1 GCA_001940925.1 Ruminococcus sp. Phil11
CTGCACATTTCTTGACAATTCCATCCGCCAATTATATAGTATAGTCTAAATTATAATAAGTAAGATTATATAAAGGAGGGCTGCTATGCGGTTTCTTGGCAGAGAACAGGAGCTGTCTGCTCTTGAACGGGAATACAAACGCGACGGCGGATTTGTTGTCGTATACGGACGCAGGCGTGTCGGCAAAACCACACTCATCAAGGAATTTATCAAAGGGAAGAATGCGCTGTATTTCCTTGCAAACGAGGAAAGCGACCGCCAGAACCTCAACAAATTCACGGAAAAGGTCGCGGATTTCACACAGCAGCCGCATCTTGCAGGCAGCCGTTTGGAAAGATGGCAGAGCGCATTCCGTATGCTTGCGGCTTATCAGCCGCAGAAGAAAAAGGTGCTTGTCATCGACGAATTTCAGTATCTTGTCAGCGTGAACGCCGCATACCCTTCGATTTTTCAGGAAGCGTGGGATGAGATCCTGAAGGACAGCAATGTCATGGTCATCCTCTGCGGATCGCTCATCAGCATGATGACCTCGAAGGTACTGTCACGTTCCAGCCCGTTGTACGGCAGACGCACGGCACAGATTCGCTTGCAGCCGCTGCGCTTTGTAGAATTCCGGCAGGCATTTCCCGACAAATCATATGCGGAACTGACGGAACTCTATGCAGTGACCGGCGGTGTACCAAAATATATCGAGTTTTTTGATAACGACCTTTCCCTGTGGGAGAATGTATTCGATGTGATACTTGCAAAATCAGGCTTTCTTTATGAGGAACCGGTCTTTCTGCTGGAAAAGGAAGTGCGCGAAATCGTTAATTATAATTCAATCATGAAAGCTATCTCGCTCGGCAATCATAAGCTCTCCAAAATCGCAGGACTGCTGGAACAGCCGACCACCTCTGTTTCACCGTATCTCGCCACGCTGAGCGACTTGTTCCTCGTTGAAAAGCGCGTGCCCGTAACCGAGCAGAATCCCGAAAAAAGCAGAAAAGGGCTCTACTATATCTGCGATTATTTTATCGACTTCTGGTTCAAATTCGTGTACCCGCACCGCGGCGAGCTTGAAATGGACAACACCGGTTATGTGCTGAAAAAGATACAGTCTGCATTTATCGAAAATCATGTAAGCTATGTGTTTGAAGCGATCTCGCGCGAAAACTTTGCAGCTTACTGCGCTGCTGGCAATACAGATTTTGTGTCTGCGAGAATCGGCGCATACTGGAACGGCAGTACGGAGATTGATGTCGTTGCCGTCGATCAGGAACATGACAGTATTTTTTCCGGTGAATGCAAATATTATGACAAGCCGGTTTCGGCGGATGTGTATTTCGATCTGAAGAAAAAATGCGGCGGTGTCCCGGAGTTTCAAGGCAAACACATTGTTTACGGCATCTTTTCAAAGAGCGGCTTTGAACAAAGACTCTTGGATGCCGCAAAAGAGAATCCCGATCTGTATCTGTTCGATCAGGGCGAACGAATCCTGTAAGCAAGTGCCAAAGAAAGGTGTCGTGCATATCCCGAGATTTTTACCCTTATAGCCAAGCATCTCTACAATCCCATGAATACTGTGAGGCT
>MSGZ01000014.1 GCA_001940925.1 Ruminococcus sp. Phil11
GGGCGACTATGACAAGGCTTTGGAATACTATAACAAGGCACTGGCTATAGTTGAAAAAGTGCTTGGCACGGAGCATCCGTCTACTGCCACGACCTATAACAATATCGCATTAGTCTATCAAGACATGGGCGACTATGACAAGGCGTTAGAGTACTCGAAAAAGGATCTGGCAATCAGTGAAGCTGTGCTCGGGCCAAATCATCCTGACACGCGCATCACTTATCGCACAATCGCAGATATTTACAGCGCTATGGGAAACATGGAAAAAGCACAGGAATATAAAATGGAAGCGGGAATACCGTTGGAATAAACGAATAGGAAAATGTTTCGCAAGTATCTCAACAGATCATTCTTATGAAAAAAGGGGACATTAATATGAAAACAGATACCACTATCAAAATTGTCAATCTGATCCTGAACGTGTTTGGTCTGCCGACAGGTTTGTTTTCTAAAGTGAAAGATGTTATATCTATCGGGAAAGACATAAAAGAGCAGAATACGCTGTCAAAAAAAGAAAAATTCATTCTGGAAATTACGGAAACCGCCAAAAGCATTACGAAGAACGAAGAAAATCATGAAGATGTTCTTGAAAAAATACTGATCACATTGGCAGACTCGGATCGCTTTTCTTCCAAACAAATATTACAGTATTTCAACGATCCCAGTTCATACAGCCAGGCACTGGCAGCATACTGGTACGGATCCACTCGGAAAGATAGCTCTGCCGACGGTTACCAACGTGCAATGGAACTGCTCCTGCAATCTGTTTATAATCACTTACCGACTCTGGGCGTTGCTTCTGATGCGGAAGAAGCTGTTTTGAAGAAACTGTATTCCTATGACGCGCTGTTTGAAGAAAACAATGCGATATTAAAAGAACTACAATACAGAGGAACCTTTGCAGAATGGGTTGATCAGGCAGAACTGCCTGCATCAATCAACAGTAATATCTTCAACTTCTGCAACTGGCAGATCCGGCTTCGCGGCAGAGATGCAGAACTCGCACAGCTTCACTCTTTTGTGAAACAACCCGGAATTTCCGTCTGGGGCATCACGGGCATTGGGGGAAGCGGAAAAAGCAAGCTCGCACGCGAATTTGCACTGATGGAAAAACCGCACCGAACTGTTGTCTGGTTGAAACAGGTAGACTTTACCAAGATTCCCAGTTTTGCAAATTATAGCTACCCACGACCGATCTTATTCATCTGTGACTACGCAGCACAGTTTGAGGAAAGACTAAAAACACTGATTGAGCGGCTCAGTACCAAACCTCTGGATGTTAAGTTCCTGCTGCTGGAACGACAGCAATCCTGGTATACCGGTTTTCTCAGCAGAGAAGATCTGATTTGTGACTTAGCAGTCAAAGAAGAAAACGCTCCTAAAAAAACAATTAATCTGACGAACTCCGTTCTTGATGAAGAAAGCTGCAGACAAATCATGACGGATCTGAATTTCAGCAAAGACGGTGGAAAGCGCCGATATCCCGAAAAAACACTTGTTCCAGACGATTATCCGAAGATCTATCATAGAGCATTGGAACTTTCAGAGAATCATCAGTCTGTCCGCTGCCTGTTCCTTTTGCTGCTGACAGATGCATTCCTGCGTGATGAGATTATTCAGGAAATGGATGCTGATAAACTGCTGGAAAATTACATTAACCATTCAGCCGAAATCATCCGTAATCAATACGGCAAGATCGCGGATACCGGTTTTCTCATTCTTGCTTATGCCACGGCATTTGACGGCCTTGCATGGGATGAACTGACTAAGTCTGACAATCATGCGTGCATGAAGAAGTACTGGGACGACATAAGGAGCGCTTTCCGCGGCCAGCAGAACCGCCGCAGCTTTTTATGCCGGCTGAGTGAATCCGAGTGCGCACAGGATATTATTCCACCCTTGAAGCCGGATCTGATTGGAGAACGTTTGTTCCTGTGCGAATGGAACGACTGTGCGGATGAAAGGGACGCCTGGTTTTCTGAACTTTTAACAAATGAGTACGCACTTCGATTCCTTTCCATGTGCTTGATTGACTGGCCGTTGGAATCCAAAACTATCTGTGATAAACTTTCTGATCAGTCTGCTGATGCAGAACAGCGAGTTCATTGTGTGGAGGTATTTTATCAGGCAGTTCTTGACGCAAAATCAACGGCAGAACGAATGGCTTATGCTAAAAAAATCAACGCGCTAGATTATGATTATTTAAATGCTGTATTGGCAAAATACACGAAGGCACTCCGGTTCATTGTTAAGAATGCAACAAAGGATACCCGAACAGAATGCAAAATGCTTCTGAGTAGTGTGAAATGGGCGCATTATTGCTTTGAAACGGATAATAATCAACTGGATTTGGCTGAAGCGTTCAGTAATGCCGCCAGTATCTATCAAGCTGTTGAAGACCATGTTGAGGCATTGACGTACTATCAAAAAGCTTTGAATATTCGTGAACGAGTACTTGGTACGAAACATCTGGATACCGCAGCGACCTACAATGATATCGCTATCGTCTATAAGGCCATGGACGACTAT
>MSGZ01000015.1:0-61663 GCA_001940925.1 Ruminococcus sp. Phil11
CTCTGCGATCTCGTCAACCGTTTCGGCGATTTCCTCGATGACCGGCTCTGCAGCTTCTTCCGCTGCTTCCTCGATTGCCTCGACAGCTTCCTCTGTTACGGATTCCGCAAACTCCTCTGTCTGCTCGGTACCGACTTCATCCAAAACCTCAATTGCGGTTTTTTCTGCTTCATCAAGCTTTTCGCCGGCTTCGCGGAAGCTTTCTTCATACTGCTCGGACATGGACTCGGTATCTGCCTCGGCAACGGTCTCGACCGCTTCCTTATCAGACTCCTGTGCCTCGCCGAACTCAGCAAACCGTTCTTCGGCCGCTTCAGTAACAGTCTCGGTCAGCGTATCGGCAATGCTTTCAGCCGCTTCCTCGATATGCTCAGCCGGTTCCTTGGCAATTTCTTCCAGCTGTGCAGCAATATCTTCAAAGACAGGTTCCGCCTCTCCGATTGCTTCGATCGTATCAGCCGGAGCCTCTGCAATATCCTCGATAACCGGTGCGGCAATCTCCTCGATCACTTCAACAGGCGTCTCAGCAATCGCTTCGATCTGTTCAGAGATCTCATCAAGCGCAGCAGGCGGCTCGGGGAATGTAATCGGCTCGATCTCAGGCAGCGTAAAGTCGCGGATATCTGCCTGAACGGCGGGTTCTTCGATCTGCGGTGTCCGGAATCCGGCATCAGGCGCGATTTCCGGAATGGTAAACAGCGGCGATTCAAATGCAGGTGATTCTGCCGCTTCGGCTGTCTCAGCCGGTGCTTCTGTGATTTCCTCGATCGTTTCGGGGATCTCCGCAACAGCCGGTTCTTCTTCTGCCGGAGCTGCAACCGCAGATTCGGCTGCAGGTTCTTCCGCGGCAGGTGCAGGAATCTCTGCTGCCGGTTCTGTGACGGACGGCGTCTCGGCTGCCGGCTCAGATTCCGGAGCGGTCTCATGCGTCAGCTGTTCGGTGACTGCTTCCGCTGCGGATTCTGCAGGCTCGGACGGTGCTTCAAAGATCTCATCTGCAATTGCGCTGAACGCCGCTGCTGCAGTATGAACAGCTGCTTCCTCCGCATTTGCAATCCATGTAAACTGAACCTTCGGGCATTCGCGGAGAATCTCGGCGGCTCTGTCCTCAAACCGCTGCGGGATCACAACTTCTTCCAGACTGCTGCATCCGACAAACGCATTCTTGCCGAGGAATTTCAGCGTGGACGGGAATACGACGCGTCTGAGGCCGCCGCATTCGACAAATGCACGCGGTTCAACAGCGAGCAGCCCATCCGGACAAATAATCTCCGGAAGATTCTGCAGCTGCGCAAACGCCAGCGAACCGATGATCCGGACGGTCGGTGCAAGAACAAACTGCTTCATCATCGGTCTGCCGAGGATGCCGTGATACATGAACGAGCCGATCATCAGATAGCCGTCCGGAACACGGAGCACGCCGTCCTCTGCATTCAGCTCTGCGACATCGCTGGATGTCATGAGCCACGGGCATTCCGCAGTCAGCTGACGGACGCGGACCGGTCTGGCATTTCCGAAGTATACCAGTGCGGAAGGATAACGCATAAAGAGCGCTGCTGCGAGGTTCTTGTCAAATTCCTCCGGCAGGAACACATCGCGGAGCTTCTCACAGTCATAGAACGAAGCGTATTCAAACTCGTTCAGTGCCTTCGGGATCGTCAGGGTCAGCAGACGCTGATTCACGCCGAATGTATAGCTGCAAAGGCGCATCACGCCGAGCGGGATCTCAAACTTCGTCTGATTTGCGATCTCAGCAAGCGAATTTGCCGCGAGCACCGGATGCGAATGCATCTCCTTGATGCGCTCGTTGAAATTGTCGCAGGCCTTGCTGATCTCCGGCGTAAAGAGCCGGTGCTCGGAAGCCGGACCGAACCGCTGCTCGACATAAGTCATCAGCTCGTTGCCGGGTTCCTCCTGATAGGCCTCCGGATTTTCATCCGTCCAGTTGACATTAATCTTGACAGGGCCGTCGAGGATCAGCGGGAGCTTGCCCTCGAACCGGCGCGGGATCGTCAGGGAGCTCAGGTTCGAGCAGCCTGCAAGTGCCATGCAGCCGACCTCAGTGACGGAATCCGGAATGCGCAGGCCGACCAGCGTATTGCAGTTCATGAAGGTATTTTCATGAATGGTGCGGAGATTCTTCGGCAGACGGATCTGCTCATACTGGCACGGTGCCGCAAATGCAAACGGTCCGATGTAGCTGACGGAATCCGGGAGCACGATCCGCGCCGGACCCATGCAGCCGGAGAATGCGTACATATCAATGATCTGCAGACCTTCCGGAATGACGATATGCCGGACGGTTTCCAGTCCGGTGAAGGCGCGCGAGCAGATACGGCGCACACTCCGCGGCAGGAAGATCGTGGAAAGCGTATGCTCCGGTTCATCCGCACGGATATCAAGCCCCTGTGCGAAATTCGGTGCAATCGTCGTATAGCCCTCCGGGATCTGAAGAATGTGGTTCCGGACGACCAGCTTTTTCGCCTTCTGTGCAGTCAGAATATCGTCAAACTGCTCCATGAGATCGGAGACAGATTCGATGCGGGCTCTGGAAAGGATCTTCTTCTTCGGCCAGTGCACCTTGATCTCCGGACGGAAAATGAAGTATTCAACGATCTTGCGCTCGGAAAGATCGGCCGGGATATAAACATCCGCAAGGCGGGAGCATCCGGTGAATGCATCCGGCTCGACCTCTGTCAGCGTAGAGGGCAGCTCGATCGCAAGCAGACGCGGAGAATCCCAGAATGCCTGCGTTTCTGCACGGCGGACGCCCTCCGGAATCTCGAAACGCTCGCCGCTCTGAGAGCTGCGGAACGCACGGTACGCAATGACCGTATAGTTTTTCAGCGCAGCACTTCGCTCGACCGGTCCGGGCATCGGCTTGGAGATCTCCTGCGTAAAGACGCGTTCGGTCTCCGGATAATCGCCCTTATGAACAGAGCAGAATGCAATGCTTTCGTCAAAGACGCCGTAAGGAACGGAGCTTGCTTCCGAAAGGACCGGAGCAGCGGGTTCAGGCTGTGCGGCGTCGGCAGCTTCTTCCTGCTCGCTGGATGCAAACGCAGCGATCAGGTCATCTGCGGTGACCTGTCCCGGAACCGGCGCGGATGCCGCAGGTGCGGAAGCCGGTACGGCAGGCGGAACGGATGCCGGCGCGGAGAAGCCCGGAGCCTCAAACGGATTCTGACCCGGTGCAACCGCAACAGGCTGCACATTGGAATCTGCAAAGAGGTCACGTTCCGCAAACGGATTCGGTACGGATCCGGAAGGCGCAGCGGGTGCTTCCGGTGCGCTCGGGACCGCCTGATCGGCGGGAACATTTGCAAACGGAATACCGGAGCTGTCCTGCCCGTGCAGAACGGTATTCATGGACTGGAATGCTGCTTCCGGTGCCATAGCCGCGATATGTGCGGCGGTCTGCTCCTGCATATCGGCCAGATCGTCGATGCGCTCCTGCAGTTCCGGAATCACGCTGACTTTTTCCTGCATATCCGGCAGAACACTGACCTTTTCCTGTACTTCGCTGATCGCCTCGACCTTTTCCTGCAGCTCGGGGATCGCTTCGACCTTTTCCTGTACATCGCCGATCGCTTCGACCTTCGACTGCACATCTGCAAAGGCGTCCATTTTCTCTTTGAAATCCGCGATCTGCTCGGCACTTTCGCGGAACTCGGAGATCGTATCGACGGTCTGCTGAATATCCGCGATCGCGTCAACACGCTCCTGCATACCGGCGATCGCGTCGATCTTTTCCTGCATACCGGCGATCGCATCGATCTTCTCCTGCATTCCGGAGATCGTGTCGATCTTCTCCTGCATACCGGAGATCGCATCGACCTTTTCCTGCATACCGGCGATCGCGTCGATCTTCTCCTGGATACCGGAGAGCGCGTCGATCTTCTCCTGCATACCGGAGAGTGCATCGACCTTTTCCTGCATACCGGAGACCGTACCGATCTGATCCTGCATACCGGAAACCGTGTCGATCTGGTTCTGCATACCGGAAACGGCCTCGACCTTCTCCTGCATCGCGGATACCGTATTGATCTTATCCTGCATCTCGGAGATCGCTTCGACCTTTTCCTGCATCTCGCTGATCGAATTGAACTTTTCCTGAATATCGGTAATGGAGCCGACCTTGCCTTCCAGCTCGGAGATCAGCTCTGCCATATTCTGCACATCGCCGATCGCATCCAGCTTTTCCTGCAGTGCGGCGACTGCATTGGCCTTTTCCTGGAAAGCCGCAAGCGAACCGATCTTTGCTTCCAGCTCCTCGATGATGCCGTTCATGTTCTGGACATCGCCGATCGCATTGACCTTTTCCTGCAGCTGCGAGATCTCAGCGATCTTCTCGTTCATCTCGCCGATCTTGCTGACCTTATCCTGAATCGCCGAGAGCTTCTTGGACTGCTCGCGGACGGACTTCTGCATCGCCGTGATCTGCTCGATCTTCTCCTGCATCATCGCCATGTCATCCATCTGCTTCTGCAGGGATTCCATTGCATCGGCGGAGTTCTGGAACTTCTCCAGCGATTCGTAATTCTTCTGCATGATCGCAAGATTCTGATACAGTCTGTCAATGGTTTCCTGATCAATATCCGGGACACCGTAGGCAGCATTTTCGCGGGCAGTTTCTGCCAGCGTTGCGATCTGAAGCTGCATGGAAGCGATCGAACGCTCCATCTTCTGAACGGAAGCACTGTCGATCTTATTCAGCTTAGCCGAAGCCGCCTCCTCGTTCTGTTTGGAGAGTGCCGCCTGGATCGGCATATTGGACGGGATCAGCTCAGAGAAATCGACCTGCTTCTTCGGAGCTTCCGTAGGGATCTCTGCAAGTTTGACTTCCGGCAGAATGTCATCATCGTTCCACTGCGGCGGGACGGCACCCGGATCCAGCCATGTGATTGTCGGGTTGGTGATATCGCCGAAAATACGCTTCATTTCATACTGGTCATGAATGATGCGCGGCATATGCAGCTCTGCCAGGAACGGGCAGTTTCCGAACGTGGACTGCGTGACCGATTTGCAGCTGACAGGGACATACACGCGCTGCAGCAGCTTGCAGTTCCAGAACGCACTGTTGCCGATCGTCTGGACGCCCTGCGGCAGCATCAGACTGCGGAGGGAAATACAGTCCGCAAAGGCACCGGCACCGACACGCTCGATGCTGTTGCCGAACAAAATGGTCTTCAGTGCCTTATCTCCGCTGAACAGCTCATCCGGAATATCCCGCAGATGCGCAGGCAGCCGGATGGATTCCAGCGACGGCAGATTGCTGAACGCACCGACGCCAATCTCCGTAACGGAATCCGGAATGATGATGCTGCGCAGACGCTTGCAGCCGGCAAGCGCGCAGTTGTCAATATATTCCGTGCCCTCCTCGAAGATCACCTGTTCCAGCGTATCCAGCGAAGAAAAAGCATTGGCCGCAATGCCGTGAACGGAGCGCGGGATCAGCAGACGCTTAATGCCTTTGCTCGTCAGACCGCGCATCGCAGTGGATGTAATAATAGTATAGGAAGCGGGGATCAGCAGGGAAGAATCGGCAGCGACCTCAAGCAGGGAAGCCGAGCCGAGCGTCAGAACGCCGGTCGCCTCCGAGAGATAATCCTGCACGGTCTTGTTCTTGCTTTTCGCACCGAACAGTGTTTTTTTGCCGAAAAACAGCATGGTCGAGGAAAAGGGCCAGAACAGCTCGATCGCCTGCTGCGGAGAGAAACCGTCAGGCAGATATACACTTTCAAGCTCATCGCATCCGTAAAAAGCCCAGCGGCCGAATTTCGTCAGCGTCGAAGGGATCGTCAGACGCTTCATCTTACAGGTGTTTTTGAAGCTTCTTGTGTAGAAAGCATGGGATGAGATACGGGTCACGCCCTCCGGGATAATGAGCTCCTCCATTTGGGAAAAGCCTGCCAGTGCACCGCGCTCAATTGCAGTAAAGTCCGACGGGATCTTAAACTTATCTGTGTTGGTGCGGATCAAGCCTTTGGCATCCTCCCGGGTGAACACACGTTCTGCCATTTCTCGTTTCCTCCTTTGTTTGCCAAGATTATTGCGGCAATAGCAATGGTAAAAATCTGTTTGATTACCAATTAGAATTATTATACCATTTTTCGAGAAAAATTGCAAGAGGTTTTTGTGAATTTCTACACTTTTTTATAAAATGACGAAAAGAGCACACGGAAAGCCCGTGTGCTCTTGGTTTTTTCTTGTATTATGGCGAAAATTACGGGTCCAGACGCGCGATCTTTCTCAGGATCTTGGTCGCGTCATCGGGCTCGGTTTTGCCGTTTCCGTCCACATCCATTTTCGCGACCATTGCATCTGTCACAACGATGCCTTTATCCGCAACGATGAACCGGCAGAGCAGCACGACGTCGGAGACATCGACGCTTCCGTCGCAGTTAATGTCCATCGGATCGCCTTCAACCACGGTCTTCGGCTTCGTGTTGACAATGTTGTCCGCAGAGGTAATCAGATTCTCCAGCTTGACCGAACCGTTATCCGCGGCCGCTTCATTCAGGTAGACGGCATAGGTCTCGCCGACCTTCATATCAGGAGACGAGAACAGGATATAGTCAAACTTTTTGCTTGCATTCTTGCTGATGACCGCAGCACCGGTTGACGGGTTTTTCAGCTCAACGCGCTGATCCTTGATCTGCTGCTCAGAGGTAGTCAGAAGCAGAACCGGTTGTGTGGACTTGGCATCAATTTTGAAGCTGTTATCCTTGAGATCAGCTTCGGTCTGGCCTTCCTTCAGCGTATCCTTCGTAGCAGTTGCAAAAACAGTGCCGCCGGAAATCGTCACACCGGACTCTGCAACATTCGTAATGCCGCGGTCGCCGTTCGCCTTGAGTTCGCCGCCGCTGATCAGAACAGAAAGCTCACCCTGAACTGCATCATTGCCGGCCTTGATTTCGGTCTTGCCGCCGGAGATGATGACATTGCCCTTGGTGGACTTCACGCCGTCACCTTCTGCGTTGACATCAAGCTTGCCGCCCTTGATCTCGACGGATTCCTTACCGCGGAGGCCGTCCTCGGCATCTGTCTTGACCTTGATATTTCCGCCGGTGATTTTCAGGTCGTTGTTGCAGTGGATACCCTGCTGCTTTGCCGCTTCAACGCGAAGCTTGCCGTCTCCGGCATCGCCTGCTGCTTTAATGGTAAGGTCGTCTTTGGCGTAGATCGCAGCAGTAACCTTCTCGGGATAGGTCTCACCGTCATAGATAAAGTTCTCAGTGCCGTCAACCAGATTGATCGAGGTGTTCTTTGCATTGTCAACAAGAACAGCTGCATTGGACTTTCCGGTGATATCGACGCCTTTGAAGAACAGCTTGACTGTGCCGGTATCGGTCTTGGGATCCGGAACATTGACATAGATCTGGCCGTCCTCCAGCTTGCCGGAAAACTCATAAGCACCGGAAGCCGTGATCGTGATCTTGCCGCCTTCGATCTGCACTTTATCATTCGATGCAGTCGCAGTCGTTCCGTCCAGCGTGATGACACAGTCCATGGTGACCGGTTCGGATGCTGCCGGATCATCCGCTGCGAGAACAGGGTTCAGCGGGAGCGCGGTCAGCAGTACGGTGCCGCAGAGCATTGCGGCGGTCAGTTTCTTTGCATTTCTCATAAAAAACCAATCCTTTCAACTTATATATATATCATGTATGTTCAGGTTGATTTTCCCCCATGCAATCAGTTTAGCATAATTGCGCGTGAATGTCAATGTATTTTTTGCTTTTTCTGTAATATGACTGTTTATTTCGTGCTATTTTAATAGTTGTTTCAGATTCACCGGCTGAACGCAAAAGAAATATGCAGTCTCTACTTGAAAAAGTTTTAATATTCCTGTATAATAAAGGTGTCAGTGCTCCGGTATTTTGCCGATCAAAAAGCCGCCTGCATGAACAGACGGCTTTGCATGATCATTTCTTCGGCAGGATATCGTCCCAATCGACATTGGCATGGGAGACATTCCGCTTGACATAGTAGATCAGGAGATACTGCACATCGTCGATCGAAATGCTGCCGTCACCGTTGACGTCACCGGTAACGAACTGCCGTGCGGTCACATTGTCCTCGATCTTTTTGCCGGATACGCCGTTGGTATAGACCCGCAGCAGATCCTGCACATCCTCGATGCTGACCTGTCCGCTGTTGTCAAAGTCGCCCTTCAGATACTGCACGCCGACCGCGTACTTGCTGATGACGCTGTAATCGTCGGCAGGGATCTGCGTAAAAACGGACTGCTTCAGATTGGCGACGGTTTCCGCCAGCGCAGCAGACTGAATGTTGGTATCGCCGATCTGATCGAGAACGGTCGCAGCGATCAGCGCATGGCCGAGCGGCGTCGGGTGGATGTCCTTTTCCAGAATCCGGTCATAGAGCCAGCCGGTATCCTTGAATGCTGCCGATACGTCAGCGGTCTTTGTCCCTTCCACAGCTTTCATAGCATCGTTCAGCTGCACTTCATTGTTGTTGACATAATTCATGAGAGTATTGTATTTTTTCAGCGTATCCTCAGAATAACCGCTTGCAACCAGATAATCATCCGGCATTTCAAACGGATTGTACGTCGTCTGGAAAATGATCTGTGCATCCGGATTCAGCGCTCGTATCTTCTCTGCAATGATCGGAAAATTGGCAATTGCCTGTGTACGCGGTGTGCGGAGCTTTCCGGTCAGTGTCGTGATCATTTTGACGGCATCACCTTCCTTTGCGACACGCTTTGCGGTGTCGATCAGGTTTTCGCCCTCTTTGGCGAGTGTTTCAAAATAAGCCTTTGCGGGCTGCATCAGATCGTTTCCGCCCGCACTGATGCAGATAATATCCGCATCGGCGATCGTGTCCTTATTCGATGCATCGTCGAGCACCGCGATCACATCATGGGTCGTTGCACCCGATTTTGCCAGATTCGTCAGCGTTCCGCCCGTGCAGTCCGCGACATAATCATAATAGCCGCACTCCCCTGCTTTAAGACCGTCACCCGACGAAATGCTGTCGCCGAGGATCAGAACAGACGGTGCATCCGCGGCTGCTGCCGGAAACACCGGAAGTGCCGATGCAAGGATCATGCCTGCGGCGGCAAATGCAATATGATTTCGTGAAATGAGCTTTTTCATTTGGTTACTCCTCTCGAATAAAAACTGTACCCACGCAGCATTGCTGCATGAGTACAGTTTAACAGATTTACGCGTTTTTGTCAATCCTCTGTCCCGCCTTGACGGCAGGAATTTTCCGGTTATTCGATGACCGCGATGCCGTACAGCACGAAGGTGCCGTTGTCCGCACTCGAGATCGAGATATCGAGCTTCTCGGAATTGGGCTGGTAGTAGCCGACGTCGCCGTCTTTGCCGCCCCATGTCCACTGGAGATTCGAGGAGACCTTGTTGGTCTTGCCGTTGACGCTGACATTGACTGCGCCCATGCCGCTCGAATTGGACTTGAACAGCAGCAGGATGCCCTTGCCGTTGATCGAGAAGGTCATCGGGGTGTTGCCGTTCTTGCTGTAGTTGTAGCTGCCGTCGCCGCCTCTTGTCCAGGAGCCTGCATTGAAGCCCTGCAGCTGGTTGAAATCAACAAGGTGGTTGTTCGCATACTCTGCACCGTAGACTTCCTTGCTCGGGATCGTGTACTCGTCGCTCGCATTCTCGCTGCGGAGAGCCTGACGGTAATAGTAGCCGATCCAGTCCGCGATCATCTGGTGACCGCCGTTGCCCGGGTGGATGTTATCGCCGCTGCCGTACTGGGAATCCCAGTTGACGCTGCCGCTGCGGAGTGCATTTCTGCCGCTGATGACCGGGAGATCGTAGTTTTCGCCGACCTTCGCCATCCAGTCCTCATTCGTGTCATAACCCTTCTGGCAGAGCGTGATTAGCACGACAGCCGGTTCATTCTCCTGCATCAGGCACTTTTTCACAAGTGCTTCGTAGGACTTCTGGAAACGCTCGCTGCCCTGGTCGTTGACGGCGAACTCGATGAAAATGATCTCGCAGCCCTTGGAGAAGATGTCGTTATCCACGCGCATGTTTCCGACGACCGAAGAAGTGCCGGCAAGACCGGCGTTCACGAATGAGACATTGTTTCCGGAACCGAATGTATTTTTAAAATAGTTGCCGGAGATATTGACAAAGCTCTTGTCCGGCGAGCTGGATGAGCCGCCTTCCGTAATGGAGCCGCCGATATAACCGATCGAGACCTTTTCGCCTCTCTGTGCCTTCGCGATCTTCTCGCGGATGCGGTAGGTATTGCCGAGACGGAGCAGGCTGCCCTGCAGCGTTTTCAGATCGTTGCCGGTCGCCTTTTCCTGATAGTTGTCCCAGTCACCGACGATCTCGGTCTGCGGCTTGGCAGGCGGGAACAGGATATAGTTTTTCAGCAGGGACAGGTCAACCGCGTTGATGACCTGATTCTCGTCAAAGTCCGCACCAGCTTCAACGGTCTCCTCCTGACAGGACAGATACTTTGCGAGATAAACGCAGTCCGCCATATCGACGGTCATGTCACCGTTGGCGTCACCTTTTTTGATAGTAGCCGGAGAGCCGTTCACGGTGACCGAATCCACATAGAAATCGCAGAGGGATTCGGTCGTCTCGACGTAAATGCTCATGTCGGTCGCGCCGTCCGGCACCTCAAAGGATGCGTTTTCCAGCTTGCACCATGATTCGCTCTCGACCGACGCGACTGCGATATCGACATATTTCGTGGTTCCGCCGACGGAGCACTGCATCGAAAGCTTCATCTCGACCGCTTCGCCGGTCGCCTGATACACGGCTGCCGAAACGCTGTAAGTCTGGCCGGCACTCATCAGCGACGATACGTCACGGCTCGCGCCGTTCCATGATGCTGTACGTCCGCTGACGAACAGCGCGCAGTTCGTGGTGTTGTGCTGGTCGGATGTCCACTGCACCTCTGCGCCGCCTCTGCCGGTGAAGCTGTCGTTTGTGGTCTCAAAGTCCGCATAGAGCAGCTTGGCAGCGGATGCAGGCAATACAGGAAACAGTGCTGCCGTCGAAATTGCCGTTACAAATCCGAGCGTCAGCGAAAGCAGCTTTTTTCCTTTTGTTTGCATTCTTTTCATAGAAACCTCCCTTTGTGTTTCCGGCGTTCGCATCGCCGGTCTGAAGTCCCCCATGTACGGTTTTGCGTACAGATTTTGATGACAGAAACCGGAACCTGTACACAGCTTTTACCCTTTCAGTATAATCCTTTTCAGACATCATGTCAAGTATATAAAATGCTGATTTACTGTACAATCTTCATTTTTTATACCGTTTTCACTAAAATTGACCGGATGCCGTTTGATTCATTCGGATTTTTGCAGTCCGGTTTTGTGCAATTTCGTCCAGAAACCGCCGATCCTGTACGAACATCTTTGCGGGATCATGCAGACTTTTCCGTGATTCTGCATAATCATATAGGTAAAATATAAAAATATATAAAGCCGTGAACGAAAAACGCGCTTTCGTTTGTTTATATAATGATAGCATATCCCGAACCAGACCCTAAGGAGGTACCAATGAACGAACAGGAATACCGGCGGGCTGTCAGGCAGATCCGCTGGACGGACGCCAAACGGAAGGAGATCGAAGCGGCACTTTCAAGACCGTTTGCGTCGTCCGAAGCCGCAAACGACTGGCCGGAGTCCGCAGAACATCATAAGGTCATCGTTACGCATGACAGTGCCAAACGAACGGAGGAGAATGAAATGAAACAGCACAAATCCAGAAAGCTTCTGCTATTCGGACTTGCAGCAGCAGTCCTCGCGACCGGCGGCGCCGTTGCGGCAGTCGCAGGCAATGTCCGCAACAGGACGAAAACAGTC
The DNA here is from genome assembly GCA_001940925.1 of Ruminococcus sp. Phil11. Lineage (GTDB taxonomy): Bacteria > Bacillota > Clostridia > Oscillospirales > Ruminococcaceae > Firm-04. The sequence continues at coordinate 11,825 of MSGZ01000015.1, forward strand.
GATATCACGCATGAGAACGGCACCATACTGCACCTGACCGATGAAAACAATACTCCCTATTATAAATGTAAGGACACGATCCAGTACAGCCTGAATAAATATGACGACCCCAAGACCTATGTAACCCCGGTTGAGGGCGGCTGCTTCTATTATCAGGAAACTGTCGATCACGGGGAGGAAGACTATGTGCTGATGTATTCCGATTTTGCATCCGGACAGTCCGTGCCGGTTTGCGCAAAGCCGAACTGCAAGCATGACGGCAGCGAGTTCTGCACGGCTTCTTCCCGCGTATATGCGCCGTCTCATCTGGAATATCATGACGGCTATCTCTATTCCATGACAACCAAATTCCTGCATCCGGAAAACCGTGACATGACCTGTTCCGATCTCGGTATTCACGGTATGATCAGCCGGGAAAACGATCATGAATTTCATCCGCTTCCCCCGGAGGAAGGCAGACAGGTCCTGCTGCGGTATTCGCCGGACGGAACCCAGATCGAGGAACTGCACGATTTCGGCACCGGCATCGGCGTCAGCGACTGCATCTATCACCGCGGTTACATCTGGTGCATCGTGCAGCTGCAGAGCTCCGGTGAATCCAGCGAAAATGCGATCACAGGCGACTTTGCCAATTTCGTTAACGGCGGCTGGCAGCTCTGGGGCTATGAGCTTTCGACCGGCAAGCTGGTCTGTCTCTCCAACGGCATGACGCTGCCGGATAAAAACCATGTGAACAACAAGCCGGTAGACTTTGTTGCATCCGGCGACTATTTATATATGTGCCGCGATTCACTGGACTGGTCTGGAACAACAGGCTCTGTTGTCCGCATCTCTCTGCTGACGGGCAAGGAAGAATCCGTTGTTTCCGGAGATGATTACGCCGGAGGACTGACACAGGATAAAGCATTCTGCAACAGAATGCGGAAGGTCAATGGTGTTCAGTTTTATGAATATTGTACGACAGATCTTCTGACCGGCGAAAAATCTGAACCCAAAGCCATTATCAGACAAACACATTCTGAAACCGGCATCCAAAAGCTTACATACCCCTTTATGGACGATACGTATTTATTCATTGCAAGAGAAATTGCCAAAGCACCCAGCGGAGATACGGAAATTGATTCCGAAAAAAGCGGGATATGCGTCTATGATTCTGATCTCAATCTGATCGCGCAGTCCGACATAGTTCTGGATTCGCTCTACGATCTGTCGCCGGACACGAAGCCCGGCGTGCTCAAGCTCACGGGGCAGCAGCTTATCTGTGAATATCAGGATATGCTTTATATTCAGGAATACGAATTCAAACTGGACGAAACAACCGCACTGGAAGTGCCGGGCAGCGAAAAGAATAACAAGTGTACGATCAAGCGTTTCCCGGTTTCCGATCTGCTGAACGGCGGATACGCGCATTACGAAACGGTGTGTTCCTATGAGTATTGAGATGCAGGGTGTAAACATCGCACTGTATGCATTTCAGAAGTTCGGAGACACCGCACTGCAGGCCGCGTTCTGCTTCCTCAGGAGCAGGCCGGATGCGGAGGACATCGCGCAGGAGGTTTTCTTCGCGCTCCACCGGGAGCCGCGGGAATTTGAGAACGACGAGCATCTCAAGGCGTTCATCCTGCGCGCGGTCATCAACCGCTGCAAAAATCTGCGGAAAAGCATCCGCTACCGAATGCATATCAGTCTGGACGACGCAAGGGAATCAGACCTTGCCGCGGAGCAGGACGGAACGTCCGAGATCATCGACATGATCCGGGCACTGCCTGCGCCGTACAGCACAGTCGTGTTCCTGCATGACTGTGAGGGCTACACGATCCGCGAGATCGCGGAAATGCTGGGCAAAAAGGAAAACACGATCAGCACGCAGCTCCGCAGGGGACATGAGCGTCTGCGCATGGAGATCGTGAACGCCGGCATTACGAATTATTCTCTCTGAACGGAAGTGATAGACATGCCGAACAAACTCGAAATCAAACACCTGACCAAGCTCTACGGCGATTTCCGTGCGCTGGACGACGTCAGCTTTACGCTGGAGCCCGGCGTGACAGGTCTGCTCGGTGCGAACGGCGCGGGCAAGTCCACGCTGATGAAGCTGATGACGGACTATATGAAGCGCACAAGCGGCGATATCCTCTGGAACGGCACGGATATCCTGAAAATGGGATACAAGTGGCGCGAGCTGGTCGGATATACCCCGCAGCTGCAGGGACTCTACGAGGACTTCTCCGCAAGACGCTTCCTCTATTATATGGGAACGCTGAAGGGCATGAAGCGGAAGGATATCAAGGAGCAGACCGAACAGATGCTGGAAGCGGTCAATCTCTCCGACGCAGCGCATAAGAAGATCGGGACATTCTCCGGCGGTATGCGGCAGCGCGTGCTGCTGGCATCCAGTATGCTCGGCAGGCCGCAGGTGCTGATCCTTGACGAGCCGACGGCCGGTCTTGACCCGGAGGAACGCATCCGCATCCGCAATGATATCGCAGAGCTTGCAAGAGACCGCATCGTGCTGCTGGCGACCCATGTTGTCAGCGATATCGCCTGCATTGCACAGAATGTGCTGCTTATGCGAAAAGGAAAAGTCATTGCATTCGATACGCCGGCAGGGATGCTGGCCGACGCGGAGGGCAAGATCGGAGAATTCTCGGGCACATACGATGAGATCCGGGCACTGCAGAAGGAATATCCGAACGGCGAGATCGCGCAGTACAGGGACGGCTTTGTGCTCCGGGTCGCGGAGGATCCGCTGCCGGAAGGCTGCAGACCTGTCCGCGACGCGATCACATTGGAGGACGTCTGTCACCTGTACCTCAAAGGAGAACGTGCCTATGGCTGAGCTGAGAAGACTGCTGCTCAGCCCGAAGCAGCTCGTTACGCTTCTGATGCTGGCGGTCATCAATCTGGCTCTGTTTTCCGGCTACTGCAGAAATGTGCAGGAGGAACAGAATACCTATGTGAAGATCCAGACGAAAAGCCTGCGGACGCTTGTGCAGAAGGCCGGTGAAGTTCAGCAAGAAGAAGAACAGGCATACGTCACAAACGGGTATTATGAATATCTGGATTACGTGCAGGCGCAGTCCGTTCAGCAGAGCCTCCTCGGAAAGCTCTCCGCAAAGGGCAGCTTTGTGACGCGCAATCTGGAAAAGACTGCGAAGGACTACGAAAAGCTGAAAGGCATTCAGCTGACAGCCGGTGAGAATACCGGCATCCGTGCGGTCATGAATTACCGCATTACGGATTTTCTGCTCCTGATCGCACCGCTGCTTCTGGTGCTTGAGCTTTCCACTGAAGCAGATTCTGCGATCGGTGCTCTGACCAGAACGACCAAGCGCGGACGGGTCCCGCTCTGCTGTATGCGGCTCCTGTCGCTGGTGATCCTGTCGGCTGCCGCAGTACTTCTGCTGTACGGGGGAAATATTCTGTATGCGGCAAAAACCTTCGGGGATCCCGGACTGCAGCGCGCGATCCAGTCTGTACCGGATTTCAAATACTGCACCGTGCGGATCACGGTCGGCGGCTATTACGCAGCAGCCGCACTGATGAAGATCGCCGCCGTAACGGCTGTCACACTGACCTTCTGGATCCTGTTCACGCGGTTCTATTCGTTCCTCAGCTGGCTGATCTCCGTCCCGCTGCTCGCGCTGCAGTATATCCTGAGCACCGCGGTCGTTCCGACATCAGCGTTCAATCATCTGAAATTCATCAATGTATTCACGGCACTCGAATCGGATGTGTTCTTCACGCAATACTGCAATCTCAACTGGTTCGGGCATCCCTCCGGCATTCTGACGGATATCGTCGCAGCTATGATCCTGCTGCTCGTGATTCTGACGGTGCTGACGGTGATCCTGATCGGTCTGCTCCGCCCCGTGCGCGCGGGTCAGCAGCTGGAAGCCGTCAAGGACCGCATCGTCTGCCGCCTGTCCCGGTTCATGCCGGTACATTCTATGTTCGGCGCAGAGGGCTGGAAGCTGCTGCTCGCTGAACGTGCACTTTTGACGGCAGCAGTCTGCGCGGTTTTCGGCGTAATGCTGTTCCGCGATATCCATTTCTATCAGCAAACAGTTGACGTCCAGAAGTTCTATACAAAGTACAGCGGTGAGATCACGCAGGACAAGATCGACAAGGCACAGAAGATGCTGCTCGGCGAGGAGGATAAGCTCGATCATGACAGCCAGTCCTTCCGGCTCTGCATGGCGAACGGCGGCTCGGAGGACATGAAAAACATGATCCGCATGCACATTCAGCAGGACTGGATGTACATGGAGCGGTACGAGGAATTTCTGGACATGATGACAACGACCCGGGAGGCTGCGGAAAAAGGCGGCTTCAAGCCGTATCTTGTCAATGACAACTCATACAGGATCATGATCACGGAGAATGCCTCGGAACGCCGCTGCTGTATGCTCCTGCTGCTGTTCCTGATCTTTTCATTCTACGCGGCCGGCGCGTATGACAACCGCTGGGATACCAGATTGCTGCTGCGGAGCACGAGAAACGGCAGAGCCCGTATGCTGACGGCGCAGACCGCATGGATCAGTATCCTGACGGCACTGGCCGTGACCGCAATACACGGCATCTATCTGCTCCGGCTGCACAGGGAGGTCGGGTTCACCTATCCCGAAGCCATGATGCAGAATCTTCAGATGTTCCGCGGCACAAGCATCCGGATCACACTCGGCGGCTGCATTGCACTGCTCATGGTACAGCGTTTCCTCGCTGCAATGGTCATCAGTGCGGTCATCATGACGATCAGCAGATGCAGCCGGACACCGCAGCGTGCACTGCTGATCTCACTGATCGTTTTCGTGCTGCCGACGGCACTGGCAGAGACCGGATTATCCGTCATGCAGCGGTTCGATCTCGTGCGTTTTTTGTCATGCTGCAAAAGTGTAATCAATTGACTGAAACTGCCGGATTCTTCTGAGAGTTAAGAATCCGGCAGTTTTTGATAAAAAACTGTCAGGAGCACCAAAAACCGATAGCGTTTCCTCTGTAATGCACAAAAAGTTAGACAAAAATTTATCTTTCTTCGCAAAAGTGTTGATTTTTTCTCAGAATTGTAGTATAATGGGATACGTAGAAAAATAACTGCCTTCCGGAGGTATTGATAACATGCATGTAGTCCTGGTTTCTGATAAAAAGTCGAACCCGCCCATGATCCACGCATCTGAAAATCAGCGCAGAACACCGTGCGGGATCTACTACACCCGACCCGAAAACGTCAAGATGTATCCGACGATCGGTGAGATGTCCGATGTGATGCAGATCACCTGCGAAAAGTGCAAGAATGTCATCGCCAAGCATCTGATCCGCGAGTCCAATAAGGAAATGGCGGCACAGCTCAAGGAAGAGCAGCGTATGCTCAAGCGTGAGCGTGCAAACTCCAAGCACCATTCCGGCATGTCTCAGCCTGAACCTGCACAGGAGCAGCAGAGCGGCGGTTATATCCCGCCCTCCATGCGGAAATCCATGTCTCAGGCACAGGCACCGATCGACACGCCTCCGCCTCCGCCGCCGGCTCCGATCTCGATCCCGGCACCGAATGTTTCTCCGTCTGCACCTGCAGCGACGACAGCAGAGGACGCACTTTCTCAGTTCGCGATCCCGGTTCCGTCTGCACCGCAGCCTGCAGTCCGTTCGATGCCGCAGCCTGCCGCACCGGAACCCGCGAACGATGTTCTTTCCCAGTTTGCAATTCCGGGTACCGCTGCCGTTCCGACGTCTCCTGCGGCTCCGGTCGTTCCGCAGCCTGCAGCACCCGCTCCGGCAAACGATGTACTCGCACAGTTTGCGATCCCGGGCACTGCTGCCGTTCCGACGGCTCCTGCGGCTCCGGTCGTTCCGCAGCCCACTGCACCCGCTCCGCAGGATGATCTGCTTGCACAGTTCTCCATGCCGAAGCCGGGTACGGATGTCATGGGCTCTCCCGAGGATATCCTTGCAGGCCTTGCCGGTCAGACTGCCAATGCTGCACCTTCCGTGCCGCAGCCCGCAGCACCGTTCGGTTCTGTTGAGGACAGCCTGAATGATCTGCTCCTGATGCCCTCCGGTGCCGGTGCGCCGAAGCTTCAGCAGCCTTCTACCCCGACCTTCGATACAGTCCCGGATGTGAGCGAGATCCCGTCTGTCCCGACTGCGCCGGTGATCCCGACTGTTCCGACTGCACCGGTCATGAATGCACAGGTCCCGTCGCTGAATGTTCCGCCGGTTCCGCCTGCTCCGCCGGTTCCGCAGATGCCGGTTCCGCCGACGGTCCAGCAGCCGGCAGCACCGTTCCTCAATGCGATGCAGAACGCCGCTGCACATCAGCAGGTCCACAACAGCCTGTTCTCTGCACCGTCCAGAAAGCCTGTTCAGAATCCGAATACACCGATGCCGCTGTTCGTCGGCTACAGTGCAGACGGACGTCAGGTGTTCCAGACCTACGATGCACTCGGCAATCCGATCCCGATCACCGAGCCTGTCTACAGCGCACCGCCTGAGCAGCCGAAGTACAATCCTGCTGCAGAGGCCAGTGCAATGATGAACCATGCGATCCAGAACAACGGACCTGTCATGGATATGGATGATCTGATGAAGTCCATGGGCATTGAGACTCCGGCTGAAAAGAGGAAGAAGCTGGATTCCGGCAAGCCGATCAACTTCACGGAATACAAGATGCCCGAGAAGAAGGCCAAGAAGCGTGTCCCGGCATCCGCACAGTCTGCTCCGATGCCTGTGCTTGAGGATATGGGCGGTCCTGTTTCTGCTGCGGAAGCAAAACGCCGCAAGAAGGTCGATAAGATCAATAAGGAATTCGAGAAGCAGCTCCGTTCCCGCGGTATTGACCCGAGAACCGGCGGCATTATCCTTGATAACAAGAAATGAGCAAAAAAGCAGCGGCTTATCTTGTCGCTGCTTTTTATACAAACATTTTTACAGCCATGGAGGTATTGACATGAACGAAAACGAACAATCCACAACCGCACTGACCGAAGAACCGCAGGCAGACCGTGTCCCTGCTGCGCGCAAAACATATGCGCGTGCGCTGCTCAACATTGCAGTATTCTGGGGCATTTCCGTTGTGCTGCAATTGCTGTTCAAGAAACTCCTGCCGCAGGATGCACCGAAAATCTTTTCTGTCATTCTGAACTTTGCGCCGATGTATTTCATTGCATTCCCGATCTATCTGTTCTTATCAAAGAGCCTGCCCGCATCTCTGCCGGAAAAGCACAAAATGCATATCGGGCAGATCCTGCTTGCATTCCCCTGCTGTGAGTTTATCGGCATCGCCGGCAATCTGATCGGCACAATCATCAATCTGATCCTATTCCTGATTCTCGGACAACGCACCGATTCCACCATGCTGCTGGAAGGCATCTTCGGCGAAGCTTCATGGGCATTTGTGATTGCTGCTGTTATCTTTGCACCGATCGTTGAGGAGCTGATGTTCCGCAAGATCCTGATTGACCGCACACGCAAATACGGCGAGCTTCCGGCCATTCTGATCTCCGGTGTGATGTTCGGCCTGTTCCACGGCAATTTCACGCAGTTCTTTTATGCATGCGGGCTCGGACTTCTCTTTGCTTGGATCTACGTCCGCACCGGCAAGGTCATCCACACGATCGTGCTGCACTGCATGGTCAATTTCTGGGGCAGCGCACTCCCGCTGATACTGCTGCACAGCATTGACAAGGACGTCATCAAGGAAATGCTCGTCAATCAGAATTATTCGGTCATGCTCGAAAACATCGGACAATTCGTCCCGTTTATGCTCCTGATCGTCGTCAACTGGTGCCTTGCATTGGCGGGTCTGATTTTGCTGATTGTGAATCGGCAGCGGATCAAGCTGCAGCCGGCAGAGGAAGAACTGCCGAAGAATAAGCGTTTTCCTGCTGCGGTTTTCAACTACGGATTTCTGATTCTGTTCGCGGTCTGCGCCGCAGAATTTGTCCTGCAGATCGTAACCAAAAAATAACAACGGCAAAGAAACAGCCCGGGAACGGTTTTGCGACCGCTTCCGGACTGTTTTCTGTTCGTGTATTATTTGCCGTAAGCCTCTGCCAGCTTCTTGAATGCGGGCAGGCTGCGCTCGATCATTTCAGTCGTAACGCAGTATGCGATGCGGATGTAGCCCTCGCAGCCGAACGAATCCGACGGCACGAGCAGCAGCTCGAAGTCACGCGCCTTCTTGCAGAATGCGTTTGCATCCGGTTCAAGCGCCTGCACCCAGAGGTAGAATGCGCCGTCCGGATAAATGCAGCGGTAGCCGTATTCCGTCAGCGACTGATACAGCAGATCTCTGTTCCGTTTGTAGACCGAAAGGTCAGAGGTCGCCGCAACATTCTCTGCAACGACGCGCTGTGCAAGGCTCGGCGCACAGACAAATCCGAGTGCTCTGCCGGAGCCGCAGACCGCCGCATAGACAAGACGGTTGTCCTTCATATTCGGGGAAACGACGATGTAGCCGATACGCTCGCCCGGCAGGGACAGCGACTTGCTGTAGGAATAACAGACAAACGTGTCATCGTAAAGATCGGGCAGGTACGGCACCTTTGTCGCATCATCGTAGACCAGCTCACGGTAGGGCTCGTCTGCGATCAGATAGATCGTGTGGCCGTATTCCGCTTCCTTCGCGCGCAGAATATCGCAGAATCTGCGGAGGTTTTCTTCGGTATACACAACACCGGTCGGGTTATTCGGCGTATTGATGATGACCGCCTTGGTCTCCGGTGTGATGAGCTGCCCGAATGCCTCAAGGTTCATCTGGAAATTGTCGAGGTCAGCCGGAACGACCGTCAGCTTTGCATTGGCCGCTTCGACAAACACGCGGTACTCCGGGAAGAACGGGGCAAAGGTCATGCAGGTGTCGCCCGGGCAGAGAACCGCATGAAGCGTCACGGTCAGGGATGCCGCCGCGCCGCAGGTCATGTAGATATCCGCTGCGGAAACCTTCGTGCCGAACTGAGAATTGATGCGGTCGGCGATTGCCTGACGGGTTCCCTCTGCACCGATTGCGGAGGTGTAGCCGTGGAGCTGCACGGAATCGACCTCGTCCATCAGGCGGCGGATCGAGCCGTGGACGGAATCCGGTGCCGGAACGCTCGGGTTGCCGAGGCTGAAATCAAACACGTTTTCTCTGCCGATCTCCTTGGAACGGCGCAGGCCGTATTCAAAGGTCTCGCGGATTACGGACGGTGCCTGTCCGAGCGCGAGCATGGATTTCTGAAAGGGCTGATATTCCATAATGATTCCTCTTTTCTTTTATGCTTTACAGTGATTGCTGCATATCAATATTTTACCAGAAAACCGTCGATTTGTCAACTGCGGTTTACTTCCGCTTTTCCAGCATACTGACCTTCATCACAAGGAAATCGTTTTCCTCCCCGTGATGCATCCGCTGCTGGATCTCAAGCGTGCCTTCGACCGTGACCTTATCGTAATCCGAAAAGCCGCTGTAGTCGTTCCAGTCCAGCTCGATGCCGGTGCCTTCTCCCCCGCCCTGCGGCTCTGCATAGATCGAATAAAAGGTCTCGCCGTCGTCATCCTGCGAAGGGTACAGCGTTCCGACCATGTGATAGGTCTCTCCGACATGTGCTTCCGGGTCGCCGTAGATCTCCACGATCGTGTCATACAGCGACACGCTTTTTACGTAGATCATTTCCGATCCGGAGTTTTGATTCGGTTCCGTACAGCCGCTAAGCAATACGCCGCACAGCAGCAGCGGAAGGATTTTTGTAACCCGTTTCATAGATACCTCATTTCAGAAAAAGCACGGCATTATGCCAGATGCAGGATATTCAGCAGCAGCAGCCAGCTCATGCCGTAATAGGCAACCACGGCCACAAGGTCATTGACCGTCGTGATCAGCGGGCCGGATGCGACTGCCGGGTCTATTTTCATCTTTTTGAAGAACAGCGGGATCAGCGTTCCGACAGCACTGGATACCAGCATGGCCAGCACAAGCGACAGCCCGATACAGCCGGAAACCGAAAATGCAAACACGGCTGCTTTCTGCTTGAACAGCATGATATACAGGCCGACCAGCACGAAGGAGATCGAGCCGAGCAGAACGCCGTTGCAAAGTCCGACGCGCATTTCCTTATACACAAGGCGGCATTTCTGCCGGAAGCTGAGGTTTTCATCCGTCAGCACACGGATCGTCACCGCAAGCGACTGCGTTCCGACATTACCTGCCATGTCAAGAATCAGCGACTGGAAAGCCATGATCAGCGTCAGCTGTGCGACGACCTTTTCAAAGACGCCGACAACGCTGGAAACCAGAATGCCGAGCCCAAGCAGAATGATCAGCCACGGCATACGCTTTTTCAGGCTTTGCGGAAGTGTCTCGTTGAGGTCCTCCTCTGCGGTCAGACCTGCAAATCTTGCATAGTCCTCGCCCATTTCGTCATCGACTGCTTCGATGATATTCTGCGAAGTGATGACGCCGAGCAGCTTGTTGGAATCATCGAGAACCGGAATGATGTTCTCCGAATAATCCTTCAGCTTTTCGATACAGTCGGCAGTCTGCTCATTCGCATAGACATACGGAAAGGATGCCGCGATCAGTTCTTCGAGCGGACGGCCGCTTCTTGCGGTAATGAGGTCTTTCAGATCAACAGCCCCGCAGAACTCCTCGTCTTCATCCACGACAAACAGCGTCGCGATATTGTCGTTCTCCTCGGCCTGCCGGATCAGCTCGTTCATCGCCTGCTTGATCGTCATATCCTCACGAATCACGATGCAGTTTGTCGTCATGCGGCTGCCGATCTCGTCCTCGTCAAAGGATGCGATCAGCTGGATCTCCTTTTTGATATCCGAGGACAGCAAATCAATGATCAGTGTCCGCTTCTCCTTATTGATGCTGCGGAGCGTCTCGACGGCGGTATCCGTATCCAGCTTTGACACGATTGCCGCAGCCTTGCGGATATCCATTTCATTGAGATATGCGCCTGCATCCTCCTCGTCAAGGAACTCAAATATCTCGGCGATCGCGTCCGAGGAGCAGACGCGGTAAAACCGCTTGCGCTCCTGCACGGACAGCGTACCGAGGACATTGGCGATATCGCTGCCGTGATAATCCTCAAGCTTCGTCATGATCGCTTTCGGCGTATCACTGCTCCGGATGATCGCTGTGATCTCGCCGGTATAATCCGGCTTCATGGCTGCGGTCTCCTCCGCAGTCAGGATTTCCTTATTTTCCATTGGCTCGTCCTCCGTTTCATTTGATCGGAGCAAAGCTCCGTAAACTGGCGTGAGGGACAAATGGGCACAATAATCCCGTGTTGCCATAGGACAGCACGGGCAGGAAACATTATATCACGAAAAACAAAGCCGAAAACAGGTAACGGCGTTTATTTCTTGTCATACAACAGTTCCGTAATCGTCCGTCTGACCCGCTACAATCGCCGTTTGCCACCTGTTTTCACCTCCCATATTCTGAGTTCCCCTTCATTATAGCATAAGGCCGGAGAAATGTCAATAAAACCGCAAAAAAAAGCGCAGCCCCATACCGTCCGGCACAGGGCTGCGGATTCGTTTTTGTTATGCGCGGTAGATGATATCACCGAGCATCAGGTCACGCTCAAGACCTTCGCAGGTCGTGGATGCGTTGATCGGAACCAGCTCGATCTTCATGATGCGGGCGAAATCGCGGATCGCTTCGTCCGTGATATCGAACGAGAGGACGGTATGATGCGCGCCGCCTGCGATGATCCAGCATTCCAGTCCCTTGAGGAAGGACGGCTGCGGCTTCCACATGGCGCGGGCGACCGGCAGATTCGGCATGGACTGGAACGGCTTTTCGCAGGTAACATCCTGAACGATCAGGCGCAGTCTGCCGCCGGCGTCGATCATCGAAAGTACCTTTGCTTCACCGGCTCTGCCCTCAAACACGATGCGGGCAGGCGGTTCCTTGCCGCCGATGCCGAGCGGATGCACCTCAATGCGCGGACGGTCTGCTGCGATGCAGGGATCGACCTCCAGCATGTGTGCGCCGAGGATCAGCTCATGCTCATAGTCGTAGGTGTAATCCTCCATGAAGGATGCCTGTCCGTCCGGATACATGGCCTTGATGACAGCGACCAGACCCGCGGTTTTCCAGTCGCCCTCCGCACCGAAGCCGTACCCCTTATGCATCAGATGCTGCGTTGCAAGACCCGGAAGCTGCTTCATCCCGTAAAGATCCTCGAAGGTATTGGAAAATGCCTTTGCACCCTCACGGACAAGGATTTTCTCGATCGCGAGCTCCTCGCATGCCTGATAGCGGATCGGCTCAATATCCTTCTGATCGAAGTCATAGAGTTTTTCGTATTCTGCGACCAGTGCGTCGATCTCCGCCTCGGTCACAGCATCCATTTCTTTGACCAGATCGCCGACTGCCCATGTGTTGACCTGCCAGCCGAGCGTCATCTGCACGCCGACCTTGTCGCCTTCGGTCACAGCGACCTGACGCATATTGTCACCGAAACGGACGATCTTCAGGTCACGGCTGAACAGTGCACCGATCGCGGCACGCTGCCAGTCGCCGATCTTCTGCTGGACGGCGGGATCCTGCCAGTGACCCGCCACGACTGCACGCGGCAGGCGCATTCTCGCACCGATGAAGCCGTGCTCACGGTCGCCGTGTGCGGACTGATGCAGATTCATATAGTCCATGTCGATCGCTTCGTTCGGGATCGCTGCATTGAACTGCGTATGGAAATGCAGCCACGGCTTCTGCAGCAGGTTCAGACCGTTGATCCACATTTTCGACGGCGAGAATGTATGGCAGAACGTGATAATGCCGGCGCATTCATCGTCATAATTTGCCTCGCGGACGAGCTTCACGATCTCGTCATTCGATTTTGCGGTCAGCTTGTATTCCACCGGGAACGGCAGCTTCAGACCGGCTACGATCTCTTTGGAATCTGCTTCGACCTGCCGGAGCGTTTCTTCTCCGTACATTTTCTGTGATCCGGTAACAAACCAGAATTTCATGTTAAAACCTTCCTTCTCAGAGTTCACTGACAGCAGCCCGTTCCGCTGCAAGTCCTGCACAGTATGCGTCCATATATCTGCCGATCCCGTCAAGATCGGACTGCTTCGGGGAAACGGTGATCCCCTGCATATCTGCAAACACATGACGGTCCAGATATTCGGATAGCGTTTCCGCACAGTTTTCCTGCACCATATACGCAGCCAGCAGCGCAATGCCCCATGCACCGCCCTCGCCTGCCGACTGCATCAGCGTGACATCCGCATTCAGCACCGCAGCCAGAACCGGCTGTGTCACCGACGGATTCTTGAACAGTCCGCCGTGCGCGTAAATGCGGTCAAGCTGCACATGCTCCTCACGGATCAGGATATCATTGCCGAGCTTCAGCGTCGCCATGCAGGAATAGACCAGACTACGCAACAGATCAGCTGCGTTAAACGGCATATCCGGCGAGCGCATCAGCAGCGGTCTGCCGCCTGCAAGTCCGGTGATCTGCTCTCCGGCAAAGTAATTGTAGGAGATGACGCTGCCGCAGTCGGGGCTGCCCTCTGCCGCAAGCGAGTAAACCAGATCGTAAAGCTCACCCTTTGATAATTCCTTTCCTGCTGCACGAAGCACCTGACCGAACATGCTGACCCACGCGTCCAGATCGGACGAGCAGTTATTGCAGTGCACCATCGCAACCGGATCGCCGGCCGGCGTCGTCACAATGTCGATCTCCCGGTGCACGGCACGAAGATTCCGTTCCAGCACGATCATGGAGAAAATTGACGTTCCGGCGGACACATTGCCGGTTTTCGGTGTGATGCTGTTCGTCGCGGCCATACCGGTCTGCGCGTCGCCCTCCGGCGGACAGAACGGTACGCCTGCCTGAAATGTTCCGGTCGGATCAAGCAGCCGTGCGCCGGATTCCGTCAGCGTACCGGCAGTTTCGCCGACCGGTACGATCTCCGGCAGAATATCGGTGAGCTTCTGCTGAAACGGCGTATCAGCGGTCATATCCGCAAAGATACCGCACATTTTCGCATCATAGCCGCCGGTATCCGGGTCGATCGGGAACATGCCGGACGCATCGCCGACGCCGAGCACCTTTTTGCCGGTCAGCAGCCAGTGTACATATCCGGCAAGCGTCGTCAGGAAACGGATCTGCCCGACATGCGCTTCTTTGTTCAGGATCGCCTGATACAGATGCGCAATGCTCCACCGCTGCGGAATGTTGAACGAGAAAGCGTCCGTCAGCTTTTCCGCAGCTTCTTCGGTCATGGTGTTGCGCCATGTCCGGAACGGTGCCAGCAGTCTGCCGTCCGCATCAAATGCAAGGTAGCCGTGCATCATGGCCGAGATGCCGAAGCCTGCACAGGTCGTCAGCTTTTCGCCGTAGGTCTCCTCGACATTTTTCATCAGATCGGCAAAGCACGCCTGCAGACCCTCTCGGACCGCATCCAGCGAATATGTCCAGACGCCGTCCGCAAGCTGGTTGCACCAGTCATGGACACCGGATGCAAGCGGCTGATGATCCGGCCCCGTCAGCACCGCCTTGATGCGCGTGGAACCGAACTCAATGCCGATACAGGTGTTCCCGTTATGAATCGCATTTTCTGTATTCTTCATAAGTTACTCCTTGCTGCCGGCAGCAGCGGAAAGGTTCGCACGCTTCCGCCGTGCAATGATGACGCTCTGAATCACAAGAAACAGACAGAGCATTGCAGCGATCGTGATGCCCGTCCACCATGCCTGATCGAGACCGATCGAGGACACGATGTTCTGGATCAGTGCGAGCGACATCACACCGAACAAAGTGCCGATGATATTACCGACGCCGCCCGTCAGCATCGTACCGCCGATGATCGAGGACGCGATCGCGTTCATTTCCGCACCGGCTGCATGGGACGGAGAACCGGAACCGACATGCATAAAGTACACAAATCCGCCGATGCCCGCCAGAATGCCGCAGAGCAGATGCGAAAGGAATACCGTCCGCTTGACGTTGATGCCGAGCATCAGCGCACTCTGTTTGTTTCCGCCGACTGCATAGAAGTTCCGGCCGGTTTTTGTCCATTTCAGCACAAAGAACAGGATCGCGACGATCAGCAGCGCGACCACGACGCCGATCTCAATATACGCGTCGATATAGTCGCCGCGCTTATTGTAGGAGCCGAGGAACGGGATGATAATGCGCGCATCCTTCAGCCTCAGAAAGCCCTCATGCGTGACATTGAACTGCTTGGTATTGACGATCGTTGTCATGCCGCGGGCAAAGAACATGCCGGCCAGCGTCACGATAAACGGCTGAATCTCAAGAAATGCAACCAGATACCCCTGAATCAGGCCGAAAGCAAGGCCGATCCCGAGTGCCAGCAGCAGCGAACCGAATACGCTGCCGCCGTGATAATCAAGGTAAACCGCACAGCTCATGCTGACCAGCGCGGTCACGCCGCCGACGGAAATATCAATGCCGCCGGTGATCATCACAAGGGTCATGCCGCAGGAAAGAATGATCAGCGCGGCATTTGCATTCAGAATGTTGAACAGTGTCTGCGGTTTCAGAAAGCCCTTCTGCAGGACAATCATCGCAAACAGATACATCAGGACAAATACGATGATCGTGATCGACATCAGCAGATTCGTATCTGTCATACTTCTGAGCCGTCCGCCCAGTGCGGTGCGGCTCTTTGCTGCATGATTTGCCATGCTCATCCCTCCTTCGCACGTATTGTTTTCCGTTCAGGCAGACGGAACCGTCTGATTGGTATTCCGCAGCTTTTTCACAAGCGTGGAAAGCTTTTCTCTGACAGTCGGCGCACTCAGCACGACCAGCACGATGACCACGATTGCCTTATAGGCAGAAAGGGCATCGGACTGCACATCGAACTTGTACAGCGTCGTTGTCAGGAACTGGATCACATACGCACCGAGGATAGATGCAGGCATGTTGAATTTGCCGCCGCCCAGCGCATTTCCGCCGAGTGCGACTGCAAGGATCGCGTCCATTTCAATGTCCTTCGCGATCACGGAATAGTTGATCGTACCGAGACGGGCGACCTTGATAAAGCCGGAGACCGCAACGCAGAGGCCGAGCAGAACATAGGTCACAAGCTTGATGAACTCCGGATTCAGGCCGTTTAAGCGGGAAGTCTTTTCATTGATGCCGACCGACTGCACATAGAGCCCGAGATTCGTGAATTTCAGCAGTGCCCATGTTACAATGAAGCACCCGACTGCAAAGAAACACGGTGCCGGGATCGGGATGCCGGGCAAAAAGTTGCCGAATGCCTTGAATCCGGCGTCGGATGTGACAGGCAGCTCATTGTGATTGATCCATGCCGCGATCGAACGGCCTGCCGTAAACAGAATCAGCGTGGCGACCATTGGCTGGATCTTGAAAAACGCGACCAGTGCGCCGTTGAATGCGCCGAAGATCATCGCGACGACGCAGGCAACAAGAACTGCGACAATGATCGGTGCCTGGAGGCCGTCCGTGCTTTCGCCGGTCCCGCAGAGGATACGGAGGATCACGCTGCCCGCGATCGCGATCGCCGCACCGACGCTGATATCCTGTCCGCCGGATGCCGCCGTCACCAGCGTCATGCCGATCGCCAGAATGGCAAGCTCGGTGCCGTAATCAATGATCGTGATCGGATAGCCCTTCAGCACGGGATTGCCCGCGCTGTTATAGCCGAATGTAATACGGAAAAAAGAGGGGTCAACAATCAGATTGAAGATCGCCAGAAGCAGCAGTGCCGCGATCGGGATCACGATCTGATGCCGCAGCAGTCCGGAAAGGAATGACTCCCCTTTTCCCCGAGCAGATTTCGTTGTCATTCCTTTTCACCTCCTGCAATGGTATTCATAATCGTATTCTGTGTCAGCTGATCGCCGGTCAGCTCACCGACCTGCTTCCGGTCACGCATGACGATCAGACGGGAGCAGGTACGGAGCATTTCATCCGTTTCCGAGGAAATGAACGTCACGCTCATGCCTTCGGATGCGAGCTTCAGCACCAGCTTCTGAATGTCAACCTTTGTGCCGACGTCGATGCCGCGGGTCGGTTCATCGAGGATCAGATATTTCGGATGCGTCAGCAGCCAGCGTCCGAGAATGACCTTCTGCTGATTGCCGCCCGACAGCGATTTGATCGGCGTATTGACGGAAGCGGTTTTGACGTCAAGCAGCTTGATGTATTCATCCGCGAACTTGATCTGCTGCGCCTTTGAGAACGGCTTAAAGAAGCCTGTCTTAACCTGCAAAGCAAGAATGATATTCTCGCGGACGGACAGATCGCCGATGATGCCGTCGCGCTTTCTGTCCTCTGCCAGATACCCGATGCCGTTTTTCATAGCCTCGATCGGCTTGGTGATCTTCACGGACTTGCCGTCCATTCTGACCTCGCCGCCCGTGACCTTATCCGCGCCGAAGATCGCTCTGACAGACTCGCTGCGGCCGGAGCCGAGCAGTCCGGTGAAGCCGTTGACCTCGCCGCGGCGGATATAAAAATCAAACGGCTCGATGCCTTCTGTACTCGACAGGTTTTTGACCTCATAGACCGGAGCAGCCTTTTCCTCATTGAACACCGGAATATCGTTCTTGATATCCGCCATGTCATCGAGCTCCTTGCCGAGCATCTTGGAGACAAGCTCAACACGCGGCAGGTTTTCGATCGCGTATTCTCCGACCAGCTTGCCGTCACGCAGAACGGTGATCTTGTCGCAGACATCATAAACCTGATCGAGGAAGTGTGTTACGAAGATTATGCCGACGCCGCGTTTTTTCAGATCACGCATCAGCTGAAACAGCTTCGCAACCTCGGATTCGTCCAGCGACGAGGTCGGCTCGTCGAGGATCAGCACGCGGCAGTCCATGTCAACCGCTCTCGCGATCGCGACCATCTGCTGGACAGCGATCGAACAGCTTGCGAGCTGCTGCGTCGGCTTGACGCGGATCCCGAGCGAATCGAGCAGCTTTCCGGCCTGCTGGTTCATCTTTCGCCAACTCAGCAGCTTCTCCTCACCGCGCCCGAGAAAAATGTTTTCCGCAACGGAAAGATTCGGGCAAAGCGAGATCTCCTGATAAACGGTACTGATGCCCGCTCGCTGCGCTTCCTGCGGCGAACGGATCTGAACAGTGCCCTTTCCCTCGATCCGGATCTCACCGGCATCCTTCTGATACACACCGGTCAGAACCTTAATCAGGGTCGATTTTCCGGCACCGTTTTCGCCCATGAGCGCATGGATCTCGCCGGCACAAAGCCGGAAGTCCACGTTCTGCAGAGCCTTGACGCCCGGGAAGGATTTATAGATTCCGTGCATTTCCAGCACAGAGCCCTCACGCATTGCAATCACCCTCTTCTCACTGTAGAAAAAGGGCGCAGGAGACATACATATCTATATGCCGCCAGCGCCCTTTTCGCTAATTGGTTCCCCCTAAGTGACGTTGATTCTTTTTATTTATCAGCCCTGGCCAATTCCGTACTGATCGACATCCGCCTGCGTGATCGTGGCAGCATCGAAGCCCTTTTCTTCCATGATGATCTTCTTCGGAGAAACGGTCTCGCCGTTTTCAAGCTTCGTAATGATTTCACGGATGTAAGATGCCTGGAACGGATTGCACTGACCGTCATAGTTCCAGTTCTTGTCGAGCAGCTCTTTCAGTGCCCACTTGTTGCAGTCAAAGCCCATGACGATGACGTCCTTGCCGACGCCGTGAGAGATGTTTGCCTTATCGAGTGCCGCGACAGCACCCTTTGCCATGTCATCGTTCTCTGCATAGATGACGTTGAAGCTCTTGCCTGCGTCGATCGCGGACTGCACGATCTGCTGTGCCTTTTCAGCGTTCCATTCAGCGGTCTGCTGGCTGACGATCGTCCAGCCGAGATCCTTTGCGGCCTGATCCAGTGCACCGGATCTGCCGATCTGTGCATCGGAACCCATAACGCCCTGAATGTGAATGATCTCGTACTTGTCAAGGTTCTGACCCTTCAGCCACTCGACAGCCGTTTCGCCTTCCTTTGCCATGTCGGAGACGACCGATGCTTCATAAAGGTCATCGGAAGCATCAACGGTACGGTCGAACAGGATCACCTTGACGCCTGCCTTTTTCGCATCCTGAAGCACGCCGTCCCAGCCTGCCGTACCGGCAGCCGAAAGCAGGAGATAATCGACCTCGTCCTGAATGAACTTCTGCGCAAAGTCGATCTGCTCATCATTCTTCAGACTGTACTTGAACTGTGCGTCAAAGCCGTTCGCCTCTGTAAAGGTATTCTGGAGATCGTTGACGTTTGCCGTGCGGTAGCCGGACTCGTTCGGGTCATTGTTGATGACGCCGACCTTGATCAGTCCTTTCTTGCCGCCGCTGCCGCCGTTTCCGCCGGTCTGTCCGCAAGCTGTCAGTGCTGCACAGCAGATCACTGCTGCGGCTGCTGCCAAAAAGATTCTTCCTGCTTTCATAAATTTTCACTCCTTCTGATATCCTTAACAGGCTCTCCCAGCCCGTTAACTTGTAATTACATTATAAACAATATGTTCGTACATTTATACCGATAAAATCAACCAATATGTAGAAAATTTTATGCCGTTGTCTGATTATCCGGACAAATATTAACATCCGCCTGAAATTTCCGCGGGGTTTGTCCGGTCTGCTTTTTGAAGATCTGACTGAAATACCGGTAATCACGGAAGCCGACCTCATACGCGATCTCGCAGATCAGCTTTGAGGTGCTGCAAAGCAGCTCCTTCGCTTTTCTGATCCTGATTTCTGTCAGATACTCCGTGAAATTCCGCTTCATTTCCCGCTTGAACAGCGCGCTCAGATACGTCGGGCTCAGTCCGACATATTCTGCAGTTGTCTTGAGGGAAATGTCCTCGTTCATGTAATTGGCGTCCATATACGACTTGGCCTTTTTGACCAGATCATTGCCGTTTTCCGTCGCAGATTCGATCCGCCAGCGGATACACTGCTCGATCAGTGTATGCAGATACTCAGTTGTACTGTCAATTGTCTGCAACTTCCCGGAGATCTCGTCAATCGAACCGAACCGGGAAACAAACTGCTCGGCAGGGATCCCGAAATCGCATGTGACGCGGCGGGCTGCGATATACACATCCATGCCGACATACAGCCGCAGCATCAGCGATTTCATCTGACGGAAATGCACCTGCTCCAGATATTCCTCGAGAACATCGCGGCAGCTTTCCAGCCTGCCGTACCGGAGCAGGCCGTCGATCTGTGCGGTATCCAGACGCCTGACATCACAATCATCCAACATGACCGGTGCCTGTGTCATATACCATCACCACCTGTTCGCCTCAGCCGGTCAGCGTTTTTCAAATGTTCTGACGGACTCTCTGACGATCAGCTCCGGATGGAATATGACATCCTCGTGGGCGTCATCCGGTGCGCTCATCTGCTCGATCAGCTTTCTGGCCACGCGCTCGCCGAGCACCTTATGCGGGTGATGTACGGTCGTCAGCGGCACATCGCAGAGCGTAGAGAACTTGGAATCGTCGATGCCGACAACCGAAACATCATCCGGCACCTTGATATCGTTCTCGCGGCAGAAGCGCAGCAGGTTGACCGCAAGCTCGTCATTGTAGCAGACAATTGCTGTTGAGTTGACCAGCATTTCCAGGAGCTTTGTCCGTGCATATTTGAAAATGTAGCTCTTTTCCGCGGTCGCAAACCACAGAACATCTTTTTCTGCAGTACGGATATTGTGCGCGATGCAGCTTTTCATGAAGCCGCCGTAGCGCTTGTGTCCCTGAATGTCGTCAAGCGCAAAAATGCCGGAGATCCGCTGATGTCCGCAGTCGAACAGATAATTTGTGACGATCTCGCCGGCTGCCTCATCATCCATTGCGACATACGGAAAATCGGACCACGGATATTTTGCGTTGAAAAACACCAGCGGGATGTGCTGTTCCTTGATCTCACGGTACAGCTGCATGTTCGGATTCGGCAGTGCACTCTTGGACGGCTCGACGATCAGTCCCTGCACGCCGTTCGCGATCATTGTGCGGAGTGCCTGTGCTTCCTCGTAGACCTGATTGTGCGTGGTCGAAAGCTGCATGACGATCCCGGCGTCATTAAGCACGCGTTCGATGCCCGTCACGATCTGCGGGAAAATATAATCGCTGAAATACGTCGAGATCACGCCGACGCGCTTCGGCTGTTCCGACTGCTGCACTGCAACATTCTTCACATAGGTGCCGCTTCCGCGCACACGGGAGATGACATTTTCGTTTTCCAGACATTTCAGAGCCTGACGGACAGTTTGTCTGCTCACGCCGTGAATTGTACACAACTCTTTTTCAGACAGAAACCGGTCGTTCGGCTGCAGATGTTCCTTCGCGATATAGTTTTTTCCCCATTCAACAATCGCAAGATACTTGTATTCTTCCATACGAATACCCCCTGTTCTGAGGATCAGCAGGCTATACTGACCCTTAAGATGTATTTATTATAGCATATATTTTTGTGTTTGTAAATACATCTTTCCGTACAAATTTACAATTTGTACATACATCCAAAAATCCGTTATCTGTTTTGTGCAGACTGCACAACAGCAAACAGGCTGTCCGGTTTGACCCGAACAGCCTGTTTTTTCTTATGATATCCCGGAAAGCAGCCTGACAAGCACCGCATTCGATACCAGCCATCCTTCCGGCGTCATGCAGAGCCGGTTGTCTTTTTTTCGGATCAGCCGCGGCATCAGCGGCTCAGCATTTCGCAGCAGCCTTTCCTTCGATACAGACAATGCAGACAAATTGATGCCTTCCGCCAAACGCAGACCGAGCATGATGCGTTCTGCTTCGGTATCCGCGTGCGGTTCCGTGATCTCTGCGGATTGCAGCGGCGCGGCACAGAATGCATCAAGATCGGGCGGAACTGCATACCGCTTTCCGCCGCAACAGGAATGCGCCGCGGGCCCGATGCCGTAATACGGATGCAGCCGCCAGTATTTGCAGTTGTGGCGGCTCTCAAAGCCGGGCTTTGCAAAATTCGATATCTCGTAATGCGAAAAGCCTTTTTCACTGAGTACCTCATGCATCTGCATCCAGCGGTCTGCGGATGCGTCATCATCGAGCATTTGGGGCGGATTACTGCCGAAAGGTGTATTGGGTTCGATTTTCAGCAGATACGAGGAAATATGCGTAACAGGCAAAGCAGCAGCCTGTTCCAGATCAGACAGCCAGACAGCTTCCGTCTGCTGACACAGGCCAAGCATCAGGTCAACGCTGATGTTCCGGAACCCCGCATCACAGGCGCGCTGTACGGCAGCGATCCCCTGCTCCGGCGTGTGCCGTCTGCCGAGAATGCGCAGCACATCCGGCTGAAATGACTGCGTTCCGAACGAGAGCCGGTTGATGCCGATACGGAGCCATTCCCGCAGCTTGTTCTCTGTTGCGGTCAGCGGATTGACCTCAAGTGTGATCTCCGCATCCGCAGAAAGCTCACATCGCTGCCGGATCGCTTCCAGCATCCGTTCCAGATGAACCGAAGAAAGCAGCGAGGGCGTTCCGCCGCCGAAGTAGACCGTATCGGCGGGCAGATGCTCCGGCAATGCAGCCAGATTCCGGCAGACAGCATCCGTATAGCTTGCAGCTTTTCCGGCGTTGTACGCACCGGAATAAAAATCGCAGTACGGACATTTCTGTGCACAGAACGGCACATGAATATAGATGCCGGCTTTCGCACTCATTCCCGTTTGATCGCTTCGATCAGCCTGCCGAAGAACATATCAAAGACAAATCCCGCCGCAAATGCGATCAGCAGCGGCAGAAGTCCGAACCAGAAGATCTGCGCTTTCGTTGTGTGCACAAAATAGGTCACGATAATCATGACAAGGGCAATCAGCCGCAGGACGGAATTGACGATGAGCGATGCCTTTCCGTTGACGCATCTTCCGCCGCAGGAAGAACATGGCTTTCCCGCGCTGCTCATGCCGCCGCAGAGTGCCTTCTGCACCGGCGTAAAGGTTTTCTCCCCGCAGTAGGGGCAAATGTGCTTCATGGGAACAATCTCCTTATTTGTCATCGTCGTATTTCAGGACGGCCATGAACGCCTCGGACGGCACCTCGACGGAACCGAGCTGACGCATCCGCTTCTTGCCTTCCTTCTGCTTTTCGAGCAGCTTCTTTTTCCGCGTGATATCACCGCCGTAGCACTTGGCAAGAACATCCTTGCGCAGGGCCTTGACCGTTTCTCTTGCAATGATCTTGCCGCCGATCGCAGCCTGGATCGGCACCTCAAACAGCTGACGCGGGATATTTTCCTTCAGCTTCTCCGCGATCTTTCTGGCACGCGGATAGGCTTTTGTATCGTGCACGATAAAGGACAGCGCGTCCACAATCTCACCGTTCAGCATGAAGTCCAGCTTCACGAGCTTGGATGCCGCATAGCCGTCCAGCTCGTAGTCCAGCGACGCATAGCCTCTGGTGCGGGATTTCAGCGCATCAAAGAAATCGTAGATGATCTCATTCAGCGGCAGCGTATAATGCATTTCGACGCGCACATCATCGAGATACTGCATATCCTTGAATACGCCGCGGCGTTCCTGACAGAGGTCCATGATGCCGCCGACATATTCCTTCGGTGCGAGAATACTTGCCTTGACGATCGGCTCCTCCGCATTTGCAATATTCGCGGGATTCGGATAATTCGACGGGTTGTCGATCATCAGCACTTCGCCGTTCGTCAGCGTGACGCGGTAGATAACCGACGGGGCTGTCGTGACAAGATCGAGATCGTATTCACGTTCCAGACGCTCCTGAATGATCTCCATGTGCAGCAGACCGAGGAAGCCGCAGCGGAAGCCGAAGCCCAGTGCGACCGAGGTTTCCGGCTCAAAGGTCAGGGCAGCATCATTGAGCTGCAGCTTTTCGAGTGCGTCACGCAGGTCGTTATAATGCGCGCCGTCTGCCGGATAGATACCGGAAAAAACCATCGGGCTGACCTTGCGGTAGCCGGGCAGCGGTTCGGCACATGGGTTGTCCGCAAGCGTGACGGTATCACCGACGCGCGTATCGCCGATGCTCTTGATCGAAGCGGTCAGATAACCGACCTCACCGGCTCTCAGAATGCCGTTGTTGATATGCTCGGTCGCGCTCATGACGCCTGCTTCGACGATCTGGAACTCCGCGCCGGTCGCCATCAGCCTGATGCGGTCACCGGTACGGACAGTGCCCTCCTTCACGCGGACATAGATGATAACGCCCTTGTAGGAATCATAGTAGCTGTCAAAGATCAGCGCCTGCAGCGGGGCATCCTCATCGCCCTGCGGCGCGGGGATATCGGTCACGATGCGTTCCAGCACTTCTTCGATATTCGTGCCCATTTTTGCAGAGACGCGCGGCGCATCCATGCAGGGAATGCCGATTACGTTCTCGACCTCCTGCGCGACGCGCTCCGGCTCCGCAGAGGGCAGGTCGATCTTGTTGATGACAGGCAGGATCTCAAGGTCTGCCTCAACCGCAAGATAGGTATTCGCGAGCGTCTGCGCCTCAATGCCCTGCGAGGCGTCAATGATCAGGATCGCGCCCTCACATGCCGCCAGCGAGCGGCTGACCTCATAATTGAAGTCCACATGGCCGGGCGTGTCGATCAGATTGAAGCGGTAGGTCTGGCCGTCCTTTGCGGTATAGTCCAGTGCAACGGCACGCGCCTTGATCGTAATGCCGCGCTCCCGCTCGATATCCATATTGTCGAGGAGCTGTTCCTCCATATCGCGCACCGCGACCGCACAGGTCTTTTCCAAAATGCGGTCAGCCAGTGTCGATTTTCCGTGGTCAATATGCGCAATGATCGAAAAATTGCGGATATTCTGATTTGCCAATGGGATTCCTCCGTTCATCAATACATTCTTTTTCATTATATCATAGTTTATCCGAAAAAGCAAGACGGCAGCATGAATTTTCCGAACGGAGCCTGCAACATGCACAAGTATAAACAGTAATTTTCATTGAAATATACCAACTGTTATTTTTTGAAAATGCATTGCAAAATTATCAAAAAAATGGTATAATAGATTTTGGAATCCGCTTTATCTGTGCAAACAGACAAAGGCATCCCGCCGAAAGGCGAACATTGAACCCGCAACACGAAAGGAGTTATTATTATGGGCTTAATTATGGCTGCAGCACAGGCGATCGGCAATACGCTGAAAGATCAGTGGCTTGAGTATTTCATCTGCCCGTCTCTCCCCCCTGAGACGCTTATGGTTCAGGGTCAGAAGATGACCAAGGGCAACAACAAGGGCAATGACAATGTCATCACGAACGGAAGCGGTATCGTCGTCGCAGACGGTCAGTGCATGATCATCGTTGAGCAGGGCCGCGTCATGGAGATCTGCGCGGAGCCCGGTGAGTATACATACGACATCGGCTCCCAGCCGAGCGTGTTTTCCGGCAAATTCGGTGCCGGTCTCGTTGCATCCTTCAAGCAGGGCTGGAACGACTTTAAGCACGGCGGCGACAAGGCTGTCGATCAGCGTGTTTACTACTTCAACACGAAGGAGATCATGGGCAACCTGTTCGGTACCCAGAATCCGATTCCGTTCCGCATCGTGGACAGAAACATCGGCCTCGATCTCGATTCCAGCCTCCGCTGCAACGGTACCTATACCTTCCACATTGCTGACCCGATGATGCTGTATCAGTATGCGATCGGCGGCAATTTCAGCGGCGCATTCGCAAAGAGCACCAACGGTCTTGATACGCAGATGAGAAGCGAGTTCCTGAAGGCTCTGCAGCCGGCACTCGGCAAGCTCTCTGCACAGGGCATCCGTTACAGCGAGCTGCCTGCACATACCGATGAGCTCTGCGACGCACTGAACGAAGCACTGGCTGACCTCTGGAGAGGCAAGCGCGGCATCGAGATCGGTGAAGTTGTCATCAATTCCGCTACAATTCCGCCGGAGGATCATGAGATGATCAAGCAGGCACAGCGTGCTGCGATCAACCGTGACCCGAGCATGGCCGCTGCAACTATGGTCGGTGCACAGGCACAGGCTATGCAGGATGCTGCAAAGAATACCGGCGGTGCCGTCAATGCCTTCATGGGCATGGGCATGGCACAGAATATGGGCGGCGTCAATGCTTCCCAGCTCTTCGCAATGGGTCAGCAGCAGGCTGCACCGGCCGCTCCGACTCCGGCAGCAGCACCGGCTGCAAACAGCTGGACATGCTCCTGCGGCACAGTCAATACCGGCAAGTTCTGCATGAGCTGCGGCAGCGCAAAGCCGGCTCCGGCAGAGGGCTGGACCTGCTCCTGCGGTACCGTCAATCAGGGCAAGTTCTGCATGGAATGCGGCAAGAGCAAGCCTGCAGGTGCTCCGCTTTATCGCTGCGACAAATGCGGCTGGCAGCCGGAGGATCCGATGAATCCCCCGAAGTTCTGCCCTGAGTGCGGCGATCTCTTTGATGAAAACGACGTTCAGAAGTAATAACTGACATCAGGCGGGTTTCGACCCGCCTGATTGTTAATCCGGTAAAAGGAGCCCGCAAGCATGGCAGATCTGATCGAATACAAATGCCCCTCATGCGGCGGCAAGCTGGAATTTAACTCCGCCGCACAAAAAATGAAATGCCCGTTCTGTCTCTCCGAATTTGACCCCGCCGATTTTCAGCAGCAGGATGACGATCTGGAACAGAAGCCTGCTGAAAACAGTTCGGATTCCGCCGCGGATAATACAGACAGTGGATGGACGCAGAGCGAAACAGAAGGATTGCGCGTCTATAAATGCCAGTCCTGCGGCGGCGAGGTCGTCGGCGATGAGACCATGGCCGCAGGCAAATGCCCGTACTGCGACAACCCGGTCATCATGACCGGACAGTTCAGCGGCGACCTGAAGCCCGATCTTGTCATTCCGTTCAAGCTGGACAAGGAAGCGGCAAAAAAAGCACTCCTGCAGCACATGGAGGGCAAGCCTCTGCTGCCCAAGATCTTCAAAAGCGAGAATCACATCGACGAGATCAAGGGTATTTATGTTCCTGTCTGGCTGTTCAATGCCGAAGCAGATGCGCAGTTCCGCTATGAAGCAAAAAAGATCCGCCGCTGGACGGATCAGCAGTTTTCGTACACGGAAACAAGTGTCTTTCATGTTGACCGCGCCGGTACGATCTCCTTTGAGAATGTCCCGGTGGACGGCTCCTCCAAAATGGACAACACCTTGATGGAGTCTCTGGAGCCGTTTGACTGCAAGGCAGCCGTTCCGTTTCAGACGGCATTCCTCTCCGGCTATCTGGCAGACCGCTACGATGCGGACGGCAAAGCGTGTCAGCCGCGTGCAGACGAACGCATCCGGCAGAGCACCCGGCAGGAGTTTGCCAAAACCGTTCAGGGCTATGACGCCGTCAATACCGAGCATGAGGATATCCGGCTGACCGAAGGCAAAACGCAGTATGCGCTGTATCCGGTCTGGCTGCTGAACACCTCATGGAACGGAAACAAATACACCTTTGCGATGAACGGACAGACCGGCAAATTCGTCGGTGATCTGCCGTCTGACAAGGGCAAGGCATGGGCGATCTTCCTCGCCGTCACCGCTGCCGTCACGGTCGTCAGTTACCTGATCGGCATGATGCTGAAATGAAAGGAGTGCTGACGCATGGATATTATGATTCCTCTGATTATCGGTCTTGTCGTCGGCCTGATCGTTCTGTTTTCGCTGCTGTCACAGCTGAAATCTGTTGCACAGAAGCACACGGCTTCCGATTACATCACACAGCACAGCCTGCATCTCACGGTGCGCGATGACCGCTTCATCACAAAGCATACCGAACGGCAGATGATCCGGCAGGCACCGGATCCCGGTGCAATGCCGCCGGGCGCGCCGGCATCCTCACATCAGGGTGCCGGTCCCAAGCCCCCGCAGGGCGGTTTTTCAGTCACAAATATGCCGAAGCCGCCGCAGAGCAGCCATTCCGGCATGAACACACCGCGTCCGCAGCAGGGCGGCGGCCTGAACATCGTTGATACGCCGAAGCACGGCAAATAACACAAAACTGCACCGACTGAAAAGCCGGTGCAGTTCTTTTATCCTATTACGCTTCCGCAAGCAGATCGGTCATGTTGTAAAGCTTCGGTGCCTTGCCGATCAGGAACAGTGCTGCATTGACGGAGCCCTCTGCGAACACGCGCTTCGAGGAAGCAGTGTGCGTCACGGAAATGCACTCATCCGGTCCCGCGAACAGGACCTCATGCTCACCGACGATTGTGCCGCCGCGGATCGAATGCATCCCGATCTCGGTCATTTCGCGCTTTTTCCGGACGCTGTGGCGGTCATAGACCAGATGCTTCGGCGGATCGGTCTCCTCGCAGATCGCATTCGCGATCATCAGAGCTGTGCCGGACGGCGCGTCGATCTTCTGATTGTGGTGCTTTTCAATGATTTCAATATCGAACTGATTGCCAAGTACCGCAGCAGCTTTCTTTGCAAGTGCCATGAGCAGCTGAATGCCGATCGACATATTGCCGGAGGCGAACAGTGCCACATTCGCAGATGCTGACTGAATCTTAGCAAGCTGCTCGTCGGAATATCCGGTTGTTGCCAGCACGACCGGCGTACCGGTCTTCTGCGCATAATCGAGCAGACCGTCCAGACAGCTCGGGTGGCTGTAATCAATGATGACGTCCGGCTTTTCGGTCATCTTAGCCGGGCTGTCGTATACAGGAAAGCTGAATCCGGCATCTGTCCGGATGTCGATGCCGCAGCAGACTTCGCAGTCGTTCCGCTCCGCGATGCTGCTGACAAGCGTTCTGCCCATGTGACCGGACACGCCGCTGATCGCAATTTGTACCATGTTACATTCCTTTCATTTCGACGATGCCGCCTGAACCGGATCAGGCGGCATTCTCATTCCTGTTTACTTCAGGATCCCCTGCTTGGTCATTTCCGCAGTCAGGATTGCCTTGTTGCTGTCCGCCATATCGTAAAGCGGCAGACGACATGCACCGGCTGCAAAGCCCATCCGGTTGACGGCTTCCTTGACCGGGATCGGGTTCGTCTCGCAGAACAGCGCATGGATCAGCTTCAGATACTTGAGCTGCAGTGCTGCAGCGGTCTTGAAATCGCCTGCGAGTGCAGCAGCCGTCATATCATGCGTTTCCTGCGGTGCGATATTCGACAGCACGGAGATGACGCCCTTTGCGCCGAGGCTCATCATCGGAACGATCTGGTCGTCATTGCCGCTGTAAACCGTGAGGTTATCGCCGCAGCACTCGATCAGATTTGCCGTATAGGTGATGTTGCCGACAGCGTCCTTCATTGCGACGATGTTGTCAATCTCTGCAAGCTTTGCAGCAGTATCCACATCAATCCCGAGGCCTGTGCGGGACGGAACATTGTACAGAATGATCGGGAGCTTGGTGCTTTCCGCGATTGTCTTGTAGTGGACATACAGACCGCGCTGGGTGGTCTTGTTATAATACGGCGTGACAAGCAGCAGTGCATCGGCACCTGCCTGCTCGGCCTCCTGTGAGAGCATCACGGCAGTTGCGGTCGCATTGCTGCCGGTACCGGCGATCACCGGCACACGATGATTCGTATGCTTCACAGCAAAGCGGATGACATCAATATGCTCCTGCTCGCTCAGCGTGGAGCTTTCGCCGGTCGTTCCGGCAATGACAAGTGCATCGGTACCGTTTTCGATCTGGTAGTCGATCAGTCTTGCCAGTTCTTCGTAATTGACGGTTCCGTCAGCGTGAAACGGTGTCACAAGTGCGACAGCCGCACCGGTAAAAATAACAGGCTTCATAAGTACCTTCCTTTCTAAATCCTGAATGCAGAGGGTTACAACTGTTTCTCCGACGGGAACTGATCGTTCAGCCAGCGAAGCAGCAGATTTTTTTCGTCCTCCGAAAAGCCGAAAAACGCAGTCTGCGCCGGATCGTCCGAACAGCAGCCGATCAGCAGATCACCGCAGACCGGACAGCCTGTCAGATAAAAGCAGGTCCCGATCCGGTTCACGGGCAGTCCGCGGTCACCGCTGCGCGCGTCGATCAGATAACAGAGCAGACGTTCTCCGGTCAGTGCATCCGGCCGGAACGGGATCCGCAGACGCTCCGTCACATCGGTGTCCAGCAGCGCAGCCGGAATTTCCTGCGGGATATCCCCGGCAGGAACGACAACTGCCTCTCTGACGCCTTCGGCCGTCACGCGGATCAGATACTGCTGCGCATCCATGAAACAGCACTCCCCTGCCATACGGCATTCCTCTGCCGTATGATATGATAGATCACAAAATTTTGACAAAGTTCCGGATCAGCTCGGATGAACTGACCGGCTTTCCGACATTGCCGACCGCTTCCCCGACCCCGAACCGGTAGACCGGCAGTCTCCCGGTGGGATCCATTTCCCGGACGGCATCCTGCACGGTATCGCGGTTTGCTTCATTCACGGGAATGAAAATGCGGTCAGTCTCCTCCGTATCGGCCAGGACAAGCGTGACCGTGACGGCACGCTTGGAACCGGTCACGGCTACATACTGCGGCTTGCGCGAAAGCAGGAACGCACGGTATTCCATGAGCGTTTCCTTCGCGCCGCACGCGATCAGCAGCTCGCTTAATGCATGGGCTTCCAGATCGGTCGCGTCATCATGCAGCACAAGCAGATAATCCCGCGGCCGGAACCCGAATGTCCTGTCCTGCAGGAACTCCCGCAGAGGCGTCCGCTGCTGATTGTATTCCTGAAAATACGCAGGCACAAACGGATAAAGAGGCGGTTCCTTCGGCGTATAGGTCTCAAACTCAATGCCGCCGCGGATCTTCCGGTCCACAGTCACATCGACCAGCGCGATCTTAAATGCATCGTTTGTCGGACAGACAAAAACATGCCGCATCCGGAACACCTCCTTTCCGCAGATTCTCAGTTATCAGTCAAAATAGCCCTTTGCAGCCAGCAGCTCTGCGAGCTCTACAGCACCGCCTGCTGCGCCGCGCAGCGTATTGTGGGACAGGCAGACAAACTTGTAATCGAACAGCGTATCCGCACGCAGTCTGCCGATCGAGATCGCCATGCCGCCTTCCATATTTCTGTCCAGTCTGGCCTGCGGACGGTCCGGCTCCTCGAAGTAGTTGAGGAACTGCTTGGGGGCGTGCGGAAGTGCGAGCTCTTGCGGGATGCCCTTGTACTCTGCCCATGCAGCCTTGATCTCATCCTCAGTCGGCTTGTTCTCGAACTTAACGAACACAGCAGCCGTATGGCCGTCGGAGACCGGCACGCGGAGGCACTGTGTCGTAATCAGCGGGCTCTTTGCCTTAACAATCTCACCGTTTTCGATCGAACCCCAGATTTTCAGCGGCTCCTGCTCGGATTTTTCTTCTTCACCGCCGATATACGGGATCAGGTTGTCAATCATCTCCGGCCAGCGTTCAAAGGTCTTTCCTGCACCGGAAATTGCCTGATAGGTGCAGGCCAGCACCTGCTTGATGCCGAACTTGCGCAGCGGATGCAGTGCCGGAACATAGCTCTGAATGGAGCAGTTGGACTTGACTGCGATAAAGCCGCGCTTCGTGCCGAGACGCTTTCTCTGGGAAGCGATGATCTCGAGATGCTCCGGGTTCAGCTCCGGAATGATCATCGGGACATCCGGCGTAAAGCGGTGTGCGGAGTTGTTGGAAACGATCGGGCACTCTGCCTTTGCATACGCTTCCTCCAGTGCGCGGAGCGCATCCTTCTTCATATCAACGGCGCAGAAGCAGAAATCGACCTGAGAAGCGATCTTCTCGATATCCTCGCCCGCATCGCAGATCACGAGATCTGCAAACTTCTCCGGCATCGGCTGATCCTTGAATGCCCAGCGTGCGCCGACTGCCTCACGGTAGGTCTTTCCGGCCGAACGGGAAGATGCGGCCATGACCGTGACCTTGAACCACGGATGGTCCGCAAGCAGCAGCGCAAAACGCTGACCGACCATGCCGGTTGCACCGATGATGCCTACACGAAATTCTTTCATTGGAAAAATCCTCCATTCTTTGATCTGTCTGTGCATCGCTGCACAGAATGCTGCTGAGGCAGAAAAAAATCCGCCATAGTTTGGCGGACATGTGCTCGTTGAACGGATTTGTATGCGCCTTTACCGGCGGAAAAATACAAAAACCCGGTCAGCACTCCACAAAGCAGAAGCCTGCTCTGTGACAGTCACGCACTTGTTCAGTGCGCGCCCAGCCGCAGCGATGCCGTATCGCTTTTGGCTTCGGCGGTCTTGCCTTTTTCACCGGATTCTGGTTCGTTACCCCGGGTCGGCACCCTCATCCGGCAGGACTCATCAAGCCCGCGCCTCTGTCCGTGTTCTTATTCTATCACAATATATTGGATTTGTCAACCCCTTTTTCACGCAATTCTGTATTTCTGTGCAGGACAAATGTATTCGAGCGAAGCACAGACATATTTTTTTAGTCAGCATTCACAGAAGTCTTGACAATCCCCTGCGGATATGCTAGAATAAAATTGTCCGGAAACGGCAGGATATCCGGTAAAGGAGCGTGAAAACCGTGAAGATTCGATTCAATGAAGATGCAAAAACCGTCGAGCGGATCCGTGAGGGTCTGAAGAAAAAGGACGGCTACTGTCCGTGCCGTCTGCAGCGCACCGAGGAAAATATCTGCATGTGTCAGGAGTTCCGCGACCAGATCGCCGATCCGGAATTTGAAGGCTACTGCCACTGCAGGCTGTACTACAAGGAAAAATAACAGGAGGATACGATCATGGCTGTGATCCATATTGAAAACGCAAAGGATTTCGCGCCGGAGGTGCTGAATGCATCCGGAAAGGTGCTGGTTGATTTCTGGGCATCGTGGTGCGGCCCCTGCATGATGATGGCTCCGGTTCTGGAGGAGCTGGACAAGGCATATCCGGAGCTGAAGGTCGTCAAGGTCAATGTTGATGCGGCACAGGAGCCCGCAGTGCAGTTCGGGATCGACAGCATCCCGGCATTTTTGCTGTTCGAGAACGGCAAAGTCATCAAAAAGACCGTCGGTGCCATGCCGATGGAAGTGCTTGCCAGACAGCTCGGGCTGTGATCCGTGGCTTTTCAAAACAGACAAAGACGCTGACAGCGCATTCCGTGCCGTCAGCGTCTCTTTTTTATAACGGAGCCGGGGGGGCATCCCCCATACCGGACAGTCCGCAAAAACCGCTTTCCTTATCCGAAAGTCACGGTTCTGGGCGGCTGGCTCATGTCCATGGAAGCGAACACTGCAGTCGCATTCTTCATGTAGAGCACCTCGGTATAGTCGTCATCGACCTTGTACATGAACGCAAGATGCGGATAGGCGTCCAGCATGTGCTGCTTGGCTTCGATGCGCTCGTCGCGCACCAGCTCGCAGGTGATGCGGATCCACTTGCCGTCCTTGAACGCCGTGATCTCCACCTTCGGGTTGATCTGGATCTGCTTGGAGACATTCTTGGTCTTTCCGGTCAGGATGTAAAGCTTGTCCTCGAACAGATCGACAGTGCCGAACGGACGGACACGCGGCTGGTCGCCGTCCATTGTTGCGAGATAGTAGGTATCCGCAGCCTTCAGAAAATCGTATACTTCTTTCATGATTGATCCTCCTTTTTCTGATCGGATCGTCTGATCCGTTTCTATTATAACATAAAAAATCAGAAAATGCAATGACGAATCGCATGAATTGGAAAAAATTGCATTCCGGTGCACATACGCACCGCATAACACACCCTTTCCCGTAGCGATTTACTGCCCTCAGCGGTGAATTATCGCAATATTCTGCGTAAAGTCCGCAATGCGCGGCATGACTTTTCAACAGAAAAATGCTATGATAAGTGCATGAAAGGGGGCCATCCTATGTTCCAGATCCACCGGATGGGCTGCGGCTGCCGACATGACAGCAGCTTTGTATTTGACCACCCGCAGGGCTATGACGGATATCTGGTGCTGTTCATCAAAACACGCGCCGTGTTCCAGTTGAACGGTGAAACTGTCACCGCTGAACCGGACTCGTTTATTATTTATGACCGCCGCACACCGCAGTATTACCGCGCGTGCGAAGACCGCTATATCAATGACTGGATCCTGTTTGACTGCTCCGAGCCGCTCGCGCCCGGCGTTGAGGTACGCTTCAACGAACTGATCTATATCGGGGAGCAGATTAACATTTCCCAGTATTTCCAGCTGCTTGCCGACTGCCATTACCGCGGTACGAGCTCGCAGCCGGTCGGCCTGCTGATCCGTGCGATGCTGACAGAGGTATTCGGCAAAACACAGATCGAACCGAATACGGAGCTGCCGCATTACCGCGAGCTGCTTGACCTGCGCAGACAGATCTATGCACAGCCGTCCCGCGACTGGAGCACCGAACACATGGCCAAGCTTCTGAGCATCAGCACGCCGTATCTCCATGCGCTCTACAAAAAGGCATTCGGCGTCACCTGCAATGCGGATGTGATCCAGAGCAGACTGGAACAGGCACAGCATTTCCTGACCAATTCCGGCATGACGATCGAGGAAACTGCGTTCTCCTGCGGATACAGCAGCGTCGTGCATTTTTCCCGCCAGTTCAAGCAAAAATTCGGCATTACGCCGTCCGAATGGCGCAAGCTGCGCGCAGGCTGAAAAAAGCAGAATATTTCGATAGGATATGTTAAGAATCAAATAGCATATCCTATTTTTTTTGCAAATATCTTGTGCTATAATAATGGCGAACAAACGGAGAGGAGCTGGAACTATGCGGATTTTGCTGATCGGCGGAACCGGAACAATCAGCATGGCAGTCACCCGTCTGCTTGAATCGCAGCAGCATGAAGTGATCTTGCTGAACCGCGGCAGCCGCACCCGTGAGCTCCCTGACAGCGTCCGCGTGATCACGGGCGATATCTCCGACGAAGCCGATATCCGGCAGAAGCTCGGCGGGATGCACTTTGACGCCGTTTGTGAATTTATCGTTTTTACCCGCGAACAGGCCGAACGCGATTTCCGGCTGTTCCGCGGTCTGACGGATCAGTATATCTTCATCAGCTCGGCCTCTGCCTATCAGAAGCCGCCTGCAGATCCAGTCATCACAGAGAGCACCCCGCTCGCCAATCCGTTCTGGCAGTATTCCCGCGACAAGATCGCGTGTGAGGATTTCCTCATGCAGCAGTACCGCGAAAACGGATTTCCCGTCACGATCGTCCGGCCGAGCCACACCTACGACGAACGGTCGGTGCCGCTCGGCGTACACGGCAAAAACGGCAGCTGGCAGGTACTGAAACGGATGCTGGAGGGCAAGCCGGTCATCATTCACGGTGACGGCACCTCGCACTGGACGGTCACCCACAACACAGACTTCGCAGCGGCATACTGCGGTCTGATCGGAAATATTCACGCGGTCGGGCAGGCTTATCAGATCATGTCCGAAGAACGCGTCACATGGAACCAGATCTACGGGATCATTGCAGATGCACTCGGATGCAGGGCTGATTTCTGTCATATCCCGTCCGATTTTCTCGCAGCCGTCAGCGACTATGACCTGACCGGCAGCCTGATCGGCGACAAGGCCTGCTCCGTGCAGTTTGATACGTCCAAGATCCGGCGGGCTGTTCCCGGCTTTGCGGCGAAGGTCCGTGCGGATCAGGGCATCCGGCAGACAGTTGCCTATATCCTGTCGCATCCGGAGCTGCAGATCCCTGATCCTGAATTTGACGCATGGTGTGACCGCGTGATCTCCGCCTACCGGAATCTCGAGGAGGAACTGAAACATGCTGAACTTTAATTTTTGCAGTCCGACGGAATTTGTTTTCGGCAAGGGCAGAGAAAACGAAACCGGTCATTATGTCAAGAAATACGGCGGGAGCAAGGTGCTTCTGCATTACGGCGGCGGATCCGCAGTCCGGAGCGGCCTGCTGGATCGCGTCAAGACGTCGCTGACCGAAAACGGCATCGCTTTTGTTGAACTCGGCGGCGTCAAGCCGAATCCGCGTGATACGCTCGTATATGAGGGCATTGAGCTTTGCCGCAGGGAGCAGGTCGATTTCATCCTTGCAGTCGGCGGCGGCTCCTCCATTGATTCGTCCAAGGCGATCGCAATGGGCGTGCCCTATGAGGGCGATTTCTGGGATTTCTACGTGACGGGAAAACAGATCGAGAGGGCGATTCCTGTTGGTACCGTTTTGACGATTGCAGCAGCCGGAAGTGAGGGATCCGGCGATTCTGTGATCACGAAGGAGGCGGACGGACTCAAACGGGGAGCGGGTTCCGACCTGATCCGTCCGCGCTTCTCTGTGCTCAATCCGGAGCTGACCTGCACCCTCCCCGCCTATCAGACGGCGTGCGGTGCGACGGATATCATGGCTCACGTTTTTGAGCGTTATTTTACAAATACAACAGAGGTCGAGATTACGGACAGGCTTTGCGAAGCCGTCCTGATGACCATGATCAAGGAAACACCGCGCGTGATCGCGGATCCGGACAATTACGATGCCCGCGCCAATATCATGTGGGCAGGCATGGTCGCACACAACAACATCGTCGGCGTCGGCAGAGAGCAGGACTGGAACAGCCACGGCATTGAGCACGAGCTTTCCGCACTGTATGACTGCGCGCACGGTGCCGGTCTGGCGGTCATCATGCCCGCGTGGATGGAATATGTCTGCAAGCATGATGTGATGCGCTTTGCGCAGGTCGCTGTGCGCGTCTGGGGCTGCAAAATGAACTTTGCGGATCCCGAGACAACGGCACGCGAGGGTATTCAGCGATTCCGGAGCTTCCTCCGTTCGATCGGTATGCCGATCAATTTTGAAGAGCTCGGCGCAAAAGAAGCCGATATCCCGAAGCTGGTACAGAGCTTCGGGATCGGCAGCGGCGAGACCGGCGGTTTTGTGCATCTGAAAGCAGCGGATATCACAAAAATCTATGAGATCGCTGCACATGCCGCCCTGTAACACAGCCAACTTCCTTTTCTGACAATTCTGTTGCCTGAACTTGCAGAATTGTTATGAATCCCCATTCAAAAGCATAACACGTTTTCCGCAAGACCGATGAGAGGGGGGGAGTGCGGGAAACGTGTTGTGCTTTATACAGAAACATACACCGCCTTTCCGCTGCTTGCCGGAAAGGCGGTGTTGTATTTACTGTTTCAGAATGATCTGTTTCAGGAGAGAGAGGTCAGCCGCACTGAGTTTGCCGTCGCCGTCAAGATCGCCGGCTTCCCAGTCGGTCACAGTCCCCTGCGTGCAGAGGTACTTCGTCAGCATGACCGCATCCGCGACCGTGACGGAGCCGTCACTGTTCACATCGCCGCGCAGAGGCCCTGCCTGCGTCTCAATGCCGTAGACCTCGATCTCCGCGATGTTGCAGCAGTAAACGCTGTCCGGATTGGACGAACTCTGCGGTGCACCGGAAGGCACTGCATATTTGATGTAGCGTGCCGTGATGTTCTGCGTATCCAGCGGCACATACTGCATTCCGAAGCCCGGAACACCCGAGATCGTGTACACGGTCTCCCAGTTCTCACCGTCCTTCGAGACCATGAACATGCCGTCCGTGCAGCGGTACTCCTTGCCGGAACGCGGGCAGTAGCCGATCGCCTGAAGCTGATACAGCCCGCCGAGATCGGCCTGCACCCAGCCGTCCCCGACGCCGTCAAAGAAGCTGGACGAATTGCCGTCAAATGCCTTTTTTGCATCGTCCGAGGACTGATGCCACGGCTCGGAACCCGTGACCTTTGACGGATCAATTGCGATCTTCTGATAATTCGTCATCGTGCTCGGCGTTCCGTAGAGCTCGATCTCCGCGATGTTGCAGCAGTATACGCTGTCGCGGTTATAGCTGTTCTTCGGCGCGCCGGACGGCACCGCGTACCGGACATAGCGTCCTGTTGCCTGAGAGGTCGGGATCACATAATGCATACCGTAGCTCGGCTCACCCGGTACGGTATAGACCGTTTTCCAGTCCGTGCCGTTTTCGGATACCATGAACATGCCGTCGCCGCAGCGGTATTCGTACCCCATGCGCGGGCAGTAGCCGATCGTCGTGATATCGTAGACCTCGCCGAGATCCGCCTGCACCCAGCCGTCGGCAACGCCGTCGAAGAAGCTGCCGCGGTTGCCGTCAAACACCTTGTCATAGCCGGAATCAACAGCTTCGCGCCACGGGTCGGAGCCGGAAAGCACGGCGCGGCTCAGGTCGATCTTGTTTGCGCGCTCGGTCTCCCCGCCCATGCCGTCGATCAGATAGGTCGTGATCGAATTGGCCGGGAGCGTCACATTGAGCTGATTGCCCTGCAGCGCGGTCGTGCCGATATCCGCCCAGCTTTCGGAATTGCTGGTGCGGATACCCTGTGCCGCCGTACCGACCTTCGAGAAGCCGGAGAGGTCAAAGGTATAATCCGCATTGCCGCCGCCCAGATTGAACGCGACAATGACGACTCTGCCGTTTTCCTTATCGAATGCCGCCATGCTGCGGTTCGAGGAATTGAGCATGATCATGCCGGGGCGGATATACCGCGAAAACTGCCCGAATGCGTAATATTTCTTCGAGAGGATGACCTCGTTCTTATCGTGATCCGCGACGGCCACACCCCAGAATCCGGTGTTGATGTTCGGCATACCGGAATCCTTGTTGCCGTTGTAGCCGACCGAACTGACATGGTTGTCGATCAGCTGCCAGAGGATCCATGCGGAGGCATTCAGGCCGTTGCAGTCTGTGGTGATGCGCTCCGCCAGCCAGAGTGCGCCCTCCATGTTGCCGGCATTCGTACCGGCGGTGCCCTTTCCGTCCACCTCGCTCATCCAGAGGTTCTTGCCCTCGGAAAGTGCCAGATTCTTGAGCTCGCCGCGCTTGCTGCCGCCGTAGGTATGCGTATCAATGCGGGAGATCGCCTGCTTGGCTTCGGTCGAGAGCATCTTGTAGGTGTCGATCTGTGAGTCAATCGAGGTCTCATCACAGGCGGAGATCATGATATTATTAAGGTTTCGCTTGTCAAGTGATTTTTTCAGTTCCGTGATAATCGTTGATTCGGAGCTGCCGGCGTCAAAATGACAGCCCTCCTGCTTCGCGCTGTATGCGCCCCAGAAATTTGTATACGGCTCGTTCATCGGATCGATGCTCTGCACCGTGATGCCCCACTCGTTCTGATAATGCGCGCAGACCTCTGCGAGATACTCCGCAAAATCGTCATAGCAGTCATCCTTCAGGTTATTCTTGCCTGCATCCGTATTACCGGTCGAGCAGCCGCTCTTGCACATATAATACGGCGGGGAATTGGAGAACATCTCCGTGATCATGTCCTCCCCTGCCGCCTCGATGCAGCGGCGCAGGACATTCCGCTGATTCGCGTCCGCGTTCCAGTCATAGGTCACCTGCCCGTTGTTATAGACCGTATACCCCGGCATATTGGAATCCGTGCGCGTGATGTGATGATGCGACGGGTCATCGCCGCCGCCGATGTTGAAGCGCGCGATATTCAGGTGCAGACCGTTCTCGCCGTAGAACAGATCGGCACATTTCTGGGAGAGCTCGTCGTTATAGCCGACGCGGTTCGCCCACCAGCAGAGCGAGCTGCCCCAGCCCTCAAACACGCCGCCGTTGATCTCGTAGCGGTCAGACGGCGACAGCGTGACCGTCGTCGCCGCGGAGACAGGCAGTGCGCCGGTTCCGGCACTCATGCAGGCGATTCCCACAGCCAGCAGAGCCGAAATGATCTTTTTCATTGATTTCATATACACCCCTTCTTTCTCTGTATGTTCAGCGGAACGCAGGTACAGCCGAACATATTACAGCAATTATAGTATAACATGTCTGTACAGGAGATGCAATAGAAAAAATTGCTGAATTTATGCACTTTTGTATTGACTTTCCGGATTCCGGCATTATTCCGGAGAATCCGCCGCTTTTTCCGCATAAAATGTACAAACCCGGAAAAACAGCCGCAAACCGTTTACAAAACCGGGAAACTGTGTTATAATACAGTTTCGGGTAAACAGAAACGGAGGGATTCCATGGCGGGAAGCAAGGATCTGACAGTCGGAGAGCCTTCACAGGTGCTCCGGCGGTTTTGTCTGCCGCTGTTCGGCAGCATCATTTTTCAGCAGCTCTACAATCTCGCGGACAGCTTTGTCGCGGGCAAGTATATCGGTCAGGACGCGCTGGCGGCCGTCGGCAACAGCTATGAGATCACGCTGATCTTTATTGCATTCGCATTCGGCAGCGGGATCGGCACCTCGGTCGTGACGGCAAGGCTGTTCGGCGCAAAGCAGTATGCCAAAATGAAAACGGCAATTACCACGGCACTGATCGCGATCGGCACGGTCACGGCAGTGCTGATGCTGCTCGGTCTGCCGCTGAACAGTCCTCTGCTGCGGCTGATCCATACGCCGGAGAATATCTTTCCGGATTCCGCCTCGTACATGACCGTCTACATTCTGAGCCTGCCGTTCGTGTTCTTTTACAATGCGGCGACCGGCGTTTTCTCCGCGCTCGGCGATTCCAAAACGCCGTTCCGGTTTCTGGCGGCGTCGTCCACGGCAAATGTCGCAATGGACATTCTCTTTGTCCGGTATTTCCAATTGGGCGTACCGGGCACCGCATGGGCAACCTTGATCTGTCAGGGCGTAAGCTGTGTTCTTTCCATGTTCTTTTTACAGAAAAGACTGCAGGGCATCCGCACGGAGCAGAAGCCGCCGCTGTTCTCCGTGCACCTGCTGAATCAGATCGCGGTCATCGCGATCCCGAGCATCCTGCAGCAGAGCTTTATCTCGGTCGGCAATATCATCATCCAGCGCGTCATCAACGATTTCGGCTCCGCCACGGTCGCGGGTTATTCCGCGGCGGTCAAGCTGAACAATCTCGTGATCACCTCGCTGACGACGATCGGCAACGGCGTCTCCAATTTCACCGCGCAGAATCTCGGCGCGAATAAAAAAGAGCGTGTCCCGGAAGGCCACAAAGCGGCCTGCAAAATGGTCTGGTGCATTATGATCCCGTTCATGGTGCTGTATTTCTTCGCGGGTGCGCCGCTGGTGCAGTTCTTCCTCAAAGAACCCGGCGCAGAGGCCGTCGGCACGGGCGTGCTGTTCCTGCGCATCGTCTCCCCGTTTTATCTGATCGCGGCACTGAAGCTCGTCTCCGACGGCGTGCTCCGCGGTGCCGGCATGATGCTCCAGTTCATGACCGCGACCTTCACCGATCTGGTGCTGCGCGTCGTGCTCGCATGGGTGCTTTCCGTCCCGTTCGGCTCGCCCGGCATCTGGACGGCATGGCCGATCGGCTGGTGCGTCGCAACGGTCATTTCGGTCACCGCTTATATCCGCAGCTTCCGCAGAGAACATCCGGATACAGTTGTACATACATAATGCGCATTTTGGCTTGACATTTGTCAGCCGGTATGTTACAATAATACCATAAAACGGAAAGGGAGATTTCATCATGCTGTTTCAACAGAGCTTTCACAAGGGGATCAATTTAGGCGGCTGGATGTCCCAGTGCGACTACACACAGCATACACTGGATACATGGATCACGGAGCCGGATTTCGCGCAGATCGCGGCCTGGGGCTTTGACCATGTACGCATCCCTGTGGATTATAATATCTTTCAGGCCTCTGACGGCAGCTTTCTCGATGCCGGCTTTGACTGCCTGCAGTATGCCGCGGTGCTCTGCAAAAAGTATCACCTGAACCTGATCCTCGATCTGCACAAGACGGCAGGCTTCTCCTTTGACGAGGGCGAGACCGAGGAAGGCTTCTTTGACAGTGAGAGCTTTCAGGAGCAGTTCTATCAGCTCTGGGAGGAATTTGCCCGCAGATACGGCAATGACCCCGAACACATCGCATTTGAGCTGCTCAATGAGGTCACCGATCAGTCCTATATCGAAAAATGGAACCGCATTGCGGATACCTGCATCGAACGGATCCGGAAGTTTGCGCCGGAGACCTATATCCTGGTCGGCAGCTTCAACAACAACGGCGCGAAGGAGATCCCGTACCTCGACCCGCCGCATGATGATAAGATCATCTACAATTTCCACTGCTATGAGCCGCTGCTCTTTACGCATCAGGGCGCGACATGGACGGTCCGCATTGACCCCGCCGCACGGATGCGCTTTGAGGAAAGCGAGACCTCCGAAGCCTATTTCGAAACGCTGTTTGCCGCCGCGATCCAAAAGGCGAAGGAGAACAATACCGTGCTTTACTGCGGCGAATACGGCATGATCGACGTTGCAAGGGCGGACGATTCGCTCAAGTGGTTCAAGGTCATCAACAAGGTCTTTGAAAAGTACGGCATCGGCCGGAGCGTCTGGACATACAAGGGACTGGATTTCGGTCTCACGGATGCGAAATACGACGGCTGCCGCGACGAGATCATAAAATATCTGTAATACAAATGCCCGTGACCGGAACAAACCGGCCGCGGGCGTTTTTCATAAATCCGGGGTGTACTGCTCGTGCACTGTTCACAAAAAATGTCTCCTTCGTACAAATCACTTGCTTTTTTCCGCTTCGTATATTATAATAAAAGTATCTTGTAATTTGTAAGGAGGCAGACCCTATGCTTGAATCCCTGAACCGGTTTCTCGGCCCTATCGACGATTTCATGTACTATCCGCTTCTGATCATCATTCTGGCCGCAGCCGGACTGTATTTCACATTCCGGACGCGCTTTGCACAGATCAGGCTGTTCGGCGAGGCCTGCCGCCTCATCATGGAAAAGCCTGCCGGCGAACAGAAGGTCTCGTCCTTTCAGGCACTGATCGTTTCCACGGCATCCCGCGTCGGCACGGGCAACATCGTCGGCGTTTCGACCGCGATCTGTCTGGGCGGCCCCGGCGCCTGCTTCTGGATGTGGCTCATGTGCATCATCGGCGCGGCGTCCGCGTTCATTGAAAGTACGCTCGCGCAGATCTTCAAACAGAAGGACAAGGAAGGCAACTGCTACGGCGGCCCTGCCTACTACATCGAACATGCACTGCACAAGCCGCTGATCGCCGCGGTGTTCTGCGTGTTCCTGATCGCGACCTATGCAGTCGGATTCAACCTGCTTTGCTCCTACAATCTGCAATCCACATTTGAGGTATACAGCTTCTATCATCCGACAACAACACCCGTTATCATCGGTCTGGTGCTGGCCGTCACGGTCGGCTACTGCATCTTAGGCGGCGGCAAGCGCATCATCTCCATGACGGAAAAGATCGTGC
This sequence comes from Ruminococcus sp. Phil11, assembly GCA_001940925.1. Classification (GTDB taxonomy): domain Bacteria; phylum Bacillota; class Clostridia; order Oscillospirales; family Ruminococcaceae; genus Firm-04. Next base: position 54,908 of record MSGZ01000015.1, read on the forward strand.
CGCTCATGGGCATCCTGTACGTGCTGATCTCGCTGATCGTCATTTTTGCGCATATCACGCATATTCCCGCAATGTTCGCTGAGATTTTCAGGGACGCATTCAACTTCCGCGCGATCTTCGGCGGACTGAGCGGCTCCTGCATGGTCTACGGCATCAAGCGCGGCCTGTATTCCAATGAAGCGGGCGTCGGCTCCGCCCCGAACGCCTCTGCCTCTGCGGATGTCACGCATCCGGCCAAGCAGGGACTTGTCCAGACCGTTTCCGTTTACATCGACACGATCCTGCTCTGCACGGCAACGGCACTGATGTGCCTTTGCTCCGGCGTCAGCCACAGCGCAGACGTTGCGGGTCCTGCGTATGTGCAGAACGCGATCTCGACCGTATTCGGTTCGGTCGGTCCGATCTTCATCACGGTCGCAATGGTGCTGTTCGCGTTCACGACGCTGCTCGGCAACCTCTACTACGTGACCAATGCGCTGACCTATCTCAACAAGAAAAAGATCCCGTCGGAGAAGTTCATGCTGGGCTTCCACATCGTCTGTATCGCCGTGATCTTCCTCGGGACGCTGATGCCGATGGATCTTGCATGGACGGCCGCGGATATCACCATGGGCGGCATGACGCTCATCAATATCCCCTGCTGCTTCCTGCTGTCAAAGCACGCGATCGCCGCGCTGCGGGATTACGAAAAACAGAAAAAGGCCGGACAAAATCCGGTGTTCCGTGCGAAGGATATCGGGCTTGATCCCGCTGACCTGAGCTTCTGGAAATAAAACAGATACCGCAGTTCCGGAAGGGGTCGGAACTGCGGTATTGTCATTCAGGTTACGAAAAAGAATGCGCTGATATTACCAGCCCTGTCCGGGGGTAAAGCCGCCCTGACTGCCGGAGCCTGTGGATTTCGTGCCGCCGGAGAGCGTCCCGCCGTAGGCTGCGGGCTGGCCGTCAAAGATCGTCTGGAAGTATGTAGCATCATCAGAGAGCGTACCGCCGGTATAGAACGAGGCACCGGAGACATTGCCGCCTGCACGGAGCGTCGAGACGGATTTGCCCGCGATAAACGAGACAATGACCTTGCCGTCGCTGCCGACCAGCGTGATGCGCTCACCCGCATTCACGGAGCCGCCGGTCACAGAATAGGACGGCTGCGTATCCATATAGTTTCTGCAGGTCGAGTTCTCGATCCAGACGCCGCTCTTGACACTGAGCGTGCCGTTGCAGTCAAACGGTTCGTTGCCGTTCGTGATAACGATGCCGCCTGAAACTGTCAGGGAACCGTTGGAATCAATACCGTCGTGGTCGCCGTTTGTCACATTGACGAGCACAAATCCGCCCTTGATTTCGAGAGAATAGCTGCCGGATGAACCGAAGCCGCCCTGATTCCATCCCCCGCCGGGACCGCCGCCGATATTTCCGGAGCCGTCACTGCCGCCGCCTGCGTTATAGCCGTCATCGGTCACATGCGTGATGACCGTGCCGCTGTTCTGGATGATATCCTTTGCCTCAAGACCCTCATAGCCCTTTGTGACAACGATCGTCACATCGTCATAGCAGTCCGCGGCACCCTGCCCGACCGTCAGCGTATGATCGGAATGCGCGCCGTCATCGGCAGTTGAAAGAAGCATCGTACCGCCGGTCAGCGTCATATCGCCGGAGCAGTGCAGCGCATCGTCCGACGAATCAACCGTCAGCGTACCGCCGGTGACCGTCAGATTGCCCATGCTCAGCCATGTATCGCTGTTCTCAACATAAAGGCCGACCGCCTTGATGCCCTTTGCGGAGATATCGGTCTTGTTTGAATTGCCGTCGCCGCCCATGCCGCCGCCGGGACCGCCCCAGCCGCCTCCGCCGCCGGTGCTGCTGCCCGTATACGACGAGCCCTGATAGGTCTTGATCGTGACGTCTCCGCCGTTCATCTCAAAGAACTGCTCGGCCTGAATGCCGTCTGCATAGGATTCGATCTGCACCGTGCCGCCGCTGATCCGGACAAAGCCCTTGCCGGAATCCGCGGTGTCGTTCGTGGATTTGATGCCGTCGCCTGCCTGTGTCTTGACCGTGACCTTGAGCGCATCATAGCCGTCCTCTGCATCCGGCTCACCGATGCGTACGGAATCCTTGCCGCGGATGCCGTCGTCCTTTGCCGTGACGCGGATATCGCCGTTCCAGATCTTCAGGTCGTCCTTGCAGACGATGCCGTCGCCGCAGTTGCCGTTGACGATCAGCGTGCCCTTGCCCTTGATCTTCATGTCGTCGAGCGAATAGACCGCACCGGCCGCTTCATCGGCATTCTTATAATCCGTGCCGTCGGAGATCGTGTTGACCGTGTCCTTCTTGACGGTCAGCACAAATTCATCGCTGACCGAACTGACATAGACCGGAGAATCCTTCTGATTCGAGAGCGTCAGGCCGCGGAGATTCAGCGTGACCTGTGCCTCCGGATATGCCGTTTCATCGACCTCGACCTTGATCTGGCCGTCCGCGCATTCGCCGTCGGCATCAAGCTCGCCGGGCTTCGTGATCGTGATATACGTACCGTTTTCGACCTTCACGTTATCGGCCTTTGCTGCGTCCACAGTCTCCCCTGCTGCGTTTTTCAGCGTGACCGACGATGCCCCGAAGGTCATTGACACGACCGTGCCGTCACTGACCGGCGTTTCCGGATTATCCCCCGGATCGGGCTGCTGCGTTGCTGTGCCGACCGCCCGCTTGATGAGCGTCAGATCGGCAGCATTCAGGACGCCGTCGCCGTTGTAATCGGCAGCTTCGGCATCCGTGACCGTGCCCTCCGTGGTCAGGTACTTCGCAAAGGCGACTGCATCGGCAATGTCCAGTCTGCCGTCGCCGTTGACATCTCCCTTGACCGCTGCAAAGACCGAGGCCGTCAGTGCCAGTGACACCGCACCGACCGCGACCGCGGCTGCTGCGCGGCGTTTCGCATTTTTCTGTTTCATGGTAACCATCCTTTCCGTGATTTGTATCTGTTTTTCGGATACGGAACCCTTCCCTCATGTCACCATTATACCGCTGCTCGCTGAAACAACGCTGAAAGCCGCCTGAGCCTTTGGTGAAAAAGACGAACGCCGCATGAAAATATGCGGGATAAAATACCCGCCTGCTGCCTGCATTTCTGAAAAATCATAAAATTGAATAGGTTAAAACCGCAACAGATGCATGTTATGCGCAATATTTGGGCAGGCTGTGTTGTGCAAAGTGCCGAAAATTGCCGCAGCCCCGCGAAGGGCTTGACTTTTCCCGCCCGACTGCGGTATAATATAGCTAATCAAACGCTTTTGCGTCAAATAGCAGAGGACAAGCCGCTTGAGAGCGCTCACCTGACAGAGAGGATGCTGACCCGCTGAAAGGCATCCGGTGATCTCTTTTCCGGTACCACCGCTGCTGCATCAGCGAATGGGAATGAGGAAACGCTCGGGTGGAACCGTGCGCGTTTGTATACCGTACAGACACGTACCCCGAACAGGTCAGACTGTTCGGAGTGCGTTTTTTTATTGCATTCCGAACCCGGAAATGAGAACGGAGGAATACCAGAATGAAGATCCAATTTGCAAACGGCAGCTTTGAGAGTGCTGCCCCCGTCACGGTCTATGACGCGGCAAAGGAAGCCGGCGTCATCGAGAGAGAGCACATTGCTGCGGTCGTCAACGGCCAGCCCGCCGACCTCACCGCAGAGCTCACCGCGGATGCCGATGTGCAGCTGCTGACCTTTGAGGACAAGGAAGGCCGCCACATCTTCAACCACACCGCTGCGCATATCCTTGCACAGGCGGTCAAGCGGCTGTATCCGGAGGTCAAGCTGACGATCGGTCCGGCGATCGACCGCGGCTTCTACTACGATTTCGATACCGACAAGCCGTTCAATGCGGATACCCTGACGGCACTCGAAGCAGAGATGAAGAAGATCGTCAAGGAGAACCTGCGCATCGAGCGTTTCACGCTGCCGAAAGATGAGGCCGTGAAATACATGGAGGAGCGCGGCGAATCCTACAAGGTCGAGCTCATCAACGAGCTGCCCGAGGGCGAAACGATCAGCTTCTACAAGCAGGGCGAATACACCGACCTCTGCACGGGCCCGCATCTCTTTGCGACGGGTCTGGTCAAGGCGTTCAAGCTGACCTCCTGCACCGGTGCTTACTGGCGCGGCGATCAGAACAACAAGCAGCTGACCCGTGTGTACGGCGTTGCCTTCCCGAAGAAGGAACAGCTCAAAGAGCATCTTGATATGCTGGAAGAAGCCAAGAACCGCGACCACAACAAGATCGGCCGTGAGCTCGGCTACTTCACGACCGTGGACTATATCGGTCAGGGTCTGCCGATCATGCTGCCGAAGGGCGCAAGAGTGATCCAGCTGCTGCAGAGATGGGTCGAGGACTACGAGCAGGCAAAGGGCTGCCAGCTCACCAAGACGCCGCTCTTTGCAAAGCGCGACCTCTACAAGATCTCCGGCCACTGGGATCACTATCTGGACGGCATGTTCGTCATGGGCGATCCGCATGACGAGGAAAAGGAATGTTTCGCGCTCCGTCCGATGACCTGCCCGTTCCAGTATCAGGTATTCCTGAACAAGCAGCGTTCCTATAAGGAACTGCCGATGCGCCTGACCGAGACCTCTACCCTGTTCCGCAACGAGGACAGCGGCGAAATGCACGGCCTGATCCGTGTCCGTCAGTTCACGATCTCCGAGGGTCACTTCATCATCCGCCCGGATCAGCTGGAGCAGGAATTCAGCTTCTGCCTCGAAATGGCAAAGTATATGCTGGATACGGTCGGTCTGCTCGAGGACTGCACGTTCCGCTTCTCCCAGTGGGATCCGGCAAACCCGAAGAACAAGTACGAAGGCACCGCAGAGCAGTGGGAGATCGCACAGGCCGCAATGGCAAAGATCCTCGACGACCTCGGCGTCGATTATGAGATCGGCATTGACGAGGCTGCGTTCTACGGCCCGAAGCTCGATGTGCAGTATAAAAACGTGTTCGGCAAGGAAGATACGCTGGTCACGATCCAGATCGACATGCTGCTTGCACAGCGGTTCGGCATGTACTACATCGACAGCGACGGCCAGAAGAAGCTGCCGTACATCATCCACAGAACCTCGCTCGGCTGCTACGAGCGTACCCTTGCGTATATGCTGGAAAAGTATGCCGGCGTGCTGCCGCTCTGGCTGGCACCGGAGCAGGTTCGCCTGCTGCCGATCGGCGAGGAGCATGTCGCGTATGCACAGGCATTTGCCGACCGCCTGACCGAGGCCGGTATGCGCGTGACCGTCGATGCGGAGGACAGAAACATCGGCACGAAGATCAAGAATGCGCGCTTCGACCGCATCCCGTATATGCTCATCATCGGCGACAACGAGGTCAAAGACAACGGCGTGACCGTCCGCTCCCGCAAGGAGGGCGAGCTCGGCTGCCTGCCGCTGGACGAGGTGTTCAATAAGCTCATCACCGAGGTCGCGACCAAGGCAAAATAAGCGCGGAGCCCGTGCCGAAGGCTGCCGGATGTTTCCGGCAGGAATCATGTAAGAATGTCAGAGCCTATATACATTATTTCTTGACTTCTTGACAATCTTGGATTCTTGATATTATTGAAAAGCACTGAAAAAGCACCCCTTTTGTACTGGCCGTACAGAGGGGTGCTTGTGTTATCTGTAATTCAGGATCGCCTTGTTGCTGATCGGCGCATACCGGTCTCCGCCGGTGCCGATTGTCACGGAATAGAGCTGCGCCTCAAAGGTGCCCTTCAGGTTCGGCGGAAGTGCTAAGAAGAAGCCTGCATCACTCTCATAATAACGGGCTTCCTGAATAACGGTACCGTTCTTCATGATACGCATTGCCATATTCGGGAACGGGCGGTCAAGCTTCTTCACGCGGACACAGCTCTGATTGAAACGCGGTTCCATGATCTCCGGGATCAGCGCGCCCCATGCGATCACATTCTCTCCGCATTCGGGGTCATATGGCTCAACAGAAACAGGCATTCCGGTCTCCGGTGAATATGTCACCGTATAAAGCCCCGGCAAAGACCGCTGAACCGGGATCTGTGCGCCGCTTTCCGTGATGAGCGCATAGCGGTTCAGGAACGGAAACACACTGCTGTTCCGGAACTGTCTGACCCTGCACTGACAGATCTCGGTCACGGGTTCGCTGTCATCGTTCAGGATCGAGATCGCTTTCCGGATATCCCTGACAGGATTCGCGCTCTCACCGCTATAAAGCTGGGGCATGACGGTCGGACAGTTCCGAAAGACCATTCCCGACGAAAAAAGCAGTACGACCCCGGCACCGATCAGCCGCATCTTCCGTGAACGATCCTTCCGCTTTGACAGCAGAATGACCAGCGGCGGCAGGAACATCCAGAGAAGATAATAAAATGCTGACGCAATCATTATGCCGGCAACTGCTCGCCAGCTGAACACATCGACCTTGATCAGCAGCGGGAGTAAATACAGGACAAAGCAAACGGTCAGCAGAAGATAGCCGACCGCATCAAATTGGTTGCGTCGCATCATGATTCGTTTCCTCTTTTGTCAGTGTCTGATATCACACGGCATATAGCTTAGATTACAAACCAAGAATCCAAGAGCGGGGAGCCCCCGCCGGCATTCCTTATTAAGAATCCAAGAAGTCAAGAAGTCAAGAAAACAAGTATATAGGATCTGACATTCTTACATGATCTCCTGCCGGGAACCTCCGGCAGCCTTCAGCAATGGGAGCAGTAACACCAAAGAAGCCGCTTTAGCGGCGT
>MSGZ01000015.1:61762-70595 GCA_001940925.1 Ruminococcus sp. Phil11
CCAACCGCCCCCGAAGGGAAACGGCAGCGGGCACTGCCCGCTAGAATTTCTTTTTGCGGAGAAGGATAAATGCAACGATCGACGTCAGGATCAGCGTAATGATGATCGAATAGACCCACGAGCTCTTGAACGGCAGCGTATCCGTGTTGATACCATAGAACGCAAAAACGATATTCGGGATCTCGATGATCACCGTGATGATCGTCAAACGCCACATGACCGAGTTCTGATTGTTCGCAATGACATACGAAAACGCGTCCATCATTGCGGAGATAACGCCGCTGTAGATCGTCGCCATTTCAACGGCCTGCCGGAACTCAATGCCGACATCGTCCATTAAGTCCTCGTCCTCGGGATAGAGCTTCAACGCTCTGCCGCGCTGGATCTTCTCGATCGTGACAAGATTCGCTTTCAGGGAAGTGGTGAAGTAAACGAGCGACTTTTCCAGTCCCATGAGCTGCACGATCTCCTGATTCTTCATCGCGCCGCTTAGCTCCTGCTCCATAGAGTAAGAGATCTTGTCGATCTGTTTCAGATAAAAGACGAAGCCCGCGGAGATCTGCATGAGCACCTGCAGGATGAACCGCGTCCGGAACTCCGTCTGGATATTGGAGATCTTGCCGTCGGCCATTGCCGCAAGCACCTGATTGCGCCGCAGCGATATGGTAAAGACCATATCCGAGGTATTGATGATGCCGAGCGGGACGGTATAGAACTGATAGGTCTCGCTTTTTTCGAGCTTCTCCGCAACCGCGGTATCGACGATGACAAGCGTCTGGCTGCCCTCGCGCTCGATACGGGAGGATTCCTCCTCGTCAAGGCAGGAGCGGACAAAGCCTGTATCCAGCCCGAATTCCTCGGTCATTCTGCCAATCTCCTCCTGTGTCGGTTCGTAGACGGAGATCCAGCAGCCGGGCTCGGCCTGATCGACCGGGGTGATCCTGCCGTTGATCGTTTTGTAGATGTGGATCATGTGGGATGACCTCCCGCGTTATCATAAATTTGTTACAACTTACGGGAAAAGTTGCAAACAGATGACAGACTGTTCTCAATTCAGGGGCAAAGCGTTGACAGTTTGCGAAAAACAGTTGATTTTTCCGGAATCTTCCTGTATACTGAGGGCAAGAGAGGCAAGACCGGCACAGCGGGTCAGGAGCTGCAAAGGAAATGCCGATCTGTGTGTGGAAACGTGTTTCAATCGTGCATGTAAAAGGTCCATTGTTTACAACCTTCAAGAACTCGGCTCTGCTGCGCCCAACAGCGGAGCCCCTTTTTTGTCGGCAGGGCCGACAGCCGTTTTCCTTCGGGGGCGATTGGCGAAGCTCCCCCAGTCAGCGCAGTACACGCCGCGGGGCGGCTTCTGTAAGGAAACTGCTCCCAACGCGAAAGCTCACCGTTTGCCTCCCCTGAAAGGGGAGGTGTCAGCGAAAGCTGACGGAGGGGTTCTAAAAGGGAAAACCGCCGTTCTTCACTATTCATTATTCACTATCATTGCTCCGCGGCAAGCAGCGATCCCTCACCCGAAATACGCCCGGATCTCCGCTTCCTTTGCATTGACGGTGCCCTGGATCATCTCCTCAGAGCCGCCGCCTCTGCCGTTCAGTGCCGCGTTAAATTCCTTTGCCCATGCGCGCAGCTTCACATTGGCCGAGCCGATGATATACCGGTAGCCGTCCGCATCATTGCCCGTGAACGCCGCGCAGACACCGCCGCAGAGCAGTACGCCCGCATTGACCAGATTCCGCAGGCTGTTGTTGTCCAGCAGATCTTCAAATATCACAAGATCGCCGTCCGTTTTCTGCAGGGCGGCTGTTTTCATATCCAGCAGGGCACGGCGGAGCTTCGCGGATTCCTCGCGCTCTGCCTGCGACTGCTTCATCAGTCTTGCGACCGCGTCGGCGGATTCGAGCTGCTTGCAGGAGAGCATATTCGAGATGCGCACGGTATTGTCCAGCCGCTTCTGATAATCGTCTCTTGCGTCCAGACCGCACAGCATCCTGATGCGGACGCCGCCCTTCCAGTTCTCGCAGGACAATATCTTGATGCCGCCGACCGCGCCGGTCTGCGAGACATGCGGCGCACAGCAGGCACACACATCCCAGCCCTCGATCGTCACGATGCGCACGCCCTCGGTGAGCTCCAGCTTGGAGCGGTATTCCAGTGCCGCACATTCCTCCGGCGTCGGGTAAGAGACCGTGACCGGCACATTTTCACCGACGACACGGTTCGCGATGTACTCGACAAATTCAAGCTCGGATTCGGTCAGCACGCCGCTGAAATCAACGGTCACGCCGTCCGTGCCGAGGTGGAACCCGACATTGTCATACCCGAACTGACTGTGCACGATGCCAGAGACAAGGTGCTCGCCGGTATGGTTCTGCATCTTGCGGAAGCGTTCCTCCCAGTTCAGTTCCGCGGCCAGCTCCTCGCCGACCGGCAGCGGGACGTCCGCAAAGTGCACGATCTCGCCGTCAATTTCCTGTACGTCGCTGATAACTGCGTTTCCGAGATTTCCGGTATCGGCCGTCTGACCGCCGCCCTCCGGGAAGAATGCAGTCCTGTCGAGGATGATGCCGTAAGCGGCACCGTCCTCTCTTTTTTTGGCATCGGCAAGCGGCTCACAGGAGAGCACGGTCGCCGTAAAACGACGCAGATAGGCGTCATTCTCATATAGCTTTTCTGTTTTCATAGCAGCAAGACTCCTTTCGTGCAGCAGCACATTTCTTACTCTTATATAGTATACCACAAATGAAACGGAACGTCAAGCCTTTGTGAAATCTGTGTGAAATCTTATATAATTCGCTTGACATATTTCATAATGCGAGTATAATATTATTAGACGATGAGAAAAGAGGTGTTCGGTATGAAAAAGGCAGTTTACAGCCTTGTGCTGTCAGAGGACGTCGTCGAGGCCGTTGACCGCATGGCGTATTCCCGCGGCACGAGCCGTTCCAATCTGATCAACCAGATCCTTGCCGAGGCGGTCGGGTATGTCACCCCGGAACGCCGCATGGCGGATATCATGCAGACGCTTTCCCGGCAGATGACAGGGCTGTTCCAATTGCAGGAGCAGGCTTCCGAAGGAATGCTGACGATCCGCAGTCCGCTGCGTTACCGCTACAAGCCTACGATCCGCTACCGCGTGGAGCTCTACCGGCAGCCTGAACACGCGATCGGCGTGCTGCACGCTTCCTTCCGGACGCAGAGCAAAGCACTGATCGACGATGCGACCGCGTTTTTCCAGACATGGGCGGCGCAGGAGCAGGCACACGGGCTCTGCAGCAAGGACGACTTCACGATCGAGGACGGCACATGGAACCGGGTATTCCGGATGCGCGCACAAAGCCACGTATCTTCGGAGGAACTCGGCGAGATGATCGGCCTGTACATCAAAAAGGCCGATGCCGCACTGAAAGCATATTTTGCAGCACTCCCCGATAAGGCGGCTGCCGAAAAGGCCGTCGCGGATTTCTTCCCGACATAGGAGCCTGATCTCACACAAAGAAAGGAGGGCGCACCATGAAAGCAAGGATCGAGCAGCACAGGATCGGTTTCCGCATGATCTTCCTGCTGATCGTCCAGACGGTCTGTCTTGCGGCTTTACCGGCGGGGACTGTCACGGTACAGCAGATCACCGGAACCGTTGTCTGCACGGAGCTTTCCGAATCCCCTGCCGCATCGCAGGAGCAGTCCGCAAATATCCGGCAGCAGCATCAGAATTATCTGCCGGTTCTTGCCGCAGCGTCCGTCGTTCTGACGTCCTGCGCAGTCTGCGCCCTGCCTGCCGACCGCACACCGGTTCAGAACAAGGTGCGCATGGATAATTAAACCTCCCGGCATTTCTCTAACTATGTTTATTTTGATATGCTGAGAGGAGAAAATTTTAATGTATCAGGAAGATTATATCATCAGACAGATCCGGGAACTCGGCCGCATGATCGCGCAGTACGTATTCCGGATCGACACGCAGACCCATGACGAACTGCACTTCACGGATACCGAAAAGGCCGAACAGACGAGCGAACTGCTCCGGAAGGTTGACCGCGGTGAGATCCGTGCGGCGGAGGCAGAGCTTGACCGCATGACGGAGAGCCGCACGCTCGACGATCTGCTTGCCGGCATCGCGTTCTATACGCGCATCGGCGAAAAGAGCGAATGCTTCCTTGATGACCACGCTTATAACGATGTTGACCTGAAAATCGGGCTCCGCCGCTTTGCGGAACGCTTCGGCTCGAAGCATCTTGCAGAGCTTGTGATGCCCTGACTGAATAAAGGAGGTTTGTACCATGAATGCAAATCGTATGACACAAAAGACGCTGGAATCCATGCAGAACGCGCAGTCGCTCTGCACGGGCTACCAGAACAATGCCGTCGAGCCGATCCACATCCTGACGGCACTCATGCAGCAGCCGGACGGACTGATCCCCCAGCTGATGCAGCGGATCGGCGTACACGCGGAGGCACTTGCCAATGCCGCCGAAAAGGCAGTCGCTGCCCTGCCCCATGTGACCGGATCCGGCAGACAGGCCGGCATGGTCTATGTCTCGAACGAGACCGAGCAGCTCTACAACAAGGCCGAGGAGATCGCGAAGCAGATGCAGGACGAATATATCTCGGTGGAGCATGTGTTCCTTGCAATGCTGCGCTCCGGCGACCGCACCGTCAAACAGCTGCTGACGCAGTTCAATGTCACCGAAGCGAAGGTGCTGACCGCGTTGAAGGAGATCCGCGGCAATACGCGCATTACGAATGAGACACCCGAGGCAACCTACGACGTTCTGAAAAAGTACGGTCAGGATCTGACCGAGCGTGCGAAGAAGCATCAGCTTGACCCGGTCATCGGCCGTGACGCGGAGATCCGCAATGTCATCCGTATCCTGTCCCGGAAAACGAAGAACAATCCGGTGCTGATCGGTGAGCCGGGCGTCGGCAAGACCGCGATCGCGGAGGGACTTGCCCAGCGGATCGCCCGCGGGGATGTTCCGGACAGCCTGAAAGACCGCACGATCTTCTCGCTTGATCTCGGCGCGCTGGTCGCGGGTGCAAAGTACCGCGGCGAATTTGAGGAACGGCTGAAGGCCGTGCTGCAGGAGGTCAAAAAGTCCGAAGGCAAGATCCTCCTGTTTATCGACGAGCTGCATACAATCGTCGGTGCCGGCAAGACCGACGGCGCGATGGACGCAGGCAATCTGCTGAAGCCGATGCTCGCCCGCGGTGAGCTGCACTGCATCGGCGCGACCACGCTGGACGAATACCGCAAGTATATCGAAAAGGATGCCGCGCTCGAACGCCGGTTCCAGCCGGTTCAGGTCGGGGAACCGACCGTCGAGGACACGATCTCGATCCTGCGCGGCCTGAAAGAGCGTTATGAGGTGTACCACGGCGTCAAGATCCACGATACCGCACTGATCGCCGCCGCGACGCTCTCGAACCGCTATATCTCCGACCGGTTCCTGCCGGATAAGGCAATTGATCTTGTGGATGAAGCCTGTGCGATGATCCGCACGGAAATGGATTCCATGCCGACAGAAATGGACGAGATCTCGCGGAAGATCATGCAGCTGGAGATCGAGGAGGCGGCACTGAAAAAGGAGACCGATGCCGTTTCCGCATCGCATCTTGACGAGCTCCGCAAAGAGCTTGCCGAGCAGCGCGACCGCTTCGCGCAGATGAAAGCCCAGTGGGAAAATGAAAAGGGCGGTATCAGCCGCGTGCAGGAACTCCGTGCGCAGATGGAACAACTCAAAGCCGAAATCGAAACAGCAGAGCGGCAGTATGATCTGAACAAGGCCGCCGAGCTGAAATACGGAAAGCTGCCGGAGCTGCAAAAGGAGCTGACCGCTGCGGAAAGCTCCGCACAGAACGGCTCAGCTTCCAAACTGCTTCGTGATGCAGTTACAGAGGACGAAATTGCACGAATCGTTGCACGCTGGACAGGTATCCCCGTCACAAAGCTCATGGAGGGCGACCGCGAAAAGCTGCTGCATCTTGACGATACACTGCACAAGCGCGTGATCGGTCAGGACGAAGCCGTTGAAAAGGTCAGCGAAGCGATCCTGCGTTCGCGGGCAGGCATTCAGGACCCGAACCGTCCGATCGGCTCGTTCCTGTTCCTCGGTCCGACCGGTGTCGGCAAGACCGAGCTTGCAAAGACGCTCGCGGAAGCACTGTTCGACGACGAGCGCAACCTCATCCGCATTGATATGTCCGAGTATATGGAGAAATTCAGCGTCAGCCGTCTGATCGGCGCGCCTCCCGGATATGTCGGCTATGAGGAAGGCGGTCAGCTGACCGAAGCCATCCGCAGAAAGCCGTACAGCGTGGTGCTGCTGGACGAGATCGAAAAGGCGCACCCGGATGTGTTCAATCTGCTGCTGCAGGTGCTGGACGACGGCCGTATCACGGATTCGCAGGGCAGAACCGTGGACTTCAAAAACACCATTCTGATCCTGACCTCGAACCTCGGTGCAGACGCGCTGCTCGAAGGCATCCAGCCGGACGGCACGATCTCCGAGGCGGCCAAAAAGCAGACTGACGCGCTGCTGCATCAGCGGTTCCGTCCGGAGTTCCTGAACCGTCTGGACGAGATCATTCTCTACAAGCCGCTCACGAAGAAGGAGATCGGCGGCATCGTCGATCTGCTGATTGCGAACCTGCAGAAGCGTCTGGCGGAACAGCAGATCAAGGTCACGCTGACCGATGCTGCAAAGGATGCGGTCATTGAGCAGGGCTACGACCCGAATTTCGGTGCCCGTCCGCTCAAGCGTTTGCTGCAGCGCAAGGTCGAGACGCTGCTCGCAAAGAAGCTGCTGAGCGCGCCGCTCCCGCAGGGCAGCACCGTAACGGTCGATTACAGAGACGGCGCATTTATCTGCGATACCTGATAAAAAACTGCCCGCCGCGGGGCTCACTGCGGCGGGCTTGCTGTATCAAAAGGAGAGACCCGGTTTCCCGGATCTCTCCCCTTTTTTGTCTTTGCGCAGGATGCGCTTACTTCTGGTAGAAGCTGTCGAGCAGATCGTAGCCGACCTCTTTCTCCCAAGTAATGCCCTGCTTGTGCGCAACGTCCTTATCCGTGTAGTATCTGAGGATGCACTGTGCATCGTCCGCACTGACCTGCTGCGGATCCTCCATCGGATCGCTCGGAGAATCGCCGGTGAGGAATCTGACGTTGATCAGATAGAACACGAGGCCGTTCAGACCGTCGTACTCCGGATTCTCACTCAGCTTGGTATTCTTCTTGTTTGCGACATAGTATTCCGTGTAGAATTTCAGCGTATTCTGTGCGTCATCGACACTGACCACATCGTCGAGGTTGTAGTCGCCCTTGACGCCGATAAAGATCGTATGGTCGCCCAGCTTGATCTTGGAATCGGAGACCTTGAAGTCCTCATCCGTCTGCTTCGCAGCATCGTAGAACAGGCTGATCCGGTACTTGTGGTTCTCGACCTTGGTCACAGAATCCGCCTGACCGTCCCAGATCATCTTTGCAGTGACGGATGGATCGGACAGATCAACAAATTCCGTGATATCCTTTGTACGGGTCTCGAATGCCTGTGCCTTCACATCCATGCCGTCTTCATAGATCACCGGCTGACCGTTCGCATTCTTCATCGGTTCGCCCTTTACATCGGTAAGCTCGTTCTTGTCATTGACATAGGCCTTGTAAACCGTCATCTCAGCGCGCATACCCTCCAGGCCGCCGCAGTTCTTGAGCGTTCTGGTATCGTGCGACCAGTAGTTCTTTCTGGTCGGCGGCGTGAAGCTGATATCATAGGACTTCACGACCCTGAGACCGGACGGCGTATCGCCGGTACCGATCTTCGGATCTGCCTTGACGGAACCGGAGGTGACGTTGACCTTCAGGTTCTGACCGAGCGTATTGGAGACGTCGATGAACGAAACACCGACCGGGTATTCGCCCTCCTTGTCAGGAGCCGTAAACTTGAGATAGATGATATCGCCGTCTGCTTTTTCGTTGGAGCCGTCCGAGTTCGCCCAGACAACCGTCAGCTTGTTGTCGTTCATCTGCGCCTCGCCGGAATAGCCGTCACCGAACTCAAAGCCGGTGAACTTCAGCTCCGGATCATGCTCAAAGCGGACCGTGAAGCCTGCCGTACCGCTGTCGCCGGAAACCTTGACCGGGACCTTTGCAGTATCGCCCGGCTTGACTGCCGCCTGACCGATCTCCCAGTTCACGGTGCCTGCATCCAGAATGCTTCTGTCAACCTTGATGCCGCCGTCCTTGGTCTTAGCGTCAACCTTTGCACCGACAGTATTGGTGACATCGAGCTTCTCAAAGCGGATCGGATAATTGCCGTCAGCTTCCGGTGCAGTGATATTCAGGTACAGGATCGCACCGTCTGCGCTCTGATCGCTGCCGTTCGTGCTCGCCCAGACAATTGCCCTCTGCTCCGGATTGAGCGTGGGCTCACCGGAATATGCACCGGTCCAGTCGATGCTGTCGATCTTGAGACTGCTGTCCATATCGAGCTTCAGAACAAAGCCTGCCGTACCCTCGTCATTGTAGACGAGCACCGGAATCTTTACATATCCGCCCGGCGCAACTTCTTTCTGACCGATCATCCAGTCAGCAGAACCGCCGATCGGTTCGGGCTTCGTTGTTGTCGTTACAGGCGGCTGTTCTGTCGTAACAGGCGGCTGCGTTGTCGCAACCGGCGTGCTGCCGTCCACGACGATATCCAGTCCGTAGAACGTGAACGGGATCGTCTTGGTCTGGTCGATCGGAACGACCTTGTTCTCCTCACCGGATTTCAGGCCGACCGTGTACGTGCCCTTCTCGTTCGGGACCTTCACATTGAACGAGTAGATG
>MSGZ01000016.1 GCA_001940925.1 Ruminococcus sp. Phil11
TGCACTTTTCTTGACAATTCCACTTCTCGAAGAATACCGGAATATTCATCTCCTTAAGCATTCGGATATAGTTCAGGCAGTCAACGGTATTTCGTGCAAATCGGCTGATTGACTTCGTAAAGATCATGTCGATCAAGCCCTTCTTGCAGTCCTCGATCATGGCATTGAACTGCTCTCTGCCTTTGGTCGAGGTCGCGCTGATACCGTCATCGGCATACACCCTGACAAGCTCCCATTCCGGATTCTTATTGATAAATTCAGTGTAGTGCTCGATCTGTGTTTCGTAGCTGGTAGCCTGTTCCTCGTTGTCCGTCGATACACGGCAATAGGCTGCAACACGCAGCTTTTTGACTTCCTCCTTCGCCGCATTATTGCCTTTCTGCGGTTTGGCAGGTATTTTTATAACATTCATTTCCTCACCCCGATCAGACTGTAGATGTATTCGGCTTGTTTTATCGGATCGTCAAAATGCATCTCCGGCTCTGAAATATCAAACTCCGTATAGACTGGCGGCATTTGCAGGCGCTTCTTGCCGCCATGCTTTTCCGACCTGCGTATCAGTTCCGCGTTCGCTCTCGCAAACGTCTGGCGGCTGACAATCGCAGGATAGAAGTCATCGCCGACATAGCAGAAGTTACTGATGATGCGCTTCACCATGCTGTGAACCATCGGTTTGCCTGCATTCACGGCAGCATCCCGCAGGCTCATGCCGGAAAGATACCCGTTGAAGATGTTTATAACAACTGCCGCTTCCTGCTCGTCAACGATTACTTTGCCGTCCACTATCTTGTACCCGTACATACTTCCTCCTTCAATGTCAGCTCGCATCTCAGCCGGAAGCCGATGCAGGTTCTGGTGTATACAATGATGCTGTCAACGTATTCGGTGAACAGGTCGTCGCTGAACTCTGTGAGCATTTCTGCCGATTCAGCAAAGCGCAGGAGCTTTTTCGTTTCCTTGATATCGCCGTTCTCTCCGGCTCTGTCGATGCATTTCATTTTAGCGCGGATTTCCTCGCTCTCCATTTCGACGCGCCTCAGCTCCTGATTGTACATCGCCGCATCAAGGAAGCCCTTGACACGCAGCTTCCGCAGATCGTTCTTCCGGTCACTGTTCAGCTGCAATTCATTTTTCAGATCCAGTATTCCTTGCAGGCTCTCGTCCGTATCGGCGAGGCGGAGTGCATCGTAATAAGGAACGAGAACCTGCTTGCAGCCGAAGATCAGCTTGTTCATCATCGTCACGAATGCTGCCTTTATCGCTTCATCCTTAATAAACATCATGGAACAGGCGTCTTTATTATAAAGGTGTGTAGAACAAGCCCATGCGATTCCGCCGCTCTGCGTCTGCCGCTTGAACTTACCGCCGCACTCCCCGCAGATGATGATGCCGGAAAAAGGATACTTGTTATGGTACTTTCCCATATCCTTTACGATGCCGTGTTCATCAATGTGTTTCTGTATCATGACCTGCACACGGTCAAAAACCTCTTTGCTGATAATCGCTTCATGGTGGTCTTCCGCTATGAAGCTATCGACCTCACCATGATTGTTATGACGCCGGAAGTTGCTGTCGGTATAGGTTTTCTGAAAAGCAGCAGCGCCGTAGTATTTCTCGTTCACAAGAATACCCTTGACCGTTGAGCCTGACCATTTGCCGCCCTTGCGGGTTGGAACATTCCGTCTGTCGAGCAGCTGAGCGATCTTGTATGTCCCCATACCGTTCAGCGCCAGATCAAAAATCAGCCTGACGATCTCGCTCTCGACCGGATCAATAACCATTTTTCCGTCCGCATCCTTTGTGTAGCCGTATGGAAGGTAGCCGAAAACGAAGGTGCCTTCTTCCATTCGCTTTTTCACCGTCCACTTCACATTCTTGGAAATGGACTCGGATTCGCTCTGTGCCATGCTGCTGAGAACAGACAGAATCAGCTCACTTTCCATGCTGCCGGTGTCAATGTTCTCCTTCTCGAAGTAGATTGGAATATTATAGGAAAGCAGTTCACGCACCAGCGACAGGCAGTCGGATGTGTTTCTGGAAAAACGGCTGATGGATTTTGTCAGCACATAATCGACGCTTCCGGTGCGGCAGGCGTATAACAGCGCCTGCAAGCCTTCACGGGCATCCGCCTTTGTGCCGCTGATGCCGAAATCATAAAACACGCCCGCGCATTCCCAGTCATCGTGCATTCTGATCCACGACTCGTAATGCTCACGCTGCGCTTCCAGACTTTCCTTCTGTTCTTCATTCTCGGTACTGACTCGGCAGTAGGCAGCCACCCGGAGCTTTTTCACCACAGCAGGCTGTGCTTCAATTTTCTTGATTTTCAATGGTTGTCCCTCCTTTGTCAGTATACAATATTAACTCTGAACCGATGATTTATCAAGCGTTTTCGGTAATAAGTCCGCGTACAGCGGAGAGAAAGATTTGCGGTTTAATTCCGATAATTTGTCATACTCGACAACTGTAATCATACCGCTGGCGTAGAGCAATTCTGTGATTGCCTGTGCCTTGTGATAGTTGATCTCATCAATGATTTTCTGCTGTTCCATATCGCACCTCCTATTGATAGCCGGAAAAGTCAACCCTTTCATATCCCACTACAGAATCGAGGCGCGTTTGGACGAAAAAAAATACGCCCGCCGAGAAAAAATCCCGACGGGCGCTGCTGTTATGCCTTATTCAGTTTTCCACTGTACTTCTGACCGTCCACAGTAACCTCGACGGAGATACCATCATCCGCAGCAGGCGCAGGCGGATTCGGCAGGACTTCCTCCTTGCCGTATCCGTTCAGCCCCTTTGCCTTGATGATGGTCGGAAAATCTTTGTAGCCGACGTCCAAATCAACATTGCCGTTGATGCCATCTACGCTGCCTTTCTCGGAGTGCTGCCAGATACCGTATGCACCGCTATAATTCGTCTGGTCACACCAGTGTGCCAGCCAGATCATATATCGGGATTTGATATCATCGGCAGTATGTGTGGTCAGGGAAGAAGCAGAGCCATACAGTCCGACAAAATAGCCGGCGCTCTCAACCTTTTCAAGGAACGCCCGCATAATGGCAGACACCTTTTCCTTGCCGAGGTCAAACTGCTTTTTCTCCTCCAGATCAAAATAGACCGGGAACTCGAACTGCTTTCCCTTGATGACAGACAGGAATACATCCGCCTCCAGACGAGCCTCGTCCTCGTCCATAGCGTAGGAATACCAGTAAGCACCGACCGGAATACCTGCCGCCTTAGCGCCTGCATAGTTCTCCTCGAAACGGTCATCCTTCTGCGATGCCAGTCTGCCGTAGCCTGCTCTCAGGATCGCAAAATTAATGCCGTCCGTACTGACCTTCTGCCAGTTGATCTTGCCGTTATGGACGCTGACGTCAATGCCCTTCATATCCTCGCCTCCGAAGTATTTATAGAAATCATCGGTCACGCTGCTGTTGCCGTGAACCTCATCGCCGTACCACTTTCCGCCGGAACGCACATCGACGTGCGTATAGATGTAGGCGGCAGTGATATTGGCAATGCCGGTAAAGCCGGTATCCTGTGCCTTGCAGCAGACGGTCTTGCTGGAAATCGGCTGACCGTCCTGCCCGTAACAGCAGATGTCCGCCGCCTTGCCGAGTGTATGCTGTCCCGTGCCGCTGCCCTTGACTGCCTTATCATGAGCAGCACAACGGAAACCGGATGTCACGATGATCTTAGAGCAGTTGAGGGCTGCATAGAGCGCTTCCAGCTTTGTGATGAGATCATCGTCGATCTGAAAATCATGTGCCTTGCCGCACTTGCAGCGGAACTCCTGCGCATTGAAGTGCGGAGAAGGCTGCGTGTTATCGGTATAGCTGTAGGTCTTAATCATCCTTATCATCCTTTCTGCCGGTCTGCTTCTGCAGCACCTCAATTGCATTTTTCAGTGCAGGCGGATACGGAATTCCCATGAGCGATGTATTTTCCACGATGGAAAGCAGCTCATTCACGCAGAACGCGATGCAGACCGCATCACGCACATAATTGGTGTTGAGCAGAATGTCCAGACGCACCGCCACGATAATGAGCATGAGAATGCTGCCTTTCTTCGCAAGCCCGTACCAGCCCGCCTTGCTGTTCAGCTTTCCGGTCTTGCTGTGCTTGGACTTGCCCATTGCGCCGGTAATCATTCCGGTAGCAAAGTCAATGCCCATGAAGATGATGAGCGTTACCAGCGCGGAATCCCAGCCACCGAATAGCGCTGCAATTCCGCCGCCGATCGCACCGATCACCGTACAGATACTGCCTTTCATGTTGTCACCTCCAGTACCTTGACCGTCCTGATCATCGGGCTTGTATTGTCTGTAACTGCCTTCCAAGCGAGATAATATTCGTCAGCAGATACACCGCTGCAGTCGTGCAGGACGGAGATATAGTTGCCGACGGAACCGAGCCAGCCGAACGGAACGGAAATTGCCTCGCCGCCACTGAGCTTTTCGTGAATGTATCTTGCCGTTTCCGCAGGCGACATCTGCTGACTGCTCTTGCGTACAAGCCACATCTCTCCTGCATCGGTAGCGCCGGACTTATAGGTGAACAGAATTCTGCTTGCAGGCGTGATGCGTACCGGAGTGATACACATGGTGTAAATGACAGCGCCCCAGTTGAAGTCCGGCTGATTGTAGTAAAGTGCATAGTCATTCTCTGAACAGCAGAAATGTGGATACACATCAGCAAAGCCAGCAATGCTGCGATATCCGTCAATATAAAAAGTGTAGATGCTCTCACCGTATGTGGTAAGAGCATCATTGCCGTTGCGGAACAGCGTCACCTCCGGTCTTCCGGACGGGATCTGCAGCACCTTCGGCACAAGCGTATTCAGCTTTTCGGACTCCGAAGCCTGAACACCCATTGTCACAAGATTGCGGGCAAGCTGGTCGCGCTGTGCATCCAGCGCCGTCAGATAATTTGCAATGCTCATGTCGTCACCTCCACAATTGCTGCAAGTGCGGTCTCTACTCCGGACAGCTCAGTCTCTACGGCAGAAAGCCTTGTGAGAATATCCGAAATGGATGTGCGGCAGCCCTGCATATCATAGAGGATCTCGGTCTTGAAGCGCTCGAACACACCTTCATTCACGCCAACACGCTCATTGAGATTCATAGCGCTGGTGTATGCTTCCTCCCAGCGGGAAACGTGAGAATCCGTGATGCCATTCAGCGTGGTCATATTGTGATGTGAATGCGCCTGTCTCGCTGCGCTTGCAATACCGTCAAGCATTTCCTGTGTGATACTGTCCAGCACATCCTTGTTATTGTGCGTATGCCGCTGTGCATTCAGCGTCAGCAGTTCCTCATTGATGGTCTGAATCTCATACTGCGTCCTGTCCTCAAACTGCTGCAAGCCGGAAAGCTCCTGTAGAAGCTCAGGCGTAAAAGCATCCAGCGTTGCCTTGTTTGCATGAGAATGAAAATCTCCGGTCGCCGCCTCGATCTCACGCTCGACAATGATTGTGACTTCTGATGTTTTCGGGTATTCAGACATATCCGGTGTTTCACCCGGCTCACCTTTGAGCGATGCAAGCCACTCGGTTTCCGTACCGACATATCCATGCTCGACAGCAATCTCATATGCGGACTTGCCGTCAGCACCGTGTCCCGCTTCCTCGATCTTTTTCAGAAGCTGCGCATACAGATCAGGCGTCGGCGGAATGGGCGGTTCATCATCACCCACAAAACCGGAAGGACGGATATTCAGCGTTACCGGCACAGTCGTTGCACGAACGGTCGTGTCGCTTTCGGTATCATATCCGAATACAGACATTTTTGCCGCACCGACATGAAGCTCCGCAGGCAGATATAGCAATGTGCCATCAGTGCCGAGGACGATATTATAGGTCTCGTCACACTGCGAGAACTGCACGACCTTATGAAAGCGCCGCCAGTCTCCGTCAAAGGTAAAGCGGAACTGCACATACTGGATCTGGTGATCGGCAAGCACCTCTCGCTCCAACACCTCGATGCTCTGGTTTTTTACAAGAAATTTCCACATTATTCTTCACCAACTTTCCATTCATGATTTTCTTCATCCCACTCCATAAAGCCGTCCAGACAATTGATTCTTGTCAGATTGGTCGGGCTGATCGAACCGCCATGCGCGTCCCAGTTGCTGTGCTTTGTAACCGCTGCCCAGTCTGCCAGACTGCCTTCATAGGTGATTTCCGTAAGATCATGGCAGTAATTGAAGCAGTGCGACTTGATTTCCGTCACCGTCCTTGCAAGCGTAACATTTACAAGGCGATTGCAGTTGACGAACATAAACTCGTTGATAACAGGTGCTTCATAGCGCACAGTTGTCAGATTGGCGCAAGCCGTAAAGACACGCTCTCCGATTGTTGTTACGGTACTCGGAACTGTAACGGTTGTAAGCCTGTTACCCGCAAAGGCGCAGTAGCCGATCTCTGTCACACTGCTTGGAATAGTCACAGCCTTAAGTTCGTGTGTAACAGTCGGCGTTGCCGCCGGATCCTGATGCGGATAAAATGCAAAATCACTGATTTTCGTCAGCGTTCCCGGCAGGGATACCGTTTCAAGCTCATCGCAGTAACGGAAAGCGTACTCACCGATATCTGTAATGCCCTCGGAAACAATCACATTCTTGATATCCTGATTATTGAAAAACGGAGAGTCGTTTCCGGTCGGATAAAGCGGATTATCATAATCGTACATATCTCCCGTACCCTTCAGGAGCAGTTTACCGTTGGAGTACAGCGCATAGAAGATATTTTCACCGCACTGCCCGACTGCAACAATGTCACCGATGTCCTCGATCTCAGCTTCCAGTTCTGCCACTCTCGCTGTCAGGTCGGCGACAGTTTCATTGTATTCCTCCATCTCTGCCGTGATCTGCGCCATTTGTGCCAGCATATCCGTCACCCTGCACTTGCCGAGAATGCACTTGCAATAACCGCAGACATTCTTGTCCTCACGGTAATCGTACCAGTCACGCTCCGAAAGCTCCGTCGCTCCGGGGTTCAGGCGCACCGCATACATAAGCAGACGAGTTTTATTCTCGTCAGTCGGCAGCGTCGGGAGTGACGGATTCTCCGCAGGCGTGCCGGGAGTAATTTCAAGCGATACACTGCGCACCGACTCACCGACATCAAGCAGAATAGCAATCGCCACATAACGCGGCAGGGATTCATCCTGATAGCTTGTCAGGTCGATGCTGTATCGGGCATCATTGATGAAGTAGTGTCCGTCGATCCACGCCTTGCCAGTGCCGAGCGTCACTTTCAGACCGCTACTTGCCGCTGTCAGCCTGAACATCTGTCCGTAGGTATCGAGGATACCGTTGCAGATGATAGACGAAAGATACGATGTGAAGTCCTCCGCCGTATAGGTGCGGTCAAGCCCTTTTGAATTGAAGAAACCGCTGTAAAAAGCCATATATCATGCCTCCTTGAAAGTTGGTGTCAGGCTGCGCCCGTTCTGGTCGAAGCCCTCAATCATGCCGATGAGTTGTATCTGCGGCTGTATCATGCCGAAGCGCCGGTGCTGCACCGTCACATAGTCGCCTACGAAATAATCGCGGTTATACACATACTGCGTGTTGTGCGCTGCAATGTCCGACTCCGATGCTGTTTTCGGCAGCACCAGCCGTTCCGAGCCGCGAGTGCGCAGCAGTTCCAGATACTTTTCCTCCGGAATTGGTATTGTTTCACCCTCGACCTGCTCTGTCTCGGAAATATCGTCCGCATCTACATACACCTCATAGCGGTCAAGGTAGGTCGGCTCATCGCCGTTACAATATGTGGTGCGTTTACGCTCCTCGCCCTTGCCCTGACCGAAGATATAGGCGAAGTTTCGCTCAACGGAAGCATCCTCCGCATAGCTGAAGGACAACAGATTGCTGTATGCGTCGGAGAAGATAATATGCGGGTTATCCTCCTGCATGATGCTGCGGTCAGCACCCTCAGAGAGGTCGAATACCATACGGTACTGCTCCCCGGAGGATTTCACCAGCCGGATATTCGCTGTTCCGCCGAGCTTCTCGCAGATCGTATACACCCACTGCATCAGGTTCGTGTATGAGATCTGCAATGTCGCGGTCTGCTCCCAGCAAGCGCCGGTGACCGTTCCGAGCGATAATCCCGGAATTCTGCGGTTGTCCAAGAGCAGCGCATTCTGCGTCACAACCTCCCGGACGATCTCACTGTATGCCTTTGCTGCTGTCACGTTGTATGTCGGATGAATGATACGCCGTTCCAGAAGGCACATGAGAAAGCGCCCACGCACTGTCAGGTAGTCGCCGTTCTCAATATCTGTATCGATCAGCACCGATTCGATGATGCCGAAGTGCTGGCTATCATCATCGCGACCGACGATTCTGCCGGTCTGGAAAATCTCAATGTTCTGCGGATTGGCGGCGATATACACCTCAAAGCTGCCGCACTTGTAGTATTCAATATCCCAGAGCAGCGAGGAAAAGGTGTCGCAGACCGCCTCAAGGGTGATCGTCAGCGCATCTTCCTCCGCTGTCATTCGGTAAACTTCAATCTGCATACTACACCCCCAGATACGCATTTGTGTGGACGATGGTGACTTTCAGGTTTTGCAGTCCCGTGCCGCGCAGGTAGAAACGGTTTCTGCCCTCACGCAGCGTCAGCCAAGTCGAGCCGGAAACAAGCCGGTTGATGATATTGGTTTTGACGCCGCCGCGATCGAGCGTGACGGTCTTATTGCCGGTCTTGGTCGTCACCGTGATAATATCGCCTGCGAGAATGTCGCCGGTGATTTGCAGATACTCGTCCGTGTCGGCATTATATAGCGTGGGAGAACGTGCATCCTCCAGCGCCTCAATCACCAGCGTGAAGCCGATCTCGTCGCCGTCATTGACAATGGTCATCATGTTCTGAGTGTTGTACTTGCCGAGGATAAACGGCTCCGGATTGCTTTCGGTCGGGAACGGGAATGTGAATGCTCCGGTAATCTGCGAGTAGTACGCCATGACCGATGTAGTGGAATACCAATAAATATCCGGGCAGAGAATAGAAATCTGCCCGGTTGTCAGCATCTCAAAGTTCTGCACCTCGCAGGACTCAACATATCCCTCCGCAAATACATCAATGCCTGCGGTCGCGTAGTAAATCTTGATGTAGCGGGAAGGTTTCACCACCTTGTAGAGCTGATGCCTGCGGGCTTCCACACCCACACCGCGCATCTCAAAGGAAATGACGACATTCCGCTTCTCAATGAAGGCGTTATTCAAATAGCTGCCGTCCATGCCCGCATAGCTGGAGGTGCTGATTGTGCCGGTGGGAGGATTCAGCCCTTCCACCTTTGAGGTCATATACTGATTTGCCGTGGCGGTCATGTCTACACGGTCGCCATTGGCATTTTCAAGAATGAGTGTAAAGAACACAGCCGCACCTCCTTATATATTCAAGGCATTTCTTGTTTGCCTGTAGATTTCCAGTCGTGACAGCGACTTAGGCGAATTATTCGTCTGGTTGACTGTCCGGCTGTTGTCATTGTTGTAGTAATTGTTGACCACGCTGCCGCCGTTCATCATTGCGCCGGAGATACCGTCCATATCGACATTCAGCCCGGACTGCATCGTCAGTGTCATGGCATCAGCCACACCGGATACAGCAGCCTCAACGTACTTCTTGCTCTTGTTGATGCCCTTCGCCAGCCCCTTCATGAAGTCCGGCATCCACTCCTCCACATCAGTCAGCGCACCCTTTTCAGGCACAGAGAAATGCAGGTATTCCCAGATGGAACGAGCCACATCCGCAACTGTGTTAATCAGACTGCCGAGCATATAGGTGATGCCGTTGATGAGGTTCTGCATGAGGTCGCGTCCCCACGACCACGAGCTGTTGACCTTGTCCATGACTGCGTTATAAACAGCGTTCATTGCATTTGTGACGGCATCCCGCACTCCGCCGAGCCTGTCACCGACGCCGTTTTTGATGCCGTCCCAGATAGACAGCACGGCATCCTTGACACGATTCATGGCGCTGCGCACGGTATCCGGCATTGCATCCCAGACCGCCTGCACCACGGATTTGATCGCATTGACCGCTGTCCGAACCACACCAGATACAGCTTCCCACGTTGTCGTCACAACAGATTTGATGTCAAGCTGTCCCGTTTTAATGAGGTTCTTCAGCGCTGTCCATACTGCCGTGACGATCTTTTTGATACCGTCCAGCGCTGCGGAGATCACAGAAGATACAGCCTTCCATGTGGTCGTGATGACATTGCGGATATTTTCAAGCGTGGTTTTAATGGTGCTGACGATCGTTTTCCAGCCGGAAGTGATGCCGCTGCTGATCTGCGACATCGTTGCATCAATCGCAGCATTGGCGTTTGTCCAGACCGTTTTCACGGTATCGAACACCTGCGTCATGAATCCCTGTACCGATGTGACAACATTGGACAGAGCGCTCTGAATTACACTGCTGATTTTTTCAGCAAGACCGCCTGCAAAGCTGTTGACTGCATCGTTCACCACGCTGGTATTTGCGTTGATGCCATCGGCAAGTCCCTGCATGAAGTCTGGCATCCAGCTCTCGAAATCCGCAAGAGGTCCCTCATCAGGTACAGAGAAGTGCAGGAAGGACTTGATCTTGTTTGCCACGCCCTTGACCGCATCTGCAACCTTGCCGATACAGTTCTTGATGCCGTTGACGATACCGTTGATGATATCAGCGCCCCACTGGAACGCCTGCGATGCAAGGTTCTTGATGAAGCTGACCGCAGCATTGAAGCCGTTTACAATCGTATCCTTGATCGCCGTTATCTTCTGGGTAACGGCATTTTTGACGCTGTCCCAGATATTCGATACCGTTGTCTTGATCGCGTTCATCACAGTGCTGACTGTATTTTTAATCGCGTTCCAGACGGAAGAGACCACAGAAGAAATGGTATTCAGCACACCGGAAATGAAGCCGGAGATTGCATTCCATACCATCGATACGACCGCATGAATTGCGTTCAGTGTATTTGTGATATGATCCTTGATGCTGTTCCAGATGCTGGAAATCACAGACCAGATCGCATTGACCACTCCGGAGATGAAGCCGGAGATCGCGTTCCAGACTGTAGAAATGACATTGTGGATAGCGTCCATCACCGTTGTGATTGCTGTATGAATCGCATTCCATACGGTTTCAATAACAGTCTTGATCGCTTCAAGCACGATTGTTACAACAGCCTTGATGGTTTCCCAGCGCTCCACGATTTTATCATGAATCCAGTCCATGACGCGACTGATAATTACATGGATTGCCTCAAAAATCGTTTCGAACAGATATCTGAATGCTTCCAGCAGCGGAGAGATAAAGTCGTAAATGGTCTGCCATACAGTTGTGATAACAGACCAGATCGCATTCAGCACCGTACTGATCGCTGTATGAATCGCGTTCCAAACGACCGTAATAACAGTTTTAATGAGGTTGATTTTCTCAGATACGCTGTTATAAATCGCCGTCCAGATACCGACAAAAAAGTTCTTGATACCCGTCCAGATAGTTGTGAAAAAGTTCTTGATCGCATTGAGGACTGTGCTTACGAAGTTCTTTATACCATTCCAGATGTTGACGAAAAAGTTCTTGATGCTCGTCCATACGCCTACCCAGAATTCCTTCACTTCACCAAGATCTGTGTCGAAAATACCGCAGATCATATTCAGCGCATTTTTCAGCGTATCCTTGATGAAATTCCATACCGCAGCAAAGATGCCCTTAATACCGTCCCACACTCTGCTCCAGTCGCCGGTAAAGATGCCGACGAAAATATCCAGAACACTCAGGATAATGTCTGTCACAGCCTTGAAGATATTTGCGATCTGCTGGAACTGCCCCTCAAAGATCGGTTTCAGGAATTTGCAGAGTCCGTCCCATACTGCTTTGATGACCTCGGTGATGTTTTTGAAATCGAAGCCCAGCGCATTGATGCGGTCAACAATGCCCTGACAAAAGCCGGAAAAGATACTCTTGATCTGCTCCCAGATCGCAGTGATCTTATTGCGGAAGTCCTCATTGGTACGCCAGAGATGAACAAAAGCCGCTACCAGTGCAGCGACAACTGCAATGACAGCGACCACGGGCGCACTGATACCGCCGATGGCAGCACCGAAAGAAGTAAATGCTGCCTTTGCGCTTGCAATGATCGTCGGCAGGTTTGCTACAAGCTGCATTAGCTTTCCCACACCGACCATTGTTTTGCCGACCACCACGAGGAGAGGACCGAGTGCCGCCACTACAAGTGCGACCTTGACAATGGTTTCCTTTGTCGCAGGCGACAGCGCGTTGAATTTATCGATAAGTCCCTGAATACGGGATACAATAGAACGGATTGCAGGCATCAGGATTTCACCAAAGGAAATGGCAAGCTCCTGAAGCTGGGATTTCAAAATGGTGAGCTGTCCGGCAAGGTTGTCCTGCATAACGGCAGCCATTTTTTCAGTGACACCGTTATAGCCGTCGATCTCGTCGGAACAAGTGCTGATCGCACCTTCCAGCTTCTGAATATCCGCAGGCGCAGCATTCATCAGCGCAAGGAAGCCGGACATAGCGTTCTTGCCGACCAGAGCCTGCGCCGCCGATGCCTGTTCCGATTCCGACATCTGCGCAAAAGCGACACGGCAGTCTGCAAGAATGTCGTTCAGCTCACGCATGGAGCCATCCTGATTTGTGGTAGCGATCTCCATTTCACCGAAGGCATCACCGCAGAACTTGACCTCGCCTGCAAGGGCTGTCATGATCGAACGCAGTGCTGTACCGGACTGCGAACCCTTGATACCGCTGTTCGCCATCAAACCGATTGCCTGCGCTGTATCCTCGCAGGAGAATCCCAGAGAACCCGCAACAGGCGCACAGTATTTGAAGGTTTCACCCATCATGCTGACGTTGGTATTCGCATTGGACGATGCCGCCGCCAGAACATCAGCAAAATGACCGCTGTCGGCAGCAGATAAGCCGAAAGCGGTCAGAGCGTCTGTTACAATATCTGAAGTTGTCGCCAAGTCCTCACCGGAAGCGGCAGCAAGGTTCATGATGCCCTCGATACCCTCCAGCATATCGCCGGTTTTCCAGCCCGCCATTGCCATGTAGTTCATAGCGTCAGCGGCTTCGGAAGCAGAGAACTTGGTCTTTGCGCCCATCTCACGAGCCTTGTCCCGGAGCGCGTCCAGTTCATCGCCAGCCGCACCGGATACAGCAGCGACCTTACTCATGGCGGAGTCGAAGTCGGCTGCGGTCTTGACTGCGGCAGTTCCGGCAGCCATGACGGGAACGGTCACATGAGTGGTCAGTGTCGTACCGACATCGGCGATCTTGTCACCGGCTTTTTCAAGCATTTCTCCCGCCTGACCGAGCTTGGCAAGAGCCGTACTGGAAGCCTCTGCCTCGCGCTGGAGGTTCTGTAGTTCCTGTTCCGTTTCGATGATCTCACGCTGGAGAGCATCATACTGCTCCTGCGAGATGTCGCCGTTGGCAAGCGCCTGATTCGCTTGCTCTGCTGCCGTTTTCAGGGTTTCCAGCTTTTCTTTGGTAGCCTTCACCGCATCGGCGAGGAGCTTATGCTTCTGCGAGAGCAGTTCTGTGTTGGTCGGATCAAGTTTCAGCAGCTTCTGTACATCCTTGAGCTGCGTCTGCGTGTTCTTGATGTTTTTATTGACACCCTCCAGCGCCTTCGACAGCTTGGTAGTATCGCCACCGATCTCGACCGTGATGCCCTTGATTCTGTTTGCCATGCGGTTTCACCTCCTTCGTGAGGGCATAAAAAAGCACCTGCTTTGCAGCAAGTGCTTAATCAATGTCAATTGTTTTCAAAGAGCCCCAACCAGTTCTTCCACCCGATTTTCAGCTTCTTGTACTTGTTCTTGTATATAAAAACGATGGCGTTTATCAACAATATATATCCATTCTTCAAGAGTTTGTTTTTTTATTAGAATGCAAGCAGTTATAGTTTCACTACGCTCGTTTTTATCGACCAATAGGAGCATATCGTCATATTCATAAACGATTGAATGTGCGAGTGCATTTCTAATATGACGAAACAGACACAGAGCCTCAGTTTCTTTGTCAACAATGCTTGCATATTCTATATTATTTTCATCATAAGAAAGGTTGTATTCGCCGAGAAGGACTATTCTGGGATGTGTGGTGCAAATATCTGTAGAGAAAACATATTTTTTTCCGTCCTGATAAAGAAAACCCATTTCACAAAGTGTTTTCTCCATTCGTTCGCCATAAATTACTGTAAAGTTTACTTGTTCTTCAGTGTTGTGGATATCAGCGGCATTTAAAAGAGCATCAAGTAACGCTGGATAGCCTTCGGTTTTTGAAGTGCTTCCACGCCAACCATATTCAGTGACTTTACGTTCATTAGCGCAGGTTTTGCACATAGCATGAGCTATATAGAAATCTAAAATATTAGATAGTGTTCTTTCAGAATACCCCATTGAAGTTGAAGTAATACTACTTTGTATAAGTGTGTGTTTGGTTTCGTTACAGTTATGATTGCAATTCTCCTTAGAAGTTCCGTGTGTTTTTGCCATTATTACCACCTCAAGAGAATTATAGCACATCTTGTCGAAAAAGTAAAGCGTCAGAACGCATCAAAATCCGCCTGTCCAGCGACCTCCGACCAGCCGTCGTATTCGTCGTTTTCCTTTTCCGTGAACATATCATTCACGACTCCGATCGTGAGCAGATCAAGCTCCGAGAGGGACAGCCCGATCTGCACACATCGGAGAAGGAAGAGGGGCGTTGTCATCGGGCGGTCAGTTTTTCGATGTTTTTTTTAGATTCCGCCTGTGTCTCCACGTTCAGCCCCCACAGTTCAATGAGCTGCGGCAGCACCTCGTAGATGGAGAATGTGTTGAACGCTTCGAGCCAGTCATCAGGATTGTCCGGGACGTTCTCTGGATCAGCGTGTTTCGCCATGATGTAGGCGATGTTCTCGAACACCTCAAGGCTCTCGATGTCGAGAGCAGAACTTTCCTCGTCGCCCTCCTGCACAGAGGTCTGAAGGGCGGCGAAATCCTTGTAAATGTCCCTGCGGAACTTGATACGGTAAAGGCGAGGCACAGCGGCACTCGCCTTGAACGGAACCTCGATGCCGTCAACGGTAATCGTCTTTTTAATAGCCATGCTGTACCTCCTTACTCAGTCGCGCTGCCGCTTTTGGTTGTGCCTGCGGAACGTGTGCCGGTGCTGTTGTTGGTTGCAGCGGTCGGCATATACACAGCGTTGTACCAGTTGTCGTAGGTGGTCTGGTCAGTGCTTTCACAGGTCTTGGACTTCACCAGACCGTTAGGCAGCGCCGATGCCTTGAGGGAGAGCTTTTCGGTCTTGACGCTCTTGCTCTCCTCGGTAGTCTCGCCCTCGGTTGCAGGACGGGATGCAGAGCAGCAGTACAGCACATGACGGATGTGATTTTTGTCGCCGTCGAACTCGAACATGAGTGCAAACTGCGATGTTTCTGCATCGTTGCGCTCCACCAGAACGCCCTTTGCATCAAGCTGTTCGCCGAGAATCGCCGTTGCAAAGTCGGTGGTGATGAGCGCGACCTCCAGATCACCATCATAGCCTGCGTTGTTGTTGATGACATAATAAACGCTGTTGTCAGCGTAGAAGTTCTCGTTTTCGCCGTTCGCATCAATGCTCAGGGAAACTGCACCGGGCAGGCGCACAGGCGTTGCAAATGTCGGAACACCGTCATCGCTCCATGCCGTGATCTTTGCCCAATGCACCTTATTCAGACCGAATTTAACCTTATTCTTCTGCAGTGCCATTGTTATACCTCCATTTCGTAAAGCACCTCGTAGAGCTTTTCGCTCTCGATCCAACTTTCAGTTTTCGTATAATAAATGTTGTGCTGCCGGAGAACATCCTCCAGCCGTTCCTCCGCCTCCGGGGATTTCCGGTCGGTGTATAACTCGATATCAAGCTGTTTGAAGCTGTGATACATCAGGTTATCCGCACCGAATGTATTTTCACCGGGCGAGAGAAAAAGCGCAAAGGGCGGTCTGGGAGACTCGCCCTCGGCAAAGTGATGGTAGGCAAACGGGAAACCTGTCTCCACCATCATTTCATTGATTTCTTCGTAGGTCATGACAGCTCCTTTGTGATGAGCGATTCCAGCAGCGCAGCACCGTTCTCCTCTGCGGGAGCGATATGCGGCTTGCCGGGTACACGACCGCCGTTCCGCTTGGCGTGACCTTTTTCAAGCAGATGCGCAAGCTGGTAGCGGTTCTTCGAGTGAACTGTGATTTCCAGCGAGTGACTGTTCTCCTTCGTTTTCTTGGTCGCCCAGCTTTTTGCATACCGTCCGGTACGCTTCGGAGCATTGGCGGAGATTTCCTTCTTGACGGAAGTAGCTGTCTTTTTCACAGCCGCTTTCATGGCAGTATCGGCAAGGTCTGCGTATTCCGTCAGTCCCCGCATGATTTCCTCCGCCATATCATCAATCGAAGTCATCCTGCTCACCAGCCTTTCGTGTACCTGCCGTGATTTTCATATAATCGAGTGATTTATAATTCGGCAGCACACCATTGATGTCATACACCAGACCACGGAAGCGCAGCTTGTGCGTGGTGGTATTGATTTTCTTGGTATCGGGTGTCTGCCGGACAGTAAATTCCAGCGATACGACTTCCTTCGTCACGCCTGCATCCGTTGTTTCCGTTGAGGTTTTCACGGACACGGCAGCCCAGCAGGAGAAAACCTCCTCCCACCGGGCTGTGTGGTTGCCGATGCCGTCCACCTTCGTGCTGTGTTCGAGGAAGGCGATGCGCTGGTTGAGCGTTCCGATCTCCATCAGATCACCCCTTCCCGCTGCGCAAAGAGCAGCGCACGGAGCGTGAGTGTCAGCTTGTGGTAGTCAGCAGTATTGCGGTTCTCATAGAGGTAAGATACAGTATACAGCATAGCCTGCCGGGTGGTTTCCTCATTGACCGCAAGTGCCTGCTCGTCCATTCTGCCGACATCCTGCACGAGCCGTTTCGCAGTGTCGATCAGAGAGAGGATGAGCTTGTCATCCTCGCAGTGATCTACACGAAGGTAGTTTTTTGTTTCAGCCAGAGTAATCAAGAGCCGGACTTGACCTTGAGCGTCTTGACTGCCTCCGGCAGGATGAGCTTGCCGTCGAGACGTTCCATTGCAAGGAAGCCGACCTGCCCGGTCATTGCGAACAGCTCATTCAGACGCTTGAAGGTACGACCGGAACGGTCAGCAATCCAGTAGTAGCTGAAATCGCCGAATGCCATACACTTCTTGCCCGCACCGATCTCCGGCACATAGCTGGAAGTCTTGTAGGGGCGGTTGAGAATCGTATCGGGAACGCCAGCGGATACAGACGGCTGCCAGATGTAGTTACCGTTGCCGTCCTTCAGCTTGCGGAGTGCCTTGACCGTAGAATCGTTCAGCACCCAGACCGCCTTCTTGCGGTAGGGGCTGCGGAGCGAATAGAAAAGCTCCATAACATCATCAAAGGTGATGCTTGCGCCTGCGGTCGTTGCACCGTCCGATGCGCCGCCAGTGGCATTGAAGATTCCGGTCGGCTTGCCAGTGCCGTTGCCGATGAAGAAGGCTTCCTCCTCCTTTGCACCGATACGGCGAGCAAACTCACGGGCGATGTAGGACGGAAGGTCGAACACGCTGTCGTTGAGAAGCTCCTCGGAAATCTTGATCGCCGTACCGAGCTTGTATGCGGAGAGCGATGCCTGACCGAAGGTATCATCGGAAAGCGTGTACTGCTCCTCTTCATCCATCCAGACCGCATCGCCCTTCGATGTCACGATCGGAATCTTACGATCGCCGGAACTTGTCTTGATAACGGTTGCCATCTGGCGGAAGATGTTCTCCTCCTCAAGCGCCTCGATGAGCTTGCGCTCGAATTCATCCGGCACAAGATAGCCGCCCTCGGTGTCTGTGCCGACATGAAGATCGTTGCGGACATCGATCCAGTTGCGGTTGCGGATGCTGTTCCAGAAGGCATCACTGTATGCTGCAGATGCGGTTCCGGTCTTTTCCGGCTCGGTGTTCTGTGCCGCAGGTGTGGTGAGAATCGGTGCAGATGTTGCCTTCGCCATATCCGCCTCGATCTCTGCCTGACGCTCCATGCGCTGGATCTCCTTGCCGAGATTCACGATGGTTGCTTCCATTGCGTCATAGGTCTTGCTGTCCTCCTCGGAAAGCGTACCGTCAGCCTGACGCTTGCTGTCGAGAAAGTCGCGGGCGGTGTCCCACGCCTTCGCTCTCTTTTCACGAAGTTCCTGAATAGTCATTATACATACCTCCAATCAGTATTTCAGAAGATTCAGCCGACTCATCAGCTGATCTACGGGTGTACCTTTGTGTTCTGCCGAGACCTTCTGCATCAGGCTCTGCATGGTCGCCGCACGTGAATAGGACATTGCCGTGAGAGTGTCCTCCTTCGGTTCGTCCTGCTTCGGTGTATTTTCATCCTCGTCCGGTTCATCTTCCTCTGGCTTCGGTTGCGGCTGTCCGCTTGCGAACAGAATACCATCTACCAGTCCGAGGGACTGTGCCTTTTTCGCATTCAGCCATGTTTCCTCGTCCATCATGCGGGCGATCTTGCTGCGGCTCAGACCGGACTTTTCCTCATAGGCGTTGATGATACTTTCCTTGACTTCATCCAGAAGCTCGATGGCTTTCTGCATCGCTTCCTTATTGCCGAAAGCGACCGTCGAGGGATTGTGGATCATCAGCATACCCGTCGGAGCGATCAGGGTTTCGTCGCCAGCCATTGCAACAACAGAAGCGGCACTTGCCGCAATGCCGTCAATCTTGACTGTGACCTTGCCCTTGTGGTTGCGGAGCATGGTGTAGATCTGCGATGCTGCGAACACATCCCCGCCGGGTGAATTCAGCCAGACGGTCAGGTCGCCGCTGATCTTCGCCAGCTCGTTGCGGAACATGGCAGGCGTGATCTCATCGCCGAACCATGTGTCTTCCGAAATCGGTCCGTTGAAGATCAGCTCCGCAGAGCCTGTATCTTCATTGCGCACCCAGTTCCAAAATTTATTCATTGGCATTTTCTCCTTTCTCCGCCGTAGCGGGCGGTTCAGCAAATGCGCCCGCATCTGCCAGTTTCGTAAAGCTACCGTTCACCAGATATAGATTGCCGCCGTCCTCATCCGGGATAGCATTCATGTCCTCCAGTTCACGGATATCGTTTGCAGAAAGCCAGCCGTTCTGACGTGCGGTCGCATAGCCCTGCATACGGCTTGCATAGTCGCCGCGCAGCAGACCTTCCACATTGAATTTAATGAAATAGCGCCCCTTTTCGGAATCCGAAAGAAGCGCCTTCTGTAGTCCCTGTTCCCAGCGTACCAGCCACGGATCAAGGGTGTATTTTACGAATTCGAGCGACAGATGCTCGATGTTGCTGAAAGTAGCATGGTCGAGGTCGCCGATCATGTGCAGCGGCACTCGGTACAAGCGGGCAATTTCCTCAATCTGGAATTTTCGGGTTTCAAGGAACTGCGCCTCATTATTCGGAATGGAAATCGGCGTGTACTTCATGCCTTCTTCGAGGATTGCAGTCTTGTGGGCATTGCCGCTGCCGTATGCCCGCTGCCAAGCCTCACGCACACGCTCCGGATTTTTGATCACGCCCGGATGCTCAAGCACTGCTGAGGGCGATGCGCCGTTTGCAAAGAACGATGCGCCGTATTCGTCGCAGGCGACCGCAAGCCCGATGGCGTTTTTCGCCATTGCAATGGGGCTGTATCCGACCAGACCATCAAAGCCCAGTCCCGGAATGTGCAGCACCTGTTCCATTGGCAGAATGATCTCGCCCTGCTGTCTGAAATTTGGGTTGTGTTCGTCGTACCGGCTGTAGCGGTAAATGAGCCTGCCGCGATCGTCACGGTCAACACGCACCTTATCCGGCATCAGCGGATACAGTCCGATGACATCACCTCTGCCGTTCCGGATGATCTGCGCATAGGCGTTCCCGTAAATCAGCAGATGCGCCATCAGCGTTTCCCGGAACACGAATGATGTCATTTCGGGATTCGGCTGGTCATGCAGCAAAAAATAAAGCGGGTGCCTCGGCACTCGCTCTTTTCCGCTGTCGGTGTATTGATAAACGTGCAGGGGCAGTTGTGCGATTGCCTCCGACAAAACTCTCACGCAGGCGTAAACTGCGATGATCTGCATTGCCGTGCGGTCGTTGACACGCTTGCCTGCGTGTGTCCGTCCGAAGAAATAACTGTAGGACGGGCTGTCGTAGCTATCCTTCGGCTTGTCCCTCGACCGGAACAGTCCGCTGAAAATACCCATGTGGATCACTCCTTTCGGTTGACTTTTTCTATGGGCGTATGTTATAATAGCATTCAAAGGGGGCGTTAAAATGAGAAAAAGAGTCAGGATAAAACAGAAAGACCATAGAAGTCACTTTACAATGTACTCACCTCGAGTAAAGCTATTCGGCTGTTCTTGGAAGTTTACAATTGGAGATAGTGATGACCATCCCTCCGTCCCTCATGCACATTCTGTTATAGAAGGTTATAGACTTGATGCTTGGACGGGCGATGTTTATCCTAAGGGCAAAGAAAGAAAAAACACGATTGGCAAACTTAAAAGAAGAGAACTTGATCTACTTCATAAAGATCCAAAATTTATTGCTTTTGCCCAATCGCAAATTAAATGGTATAGGAATGAGTATCCCCACATCAGATTTTATGTTCCAGAATGGTTTAAAAGAAAACATCTCAGATATGGTAGTGAATTCGCCTCCCGTATTAAAGAAGGTGACAGCTTAGTCTTTAAAGGAGCGGCTTATATTACTGTTAAAGAATCAGCAACTCCCTCTCATCATAAATGCTATCGCCGGAGTCATTTCCGCAGCGTATCGCCCGGTCGAGAGCCATAATAGTTGCAACAGATCCATCGATTTTTTCGGTGGATTTCTCTTTATCCGGCTTGATGTTGCCTGCGGGATCACGCTTGATGAAAATGTTGTCCATATTCCAGCGGAGAACCGGATGCCCGTTGTGGGCGATCTTCTGCTCCAGCGTCAGCTTCATCAGTTCTTTGGTCGGCGGCGACATATCACGGTAGCCCTGACCGAACTGCACCAGCGTGAAGCCCAGCCCCTCAAGGTTCTGCGACATCTGCACTGCGCCCCAGCGGTCAAAGGCGATCTCCCGGATATTGAACCGTGTACCCAGTTCGTCGATGAAGTTTTCGATGAAGCCGTAATGCACGACATTGCCCTCGGTCGTCAGCAGGTAACCCTGCCGCTCCCAGAGGTCATACGGAACGTGGTCACGGCGTACACGGAGGTCAAGCGTTTCCTCCGGTAGCCAGAAATACGGCAGAATATAATAATGGTCGTCCTCGTCGGTCGGCGGAAACACAAGCACAAATGCCGTGATATCCGTCGTAGACGAGAGGTCGAGACCGCCGTAACATACACGACCTTCGAGAAAGGATTCGTCGAAATCGACCTTGCAGGCATCCCATTTGTGCATCGGCATCCAGCGCACCGTCTGCTTCACCCATTGATTCAGACGAAGCTGCCGGAAGGCGTTTTCTTCGCCGGGATTCTGCTTGGCGGATTCGCAGGCGGCTTCCACCTTATCCATGCCGATCGTTTCGCCGAGGGACGGATTTGAGTTTTTCCAGACCTCCGGAGAAGTCCAGTCGGCATCATCTGGTGCGCCGTAGATGACCGGATAGAAGGTCTTGTCGATCTTGCGCCCTTTGAGAATGTCCTGCGCCTTCTGGTGCTGCTCGTAGCAGATAGAATTGGTGTCCGTGCCTGCCGTCGTAATCAGAAAATACAGCGGCTGCATTCGGGCATCACCGGAGCCTTTCGTCATAACATCAAAGAGCTTTCGGTTCGGCTGTGTGTGCAGCTCATCGAACACGACTCCGTGTATGTTGAAGCCGTGCTTGCTGTACGCCTCGGCGGAAAGCACCTGATAGAAAGAATTGGTCGGAACGTACACGATGCGCTTCTGCGAGGTCAGGATCTTCACTCGCTTATTCAGCGCAGGACACATTCGCACCATGTCGGCGGCGACGTCAAACACGATCGCCGCCTGCTGCCTGTCAGCAGCGCAGCCGTATACTTCGGCACGTTCCTCACCGTCGCCGCAGGTCAAAAGCAGGGCGACCGCAGCGGCAAGCTCGGACTTGCCGTTTTTCTTCGGAATCTCGATGTATGCCGTGTTGAACTGCCGGTAGCCGTTGGGCTTGATAACACCGAACAGGTCGCGGATGATGCGCTCCTGCCAGTCGATCAGCTCGAACGGCTTTCCCGCCCATGTGCCTTTCGTGTGGGCAAGGCACTCAATGAACCGCACCGCATAGTCAGCAGCGGCTTTGTCATAATGGGAATCCTCCGTCATGAACTTCGTCGGTGTATATTCTTTCAGCTTTCGCAAGTGCCTCACCTCCATGAGAAAAGCGGCTGCCTTCCGGTAGCCGCCTTCGTGTTTTTAGTTGTATTCGTGCATCAGGATCGCCAGCGCCATTTCCGCTGCCTCGTTCTGCGGCGGAACATCCAGCCCCCGGTCGTAGTTGTAAACAACCTCGCCGCTGATCTTCAGCGTTGCCTTGCTGATCCTGCCGCCGTCGATCCCGTACTGGCTGCCCTCGTCGTAGGCTTTCACCCAGTAATGAACGACCGTGTACTTACCGTCCCCCTTCGGAACTCCAATCGTACCTTCGTGCCACATAGTGTTTTCCTCCGTTTTTCGTAGTTTTCGGTGGGCTTTGCCCTTCCGTTGTACACATATTAACTCTAAACGGCGGATATATCAAGTGTGAGTAATAACAATGATCTCTGCGGTATTTTCCGCTTGTTTGTGTACTTTACGCCCGCTCGCAGGAGCCGCGTAAATGCGCTGTGTGGGGCGCTATTTCTGCTGGCATCCATTTGCGCGGAACCTGCTGCCCGCGCACAGGGCGGCGCTGTGCCGCCCCGGTGGGGCGACCGGCTCATCTTCCGGTCATCCATTCCCATTCTCTTTCGCAGGCGGCTTCGTAGTCTGCGTCGAAAAGGGCATCGTCGTCAATCCATTCGGTTTCGTAGTCGATGTCCTCGATGCCCTCGAAGGTCGTGCCGTTTGCGGCGGCGTCTTCCTGCGCAAGGCTGTCGGCGTTCTCCTCAACCCAAGCTCTGAAGTCCTCTGCGTCGAGGTCGTCCTCGTTCTCGATCTCCAGTTCGTAGCCTTCCTCTTCGGTGTCGTACCAAAGGATCGTGGCACTCTTGATTGCCTCGCGCTCGTTCCAGTCGTCTCTGCCTGCCATTGCTCTTGCCTTTGCCATTCCGTAGCTGATCATTGTTTTTTCCTCCGTGTTTCGTAGTTTTCGGTGGGCTTTGCCCTTCCGTTGTGTACATATTAACTCTAAAAGCACATAATAGCAAGCCACTAAAACTACAGAAGATACGGGGAAAATGTGCGGCGGGTGTTGTGTATATTACACCCGCCGCTTTTCTGTTATTCGCCGAGGGGAATCGGCATCAGGATGTTTCCGACCAGCACGAAATCGTATGCCTGCCGGAAGAACTCCGTGTATTTCTCGGTCAGCTCCTGCGGCAGGTCGGTGAAGTCATCCTCGCCCAAGCCGCAAAGGAAGAACGTCCCCTTGATGACGCCGTAACCCTTGATTGGGCGGTTCCACTTCTGCTCCGGGTGGTAGAGGGCTTCCTCCTCGCAGACCAGTGCGACCGGATCGTCGAAGGGGTAGATCGCCTGAATGTATCCGCCGACCGTCTGGAATTGTCAAGAAAAGTGCAGT
>MSGZ01000017.1 GCA_001940925.1 Ruminococcus sp. Phil11
TAACGCTTAAGTTGTTGGCATTGTGTAGGGGCGGCAGCCCTCTGCCAAGCGGTGCATTGGTGTACTCAAATCTGTGATTTGTAGTGCAGCTATGCCGAGCTTGCGATTTGACATAGCCCCTGCGGGGCTAATTTTCATATGAGCCTGTCGGCTCTGCTGTTTTCCTCACTTCCGTGTGAGGAATTGGAGCATCAGCGACTATATTTCTCTGTATCGCCTTTTGCTCAATAGGCTCTCCGCCGCTCCCTGAAAACATCATACTGGAAAAATCTAAAATAGTCAAGACAGTCATTTTTCAGCGTCCGTCAAAATGACTACATTCACTTTTCTGCGAAATAGCGTGATTCCGATTTTTGAAAATTCAAAATTCCCCGGTCTTTTATGAACAAACCGTGAACAAAAGATTGTGCGCAATGCGGATTGTTTTTTCATTGAAGTGCGCGCTATAATTAGATCATAGCAGTAAGGAATTTCAAAAACTGCTTAGAACAAAAACAGAAAGGTCGTGATTTTTGAATGGGCTTTTATACAGAAAAGAGAGATCAGCTCATCGAGAAGATCAAGGTTTTGGAGAAGCGTATCGCCAGTGATACTGCAAAGAAGAAATCGCTGGAGGAGAAGCTGAAAGACGCTACCCGTCTTGCGATGGCAGAGGAATACAACTGCAAGCCCAGGGAGCTTGATGAGATCATCAGCTCGGAGCATCTGCTTTTACAGAAACTGAGGGCAAGCGGTATGTCCGATGCGGAATTGCTTGAACTCTGCGGAGTGAAAACTTCCGACAGTACGAACAGCAATGTCACTACTTACAGCAACACGGACAGTGACGAAATCAGGTTTTATGACGATCCTGATCGTGACGATGATTGATTTTGCTTACAACGGTGTAGGCAATTCCCCATAACAAGGGAGAACAAAACAGTGCAGCCGTAAAATATGCAGTCGGCTCAAAATACTGAGCCGATCTTACGGCTGTTGAGGGTAAGAGATAGAATGCGATGCCCTCCGCTCTAAAAGCGTAAAGATAGAGAAGCTAAGGAGTAAAATTCGCTATGAATACAAATGCAACTGCCGCAGAGAGAAAGAAGGCAGTCAACAAGAACAACAGACTGGAGCAGTTTAAGAACTGCCCGACACGCACAACGGTACAGGTCATTGACGGTTGCCGATACATTGTGCATAGTCATTTTATCGGGGAGAAAGATCTCGATGAAGTCATGAATAGACTCGCCGTGGATGCCGCTTTGGAGAAAACGGCAAACGTGTAAAATTATGTGCGGAAAGGTATTGCCAAATTCGGTATATCGCGCTATAATAGATATATCGAATTTGGTTCTGCTTGCACGGAAAGGAGTTTATTGATGGCAAAGCAGACCGAAAACAATGTTGGAATTTATCTTCGCCTTTCAAAGGAAGATATGTTGGAGGGCGAATCGCTCTCTATCGAAAATCAGAAAATGATCCTGACAAAATTCGTGCATGACAAGGGATGGAATCTCGTTTCTGAGTATGTGGATGATGGGTACAGCGGCACTGATTTCGACAGACCAGGCATACAGAAATTGCTTGCTGACGCTCAGCTCGGAAAGATCAATATTGTGGTTGTGAAAGACCTCTCCCGTTTCGGCAGAAATTACATCGAAGTGGGCCGCTACATCGACTATATTTTTCCGATGAACAATATTCGCTTTATCGCCCTGAACGACAATGTGGATACCGCTGACCGCAGCAGTGCAGCTCTTGACATGATGCCGATCATCAATCTGTTCAACGAATGGCACAGCAGTTCCACAAGCAAAAAAATCAAGGCGGTATTTGAAGCAAGTGCAAAGGCGGGCAAATATCTCGGCGGTCGTGTTCCTTACGGATATGACCGTAGTGATGATCCGAATCATCTGCCTGTTATCAATCCCGAAACTGCACCTGTGGTGAAGCACATCTTTGAGCTGCGGTTGCAGGGACTGAGCCAAAGAAAAATCTCTGACAGGCTCAACGAGGAGCAAATCCTTTGCCCGTCCGAATATTACTATCAGAGACAGGGCAAGGAGAATCCGGTAAACAGCCGCAAACTGTGGAGCAGACCTGTTGTCGATCGTATTCTTCATAATCCTATGT
Source organism: Ruminococcus sp. Phil11 (assembly GCA_001940925.1). GTDB lineage: Bacteria > Bacillota > Clostridia > Oscillospirales > Ruminococcaceae > Firm-04. The sequence continues at coordinate 2,116 of MSGZ01000017.1, forward strand.
ATCTCGGAAACTTGGTTCAGCTCAAAACGACAACCGTGTCCCACAAGAATCACAAGCTGGTCAAAAAGGATGAAGCGGAATGGGTCGTTGTTCCGAACACACATGAAGCGATCATCACGCAGGAGATGTGGGAGCGGTGCAGGGAGATCGACGAGGAACGAGCAATCGGCAGACGCACAAAGACCGGTGATACAAAGCCGTTGTGTGCTTTGATGTACTGTGCTGACTGCGGTTTCCGAATGAAGTTTTCTCGCAACCAGAAAATGCGTGGCACTACAACAGGCAATCCGCATCAGATCGTTGTCGGCTCTTACAACTGCGGTACATATTCGCTGTACGGCAAGACAGTCTGCCCCACACACTACATCAGCCAGAGAACAATAGAGGAGATCGTGTTGAATGATATTCGTTCGATGATGCAGCTCGTTGAGGAAGATGAAGCAAAGGCGAGAAAACAGTTCCTTGCAAGAAAGCAGAGACAAGAGAGCCAGCAAATCTTCTCGGACAAAGAAAAGCTCCGCAAAGCAAAGGAACGCATTGCAGAGCTTGACAGCTTGATGCAGTCGGTGTATGAGGATAAGGTGTCGGGCGAGATTCCTGCGAGTATGTGTACGAAGCTCCTGACAAAATACGAAGCGGAGCAGAACGCTCTCTCCGCTGAAGTTCAGGAGATCGAAGCAAGACAGCTCATGCAGAAACAGGATGAACATGATGTGGACGAATACATTTCTCGCCTGAAGAAGTTCAGAAATGCAGAATATCTCACCAGGCAGATGTGCCTTGAACTGATTGACTCCGTTACAGTTGACAGTTTCGAGAGGGGCAAGCAGGAGCGTGAAATTCACATCTACTACAAGTTTATTGATAAGGGCTATACTGGTAAGTCCGATGATTAACAGGTTGGGTTACTTTATGGCTGGTTGACAAAGGCTTGCAGGGTCATACATGAAAAACTTGTTTTTCATGTTGGGCGGAGCCCCCGTCGCACTCCGCAGAGTGCGAAACTCCCCTATCGTCAGGCGCACCGCAAGGGTGAATCATAAAAACGCTCCGGGGGAGCGTTTTTATGAGAGGGACGCCCTGTAAGAGAGGGCGTCCCTAGGCGGATTGCGAAGCGATCCGCAGCGTGCAGACAGCGTCAGGCTGACGACAGTCAGCCGTCAGCTTTCTGCACGTTCGCGGGTCTTAGGGCTGCAAGCCCTAAATTGCGGAGCATAAAAGCGCGGAGCAAACTCTGCTGTTTGATTCAGTTTTCCGGATAAAAAACATTTTTCCGATAGCTGTACCGCCTGATGCTGTTCGGTGCATCCTTGAACTCTGCCTCAATGATCCATGCGGGCTTGCCGCGCAGCTGCCGCACAAGCGACAAGCGGATATCGTCATTGCAGAGGTTCTCCGCAGGGATGCCCTGACCTTGCAGATATGCGAGAAACTGCTTCCGGATCCTCGGCTTTTTTATCAGCTGCACGATACTCCTGAGAAGCACCGCAGCCGCGATAACCGCGATCCGAATGGCCACAGAGAGGGCACCCGGAACCAGAAGAATGAGCCAGAGTACGGCGGTAAGCCAGAACAGCACGGTTTTGCACAGGCGGAAAATCTTTTGGTGCCTGACCGTATCCAGCGGGAACAGAACGTCACTCAGGTCTCCGGCGAGCAGCAGCAGGATCAGCAGTCCCGGCAGTCCGATGTTCCACGGCACATACGGCTCTGCACCGCACAGCGCGGCATACCCGCCGAACCCCAAGTTCACGCCGATAAACACGGCGGTTATGAAAATCAGCTTGTAAATCAGTCTTTTCATTGTCATGCACCTCCTGTATGATACAGCAGACATTTGTTCTGTCACACTGAACGGTCAGCTTTCCGGAATTATATCGCCGTCTTCGCTGAAAAATCTGCGGATGCCCTTTGTATCGGCGAGCTCTGCCTCAATGACCCATGCGGGCTGTTCCCGCACAAGACGCAGAAGCGAATACCGGATGAGCGAATCGCGGACGGCCTTCTGCGGGATGCCCGCCTTTTGCAGATGCCCGTCAAACAGGGCACGGATACCGCTCTTTTTCTTTTCAAATACGGCGCTCATGACCGCGATCGCGATCAGGACGATGTAGAAGAAAACAGAGAACCAGAGGCAGAGAGCGGCACAGAACATCACCCTGCCGAACGTGAGAAACGTCCTTTTCTGTGTCACGGTACGCTGCGGGAACCATGCTTCGCCCAGTTCGCGCGTCAGATACAGCGCAGCGATTGACAGCAGGACCGCAGCCTCCCACGGCATGAATCCGTCTGCGCCGGCAATCGCAAAGTAGTAGAACAGCAAAAGGACAGACCCCGCAAATTCTGCCAGTACGACAGCCATTTTTATGATCAGCTTTATCATTGCAGCACGCCTCCTGTATCCGTTCGCTGTGTCCGTTACCGGTTCAGCCGCCGACCGTGATACCGGTCGCGAACAGCCACGGCATTGTAACAATCGCAAAGAGCAGTGCCAGTATTTTGCGCTCGCGTTCGTCGTCAATGGCCTTTTTGAATGAGATCTTACTGTCGAAAATATAGATCAGCAGCGAGGACAGCAGCATACAGAAAACGCAGAGTGCCGCCGCGCCCGCATTGTGCCAGATGTTCCCGAAGATCGCCTGCGAAAAGCCGCTGCGGTCATCAAGCAGCTCCGAGGAGATCATGCCGGCTGCGAAAATGATGCCGCCGCCGACGATATCGGCGATCATGCCGAACAGCCACACCTTGACGATGCTCTTTTTCCATTTCTCCTTGATATTGTCATGCTTCCGGAGCTTCAGGAACAGCAGCAGCAGGCCGCTGTCGATCGCGAAATTCGCCGCCAGCACCGGGATCCATGAGCCCGGAAAGATCACCAGCATCCAGATCGGCAAAATGATATTGTAAAGGCGGACTTCGTTGTTCTTCGGTTTGTACAGTGCGGACAGCTTCATAATGTTCCCTCCTGTTCCAGTTCGTTTGCAAGGCGTTCGAGCTTTTCTGCATCAAAGGACGAGCAGATGTGCTTATTGTCGGCGGTCAGCAGGCGGTAATGCCTGGAGATGTAATTCTGCTGGATCTTCCAGCCCGCCCCCTGCTTTGTCACCTCCCACCAGATGCGCCCGCCCATCGTGCGCGGATAATGCGGGGCGGCCTGCTCGAATGCGTAGGCCTTCAGAATGTCGGACATCTCCCCGCCGAAGGTGTTTTGCAGGACGGTGCTCTCCGAGAACAGCGAGCATATCGCTGCGGTGCCCGTCCAGCCGAGCGAGCCGCGTCCCTTTTCAATGCCGACCAGCGTCTTTTTCGAGATGCCGAGGCACTGTGCCATCTGCTCCTGCGTCAGGCCGTATTCCGTGCGCACAAGCTTCACCAGCGCATCGACCTTCTGTACGAATGTATCCCGCGTCATGCTGCATCAGCCCCTTTCGTGTTATTTGCGCCCTCTAGTGTAATTTTACACCTTTTGAGACCGTTTGTCAATCGGCAGAATTACCAGAATCCGGCATCCAGATTTGTAGAATATGACTGTTTTTCCGGCATAACTTTGTTTTTTCGGCGATATATGTTATAATTTCAATAAGTGTGCCGATCCGCGGTGCACAATTTGAAATTTGAAAGAGGAGGATATCACATGAAGAAAACCCGATTATTCAGCATCCTGACATCATTTGTTATGCTCATCACAACAGCAGCGTCTTTTTCCGGACTGACGCTCACGGCAGACGCATCCTCAGCAGCGACATTTCTTGAGATCGCAGAACTCGAACTCGGCAACAATTACTCCAAGTACACCCATGTGATGCACGATGACGGCAACGGCAACTATGCCTATGCATGGTGTGCGGCATTTGTCTCCTACTGTGCAAAAAAAGCCAGAGTGACCAATATTTATCAAAGCACGCTCTGCACGGAAATGTATAAAAACTCCGGCGGCACAAAGCGTACAATCACCAGCAGCACCAGCTATATTCCGCAGGCGGGCGATATTGTGTTCTATCATCTGAACACCAGCAATCAGAACGAACTGAATCACGTGGATATTGTGGAACGCTATGACGGTACGAAGAAACAGATTCATACGATTTCCGGCAATTCCGGCTCCACCAACCCCTCCACATCCAGTGTCAAAAGAATGACGCGCGATTATAACAGCAACACATGCGGCACCACAATCAAATATATCATTACGCCGACCTTCAACAGCAATCCGATCAATGACGGCAGCATTTCCGATTATCCCCGTCCGTTCGATAACGAAACGGTTTCAATCGGGATGCGGGGCGTTTCCGTCCTGTGGGTGCAGCAGGCGCTGCAAAGAAGCGGCATCAACATCAACGACGACGGCATCTTCGGCGATGAGACCAGAAGCGCTGTCATTAGTTTTCAGGGGCTGCACGGTCTCACGCAGGACGGCATTGTCGGCAGGGATACGATCAAAGCAATCGTGAACAGGTTTTCTTCCGGCGGCGCAACCCCGCCCGTTTCGGCATCGGATAATCCGTACACAGTGCCGTCAACCGACGATGTACTCAAAAAAGGTGCAGATTCCGGCAAGGTCAAATGGCTGCAATGGGAGCTGAGATATCATGAGCAAATGGATATCGGCACATACGGCCCGAACGGAGACGGCATCGACGGCGACTACGGCGATGCTACGACCAAGGCTGTCAAAGCATTCCAGTCGAAATACAGTCTCAAAGTTGACGGTCTTGCCGGAAAAGATACAATCGGCAAGATCATGAATCTGTACTATCCCCCTGAAACCACACCTGTACCGACAAAGAATCCTTACACAATGCCTTCAACCAATACTGTGATCCAGAAGGGTTCGCCCGCCGAGTCTGTCAGATGGCTCCAGTGGGAAATGAAATATCACGCTGACAAAAATATCGGCAGCTTCGGCGCGAACGGCGACGGCATTGACGGCGATTACGGCGAAGCAACGACCAATGCAGTCAAACAATTCCAGGCGGAAAACAATCTCAAAGTTGACGGCCTTGCCGGTGAGCAGACAATCGGCATGATCAAGTATCTGTGGTACGGCGGCCCGGCTGTGACGCCGCCTGTTACAGCGGCTCCGCCTTCGACGACGCCGAAGCCGACGACAACCACAACCGCAAAGGCTCCGTCGCAGGGTTCGGTCACACCGGGTCAGCCAAAAATCACAACCGGTGCTGTCGTAAATCAGGTTTATTCGTATCTGACCGGTACACTCGGCTTTAACGCGGCAGTCGCCTGCGGCATTCTCGGCAATATTGAAATAGAAAGCCATTTCAATCCGGAAGACGAGTATAGAGAATCAGACGGAAGATTAAGCTACGGCCTCATTCAGTGGAACAATGAACGGTTGACAGCGCTTAAGAAGAAAAGCAATTATAATACTGTAAGTGTTCAGCTGGAGTTCATGAAGGAAGAACTGCTTAGCCAAAAAGAGTATTACGGATACAATTATCTGATGAAACTCGGCAATACGCAGGCAGACGTCTTCAAAGCCGCGGAAATCTGGGCGGCATGTTATGAAAGATGCGCAGGCAAATCATGGAAGGACCGTGAGGAATGCGGACTGGAGCACTGGAAAAACCAGGGGCACAGTGCCGCGGACTGGACATTTGATGTTCACTATACACCGCTTGATATCGTCATCCCGATCCCGACAGACGGTAAAAGCTATACAAGAAGCTACGATGTGATCTGGCTCCAGATGATGCTGAATGCGCTCGGCTACAGTGCCGGCACCGCTGACGGCGTTTACGGCCCGAATTCGCAGAATGCAGTCGCCGCATTCCAGCGAGCAAACAGTCTGGGGGATGATGCAAAACCAGGTCCTAAGACCAAGCAGAAGCTGATCGACAAATTCATGGAAAAGTACCCGAACTGGTCATCCGGCATTCCGGAGCCGGTGCAGTCGACCGACACCAAGCCCAGACTGACCGTCAGCCCGTCCGCGATCGGAACCAATGAAATCGGCAGCACCTATCAGCTCACCGTTAACAGAAGCGATGTGACCTTCACATCCGAGAATCCGGGTGTTGCAACAGTCACGGCAGGCGGCCTGATCACTGCGGTCGGAATCGGTGATACGGCGATCATCGTCAAGGATTCCGGCGGCAATTCCCTGCGGGTCAATATGCATGTAGAGGCACCTGCAACAACGACAACGACTACTACTACCACAACAACTACAACGACTACCACAACAACTACTACGACTACTACCACCACAACAACTACAACAACCACCACAACGACTACTACGACAACTACCACAACTACAACCACTACCACAACGGCCGCACTGCCTGCACTTGCAGTCGATGCGGACGAAATCACGATCGTAAACGGCGAATGGACGCAGATCACTGCCAACAGACCCGATGTGACCTTCAAATCCAACAATACAAAGGCCGCGATCATTTCCGATCAGGGCAAACTGACCGCTGTCGGCGTCGGTGAAGCAATCATTTCGGTCTTTGATGCCGACTTCAATTCGGTGCGGATCATTGTACATGTTGTGCCGTTTGAGGATACATCCGTCACGACCGCCGCGGAAACCGTTACAACGCCTGAATCCGTGACCCCCGCGCCCGAAACGACGACCGAGCCCGTCACCACAACAACAGAGCCCGAAAATGAAGTGCGCACCGGCGACGCAAACGGCGACAATTCGATCGACCTGAAGGACGTCATGATGATGCGGCGCGCCCTCGCAGGCTGGGATGTGACAGTCGATGAGGCTGCTGCAGACATCAACAAGGACGGCTCCTTCGACCTCAAGGATGTCGTGCTCCTGCGCAGATATCTCGCAGGCGGATTCGACATCAGCCTCAATTAACACAGCATAAAAAGGGATAAACACCGCCATACAAAAAGCCCCCGCCCGCACCGGAAACGGTATAGGCGGGGGACTTTTTCATGCTGTGAATGCGGCCGGGGGATCAGTCATCGGAGACAGCCCAGCAGCCTGCGAAATTCAGATACCGGTGTGTATCGGAGTGCATTGCGCCGCTGGTGTCAAACTGATAAAACGGCAGGAAGAATGCGTGCTGCGTATAGGAGAGCACCTCCGAACTGCCGGGGTCCGAGACAAACGGGACAAACACCGTCTCGCCGTCGCGCTGATTGTACCCGGTATACAGATTGACCGGATAGGTGCTCCTGACCATATCGCCGTAGGCGTAGACGCGCAGGGAACGCAGAGCCTCCGCCGTTGATGCCGCCGATTCGCTGCCGACGGCATACAGATTCTCCCCGAGATTATTTTTGGTCAGCAGAACCGCATTTCTGTTGCACGCAAGGATGACGCCGCGGCGGCAGACATACACCGTATCGACCGCCATAACGGGGCCGTACAGGGATGTGATGCCGGTAGTGAATCCGCTGCTTTCGCTGATGCGGAATGTATGCTGCGCAGCCTGTCTGCCTTCTAAAAGCATTGTACGCAGCCGGTACCGCAGGTTTCCGTCTGCACCGAAGCAGTCGGCCGTCTGTGTGCTGCTGTCATAGCTGACCTCATGGAACAGGCCGCTTTCCCTGAGCAGCACTGCGATCTGTTCCGCATTGTTTCCGGTATGTTCGATCCGGATCGCCATTATGTTCCCTCCGTTTCGAATTCCTGTTCCGTTTGACAGTGCTCTGCGCGGAACATGAGCTGTCCGCTGCAGCACATTGCCGTTTGTCTGATGACGGCACCCTCCGCAAGATCGCGCAGGTATTCGACAAGCTGTGTATACAGGCCGGGCGGCAGCGGTTCGGTGATGTCCGAGCCGTCTGTCACGGCGGGCAGACAGGGGATGCGCAGCGGCGCGGAAGTGAGCAGATCGCCTGCATAAACACCGACCGCGACTTCATTGGTATTGCGCATCACGGGAACCTGCACCGCATTGCCTTCAAACAGCCTGTCATAATGCATGAGCTTTTTCTCCCGGTTGTCGAACCAGAAGAATCTTGCGGTTTTTGCCTGATACGGTTCCCATTCCGCATCCAGATCAAAATACAGCAGATAGTCGCTGTTTCCGCAGATGATCTCCGGTTTTCCGGCTGCCTCTGCGAGCTTGTTCCTGACTGTGATATGAATCTCACGCATCGTCTGCCTCCGTTTCCGGCAGCCGTTCCGCGGATGCATCGGCAGCGCGTGCCGCGGCAGCTGCCTGACGTCCCTGCTGCATTGACCGGATCATCCGGTAAAGCTCCGGAAGGGTAGGGCAGTACGGCTCGTACTGCGGCGGATCCGGCTGCAGCGAAGCTGGGCAGAGCATCGGCCGGAACACCAGATCGCTGACGGTGTTGCCGTTTCTGACGCAGCAGGTGACATAGCGGATCTCACCGGCGGGGATCTCCGCGCCGCTGCCGTAGTCATGATAGACCGTTGAGCCGATCGCGGCCTGCAGCTCGTAGGTCGCCGCCGTACCGCCCGCCGGAGAGCCCGAAAGAACAGTCGGGTAAGCGTACTGCGCATTGGTTCCGACGGGCCACAGATAGAAAAACGAATTGCCGGATGCCGTGCCGTTTGCGGTGACGGTCCCGTTCGCAGCATCGACCGTCCATGTGATGCCGTTGACCGTCTGTCCGGTCACTGCCCCGGCATTGAGTGCGTTTTTCGGTGCGCCGTCTGCAAGCACACAGAGCACGGCCTCATGCGCCGTGTCTGCTGCCGTGCGTGCGGCCGTTTCCGCCGCGAGCGCATCCGCTCTGGCATAGTTGGCGGAAAGGTCGGCCGCGACTGCGGAAATATCCGCGTCCAGTGCGGTGTCTGCGGCCTCACGCGCAGCCTGCTCGTTCCGGATCAGCGCAAAGATCTCCGGGTCGGTGAGGTCGCCGAGTGCCCGCTGAAAAGCGCGGAGGATCTCCGCTTTGGAATAGGGTGTATAAAATTTTTCGTCCATATCAATACTCCTTGCAGGCGATGCAGAACCCGTCTGCCGTTGCAATGTAATCGCCGTCGGAATCAGCGGCAAGGCAGACTGTGTTTTCAAAGCCGCCGCGGATCCTTGCCAGCATCTCCGCAGCCTCGTGATAGATCTCCGGCTCCGGCTGATACGGCTCTCCCTGCAGCTCCGTGATGCCGGGGATACAGGGGATCCGTGCCGGTGCGGTCGTCCGGACGGTCCCGGCTTCCAGACCGACGGCCAGCAGGTCGGTTCCGTATACCGCCGGCATGACGCAGCGATCCCCTGAAAACGGGACGCCGACATGGTATTCCGTACCGTCCCGGCAATACGCAAAATGTGCAGTTTTCTCCGGAAAAGCGTCCCATTCCGCATCGGTATCAAAGCGGACTGCATCGCCGGTATTCCCGCAGACGATTATTGCGGGCGCACAGCTTGCCAGCCTGTTTCGGACTGTGATTTGCAGTTCCATTGCATCCTCCATTCTGATTTGTACGGCACCGGCGTCCCCCTGCGGCGAACCGCACCGCCGCTGCCGGATGACAGCTGTTCCCCGCAAAGGGTGCAGAAAACAAAAAAAGTTGCACGTTTCAGTGCAACTTTTTGAGAAATAATTTTGTTTTAATATTCCGGTGCGCAGACTTCTGCATACCGGCGGTTCAGACCGGGTACAGCAGGGCACCGATCAGAGCCCTGCAGGCTTCGTCCGTCAGGAGCCGGCCTTCGCGGTCAAAGCCGCCGCGCACCAGTGTACGGAGCACATCATGCTGCACATCGGAGAGCAGCTCCTGAAAGCCCGCATCGTATTCGGCGAGCATAGAAAGTGCCTCCGTCTGCGAGATCACGCAGTCTGCATCCGCAGGGGACATCGCCTGCTTTTCGGCGTCGGAGCAGAAATTGCCGAATGCGTCGTTTGCAAATTCCAGCAGCCTGCGGTAGAACGCATCCCCGAGATTCGCCGCGTAGTAAACGCGCATTCCGGCATCGGGCGGCACCAGCCAGACGCGGTCGCGGGCATCCCAGCAAAAGAGGTCGCCTGCGCCGCTGACAGCAAAGGCCGTCAGTCCGGTGAGCAGTCCGCTCGTGCAGTATTCATTCCGGCAGTGCTTCGCTTCCTCGGGCGGGAAGCATTCCATATCGGGCAGCCAGAGATACTGTGCGCTGCCGGGGTCCAGCACGCCTGCGCTGTACAGCTTATCAAATAATTCACGGTTCATAGTCCTTGTCTCAACTTCTTTTTTTCTATTTATCAAAGGGATATGCGGTCAGCTCTGCTGCTCGGGCTCCTGTTCTGTCAGTTCCAGCAGAATGCGCTGGATATGCTGCTCCTGCGTATGGAGCACGGTCATTTTGAACCAGTCGCCGCTGACGGTCTCGCCCTTTTCGGCGATATGTCCGGCCAGCTCGGTGAACCAGCCGCCGACGGATGTACATTCTGTCTCGATGCTGTGCTCCGGCAGTTCGAGCGCGTCGCAGAGGTCTGCGATCGAAAGCTCGCCGGAGACTTCCCAGCTCCGCTCGCCGCGCTTGGTAACAAGCGGCACGACCTCGTCTGCCTCGTCGTAGATCTCGCCGACCAGCTCCTCGATGATATCCTCCAGCGTGACGATGCCCTTCGTGCCGCCGTACTGGTCAATGACGATCGCGATATGCGATTTGGCGCGCTGCATCTGCCGCATGGCCTCGCTGATGCGGGCAAATTCGGGCAGCCGCAGAATGGTCTTGATGATCGGTTCAATGCCGGTGCCGTTGTGTTCGAGCAGCCCGAAGAAATCCTTTTCCGTGATAAAGCCGATGATGTCGTCAATGGAATCGTCGTAGACCGGCAGTCGCGAATAACGCTCCGAGAGGAAGATCTCCTTGATCTCGCCGATCGGCGTATTCTTCTGGATCGCGGTGACGCGCACGCGGGGGACGAGCACCTCGTCCACGGAGATCTCGTCAAATTCGAGCGCGGAGCGGACAAGATCGCTTTCCTGTTCCTCAAGCACGCCCTCCTCCTCGATCTGATCGACGATGACCTTCAGCTCATCTTCGGTGACAGAGGGCTCCGCAGCGGTTTTCTGCACGAGCTTTGAGATCTGATTGAGCAGAAAGATGACCGGCGTCAGCAGCACGATCAGTCCGTGCAGCGGCGACGCGAAGAACAGCGTCATCTGCTCTGCGTGGGATTTGGCATAGCTTTTCGGCAGGATCTCGCCGAAGATCAGCACAAGCACGGTCATCGCCGCCGTCGAGATGCCGACGCCGCCCTGCCCGAACCATTTGGTGAACAGGATCGTGCCGAGTGAGGCGGAGAGGATATTGACCAGATTGTTGCCGATGAGAATGGCGGTCAGTGCGCGGTCAAAGGACTCCGCGAGCTCCAGTGCGCGCGCGGCTTTTTTGCTTCCCTGCATGGCCTCGCTTTTCAGGCGGATCTTGTTGACGCTGGAAAAAGCGGTCTCGCACGCGGAGAACAGCGACGAGAGCACCAGCAGCAGGAGTATTGCTATGGGGTATAACATGAATGCATCCTTTCTCTGATTTGCGGATAATCTTTCATATTATATCACACTTTCCGGAAAAAAGCAAGGTTTCAGGCGAAAAATGCGCGTGCAGGTGCGCTGCATTGTCCGCCCCTGCGTATGCGCTTCGGATGACCGGCCGCTGATCCGGAACGGAATGCCCGGATACTATGATTATAATGCAGGATTTGGCAGAAAACAAGGGCTTTTCCGGATTTTTGGAATAACAGACAGTTTTGCCCCTGCTGATTTGTCACATCATACAAAGCCCCGCTGACGAAGGCTGTCAGCGGGGCTTGTCGGTTTATTTTTTGATAAACGGCACGATCCGTTTTGAGATCGTCAGTGCGAGCGCAAGCTTGAGCAGATCGGGCAGGATGAACGGCAGCACGCACCAGCCGAGCACCGTGCCGAGCCCGACCGCGCCGTTCGCCTTCGTATACACGAGCAGGAACCATGCCGTTCCGAAGGCGTAGCAGACAGCCAGACCGATGAGCAGCGCAGCGGTTTCGGTCAGCAGCCGTTCCCCAAAGAATTTCGTTATGATCATATAGATCAGGCCGAGCAGTAAAAATCCGGCGAGATAGCCGCCCGTATTGCCGAGCAGAATGCCGATGCCGCCGGTGAATCCGGCAAAGACCGGCAGTCCCGCCGCGCCGAGCAGCAGATAGACCAGAACGGAAAGCGTCCCGCGTTTGCCGCCGAGCAGCGACATCAGCAGGAATACTGCAAAGGTCTGCATCGTGAACGGTATCGAGGTCGGAATGCTGATCCACGAGCAGACCGCGATCAGCGCGGCACCTGCGGCAATGTACACCAGATCAAGCGTCCGGAACCGTGAGGGTACGGTTTTTGCGGTTGTGTTTGTCATTCGGAAAACTCCTTTTCATCATGGATTCTGCGGCAGAGTACGTACCATTCGCAGGACGCACAGATGCGCGCAAATTCTTCGGTCAGCAGAATGCGGCTGCGGACGGTCCCGGCGAGCGACGCCCATGTATCCGTCTGTGCTTCGGAAATACCGCAGTCTGCCAGTACGGCGCGGTCAAATGCAGTGACCTTCTCCTGCGAATCGCAGCGGCCTTTCCTGTTGTGCGGGCAGGCTGTGCAGAGGTCGTCGCAGTGCAGTGTCAGCGTGACCGTCGTCTCCGGATGCGATTTGAGCAGCGCCGTGACCGCGGTCATATTGGCGTTGAAAGCCGCGTCGTAGCCGTGCCCCGTGAAATGCGGGATGCAGAGCAGATGATGCGGCCGCAGCGTGAGATGCGCGGTTTGCTGTTTCATCATGCATCCCTCCCGTGATATTATAGCATAAATTGTCTTATTATGCAAGTGCTTCCATCATACAGCAGAGATTGTATATTTTTGCAAGTGCTTCCGCTGAATTGTTAAGAAATAGTACATACTTGCAAATTGGTCTGATTTTGTGCACGATGCTGCATTTTGCAGCAAAATAAACCGGATTATTGTAGACAAGTTGATTATTTCGTGCAAATGCTTGCTTTTTCATCGGTTTTGCAGTATAATTTTGATACAGCCGGCCGGCTGAACGATTGGAGAAAGGATGAATTTCACTATGAACGCACTAAGAAAAATGGCAATGCTGAGCGCCTGCTCCCTCGCAATGATGAGCTTTTCTGCGGTTATGCCTGCGGAAACTGCTGTTTTTGCAGCGGACAGTCAGACGAACAGCGGGACATGGGGAGACAATCTGCAATGGGGGTACGACGAAACAAGCAAGATACTGACAATTTCCGGAACCGGCGAAATGAAGGCGATCGCGGAAGAAGAATCTTATCCGTGGGCACATCTCAGCGAGACTGCGGAGAAGGTTGTCATTGAGAGCGGCATCACAAGCCTTGCCGGACAATCCTTCAGCGGCTTCACGGCTATGACGGCACTTTCGCTTCCGGATAGTCTGACCGTCATTGAAAAGGGTGCCTTTCAGGGCTGCCGCCATTTGAAATCTGCACCGATTCCGTCCGCTGTCAGGGAAATCGGGATGAATGCGTTTGCGAACTGTGAGGAACTGACGGAAGCCGTCATTCCTGCAGGCGTGACTGAGATCGAATACGGCGTATTCACAAGCTGCCTTGCGCTGACAAAAGTCACCGTTCCGGACAGTGTGACGAAGATCGGCGGGAATGCATTTGCCGGCTGCAGTGCGCTCGCAGGGATTCAGCTCCCGTCCGGACTGACCGAGATCGGTGATAATGCATTTCAGTTCTGCTCCGCTTTCAAAACAGCCGAGCTTCCCGCAAAGCTGGAAACGATCGGCTCACGGGCATTTGCACAGTGCTCCGGTCTGACGGAGATCACGATTCCGGATACGGTCAAGCGGCTTGAGCGCGAGACCTTTAAGGACTGCTCCAAGCTTGAAACAGTCACCCTTCCCGAAAAGCTGACGGATATCAGCGGCACGGCCTTCGAGAAAACGCCGTGGCTGACTGCGCTCCGCAAGGAGAATCCGGTCGTTGTTGTGCACGGTACGCTGATTGATGCAAGAACCTGCATCGGTAAGGTCACGGTTCCGGACGGCGTCAAGCGCATTGCTGATTATGCGCTTTATCAGGCGAAAAATGTGCCGGAGGTCGTGATCCCGGAAAGCGTTGCCTCGATCGGGGATTTTGCATTCGCTTACTGCCAGTCGCTGACCACGCTCAACATTCCGGACACTGCTGCGGAGCTCGGCTCCTCCCTTTGCTTTGGCTGCAAGAATCTGACATCGTTCTCGCTGCCAAAGGATCTTACGGTCATTCCGGCTGCCGCATTCCGTGACTGCCAGTCTCTGACCGAGATCAAAATCCCGGACGGTGTGAAGAAGGTCGAGCTGCTCGCATTCAGCGGCTGCATAGGCCTGAATGCGGTCACGCTGCCTGCCGGTACCGAGGTTATCGGCGAGCGTGCCTTTGCCAACTGCAAGAATATGACTGATATCACGATTCCGGCTTCTGTGACGCAGATCGACAAGCTGGTATTTGAGAACTGCAGCAAGCTGACGATCAGCGGCTATACCAATTCTGCGGCGGAGGCCTACGCAACAAAGAACAATATCAGCTTCCGTTCGATCGGTACCGCAGAGCCCGTTACGACAACGGCTCCCGCTGTGACGACGACCGCGCCTGCCGTGACAACGACCGCGTCTGTTTCGACGACGAAGCCGGTCACCACGACAACAGTCACGACGACAGCCGCAGTTACGACCTCCGGCGTGAAGCCTCCGGTCGTTGTGACCAACTACGGCGACACGAATCTGGACGGCACTGTAGATGTCAGCGACGTTGTGCTTGCTTGCAGATTTATCGTCGGTGATGTCAGTGCCGTCATCAAGGATGCGGGTGTTGCAAGCTCCGATGTGGATGATGACGGACAGGTCACGACGAATGACACGACCCTCATGCTCAAGAAGATCGCAAAACAGATCACGAAGTTCCCGGCAGAGGAGAAGAACGCATAAACAGCTTTATCGTTACACAAAAGACTGCGCATTCAGACGGATGCGCGGTCTTTTTTTGTGTATCTTGCAGATTTGTATGATATTTATGCAAAATGCTGTAAAACAGAGCGGATATTTGTTTGCCGGTTGTACAAACGGTTGTTTTTTAATCATATTCTTGAATTGTTCATAATTTTGCTGTATAATGACGGATAACAGCCGAAAGGTTGATTTTTTGTGGTGAAAGGACAGATTATTATGACAGCGCGAAGAAAACTGGCGATCCTGAGTGCGGGTGCACTCGCAATGATGAGCTTTTCTGCGGTGATGCCCGCGGAGCTTCTGACTTATGCCGCGGAGGAGAGTGCCACCAGCGGTACATGGGGAACCAACATCAAGTGGTCGTATGACAATGTAACAGACACACTGACGATCTCCGGAAGAGGTGCCATGAATGATGCCGAGAACGAGGGCATGGATTTTCCCTGGATGCTGTATCGTGCGAAAGCCAAGAAAGTTGTGATCCAGAGCGGCGTCACGAGCATTGCAAAGAACGCACTCCGCACCTTTAATCAGATGACAGAGCTTTCTCTCCCGGATTCAATGAAGCATATTGACAACAACGGTGTGAACAATTGTCAAAAGCTGGCTAAAGTGAATATTCCGGATGGCGTGACGAGGATCGGCTACTGCGCATTTCTGGGATGCAATAGTTTGACGGAGCTTGTTGTTCCGGGCAGCCTGAAGGATCTGACGGATTACGAAAATGGAATTTTCAGCTGCTGCGAAAACCTGAAGAAAGTTACGGTCTCTGACGGTGTGAACGTGATCCCGACTGGAATGTTCAGAGCCTGCATGGAACTGGAAACCGTGATCCTTCCGAGCAGTGTTACGAAGATTGAAGCGGGTGCCTTCAACAATTGCTCGAAGCTGAAAAACATCCAGATCCCGGACGGTGTGACAGAGCTCGGCAGAGAAGCGTTTTACGGATGCAAGAGTCTGACTGCTGTCAAGATCCCGGAGAAGATCACAGAGATTCCTTATGCTTTGTTCCAAAGCTGTGAGTCACTGACTGATATTACGATCCCGGAAGGGGTCACTTCAATCGGCACGAATGCCTTTTGCGATTGCAAGGCACTGACAGAGATCACACTGCCGAAAGAGCTTATCACGCTTGGTGAAGGTGCGTTTCGATATTGTGAAAACCTTGCTGCAATTACCATTCCGACTGCGACAGAAACAATTGGAAGAGGAGCTTTTTGCGGCTGTAAAGCCCTGACGGAAATTATGATCCCTGTTTCCGTGAAGCGTATAAATAAAGAGGCGTTCAAGGATTGTACGGCACTGGCAAAGGTCGATATGCCGCATATCCTGAAAGATATCAGCGGAACTGCTTTTGAGAACACGCCGTGGCTCGATGCACTGCGCGAGGAAGATCCAATCGTGGTTGTGCACGGCACGCTGATTGACGCAAGAACCTGCACCGGCAAGGTCGTGATCCCGGACGGTGTGACCCGCATCAGCGATTATGCCCTCAAAGGCGCAAAGAATGTGACCGCGGTTGAGATCCCTGACAGCGTGACTGCGATCGGCGGTTATGCATTCTATGGCTGCAGCGGTCTGACTTCCATTGTGATCCCGGATTCGGTTACGGAATTCGGTTCTGTGATGTTCTGGGGTTGCAAAAATCTGCAGAAGGTTACGCTGCCGGAAGGGATTACAACGATTCCGATAGATGCTTTCCGTGAATGCACGTCACTGTACGAAGTCAATATTCCGGACAGTGTTACGTCCATTGAAGAGTGTGCTTTCTGGGGCTGTACCAGCCTGAAAGAAATGGTACTTCCGGATCAGGTGACAAGCATCGGAGAACGTGCTTTCACCGGATGCGATAATCTGGCAGAACTCACCGTTCCGGCAAGCGTTACGGAGATCGACAACCTCGCATTTGAATCCTGCCCGAAGCTGACGATCAAAGGCTATACGCATTCCTATGCAGAGGAATTTGCTAAGAATCATGACATTCCGTTCATTTCGATCGGCACGGTCAATGTGTCTGTTGTGCTGCCGACAACTACCGCTGCGCCGCCTGTTACCACGACCGCAGTTCCCGGCACGACGACAACCGCTGTTTCCGGCACCACAAATGCTGCAACTGTTACCACTACGCTGACAACAACGGCTTCCTCCCGCCCGAATCAGATTGCGGTATACGGCGATGCGACGCAGGACGGTGTTTTCGATATCAGCGATGCCGTTCTCACCTGCAGATTTGTGGTCAGTGATCTGACTGCAAAGATCAAGGATGCAGGCGTTGCCAGTGCTGATGTGGACGGTGACGGCCAGCTTACATCGGATGATATCACGCTGATGCTGAAGAGAATTGCAAGAATAATCTCCGAATTTCCGGTTGAAGAACCCAACGGATAAACTGAATCAACAGCAAGGGCACTGACCGCTGCGGCCAGTGCCCTTTTGTATTTGTATTTGACATGAAATGCTTATTGCTCCGGATTGTCTGTGCGTGCAGCCTGCCGCATCAGCGCGTCAAGCTCGGTGAGGGTGAGTGCCTGGATCAGGACGTTCTCGCCGTTGTCATCGAGGATGTAGCCGCCGGTGACAAGTATGCGCATGGCTGCGTAGAAATCCGTATCACCGAGGACATCATGCTTTGTCCGGCTGTACAGCAGGATGCGCCATTCGCCGATCTGTTTGCCGTCAACCTGAAACCGCTCCTGCGGCAGCTTCGGCATGATCGTTTCGATGCCCTCGTTGATCGCGAGGACGCCGAACGCGGTGCCGTCCGGGCGGCGGTAAAAATGCGGCTCTGCAATGAATGCTTTGGTCCAGTCGGCATTTTCCCCGACATACTTATTCTGTGCCATGCGGTCTCCTTTCAGCCCTCTGCCCAGATGACGCGGCCGTCGGCGCGGGCAGGCGGCTCCGGCTTGTCCGCATCCGGATACCCGAGAATGCAGTGGCCGATGCCCTCCCATTCGCCTTCGATGCCGAGACTGCGGAGCAGCTCTTTGCCGGCTTCGCTTTCAAATTCTTCCTTTGCGCGGTGGATCCAGCAGCTGCCGAGCCCCAGAACATCCGCCGCGAGCATCAGATTGCCCATGACAAGGCTGCCGTCATAAATGCCGGTCGGGACGGTCTTGTCCGCGAGCACGATCAGCAGTGCCGGGGCACCGTAGAACGGGTCAAAGCCCGCCTCCCAGCCGCCGATCTCCCGGTTCATTTCGGAGAGACGGTCACGCAGTCCTTTGTCCGTGACCGCGACAATCTTGACCGCCTGTCTGTTCATGCCGCTTGCCGCATAGAGGCCTGCCTCTGCGATTTCCTCAATCAGCAGCTTCGGGACCTTGTCTGCGCGGTATTTCCGGCAGCTTCTGCGTTCGATCATTGCCCTGATGACTTCATTCATGACGTTTGCCCTCCCTTATAATATCGTTTCCATGCCGATTTTCTGCGGCTTCATGCCGCAGCTTTCGTAAAATGCCTGTGCGCCCGGATTGCATGTCCAGACGTTCAGCGTGACGTTGTAGCAGCCGATGTCCTTCGCGTAGGCGAGCACCGCGTCGTAAAGCCGCCTGCCGACATGCTGCCGCCGTGCGTTTTCATCCACGCAGATATCGTCAATATAAAGCGTTCTGATATCGGTCAGCACATGGTCGTTTTCATGCTGCTGCATGATGCAGAACGCATGGCCGAGCACTGTGCTGTCCGTTTCATCCGTCAGGACAAAGACCGGCGTTTTTTCACTCGCGAGAATTTCTGCGAGCTCTGCCTCGGTGTATTTCGTCGCGGGGCCTTTGAACAGATCGGGTCTGCCGTTGTGATGCACCATATCAACCTGCAAAAGCAGCTTCATGAGGCCGGGAATATCCCGCGGTTCAGCTCTGCGGATCATGACAGGGCTCCTTTCTTACAGCATCATCTGTCCGGCGAGCTCCAGATCCCTTGCCATGCTGCCCGCCGCCGGAATATTCTTCACGATATACTTTTTCAGTTCCTCGGTCTGCTCGGCGGTCAGGACGGATGCGGAATCCAGCTTCGAGGACTTCGCTTTCAGCGTCATGACCTGCACGCCGATCGAATCACGCGTGGTTTTCGGCAGGAGCATCGCCGTGCTGAAAATGATCGCGCGGTTGTTTGTCGAGCGCATCAGCACATTGCAGTCCTCCGGAATGAACAGGATATCAACGATCGGGTTCTTCGCGGAGTACGCATTTGCGAGCTTTTTGCGGTTCGTTTTCGTCGCATAGGCATTCAGCGGCACCTTCGCGGCCTTGCCGTTCGCAAAGCAGAACAGCACGAATCCGCTGTAATCGTCCGTCGCGATCATGAACTTCACGCGTTCGCCGTCGTCAAAGCCGAGCTTGACCGGCACATAATCGCCGAGCACGCTTGCCTTCGTATCATCGAACGCAGAGGCGCGCGTCTTGTAGACCTGCGCCTTGTCCGTGAAGAACAGCAGCTCCGTGCGGTTGGACGCATTCTTCTGCTGCATCATCACGTCGCCCTCCTTGAGCTTCTGGTCGCTGCTCATGCGGAGACTCTGCGGCGTGATCTTCTTGAAATAGCCCTCCGCGGAGAGGAACAGGTGCACCGGATAATCCGGCGTATCGTCCGCGGTGTCGGTCTCGGGCTCGTCGTTCATGTCATAGAACAGCGTTTTGCGCGGCTGTCCGTACTTTTGCGCGACCTTTTTCAGCTCCTCGATCATGATCCTGCGGATCTTTTTGACATCTTTCAGGATGTCCTCCATTTCCGCAATATCCTTCCGGAGCTGCGCAATCTCCTCCGTGCGCTTTAAGATATACTCACGGTTCAGGTGACGCAGCTTGATCTCCGCCACGTATTCCGCCTGAACATTGTCAATGCCGAAGCCGATCATGAGGTTCGAGACAACCTCGGATTCCTCCTCTGTCTCCCGGACGATTCTGATCGCCTTGTCGATGTCAAGCAAAATCTTTTCAAGACCTTCGAGCAGGTGGAGCTTGTCCATTTTCCTGTGCAGATCGAAATATACCCTGCGGCGGATGCATTCTGTGCGGAACGCGATCCATTCGTCCAGGATTTCCCGCACGCCCATGACCTTCGGCATACCCGCAATCAGAATATTGAAATTGCAGGAGACTGAATCCTGCAGCGGTGTCATGCGGAACAGCTTTTGCATCAGCTTGTCCGGATCAGTGCCGCGTTTCAGGTCAATCGTCAGCTTGAGGCCGTTGATATCGGTCTCGTCGCGGATATATGATATCTCGCGGATTTTGCCCGCCT
Organism: Ruminococcus sp. Phil11; assembly: GCA_001940925.1. GTDB lineage: Bacteria > Bacillota > Clostridia > Oscillospirales > Ruminococcaceae > Firm-04. Next base: position 22,233 of record MSGZ01000017.1, read on the forward strand.
TGACAAGCTCGACGATTTTCTCCATGATCGCTTCGACAGTCGTGGAATAGGGGATCTGCGTCACCTCGATGCAGTTCGCGGATTTGTCGTAATTCCACTTGGAGCGCAGCTTCACGCTGCCGCGGCCGGTATCGTAGATGCGGCGCATTTCCTCCTCGTCGTAGAGCAGATAGGCCCCGGTCGGGAAGTCCGGGCCTTTCAGCGTGGAGAGGACGTCGTGTGCCGGGTCCTTGATGCAGGCGATCGTTGTTTCACAGACCTCTGCCAGATTGAACGGGCAGACATTGCTCGCCATGGAGACCGCGATGCCGACATTTGCATTGACCAGCACGGACGGGAAGGTCGCGGGCAGAAGCGTCGGCTCCTGCATGGTGTTGTCGTAATTCGGCATGAAATCGACGGTTTCCTTGTCGATATCCGAGAACAGCTCCGCGGCGATCGGTTCCAGCCGCACTTCGGTATAACGCGGGGCTGCGTAGGCCATATCGCGGGAGTATACCTTGCCGAAGTTGCCCTTGCTGTCCACATACGGATGCAGCAGCGATTCGTTGCCGCGCGCAAGGCGCACCATAGTTTCATAGATCGCGGCGTCGCCGTGCGGGTTCAGCCGCATGGTCTGGCCGACGACATTGGCGGACTTGGTTCTGGCACCGGAGAGCAGCCCCATTTTATACATCGTATAGAGCAGCTTTCTGTGCGAGGGCTTGAAGCCGTCGATCTCCGGCAGTGCGCGCGAAACGATCGCGCTCATGGCGTACGGCATGAAGTTTTTGCGGAGTGCTTCGGTGATGCGCTCCTCGGTCATCAGGCCTGCGCCCTCAATATAGGCATTGGAAGGATTTGCCTGACGGACAGGCAGTTCCTTTTTCTTTTTTGGCATGGATCAGATATCCTTTCAGTCTGCGTCGTCAATGAGATTCCATTTTTTCTCTTTGTATATGCCGCAAAGTGCTTCACATTGCTGTTTCAGTGCATCGAGCACCTTGCCGGTATTTGCCTCCTGATCGGGGAAGCGGTTTCCGAGCACCTTCGGCGTGAAGCCCATGCGGTATCTGTGACCGTCCCATGTGATCTGCACATTGCGGCCGATGACCGGCTCGGAGACGAGTACCTCTGTGGCTTCCGCAAGCGGGATGACTTCTGTCTCAACAGGCTCATGCCGCCGGCCGCGCATGATGATGAGCTGTCCGCCTTCCGTCAGGCCGAGATAGCCCGGAATATCAGTTTTCGCATTGCCGTCCGCATCAACCGGAGCGTCCGTTTCTGCGAATGCTGCGAATACCCATGCAGCCAGCGCGGTGCCGTCAGTCGCTGCCGCCGCAAGCCGCTGCTGCATGTCTTCGTTGGTGTTCTTCAGTGCGTTCGGGTCATCCTCTTTTTTCAGAAAAACAAACAGTCCCATAATCATACTCCTTTTCTGTCATTTTATTTTGTCCGCTTTTGTTCAGCGGTTCTGAACTTATCAGCGGGCATATTTCTGAACGGCCTGCCGGATCATGGCGGCATGTTCGGCATGGGACGGGAAACGCTTATCGTCGCCGCGCATTCCGAACGTGATCCGCTGCCGCCCGAACCGGGCGTCAGGGTCGCTGACGCGGAGATGCACCGCACCGAGCGGCATGTTCGTGAGATGCAGGGCGGCACGGTCAAGCCGGATCGAATAAACCTCATGCAGAAAGATGCCGTACCGCGTACCGACCAGCCTGTTCCGGTCGGTCAGCCCGAGATAGCCGGCGATCACCCGCTTGGAGGTAAACAGGAATCCGTAATCCTGATAGGTGCAGTAAACGCCGGCCAGCAGCTGCTCGCCGGGGTCGAGCATGGGTTCCAGCTCGCAGCGCATTTCCGCTTCGTTCCATTTCATTTTCAGGATTCCCACAGTCTGCCTCCTTACGAAATGTCAGCCAGATCGAGATAGTCGCCGCCGTTTTCGGCGATATAATCCTTTCGGGCTGCAAGATTGTCACCGAGCAGCATGTCAAACATCTCAAATGTCGCCTCGGCGTCCTCCGGCGTGATGCGGATGATGCGGCGCGTTTCCGGGTTCATCGTCGTCAGTGCCATCATTTCGGCTTCGTTCTCACCGAGGCCCTTGGAACGCTGCAGCGTAAACTTCTGTCCTTCAATCATCGAGAGAATCTTCACACGCTCCTTTTCGTCGTAGGCGAAATAGGTGCGGTCCTTTGTCGTGATCTCGAACAGCGGGGATTCTGCGATATAGACATAACCCTCACGAATCAGCGTCGGCGCAAGACGGTAGATCATCGTCAGAATCAGCGTGCGGATGTGGAAGCCGTCCTCATCGGCATCCGTACAGATCACGATCTTGTTCCAGCGGAGATTCTCCAGATTGAAGGTCGCAAGCTCCTTGTTCGCCTTCGTTGTGACCTCGACGCCGCAGCCCAGTACCTTGACCAGATCGGTGATGATCTCTGATTTGAAAATGCGGGCGTAATCCGCTTTCAGACAGTTGAGGATTTTGCCGCGCACCGGGATGACTGCCTGAAATTCGGCGTCACGTGCCATTTTGACAGAACCGAGAGCGGAATCACCCTCCACGATATAGAGCTCGCGGCGTTCGGTGTCCTTCGATCGGCAGTCCACGAATTTCGGTACCATGTTCGAGAGATCAAGGTTGCCCGAAAGCTTTTTTTTGATATTCAGACGGGTGCGCTCAGCGTTCTCACGGCTGCGTTTATTGATGAGCACCTGTTCTGCGATCCGCGCAGCATCGTCCGGGTTCTCGGTAAAGTAGACCTCGAGCTGATGCTTCAGGAAATCGGTCATTGCCTCGTAGATAAAGCGGTTTGTGATCGCTTTTTTCGTCTGGTTTGCGTAGGATGCGACGGTCGAGAACGAGGACGAAACAAGCACGAGACAGTCCTGAATATCCGCAAAGGTGATCTTGCTCTCGTTTTTCTGATAGCGGTTGTTGTTTTTCAGGAATGCGTCGATCTGCGCGGTGAATGCGCGCTTGACGGCGTCATCCGGCGAGCCGCCGTGCTCCAGCCAGCTCGAATTGTGATAATATTCCAGCCGCTGCACCGTATTGGAGAACGCAAAGGCGACATTCAGCTTGACCTTGTAGTCATCGCGGTCGGCGCGGTCGCGGCCTTTTCTGTCCGCAGTCCAGAACTGTACCGGTGTCAGAGGCTTTTCCCCGACGATCTCGGTGACGTAATCGGTGATGCCGTTTTCATAGCAGAACTCGGTTGTCTCAAACTTGCCCGGCGTGACCTCATTGCGGTACACAAACAGCAGATTCGGATTGACGACCGCCTGCCGTTTCAGTACATCGCGGAACCATTCGTCCGAAACGGCGATCTCCGTAAAGACCTCGAGATCGGGTTTCCAGCGCGTTTTGGTACCGGTCTGCTTCCGGGTCGCCGGTTCCTTTTTCAGTCCGCCGATATTTTCGCCCTTTTCAAAATGCAGAGAATACTGCTGCCCGTCCCGGATAACCGTAACATCCATATATTCTGACGCAAACTGCGTCGCGCACAGACCCAGACCGTTCAGGCCGAGTGAGTAAGCGTAGGTCTCCGCACCTGCATCGTACTTGCCGCCCGCATACAGCTCGCAGTAGACCAGCTCCCAGTTATAGCGTTCCTCGGTGCTGTTCCAGTCAACCGGACAGCCGCGGCCGAAGTCCTCGACCTCAATGGACTGATCCAGAAAGCGCGTAATGATGATCTTGGTACCGAAGCCTGCACGCGCTTCGTCGATCGAGTTTGTGATGACCTCGAATACCGAATGTGCGCATCCGTCGGGACCGTCCGAGCCGAAAATAACTGCCGGACGCTTGCGGACCTTGTCAGGGCCTTTCAGCATCGTAATGCTTTCGTTGCCGTATTCCTGCTGTTTTTTCGCCATGGGGATGTTCCTTTCTGTCGGTGCGCCGCCGGGGCACACCGGAAAATTGTCATACAAAGTAAGTATAGCACATTTAGAAAAAAAATGCAAGCATTCCGCCCGCGGATGCAGAAAAGTGCGCCGCGCAGGCCGTTTTTCGGCGCGGTCCTCATACGCAGAAACAGGGGAGGGGACTGCGTTTTTTTCGTAAATACAAAATTTCTTTCGCTTTTTTTATTTCAGGGGTTGACAAAAATGCTTTTTTGTGCTATAATGTAAAAGCTGAATCCGAAAGGAGAGGTGTCCGAGCGGTTTAAGGAGCTAGTCTTGAAAACTAGTGATGCAGCAATGCACCGTGGGTTCGAATCCCACCCTCTCCGCCACATTGAACCGCGGATATCGCATTCACCATGCTGGAGAAATACCCAAGTGGTGAAGGGGCTCCCCTGCTAAGGGAGTAGGGCTCGAAAGGGTCGCGAGGGTTCAAATCCCTCTTTCTCCGCCAGAAGGAAACGACGCTGTTACGTAAATTTCGCGTAGCAGCGTCGTTTTTATTACATCGTGCTCTGAAATATTTTTCCGTATTTTGAAGCAAATTTCGCTATTTTGAAGCCTTTTTCAGGGCTAGTTCACACGAAAGTTCACACGAAATCCGAGGGTTTGCACCCTCTTTACTGTGTGTACGCAGGCATCCGATCGTGTGGATTCAGGCGGGTTTTGAGGCTTCATTCTTTTTCAGACGGTTCCGCTGGGACAAGCACAGGCGGCGCAGTTCACACGAAAGCGCCCTCCTTCTGTATAATGTTGCTTTCACTGGCTGATATGTTATACTGACAGAGCA
>MSGZ01000018.1 GCA_001940925.1 Ruminococcus sp. Phil11
CTTCTTTACTCCGATTTCATCGGAGAGTTTTAACGCTTCTTCTTTGAATTTTTTACTGTACCTCATTGCTTTTACCCTTTCTGGTTTGATTATTTCTATTATACCAGATCTTTGGGTGTTTGTCGACTGCTCTGTCAGTATAACATATCAGATCGTTTTCGGACTGAGTCCCCCGGTTCCGTCGAGTTTACCGCTTTTGACCTTTTCGTTATACCAATTCTGTATAATAATCGTATTCAGTTCGCATAGAGGAAAACTACCGATACCACCTTTAATATGCTTCTCAATATAGGTTTCATAGCTTGTGTAGGTGGTTTGACGGACAACATTTTTTGCATAGGTAATGAGCCACGTATGCAGGAACTCATACAGCGTTGTCTTACATGGTTCTACATAAGTATTTGTCCGCAGCTGCCGGAGCAGTTCATTCATCTTGTCTGAAACCTCTTTGCGGGTTTTACCGTAGATATATTTGCGCTTATACTGCCCATTCTCACTTGGCATGGATACCAAACCGCGCCAGCGTCCTTGCTTATCCTTATATATGGAACCCTCATTGTTTCCGCGTCTTGACATTCTATCACCTCCATCGCCCTGTCGATTTCATTACCGGCAGGGCGATTACATTATAATTCTGCAAATGCCAGCTCTGCGCCGTAGCTTTCCGGATCACAGAGGAAACCTTCTATCTCATCGTAACTGTAGCCCATCTCGCGCAAATAGCGAATGTCCTCCGGATCCACGCCATAGTACCCCGCCAGTTCAATCAGGATCAGATAGTCCGAATCCTCGGAGCAGCTGGTCGGAACTGCTTTTTCCCAGTTATAGAAGCTGCTTCCGAGTCCGTACCATCGGTTACTATATATAGAATAATCCTCCTGCACAGTATAGGTACTGCGGGTGATCTTTCCGTTCGGCGCAATGCGGAGCAGCTCTCCCTCGGAAACCGGGATGACTTCATACTTCGGAAACTGCGCTGGAATCTGCTTGAATGCTGCGGCCATAATCTCTTTTGTCGAGCTGTACACATAAAGTCCGAGCGTCGGGAAGTGGATCAGGTAGATCGGACTTTCCCCTTTGATGAAATAGAGATTGTCCGCTCTGTCAAGGAGCGTGAAAGTGAAATACCCCCGCACCTTCTCCGCAGCATATCGCATGGAGTCAAAGGTCAGCTCTTTCTGCGATTCGATCAGCTGCACCGCAATATAGCTGTCGGTCTCGATCTGGGTATCAGGTAGTTGCAGCTGAGAACGGAGCAGCTCATCATTATAGAGTACGCCGTTATGCGCCAGCGCAAACTCCGTTACGGCTTTTCCGCGGAAAGGATGATTATTATAGTTATGCTTCTGATCACCCTGTGTCGTCAGTCGGGTGTGTCCCATGACAGCGGCCGTGTTCTCCGGCACATGAAAATGCAGCTTGTGCGCTGGTTTCGGGCGCTTGAAGATCGTCAGAGCATCCGCCTTATTGTAAGCAATACCCGCGGCATGATGTCCGCGAACCTCGGATGCATTGGCAAGTGCCTGTACCAGCTTTTGCAGAACGCGCCAAGGGACGCGCTTTCCGTAATCAAGAAATCCAAAGAGAGCGCACATAGACTCATCTCCTTTCCCAAGGCGATTTGTCATCATCGGTTATCTTCAAAATCATCCGGATCAGATAACCGATTACCTGTATCGCAAACCAGATACCGCCGATTTTGGCATTCCCGTTTGCCATATTCGATTTGCGCGGGTTGATAAAATGTTTCATTATACATCATCCTCCGTTTCGATTTCCTCGTTGATATAAAGCCGACGCTCTTTCAAGTACTGAAGCAGTTCCGGTTCAGTAATTGTCATCACAAAGTCGCGCCATGACTGCCGAGCAATTTCTTCTTCCGACATAAAAAGAGCCACATCGCAGATCTTATTGACAAGCTGCAAGGTGGCGAAGAGCGTGTTCAATTTGAGGGTACCGCGGAATAGCCTGAACTCAACGGTCTTATACGGACACAGGTTGATTGCGGCGTATCGCCCCACATTTCCCTTCTTGGCTTTGTCGAGAATAGCCTTGCCTGTTTTCTCGATGCCGTATCGTGCTGCCCAGCGGTTCATACTGTGCGGGCTTCTGCGCGAGAATGTGAACAGTTCATTCCAATGCAATTCCGTGAAAAACAGGATGCGCTCAATTACTTTTTCCTGTTCCTCGGGCGTTTCACCGAACGCATTACGGTTCACATGGACATGAAGACCGCAGGTGTTTGTCATGTGAGAACGGTATCCCATGTGGATTGCCTCCTGCAAAATGTCCGCCCAGTACATACAGCTCATGTGGTAATCGAGCGTCATCGGGTGCGTTACGATTTCAAAGCCGTCATCAAGGCTTCCGTCAGATTTACAGTAGATATGTTCGCAACGGACGTTGGTCTGACGCTTAATGCGAGAGGCATTCTCCGGATCTTTGCCGGCACCGTCAATCTCCAGCTCTACGCCGAAAAAGCGTTTGCCGTCACCATAAAAGATTGAGTCCGGTTTGTAGCTGTACTCCTCGATTTCAACGTCAAGGCGATCATAGCAGGACTCGCAGTAGGGATAGTCGTTATACCATACTACGTCATCATCGTGCAGGATCCGTCCGCAGCATTCACAGCGACGGTAATGATCGTCGTAACAGGATTCGCACAGATGCATTCTTCCGTCTGAAATCGCATCGCTCAGCCAGATGCGGTCAAGGCAGTGATCGCATTGTACTGTTTGTTCCTCGGCGCAGCTGTCGCAAATCAGCTCACCGTCGATCTCAGTTTGCTCTTCCTCACGCAGTACACATCCACAGACATAGCAAAATCTTTCGTCTTCCATTTGTTTTTCCTCCATAAAACAGTTTGACCCGCCTTACGGCGGGTCTCAGTATTCTTCTGCAAGTAACATTGTTGAATGGTCATCGTCATTAACAACGTAGATTTTAGCGATAACCGGTTCATCCGTCGGCAGCATATAGAGCATCTGATGCTCCGGCTGCTCTGATGTGTGTCGTATCTGCTGCATCCCGCCGAAGGGCTCCAGCCGGAACACCTGCAAATAGTCGCGTTCATCCGGCAAACGGTCAATGCACTGCCACATGAACAGCTGTAAATACTCCGGTATGGTCGCAGCAACGCCAGAGGTAAGATAGCGCGCGCTATTAAACATGAAAATAGCCTCCCTTCATTGTTATTGAATGCGATGCGTATTGCATTCAATATAATAATATATATATGCAAAATTTAAAAATATTAAAATGAAGGCAAAAAATGTCATACTATATGATAATGGAACCTCATTTCGTCGTTTTTGTCATACAAAACGATAACTCACGAAGTGAGTTTCCTGTAGGAATATTATAATATATACCAAACTGAATGAACAGGAGGATTATTTATGAAATCACCGGAAGAAAAAAAGACACGCAGGGTTCCGACACGCATGACACAGGCTCAATATGATGCAATTTGCAGGAAGGCAAAGGACCGCAACATGAGTGTAAGCGCATTTGTGGTCGAAGCGGCGGCACATAGTGATAACAAAATCAAGATTCCGCAGCTGATCCGTATCCAGAATCTTGCAAATCTTGCAGCAGACGCCTGTGAGGAGTCTGACCCGCAAACAGCAGCTGAAATCCAGAGGGAGGTGAATGCGATATGGTCGTCATTAAAGTAATTCGCCACTCCGGCAGCGGGGTTGATTACCTGCAAAATATGTGCAATTATGTGACGGACAGCCGTGCTATTGCGCGCGGCGGATTCGGCGTGAATGCATATGACGCTGAATCCGCATTTTCGCAGATGCTTGCCGTGCGGGAGCACTACAACCAGCTCAGCACAAACCCGCTTGTTCATATCATCGTCTCATTTGACGGTTCCTGCGATGATGAAGCATTTGCGATTCAGACTGCTCCTCTGATCGCATCATTTTTCGCGGCAGAATACCAGGTAATGTGGTGCGTACATCGGGCGGATGCATACGATGCGCACTATCATATCCATATCCTGCTGCATACCGTTAACCTACTGAACGGAAAACTGTTTCACAGCGGACCTTACGAGATCAACGGGTTCGGTTACCATGTGAAGAGCATTACAAACAGACCGTTTCAGATTTATTTTGACTGCATAAAAGACTGACAGAATGAAGTACTATATAATATTCCTGCAAAATGATATAAGGATTGCTCCCCGCAAGGGGAGCGTCCTGATATTCATGTTTTTACAGTTAATTACAACGGCGGAAGAAGCTATGAATCCGGAGACGGCCAAGAATAATCTTGCTGATTAGGAAAGGTGTGGTATAATAGAATCAAATTAAAGTGAAATAATAAGCAAATATAAAAATATATAACACACAGTACTGCTCAATAGAATTGTCCGGAACAATTCATTCGAGTAGGAAAGGCGAATGAACAATTGAATATCGCATTGCCTACACCGCCCAGCTCAATTTGAGCGCAAAGTAAGGAGAATGGCAATGCCGATTCCAAAAATATACAGACCTGAAGAAGCGCGAAAGCTGCTCCATATGGGGAGAAACCGATTCTATGAACTGCTCCAGAGCGGCGAACTGAAATCAATCCGTAACGGTCGCAACTACCTGATTCCTGAACCATGCCTTGCTGAATATATTGAAGCAGGAATGGTTAAGAAGGCAGGTGCGTGTAATGGCTAAACCTAAGACTCGCCGTGGTAATCATGAGGGCAGCATTGTCAAGCGAGCGGACGGTCGGTTTCAGGCATCCATTATGTACGATGGCAAGCGTAAGTACTATTATAATACAAGGCGTCCTGAATGTGTAAAGTGGCTGACTGATATGCGGACGCGCATTCGCAGGGGAATGCCTGTGTCAGATTCCGCCATGACACTTGGCGAATGGACCGAACACTACATCGCTACATACTGCGTCGGGTTTGTTAGATCATCAACATTACAGAACTACATCAGTTATTTTCATAGACATATTATGCCAAATAAAGTGTCTGCAATCAAACTATCAGCTTTGAGTTCAGATCACATTCAGGTATTCATGAACGATCTCAAAAGATTTGATGGGGCAGGGGAGTTGTCAGCACATACGCAGCGAAATATCTGGCTGTTTCTAAACGGAGCACTCAATGCTGCTGAAAACAGCGGGCTTATTTTCCGGAATCCGGCGAAGGGTGTGAAACTAAAAAAGAGCGACAAAAAAGAGCGACCGTACCTAACAGACGATGCTGTGCGCCGTTTGATTCTGGCAGCTGAGGGACATCCATGGCAAATCGGTATCATTATTTTGGCGCATGGACTTCGTATTTCAGAGATGCTTGCACTGCGGCATTCCTCAATTAAGGAGGTTGACGGAGTCCTCTGTTTCGATGTGAAACACGCCGTTAAGCGAGAGCTATGCCAAGAAGGCGGGCATGGCAACAACAAGACTATATTGCGATTATCCGATCCTAAAACAAGGACTTCGGTTCGATTGGTTCCGATCATGCCGGCAGCTATCGATATAGTTAAAAATCATATTGAATATCAAAAGCAGCAGTCGAATTCCGCATTCGGCTGCTATGAAGCTGTTCCGTTCCTTGTTGGTTCTGCCGCTCTTGGAAAGATGATTTCTCCGGATCTATTCCGCAAGTGGTTTCGGCAATGTGTTGATGCAGCAGGTTTGTCAAAAGATGTAACGCCGCACGCGCTTCGCCATTATGCTGCGAGAACTATGGTTCGGATGGGTTCTCCGGCAGCTGCCGCAAGAGTACTGGGGCATTCTTCGGCACAAACTACACTGAATCACTATGTGACCGAGAACCTTTCTGAAGCAGCGAAAGCCATCAATGAAATTTTGTTGTTCAAATAAACACTTTTTAGAAATATAAGTTATATTCAGGGGCCAGAGCCCCTGAATATAACTATTATCGAATAGAAATAATTTTCATGCGGAAATGATTTGTACGGTTTTGAAATTTAAGACTGTTATTTTTATTCGTATAACCTTTAGATTGCATAAACCGTACAATCATCATTTACTGAAAATATTTTTTGGAGGCGATTTCGGAGATGAGTAATCGAAGTGGATTTCTTGGCAATTTCGAATCGGATCAAGATTTCAACATATCAAAATATTCGGCTTCAGCAGGTGCTATTCCTATACATAACAGTCTTTCTGATAACGTCCTAATATGCGAAATGCCACCAGCATCTGATTTGATAGATATAGGCCAACAGTACAAGCTCGAAGGAGATATGATTATATCATGCAACAAATGGAGCATTACTCCACCTGAATACTCCCAATTTGTTCCAAAAGATGGAAAGTGGTTCTATCGCAAAGACAGAGGTTATCCTTGGGCTGATATTGAGTTAGGGGTACTCCATGTAACAAACGTCTTTTTGATTGTAAAAGATATATCAAATCATGCGAACAGCACTCTCCTGATTAGATATTGCCATGGGTTCACTTGTATGGAAGGAATCACAATTCTGTCTTATTCAGATTATCAGAAATGTATTTTGTCTAAGGGATTTCCTTGGGATAATACACCGAATGAAGCCCTTATGAATAAACTTTTTTTAACATTGATAAAAACGAGCCCATGGTTAAGATTTATTCCACCTAAGCATTCAGGATGGAGTACTGCTGACAACGGGGTTTTATTTCATGCTCAGGGTTTTGATTATCTTGATATGGTGAGGGATTATTATCCAGACGGATGTTCTCAGAGAATCTATTTAGATGACAAGATGAAAGTGTTTCCTAAAGAGTATTTAAATCAAAAGGGTTTGCCTTGGCAGGTTACGGTTGCTAACCTTCTTCGTTTGTCAAGCTTATTGCTCTCTTTTTTTAAGGAAGAGTCTATTGAACTGAAACAAATGTTTCTGCTTCATTGTTCCGAAAGAGAAACAGCTGATCAGTTCGTGGCATTGTTAAAAAATGATCAATTTGATTCGCGAACAGCCCATTCACTCCAAGAGAAGAACATCGATAAAATTCTAAATGCAACAAATGACGGTGTAGTTCTTTTTCGATATGAAGCACCGCTTGATGGTAAAAAAGCACGAGCGCAAGGGTGGAATGATATACAAAGAGACATTAATCATACAAATGGAATTGATGATTATACGAACCATCTGATCTGTGTAATATCGGACGACTCCTCGATTGTCGAACAGCGAGACATGGTATGCACACTATCCCTTGATGATTTTTCACTAAACATCAATGCAAAGGACTTTCAACATGCTGCTCTACACAGCGATTGCCGTCTCATTCAATTTGTTAAGGATAAATGGCGAACGATAATTCGTGGGATTAAATATGGAATAAATAACACTGTTATTCCTGAAAGTATTCCATCCCATCTGCGAAATACATTTCTTATTATTCAAATAACGTATGATTTGGTTTCTACATATATTCCTGAGCTCTTGCCAAACGATTTTGAGCCTCAAAAGATTTCGAAGTGGCTTTCTGGAGAAGCAGGTTCAACTAGCACTGATCAAATACTCACGGAGCAGTTCCGTTCTGTTTTCATTTCTCTTTTAGAAAACAAACAACTTCGCGTGCTTAATGAGAGACGTGATGTTGACGGAAAACTAAATGCTATTGCAGTAACAGCCGATGATGTTTTCTTTGATTCTTCTACCTTAGAAAAAACTATTATGCCTATGATAGCATATGACATTGATCGAAATCGATTACTGAATGCTTTGGTCAAAACGGGGTATCTTCGTGCTACAGATAAAAATGAATTCCGATTCCGAATTCATAAAAGTGCATCGGATCAGAAAGATACATGGTTATACTGTGTAAGAAGAAGTATTTTGGGAAATAAGAATTCTGAATCGCTGTTTATTCGTCAAAACGAAGGGAAAGAAGAATTTCTTCTTGATAAAGATGAGATCCCTGCATGTCCGTTTTTGCCGCTTATACAGCATCAGTCACAATATGCTGGAATAAAGTTAGCTCGTGATGGTTCTGATAATCGACATCTTCTTATTTCTGGAAAATCTCACTCAGGAAAAACATTCGCCTTGTTTCATATCGCAGCTCAATATGCATCGCTGGGCCATCATGTTATTATTTTCGATACGAATGGTACTTTAAGAGCGACAGAAATTAATGAACATTATTCTGATATTCTTGACGACCTCAAACCCGACTATTTGCTTTATTCAGTCAAATCAAAAGGCGAATTACCCGTAAATTTGCTGTCTTTGGGTGATAATGAAGAATCTTCCGCTGATAATTTATGTTCTTTATTGAGCACGGGATTAATAAATTTGCCGTTAGCTAAGTTTAATCAATTACAGCAGGATATTTCAGCATTTTATATCAATGAACATAATAGTGCCTTGCCAAATGATAAAGCCACGCTAAAAGCGTTGAAGAATTATATTTCTCAACTAAAAAGCAGAAGTATATTACAGAATAACCTTAATCCTTTGATAGATCTAATATGCAATTACGAATTACCCAATAGAACATGGGCGGAGCTATTCACTAAGCCTCGTCATATTATTGTAATTTCTGTTCCTGGTTCCAGAATGCAGAGGTCAAATCCGTTATTTAATATGCTTTTGTTCAACTTATACCAGTATCAAAAGTATGCGTTCGATAAGCATGTCAGCGTTCCATTAGATATTATTGTTGACGAGTTACATGATGAAGATCTTATTAAAAGTCGGATGATACGTGAAATATTGGAAGAAGGCAGGCATTATCAGATTGGATTTGCTGCCGGCACGCATTCATTTAAGACTGAGAAACAGTTACGAGCTGTAATGGGAAATGCAGCTATTAAAATTTTTCTAAAACCTGACGGGGAGTCTTATAAAGTTCTTCTCGCACATCTTGGCGATCCGGCAATAGATATAGATTTTTTGCGCAACATGAAAAGGAACTGTATTGTTGAAGCTGAATTCTATAGTAAGGAAGTAGGTGAAAATACACCAACAATTCTTACAGGAGATTTTGTTAAGTTTGGTAGCACTAAATATCAAAACAAGCAAATGGTTGATTTGATTGATGACGATAATTAGTATTTTGCAGCCCCATTCTGGGGCTGCATTTATATTTACTCGATAAAGTTCCAATATGAAAAGCCAATGTGCATAATTCTGAACATACGATATGTTATAATAATACTAGTCGAAAAATGCAAATGCACAGGAGGAATTATATCATGGGAAAATCAGCTTGTTTTACAGGACACAGAATGATTGAGGAGAATCCGAAGATACTGTTTAACCGTCTGTATTCTGTTCTGATGGAAATTGTCTCAGAACAAGGCGTGACGGATTTTTACGCAGGCGGTGCTGTCGGATTTGATACTATCGCAGAAAAAAGTGTTTTGCGGCTGCGCGACACAGATCATGCGAATGTGAAACTGCATCTTGTGCTGCCGTGTTCCAACGAGGAACAAACGCAGAACTGGACGGTGGAACAGAAATATGAGTTCCGCTGCATTCTGAAGCGTGCTGACAATGTGGAATATACATCGCAAAAGCATGACGGTACCTGTATGGGGCGCAGAAACGCCCGCCTCGTCGAGTGCGCCGATACGCTTTGCATATGTTATTATGATATCGCGCATAAGAGCGGTACAGCACAGACTGTAAATCTCGCCAAGCAGAAAGGTCTGGAGATTATCAATCTCTTTGAAGCTGTCAAATGACGGAAAATAGGGAGAATGTGCCATGAAAGATATTCTGATATCCCTGAACAAAGCGGTTCAGGATGATCTCTCGGATGAGAACGCCGCTTATATTCTATGCTTTTCGCATGACAAGCAAGTGACTGCTGACGGCGAAAATACGCTTGTATTGCATTTTCAGGACTTGGATGATGATAAATCTCCCGATGCATTTCAGGTATCTCATGCCAAACAGATCGTCCGGTTCTATGAGCAGATACGCGATAATGACCGGATTACGTGTATCTTTGTCTGCTGTGACGGCGGCATTTCCCGTTCTCCGGCAATCGCAGCCGCTTTGATGCGTGCGCAGGGGCAGGATGATAACGTGATCTGGTCGGACAGAGAGTATGATCCGAACACGCTGGTGTACCGGCGGCTCTGCCATGCATTCGGGCATCCTGTAACAAGCAGGGAACTGCGCAGAAAAGTGCGTCAGAACCGGGAAGCGTGGTCAGGCAGTCTGTTTCAGATACTCAAACAGGGGATCGAGGAGATCATTGCTTATCAGCGCGGCGAGATCGCACTTCGGGTGACAACGATTGACGATGAGGGCAACCGGAAAACGGAATTCCCAAAAAAGAATAGAAATTAAAGTGATACTCGCATTTTTACAGAGCGGGGGAGTATACATGAAACAGATTATAATCTGTCCTGAACAAATCTTGAATTTTGCTATTATGATGCTGCCGAACGACGAAGAATGCGTCCGTCTTTCAACAAGACTAATCCTTGCAAAGTATTATACCGAGACAATCGAGAATACACTCATCGTATTCGACATTCGATATGAAGACGCGAAACAATTAGCGAAGGAACATGGGCAGTTACCGTTTATGTTTGGCGTGAATCTTAATAACACGATCTCCATTTCATATTGGAAATGGGGATTGCTGTTAAAACACAAGGGACGGTTGCGGCGCGGATACTATCCCGCTGAACATTGTTCCATTGATAAAACTTGTGCAGAGAGATCGGATGACGCCTGTTCATTTGGGCTGTCAACGGTCGGGCTGACATTTGACGCTCTGCTGGATGCAGCTGACAGTATGCAGCAAAAATTAGAGTGTCGGCAGCGTCAGATCAAATGGAGTGATTCGGATATCACAAGCGCTATTCGGCAGTCACTGAATGATCTGTATTATGCCAAGGGCCGATATTATGCACGCGCAACCCTATATCAAAAATAACAGCCGGCACCGTTTAGGTGTCGGCTGTAGTGGTAGTGTTATCGGGAAATCAGTACTGTACTCCGCGTTGATATGCTTTGTGTTCAAACGGAAGAATGGACAACGAAAAACGTTCGTAAAAGCGGTTTTGCGTCAGGTATTCTTTCGGGATTCCGTAATGCTGATAATAGATGCCAGCAAAGCAACCGGTCAGGATCACAGGCAGCTTAACATCGTGCGAAAACGCCGTGAGTGTCAGAATATTGGAAATCGCTTTCAGATAGGAATTGGAATTGACGACGGCCCATACAGCATACTGAAAATACCGGAACAGTGTGCCTGTCTCCGTATACTGCGGCTTGCAGAAATAATCTGTGTGACAGACAGTCTCAACTTCCTGCAACATTGCTTCGGGTTCATCCAGAAAGCCTTTTCCTTCTTTTTTCAGATGATCTGTGAAAACAGCATCAATGATTGTAAAATTCTCAGCCGCTGCGGTTCGGAGAAGAGAGTGAATGTATACATAGCACAGAAGCGAAAAAGCTGTGCGTTCAGAAGGATTATAACGTGAAAATGCTTTTCCGAGATCTGCTTTCAGTTTGACAAAGAGTGCTTTGCGCCAGTCATTTGCTTCTTTCATGAAAGCCGGATCGCCAATTGGTGTCTGGCTTTCATTCGGAATTGGGGCGTCTGCGACAAGAGTGTCGTAATCATGTTTTCCATACAGCAGAGAGCAGTCCTTCGGCCGATTGCTCAGCAGGATCTGCTCTGCGACAAGTGCGCCGATATAACCGTCAGTAACGTTTGCGAAATAAGTAGAATTCACATCATGAGCGGAATACTCAGGATAAATGCGGAACGGATAACGGTAATCTGCGCTGTAATAACTGTTTTCATAGATTGATTTACCATATTCTTCATCACGTAAAAAAGCTCCTCTGATACTGTCAAAGGCGCAGCCGTCTTTGCTTTGCAGATAAGTGCTGAGATCACAGCAAGAAGGAAAGGCGGAAAACCGCAAGTCATCCTCATCTTCAAAATATAGATGCGCATCTTTCTGCATGATCATTATCGGAATCGAATCAGAAAAGTGTACATATTCAATATCTTCCGGATCAAACAGTAACAAAGCTTCAAGCGGCGTTTCCATTGTAAATTCAGCCCTTGTTCTATTTTTCAGAAAAACATCACACTGTCTGTTCGAGAAAAAATCCTCCGGCTTGAACTTTTTGCAGCAGTTTATTCCCGTCAGATACTCCCGAATCTCTGCGAGCATATCTGTAATGACCTGTTTACAGTATTCAAATGGTGTGGTATCCTTCAAAAGATACTCGTTGATCTCATCGGTGTTCTGAAAATTCTTTTTCATTATAATCCCTCTTTTTTTATTTCGGACACAAGATACCAGAATTTAGGATCACTATTGCCATAATCATGCCATTTCATATGATATTCACCTTTCAGCTCAATTGATTCTTTCATATCTTTGTTTACTTTTGACTTGTCTTTCCAATTAAGTGTTCCTTTTAATGGTCGATCATTATGAATAGAAAATTCGGAATAATTTGCATCTTTCTTTAAGGGCTCCTCTTTATATGAGGCAAGGTTGGTCAGCATGATAGCATAGCCCTCAATAAATTTTGTTGGTTCGTTTTCTGCAACTTCTTCTATTCTTTGAATGTCTTTCACATACCGGTAGCAGTTTTCATTCTTTGCACCATGATTGCTTAAAGTATACTCCTCCTCATTCCAACTAATAGGCTCCTTTGTACTTTGGGTCTTATACTTTATTTCAATTGGAATCCATTTTTGATCATCTGTGATAACTAAAATGTCAATATGCATCTTACGATCGAATGAGGGTGAGTATTCAAATCTTACTTTGTATTTTGGATATTTCTTTTGGATTAGCCAGCCCAGTGCGAACTGAAAGTCAGCCTCGGAACAGAATACTGGTCTTTGCTTAGCAAGTTTTTTCATAAGTTCATCAATCTTGATGCGTTTTTCGTTCTCATTGGGCTGGGTAGATTTGGTTGCCATAGCTTGCTCCTTTCGGTCACTTTGATTTTACGGGAGATATTTGCGTCTGCTGTCTGAACCTTGTGGAATCGAATGATTTTTGGCACTGTGCGGGTTGCAGCCTAATTTATCCAATATTTCAGGTTCAACATCGCGCAGATGTCGGATATGAACTTCAACGCCGAATTGTTCATGCAGCCGGATACCGTCTTCGACAGTAAAAAACGGGGAATCAATCGAAAGATACTTCAGATTCTGCATATTCTCAAGGAAAGAGAAATCCTTTAAATTACGGCATTCACGGATTTCCAGATATTGAAGGGAGGATGCATCCTGCAAGCATACGCAATCTGTCAGTGCATAACCCCAAGCCAGTGACAGTGTTTTTAGCGCGGGAATCATTGTAACAGGCGTCAGGTCATGGATGTTTTCAACGGAAAGATACAGCTTACGCAGATTTTGATGGTCAGAAATCATCTGAAGCCCGGCTTCGGTGTCAATGGCTAATTCAAATAGATTAGGCATATTACATAGTATTTCTGCCGGATAATCACAATGACGCAGCCTCAGTGTACGCAGTGTTTTGAAACCGCTGATGATTTCCGGATGCTCGATCTGACAGTCAGATAAAGATAATATAGAAAGATCAGTTAAATCTGAAATTAAATTCAGGTCAATGATTTCTTTTTCACGGTGACCATTCCCATGATATACGATTTGCTTTCTCGCGATCTTTTTTGTCAGACGAACTGCTTCTTCAAAGTTACGGGTGTTCATGAGACGGGCTTGAAGCGGCTTTCCTGTGATGCGGTACATCCTCTGGGCTTCTGAAAGAGATTCTTTGATCTCATCACGGAAATCCTCAGGAGATATCACGACCATGCGGTCGGCGTGCGTAAAAGCCCATGCTTTCATGGATTCCCGTGTTGCTTTAACGGACAGGATCATTGTTTCATCATCATAATTATTTATCTGCTCCGGTGCTTCACTGAAATTCCCGCCGAACACATCTACGATCTCGTCAATCGCGTCCGTTGCACACTGGATTTTGAATGTTTCGACAAGACCTCCGCACAGATCAGGCTGCGTTTCCACATAAGCATTCATGCCGCCGAGGGCAGAGATCTCTTTTAACTGCGGAATATCACGGCGTCCCGTTTTGAGGAGCTTCACATCGCAAATCCGGTCAACGCGCCATGCGCTGATCTGAACTCCGTCATGCAATGCACCGAGCAGGTAGTATCTTCCGTTTTTATATACGAGATCATACGGGTTGACAGTGATATTCTCTGTATACACCTTTTCTTTGGTGAGGTCAGGGCGGCAGGTCAGGTAATTGAAGCTGATCTGCTTCTTATAATATATTGCGGTCTGTATATCCTCAATCGCCATGAACATATTCGGCTGTTTGCCTTTGCGTGTGATACTGATACGAGCCTTTTGCTTTTCCATGTATTTCTGAAACTCGACGCTGCCGAGCGAAGCGAGTGCTTCAATGACCTCTGATGCTCCGTTTTTTGTCATGAGATCAGAATACAGAACGCTGTCGATTAGAAAGCGGAGTTCCCCGTCGCTGAGCGATTTTCCGTCATAGTAAACGCCCTTTCTGCTCTGTTCGATCGGGAAACCTGCATCGATCAATGCATCAATATCGTCGTAAATCGTGTTCCTTGCAGGCTCAAAGCCGCAGAGTTCGGCCGCTTTTTCAATGATCTTCTGTTTCGTTATGGGATTGCCGGGATCGGTGTTGTTTTTCAGGATTTCAAGAACAAGCAGCTGGAGCAGTGCTTTGTGCTGCCGTGCTGCCTCCGGATATCTGACCGTCATGTGAATACTCCTTTCTGATACGGAAGCTTTTCCTCTAATTTAATTATAGCACATTTAATGTTCAGTTTTCTGAACATTCTGTAAATTTTATTTCTTCATACAAATTATGCAGCGTATCATATACCCATGCATTATAATACGGGCATTCCGGTTCCGGCAGACCGTACAGCTCGGCTGCAAATTTGCTGATTGCCGCCGATCGTGATTTTCCTGCAAAGCAATGGATCAGCATGGTATCGACTCTGTCGTACTGCCGGAGAAATGCGATAATCAGCTCTGCCTGGGATTCGCTCATCAGTATTCTGCCTGTTTCCGGTTCCTCAATATCGTCAAATATCAGTGTCAGTGCGTCATAGCAAAATCTGTTTTGGTTTAGCGTGAAGCCGTAATTCCAGCCGTTGGAATCCTGAATCGAGATCGCTGCGTACTTTTCGTTGGTCATAGGCGGTCTGCCTGTTTTCGGATCACTGAAATGGGAAAGAACATAGTTTACCGCGTCCTGCGCGGAACAGATCAGCAGATTCGGCTTTTTCATGCTATTTCCTTTCATAGTACTTCATCATTTCGGGAAGTGCTCTGTTGCTGTAGGATTCCAGAAAGTCTGTGATACGCATTTTGCCTTTCAGCAACAGGCTGAGGGCAAGCAACGGCTTCATTTTACTCGGAAGATCTGCAGGATCGGCAAGTTCCATTTTCAGGATATTATGATGCGAATGTCCAAATGAACCGCCGCAGGAATGCATCGTATTCGGATAATACCCGAGGCAGTACAGCGACATGTCTCCGTAATCGGCATATTCCAGCCAGCGGGTTTCCTTTGTTGCGTGTTCGATATGCGCAATCACATAAAAAGCATGATGATTCAGATCCTGCACGATATCGCCGACCTGATAATCATCCGGCAGCTCCGCAAACGCTTCTTCAATGTTCCAGTCATGATCATCAAAAAGGAGAATGTCGGAAATCTCCTGATCTTCGTTCAGGAAATAGCAGACCGGGGATACGTCCGCATCGTTCAGCTTTCTGCGTATGATCCTGCTTTCATACGGCGGTCCGCTGCTGCGAATGTACTGCACTGCCTCTGAATAAGAGTGAAAGGCACAGCTGTATTGTTCATCTTCGGCAATGACTTGAAAGCAGCAGTCATCGCACACAGTTTCTGCAAGATCCAGCTTGTTTTGTAATTCTGTGATATAATGCCGGAGCGAGTCGGCAAAGCTGTTAGAATCCCGTAGATGATAAACGCCCGCCTGAAAATCTTTATCAGAGTATACTTTTTCACGTTCTGTAAGTGCTGCCAGCTTGTTTTTCATACTCTGTTTTGAGCACTGCGCGATCAGGATACATTCAACAGCCGGTTCCAGCTTCTTTTCGCGAAGCATCTCCCGCAACGTACCGGAATCAATAAAATCCAGAACATCATATTGCATTTCAATTCTCCCTATCCAGAAAGCAATGATAGTGTGCGCTGTAATCATACCGCACAACAGGATTTGTTGTAATCCCCAATGCAAGCATAATCTGCCCGAGCCATTCTGCTCCAAAATGCGGACTCAGATAGATAACAGGTTCGTTTTGATTGGTGATCTCTACCCGACCGCGGGGATACCACCAGAAAGGAGCTGTTTTTCCTGCCGGTCTGGCAGCTTCCCACAGCTTTTTATGATTGTAGGTATTGCCGGATTTAGCGATACCCTCCAGATAACCGCCGTCAAAGGGATAAGCGTAAAGCTGATCGTCGATCAGCCAGAAAACACCGCGTTTCATTCCTTTTCATGCTCCTGATCGTATTTATTGCACATTGATGCTGCGGCAATACGCCGCAAAATCTTTAGAATTCAGATAGCTGTAAATGTCCATATTACACCTCATTTGCTCTGATCTTCGCCTGAATTTGTTTTAATTCAGGGGATACTTCTCCACGGTAATACTCCAGATCGTGATATCCCCATATTTCACAGGGTGTATCTGAAATCAGGTCATCCATATTATCAAAGCCCCATGCCAGCAGATCAGTTTCATCCCAATTCGATTTCATGTACTGAAGAAACGATTCGGTCCGTCCTTCATAATGGATGTGATCCAGTACAAACGGAGAGGGACAGCTGCTCCACGGGTTGATGAGGATATCGCCTTTATGAAAAGGCGTCGGAATGAAAGCATAGAAGTTCTGAAACAGAGGGGAATCAAACGAAAAACCGATTAAATCTACGAAAATGAACTTCCAATCTGCATTCATCTCAACAGTTATGGATTTTGGCTCATCTAAAAGATTCATTGTTATTCCGCATGAGGCCAGATCGTTCATGCTGAATTCCGTACCATCATATAGCTCCATCGATAATGCCAATTTTGCTTTTTCAAAGTCAGAATAGACGAACCTGGATTTTGTCGGCTCATATCCTTTTTCTGTCCATTCATAGCCGAAAATTGCATGGTTGCTTGTTTTCAGTGTTAGCAGCATCTGCTCCTGATCGCTGATGTATTCACGCAATGCTGCAAACAGGCTTTCCGGATACAGCAAACCGTCCTTCCAGCGAAGCCGCTGATGCTTTGACAGTGGCATATCAGGCATGTTTCGCATGATTTTCCGGTACAGACGATGCTTGACTTCCACAGAAATGCGTTAGCAATGATAAATAATAAAGACAGATTCGAGAGCATTGAAAGAATGATTGTTCTTGCGGCAGTGCTCTGCCACATCCTTTGAATTCAGATAACTGTAAATATCCATGCGCTGTCCCTTTCTATTTCAGACATGGATAACGGTATACGGTTTTCCTGCACGCTCCATGTCCTCGATATTACAGCGGGTTCCGCGTGTTTTGTCGTCCCAGAGCATAACCGCTTCGTCGCAATCCTGTACCATTGCGATATCTTTCTGCCGATTCAATGCAAATCCTTCTGTGCCTTCCGGAACGGAAATATGCTTTACCGGATATGCGGAAACAGATTGCCTTACATGCTCACCGCTAACATAGACCGTTACATGCGGATAGCCTTTTCCATGCAGATATCTCTGCATTAGAATGTCTGCCCCATAGCAGTCGCCGATTATAAACTCACAGTTCTGCGCACAATATGAATCAAGTAGGGCAGTCAGCTTATCCGGAAGGGTACAAATCGTTTTTGAGCCGCAGAGAAATACTATCATATTCTGTCCCCCCTTGATTCTATGATAGCATACCGGATGTTCAGTTTTCTGAGCATATGGCATCGGGCATGTTCTGATTATATTATATCATATTGGACGTTCAAAAAATTGGGCATTGAATTAGACAAAAAATAGTGGGGCAATACGCCCCGCTATCTCACTTTATTATTTGAGTTCTATTAACTTTCGTAGCGTACAATTACCCGAACCTTGGCATTTATACCGAAATCCGCAATGCAAGAGAACAATGGGACATATTGTTTCTTCCTTTTCTGAGCAGAGCTCTAAAAGTCTATTTTCTCGTTTTTTCTTTTCGTCATTATCGTCAGGAATATCACTTAGGAGACAGACACTGCAATTATTCTGTTCACACATTCTCGGAGCAATACTAAATGTAATGTCGAATTGTTCCGGATACCATGTGCTGTCTTCATTCCAGCCGCAATCCTTCCTCAGTTGTTTTCCGAATTTCCCTTTTGTTTGCTCAGAAAAGCATTGCCGAAATATAGTGTTCTCGTTCCATACGTCACCAGGTAACTCAATATAACGGCACCCTCTATTGCCGTTGTCCTCCAAGACTTCTTCATTGAAACTTTTCCAAACTTCCTCTTCAAGGTGGTCCTTTAATGCTAATTTGAAGGGTTTTGAGAAAATAGGAGATTTAATGTAGTCTCGTAATGAACACCATATCCTTTTGAAAGAACCGTATCGCTCATTAGAGCTCAGTTTTACTGTACATCCGTCTTCAATCCACGCTTTAATATGATCACATCTGTCTTTCAAAGTGACATATTTAACACACTGATCTGTATTGTATAATTCGCCTTCATTAAGCTTAATATGATTTAACAATTCACAAATACCGACTTCATCCTTAGCTTCAGCACTTGCTTTAATTAAATGCTTCTGCTCGCTTTGTGTATATGTAGACAATTGATCAAAAGACAAGTAATCAAGTCCTTTTGCCAAAGACTCAATATAATCCTTAGCATTAACTTTTTTGCCTCTAGAATAAACAGATTCAATTATGCGACTAAAATACTCAATAATTGAACGATCATAATCTAATAAAATTGACAAGGTAAAGTAAATACTAAAGAAATCAATGGGGTAAAATCTAGGCTTGAATACAACTTGTTTATCATCATTAAGGTAGTTTTTATAACGTCTTAATATGGCATCGTTAATATCTCCGCGCTCCCTAGATATGAAAGAATATCCGTCCGTTATATTCCCTTTAAAAAAAGAACTTTCAGAAGAAGGATTAAGTAAGCTATCAACAGATACTCCAGATTCATATTGTTTGATCAAATCAGAGAATACAAATCCACCTACATTCCAAATAATCTGATATGGCATCTGCCTGTCTGTAATGTAGCACAGCCAATGTGTCAGAATCTTTTCGGCAGATTTCATATCATGCGCATAGTTGATATCAATTAAATGCTCACAATTTTTACCCCACCGAATTTTGTCCAGTGCTGATATAATTTCAAACTTGTGCTTATTCATAATTAAACCACCTTTCTCAATTAAACGTCGATATGATAGATCCCCGCATCCGCTTCAACGCCGATGATCTCCCTGACAGCCTCCGCATAAGCCGCAAGCTGCCCCGCATATTTCTCATCAAGCTTAGAACGCTCGACATTGGTCTTGTAGTCAACAATATGCCACTCACCGCCGGAGCAGTAGAGCAGGTCGATGATACCGTTCACGATCTCGCTGCCGCGCTGCTGACAGAACGGCACTTCGCAGTATACTTCATCGGCATCCCGCAGCACCGTGAGCAGATCCGTAGGAACACCGTTCTCCTGCGGATAGCCGCCATGCGTCATGGTGTCGATTACCTTTTTCAGCAACGGGCAGTAAACCTGTTCCTTAGCTTCGTATTCATGCAAAATCGAAGAAATCAGCAGATTTGTGTCGGCGGGGATCCCGCCGGACACAATGCATTCCATGAGTCTGTGTACAAGTGTGCCGGTCAGTGCAGCGTTCCGGTCAAGCGGTTCCCGCTCCGGCTGATCTTCCGGTTCCTCGGCGGTAACAGGTTTCAGCTTCATCTGGCTCGGTATACTGATCTGGTAGGTCGGCGCATTGACAGATGTATCTGCAAGCACAGACTGCGTCGCTGCTTTCTCATACAGTTCTGTTCCATCTGCTCGCGGCTCCGAAACAGTGATTGCAGTCGGATTCTCTGGAATGAATTGTGTCACAGGCCCCTCAGCAGATTCTAAAAAAACTTTCCACGGATTTTTGTCAAAAGGCTCTCCGGTTTCTGTTACACTGTCGCCGATGATCAGAATGCTCTCTGCGCGAGTGGCAGCAACGTAGAGCAGACGCTCCTTTTCTGCGGCCAGGCATTTTTCTTCGGATTCAGAATCAGATGAAAATGCGTCTGTTTCCGCAATAGTGGAATTCCCGTTCTTTAGTTTGAAAATGCGGCATTCTGTTCTGTCATGACTGCGTACAACACGAAGAATCGGCTCGTGTTTAGTTGCAGTCGGATCGGCCAAAATCACGATCGGTGCCTGCAAGCCCTTTACCTTATGCAGATTGGCGATATGCACACGATTGTCGTCCGGTGACAGGCTGACGCAGCGCTCCTTATCAGGATTTGTCAGCAGCTTGGTCAGAAACTCTGCGGCAGATTTATGATCCATGATCTCACCAGCATTTTCAGCCTGCCGCAGCAATTCAACTGCATAGCAGTATGCTTCCAACGCATCGCTGCCGGTTTCGGCAAAAACCTGTTCACGGTCTGCAATCATCTCAAACAAACCGGAGCAGCTCTGAACCGCACCCGTATTTGCATATTCTCTGATCTTCGTCAGTGCATGTTGGATCGACGGGAATGCCGCAAGCGCGTCATCCTGCTCTGCAAAAGCGTTCACTCTGCCTCCGATTCCGCAAAAACGAGTGATCTCATCTTCGGATATCCGGAATGTTTTAGCAGTAAGCGCGTTGAAAACAGCCGTTGCGTCCTGCGGATCGGCAGCTGCGGCATACAGCCTGACTGCTTCGGACAGTCCTGCACATTCCGAAAAGACGATCTTTCCCTCAACGCGTACCGGAATGCCGTTTGCTGTCAGCGCTCTGGCTATGTTTGCTGTTTGCTCTTTTTGATTTGCGATGATCATGATATCGCTGTATTTCGGCAGTTTTCCGTTTTTCAGCCGGACCGCGGGATTCCCGATCAGCCGTTTCACAACCTCGCAGACCTGCTGCGGATCATCCAGCATTGCGCCTCGTGAACTGACCGTTGAACGATATGTATAGACTCCAGAGAATCCGATATACTCTTTATCATTACTGATTGGAATCTGATGATAGGCACTCTGTACATCCAGTATTTCATGGAGCATGTCCGGAAATACAGTGTTAAAAAATCTGCGCAGCTTTGCTGTCGAACGGAAATTTTTGCTGAGCGTCATCACTTCACCTGCCTGCTTCTCAAATAGGCTGCGCACACGCAGGAAGGCGCCGATATCCGCGCCGGTGAACCGATAGATCGACTGTTTCGGGTCTCCAACGATGAACAGCGCGCCGGGTCGGGGGATACAGGCTTTCCAGTCTGGCTGCGGATCCTGTGCCGCAAGATAGAATATGACCTCAGACTGCAGCGGATTGGTATCCTGAAACTCGTCCACGAGATAATAGCTGTGCCGTTCCGCAATATGCCGGATCAGTCTGCCGCCGTTTTCTGCATCTCTGCGGAGCATATCGCGCAGTGTCAGCAGGGCGTTATGGAAAGTCAGGATTCCGCTGCTTTGCATTTCCGCTGCGATTTCCCGTGAAGCAGAAACAAAGAAGTCGATCGTTGCGGCATATTGCAGTTTTTTCAGGTTTCTGTAGACATCCGTTTCAGTGAGATTCAGATAATAATAGTCAAGCTTTCCTGCTTTATTCTCATGCTGATCAAATATATCCGGATATTCAGCATTGATTTCCTGCGGAGATACAACGGTTTTCTGTTTGTCGAATCCTAGTCGTAACAAACTGATGTTCTTCATTGTGTTTATTACATTGCCGATTCTGTCATTCCATGACTGTCGGAGCTCAGGAATCGCTCTTGACAACTGGTCGTAAGCTTTGGAACTATCACTAAATTTTGAAACGAATTCCGGATGCTCCTGCAAATACTGCAATGTCCGGACAAGCCGGTATTTCCAGTTCGTATAGCGGGTGTTGACGTCCGTATCCTCCGGCGGATTGTACACAAAATCAGCCTCACGCAGTCCGGCGAATGTGCCGATGCATTTTTCAAATACTGCATCCGGTTTCATCTGAACGCAGCGGAACAGCTCATATTTCCGCTGCAATTCCGGACTGTATTCTCCGCGCTTGATTCGCGCATATTCCGCAAGATATGCGGAGGCTTCTTCATTATCCGCACAGACAGTCGTTTCAGAAGGAATTCCCGCTTCGACTGGATGCTCATGCAGCAGCATATTGGAAAACGAGTCAATCGTACCCATGAAGCAAAGGTCAATGTTGCGCAGTGCCTCGGCATACCGTGCACGCTGTACTACGTCCTGTTCTTCGCGGCTGCGTTCCATCAGCTGCTTCTGGAATCTGCTGTAAAATTCCTTTGCAGCAGCTTTCGTAAAGGTGATCGCGCAGATCTTGCTGACGTCGATTCCTGCGCCGACCATTGCCGTCATACGGTCTACCAGTGAGCTCGTCTTTCCAGAACCGGCAGCGGCCTCGACGAAGAAATTGCGGTCAATTTCCGTTGTGATGCGCTTGCGTGCAAGTTCATCCTTTTCCATGATCGTCAGCATCAGATTGCGCTCCCTTCCTCGCAGAACTGTATGTACGGACAGTATTTGCAGTTGTCCTTCGAAGCGTTTGCCGGATATTGATTCGTGCGCATCGCATCCGCAATGCTGTTCATAAGATTCTGAATACGCTCTGCACGATCCGGTGTGTAATTACATGGGATCGTTTTGCCGCTTCGCAAGTAACGGTATTCTCCGCTCTGCACCTGTTTTCCGCTGCGGGACAGCATATCTGCATACAGTATGACTTGAATGCATGAGTATAAATCGTTTTCTGTATGGTTTATTTTTTTACCGGTTTTATAGTCAATGACGCGGTATGTGCCGTCCGGCATCTTTGCCAGTGCATCCAGTCTGCCTGATACTGTAAGGCTGCATTCGTATTCCACGGTCAGTGTCTGTTCAGCTTCTTCGATATGCAGACCTTCCATGCCGTCAAATCCGTTTTCGATAGCCTGCATAAAATCATGCCGGTACTGTTCCGCATCGTTCTGGTTCATCGGCGGACGTTCCGCCAGAAACCGTTCAAAGATCTGTTCAGCGTTTTTCAGAAATTCGTCCTTGTCCGTCTGTCTGCGGTATAGATATGCCATTGCTTCATGTGCCAGATTTCCGAATGCGATCGGACTGATGACCTGAAAAACATCGTCCTGCTCCGGTTCTTTCATCCCCATGATCTTTTCATAGCAGAACATTTTCGGACAGGTCAGAAAAGTCTCGACACTGCTCGGTGACACAAAACGGAGATTTCCGGTCACATCAGGGAGTGTTTCCGGTTCCGGCTGTTCTGCGGCAGGGGCGGCGACTTTTTCGCCTTGCAGATAAGCACGCCCGATCTCCGTGAGTCCTGGAAGCTCCTGTGAGAAGTAGCCGGTATGCCGAATCGAAGCATTAAATGCTTTTTCATCCGTTCCGCCTGCTTCCAGATACAGTGCATACAGCACAGAAGAAGCATTATTCGCTTTCAGTTCTGCGGTGTCATAGCCGCAGTAGCTCAGCTCCGTCCGGACATTCAGTGTGGCAGCCGTTTTCAGCAGATGATGCAGCATCTCCTGCGTCTGTCGGATGCGGTTCAACGAGGTCGGTGCCTGCGCACCGAAGGCGGATAACTCATTATCAAGCAGCACATAGTTTTCCCTTGGTTCGCCGGGGAATTGTTCCGCGGAAAGTCCCATGACAAACAGATTCTGCCGCAGGCAAGTCAGCGTGCCGGAGACCGTTGTGATATGCAGCATACCCTCACGGCTGTTTTTCGGACAGATGCGCACTTGCAGCAGGTCGGAGATCAGCGTGTAAGCGGGTTCATCCGTCATTGCAGCAAAGCGCTCCATTCTGTCACAGATCTTGTTCCGGGCAGCGGTATCCAGTTTGCCGAGTGCGTTTTTCCGGATCTTTGCATATCTGCGGATCAACTCGGTGCAGTCCATTCCCATTTCAACGAATACTGCATTCAGCTGCGATACCAGTGCTTCATCCTGTTCAGCAGATGCCTGATATGCAGCGATCCGTTTCCGGTTTTCCTCTGCATCATTGCTGAGACGCATATTTCCGGCTGTTTGCAAGAAACGGTCAAGCTGGGTTCTGCCGGAAATTCCGAAATCTGCTAAGAATTGAGCCGTATCAAATCCGGAGCCGCAGATCAGTGCTGTCAGCGCGTCGATCCCGCAGTGTCCGCTTGTCAGCCAGTTCCGGTAATCGCGGAGCACACAGGCGGGCTGCGTCATCGTGACGGGCAGTCCGCAGCCGAATGTGACCGGAATTGCAAACCGTGCCGCGTATTCAAACAGCAGGGGAGCATAGGCAGCCGTATCCGTCACTGCAATCGTACATTGATCAAGCGGCAGCTTGTTTCGATAGATCGAGCCGATCACGGCTTCGACTTCATTTGCCGCGCCGTAGCTTTCGGTGATCTGCGGCATGGTAAATGCTTTTTCAGGCTTTTGGAGCAGCTCGCAAAGTGAGATCGTTTTGCATGTTCCGTTTGAAACACGGTCAGCCAATGCCTGTTCCAGCAGAGCAAGCGGATATTCCCGCAGGATCATACATTCACACGGCAACTGTTTTGCCTCTGATACAGCTCGGCGCAGGACGCCGATGGCATCAATCAGCTTTTCCTGCTGCAACGCCGCAGCATACCGGTCATATATATCTAATAGTGCAGCGTTCTTTTCCGCGAACGGACTGTCCTGCAATCCAGCGGCAATGCTTTCGCGCTCATGTTCTGTAATCTGTAAACGGAGCATCCGGAGCGCATCCGCAAGATCCTGCGCATCATGACAGGATGCGTTTTGAAAATATGGGATCTCCTTCAGAAACCGCCAGATCAACACGGCTTCTGTATCAGGTGTGATCTGCTTTTCTGCGATCGGCAGACCAGAACGCATCAGCGCGAACTGTGCAAGTTCTAGCGGCTGCATGATACGCAGTCCCAAGGTTGAAATGCCGTTCCGTGCCAGCATCCGGAGAAATTCTGTTCCGTTCGGTGCGATCAGTATTCGTTCCTGCATGATATCCGCATCCTTTCTTTGATGATGTTATCCTCATTATAACATTTGCGTTCTGGAAAGTCTTGCGCATTTTGTAAATTTTTCTATTTTCATTATACACGGCCGGATGCTCAGATTTCTGAACATTGCTTGTGCTATACTGGAAACAGAAAGAGGTGAACGATATGCGGTATTTCAAGTGTAAGGTCGAACTGGCGCAGATGATCGAGCGCCAGACAGAAACGGGAGATGCTGCGAAAGAGCAGCTTGCGGCAAAGAGCGTGTCGTATGTCAATGAGGGCAAAAATGGTTTTGTGGGCTGCGTCACATCGGTATACCATAAGGACTGCACGTTTGTCTTTGCCGGAAACGGCGATGACCGCACGATGCAGGAGGAGATCGCTGCCTTCTGGGAATATATCGGGTTTGAAGGCGGGATCATGGAAACGAATGAGATCTGCGGGGAGCAGATCCGGCGGGAACTGCGGATGGGGAATGTGGATCTTCCTGTTGATCTTGATGAGCAGTTTCAGCTCCCTGATTTCCGGCATCTGGATGCGGACGAGCATATCGTACATACCGATCCTTCGGTTACGCTTTCAGATTATGCGTCTGCGCATCATTTCCCGGAGCTTGCGGCAGAGGCAGAGCGCATCCGTGCCGTTTCCGGAACGCAGATATTCCTCGGTCATCCTGTTCATTATATCGTGGAAGAAAATAACAAGGATAAAGCAGTGGAAATGATCGATCTGCTTGTGGATACGCTGTATCACGCGAACCGTCTGCAATCTGCAAGAGTGATCTTCGTTGATGAAGATACCTTTGCACACAAGCCGCTCAAGTACACGCTTTCATGTCTTTATCAGAATTTTACGGGCGGTACGCTTGTCGTATCGGTGAAAGCACAGGGGAGCAGCGGCGAATATGCAGATGCAGCGGATGATCTCATTGAGAAGGTATGCGGATTTGCCGTGCGGCACCGCCATGAGGTGCTGACAGTTTTTCATATCCCGCAGCACAATACCGAGGCGCATCGTGCGATTTCTGCCTATCTGAACAATGAACTGACCGTTCTGACTTTTGCGGAAGCTGCCGGTGATTTTGAGCAGTCCGCCGTATATATGCGGATGATCTGTGAGAAAAAAGGGATCGCGGATGCTGCACCGTTCATTGAAAAAATGGATCCGGAACAGAACGAATTTTACATTGCAGAGATTGAAACACTCTTCAATGACTATTATACAGTACATCTGAAAAAGACGCATTTCCCCGCATATCTCAGCTGTGAAAATACGGCGGTCAAGGAAACGAAGATTGAAGGAAAAGCCGCGGATACGCTTGCGGAGATGATCGGGCTGACAAAAGTCAAGCAGATTATCGGAGAGGCTGTCAGCTATTATCAGCTGCAAAAGATTTATCAGGAGCGACAGATCCATCTGGATACGCCTGCGCGCAGCATGGTCTTTACCGGCAATCCGGGGACGGCGAAAACGACCGTTGCGCGTCTGACTGCAAAAATTTTCAAGGATAACGGTCTGTTGGAAAGCGGCAAGATCGTAGAAGTCGGGCGGGCAGATTTGGTCGGCAGATTTGTCGGCTGGACAGCACCGACCGTCAAGGCGGCATTCAGGCGGGCGAAGGGGTCTATTCTGTTCATTGACGAAGCGTATTCGCTGGTCGATGACCGCGACGGTCTGTACGGTGATGAGGCGATCAATACGATCGTGCAGGAAATGGAGAACCACCGTAAGGACACGATCGTGATCTTCGCAGGGTATCCGGATAAAATGGAGCAGTTCCTGAACAAGAATCCAGGTCTGCGCAGCCGCATCGCGTTCCATGTGGATTTTCCGGATTATACGCCGGACGAGTTGCTGGAGATTTTGCGGCTCATGGCAAAGAATCATTCGATGAAGCTGGACGCCGCAGCGGAAACAGCAGCACTTGCGATTTTCCGGAACGCGGTAAAGCAGCCGGATTTCGGCAACGGAAGATTTGCAAGGAATCTGCTGGAACAGGCACAGATGCGTCTGGCGCGGCGGCTGACGGAACACGGCGTTGCTGCTCTCACGGATGCACAGCTCACCACGCTTTGTGCAGAGGATTTTGAGATGCCGGTCATGTGTGCCGAAACACCGGAGCGCAGAGTGATCGGCTTTTGAACGGAACATCGGCTGCATACGCAGCCGATGTTAAATGGAGGGATCATGATGAGATTTCAGGATTATTTGAAAACCATTGAGGACGTTCCCGTTTCCGACAAACTGAAATATGCTCTTGCAGTCCTCTGGCTGCATCCGGGGCATCTCCCGCTCGGGCTTGTTTCGATCGGGGATGAAACAATGACGGTCATTAAAGTGCCGGAACGAACCGTCAACCAATTCGGAAATGAGGGCATCATTGTGCCTGTGATCGCAGTCGGAGCAAATGCATTCCGCGGCAGACAGAATATCACGGATGTCGTTCTGCCTTCTTCGATCGAAACGATCGGTTCTCATTGCTTTGACGGCTGCACAAATCTTCGGAATATTACGATCCCGAAGAGCGTTACTGCGATCAAAGAAGGGACTTTTGCGGGATGCACACAGCTGGAAAACATTTACTATGAGGGCTCACCTGAGGAGTGGGCGCAGATTCGGATTGTGCATCAGAAGCATGAAGTTGAGTTCGGATCTTCAATTCCCGGAACACCTGTGCAGCAGATTGTTTCCGAGCGGTTTGTTCACATTCCTGGCAATGAAGCACTGTTCTCTGCGAATGTCTATTTTCACTGTCAGCTTTCGGAGATCTGCACGCCGGTATTTCAGATCAGGGCTGGAGGAAAAGATCTCACAGAGCATTTCAAATTGATGTGATATGGAGTTTCTGTCGTTTACGAATCTAAACGCCAATGTATCTTTGATATTCTCTTTCCGGTGCGTGTACGTTTATATCCTTCGCAGTACCTATTGAACCACTCATCAAATTCGTCTATCGTAATCTCAAGGCAATCTGATGTTCCTGCATGATGCGGCAACGGAATAAACAGTACGCCATCGCCGTAGAACCCTTTTTCATACATTATGATATCATACGAAGTGAGCGTATATATCAGCCCTTTCAGGAACAGAATGCAGGCGTTTTGTTCCCAAACTTCGAGAGAAGAAAGCGATTTACAATGAAATACCGTATCAATGCGGTTAAGATAGCAGATAATTTTGGCATCTTCACGGTCAATATCGAAAAGTCCGATATATTGGCTGAAATACGACCAGACATTTTTGAAATATGATTTGAACGATTCAATGCTGAATTCCTTATCATGCAACAAATCCCAGTATGTTTGTTGTGATTCTTTCAGCAAAGCAGCGCGTTTCTCGTTTCGTTCCTGATCCTGCTCAAATTCCGCATGGATATAAGCCCGTGTGATGACCGCAAAATCTCCCCAGAACCCACGGATAACCAGACGGTCATTCATGCTGCGATGCGCTTCCTTCTGAGAAGAAGTCATCATGAAACGCTTGCCGGATTCATAGAATGAATTGAAGATCAGGATCAGCTCATTCTGAATCGCCTCTTTGCCGGCAAGCTCCTGTATATCATCTACCAGCAGCACATCTGCCTGCATATACCTCTCACGAAACTGCTCTGCTGTATCGCCGCTGCGGAGAATGTCCGCCAGCGAAGCCTGCATTTCTGTTGCAGTCGTGAGAAGCACCGTCAGCGTCGGATCATTCTGTTTGATCGTGCTTTTGACTGCATAGAGCAGATGCGTCTTTCCTGTTGCAGTTCCGCCGAATAATGCCAAAGGCCCCGAATCTGCGTTCTCAGCAAATATCTTTGCCGCGTCAAAGGCTTTGCGGTTGGCTTTTGTGACCGCAAAGCAGTCAAACGAATACTGTTTCCCTCTGTTTGTATCCGGCATCATGCGCCCTCCTTTATATTGATCCGTAATTATATGTACGAAGCCGAATTGATTACCTGTTTATGAAAGCTGATAAATTCCTCTGCCGGGAACGCAGGCAGTTCGCCGTATTTATCCCAAATCAGTTTTATCAGCACGACCGAACGTGCCTGTGTGTTGATGCTTCTCTGCGGCGAAAACTCAATATCCGTGAAATAGTTGAACTGCGTCAGCTCGTCAAGATCCTCTTTTGAAAGCGTATCTCTGACCGCCATGTAATAGATATGGTCGTAGAACGCAGTCTTTGGCTCTAACGGATACTCCGTACCGTCGTACCGAAAAGCCAGAAGGCGGTGGCCCTCGTCGTGCAGCTTTCCCGCTTCCCGCTTTGCCTCTTTGGGATGCAGTTTAAGCCATTCGAGATGCGGATCGTCCGAATCAGCAAATACTTTTGAGGACTGGAACACATTTTCGAGGTAATATCCGTGAAGCATGAGGTTGAAAGCACTGAGTTTGTTCCCAAGCGCAACAGCCCCTTTTGTGCTGATTTCTAGCGGGTTCGCATCCGAGAACTTCTGACGGATCGCATCGTGTAAGGCTTTGATGCTCTTTTGTTTCTGACTGACAGCGAATCCCGCGAACCACTCAAACTCAATGTCTGTACGCTTAACAACACCTTTTTCCTTAAAAAACACCGGACGTTTCGCCATAACTAATCACTCCTCCTCAATATTCCTTACTTTCGCAGAAGCTTTGCTTCTGTGTATTTATTATAGCATACGGCATGGGACAAAAACGTCGCATGATTGCAAAGGAATGCCCTCGCTTAGCGCGGGGGCATGGTAGAATACTTGGGCATTAGTAATATTCGGTTATATGTGAATAATCAATATCACTGACATCTCCGTAGATTAGACAATTACAGAATTATCTATGTTTCGCATGCTGATTTCCTTTAAAAACAACTATTTGTCACTCACCAATCATGCCCAATAGACCATCTTCTGATATATCATCATCTCCGCCATCATCCAAATAGAAGTGCCCATTTGTACAATAGAGATACAAAATGCGATCTAATTTGAATGCTGAGCATTGGCTATCTGCGCTGTTGTCCCTGATTTCTTTTGCCCATTCCCACATATATAATGCAACATATTCATCAGGATACAGCTTACAGCTTTTTCTAATTCCGCTGCCGCTAGGAAACTCCATTCTGTCCATATTATTTCGACGGTATTCTGCAATGATATTGTCAGCATCATGCTGCTCAGAATCAAACTCTTTGTTATCGTATTTCAATAGTTCTGCTGCGACCACACGTTTGATATGTAAATCAGGTTTTGCAAGCCAAATTGCTCCGCATTCTTTTAGCCAGTTATAACATACAGCAGCGCCAACTTCGCACAAGTTTACAATCAGAACTCGAAGCTTGTGAAGATATAGTTTTAGTTCATCTGCCGTTTTCGGCTCTGTTAGCAAATATTCAAAGTTCAGATCTGTTCCCCCAATCCTTCCTTCGACCAGAAAACGTGCACACTGATAAATTCCGGTTAGATAGCTCTCCCATTTGTCATCATTTTTTATCTTATTCGGATATCGACTTATGATAGCACGTTTCAATGATATTGCATCAGAGAAGGTCTCAAGCGTTTTCTTGGGATTATATCCCGAAAGAACATCACACAAAATCTGCTGTGTATCTGATGACTTGGAATAGAACTTGATAATATTCCCCATATACTGTCTGTCTGCAAGAAGTGCACAGAAAAGATAGAACAGGAATGGAAGATCCATTTTTGTACATGATTTTGCAAGATAAACTTGCTTTTCTGCAAGGTGGTTCCTCAGTATTCCCGGCGAAGCTGGGGAATAATACTTGTTAATATCAATTTGTTTCGATTCTGCAAGTATCTCAAGTTTTTCTTTTGCTCTCAAATAGACTTCTACTCTATTCATGATTTCACCTCCAAGAAGAATTCATGGGGTCAGTTTATAAACGTATAGCTAAGGGAGTAAGCTTTGCAAAATGCTTAATCATGCCTGTTATTTAAGTTCGGAATATATTACATCTTCGAACTCTTTCATCAGTTCAAATAGTTCGTCCATCTTGCGCATAATTTCGTCCTTTGTTCCGCATTGTTTTATATCTACATCGTATTTACAAACAATTCTATAGGATGTTCCGGTAATATTCGTTTGAGGATGGTTCTTAGCTTTTTTCAGTATCTCTTCGCATATACTCTTTGTTTTATCCGAGATACTGTTATAGTTGAAAACAAGTTGTAATTTGATTTGGTTTTTCAGGGACTTGATTTCAAATGCATAGAAGTATTGGTGTCTCCAGTATTCTAAAGTGAATTTTCGGCAGCGTTCCTCGATTATTGTAGAATCATCAGGAATAAGACTTGTCATTCTCTTTGTTCTAAATGGAATAACTTCTTTGAAACAAAGCTTCTCATCATATATGATTACTTTTTGTTTTTCTTTTTCTTCAGCCCATTCTTTAATGATTTCTTTGATTTCTTCCGCTGTAAACTTACCCATGATATTTTCCTCCTAAACTTTTTCGCTGTATATTCCTTGCTTTCGTAGGACCAACCAATTACTATCTCGCTGTACAGAAAGCCTTATTTCAGCGCACCCCATTTGCGAAACGCCGAACAACCGCCGTTTGCCTGTCTCGTCTGTCTCCATGCGCCGGACTTCTGATTCAGGCATGTGCCTGTTGTCATCGGACTGCTGACCTCTAATCTGCTGCCCCACTGATCGCAGAGTTTTCGCTTGCCCGACCAATAGGAACAGGTTGCGCAGTAACTTGAATTACAGGGGAATTGATACATAAACACACCTCCTTCTCAACGGCAGAAATCCGATCACAGCGCGCTTTAATATCTGTATTATACCATAAATATTGTTTATTTGGACAATAAAATGTGAAATGTGATCATATTTCTGTAATCTGCACAAAACAGCGGTATCCGAAATGTGCAAGATGCAGAATACAATCTTCAAATTGCCGGCTTAAAACCGATCTGCTGCCGGCAATAATCGTTTTTAGCCAGCTATATAGTTCAGCGCACCCCATTTAAGGACGCCGAACATCCGCTGTTAGCCTGCTTCGTTCGTCTCAACGCACCGGACTTCTGATTCAGGCATGTGCCTGTTGTCATACCCAATCTCCTTTCTGACTTCCTCGAGCTGTGCCCAGAAAGCTTTTACCATTTCCACAACCTCATCCTCCACCCAGGCAGCTCCGCGGTCAGGTGAATAAGTACCGATTGCCCTGAGTTCTCCTTCGAAGTAGAACAGGACAAAGTCACTACCCCAGGTGTAGACATCAGCGCAATTGAACATCCGGGATATGTCTTCCTGAAACCCAGCATCACCGCACTGGACATACAAAAGTGTTGCGGCACCTATACCAGTGTCAAACACTTTCGGATTCTTTCTGTGCACGATGCTGCCATTGGCAAACCAGATTACCTGCTTACTGAAATCATCGAACTGAATCATATCGTCATCATTTATAATTCTTAGGCGTTTGGTATTTTTTGAATTTTCCGTCACAAGATTCCGGATCATCTGAATGATCTCTTCCGTAGCCGGATCATCCTGACAGACCACACCGGAACACTCTTTGTTTGTAGCAAAACAATGAATAGAAACCTTAATACTGCCGTTGATGTCGAACATTTCGCCGCGCAAAAAGTGAAGAAAGATCTTCTTGCTGCGAAGCACGATTATGTGTGTTTTCACACATAATTCGTTTTTATCTGCTATACTAAATTCCTCATAACAGCCATTATACACATTGAGCAGAATTTCTCGAATCTGCTCATATTCCTCTTCGCAGTTATTAGTCGTGATCTGGAAACTGTACGGCTGCTTTATCAGCCAGGCAATATTTTGGATCTTCCGGATAATCTCATCCGGAACTGAATCATCCGGAAAACAACACAGGAACATATTATGCTGATAGCATCACAATAAATAGAAACATTAATACTGCCGTTGATGTCGAACATTACGCTGCGCGTAAAGTCAAGAAATATCTTCCTGTCGTGAATCTCGATCATGTGTTTGAGCACATACGGTTCGCTTGGGTCTGCTATGCTGAACTCCTCAAAACAGTCATAATAAACATTGAACAGAATTTCTCGGATCTGCTCATATTCTTCTTCGCAGTCATTTGTCGTGATCCGGAAGCTGTACGGCTGCTTCGTAAGCCAGGCAAGCTGACACATCGTCTGAATGATTTCTGTCGTATCGTGAGATTCCTGATCAAAGCTTGCTTCGAGGATCTTGTCAACATCAGGCGGAAGAGTATCACATTAAAACGATGCGGATAACACAGTTCCTGCTTAAAGAATGAGATTTCGATTTGTCGATTATTGAGTTCGATCATCTGGGTTTCTCTTCCTTCGTTCCAGAACTGCTCAAATGCGTCAAGGAATACTCTGCTGATTTCGATCCAGTTTTCCTCAGGAATGATAATCATACCGTTACCTCCTTATAGCACGGACAACTCTTCTGAAATGGCTCTTTCCGCTGTATGCCAATTATAGCATACGGCATAGGGCAAAAATGCCCCATGCCTGTTACGCCTCCTCCCATGCAAGTTCCTGAATCTTCCACACAAATTCTTCGCCGATTTCTTCGGCATTCCGGCATTGTTTCGGAAGTTGCAAAGTGCAGGATTTCCCTGTTCCTTTGCAATAGAGTGTGATTTGCAAAGTATCTCCCTGCGCTTCGAACTGTATTCTGATCTGTCTGTTGTGAAGAACGATAAGCTGTTCTGCGATATCGGCTCTGTCCCAGCTGTCAACCCAACAGAAAGGATAACGCTTAATGATCTTACCGTCCACTGTACGGCGCCTGACTAAAGAATTTCTGATCAACTCGTGTTCCCATTCGGAATTGATTGCACTGAACTCTAAAATATCCGGTTCGGATGCTATATCCTGAATAAGCCGAATGATTTCTTTGGGATTCTCTTCTTTCTGGTCCACAACGGTAAAGTAGGTTCTGCCGGTTTCGTAACAAAACAGCGAAACGGCGATACTACCATTCGTCTCCCACGAATCGTCAGGAGCAAAATGGACATGAATCTGCCTGTCGTGTAGTAATATGTCAAATTCTTCCTCGCCGATGTCTTTCCAGAAATCGTCCTCCCAGGTGGCAGCGAAGCACAAACGATAACGACGTACAAGAGTTTCCCTGAGCAGCTGATACTCGTCCGCAGCATTTGTTAAATCGTAGATATTCCCATCCTCTGCCTCCCATGCCAGCCACTGGATTTTTCCAATCGTTTCCTCAGTGTGCTTCGGCGAATGATCGAAATAGCCTGACAAAACTTTTCTCATATTAGGACAAGAAAGCTTTACCGCAAGATAATCGCCATGGTCGGTAAAAGAAATTTCGATTCCCCATTCGTTGAGCTCGAAGCAGTGAGTTTCCTTGCCCTCAATACGAAATTGGATATACGCATCGAAAAATGCCTGCGATGCTTCAACCCACTGTGTTCTTGCAATACGGTCCATACACTACCTCCTGATCATAAAAAACGGCTTTCTGTTTACGGTTCTATCATAGCAAATAGGCTATGGTTTCCTCCTTTGCATGTATTATAGCACATTACCCTGGATAAAAAGTACGAATCATTTCCGGCAGTCTGTCGATTCCTTGTAATCACATTATATCATATTGCATGGGTGCTTTTTGCCCCATCTCACTTATCGTATTTTTTCAGCGCATTTCTGAGTGTTTCCGCGATCTGTTCGCGCAGACTTTGCGGCGACAGTACCTCTATTGCATCTGCAAACTGTATTGCCCACAGCCGTACATCGTCCACGCCGGCATGGACATGCACAAGGATCAAATCATCCGGCTGCTGTGTAATATCTAGCTCTGTTCCGAAGCTGTCTGCAACATCATTCATCATATTCTTATGACAGCGGAATGTGATGTTCCTTGTCTCACCGCTCCAGAGTTTCGGATGCTCTTTCAAATATTCTGAAAGCCGCAGACCGTTCTCAAACCCGCGAAGATTCCGGAGCGGTCTTGACGGGATTTCCGTGGGCTGGCTTTCCTTGATGCGGTCGATACGGAAATGTGTCAGGTCATCATACTTATCAATATTGCAGATCAGATACTGATGCCCGTTTTTGGCAATGATCTGGTACGGACTGACTGTGTATATGCGTGCATTGCCGTCTTCTTTGCGCGGTTGCGGTTTGAAATTTGTGTCCAGATAACAGTATTGAAACTGCAGCTGCTTGCCATCAGCGATCGCCATCTGAATGTTTTCCAGTGTCAGCAGCATCTGCGCATTTATAGACTTCCCGTATATATCCATGTCGATCTTTTTCAACACAGAATGGAAATGCTTGCTGGAAAGACTCTCGATCTTACGAATCAAATCTGTTCGGTGCCGTTTGGAAAGGCCGTCTGCAAACAGCACGCTGTCAATCAGCAGAGAGAGTTCACCGTATTCCAGGCTGTGATTATAAAACCAGTTTGTCAGGATTGTTTGCTCTCTGCCGTCTTTCCCTTTGCGTTTGATCTCACCTGCATCCATTGTGCCGCCTTGATAGCGAATCGGAAAACCTGCTTCCATCAGCTTTGAAAGATTTCGTCGGACGGTCTTGCGGTCTGCTGCCACACCATATTCCGACTTCAGAAGATCCGCAATTTCCTTTTGTGTCAGGAAATGATTTCGATCGGAATGCTTTCGCATAATTTCCAACATATAGAGATTCAGTAGGTTTTTGGGTTCGTGTTCGTTCATGAAGGATAACTCCTTTCCAGATTAAGATATTTATATTATACACAATATTTCAATGAGTGTCAACAGAAATATGTTCTTAATATATAAATCAAGTGCTATATGGAAAGCAGCCTTCGGGCTACTTTCAGGATTCATGCTGTTTTTTCCATATTACGATACAGCCAGGAATTGTATGGCGTTTTCATATATGCTTGCATTACCAAATAAAATTTGCCATAATGTATTCAGAAAATAACTCAAGTCAAGGTAATCCAATGTCTGATACGATTTTAACCCTGAATAAAATTCAGCAGATAGTCAAGCCACTTGCTGAAAATACCAAATCAGTAAAGTTTATATATTCAGATCATATTCACGAAAAGAGGCGACTCCTTCAAGCGATATTGATTTTCTGTTTTCAGCTTCATGTATACTGAAATACAAAAGTACACTTCACAAGTTCTACTATTATAATGAATCGCATATATAGAAAAAGCAGCCCGCTGGGCTGCTTTCAAATCGAATGCTGTTTTCGTTATATAAAATGCGTATCAACATTTTCAACAGCGGCACAATCATCAATTGCAGAATACTCCTGTAAATGCGTTAAAAACAGCGGTTTTTGAAATTGATGTCAAATTGATGTCAAAATGCCTCTGAGCAGGGGAGTGCAGGAAAATTGAAAGGCTCGTAAATGCAAGCATCTACGAGCCTTTTGAATTGGTTGCGGAGGGCGGATTTGAACCACCGACCTTCGGGTTATGA
>MSGZ01000019.1 GCA_001940925.1 Ruminococcus sp. Phil11
TGGCACAAAAGAGCGGTATATAACGCCATTTCCCGCTGTTTTTGTATAGATGTACCTAAAAATCGCTCTTTTGTGTCGATCTGCATGTTGCAGAACGTTTCTTTTTTCTTGCTTTTCGGAGAGATAAATAAAATTTTCACAATTTTGCATGAAATATGGTGCAATTCGCATCGTTATATGATAAACTATATATGATGCGTATGTCTGCGGACATTGCATGTGGTTCCGTAACATAAATGGAGGAGGTCTCGAACTGCCATGTCCAATCATAACGAAAAATATGAAAAGCTGGCGGAAGTCATTCGTGCTCACAAAGCACAGAAGGGTGCGTTGATGCCTGTGCTTCAGGAAGCGCAAAACATCTTCGGATGCGTGCCTCTGGATGTGCAGGAGATCATCGCGGATGGTCTGGGCGTTACGCTGAGCGAAGTCTACGGCGTAGCCACGTTCTACTCTCAGTTCTCCCTACAGCCCAAGGGCAAGTACGTCTGCGGTGTGTGCCTTGGTACCGCCTGCTACGTCAAGGGCTCGCAAAAGGTGCTGGATAAGCTGTGCGAGGAGTTGAAGATCGAGGTCGGCCAGACCTCGGAGGACGGCCAGTTCACCGTGCAGGCCACCCGTTGTCTGGGCGCTTGCGGCCTCGCTCCTGTCATGATGATCAACGACGAGGTGTTTGGCCGCCTCACGCCGGACGAGATCCCCGGCATTCTGGCGAAGTACCGCACCGCTTGATGCGCCATGCGTGATTTGAGCATGCACGTTCTGGACATCGCCCAGAACAGCATCAAGGCAGGCGCAACGCTGGTCGCCATCACCTTTGAGAGGGACGAGCAGCAAAGGCTCGCCTTTGCCGTGCGTGACGACGGATGCGGCATGTCGGAGGAATTTCTCTCCCGCGTGACCGACCCGTTCACCACCACGCGCACAACGCGCAAAGTCGGCTTGGGCATCCCCATGCTCAAGCATAGCGCGGAGATGTCCGGCGGCGACTTTGGTATCGAAAGCACCGTTGGGGTCGGAACGCATATTCATGCAACGTTCTGCCTTAACAACA
The DNA here is from genome assembly GCA_001940925.1 of Ruminococcus sp. Phil11. Lineage (GTDB taxonomy): Bacteria > Bacillota > Clostridia > Oscillospirales > Ruminococcaceae > Firm-04. Next base: position 1,055 of record MSGZ01000019.1, read on the forward strand.
TCGACTGTATCCCCATGGGCGATATCTGCGATACGCTTTTGACGCTCGTTGTGCTCAACCCGGACAAGCCCGACTTCTTGTTTCAAGCGACCGCGCCCGGCAAAGAAGCGCTGTTTGATACGCGCGAGGTGCGGCAGGCGCTGGGGGGCATACCCCTCAACGAACCGGATGTGACCGCTTGGATCAAATCAAGCATTGATGAAGAATTCAAACCGATTTTGGAGGTGTCTTAAACCATGAAATCTCTTGCTGAACTGGAAGCCATTCGCCAAAAAACGCTGGAAAAAGTGGCGATGCGCAAGGAAGGCGACGACGCCGTGCGCGTGGTCGTGGGCATGGCAACGTGCGGCATCGCTGCCGGCGCTCGCCCCGTGATGCTCAAGTTTCTTGAGGAGATCCAAAAGCGCAATCTGCAAAACGTGACCGTGTCTCAAACGGGCTGCATCGGCATGTGCCGCTTGGAGCCCATGCTGGACGTCATCATGCCCGGCAAGGAAAAGGTCACCTATGTGAAGGTCAATCCCGATATGGTTCCCCGCATCGTGGCTGAGCACATCGTGAACGGTCGCCCTGTGGAGGAGTACACCATCGGCGCCGCCGAAGGCAAATAACAACGCTAAGGAGGAACGAACATGGATCTTTTTCGCGCACATGTGCTTGTCTGCGGCGGTACCGGCTGTTCTTCGAGCGGTTCCGGCGAGCTGATCGAGCGCTTTGAGGAGCAGATCGCCAAAAACGGTCTGGACAAGGAAGTCAAGGTCGTCCGCACGGGCTGCTTCGGCCTTTGCGAGGCCGGCCCTGTGGTCATCGTATATCCCGAGGGCACCTTTTACAGCCGCATCCGTCCCGAAGATGTGGACGAGATCGTGTCTGAGCACCTGCTCAAGGGCCGCATCGTGCAGCACCTTGTGTACAAGGAGAAGGCCGATGAGGAGCAGCACATCACGCTGGACAACATCGACTTCTACCGCCCCCAGATGCGCCTTGCGCTGCGCAACTGCGGCGTGATCGACCCGGAGAACATCGACGAGTACATCGCCTTTGACGGCTATAAGGCGCTTGCCAAGGCGCTCACCGAAATGACCCCGCAGCAGGTCATCGACGAGGTGCTCAAGTC
>MSGZ01000020.1 GCA_001940925.1 Ruminococcus sp. Phil11
CTCTGTCAGTATAACATATCAAAGGAGTCTATAAACACGATGGACTCGAAGGGAGAAGTCCTCCTGACCATTATGGCATCGCTGGCACAGCAGGAATCGGAATCACTCAGCCAGAACGTCAAGATCGGTGTGCAGTACCGCTTCCAGCAGGGAAAGGTGATGGTCAATGCCCGCCGCTTTCTCGGCTATGATAAGGACGATGAAGGACATCTGATCATCAATCCGGAACAGGCGGAAATCGTCAAGCGTATCTTCCGGGAGTACCTTGAGGGCGCGAGCTGCAAAAAGATCGCTCAGGGACTGCAGCGTGATGGTATTCCGAATGCACGCGGAAGCACAAACTGGCATGATAACAGCATACGCCTGATTCTCGGAAATGAGAAGTACATGGGTGATGCGCTCCTGCAAAAGACCTACACCGTGGACTGCCTCAGTAAAAAACGGGTAAAGAACTCCGGCATCGTGCCGCAATACTATGTCGAGGACGACCACGAGGCTATTATATCGAAAGAGACATTCCTGATGGTGCAGGAGGAAATGGCACGACGAGCGAGAACGCAACTCCCGTTCGGCGGAAAGAAGGGCTATAGCGCCAACCACGCATTCTCGCAGATAATCTTCTGCGCCGGATGCGGAGAGCAGTTCCGCAGAATACACTGGAACAACCGTGGCAAGAAGTCGGTCGTCTGGCGCTGCATCACACGATTGAAGGAGAAGGACAAGTGCCGTGCCAGAACCGTCAGCGAGGAAACCTTAAAGGCAGCCTTCCTTGAAGCCCTCAACGAAATGGTCTGTGACAGCGACGTATACCTGAACAGGCTCCGGGAGAACCTTGAAGCCGCGATCAATTCAGCTAATCCTATGTCGGCGGAAGCCCTCTCAGCAAAAATGGCTGAACTGCAGCGGGAGCTGATCAACCGGACGGAGCGCCGTGAGAACTACGATGACATCACCGAGGAAATCCTGCGCCTGCGTGAACTGCAGGAGCAGAAAGGCATGGACGACGCTACGCAGAAGGAACACACGAAGCGTATCAGGGAGCTTCAGAAATTCATCCAGTCTCAGCCGAGTGAGATCACGGAGTTTGATGATTCTCTGGTGAAGAAACTGCTGGAAAAAGTGACCGTCCATGATGACTACTTGGAGTTCCGGTTCAAGTCAGGCGTGACAATCAGTATTGAAATGTGAATAGATAGAGCAACCCCGCATCACTGGCGTTCAGTGGTGCGGGGCTGATTTTTTATCAATTGGATTCGTGCGCTCTTAAAGAAACACACCCGTGCATCTGAGAAATGACAGGAATTGCTTTCATTATAAGAAAAATAACAAAAGAAATTACCATTAAAACGTCTGATACCATAGGCAACACCTCCATAACTTTATGCATCTTTAACCCTCAATCAGTCCGTAGACCATGCATCGTTACTTTGGATTCCTCAGATAAGGCGTGCAGGGCATTTACATTGTATCACTATTCTTGATTTTTGTCAATATCATTTTGAGGTAACTTACTGTATAAAACTGAGTAGTTATGTAATTGGGAAGCAAGGGGAGATACTTTAGTAATTCGGCTTCGGAGTACTGCTCTTTTAATATCATAAGCGTTAGTGTGTTGATTCTGCCGTTTTTACAATGTAATGTGTTTGAACGACGGATAGTATCATTAGCTCGAAGTTTTTCCACTTGTTGTATCAATTCGGAATCGAAATCATCTTGGGGAGGATACTGAGGGAGGACAATTATTTTATCTTCACTACTATTGTTTTTTAGTATAGATGGGGAAATGGCGGTTCCAACAAAATAGCAATGCTCAAAAGTTGCATCCTTAAACTTTGCTTTGTCAATTGTTACACTAACAAATATGCAATTCACAAAATGAGCGCCGGTAAAATTGCTTCCTCTTAAGTTTGTGCCGACAAAGTCTGTGTCATGAAATGTGCATGATACAAATGAGCAGTATTTTAAATGCGCTCCTCTAAATGATACTCCTTTAAATGAAGAGGTACTAAAATTAGTATGATAGGATTTTGTTTTTTCAAAATCCTTGTAAATAAATTGACTTCCAATACGCTCCGAATTATTGTAACTGAATAGCGCTCTATTTTTTCCCTCTAAACTCATAGTTTCTCCTTTTAGGGTGATGAATAATTACTTTCAAAGTATAATCATTGTTCAATCAAACGGATGCTTTTCCATTATTACGGATTTGTTCCCACTTTGTATATTTTGACGAATGACAACCAATCTACGAAGTATCGAACCCTCTGTTATCCAATCTACGCATTAACCTCACTGAGCAGATTGGTTGTCAGGCGTTTTCAGTTCGTAGATGTTTTTCCAAATACAGTAAAAAGCCGGTTAGGGTTGACTTCGCAGATTGACTGTATAGCCGAAAATCTCCGTAAAATCGGCACTTTTACGCCTTATCCCTTGACATCAAAACCACGCACTCAACGTGCGCCGTCATCGGGAACAGATCGACCGCCCGCACCTTTTCCGCGGTATAGCCCCGCTCGGCAAAGAGCGCGGCGTCTCTGGCGGCGGTAGCGGGATTGCAGGAGATCATGACCACGCGCTGCGGCTGCATCTGCACGACGGATTCGACCGTCAGCGTATCGCAGCCCTTGCGCGGCGGGTCTACGACGATGACGTCCGGCCGCTGACCCTCTGCGGCAAATTTCGCGGCAACGGTGCCCGCATCCCCGCAGAAGAACGCCGCGTTCTCGATGCCGTTCCGCTTTGCGTTTTCCTTTGCGTTTTCGACCGCCTGCGGGATGATCTCCACGCCGATCAGCTTTCCGCAGGCATCCGACATGGAAAGCCCGACCGTTCCCGCACCGCAGTAGAGATCGAGCAGCGTTTCAGTGCCGTGCATATCTGCGTATTCCTTCGCAATGCCGTAGAGCAGTTCCGCCTGCGCCGTGTTGATCTGATAGAACGATTGCGGCGAAATGCGCACCGCTCTGCCGCACATCGTATCGGTGATCTCCGGCTGCCCGGAAAGCAGTGTGACCGTCCTGCCGAGGATCACATTTGTGCGGCCGGGATTGACCGATTCCGTGATGCTTCTGATCGCCGGGAAGCGCGCCTGCAGTTCATCAAGGCAGGGCGCGATCCTTTTGCGGATCGGGACCCGCGTCACAAGGCAGAGCATGATCTCGCCGGAGTGATACCCCCGCCGCAGATAGATATGCCGCAGCATTCCGGTATGCGCTTCCTCATTGTAGGCCGTGATGCCGCAGCGTTCCAGCATCGGCAGGAGTGCTTCCAGAATTTCCGTAAAGACCGCCGGATGCAGCGCGCAGCCTGTATACGGAATGACGCGGTGACTGTGCTTCGCATAAAAGCCGCAGATCAGATGCCCGTCCTGCTCCGCGACCGGATACTGCGCCTTGTTGCGGTAGCCGCCTCTGGTTTCGCAGCCCAGCACCGGTTCAAATACCGGATGCAGCCCGCCGATGCGCTCGAAGGCATCGCAGACAAGCTGCTCCTTGTAGGCAAGCTCGGTCTGTGCGTCCACATGCTGAAAGACGCAGCCGCCGCACTGCCGGAAAACCGGACAGACCGGCGCGATGCGGCCGGGTGCGGGCTCCGTCAGCTGTTCGATGATGCCGAACGCATAGCTTTTCAGCACCTTGACGATGCGCACCTCTGCGGTATCCCCGACCGCGGTCATCGGTACAAATACTGCAAGACCGCAGAAGCGGCCTACGCCGTTGCCTTCTGCGGTCATTCCGGTAATATGCAGGGTGATGATCTGGTTCTTGCGGAGCACCGCATCGGATTTCTGCGGGCGGCTCATCTCAGCCTTGCGCCGCACGCCGGACAGAAAACGTCCTCGGCGGAATTGAGCTTGCCGCAGGTCGGGCAGGTCGTTGTGCCGCCGCGCTGCATCCCGCGCTCCATATCGAGCATCTGACGGCGCATTTCGGTGATCTTCCGGATCAGCATATTGATCTCCTCCATGCTGTTGACGCCGTTGACCGCCGCCTCATATTCCGCCTTGCCGAGTCTGCGGTAGGCATCATTCAGGGAGGCACGGAGCTTGGCGCGCTCCACGACATTGCGGGAGCCCTCAAAGGCACCGGCAGTTTTCTGTGCGGCATTGTCCAGTACGGAGCGAAGTCCGCCCATCGTTTCATCAAAAAGCATGATCGTTCTCCTTTCGCGATCGGGTGGCAGCGGTCTTACTGTTCAAACTTCCACGGAGAGCCCTTGCGGTTGTGCTTGTTGTCGGAGGCTTCCGTCTTGCTCATCATAATGCTGAAAAGGAAGATGTCAAATGCGGAGATGACCAGAGTGATCACGACAATGACACCGAACTTTACTCTCAGTGCGATCAGCACGATGAACGCAATGATCTGCGCGATTGTCAGCAGCAGCAGGCCGAGCTTGATGCCCTTCCATGTCTTGTAGTCCTTGAGATACTTGGTGATATGCGGGGTCATGTAGTTCTGTGTGGCTCTTGCCCACGGCTCCGCCTCGGCCTTGAGCTTCAATGCGGATTTCTTCGACTTGTTGCCGAGCAGAATGCCCCACAGCATGTCTCGCACGATCGCGTAGTTGACAAGGGTCAGAACAACCGGAATAAATGCAATTAAGATCGAACGTCCGTCCATTTGAGTTTTCCTCCAGAATCTTTTGTGTTTTTTATTTTCACCGCATCAGCGGCAGAAATCGGGATTGCAGCATCAGCTGCGGTGCAGGATCTTCTTTGCCGTTGCGAGCATCGGCTCACAGTTCAGTGCGATCAGTCCCGCGAATACGATCCAGTCGATCGAGATCCAGAGATGCCAGCCTGTTCTCTGGTTCACCGCGAGCAGCAGCAGCGCACCGAGATTCAGTGCAAAGCGCAGGTGCGAGACCTTGAACGGGATCAGCCTTCTGGTATCGACGATGCGGATCAGGTAGCAGACGAAATAACTCGCAAACGTCGCAATGACCGCGCCGTAGACCTTGAACATCGGGATCATGACCGCATTGAGCACCAGATTGAGTACCGCGGCGATCAGGCTGGTCTGAAAGCTTCGCTTGGTTTCCTTCGTGACCGTGTAAATGCTGGAAAGGAACTGATTATAGCACATCAGCAGCACGGCGACGACCAGCATCGGCGTATATAAGTTGCTCTCCATATAGCGCTGATCCTGCGCCGTGGAAAGCAGCATGTCATTCAGAACCGTGCTGGCAAGAATGATAAAGCCGGCCGCGACCGTCAGCATGGCCTGATACGTTTCAAAGATCTGCGTATAGAACTGCGAGCGTCCCTCGGAATCGTTCTCCGCGATCGCGCTCATGTTCCATGCCATATAGAACACAGAGGAGACCATGGAAATCAGGTTCGGAATCTTGGTGGCGGCATTATAGATACCGGCATCGCTCGGCGATACGATATGCCGCACAAAGAGCTGATCGGAAAAGCCGGTGATGATCCAGAGCAGTGCCGTCGGAATCAGCGGAACAGAAAACCGCAGCATGACCTCCAGCAGCTCCCTGTCCACAAACTTTTTGGAATAGAAGCCGCTGTGCTTCGCTGCAATCCAGACTGTGATGCCGGAGAGCAGGTCGGAGCAGATGACGGAGAGCAGGAAGCCCGTGACGCCCATGCCGCCGAATTTGATAAAGAGGATATTGAATACGAACAGCGAGAACGTACACAGCATACCGTCCGCCGCATAAAGCTTGACAAAGCCGCGTGCCCGAGCAAACTGCGTGGAGATCTGCCGGAAGCCGGAAACAATGATATATACTGCCAGCAGCGGCACGAACGGCCGGATATCTTTATACAGTGCCAGCAGCGGTGAAAGAACCAGAAAGCCTGCCACACCGTATTTGAACACGGTCACGGCATTGGAAAAGACGGCCTTCTGCTCATAGTTTTTATCAAGCCCGTAGCGGATGATCGCATCCTGAATGGAAAACGTCACGATCGGAATCAGGAAATTCGCAAACATTTCCAGAATGCCCTTGATGTTGAATTCCTCCGTTCCGCCCTTGAAGCTGCCGCTGTACAGTCGGGTGAGAAAGAACGAGAGAACCTTTGATCCGATGCTGCCGATCGCAAAGATTACGGTATTCGCTGCAAGCTTTTTATACTTGTTCATGCATCAGAATCCTTTGCAGATAAAGTTATACAGTTCTATTATAGCAGAATTTTGCGGTTTCGTCAACTGCTTTTTCAGATTTGGGAGCAGAAAACCGGGAAGTTTATCTCTTTCGTATCCGGCGATGTCAAATCAAATGTTTTGGTCAAGCTTTTTCAAAAGCTTGCGGGTTCTTAGGGCAGAGCCCTAAGCCGCGCTCCGCAGAGCGCGGAACTCCCCAGCGTGCAAAGAGCTGGACGGGCTTGGGGGCCTGCGATAGAGGCCCCCATTCTGAAATAGCATCCGCGAAGCGGATACCTTTTTTCATGAATGCCGCACTTTATCCACTCGCTTCAAATTTTTCGCCGGATATCCATAGTACCTGCTTTGTATAGGGCAGAGCCTGGCTCCGTTAAAAATTTCACAAGCACTGAAAAAGGGTCTTGCAATCCGAAAAGGAATGTGCTATAATATAAGATGAAGGTTTTGGTTCTCATAAGCCTCGAAATCTGAAAGGAAAGGAATGGTATCTCCTATGGCAAAAATGAGCGTCATATTTGACCGCTGCAAGGGCTGTGAGCTGTGCACCACGGCATGTCCCAAGAAGATCGTTGCGATCCAGCATGAGAAGCGCAACAAAGAGGGCGTGTTTACCGCATACTGCACAGATGAGAGCGCGTGCATCGGCTGTGCCATGTGCGCGATGATGTGTCCGGATTGTGCCATCGTAGTCGAAAAATAATAACGGAAAGGATTGTTTTCATTGGAAAAGGTTTTAATGAAAGGCAATGAGGCACTGGCCGAAGCAGCGATCCGTGCAGGCTGCAAGTGCTTCTTTGGTTACCCGATCACCCCGCAGACGGAGCTTTCCGAGTATCTCTCCAAGCAGATGCCGAAGCGCGGCGGTGTGTTCCTCCAGGCAGAATCCGAGGTCGCTGCCATTAACATGGTGCTCGGTGCAGGCGGTACCGGCACCCGTGTCATGACCTCCTCCTCCTCGCCCGGAATCTCTCTGAAGTCCGAGGGCATCTCCTATATCGCAGGCTCCGATGTCCCGTGCCTGATCGTCAATGTTGAGCGCGGCGGCCCGGGTCTCGGCTCGATCCAGCCGTCCCAGCAGGACTACTGGCAGGCAACGAAGGGTCTCGGTCACGGTGATTTCCACCTCATCATTCTGGCACCGAACTCCGTGCAGGAGGTCGTGAACCTCGTCGTCCGCGGCTTTGATCTCGCGGAAAAGTACCGTATGCCGGTCATGCTGCTCTCCGACGGTCTGCTCGGTCAGATGATGGAGCCGGTCGCATTCCCGGAGATCAAGGCAGAGCAGGCGGACAACTCCGGCTGGGCTGCATGCGGCACCAAGATGCAGCGTGAGCACCACATCGTCAACTCCCTGTACATCGAAGCGGCTGACCTCGAGGAGCAGGTCAGAAAGCGCTATGAGCGCTATGCCGTTGTCGAGGAGAACGAGTCCGAAGCGGATACCTATCTCTGCGACGACGCCGAGATCGTCATCACCGCGTTCGGCGCATGTTCCCGTGTTGCAAAATCCGCAGTCAACAAGGCAAGAGCAGCAGGCATCAAGGCGGGTCTGTTCCGTCCGGTTACCCTGTGGCCGTTCCCGAAAAAGCAGCTGATCGAAGCGACCAAAAACGCCAAGGCTGTTCTCTCCGTCGAGATGAACATGGGTCAGATGGTCGATGACGTCAAGCTTGCACTGGACTGCAAGATCCCGGTTTCCTTCTTCGGCAGAACGGGCGGTATCGTCCCGTCCCCGAATGAGGTGCTGGCAGAGATCAAAAAGCTGAACGGAGGTGCACAGTAATGGCTGTTGTATTTGAAAGACCGCACGCCCTGTGCGATATCCGTCTGCATTACTGCGCAGGCTGTACGCACGGCATTATCCACCGCCTTGTTGCGGAGGTCATTGACGAAATGGGCATCGAGGGCGAGACCGTCGGCGTCTGCCCGGTCGGATGCTCCGTGTTCGCGTATAACTATTTCAACTGTGATATGATCGAGGCGCCGCACGGCAGAGCACCGGCCGTCGCGACCGGCGTCAAGCGCGCAAGACCCGACCTGAACGTCTTTACCTATCAGGGTGACGGCGACCTTGCTGCAATCGGTACGGCGGAGACCGTCCATGCTGCGACCAGAGGCGAAAACATCGTTGTCATCTTCGTCAACAACGGAACCTACGGCATGACCGGCGGCCAGATGGCACCGACCACGCTGCCGGGTCAGGTCACCACGACCTCGCCTTACGGCAGAGACCCGCGCAAGGCAGGCTATCCGATCCATGTCTGCGAAATGCTGTCCACGCTGGACGGTACTGCGCTGGCAGTCCGTACCGCTGTTGATACCGTCCCGCATATCCGCGAGACCAAGAAGATGATCCGCAAGGCATTTGAGAACCAGCAGAAGGGCAACGGCTTCTCGATCGTCGAGGTGCTCTCCACCTGCCCGTCCAACTGGGGTCTCACTCCGAAGGAGTGCATCAAGCGTCTCCAGGAGGAGTGCATCCCGTATTACCCGCTCGGCGTCTACAAGGATGTCGTCATGGAGGAAGTAAATGCCGATAAGCTCGCAATGGGAGGTGCCGCAAAATGACATATGAAATTCTGCTTGCGGGCTTCGGCGGACAGGGCATCCTGTTTGCCGGCAAGCTGCTCGCTTACTGTGCACTGTTTGAGGGCAAGGAGATCTCCTGGCTGCCGAGCTACGGCCCCGAGATGCGCGGAGGCAAGTGCAACTGCTCCGTCTGCATTTCCGATGAGCCGATCGGCTCCCCGCAGGTGCTGGAACCGGATCTGCTCGTCGTGCTGAACGGCCCGTCCTTTGATGCGTTCATCCCGAGTGTCAAGCCGGGCGGCAAGGCATTCGTGGACAGCTCCATGGTCGATGCAAAGACCACCCGCACTGATATTGACTGCTATTATGTTCCGGCGACCCAGCTTGCAGATGACAACAATCTGCTGAAGGGCGCGAACATCGTGCTGCTGGGCAAGCTGCTCGCAGAGACCGGCATCTTCTCCTTCGAGACCGTCCGCAAGGCACTCGAGAAGAACACCCCGGCCAAGCGTGCGCATACCATTGATAATAACATGGCTGCCCTTAAGCTCGGCGCAGACTACAAAGGCTAAGCGGGGAGCCCCCGCCGGCATTTTCCTCCGGGGCGGGGAGCCCCCGCCGGCATTTCCCTCCGGGGCGGGGAGCCCCCGCCGGCATTTCCCTCCGGGGACGGCAGGCGAAGCTCTCCCAACCTTCTGAACTGCACGCCGCGAAGCGGCTTCTGAAAGGTTCCTGCTCCCAGTGCTGAAGCACGGCGGAAGCACAGCTAAAACAATAAAAAGGACGCTGATGTCACAGTCAGCGTCCTTTTTGTTCGCGAATGCGCGGAGCCCGCGCGGCCGTTTCCAATGCCAAACCCATTACTGTAATAAAGAATGTATGAACATCATTATTGTCTATAATGGGATTCCAAAGGGACAGTGTCCCTTTGGCGGGTTTGGGCGGAGCCCATTAAAGATCATCGCGAAGCGATACCTTTTTATCCGGCTGCGGCATTCTTTCCGCAATAGGCTTTCAGTGCTTTCCGGAGAAATTCGTACCGCAGACGCTTTTCCGCCTTTGCAAAATGCACATCCCGGCTCTGCTCCGGGTTATCCGCATAGCAGAGTACCTCGTTCCCGAACTGCTCGCTGGTCAGATCAAACAGGCAGTCCCCGATGACATTGTAGCAGTGATAATTCCCGCCCGGCCGCAGAATGCCGTATACCGTCCCGCCGAAGATATCCTGTGCAAGAAACGCTGTGATCGAGCACTGCCCGAGCGTTTTGTTCTCAGGGCTCCAATGTTCCCGCATCCGCGGCGCGCAGGTCTCCGCGCACCAGATCTCCGACAGCGCATCGTAAAGATCGTGCGGCGTCCGGATGCCGGGATATTCGTCCGTGACCGCAGGCGCATCCGCCTGCTGCCAGCCGTAAAAGCAATACTGTTTCATAAGTCCCTCCTGATACAAAAGCGGTTCCTTTGCATCATACCACAAAACGGCTGATCCGTCAAGCGGCAGTTGCTTTTTCAAATCATTTATGCTATACTGAAAGCAGCGGCGATCGCCGCAAAGGGAGGGATTTCCATGTCACTGAATACTTATATTTTCCGGTTCATGTGCAGCCGGAGCGACAGCAAACGCGATGCGGGTCTGACCACGCCCGCCGACATCGCGCGAACCGACAACATCGCCTACGGCACCGATGAAAAATGGCATCTGCTCGATCTCTACCGCCCGAAGGATACCGAAGAAAAGCTGCCCGTGATCGTCAGCTTTCACGGCGGCGGCTGGGTATACGGCACGAAAGAGGTCTATCAGTATTACTGTATGTGCCTTGCACAGCACGGCTTCGCGGTCATCAATTATAATTACCGTCTGGCACCGGAGCATCGTTTTCCGGCAGCGTTTGAAGATACGGACGCGGTCTTTCACTGGCTGATGCATCACGCAGCGGAATACGGTCTGGATACCGGGCGGATCTTTGCGGTCGGCGATTCCGCAGGCGCACTCGGCATCGGACTGTATGCGGCGATCCTCACGAATCCGGATTTTGCGAAACGCTGGAGCTTCCGTGCGCCGGAGGGTCTGCGCATCCGCGGGCTCGCGCTGAACTGCGGCATGTATACAACTGCGGACAAGGCCGATGCGCTGCGCGATTTTGTCCCGAAGGCGAACGCGGCGGAGGCCGTGCAGATGCTCGATCTCGTGCAGCATATCACTGCGGATTTCCCGCCCTGCTTCGTCATGACCGCGAATCAGGATTTCCTGCGGGAGGAGCCGAAGCTTCTGCTGCCGGTGCTCGAACGGCTCGGCATTCCGCATGAATACAAGCTGTACGGCGACGACGCGCATCCGCTCGGGCATGTGTTCCACTGCGATATGCGCTCGGAGCAGGCAAAGGCCGCCAATGACGCGGAATGTGCGTTCTTCCGGTCAATTATGGAGCAGAATCAATGAAGCGGCGGGGGATGATCTTCGGCTTTGCCGCGCTGACGGTCTCGGTCATGACGGTCAGTGCCGCGGAGACCGATGCGCTGCTGGACTGGCTGCTCGCAAAGCCGGACGCCGCCGTCTCCGAACCGGCAGACGCAGACCGGAATCACGACGGCGTGCTCAATGCCTGCGACCTGACGCTGCTGAAACGGGATGCTTTGTCACAGCCGGAGCAGACCGTCGGTGTCAGCGATATTGAGGGGTTGTTTATTGCGATGCGGAACGCAAAGCCCGGCGACGTCATCCGCGTTGCGCCCGGCACGTATGACTACACGGTCTATCAGGGCGCGCAGAAGATCGACACGAAAGCCGCCGGCACTGCGGAGGCACCGATCCGGCTGACTGCCGCCGACCCGGATGATCCGCCCGTGCTGACCGGAACGAATCCGGAGCACGGCTATGTGCTGCACATTCAGGGCGATTACTGGATCATCGAAAACATGAGGCTCACGAACGCACAAAAGGGCATTGTGTTCGATCATTCCTGTCATTCGGTGCTCCGGAACTGCGAGATCGACACGACCGGTGCGGAGGCCGTCGCGCTGCGGGACGGCAGCTCGGACTGCACCGTCGATGCGTGCAGTATCCATGATACGGGGCTGGTCTCCCCAGGCTACGGCGAGGGCGTCTATGTCGGCAGCGCGAAGTCCACGACCGGCTTTGACTACAAATGCGACAACAACAAAATTCTGCGCTGTACCTTCAAAAATGTCGCCGCGGAGGATATTGACGTCAAGGAATACACGACCGGCACGGAGATCGCATTCTGCACCTTTTACGGCGACGGCATGACCGGCGAGAACTACGCGGGCAGCTTTGTCGATATTGCAGGAAACGGCTGCTCCGTGCACGACAACACCGGTTACCGGAATCAGAACCCGAAGATCGTCGCGGCATTTGAGATACACGAGCAGGCTGAAGGCTGGGGGCATCAGAACCGCTTTTGCAATAACACGGTGTATATGGATCAGCCATACGGCGAGCCAGACCCGAACCGGAAAATGTATGTGGTGGACGGCTGGTTCACGGAGATCGCTGTCAGCGGCAATCAGGCCGATCTCGGCAGCGGACTGAAACCGGTGCCGGAGGATTATTATAACGTGAAGGCCGTGCATCCGGCGGAGTGAGTGCGCATGAAAAAAGTCATTGTGATCGGCTGCCCGGGGAGCGGCAAAAGCACCTTTGCGCGGGCACTGCACGCAAAAACGGGACTCCCGCTGTATCATCTCGATATGCTGTACTGGAACCCGGACAGAACGACCGTCGGGCGGGCGGTATTTCTGGAACGGCTGAACGCGGTGCTCCGGACGGATGCATGGATTCTTGACGGCCATTACGGCTCCACCTTAGAGCTCCGGCTCCGGGCTTGTGATACGGTGATTTTTCTGGATTATCCGGCTGAAGTCTGCCTGAACGGTGTCCGGGCGCGGCGCGGAACACCGAGGACCGATCTGCCGTGGACGGAAGCCCCCGATGAGGAGGATGCGGAATTTCTCGCGATGATCCGGGATTTTTCCGTACAGAGCAGGCCGCAGCTCCTTGCGCTGCCGGAGCAGTACCCGGACAAAACCGTGCATATCTTCACAGACCGGCGCGAAGCGGATCTGTTTTTAGCCGGCCTCTGACAGCATCCGGGCGGCAGTCCCGGGAAACTGAATGCCGCAGAAACGGAGCAGCGGCGGTATAAAAACTATTGACAAAAAACCGGTTTATGGTATAATATAGACAAAGCGGCGGTATGTGCCGCCGGAGGAACCGCTTGCTTATTATGAAGGAGAGAATACGATGAAGCGATTATGGAGTTTTGTTTCCGCGATGATGTTTGCGGCACTGTGCTGCACGTTTGACGTCTCTGCGGATGCCGCGCAGCCGTCTGTCAGCGGGACGCCTGCCGTCACACAGACGGTCAGCATTGCGAATGAAGAACCGCAGGAACTGTACGGTCTGGCGGTTGACACATCGGCATTTTCGCTGACGATCGGAGAAAACCGTGCGCTGGAAGTCTCCCTGAATACGGATTATTATCTCGCGGATTCCCTGCATTTTTATTCCGACGATGAATCCGTCGCATGGGTCTATCCGTACTTCGGCGGTCATGTCATCGGTATCTCGGCAGGTACCGCAACGATTCAGGTTTCGGCAAAGCTGGACAAGAACAAGGTCACGCTTGCGCCGGATGACTACGGTTACCGTTCGGTCACGGTGAAGGTCACGGTCACGGAGCCGGCGCTTTCCGAAACGCAGAAAGCCGCCCTGAAAAAGCTGGAAGAAGCTGAACAGTACGGACGGTATATCTATCTCCGGGAACGTGCTGTCATCACGGGCGTGCTTGCAGCAGATGCGCCGCGGCTGACACTTGACGAGCTAAACCGCATCGTTGACCCTTCGCAGCCATACGAAAAGGTCTGGAAGGAACTCATGGACGCGCAGGTCTATCCGGACTGCTATGACACGGGTGATCCCACGCAGCTTGCATACTGGCTTGACGACCGCGGACTGGAAGCCGTCGGCATCATTGACTGCTCGATGATCGGTTATTCCCGTGCGGATGAAAACGGTGTGCCGCAGGAAGTGCGGTATCTGTATCCGGAGCCGCAGGGGCCGTTTGTGCCGACCGATGTTCCGGCACGGGATGCTTATACGCCTTACAATGCGCCTTATACGCCGGAGTCGCAGCCGGAATTATACGGCCTGACGCTTGACCTGCCATCGGACACGCTGTATACCGGTGAGGTCTGCCAGCTTCTTGCATCATGGGACGGGGACTGCTATCTGGAACATCCGGTGATCCAGTCCGACAACAATGATATTGCGCTGGTATACGATGACGGGCACCTCTTTGCACGGAAAGCGGGAACAACGACGGTCTGGGTCAGAGCGCAGCTTGATCCGGAAAAGGTCACGCTCCCTGCGGGGGATGACGGCATCCGCACGGTCACGAAAACGATCACGGTCACGGACAGCAGCGATCTGAGTGACGTACAGAAGACCTTGCTGACCGCGCTGGAGGAAAGAGAAGGATATAACGGCGATACATTCCCGCGGATCATAGCGGAAATCAGAGGCGTTCTGGATGCGGATGCTCCGCGGCTGACACTGGATGAAGTCTGTCAAATAATCGAAGGATCGGATTCCTTTGAAGAAATCTTCCGCAAAATTACAACAGCGCAGCCGTATCCGGATTATTACGGCGGCAGCGGGTACACTTCGGTGCTCTACTGTCTGAACGGCGAAGGCACCGAGCGGATCCGCATCGCCCTTGACGCCGGGCGGCCGGCGCATAGCATCGAGTATGAACGGCTGGATCAGAACGGTATCCGCGTGGAAGTGCGTGAGCTGTATCCGGAATCGCGGGTGCATGAGGTTGTGAACCCGAATCCGGGGGGGAAGGACTGGTTTTACAGTGTGCTCCATGAGATTGCGGACAGCATCCCTGCACCGGGCGACGCGAACTGCGACGGCCGGACAGATGTTTCCGATGCGGTGCTGATCGCGCGCTTTGCCGTTGCCGATCAGGAAGCGGTCATCACTGACCGGGGCAGGCGGAATGCCGACGTCACCGGCGACGGGAATGTCACCGCGGACGATTCCTCCCGCATCCTGCTGTATATCGCGAAGAAGATCAGCTACGAGGAGCTTGGCGGATAAGCATGATACAGGACAGCCGGTGTACGCGCACCGGCTGTTTTGCATCTGCTCAAAAATGATACTTGCATTTTTTCTGCAAATGTGCTATACTTATCCTTGCTTTTAGAAAGAAAGGACTGTGCACATGAAAAAAATCGCAGAATTCCTGAAAAAAGAACCGATGCTGACGGTCTCCGCGGCGGCGGCAGTTATCAGCCTGTTCATCACCCCGCCGTCCAAACGGCTGCTGCATGATATCGACTGGCACACGCTCGGCACGCTGCTGATGATGCTCTGCGTGCTGGAGGGCTTCAAGCAGGAGAAGATCCTGAACCCGCTGCTGCGCTTCACCGCGAAGATGAAGCATACGGTTCCGCTCACGCTGTTTCTGATCTTCGGCGTGTTCTTCTCATCCATGTTTGTGACGAACGACGTCTCGCTTGTCATCTTCGTGCCGCTGACGATTTTGATTTTCCGGGCAGCGAAGAAGGAGCAGTACATTCTTCCGGTCATCTCCATGGAGAACATTGCGGCGATCCGCGGCTCTCTGCTGATGCCGTTCGGCAGCCCGCAGAATCTGTTTCTGTTTACGCAGTCCGGCACGGGCGTCCGGAACTTTATGCTGCACATGTCGCCGCTCTGCATCATGAGCGCGGTGCTGCTGGTGATCTTTGTGCTTGTGCTGTACCGCAAAAACATCCGCGAGGAGATCACGTTTCCGCCGGAGCAGGCGGAATCCAAACCCGCACCGGAACGCCGCGGCGTCCGCATCGCGTATCTTTCGATGTTCGCGCTCATCATCGTGACAATCGTAAGCCGGACGCAGTTCTGGTATATTGCGGTGTGCATTGTGCTGGCGGTGCTGGCCGTTGCCGACCGGCAAATTTTCCGCAAGGTGGATTACGTGCTGCTGTTCACGTTCCTGTGCTTCTTTATTTTCTCGTCGTCGATCGCGGCGAATGAACGCATTGCCGCGGTGCTGAGCACGGCGGTCGCGGGACATGAATACTGGTGGGCGATCGGCCTGAGCCAGATCATCTCCAATGTGCCGGCATCCATTGTGCTGTATCCGTTCACGGAGAACTTTGCCGGACTGATCTACGGTGCGGATACGGCGGGTCTCTGCTCGCTGATCGGCTCGCTGGCGTCGGTCATCAATTACCGCATTTATGTGCGGGAGTATCCGCAGAACGGCAGACAGTTTATCAAGGTGTTCACGCTGGTGAGCTGGGCGTTTTTCATCATCGTCGTGATCCCCGGCCTGCTCCTGAGCAGCTGGCGGTTCTTCTGAGGTGCCTCCGGGTCGGCAGGGCTGACAGCCGTTTCCCTTCGGGGCGGCGAGTGAACCTCTCTCAACAATCCGAACACACGCCGCGGGGCGGCTTCTGCGGGGAGCCCCCGCGGGCAATTTCCTCCGGGAGGTTTTTTTGTGACTTTCCCAATATTCGCAGCACACGCCGCAGGGCGGCTTCTGTTAGGTCACTTCTCCCAATGCTGAAGCGCGCCGGAAGCACAGCACGAAACACAAGAGGGTGCCGATGTAACAGTCGGCACCCTTTTTGCATCACACTGCCGGTCGGGCGGTAGGCTAACCGTTTGCAGCCCCACAAAAGTTTGCGGGTCGAGGGCGGAGCCCTCGTCGCGCTCCGCAGAGCGCGAAACACCCCTTCATACGGAGGAGCTCCGAAAGGGGGAATCGAGCAAAACGATCCGGTGGATCGTTTTGCCGAGGGGGGAGCCCTGCGATAGAGGGCTCCCCCAAGCGAATCGCAAAGCGATTCGCAGCCGCCCGCAGCACGCAGGAGCGACGTTAGTCGCGACGAGTGACCGGGCGTACAGGTTTCCAAAGGGCGGGAGCCCTTTGGTCAAACCGCCCGCAGCATACAGGAGCGGTGCAAGCCGCGACGAGTGACCGGGTGTACAGGTTCCCAAAGGGCGGCAGCCCTTTGGATGCTGCGAACAAGCGTGAGCAGCGCGAAGCAAAGCACATGCAGCAACAGAACCCCCGCTTTCTGCCGAAGCAGAAAGCGGGGGTTGTTCTCTGTGATACCAGCGGGGCATTTTTTGCTTTGCAAAACGGACTCCCCACTGGGAGAAGTCAAGCTGCAGAAGCCGCCCCGCGGCGTGTTGTTGGATTGTTGGGAGAGGTTCGTCAACCGCTCCCGGAGGGAAACGCCGGCGTGGGCTCCCCGCTTAGCCTGCAAATGCCGAGAGCAGCTTCATGATCGCGTCGAATGCCTTTTCCATGCAGTTCCGGTTGTATTCCTGGAACCACTCGTCGTATTCGTCGCCGGTCAGGTCGCTGTGGACGATCGCGTCGCCGTAAAGCTCACCGAGCTCCTTGCCGGTGGAGCCTGCTTCGTTCATTGCATCGAATGCGTCGCCTGCAAAGTCGAACGCATCTTCGAGCATCGGCCATGCCGCCTTGCAGAGGTCAAGTGCACCGCCGACGATATCGCTGAACGCGCCGTGGATGCAGTCCACAAGATAATCCTTGGTGCGCTGGATGTTTTCCTTCGTGAACTCCAGATACTCGTCCATCATATCATCGCCGCGCTCTGCGTAGTCGAAGATGAAGAACATGTTGTCATAGTACATCTTGAATGCCTCGCCCATGACCTTTGCGGTGCTCAGGCCGACCATGACGCCGTCCACGACCGTGCCCGGAGAAGGCATATGGATCTTGACGAAGGTTTCGCAGAGCTTGACTGCGGAGACTGACATCGTAATCTGGAACATGACCACATTGATCATGTAGAGCCGGTCAAAGCTTGCGGAGCAGCCGCCCGCCGTACCGCCGGAAAGCATGTACGAAGCGGCACCGGTCTTCATGTCTCTTGCGATGTACGCGGTGCCTGTCCAGTCGCCGATCGTGACCGTATCCGCGACGAGCTCGACCATCATGCCCTTGTTGACGAAGTCGCGGACCTCATCCTTGACGCTCTCGCTGACATGGCATTCCGCGAGGGATTCCTCCGCGTTTGCCGCGCAGACAAGGCGGATCGGGATGTTCTGCTCCTGTGCCGCGTTCATGACTGAAACAGTCGAAACGCCGCGCAGATTGCCGTCCGTCACGATCTCCCAGATCTTGCCCTCGTAGTAGGATTCAGACTGACCGAGTGCGGTATTGAAGCCGGTCTCGGCTTTATGGTCGCCTGCATAGCTGACTGCGGAATACTTGTTGTATGCAACGTCGATGAAGAACGAGCCGTCCTCCAGCTTATCCACAACGCCGAGCGTATCGTGATTCTTGAACTCATAGCCGGTGATGCAGAGACCGAGCTGACGGTTCCGGCACACGTTGAATACGGTCTCATACTTCAGTGCTTCTTCGTCGCAGTATGCGAAATAGCTCTTTCCTGCGTAGTCCAGCGTCGCGCCGAGAACCTCCGGCGAGGTGTAATTGTCCTCTTTCGCGTTCTCCTTCGCCGCGCAGAGCAGGCCGTAGGAATAGTTGATATCCGCCGGCATGATCGTCTGATAATCGAGGTTGAACGCATAGACCGAGCCGGAGAAGATATCGTCCGTCAGGATCGTGGTGTCGCCCTCGTTTTTCAGGGTCGTGGTCATCTGCTGCATCGCGCCGAGTGCCGCGGACTTTGTGCCGGTATAGCGGCTGATGCCGTTGTCGCCTCTGACCGTGACGACCGGGAGCATCTGCACGAGATACGCCGGGACTTCGGTCAGCTTGGTGTCATTTTCGAGCAGCTTTTTGTCGGCGTCGGTTGCCGGAACATAGGAAACGGTGATCTGTCTGCAGTAGAGGTCTGTCAGCGGTGCGGAGAACAGCTCCTCGCCGTTGACCGCGACCGTCAGCGAATCCTTCATCTCATCGGGCAGGACTGCGTACCGGCCGCTGACTGCGAGAACCGTATACGGCAAGGATGCCGGCAGATAGCCGTCATCGGCCTGTGCGATCCTGCGGAGATACACATCGGAGCTGTCGCTCATGCGCTGATAGTCGCTGTAGATCAGCGGCTGGTCTGCGGCGAGCTGATCCATACGGCTGAGGATCGCCTTTTCGTTATCGGTATAGTCGAGCGCGACCGTCTGCTTTTCGGTCTCAAGTGCTTTGAAGCTGGCGTCCAGCGGCACCCAGACCGACCGGCCCTTTGCAGCACCGGCACCGCGGTAATCGGTGTACGGCACATAGGCCTCGACCCATGTCTGCTCCATGCGGTAGCCGACCAGCGCGCCCTGATCGGTCACGCCCTTGACGCCCTTGTGCCGCGCCTCAAGGATGCGGCCTGCGCTTTCGGCATCGGCGGCGCCGGTGACCGAGACGGCCTGCTCTGCGGTGATCTCAACGGTACCGCTGACAAACCGCGCCGGAATACCGATCGTGCGGAGCATTGCGATCAGCAGTCTGGCCTGATCAATGTCATTGCCGCCGAGCTGATCGAGCGTGACTGCCGCACCCTTTTTGGAGCCTGCATACGCCTCATAGCCGACCTTTTCCTTGACATAGCGGTAAATTTCCTTTGCGCTGCCGAGCTCCTTTGCGAGATCGGTGACCGCCTGCGGGAGATGTGTTTCGCCGTTCAGCAGCATTTCGTCGCCGGTCGGCGGATCGGTCGCGGGCTGCTGTGCGGCAGCCGTGGAGAGCGTGCCTCCCTCGGTCTCTGCGTCCGGAATGTCGGCTGCGATCGACGGGGTCGCGTCGGAGCGGTGCGAAGCGGTGCGCTCCTCGAATGCATCCCGGATCGTTTCCAGATCGCTCTCATCGGCCGTGCCTGCTTTGAGCGCATCCAGTGCGCTTTCGGTGCGCGCGGCCTTGACCGCGATCTCATTGCGGTACTGCTGACGGCGTGCCTCAATGACCGGGTCATCGGAGGGTTCCGTCATGACATTCTGTTCAGCGAGCTCGCTTTTCAGCAGTGCGCTCAGGGTATCGCAGACCGCGCTGACCTCGCTGCTGTCCTCTGCTGCCATTGCAAGGCCGAGCCGTTCGAGCCCCGCCTCGCCCGCATCCGCGGAGGTAAATTCCAGTGCCTGTGCAGGGAGCGGCGCGAGCTTTCTGGCCTTCATGGCAGGATCGGCTGCCTGAAGCGGACGTACAAAGTCCAGAGAGACTGCCGAAGCCAGCATGACGGCCGCAGTCGTCAGCGTGACGGCTTTTTTCAAGCAATTATTCATGTTCCTTCCTGCCTCCCTTTCTCAGTACGATCAGCGCGATGAGGCTGACGGTGAACATCGTCCAGATGTACCACGGGATCTCAGCGACGCCGGTTTTCAGCGCGTTCACGGTTTCGGTCGTGCGGTTTGTACCCGCCTTGGCCGCAGTCGTAGTCGATGCCGGAGCCGCAGTCTGCGCTGCGGTCGTGACGGTCGTGGTCTCGGGAGCAGTCGTGGTGACGACTGTCGTGGTGACGGCCGGATCGACCGTAAAGCCTGCGTAGGCAAGGTCACTGCGCTTGCCGTCGTAGCGGACGCTCAGCACGCCGGAGTAATTGCCGGCTGCAAGCTCTGCTGCGGAGAACGGCTCCTCAAACTGTACGGAGCTGCCTGCTGCGATTTCGCTCTGCTTCGTGACGGTAAAGACCTTTGTGCCGTCCTCTGCAAAGACCTCCACGGTGATCTCCGCACCGGCTGCATTCGCAGAACCGGTATTGCTGACCGTGAATGCCGCGGTGACGGTATCGCCGTTCAGCGGGAGTGCCAGCGTACCGGTGAAGATGCTGACATTGTTCTCAACGGAGAATTCCGCGGAATCCTCCGCAAGCACGGCACCGTCCTGCAGGACAGTCGCTTCTGCGACATAGCTGCCCGGTGCGAGCATGCCCGGCTTGACCGCATCGGCAAAATCAAGGCTGCCCTGCGGGTTGACGGATGCGATCGTTCTGCTGAATTTCGCCGCCTCCGTATCGGAATCCTTGCCCTTGACCGTGATTTGCAGCGTCAGGTCGTTCTCGACGAGATTGCTGCTCCGGTTAAAGACTCTGGTGCTGAGGTTGACCGGCTCTGCGGAGGAATAGACCTTCTTGTTGCTCGTGATCGTGTCGGCGACGCTTTCCTCGCCCGCGACCTTGAACAGCGTCTCGCTCTCTGCAAGGATTTCGCCGTCCTTTTCCCATGAAATGATTGCCTTGTATCTGCCGTAGGTCGTATCGGGGACCTTCCATTCCGCTGCCTGCTCCGTCGGGGCGCTGACCGTGAGCTGCTGCTCCGGCATCTCCTTCAGGGAAGCGGTCGGGTGGTCAAATTCATCCACGATCCGGATGGTTCCGTTAGCGGTCTGCGCAAACGGCGAAACAACGGTATCGGAGCTGACCGCAACGGTCTCGCCGGGGAGATACTGCTTCTTGTCGGTGCGGATCTCCGCCTTGACGCGCAGGGCTGCTGCCTCTGCGATGTACTCCTCACTGATGTTGTTTGCCTTGTCGATCGCGAACACATGGATGTATCTGCCGTCGTCTGCGCTCTCCGGCATCGCCGTAATCACGGCATTGCCGAGCGTATCCGCGGGCTGCAGATTCAGAACATGGTCGCCGGTCTCGTCAAACTTCACGAGCGACGGATCGCTCTTGTCGGAGGGGCTGAATGCGGCGACAAAGCCTGCCAGACCGCTCTTGACCTCTCTGGTGATCGTGTTGGAGGAAAGCGTCTTGTTCTCGCCGTTTGCCGGGCTCGCAACAATGACGTATTCGTAGGTCGTGCCGTTATCCTTCGACTTTGCCTTGATCTCATAGGCACCGCTTTCGAGCGGCTTCACGGATGCATCCGGCTGATCCGGTGCCGTGATATCGTAGAAGGAGGTATCCTTTGCCGTCGTCAGGCGGGAAATCTGATACAGATAGAACAGCGTGTTCGCGAGCACCTTGCGCTCGTCATCGGTCGCCTGACCGTTGCTGTGTCCGGTCTGGATCATGCCGAGGTTGTTGTTCGTAACCAGATAGAAGTTGGAATGTGCGCCGGTCTCCTCATCAAAATACTGTGTGGCGTTCAGCGTCATCCATTCCGTGCCCTTCAGTGTACCGCCGACATACTGGCCGTAGGAGTGGCAGGGCGGAACCGTCAGCGTGCCGCGGATGACCCACGGATAATTCGTCATGGTGCCGATCTTGACAACAGAGACAGAGGAAGTCGGAACGACTCTGCTGTCCAGCTTTGCAATAATGCCGAGCTGATCTGCAAAGCGCGTGAAATTGACCAGATTGAAGTTCGGGCAGACGGTATCATGGCCGAACAGCACGCCTCTGCCGTCGTCCACAAAGGCCTGCACGACCTCATAGGCTGCGTCGCTCAGGTCATAATGACCGTTGCAGTCGTAAGAGCCGAAGAAGATGACGTCATACTTCCAGCTTCCGTCCTTGTTCTTCATGACCTCATCCGGCTTCGGATTGAACTCGTTGAAATGCATCGAGTCGATCTCGAAGATGCCCATGCCTGCGGTCAGGCCGGTATCGCCGAGCGGAGAAGTCATCCACTGTGCGAGGTAGGGGCTTGCCGGATAGACGTTGAGAATGCGGATATGCTCTTCCTCGTTCCAGATCGAGCGCGGCTCCCACTGTTCGCCCTGTACGCGGCGGTTGAGCTGGTAGACGTAGGATTCATGCTCGCTGCTGATATCATTCCAGCGCAGATCGACGGTGCCCTTGCTCTCGTCCACATTCGCATAGAGGATCAGATCCTGCACCGGCTTTTCGATCACCCTGACCGTGCGCTCCGCAGTATATCTCTCATTGCCCTCTGCATCGGTGAGCGTTGCCGTGACCTTGATCTGTCCGACGCCGTCCGCAACAAAGGAAACAAGGCTCTCGGATTCAAACTTCGGCATGACGCTGTACTTGTCATGCTGCGAAAGATCGACCGGCTCCAGCGTGACATCCGTTTCATTCTCCGAGAGAATCTCATCGCCGGAAACCGCCTTCATGGAGAGCTTTCCGGTGAAGGTCTCATTGGAATCGTAAATGATATGCACATTGCCGGTGATATCGTTCTTCTGTCCCGCATAGACGACCGTGTCACTGAGGACAGGGCTCATCCACATCACATTGAAGTGCGGAGCGGGTGTCGTTTCCGGCTCGGTGACGGTTGTCGTCACGGTCGTGACGGCGGGCGGCTCTGTCGCGTCGGTTACAGAACCCGGCTGATCGGTCACGGCCGGCTCAGTCACGGCCGGCTCAGTCACGGCGGGCTCGGTCACGGCGGGCTGGACCGGCCTCGGTTTTGCCACAACCACAAAGTTCTTGTCCTCGCTGAACAGCACCTTGCCGTCGTAGATGCAGTCTGCAGTGAAAATGTATTCACCCGGCTCGTCGGTATGAACTCCGAAATCAAAGAGCGGTACCTCTGCGGAATTGCGCTCGGTGCTGAGGAAGGCTTTGCCGTTCTTTTCCGCAACGACCTCGCCGTCCTTCGTGATCTTCGCACGAACCTCTGCCTCACGGTCGATGTTGGTCGTGTAAAGGATCGTACCGGCTGCCTTGACGGTCGTCGGAACGCCTGCCAGTGTAAAATAGTTGTCCAGATCGAGCGTGAACGCATTGATCTCGGTCATCGGCTGCGGCGTATGGCTTTTCAGCGTAATCGAAATGACCTCGCTGCGGATCAGCTTTTCGCCGTTGAGCAGATCGACCGTCACGACAATGCCGCGGTCCTCGGATTCCATCAGGCGGAATACGCCGGCCTCTGTCTCAATGCTGTCCTCACCCTCGGGGATCGTGACCTTGCTGCTGTTCTCGTAAACAACAGAGGTACCGTTTTTGACGGTCATGCGGAGCACATAATCGCCCGTGGTGTTCGACTGATAGCCGATCGTCGTCTTTGCGGTGATCTCATCGGATTCGCCCGCGGTGACGGTGTTTGTGCTGAGCTCTGTGCGGAATGCGGTCAGGTTCATATACTGTCCGGCATTGACCGCACGGAGCAGCTTGACCGCAAGCGTTGTGACATGAACGCTCTCCGCGAAGCTTCCGTCTGCCTTCTGTGCCTGCTTCAGCTTATTCACGACACCGGCGGAGTCGATCTTGCCGTCGCAGGTCAGAAGCGCAAGCTGCTGCGTGACCGCTTCCTCGATGCTGTCGTCTGCATAGCTTGCCGCAAGATTTTTGCGGACATAAGCAGCCGTCAGCTCTGCGCTTTTGACGGCAGGGGAATTTGCATCCTGCTCGATCGCAGCAAAGCGGCTCATTTCGTAGAGCACCGATGCGGTCAGGGTATTGTCTGCCGCAGCGGAATCGGTATAGGCATAGCTGCCGTCCTCTGCCGCATGTGCCGCGAGATAGCGGGCAGCCTTTTTGCCGGCATCGGTGAGCTCACCGCCGCCGCAGTCATTGACGGCCGCCAGCACGAGCACCGTATCGGGCACATCGCTGATGTAGCCCGCATTCAGGCCGAAGCCGCCGTCTGCATTCTGCGTTTTCAGGACATCCGCCAGATAGGCCGGATTGCCCGACGCAGAAACGATGCGCGCGGAGATGTCGGTATTGTCTGTCTTCAGATTCTGTCCGAGCCATGCGAGCTGTGCGGAGAGATCGTGCTCTCCCGTCTGCCGGAACAGGTACACCGCATCGGCGGTATCGTTTACGGTTGCACTGTTTCCGACACTTCCGTCACTGCCGACACTGTTTTCGAGATATGCCAGTGCCCGCTCCTGCATACTGATGCTGTCGGCTTCCAGAACGGTGTCCGTCGCGACGGTCGTCCCGATCCGGATGCCCGCGGCGGCATTGCAGCCGAGCATCAGAACGAAAAAGACTGAAAGTGCTTTTTTGATTGGAAATGCTGATCTTCGTTTTTTCATAGGCCTTTCCCTCAATACATATTTGCTGATTTTCGGATTTTTTCTGCGCCTCAGCCGCCGTCCGAGGGCAAAAATCTCACAATATCATTGTAGCACAAGCGCAGGGCTATGTCAATGATGCGGGGTAAAAATCGGCAATATGTGAACAAAATGCATAACGAAATGTGTATTCTCCATGAAATTTGACGCTGAGTAATTTGTTAGCTGCCGGAATCATTTTGTCCGGTGCGCTGTTTCTTCGCCTGATCCGTGCATTACCGGGAGCATGCGCCCGGAGACAGGATGTGTCCCGGAAGCCTGCAGAGGGTGAGCAGGAGCACGGTCACCAGAACCGCAGCCGTCGCCAGCGACACCGCCCGCAGGATCTTCGCGGGGAGCTCCGGCCGGCTGCCGATCAGCCTTTGCTCCGCCAGCGTATACAGCAGCGAGCCTCCGTCCGTGCAGCTGAGCGGCAGCAGATTGAACACCGCCAGCGATAAATTTGCCGCGGCACTCTCCGGAAAGCCGCAGCAATACAGCCCTGCCGCCGCCAGCAGATTTGCAGCAGGCCCCGCGCAGAGGATCGCTGCAAAGCGGCCCGCCGGACAGAGTGCCGGTGCCCGCAGGTTCAGGCAGAGTCCTGCCGCCGAGACCCGCAGCAGCTCCGGCTTCTGACCTGTCAGCGCGATCGTCAGCAGATGCGCACTTTCGTGCAGGAGTGCCGCCGCGAGCGTCCGCAGCAGAGCCTCCGGCGGCAGCAGCAGCGAGAGCAGTGCCAGCATTGCCGGAGCCGTGAAATCCACAGCAAGCCTCAGCCCGCAAACCGTGAAGCAAACCATGCGGCAGTCCGTGCAAATAATTCCGGCAGCTCCGGTGCGGCGTCCGTTGTCTCCTGCCGGAACTGCAGCAGCTCCCGCAGATATGCAGGAGCCGCAAGATTCAGTACAAACAGCAGAATACCGAGCAGCACCGCAATGATCGCCTGCGTTGCAAACACATCGCTGAGCGGTGCATATTCTTCCTTCATCGTGATCCCTCCCCGCCGCAGTATATGCGAAAAAACGTGCAGATATGAAAAAACAGGAGAAGCCGAAGCCTCTCCTGCTTTGCGTTTGTTATACGGGGGCGAATGCATCCTGCGGTGCCGTGGGTGCGGAGTGATCCTTGTCCGTTCCGGAATCCTGTGCCTGCTTTTCGAGCTCGTGCTTGTTGAACTCCTCCGGCGTGACGAACGTCGGCACCATTTCATGCAGCGCATCGACCGCGATCTTTTCGTTGTTCTTCAGTGCGGCATCCCGCAGAATGCGCAGCTTCATCGCGAAGGTCGTGGAGTCGATCTGGATCTGCTTGCCGATGTAGATGAGCTTGTTCGCGGTCTTTTGCAGACCCTCCTCGTTCATCAGCAGCTCCTCCTTGATCTTCTCGCCGGGACGCAGGCCGACAAACTTGATCGGCACATCCTTATACGGCACCTTGCCGTACATGCGGATGAGGTTCTCGGCCAGTGCGACGATGCGGACAGGCTTGCCCATGTCCAGCACGAAGATCTCGCCGCCGTGCGCGATCGCAGCCGCCTCCATGACGAGGCTGACCGCCTCCGGGATCGTCATGAAGTAGCGGATGACGTCCGGATGCGTGACGGTGACCGGCTTGCCCTGCTCGATCTGCTTCTTAAAAAGCGGGATGACCGAGCCGTTAGAGCCGAGCACATTGCCGAAGCGCGTCGTGACAAATTCGGTCCTGCCGTCGTTCTGCTGCGCCAGATACTGCACGATCATTTCGCAGCAGCGCTTGGACGCGCCCATGACATTGGTCGGGTTGACCGCCTTGTCGGTGGAGATCATGACGAACTTCTCGACGAGGTGGAACTGTGCCAGCGTCGCGACATTGAACGTGCCGACGATGTTGTTCTTGATCGCCTCCATCGGGGAGACCTCCATGAGCGGCACATGCTTATGCGCTGCGGCATGGAACACGACCTGCGGCTTGTACTTTTTGAAGATCTGGTTGATGCGGTAATAATCGCGGACGGACGCGATCAGCGTGACGAGATTCAGCTTCTGGCCGTACTCCATGACGAGCTCCTGCTGAATTTCGTAGGCATTGTTTTCGTAGATATCGACGATGATGACCTGCTTCGGGTTGTACTTGGCGATCTGCCGGACGAGCTCGGAGCCGATCGAGCCGCCGCCGCCCGTGACCATACAGACCTTGCCGCTGATGAAGCGGCGGATGTCCTCATTGTCGAACTTGATCGGGTCTCTGCCGAGCAGATCCTCGACCTTGATATCACGCACCTGCTCAAGCAGAGGCGTCTTTTCATCGAAGATCAGGTTGCCGATGAACGGTACGATCTTGACCGGTACGCCGGTCTTGGAGCAGATCTCCATGACGCGCGCACGCTCGTCCTCCACGGCAGAGGGCACGGCGAAGATGATCTGTTCGATTTCCTTTTCCTTTGCAAACCGCTCGATATCTGCGGTCGTACCGACGATCTCGACGCCCATGACGTCGGAACCGACCTTGTTGCGGTCGTCGTCGATGATGCAGATCGGCGTGAACTGTGCGGAGACCTTGTCTCCCTTATACGGGGATTTTTTCGCGTTCTTGATCTCGGTGAGGAGCACCTTGCAGGCGTTTCCGCCGCCGATAATCATGGTACGCTTGAACCGGATCTCCTGGTGACCGATCTCCGTGATCTCAATGAAGGTCCTGCGGAAGATCAGACGGAACAGGCAGATGCCGATGATCGCGATGAGCGTATGCGTGAATGTGAACACAAAGGGGATATGTCTGTCCAGCACGTAGGAGAACAAGCAGGTCGCGGCGATGCCGCAGACGACGCCGAACACGCAGGAAAGATAGTCCCTGCTGCGGAAGTATCGCCACATTTTGCTGTAGGCACCCCAGATAAACAGGAACGCGAAGCAGCACACTGTTCCGATGACGAGCGGAACGGCCAGATCGGAAGCGGGGATCCCGCAGCCGATCAAAGAGAGCAGAAAGTTTGTGATCAGCGATGCAGCAATGAGAATAAAACCGTCCGCAACAGCGAGCAGCAGTTTTCTGTGCGAAAACGAGCTCGCATATTTTAAGAACCTTGCTTTCATATTCAACAGACCTCTTACCTCTTAATTCTTGCGTTGCCGGCCGCCTCCCACAAAGCGGCCGCGGCAAAGCGGGCATACAGAAATCATCCGTACCGGAACGCCGCAGAGGGGCGGAGAAGTCCGGTACGAAGGACTGATACAAGCTTATTGATCCGCAGCTTCCCTGACCGTTTCGCGCACGATCCATTCCAACTCCTGCCGCTTGCGCATGATATCCTTGGCAAGTGCCAGCTGGCAGCGGGTGCGCACGAGGTTGTGCAGCGGGTAGTTGATCTTGAAATACTTGTCGCCGGTGATGTAGTCATCGAGGAAGCGGGCAGCCAGCTCCACGGTAATGGAGAAGGACGCGAGCACGAGGCTGTCCAGCTCCGGCTGTGTCAGTCCGCTGATGACCTCTCCGATGAAGCCCCTGCAGAATGCGCGGAACTTCGCGGTATCGAAGTAGACGCGGTCGGTGTCCGGCTCATCCTCGGCGGCGGTGTTTGCGATAAAGCGCACGGCATCGCCGAAATCGTACATGGCCATGCCGGGCATGACCGTGTCAAGGTCGATGACGACGATCGGCATTTTTGTATCGCGGTCGAACAGGACATTGTTCGATTTTGTGTCATTGTGCGTCACGCGGACGGGGAACTCGCCGTTTGCATAGCGGACAGAGAGCTCGCCTGCCTGCCAGCGGACGGACGAAAGATATTCGATCTCCTCACGCACCTGTGCCGTTCTGCCGCAGGGATCCTGCGCGATATGCTCAAACAGCGTATCGAGGCGCTTTTTGGTGTTGTGGAAATCCGGGATCGTCTCATAGAGCTGCGAGCCGTCGAAATCCGAGAGCTGGTTCTGGAAGTGCCCGAAGGCCTTGCCGGTCGCAGCAATGACGGACAGATCGTCGCAGGTATCGAAGGTAATGGAATCGACCCAGTTCATCACGCGCCAGAAGCAGCCGTCATCGTCAAAGACATAGTTTTTGCCGTCGGCCGTGTGATGAAAATGCAGGGTGCGCTCATTCGGATACTTCTCGCGGATATGCGAGGTCACAAGATCAATGTTGTGCATGATCTGCACGGGATTGCTGAACACGACCGTGTTGATGCGCTGAAAAATATACGATTTCGTGCTGCCCCCGTCCGTCCGGTAGGTCACGCGGCAGGTCGTGTTGATGTTGCCGTTGGTGATGATATCGAACGTCTCAAGCGTTCCGGGCAGACGGAACGCGGTACCGATTTTTCTGATCGTTTCAATCATAGATAGCACTCCACTGTCTTTATGATGCGGGAAAGCGTGCAGACTTCCGGCCGTGCGAGATACTCCGTTCGGACAGAGCAGTGCACATAATTTGTTTCTGCACAGGCATAATTCTTAAAGATAATCTTAATAATTAGTATACCATGAATGCGGGGCATTGTCAAGCTATTTTTGCTATTGGTAGCTTTTTCACACATATTTACGTGAGCCGTCCGGCGGGTTTTCATACTGATTCGCAAAAGAAAACTGCCCCGCGTTGCTGCGGAGCAGTCGGTTTTCAGAGAATGACGCCGTTTTCACGGAGCAGTGCACGGGCGGTATCGACCGAATCCACGCCGGATTTGTTCTTGATCGGCGCAAATTCGCGGTTTCTGTCCACCTCATAGGCTAAGCAGTTATCCTGAAGCTTGACCATATCCAGTGCGAGCGTCTCGAATTTATAGGCATTCGGCTCGTCCGGGAAGATGATCTCACCGGCCTCGTTCATGCAGCGGAGCTTCTTGAACGCCTTGTGGAGCGGCAGCCGGACATGGAGCGTTTCGTCCAGCTTGTCCACGCGGAACAGATAGTTCAGGATGACGCCGTAATTATATGAAAGCGTGCCGTCCGGCTCGCGGCGGGAGCGCATTTCGTCCGTCATTTCGTAATATTCGACGATCGAGGGGCGGCCGTCCTCCAGACAGATGACGCCGACCTTCTCATCCGGTGCGGCCTTCGCGACGACCTTTGCGCCCGACGTCATGCCGGAGCCGATCACCGCGCCGACAAAGCACGGGTCTGCGATGCGCTGCAGCACATTGTCCATGGCAAAGACGTTCAGCCACTCGATGCCGCGCTCACGGATAACATTCAGCGTGCCGGTCTTTTCCATGGAAACATACCAGCCGCCGTTGCCGTTCGGTGCGGTCGCGATTTTGCCGGGGCCTGCAAGCAGCAGTCTGCCCTCGGGATCGGTCGCGGGGAGCTGCTCCTGCCGGAAGAACCAGACGAAGCTGCTGTCATAGCCGAAATAGTTGTGCTCCTCGAAGAAATTGCGCGTATCGTCGTAATTGTCGATGCTGGTCATGATGAACAGCGGGACGAAGGTGCCGGCGGCCTTTGTGACCTCCAGCAGATTGCCGATCAGGCACTCGAAGATATAGAGCTCTCTGGTCAGACCGATATTGAACGTGCCCTTCGGTTTGTCAAAGCCGAGGCGCGTGCCCTGTCCGCCGGCGAGCATCACCGCGCCGACCTTTCCGGCCCGGATCGCCTCCAGACCCGTTTTCATATAGATATCGCGGTTTTCCGCGTTGCTTTTCAGCGCTGCTGCATAAAGCGGTTCAAAGTGTCCGCGCCCTTCCGCAGCGTTCTCCGCACTCAGAACCGAAAAATCCAGCTTTTCGATCTGTGCCGCCATTGCAGCCTGATCCTCTGCGCCGAGTGACTGAAAATGGTCGATCAGATGAGGCTGATCCAGTTCCCGCAGCAGGTCGATCGTTTTTTGCAGCATAGTTTCTCTCCTTACATGCATATAGATTCTGTCCGTAACAATATATTATAGTACAGCGGCAGGACTGCCGCACCGTCAACAGGTTATTTTTCTTTCATTATAGCATATCGGTCTGAAAAAGTCAATCCGCATCCTGCGCTGTTTCTTGACAGACTTCCCAAAACATGCTATAATAAAAAAACAAACACACCGAAAGGAGATACAGATATGGCAGATGAAGAACTGATGCAGGAGCTCGAAGAGGACGACGATATCGTCGTTCTGGAGGATGAGGACGGCAATGCCGTGACCTTCCGGTTCCTTGAGCTTGTCACTGTGGACGCAAAGCCCTACGCGATTTTGCTGCCGCAGGATGAGGACGATGAGGATGCAGGCGTCGTGATCGTCGAGGTCGTGGACCTCGGCATGGAGACCGAGCATTACGATGCCGTCACCGACGATGACCTGAACGAGCGCATCTTTGAGCAGTTCCGCAGCGAATTCCGCGATAAGTACGATTTTGCATAACAGAAGGCCTTGCCGGAAAGGAAGTGTGCCGTGAATTTCCGCAGCTTTCTCACCGCCGTGCCCGGTGCACTGCGTGCAACCGGCAGGAAATTTGCTGCCGATCACCTTTCCGCTTATGCGGCGCAGGCAACATTTTATCTGATGCTTGCGGTCTTTCCGTTCACGATGCTGGTCTGCATGGCGAGCCGGATGCTGCCGTTTCTTTCCGAGGAAACGCTGTTCATGCTGGTGAAGCTTCTGCTGCCTGCATCCTATCATGCACTCGGCACAGACCTCGTGGACGGTTACTATAATGAGAACATCGGCTCTGCTACGCTGATTCTGGTCATTTTCCTGATCTGGACGGCCTCCCGGTTGATCCAGGCACTGAAAAACGGCTTCAATACGTCCTGCGGGATCGTGGAGAGCCGCAGTCAGATCGTTCTGCGGCTGATCGGCTGCCTGTATACATTCGCACTGTGCCTGATTCTGGTCGCGGTCATCGTGATGTATGCACTCGGCAGCAAGCTCATGGGATTTATTCTCTCACATGCGCCGGGGCTCGGCCTTCTGGAGCTGATTCTGAAGCTGACACGGAATCTGGCGACCCCTGTGCTGCTGCTCTGCGTATTCTGGTTTTCCTACGTATTTCTGCCGAGCCGCAAGGCAAGGTTCCGCGAGGAGCTGCCCGGTGCCGTCCTGACGACGCTTGTCTGGCGCGGCGCGGCTTCGCTGTACGGCATTTTTCTGGAGCTGTCGTTTGACCGCTATTCCAATGTCTACGGGACGCTGGCCGGCGTGGTCATGATCCTGATCTGGCTGTATGCCTGTGTCTATGTCTGGTTTATCGGCATGGAGCTGAACTGCTTTCTGCGGGAATGCCGGGAGCACGGTATGTTTGCAAAGCTGCATCTGCCGCTGCCGGAGCTGTTCCGCAGATTCTTCCGAAAAAAGAAGCATTCCGAAAAAGCCTGAGACTGTCTCGGGCTTTTTCGGTATTCTGATACCGAGGGGGCAGACAAATTGATGTTATCCGATCTCAGCCTGATCAACAAATACCGCAGGGAGCTCATGGGCATTGCGATCCTCTGGATCACGCTTTACCACTGCCTTGCCGATCCTGTCAAAGCACTCGGCATTCCGGTTTTGGGTACGGTGCTCAGCCGCGGCTGGCTCGGCGTTGAAATATTCCTGTTTCTCTCCGGCATCGGGCTGTATTTTTCGATGAGCAAAAATGCCGATGCAAAGCAGTTCTGGCTGCGGCGGTGCAGAAAGGTCGTCATTCCGTGGCTGATCCTTTCACTGCCGTACTGGATCGTCAAAACACTGATCTTTGACAAAATGCGTATCCGTGCGCTGCTGCTTAACTGGTGCGGCGCATCCTTCTGGCTGTTCGGCGTGAAGTCGGTCTGGTACGTCGCGTTTATCGTTGTGCTGTATGCGTTCTATCCGCTGATCTTCCGGCTGCAGAAAAAGAACGGCGGCTTCATCGCCGGGCTGATCGCGGCGGCATTTGTCCTGAATATCGTCATGCTGCTGACGGTCCCGGATTACTATGCGAAAACAGAGCTCGCCTTTGCGCGTATCCCGGTCTTTCTGCTCGGCAGCCTGACCGGCGGGCTGCTGCAGGCGCAGAAGAAAAACCGCAGGGTCAAGGTCTGTTACGGCGTATATATCGCGGCAGCGGCGGTCATGTATCTGACCGGGACGCTCTCCGCAGAATACGGACTGAACCTGACGGATGCGTCCGCAGCGACCATGCTGTACCGCCTCGGCGGACAGGGCATCGCGCTGCCGGTGACTGCGGGGTTCTGCCTGCTGTTTGAAAGGCTGAACATGCCGCATTTCCGGCGGGCGGCGGCATTCTTCGGCGGCTTTACCTTAGAGCTCTATCTGCTGCATGTGTTTCTCGGGCATATCGCGGAGCGGATCGGGTTTGACGGTCAGCGGAGCCTGCCGGTGCAGTTTCTGGTGCAGGGGATCGTCATTGCGGTCTCCGTGCTCGGTGCATGGGGATTCTCGGCACGGTATCAAAAGCGGCTGAACAGGAAATAGGCTGCGGCTTCCGCAATAAATAAGAGCAAGGGCGTCGGCTGATGACAGGCTGACGCCCTTGCTGTATGCAGTTGTCAAATTCCGCGGTGCAGGCGCATAGAATACACTATCACCGATACGGAAAGGAGCATTTGCATGAACCGTCAGGAATTTGAAGATACCGCAAAACGCTACCGGGAGGAGCTGTTCCGGATGTACGCAAGCCGGAACCCTTCGCCGCCCGGAAAGCCTGCACCCCCGCCGGGCAGGCGTCCGCCGATGCCGCCTCTGCCGCCCGCAGGAAAGCCCGCGCCGCCCCCTCCGCCGGGAAGGCCGCCGGTTCCGCCCCCTCCGCCGGGAAGGCCGCCGGTTCCGCCCCCTCCGCCGGGAAGGCCGCCGGTTCCGCCTCCGCCGCCGCGCCCGCAGGGAAACCGGCCGCTCCCGCCCCTGTCCGGACGTCCGGCGCCGCCGCTGCCGCCGTTTCCCGGGATCCCCGCCCCGCCGCAGCCCCGTGCGGTCCCGGCACTTGCAGAGGCAGACGAATCATCCGGAGCCGCAGTCCCGTCAGAGCTGACGGAGCTCCCGGAGCAGCCGGATACGCCGGATGAAACGGATGAACCCGCGCTGCCGAAGCGCGCCTATACCGGCTGCATCCGCGTGCACGCGGTCACGGCAGAGGGCGCAAGACCCGTCGCGGGCGCGGCTGTGACCGTCGTGCGGTTCGTCAGCGGCGAACCGGAGCTGGTCGCGCTGCAGACGACCGACGACAGCGGTGAGACCGATACCATGACCGTCCCCGCGCCGCCGCCCTCCGCAGACCAGCGGCATCCCGCATCATTTTTATACGATATCTCCGTCAGCGCGGACGGCTATTACCGCGAGCACAGCACCGATGTGCCGGTCTTTCCGGGCGTGACCTCCGTGCAGACCTTTGTGCTGATCCCGCTGCCCGCGGGCGGCGGCACGCTCTCCGGCGGTGACCTGACCTATTATAACGATATGCCGCAGCTCTGAAAGGGGGTTCGTCCATGCTCAGCGGAGAGGTCTTTATCCCCGAAACGATCACGGTGCATCTCGGCGCGCCGGATGCCGATGCGGCCGACGTCACGATCCCGTATATCAGCTATGTCAAAAACTGCGCATCCAGTGAGATTTTCCCGACATGGCCGGAAAACGCGCTGCGGGCGAATATCTACGTCATCAACAGCTATGCGCTCAACCGCATCTACACGGAATGGTACCGCTCCCGCGGCTATCCGTTCGACATCACCAGCTCAACGCAGTACGACCAGGCATTTGTTTACGGCCGCGAGATCTTTGAAAATATCAGCCGCCTGACCGACGAGCTGATCCGTTCCTACATCCGCAGACAGGGCAGCTATGAGCCGATGTTCTCGGCCTTCTGCGACGGCTCCCGCACGCGCTGCGAGGGGCTCTCTCAGTGGGGAACGGTCGGACTGGCGAATCAGGGCATGACGCCCTATGAGATTTTGCAGTATTACTACGGCGACAATATTGATCTGATCCGGGCGCAGGAAATCCGCGCCGTGACCCCGAGCTGGCCGGGTGCAGATCAGAAAACCGGTATGGTCGGCAGCGATGTGCAGACGATCCAGATCCAGCTGAACCGCATCGCGCAGAATTTCCCCGCGATCCCAAAGATCGCGGATGCGGACGGCATTTACGACGAAAACACCGCGAATGCCGTCCGCGTGTTCCAGTCGGTGTTCGAGCTTGACCCGACCGGCATTGTCAATGAGGCGACATGGTACCGCCTTTCGTATATCTACGTCAGCGTCAAGAATCTGGCCGAGCTGCGCTCCGAGGGGCTGCAGTACGACGAGATCACGCGCAGCTATCCCGAGATCCTGCGGCAGGGCGATTACGGCGATGCCGTCCGCGCATTTCAGTATTTTCTGGCGGTCGTCGGGGCATACTACCAGAGTGTGCTCCGGCTGCAGATCACCGGGACCTACGATGCGGCGACCGCGGATGCCGTGCGCTCCTTCCAGCAGACCTACGGGCTGCCGCAGACCGGCATCGCAGACAAGCGCACGTGGAACGAGCTCTACCGCGCATACAGCGGCATTCTCGCATCCGAGCCCGCCTCGGAATGCGCAAGGCTCTTTCCGAACGAAGTGCTCAGAGAGGGCGTCAGCAGCGAGAACGTCCGCCTGCTGCAGCAGTATCTGACCTACATCGCACAGTTTGACCCGAATATCCAGCCCGTCACCGATACCGGCTATTTCGGGCCGATCACCCGGAACGCGGTGCAGGCGTTCCAGCGGGAATACGGCCTGACGCCGAACGGGCAGGTCGGTGCCGTCACATGGGACATCATTACCGGCGTCTATTCCGAGATGAAATGCGGCGCGGGCAAGCGTCCCTATCAGGCGCCCGGCTATACGATCCGATAAGGAGGAAGCAATGCTGTATACGGAAGCACAGATGCAGGAGCATGTCGAGGAGATCCTCGGTCTGCTCTATCAGATCGCGCTGCGGGACAGCCGCATCCCGGCGGTTCTGCCGCAGAAGGAATTTTCCGAGGAGGCGGCTCTCGCCGTCCGCGCTTATCAGGAGGCATACGGTCTGCCGGTCACCGGCGAGATCGACGGCAAAACATGGGAGTCGATCGTCGATACCTTTCATAAACTGACCGACGCCGCTGTGCCGCTGCGGGTATTTCCCGGAAGCAGCGTCCGGCTGCAGCGCGGAGACAGCGGCAGTCAGGTGCAGCTTCTGCAAAGCCTGCTCGATCTGGCGGCGCAGCGGTTTGCCAATCTCCCGCCGGTGAAGCCGACCGGCGAATACGACGCGGCAACAGAAGCCGCCGTCCGGCGTCTGCAGGAAGCTGCGGGTCTGCCGGAAACGGGCGTCCTTGACCGCAGGACGTGGAACCGTCTGGCCGCGCTGTTCAACAGCCTGACTGTCTGAAAAAGGAGGCGTTATCATGCAGCAGAAGCAGGAGCTGTTCAAAGAGCCGCTGTTCCGGATCCTCGTCGGGAGCGGCACGGTGCTGCTCGGTCTGGCGGCGGTGCTGCTGCACGGACAGCAGGTGCTCGCGATGCTGTGCAGACTGCTGCATGTGCTGCGCCCGCTGCTGCTCGGCGTGCTGTTCGCGACCATGCTGGAGCCGTCCTACGAGCGGCTGCGGACGGATTTCACGGCCTTTGCCGAACGCAGGCGGCATCCGCTGCGGACAGGCTGGATCCGGCCTGTTTCCCTGATCGGCGCGATCCTGCCGCCGGTGCTCGTGCTGGTCAGCCTGATCTGCGTACTGGTGCCGCAGGTCATGCATTCCGTCCGGATGATCTCCGAAAACATCAGCATTTACAGTAAGAATCTTTCGCAGTGGACAGAACGGTTTGCGGATACCGCGCTTGCGGAGCTGTTTTCACAGGCAGGACTTGCCGATCTTCCGGCAGAGCTGCAGAACCGTCTGCCGGAGCTGCTGAAACGCATGTACGACGGAACGGCGGCCCTGCTCGGCGTGCTGCTGGATATCGGCATCGGGGCGGTGTTTTCGCTGTATCTGCTCGCGGACAAGCCACGTCTGCGGATGCAGCTCCGGCAGCTTGCGGGCGATCCCGCAGACGGCGGGCGGCTGTTCCGGCTCCTGCAGCGGCTCCGGCAGGTCTGCCGGACATTTGCGCGGTTTCTCGGCTCACAGTGCAAAGAATCACTGATCCTCGGGGCACTGTGCTGGGCGGGGATGCGGCTGTTCCGTTTTCCGTATCCGGTGCTCATCAGCGCGGTCATCGGCATCACGAACATTGTGCCGTATTTCGGCCCGATCGCCGGAACGCTGCCCTGCGCGCTGCTCCTGCTGCTCGTCAGGCCGGATGCGGTGCTCTGGTTTCTCATGTATATTGTGATTCTGCAGCAGATCGAAAGCAATCTGATTTATCCGCGGGTCGTCGGGCATTCGGTCGGACTGCCGCCTGCGTGGGTCATGGCGGCGATCGTCACGGGCGGCGGACTGTTCGGCGTCGGCGGGATGCTGCTCGGCGTCCCGCTCGCGGCGGTGCTGTATGCGCTTCTGCTTCCGGAAAGCGGGATCGCTGCGCGGTGAACGGAGAGATGCGCCGCCTTGACTTTTTCTGCGGATGTGCTGTATAATGAGAATAACAACACAGATTGGATGCAGCAGAAAAAGGGGGGATCACATGCATTTCGTAAAGGCAAAGACGATCCTGTCCGCGCAGAACGGCATGAACATTTACCGCGGCTGTCTGCACGGCTGCATTTACTGCGACAGCCGCAGCGAATGCTATCATTTTACGCATGATTTCGAGGATATCGAGGTCAAGGAGAATGCGCCGGAGCTGCTGGAACAGGCACTCCGGTCAAAGCGCAGAAAATGCATGATCGGGACAGGCTCCATGAGCGACCCCTATCTGCCGCCGGAAAAAGACCTGCGGCTGACGCGCCGCTGTCTGGAGCTGATCGCGCAGTACGGCTTCGGGGCGGCGGTGCTCACGAAATCCGACCTGATTTTGCGCGATCTGGATATTCTGGAACAGATCAATGAGCAGAAAAAAGCGGTCGTGCAGATGACACTGACGACCGCGGACGAAGCCCTCTGCCGGATACTGGAGCCGCATGTCTGCACGACGGCGCGGCGGTTTGAAGTGCTCGAAACGATGCGGGCGCATCAGATTCCGACGGTCGTCTGGCTGACGCCGCTGCTGCCGTTTCTCAACGATACCGAGGAAAATCTGCGCGGCATTCTGCGGTACTGCATCGACGCGAAGGTGAAGGGCATCGTCTGCTTCGGCATCGGCGTGACGCTCCGGCAGGGCGACCGCGAGTATTTCTATGCGGCACTCGACCGGCATTTCCCCGGACTGCGCCGCCGCTACGAGCAGACCTTCGGCGATGCTTACGAGGTCACCAGCCCGGACCATGCAAGGCTGATGCGTATGTTTGCGGACACCTGCGAGGCGCACGGGATCCTGTACAAGCCGGATGCGGTGTTTGCGTATCTGAAAGAATGTCCGCCCGATCAGGCGCAGCTGACACTGTTCTGAGAAGATTCGCCGTATTCCGGCTCGCAGCGAACGATTTTGCCGCAGTGCGGACATTTCAGCCAACGGCTGCGTACTCTCCGCGGGGCGAGCAGCAGCGGCAGCAGCCTCGGTGCGAAAACTGTATCGCATTTGGTACATCTATAGTGCAAAAGTGTGTGCTCCTGATACAGCATCAGGAAGATTGCAAGTCCCATTGTACCGCCGAAGAACGCGGTCAGGAATACCTTGACCGGCATCGGGATGACCTCTGTATAGACAGCAATCAGCATGATCACAATGGCCATGGAAAGCGCACTCATAACAACTGCGCCGTACAGCAGGCGCATTTTGGAGCGCTTCTGTGCCTTTTGCTCTGCCAGCAGCCGGAGTACATGTTCCTCTGCCTGTTTCTGTCTGCCGGAAGCGTCCAGATGCTCACCTGCAAGCAGCTCGTTGAGATCAAGCTCAAGTGCCTGACAAAGCGGACGGAGCAAAGAGACATCCGGCAGCCCTTTGCCGCACTCCCATTTGGAGACGGTCTTGTTGCTGATGTTCAGCATGTCTGCAAGCTGCTGCTGTGTCAGACTGTGTGCCTTTCGCTCGGACGCGATGAATTTACCGATTTGAATCTGATTCATAGGATTAACCTCCTGTCTGTCTTGATAGCTTTATCATACGGCATCCTGCCGGATTTGTCAATCTACGGAGCGCAGAAATCCGCCTGAAACCTACAACTCTACGTTCAGTAGAGCATGTCCCGGAGCCCGTGTGGCTGGCTTCGTGCTTGACAGATTATGACGTTTAGAGTATAATATCAGTGTATGACTTTTTGAAAGGCGGTGCGCGGGATGACCGATCTGTTTTTCTGTCCCGAACGCTGGGAGCCGGACCCCATGATCTCCGGCAACGAAGCCGAAATGCGCAGGGTGACCGGCTTCTCCGGAAAAACAGCCGACGCATGGCAGCTCGGAGACTGGGGCACGGCATGGTCTGCGATCAGCTCCGTGATCCCCGTTGAGACCGGCTGGCTCGAGCCCGGCGCGGAATACCGCTTCTGCTTCTGGCTCAACGGCGGCGAGAACAGCCGTCAGAGCGAGACCTGTGCGCTCGAAATTTTCGGCGACGACTGGGAGGACAGGCTCAGCTTTCCGCTGAACCGCGGCCGCACCAAACCGATTCTCGAAAAAAATCACTGGCTGCTTTACGGCATCCCGTTCACGGCACCGGAGGCTGCGGCAGAGCTGCATTTCCGGTTCGTTGCGGCAGGTGCGGTCTGCACGGTTGCGGGCATTCCCGATATGGACATGGCCGCCTGTGAGGCACTGACCCCCGATCCGCCGGAAACCGGCAGCCCGCAGCGATATAACATCGTGTTTGCGTCCGGTTATCCGAATCATGCCAAGCGCTCCGCAGTCCGCAGTGATTCTGCGGCAGCCGTGAAAAAGGTGCTCTGCATGACGGCGGCCGCCGCCGGTATTGCGGTCGGCTCGGTGCTTCTGTACCGCGCACTGCATGAGAAAAAGCTGCGGAAATAAGCGAAACCCCGGAATCCCCGGTCAAATATACATATCAGGAGGAATCATTTTTCATGAAACTCGGAATGGTCGGTCTGCCGAATGTCGGCAAAAGCACCCTGTTCAACGCGCTGACGAATGCCGGCGCGGAATCTGCAAACTATCCGTTCTGTACGATCGACAAGAATGTCGGCATCGTTTCCGTGCCGGATGCGCGGCTCGAAAAGCTGGCGGAGATCTATCAGCCGAAAAAGTTTACGCCCGCGACGCTGCAGTTCGTCGATATCGCGGGACTGGTCAAGGGCGCGTCCAAGGGCGAGGGCCTCGGCAACCGCTTCCTTGCGGATATCCGCGAGGTCGATGCGATCATCCATGTCGTGCGCTGCTTTGAGGACGACAACATCGTCCACGTTGACGGCTCCATTGACCCTAAGCGTGATATCGAGGTCATCAATCTGGAGCTGGTCTTTTCCGATATCGAGCTGATCGAACGCCGCATCGACAAGACCGCCAAGCTTGCCAAGGGCGACAAAAAATACGCAGCGGATGTCGAGCTTCTGAAGCGTTTGCTGGCGCATCTCTCCGACGGAAAACCCGCGCGCAGCTTCGACTGCACCGAGGACGAGCTGGCTGTCATTCTGGAGACCCCGCTGCTGACCGCAAAGCCGGTCATTTATGCGGCGAACCTCTCCGAGGCCGATTTCTCCGGCGATCTGGACAGCAATCCGCATTTTCAGGCGGTGAAAACGATCGCGGAGGCAGAGCACGCTGCCGTATTCCCGATCTGCGCACAGATCGAGGCGGAGATCTCCGATATGGACGAGGAGGAGCAGAAGATGTTTCTTGCCGATCTCGGTCTGGAGGAATCCGGCCTGACGCGCATCATCCATGCGGGCTATGCGCTGCTCGGACTGATCTCCTATCTGACCGGCGGTGCGGACGAGTGCCGCGCATGGACGATCAAAAAGGGCACGAAGGCTCCGCAGGCAGCCGGAAAGATCCACTCTGATTTTGAAAAGGGCTTCATCCGTGCGGAGGTCATTTCCTTTGACGATTTCATGGCGAACGGCGGCAATATGGTCGCAGCGAAGGAAAAGGGCGTCGTGCGTATGGAGGGAAAGACCTACGAGGTCGCCGACGGCGATATCATCACCTTCCACTTCACAAGTTAAAGGTGTCTCCGACGGATCAATAACAGGTTCCGCCCAAACATGAAAATACTGATTTTTCATGTTGACCTTTTGGAATCCTATTATAAAGTGTAACCGGGTGCTGATGTAACAGTCGGCACCCGGTTTTTATGAGGCGGATATGTACGGCACTTCACGGAGATGTACGTACATGTTTAAAAAGTTGTCCGCTCCGCTAAAAAAGAAAATCACCGCCGAAGCAGTGATTTCAGGAAAAAGCAGATGTGTACCGGCATCTGCCTTTGCATCGCAGTGCGTCCGCGCGGAGAGGGTTCCCGACGGAGGGGTGTGCCGGGAAAGCGGATGCGCCGCAACGTGTCGTTTGATAAGCTTTGTTCTTATCTGCATTTTTATTATAGCACAGCAATACTGTACATGCAATGTGAAATTGTGCGATCAACTGTTGTTTTGTCGCCAATTGTATCAGACATGACCGTACAGGCCGGAAGCCGCCCCGGAATCGGCATATTTCCGGCGTTCGTCAGCCTGCACAAATATCATGCGGATATCCTGTGAGAATGACGAAAACCCCAGTGACTGCATAAAGAAACTTGACAAAATCCTGCCGGTGTGCTAAAATGAATTTGTATGTAATCCGTAAAAAACGGGTCTCTGACCGGAACGCACGCTTTCCGATGCAATGAGGTGAACCTATGCCAAAATACAGCTACGAATTTACGATCGCCGTGATCGCATCCGGGATAGACGAGGAATACCAGCAGTCCATTCTGCGCGGTATCCACCGCTATGCCGCCCAGCATCAGGTCAATGTCGCACACTTTATCGCCTTCAGCGGGAGCCTCCCGAATCCGAAGTACGATCAGGGTGAGTATAACATTTTTGAGCTGCCGAACTTTTCGCTGTTCGACGGCGCGATTCTGCTGTCCAATACGTTCTCCGGCGAGATCGCGGAGGATCTGCAGCGGCGGATCAGGGCAGCGGGCATCCCTGCTGTCAGCATTGACCGCGAGCTTGAGGATCTCTATTATATCGGCGTGCAGAACGATTCTGCCATGGAGCAGATCACGCGCCACATGATCGAGGAGCACGGCGTCACGCGGCTGAACTTCATTTCCGGCCCCGATTCCAATACCGAGAGTGCCGAGCGGTTCGAGGCGTTCTGCAGGGTGCTCCGCGAGCATCAGATCCCGCTGGAGCCGGAGCGCGTGTATCACGGCTCATTCCGTTCCAGAGACGGCAGAAGCGCGATCGAAAGCTTCCTCAAATCCGGCCTCAGCTTTCCGCAGGCAATCGTCTGCGCGAACGATGCCATGGCTGTTTCCGCGGTGCTGACACTCGAGGAAAACGGCATCCGCTGCCCGGAGGATGTTCTTGTTTCCGGTTTTGACAATACCTATAAGGCGCGGAACTTTTCGCCTGCACTGACAACAGTCGAGCGGCCGCTGCTGCAATCCGGTGCGCTTGCGTGTGAGATGATCTGCCGCCATGCTGCCGGCGAGACGCTGGAACGCCGCGCGCTGCTCAATGCCGTTCCGATCTTCTCGGAGAGCTGCGGCTGTCAGCCTGCCGATACCGAGGACATCAATGTCTATAAAAAGCGCAGCTATCAGGCAACCGAAGCAATGCTGCGGGATATTTCACGGAACAACCAGATGTCCTGCGCGCTGGTAGAATGCGACCGGCTGGATGAATATATCGAAACATTAAAACAGTTCGTGCTGAAAACCGGCTGCGAGGAATTCTACCTCTGCCTGAACGACAACTGGCATGTGCGCCAGATCCGGCAGGAGGGCGGCTATGCGGGCGTGCTCGATCCCGATACCTATATCACGGAGGGCTATTCCGGCAGAATGATCATGCCGATCGCCTATTATGACGGCGAGTTCCAGAAGGCCGATGCGAGCTTCAGCCCCGACGAGATCCTGCCGCGGCTCCGCACCGAGACTGACCGCCCGCGCAATCTGTTCTTCGTACCGCTGCATTTCCGGGAACGCTGCCTCGGTTATTTTGCGATCGTCAATTCCGAGTTCCCGATGAACAGTGCCATGTTCCATTCGTGGAGCATCACGATCAGCAATACGCTGGAAAACTTCCGCAAGATCCTGTGCCTTGATGAGATCGTCGAGGAGCTGGATAAGCTTTATGCGATCGACTCGCTGACCGGAATCTTCAACCGCAACGGATTCAAGCGCAGCGCACAGGTCGTATTCGACCGCTGCATCCGCGAACGCCGCTCCGTCATGGTCATG
Organism: Ruminococcus sp. Phil11; assembly: GCA_001940925.1. Classification (GTDB taxonomy): domain Bacteria; phylum Bacillota; class Clostridia; order Oscillospirales; family Ruminococcaceae; genus Firm-04. Next base: position 42,766 of record MSGZ01000020.1, read on the forward strand.
TTCGCCGATATGGACGGCCTGAAAGCGATCAACGATTCCTACGGCCACGCCGCGGGTGACCGCGCGCTCCGTTCCATTGCGGGGCTTTTGCAGACCGCCTGCACCCGCGGCGAGATCGTCTGCCGGTTTGGCGGCGATGAGTTCTTTGTATTCTGCGAGGACTATACCGAGGAGGATGTTGCGGCACTGCGCAGCAGGATCCTCAAGGGACTCGAGATCTGCAATGCGTATTCCGGCACGCCCTACCAGCTCAGCCTGAGCATGGGCGCATGCATCACCGTGCCGCCGGAGGGCAGCACGATCTTCCAGCTCATCACGCTGGCGGACAACAAGATGTATGAGGAGAAAAAGAAACGGAACCCGTCGAAGTATCTGAAACAGACCGGCAAACCGAAAACCTGATCCGAAAAACCGCCGCAGCGATCCGATCCTGCGGCGGTGTGCTTGTTATTCCGATGAGAGGAGGGCACATTTGCAGCTCAATGAAAATATCCTGAAGCTGGAACAGAACTATCTGTTTGCGGAGATCGCGCTGCGCGTCCGGCATTTCCGGGAAGCGCACCCGGAGGCGGAGATCCTCTCACTCGGCATCAACGATGTGACGCGGCCGCTTGCACCCGCAGTCAGTGCGGCAATGGCGGAGGCGGCAAGGGATATGCAGGACGCCGGCCGGTTCCACGGCTACGGCGACGTACAGGGCGAGCCGTTCCTGCGGGAGGCGATCGCCGCCTATTACCGCAGCTTTCATGTCAGCATCGGCGCGGAGGATGTGTTCGTCAGCGACGGCGCAAAAAGCGACCTCGCAAACCTCTGCGACCTGTTCGCGCCGGATTCCGCGGTGCTGCTCCCGAACCCGGTGTATCCGGTGTTCTACGACACGAGCGTCATGGCGGGGCGGAAGATCCTGTTTGCGAACGGCACGAAGGAAAACGGCTTCCTGCCGATGCCCGATCCTGCCGTATCCGCAGACCTGATCTATCTCTGCTCCCCGAACAACCCGACCGGCGCGGTCTATTCGCGGGCGCAGCTCCGTCAGTGGGTCGAATACGCCCGCGCACACAATGCCTGCATCATCTACGATGCGGCGTATGAAGCCTATATCCGCAGCGCGGCGCTCCCGCGGAGCATCTTCGAGATCGCTGGCGCGGAGACCTGCGCGATCGAGATCAACTCGTTCTCGAAAATGGCCGGCTTTACCGGCGTGCGATGCAGCTTTGTCATCGTGCCGCGGACGCTGATGCAGGACGGGCAGTCTCTGCACAAGCTCTGGATGCGGCGGCAGTCCACGAAGTACAACGGCACCTCGTATATCGTCCAGCGCGGCGCGGCGGCGGCACTCTCGGCAGAGGGTCAGCGGCAGGTGCGGCAGGATGTGCAGTATTACATGGAGAATGCCGATATCATCCGGAACGCGCTGCACCGGAGCGGTGTCTTTACGACCGGCGGCGAGCACGCCCCCTATGTCTGGATGGAATGCCCGTATCACATGGCCTCATGGGACTGCTTCGGGCTGCTGCTCTCGCATTACGGCATCGTGACCTCTCCGGGCGCGGGCTTCGGCGTGCAGGGCGAGGGCTGGCTCAGATTCTCGTCGTTCGGCAGCCGCGAGACGATCGGCCGGGCGGCGCATAAGCTGGCGGCCATGGACTGGGACCAGCTCGCACTCTGGGCGGTCAACAGCCTTCATGCTGGGGACGGCTGAAATCAGAACACACAAAAATGAAGCATCCCGCTCCGCGATATCCGGATAAAACGGAGAAATCCGCCTGAAATGCGAAAAATCCGCCTGAATCCCGGGTTTTTGCGGTTCTGAACAAAAAACGGCAGGCGCGGACGAAGCGTTCCGTGTTTTATAGAAAAAGACTTTGTGCGATATGCATAATTCAGCGGGTCGAAAATCGGCTCCGGTATTGACTTTTCACTGTTTTCGCCTGCGGAATTTGTTTAATTCAGCTATTGCATTTTCTGCGTGAATGGGGTATAATAAATTGGTATTGTTTGCAGGGTCCTGCGCTGTTTGCAGGCTCTGCGCCGCAGCCGCGCAACCGGCGCAGCGGCCAGCGGTGCCGTCAGCGGCAGACCGATGATTTTGACGCGCCGGAGAATGGAGTTCAGCATGTCCAAATTTTCCGAAAAGGTGACGCAGGATTTCCTGAACCGGCTCCAGACACAGTTCAATGTCTCCCCGGATGAGGCGAGCGACAAGCAGATCTACCTTGCACTCTCTGCTGTCGTGACGGAGCTGATGAAGACCAAGCGCCAGAAGTTCATGAATCATGTCAACTCGACCGGTGAAAAGCAGGTATTCTATCTCTCGATGGAATTTCTGATGGGCAGATCCCTCAAGACCAGCCTGTACAATCTGGATCTGGCGGAGGACGTTGAAAAATTCCTGAAAAAGTTTGATATCAAGCTGGACCGCATTTACGACTATGAGCCGGATGCGGGACTCGGCAACGGCGGTCTCGGCAGACTGGCCGCCTGCTATCTGGACGGCCTTGCAACGACCGGTTATCCGGCAACCGGACATTCGATCTGCTATGAATACGGCATTTTCAAGCAGAAGCTGGAGGACGGCTGGCAGACCGAGCTGCCCGACAACTGGCTCCCCGGCGGCGAGGTCTGGCTCGATCCGAAGCCGGAGCAGTCCATTGAGGTACACTTCGAGGGCGACCTTGAGGAATACTGGGATCAGCAGTATCACCATGTTTCCCATGTGAATTACAGCACCGTCACGGCGATCCCCTATGACATGTATGTGTCCGGCTACAACAGCAATGCGGTCTCCGTGCTGCGTCTGTGGTCGGCAAAGGCACCGAGCTTTGATATGGCGATGTTCAATCAGGGCGATTATTCCAGAGCACTTGCGCAGAACTCGATCGCAAACGCGATCTCCAAGGTGCTCTATCCGAACGACAACCATGTGGAGGGCAAATCGCTCCGTCTGCGCCAGCAGTATTTCCTCTGTGCGGCAGCCGTCGGCGATATCGTCAACAACCACATGGCAGTTTACGGCACACTGGACAATCTTGCGGACAAAGTCGCGATCCACATCAACGATACGCACCCGACACTTGCAATCCCGGAGCTGATGCGCATTCTGCTCGATGACTGCGGCTATACATGGGAAAAGGCATGGGATATCACCACGAGAGTGTTCGCCTATACGAATCATACCGTTATGGCGGAGGCACTGGAAAAATGGGATGTCAACCTCGTCCGCAGAGTGATCCCGCGCATCTTCTCCATTATCGTCGAGATCAACAACCGCTACTGCGCAGAGCTCTTTGCGCATACGCAGAACAGCGAGCTGACCACGCAGATGTCCATTATCAAGGACAACATGATCCACATGGCGACCCTCTGCGTCGCGGCTTCGCACAGCGTCAACGGCGTTTCCAAGCTGCATTCGGAGATCATCAAGGAATCCGTGTTCCACAATGAGTTCCGCGCGGCACCGCAGAAGTTCACGAATGTCACGAACGGCATCGCATACCGCCGCTGGCTGTATCAATCCAATCCGGGACTGACCGCGCTGCTGAAGGATACGATCGGCAGCGGCTTCATGAAAAATGCAGCCGATCTGGAAAAGCTGCGTGCTTATCAGGACGATGCCAAGGTGCTGAAAAAGCTCATGGCAGTCAAGCGCGCGAACAAGGCGGAATTTGCAAAGTATGTGAAGTCCAGAAACGGCATCATCCTGAATCCGGACAGCGTGTTCGATGTACAGGTCAAGCGTCTGCACGAATATAAGCGGCAGCACCTCAACGCCCTGAATATCCTCGCGGATTATCAGATGCTGCTGGATAATCCGGATATGGACTTTGCACCGAAAACCTATATCTTCGCGGCAAAGGCGGCACCGGGCTACTACCTCGCAAAGCAGATCATCAAGATGATCTGGTGCATTTCGGAGGAGATCCGGAAGAACCCGAAGATCAGCGAGAAGCTGGCAGTTGTGTTCCTTGAGAACTACTGCGTGACGCTCTCCGAGATGCTGATGCCGGCTTCCGACTTCTCCGAGCAGATCTCGCTGGCAGGCACGGAGGCTTCCGGCACCGGCAATATGAAGCTGATGCTCAACGGTGCCGTCACGATCGGTACGCTGGACGGCGCGAACATTGAGATCAAGGAAGCGGCGGGCGATGAGAACATCATCATCTTCGGCATGAAGACCGAGGAGGTCAACTCCCGCAAGCCGCATTACAATCCGCAGGAGATCTACAGCAATCACGGCATGGTGCGCGCGTGCATCGACCGCATGAACAACGGTATCAACGGCGACCGCTTCCCGGAGATCGCACAGTCGCTCCGGACGCAGGATCCGTATATGGTGCTTGCGGACTTCGACAGCTACCGTGCGGCGCAGGCCTATGCGGCACAGTGCTATGCGGATAAGCAGCGTTTTGCCAAAATGAGCCTGAATAATATCGCAGGCGCAGGCGTGTTCTCCGCAGACCGCGCCGTGACCGAATACGCAAAGAACATCTGGCATCTGTAAGCAAATCGGGTTCGCTCCGTTCCGCCGGGGAACGGAGCGGAGCGAGCCGGTATATCGTGTGGGGAGTGGCGGTCAGACGATCGCCCGTTTTTGCATATATGCAGATAAAGAGGGATTGGCATGAAACGAATCTATGACAGCTGGGACAGGCGGTATAAATCCGTGTTCGGTGCGCTGCGGCAGAATGAGCCGTGCACCTTTACGGTCTGTCTGCCGCGGGAAACGAAGCCGGATACAAACCCGATGCTCGTGCTCTACCGCCCGGGCATGAAGGAGCGGTTCATCCCGATGAACACAGTCACGGAAAGCGGAACGGATACGCTCTATTCCGCGACCTGCTCCGCGAAAATTCCCGGCGTGCATTATTATTACTTCTCGTTTATGTCCGGCGGAAGCTGGCATTATATCAAAAAGGCGGCTGCACATGAGGGCGTCATCGGGGAAGGCGACCTCTTTCAGCTGACGGTCTACGATGAGCATTACGAAACGCCCGACTTCCTGAAGGGCGGCATCATGTATCAGATCTTCCCGGACCGCTTCTGCAAGAGCGGCCTGCCGCATGAGAATATCCCGCAGGACCGCGTGCTCCGCGATGACTGGGGCGGTACGCCGTGGTACCGGCCGGATCAGAACGGGCACGTCTGGAACAATGACTATTTCGGCGGCGACTTAGAGGGCATTGTCCAGAAGCTTCCGTATCTGGAATCGCTCGGCGTGACCTGCATTTATCTGAACCCGATCTTTGAAGCGCATGAGAATCACCGCTATAACACGGCAAATTACCGGCAGGTCGATCCGCTGCTCGGCACGAATCAGGATTTCGCCCGGCTCTGCAAGGAGGCGGCGCGGTTCGGCATCAGCGTGATCCTTGACGGCGTATTCTCACACACCGGCGCGGACAGCATCTACTTCAACAAGTTCTGCCGGTATGATACGGTCGGGGCATATAACTCGCAGGAAAGCCCTTACTATAAATGGTATACCTTCCACGAGTACCCGAACAGCTATGAGAGCTGGTGGGGCATTGATACGCTGCCGAATGTCAACGAGAATCAGCCGGATTATACCGACTACATCTGCGGCAGAGGCGGCGTGCTCGAATACTGGATGAGCCTCGGTGCGGCGGGCTTCCGTCTGGACGTCGCCGACGAGCTGCCGGATGCGTTCCTTGAACGCCTGTACGACTGCGTCAAGCGTGCGGACGGCGAGCATATCGTCATCGGCGAGGTCTGGGAGGATGCGACGACCAAGGAAGCCTACGGCGTCCGGCGGCGGTATCTGCTCGGCGCACAGCTTGATTCCGTCATGAATTACCCGTTCCGCACGGCAATCATGCAGTATCTCGGCGGCTGCAGCCCGTATGACTTCCGCAGCCAGATCATGACAATTCTTGAAAACTATCCGAAATGCGCAGTCGATGTGCTGATGAATTTCGTCTCGACGCATGACATTGAGCGCGCGATCACCGTGCTCGGCGGGGAGTCCTCCGAGGGCAAAAGCAAGGACTGGGCAGCCGAACGCCGCCTGACCCCGCAGCAGTATGACATCGGCAAGAAGAAGCTGAAGGTCGCAATGGTGCTGCAGTTCTTCCTGCCCGGCGTCCCGAGTATCTACTACGGCGACGAAGCGGGTCTGGACGGCTACGGCGACCCGTTCAACCGGCGCTGCTATCCGTGGGGGCATGAGGATCAGGAGCTGATCGAATTTACGAGAACGCTGGCAAAGATCCGGCATCTCTCGAAGGTGTTTGTGGACGGTGCTCTGAAATTCCTCACGCTGGACGATGACTATATCGTGTTTGCGCGCTACAGAAAGCACCGCAGAAAAGCAATGGTCATTGCGCTGAACCGCTCGGATCACGAGATTCACTTCGGCGTGGACAAAACGCCGTTCACCGACCGCTACACGATGTTCGATGTCGTGCACGGCGAGATCAGCGGCAATGACGTCAAGCTGCCGCCCTACGGCTTTGTGGCCGTCAAGGTGGAACTGTAAAAGTGAATAGTGAACAGTGAATAGTAAAGAGTGAATCGTAAGACGAAACAATAAGATTATGGAGTATGTATGCTGATTTCATGTACCGGAATCAACAAGTTCTATCAGGATAACCACGTTCTGCGGTCGGTCGCGCTGACCGTGGAAAACCAGGACCGGATCGGTCTGGTCGGCGACAACGGCTGCGGCAAGAGTACCTTCCTGCGCATTCTGACGGAGAAGGAGCTCCCCGATGCCTTTGAGCACGACGAGCCCGCAATCGCCAAGGCGCCGAATCTGCGGATCGGCTATCTGGCGCAGAATGCCGGGCTGGACGGCAGCAAGACCGTTCAGGAGGAAATGAACAGTGCCTTTGCACCGCTCCGCGAGGCAAAGCAGATTATGCAGGCACTGGAACTAAAAATGGAAAGCGGCGGCCTCAGCGGTGAGGAACTGGACGAATATGCGCGGCTTTCCGCGTATTTCGAGATCAACGACGGCTACACGACAGATGTCCGCATCCGCACTGTCCTTTACGGCATGGGCTTTTCGGAGGCAGACTTATCCCGCACGGTCGGGGGATTTTCCGGCGGCGAGAAAACGCGGCTCGCGCTCTGCAAGCTGCTGCTGGAAGCACCCGATCTGCTGATCCTCGACGAGCCGACGAACCACCTCGATTTCCAGACGGTCGGCTGGCTGGAGGATTATCTCAAGGGCTGGCGCGGCGCGCTGCTGATCGTCAGCCATGACCGCTTTTTCCTCGACCGCCTCTGCACGAGCATCTGTGAGCTGGAACGCGGCGAGCTGACGCGCTACAAGGGCAATTACACCGCCTTCACGAAGCTGCGGGCGGAATCGCGGGAGCGGCAGCAGAAGGAATACGAGGCGCAGCAGCGGGAGATCGCGAAGCTGGAGGATTATGTCGCGCGGAACAAGGTGCGTGCCTCGACGGCGAAATCCGCGAAGTCCCGCGAAAAGCAGCTCGAAAAAATGGAGCGCATCGACAAGCCCTATGCGGCGAACAAGCAGGCGCGGCTGCAGTTTACATACAGCGTCGTGCCGCCGATCGACCTGCTGGAGGTCAAGGGCATTGATCTGACCGTCGGCAGCGGGATGCAGCAGAAAACGCTCATGGACAATCTCTCGTTCACGGTGCGCCGCGGCGAGAAGATCGGCATTATCGGCGAGAACGGCGCGGGTAAATCGACGCTGCTCAAGGTGCTGCGGAATATCCTGCCGCACAAGGGACTCGTCCGCTGGGCAGCGGGCACGCGGCTCGGCTGCTTTGAGCAGGAGAGCGAAAGCCTCAACCCATACGCGACGGTCTTTGACGAGCTGCATGACCGCTATCCGGCACTCAGCGATTTTGAGGTCAGGAGCCTGCTCGGGCAGGTGCGGCTGACCGGCGAGAATGTCTTTAAGGAGACCGGCGTGATCTCCGGCGGCGAGCGCGCCAAGCTCTGCTTTGCCATTCTGATGATGGAGCACGGCAATGTGCTGCTGCTTGATGAGCCGACAAACCACCTTGACCTTGCGACAAAGGAAATTCTTGAGCAGGCACTCTGCGATTTTGACGGCACGATTTTGTTCGTCAGCCATGACCGCTATCTGCTTGACCGCATCGCGGACAATCTGTTCGTGATGGAAAACGGCACGCTGGAACGGTTCAATGGCAGATTCACGGCCTATCAGGAGCAGATCCGCCGGAAAACCGAGGCCGAGCAGACCGCTGCCGCCGAGGAAAAGCGCAGAAAGGCCGAGGAGGACAAAAAGTCCGGCTACCGTTCCAGGGAGCAGCGCAGTCTGGAAGCGAAACGCCGCGCCGAGCAAAAGCGCATCGAGCAGGAAATGGACGATCTGCAGGCGGAGCAGAATACGCTGCAGGAATCGCTTTCCGATCCTGCCGTGGCGGGCGATTATGAGAAGATGCAGCAGGTCTGTCTGCGGCTGGAGGAGATCCGGCAGAAAACGGACGATCTGCTGGAGGAGCTGATCATGCTGGAGGATGCATGATCCGGCAGAACAAAAAGGAGTATGAATATGAAACGGAGATTCATTGCGCTTGCGGGTGCCCTGCTGCTGACGGCCTGTCCGCTGACGGGCTGCGGAAAGCCGTATAACAACACCGACCTCAATATGACAGAGGACGAAATGCCCTACGGCTCGACGCTTGTCAAAAATACGGAGTTTTCTGTACCGCTGCAGTACGACCGGCGGTTCATTGAGGACGCGCTTGCCGAAAAGCTCGGTCATTATTATCACGCATTGCAGGAGAATGATGCCGCGGAATTTTCCGCGGTGCTGTTCCCGCTGTATCATAATTATGAGATGGAAACGGTCTACGAGGGCAAGTATACCGATGCGGATGTTGTGAAGAATACGCATGATGCCATGGAGTCGCTCCACGGCGGCGAATTTGATTTTGCGCTGCTCGATATCACGGAGATGATCACAAGGCAGGGCATTTCCGAACATTACGATGCCCTCTATACGATGCTCGATCAGCTTGCGGAGGACAGCGGGCAGGAGCCTGTCACGAAAGATATGCAGGCACTTTATGAGCTGACGATCGACCGCTACTTCTGCAACAAGGGCGAGGGGATCCGCGGCGAGACCAATTCGGTGCTCGAGGGCGAACGGCTGTTTGCACTGAAATCCAAGGATACATGGTATCTGATCTATACCTGACGGAGGGATGCATGATGAAACGGATCATACTGATCTGCTGCGCGGCGGTGACGGCTTTCTGCTGCACGGCCTGCAGCAATACGGCAAAGGGCGGTTCCTCGGCAGGGGAGAGCAAACAGCAGGCGGACGGACTGAAGGTCACCTGCTCAAATGACATGGATCAGGCATATGCCGATCTGATGAAGTCGTATTTCGAGGCGATCGAACACAAGGACTATGCGGCATATCAGAAAATCGTGTATCCGCCTTATCAGGAGAGCTACGGCAAATTTCTGGAATCGCAGGGTACGGATCCGGAAACGACCTTCCGCGAGGATCTCTGCATGCAGTTTGATGAGGACGGCTATGACGGCTGGACGCTGACGGAGCTGCAGATCGAATATTATCCGCCGGAAAAGGAGGATCTTGACGACTTTTTCCATGCGTATTCCGCTGCGGGGATCTTTGACGATGCATTTGTCGAAAGCACGAAGAAGGATGCTTCGGAGATGCATGATGTGCTGTTTACGCTGTATGCGCTCTATGACGGCGACGAGGAGGCTGTGCCGATCATCACAAACGGCGAAATGTTCGTGCTGAAAAACGCAGAAGGTGCGTACCTCTTTGGCTGATTATGTATATCGGAGCGGGTGCTGATGTTACATTCAGCACCCGTTCTTTATCCGTTCAGGTATTTCGCCGCGGCACGCATCACGAATAAAACCGGGCACTGCATTCACAACAGTGCCCGGTTTGCTTGATTATTCAGAGCTGTCACTTTCCGAACTGCCGCTTTCCGTGAAAGCCTCCCACAGACCTGTGGCCTCCGGGATCTCCCGCACGCCGCAGAGGTTCGTGACGCCGGTATCCGCCGCATAATAGCCGGTCGGTGTGCACATGTTGAACACACCCGCCTCGCCCGGTTCGCCGCAGATCACCGCAAAATGCTCCCGGTCTGCCGGAATGAATCCGGTCACGTTCTCCGCGATGACATCCGTTTTCCGGTCTGCGCGGCGCATCAGCGTGCCGCAGTAGGATTGGTTCATCGGGATCACATTCTCATTATCCGCAACAGCAGCCTTGTTCTTTTCATTCGCAATGAAGCAGAGCTGCCGGTATTCCGGCTGATAGCGGAAGCAGCCGGAATACACATTGTCGGCGATCTTCTGGTCGCCGGAGAACATGCCCTTCGGCGTGACGCGCACGATCTCCGCCGGCTGATCCGTCAGCGGCAGCGTCACAAAGGATGCCTCATCTTTGGTCTCTCCCGCCAGCATCAGCTCGATCGGTTCCCTTTCCTTCAGCTCGCCGACGAGCGTTTTCCGCGGTGTTCCGTAAAGCTGTGTGTTGGTATACACATAATCCGTAATATAAGCGAAGAGCTGGGTCCCGTCCTCCGAAAATACATAGGATTCCGGCGGTGAATAGATACTCAGATCCGCGGCGATCGAAACAGGGACCTCCTGATCGCGGTAAAACATCTTTCTGATATGCTCGCCGCTGCTCCCCCAGTTCTCCAGCCAGATATACGGCTGCGCGGCACAGGCGATACTTCCTCCCATCGCATCAAAGTATCCTTTCTTCCGCTCCATGATCAGCGAAGGCTCGCTGTTCTTGCCCTGATAATAAATGTCCGTCGCATCCGGCAGGTCCGAATGTCTGACCGTGAACTGCGTGACGTTTCCGTCGTCATCCAGAACCAGACTCATTTCGCTCTGAACCTCATCTGCTCCGTATTCATCGACGATATCCTGCAGCATTTTTTTGAGGTCGTCGATCTCCGCTTTGCTCACTTCGTATTCTCCGGTCAGACGGCAGTATGCATAATAGCAGCTTCCGTCCGGATAATCCTGGATCAGCATGATCCTGCCTTCATCTTCCATGCTGCAGACCGTTGTCGCTTTTTCCGTTCTGAAATTGTATCTGCGCAGCTCGGTCTTTCCTTCGTCCGGCAGGGCCACCGTATAATACAGATAATACGGATTTGCGGTGGAAAACGGCTTCCAGTCCTCAAAATCCTCCGGAACCATCCGCTTCGGTTCTTCGCCGGGTTCTGTCCGGTAAAAACTGTAGAGATCCGAATGCATCTGAAGCGTCGCGCCCTTTTCGGTCATGATGACAGGGATCTCCTGCGTCATGCAGCCGGAATCCGGAACAAACGCAGCCATGGAACCGCTGCTGAGACCGTACTCCTTTTTGTATGCATCATAATCCGTAATGGTGATGTAGAAAACGCCCTCCTGCTCCGGCATCGTCCAGAAACGCTCCACGATCGGTGCGATCACCTCGGTCTGACCGTTCTGCCGGCAGCAGAACTGTCCGTCTGTGTCGCGGTAGTAAAGCGCATCCTTGTATACCAGATAGCACGGATTCATATCCAGCTTCGGCGGATCCATCTGCATATAAGTATTGGCATAAAAGGAGTATTCCTCAGAGGTAAAATCGAACTGCGTTTCGCGGAACCGGATATCAGCGATCTCCTCCGCCTGCTCCGGATTTTCGGCGGTGCAGTGCATGAGCGTACAGGTGCCGTTCTCCAGTGAGATATTCTTCGGATAATAGAATTCTTTACCGTCCGGACTGACATACAGTGCCCGGTTCACCCACGGGATCGCATCATAGGATCTGAAATAATCATCCGTCCGGATTGCGCCCTTGTCGATCAGCTCCTCGTATTTGTCTGCGGGCATCTCCGTGATCTGCAGATCCGGATTCAGGCAGAGCTTTTTGCCTGAATGACCGTTCTGGAACCAAAGCTCGTTTTCCTTCATATAAAACGTGCCGATGCTGCTTTTTTCAAAGCCGGCCGGTTTGCCGAGCTGCGGGCCGAAATAGGCCGCACCGCCTAGCGCGACCGCCGCCGCACCGCAGACTGCCGCTGCTTTCAGTGCCTTCGGCGAGACGGGCTTTGCTTCCGCCGGCGGGAATGCCTTTTCCGCAGCTTCCGGGCTGCCGGATGTTACCGGGATATCGGCCGTTTCCGGAGCTTCAGGCGGTTCCGTGCTGCCGGGCATTTCCGGGATCGCCGCGGAACGCTTTTGTTCTGCGGATTCCTTTTCTGCTCTGCGCGCTTCAAACTGCTGAAGTAGCTCCCGCTGCTGCTCTGCGGTTTTCTGCTCCTGATGCCGTGCTTTCGCGAACAGGTCAAGCTGGGCATCTTCCTCCGGTATATGCCCGCATGAAATGCAGACATCCGGCACAACGGTATATTCCGTGCCGCATTCTGGACATTTATACATCGTATGTTACCTCTGCTTCTGTTTTGGCGGGTTTTCCCGCTTTTTCATTATAGCATATTATCCGGCGAAAAACAAGCTGAACACATTATTTTTTATGTTTCGGTTTATTTCCGGCGAACGATAGGAAATGCCGGCGGCGATCGTTATTCACTTTTCATTATTCGTTATTCACTGTTCACTGAAAACAATGGGAGCAGTAACGCTGCAGAAGCCGCCCCGCGGCGTGAATTGCGCAAATTGGGTGAGCTTCGCTTACCGTCTCCGAAGGAAATCGCCGGCGCGGGCTCCGTGCGGCGATTCGTCGCGGACGAACGGAACGCGGGTGCGGCATTTCGTCAGCAATGTGCATTTCGTCGCGAAATACGGGATTTCGTCGCCGTATACGGGATTTCGTCGCGAAATACGGCATTTCGTCGGATTATATTGCCATTCCCGCAATATTATGCTATAATTGATTCATACGCATCCCCCTGCGTAAATATTATATTATGAGGTGAACAGTCATGAAACACATCCGCACCAGAATCGCCGCAGCAGTCATCGCAGCGGCAGCAGCTGCCTGCACGATGCAGGCCGTCACAGCATCTGCTTATGTCAGCAATCACGCACACTGGCTGACAGGACAGACGCAGGAATCGACCGAATACGGAGCAAACTTCGCGCATTCTCTCTACTATCTCCAGCGCAGTCTCAACAATGCCGGCATCAACACATTCACGGATTCAGTCCAGACCGGTCTCGTACTCGGCCCGGGCTACACAACGGCCAATCTGAGCGGCATTCAGAGCGGTACATCTCTGAGCGGCTCCCTTGCATGGGCAAGATATCTCGGCAACTGCTTCTACGGCAATCAGACTGTGTATACCGAGCAGCCTGCAAGCCGTTACAGCAGCCTCAGCGACATCAAGCAGGGCGACCAGATCGTCATCAGCACGAACGGCCGTCAGTATGCTGTCTTTGTGACCGCCGTCAACGACAGCTGCATTTATGTTTCCGAGCTGTGGGGCGATGCGATCATGTGGGGCATCGAGTTCACCAGAACCTCGAACAATAAGCTGAAGCGTACATTCGGCGGCGTGACGTTCAATATCGACTACATCGTCCGTCCGGTCAAGGAGGGCGACGCCAACGGCGACTCCGTTGCAGATTTCATGGATGTGGTATGGATCGCCAACAACATCGGCGGCTCCGTTGCATCCGGCGTGGACTACACTACGCAGATGGTCGCTGCCGATCTCAACGGCAACTGGGGATTTGACCAGGACGATGCCATTGAAGTCTACTACCATATCGGCTCCAACAGAATGAACGGCGATTACAGATATGTCACCACATGGCATTCCCTGTGATGCACACGCTTTCTGATCACTTCTTTTCCACTCATCATACAGACAGCCTCCTCTGTGCTTTCAGGGGAGGCTGTCTGCATATCAGATGAAATTGTGCCATTTTGCAAAGCAGAAAAGCGGGAGCGCGATCAGGCAGATGCCGAAAACGTACAGCCATTTGCGGGCGTTTGCCGAACGGGCAGGATCATAGATCTCATCTGCCGAGACGGGGTCGGCATAGATCTGCCGTGTTTCGCCGGGCTCCGGATTCCCGGAAGCGGTGAAAAGCGTATCCGCGACCCGGCAGGTTTTGCCGTTCAGCTGAAATTCGTAGACCGGCGCATAAGTTCTGCCGCTTTTGTTCTGGTGCGGCAGCAGCTCCGTACAGACCGCCGTGACAGGCTCCGTACAGACCCGCAGCTTTCGCTTCGGTTCGGTCAGTGCCGCCGTGATGATACCTGCTCCGACGGCAGCGCACAGCAGCATCACGCAGTCCGGCGCGTATGTCTCAAAGAACGCCGCCAGCTGATCCGGCACGGTTTTCATCAGGATGCCGCAGACGATCAGCAGTACGGCAGCGGCCAGCAGCAGCAGCGGAAACAGAAAACTCCGCTTTCGCGGCTTTTCCAACTCTGTGCTCCACAGGACGGCGTCAAGCAGCAGCAGAAAACCGCCGGCGGTCAGCAGCGTCACCCAGTATGTGTGTGTGACCAGTGAGATGACAAATCCGGCGATCAGTCCCAGCACCAGAAGCGTCAGCAGGATATTTTTCAGCAGAAAGCCGGTATTCGATTGATGCTCCAAAATCGGCACCTCCCTTTTCAGATGTATTTGATTTCTGATGCTATTATATCGAATGAATTGTGTTTTGTCAAGGCGGCGCGGTGCATACACAGACCCTTTTTTGCCGTGTGTGAAGCGAAGATTTTTCGCATTCTTCCCATTGCATTTTTTCAATTCATGTGCTATAATAAAAATATCATCAGAATTTGAATAAAATTGCGGGATTCCCGCGGAAAGGAGCATCCGATGAAAAAACCGCGCCGCGAGCCGATCGTGCTCTCGCAGATGCGCCCGGTCACACTGTTCCTTGTGCTGAGCGGCTGTATCGTTGTCACCTTTGCCATGATCCATATTGACCGCGTGGCGGGCTTTATCAGCCGGGTGCTGTCCGCGCTGGGGCCCGTGTTCGCCGGCTTTATCTTTGCGTTCCTGCTGGCACCGGCCGAAAGCCTCACCGAAAAGCGCATTTCCAAATGGATGAAAAAGTCGATCGAAAAGCACCCGCGGCTCCGGAATTTTCCGCGCGGGATCAGCTCGTTTCTGGTCGTTCTGCTGTTCATCGGCTCCATTGCGCTGATTGTTACCGTGACCTTCTCGCAGGTCGTGGACGGCGTGACCCGTGCCCTCGACCGCCTGCCGCATTACATTGATCTGGTCACGGAGCACATTGAGCACATGTTCTCCGCAGACAACAACATCACCCGCTATCTGACCATGCTGAACGAACGCTTTTCCGCGACCGAGCTCGGCATGGGAAAGGTCGATCCGATGGACATTACACAGAAAATCGTTTCGGCCGCCGCGACCGGTGCCGCAGGTACGCTCGGTTTTCTCTATGATGTGATCGTCGGCTTTGTGATTGCGGTGTACCTGCTGATCAGCCGCGACCGCTTCCTCAAACAGTGGAAGCAGATTCTCTATGCCGTGTGCAAGCCAAAGACGGCTGCGTGGATCGACGGACAGTTTTCGCTCGCGAACCAGACCTTCGGTACGGCTGTCATCGGCAAGCTGATCGACTCGGTCATCATCGGTATGCTGTGCTTCATCGGCTGCTCCGTCATCCGCACGCCGTACAGCTCGCTGATTGCCGTCATCATCGGCGTCACGAATATCATTCCGTATTTTGGCCCGATTTTCGGCGCGATTCCCTGCGTGCTGCTGATCCTCATGGAGAGCCCGCCGAAGGCACTGTATTTCTTTATCTTTATCATTGCGCTGCAGCAGTTTGATGCGAACATTCTTGATCCGCGAATTGTCGGTAAGTCGATCGGGCTGCCGGCCTTCTGGGAGTTGTTTGCCTGTCTGCTCGGCGGCGGACTGTTCGGCATTATCGGGCTTGTAATCGGTGTTCCGGCATTTGCTGTTGTTTATACGCTGGTGAAGCAGCTTGTCTCGGAGCGTCTGACTGACCGCGTGCGGGATGAGGAGCTGACGCCGGAGTTCCTGCGGGAGACCCTTGGCGTCACGGAGGAGATACAGGAATCCGGCCTGTTCGGGGACAATGCATCCGACAGCCCGTATCTGCAGCACCTGATCCTGCTTGAGGATATCGCGCAGAAGCCGGATGAACGGAAGGAAAAATAAGCAAAAAAGCGGCTTGCCCGAAGGTAAGCCGCTTTTGTTATGCTGTTGATTATTTCACCGGAACGACCCAGCCGAACGGATCTTCCAGCTTGCCCCACTGGATACCGGTCATGGTATCGTAGATCTTCTGGGAGATCGGTCCGATCTTGTTGTTGTTGATCGTCATGACCTTGTCGCCCCACTTCAGGTGACCGACCGGGGAGATAACTGCCGCGGTACCGGTGCCGAACACCTCGTCCAGCTTGCCGTTATCGTAAGCATCGGCGATCTCCTGAATGGTGATTCTGCGCTCGGAAACCTTCATGCCCCAGCTCTTGGTCAGTTCCAGCACGGACTTTCTGGTGATGCCCGGCAGGATCGAGCCCTGCAGCTCCGGCGTCACGATTTCGCCGTCGATGACGAACATGATGTTCATTGCACCGACTTCCTCGATATATTTCTGCTCCACGCCGTCGAGCCACAGCACCTGGGAGTAGCCCTCCTTGTGTGCCTCGTCCTGACCGATCAGGGATGCAGCGTAGTTGCCGCCGGTCTTGGTGTAGCCCATACCGCCGCGCACCGCACGGACATACTTGGACTCAACATAAATCTTGACCGGATCCAGACCGGATGCATAATATGCGCCGGACGGCGACAGGATGATGATGAACTTGTACATATCGCCGGGCTTGACGCCGAGGAACGGGTCAACCGCGATGATGAACGGACGGATGTAGAGAGAAGCACCTTCAGCGGACGGAACCCAGTCCTTCTCGACCTTCAGCAGTGCCATGAGGCCTTCCATTGCATCCTCAACCGGCAGCTCCGGAATGACCAGACGGTTGTTGGAGCTGTTCAGACGCTTGAAGTTCTCCTCCGGGCGGAACAGCTGGATCTCGCCGTCTGCGCGGCGGTAAGCCTTCAGGCCCTCGAAAACCTCCTGACCGTAGTGCAGGCAGAGTGCTGCCGGGCTCAGTTCCAGATTGCCGTAGGGTACGATTCTTGCATCGTGCCAGCCCTTGCCGGTCTCATAGTCCATGATGAACATGTAGTCGGTGAAGATGTGACCGAAGCCGAGCTTGGTCTCGTCTGCCGGCTTTGCCTTCAGGCTTGCTGCCTTCTCAAAACGAATGTCCATTGCTTTTTCCTCTTTTCTTCACAGATTCAAATGGGTTGATATGTCATGCCGAGCACTGCTCAGCAGGCATTGCCTTTCAGATAGCGCGGGGCGTACTTGTCGCGGTACATTTCAACAGCATACCGCACGGAGATCACCGCGCTGCAGATGATCACGAGCAGGAATAAAATACGGATCACATTTTTCATATTGTCACGCTCCGTTCTGCCGCAAAGCGGCTTTGTTGATTGTCGGACAGTGAACGCAGGAGACCCTGCATCTATTATTATAGCACATATTGTGCCGGATATCAAGTGCCAAAGAAAAAAACTGTGTGAAAATTGCCCGGCGGCATTCTGCTTATGCACGCCCGCAGTGCCTGACAAATGCCGCGATCCAGTCCGCGAAGAAGCCGTTTTTGCAGGTTTTCTCCGAGAGAAAGCCGCCCTTTTCCGCGACAGCCGCTCTGACAGAGGGCTGCGAATCCGCAGGACAGCCGCAGAAGTCGGCGGCAAGCAGCATGGCAGTATCATTGTCAAAATCGCCGGCCGCACCGGTGACGATGCCCTCCGGCAGGAACCGGCGGAGCTTTGTCAGCGCGGTGCCCTTGCTGGTGTCATGCGGCAGAATTTCCAGAAACCACTGGTGCGAACGCGTAAAATTGACGAGTGCGAACCGCTCCTGTTTGACGTAGTCAAGCATGGCGGAAATGCGCTCCGGTGCTCCCGCGAACAGCGATTTATAGCACTGCTCCGGCGGTATTTCGTCCAGCGTTTTCCGCACAAGCGGGATATGCGTGATCTCAAGATGCTGCCGCTCATAGTCATTTTCCTGCAGGACGAACACGCCGTCCGGTGCCAGCACCTCCGCGCCGACGTCCGGGAATGCGTGCATCAGCTCCAGCAGGATATCTTTTGTCCCGGCCGGCAGATGCGCCGCCCCGACGATCTGCTGTTTTGCGGGGTCATAAAGCAGCGCGCCGTTATACATCACGGCGGGGAAATCGGGTTTCAGCAGCTCCAGAAACTCCTGCGAGGCCTGCGTGCCGCGTCCCGTTGCGATACTGAACAGCCCGCCCTTTCTCCGGAAATCCGCGATTGCGGCGGCATCCTCCGGCGAAACGGTTTTCTCCGGCGTCAGCAGCGTGCCGTCCAGATCGGTCAGCAGCGCGAGGCCGGCATACGGCTTTTCAGATTGAATCATCGTTCGGTTTGCTCCTTTATTTCGGGCTTCAAGCCCAAAGAAATGATATTGCGCATAGCTGCATTTTTAAGGCTGCACGAAAGCTGTCCTCAGTTCTCGCCCTGACCGCCGGACGGCTTCTCTCCGCCCTGCGGACGGTTCCCGCTGCGGCTGCCGCCGCGGTGATTCGGATAACGGCGATTGTTCGGACGGCGGAAGCGGCGGTTTTCGCTGCTGTCGCCCTGCTGTTTTTCCCGTTCCTGCCGCTGTTCTGCGGCACGCTCCGGGTTTTCAATGACAGCACGGTGCTCAGTAAAGTCCATGTCATTCAGTACCGGTGCTGCATGGCGTACCGGCTGCCGGAAGGGCTGCGGCGCAGAAGCTTTCTGGCGGTTCTCGCCGAACTCCGTATACAACTGTGCCGTATTATGCAGCGCAGCCGGATTCTGCGGTACTGCATTCGGTGCAGCGGCATTCTCCTGCTTATTCTGCGGTGCGGGACGCTGCGGTCTTTCGCGGCGTTCTGTCCGCTGCTGTCTCGGCTGCTGCCGCTGCGGACGCTCCGGTCTTTCGGGACGCTCCGGTCTTTCGGGACGCTCCGGTTTCTCCGGCTTGTCTGCTTTCTCCGGCTTTTCGTTCTGCTCCTGCTTCGGCGAATTCTTCTGCACGGAAACCTCCGGCTTTGCGGGGATCGTCTTTTTCTCGCGCAGATCTTCCTTGGTCATACGGCGGCTGGCATCCTGCAGACGCTCGACCGTATCGCGGTGAACCGAAACCGGCACATCGGAATTTTCCGGCTTGACGCGCAGCATACCCGTCACGAGGTTCGCCTCCATGACATACGCACGCACCGGAATTTCACCCGGCAGAATGACCGTCGAGCCGACCTTCGGCGTCAGCTTGATGAGCTCCTCGTAGACCGGGCTCTCATAGCGCAGGCAGCACATCAGTCTGCCGCAGGCACCGGAAATTTTGGTCGGGTTCAGCGCGAGCCCCTGTTCCTTCGCCATTTTGATAGAGATCGGCTGGAAATTGTTGAGGTAGCCCTTGCAGCAGAATTCTCTGCCGCAGATGCCGAGGCCGCCCAGAAGCTTTGCCTCGTCGCGGTCGCCGATCTGCCGCAGCTCGATGCGCACATGGAACGCCATTGCAAGATCCTTGACCAGTTCGCGGAAATCGACACGCGATTCCGCCGTGAAATAAAAAATCAGCTTATTGCTGTCGAATCCGCACTCCACATCGACCAGATGCATCGGCAGATTCCGCGCCTCGATGCGCTCCTGACAGACACGGAACGCCTCTGCCATATAGGCGCGGTTCTTTTCGAGGATCTCCATATCCTCGGCGGTCGCGAGCCGCAGGATCGGCTTCAGCGGTGCGGTGATGCTTTCATCCTGTACCGCGTGGCGTCTGGCCGCGACCTCGCCGCATTCGGGGCCTCTTGCCGTTTCCACAACGACATAGCTGCCCTCTGCGGGATTGAGATTGCCCGGCGCAAAATAGTACATTTTGCCGCCGCTCTTGAATTTGACTCCGATAACTTCGATCATAGTAATTATCCTATCTGGCGGGTCTCCCGCCGGGTTTTTGCCGGTATTACGCATCGCAGAGTGCGGTGCAGAGTGCTGTTACGGTCAGCACGGCACTGACATTGCCGTCCAGATCGGCAAACGCTTCCTGAACGGCACCGTGCATCCGCATTGCTCTGCGCGGGGTCAGTCCCGCAGAGAGCGTTTCTGCTGCGGCACGGTCGCAGCCGAGCCGCGGAAAGTCGCCCTCCAGTGTCAGGACAGCCGCGTCCCGCACCTGTGCGTCGAGCAGCTCCAGTGTCCGGGTCAGCCGCTCCTTATCCGCTGCTGCCGCCGTCAGCAGGCGCAGCAGTTCATATTCATTCCGTTCCGCCAGTGCAGCGGAAAGCGCAGCCGCATCGTCTGCGGACTGCCTGACGGATTCATCGCTTAAATACGCGATGCATTTGCCGATGTTGCCGCCGAATCTTGCGACTGCCGCACGGATATCCGCATCGGGATAATCCCGTTTGAGCAGCGCCTCGCTGCATTCGCCCGGCGTCACCGGAAAGACCGCCTTCGACGTCATACGGGAAAGCAGCGTCGGCAGCAGCACGCCGACCGTTCCCGCCGTAAACACAAAGCAGGAATGCGCAGGCGGCTCCTCAACGGATTTCAGCAGCGCGTTCTGTGCCTGAATGCTCATGCCGTCGGCATCCGGGAAGATGAACACGCGCATATCGCCGTTGTTCGGCAGGACGGCTGCCTCCCGGCGGATCTCGCGGACGGTCTCAACGGAAAATCCGCCGCGCTTGCCGGAATGCTCCGCGGTCATGACGTCCGGGTGTGCGTCCTCCGCGACCAGCCGGCAGTTTTTGCAGCAGCCGCAGGGCGCATGTTCCGCGTCCTCGCAGAGCACCAGTGCCGCGAACCATTTGGCGATCAGCTTTTTGCCGCAGCCCTGTGCGCCGTGCAGCAGCAGTGCGTGCGGCAGATGATTCTGCCTGCGCATGATCTGCAGCTCGGAAAGGAGCTGGGCATTGCCGCAGATCGCCGGCAGCTTCTGTGTACTCACAGCTTCTCGAACCGTTCGATATTCGTCACAAAGACCGTTGCACCGCCGACCGGCACCTCAAGCGGCATCGATGGCATCTGCCCGGTCAGGGGCGAGCCGTAGGTCGGGGTGGACGGGACAAACTGCTTTCTGTGGTGACATTTCTGCTCCACGATCCCGATCACAGCGTCAACGTCGGTTTCCTCCACGCAGATCAGAAAGGTCGTATTGCCGGAGCTCAAAAAGCTGCCGGACGAGGCAAGCTTCGTTGCGCGGAAGCCGTTTTTTGCGAGAGCCTTTGAGACAGCTGCGCTGTCATCGCCGTTGACGACTGCAAAGATCAGTTTCATAAATAGATCGACCTCATTTCCGAAAGTTCTTTCTGAACATATATCCCGTTCTTCTGTACAGGATATCCCATAATCAAGTATACCACAAAAATCCGTTTTGCGCAAGTATATTATCATAAAAAAGTATGCCGGCGCGGGCTCTGCGCAAAAAGAAGGGGACAGGAAGCTTTCGGCTTCTTGTCCCTTCATTTCGCATTGTTCTGCTGCGATCAGTCGATCTCCACAGCGACCTTCCGGTTTTCGCGGGCTGCGCCGGCGCGCATCAGCGTTCTGATCGCCTTGGCGATCCGACCCTGCTTGCCGATCACTCTGCCCATGTCATCCGGTGCCACGGTGAGATGCAGCACGGTCACGCCCTCCTCGTTCACCTCGTCCTCGGTGATCTGAATGGCGTCCTTATCCGTGACCAGTCCCTCAACGATCGCGTATAACAGCTCTTTCATGATGTTCTCCCAATACAAAGGCG
The DNA here is from genome assembly GCA_001940925.1 of Ruminococcus sp. Phil11. Taxonomy (GTDB): domain Bacteria; phylum Bacillota; class Clostridia; order Oscillospirales; family Ruminococcaceae; genus Firm-04. The sequence continues at coordinate 64,498 of MSGZ01000020.1, forward strand.
GAGGGTCCCTGTCAATTACAGGACGCCCTGCTTCTTCAGGATATTGCGGACGGTATCAGTCGGCTGTGCGCCGTTCTGAATCCAGCTCTTTGCCTTCTCCGCGTCGATCTTCACGACGTTCGGCTCCTTGGTCGGATCGTAGTAACCGATCTCCTCAATGAAGCGGCCGTCTCTCGGATATCTGCCGTCAGCGACGACGATGCGGTAGAACGGAGCCTTCTTTGCACCCATTCTTCTCAGACGAATCTTAACTGCCATGTTCATTCACCTCCATAGATTGATAACAGAAAATATATTCATGCAAATGTGTATGTTTGCAATGAAAACGAAATCAGTGCTGCGCAGGGCCGAAAATCCAGTGATACAGCAGCCACGCGCCGAGTGCGATCATGCCCAGACTGACAACGGTTCCGGAAATGATTTCACGCTTCCGGTGCTTCCGGAATGCTTCTTCGGTCATCTGCTTTTTCAGGGGATTTTCCCCTTTTCCGATCCTGCCGCGCAGTGCAGTGATCCAGGCATAAATGCCGCCGAATATAAACAACAGCGGGATCAAAAGCAGGATCAGGCGTTCAAATGAGAACAGGCTGTCCATAGCACACCTGCATCAGAACTTCGGGAAGCCGCCCATGCCGTCGAGCATTTTCGGATCGAGCTTAGGCATCTTGCGGCGTCCGAACAGACCCTTCTTGCCGAAGCCGCCGCCGAGCTTTTTCATCATCTGCTGCATCTGCTCAAACTGCTTCAGCAGACGGTTGACGTCCTGCACCTGTGTGCCGGAGCCCTTGGCGATTCTGCGCTTGCGCGAGGGATTGATGATCGAGGGCTTTGCGCGTTCCGCGGGGGTCATGGATGTGATCATGGCTTCGACCTTGCCGAATGCACCCTCGTCGATATCCAGTTCGTCGATCTTTCCGGAGACACCCGGCAGCATCCCGACGATTTTTTTCAGGTCACCCATTTTCTGGATCTGGCGGAGCTGTTCCAGCAGATCCTCCATATCGAACTGGCTTTTCTGGAGCTTCTGCGTCAGACGCTCGGCCTCCTGCTTGGAGTAAACGTCCTCCGCTTTTTCGATCAGCGAGAGAACGTCGCCCATGCCGAGGATGCGCGAGGCCATGCGGTCGGGGTGGAACTGCTCGAAATCGTCGAGCTTTTCGCCCATACCGACGAACTTGATCGGCTTGCCGGTGACGGACAGCACGGAAAGCGCCGCACCGCCTCTGGTATCGGAATCCAGCTTGGACATCAGCACGCCGGTGATGCCGAGTGCATCGTCAAACGCCTTTGCGACGTTGACGGCATCCTGACCGGTCATCGCGTCCACGACGAGCATGATCTCGTCCGGAGAGGTTTCCGCCTTGATGTTTTTCAGCTCATCCATGAGCTTTTCGTCGATATGCAGACGGCCTGCCGTATCGAGGATGACGATATCGTGATTGTTGTTCTTTGCGTAGCTGACGCCCTGCTTTGCGATATCCACGGGGTCGATCTGGCCGAGCTCAAAGACCTTGACCTCTGCCTGACCGCCGACGATGCGCAGCTGGTCGATCGCGGCCGGACGGTAAACGTCGCAGGCGACGAGCAGCGGGTGATGCCCCTCTTTTTTCAGGAGCTTCGCGAGCTTGGCGCAGTGCGTGGTCTTACCGGAGCCCTGCAGGCCGCAGAACATGATGACGGTCGGCGGCTTCGGTGCGATATTGAGACGGGAGTTGCCGTTGCCCATGAGCGAGACAAGCTCCTCGTTGACGATCTTGACGACCTGCTGTGCGGGGGTCAGGCTGGCGAGCACTTCCTCGCCGACGGCACGCTCCGAGACCTTTGCGACAAAGTCCTTGACGACCTTATAGCTGACATCCGCCTCAAGGAGGGCGAGCCGTACCTCACGCATCGCTTCCTTGACATCTGCTTCGGTCAGCTTGCCGCGTGCTTTCAGTTTTTTGAAAACCTGTCCGAGCTTATCCTGCAATCCTTCAAATGCCATACGGTTTCTGCTCCCTCCTGTCGTTTTTTCAGAATAGTGCTTTGCCCTTCTGCGCCGCCGCAAGGATCTTCGTGCGTGCGGGCTCGGGGAGTGATTCGCAGTCCTGCTCGATCTCGCTGAACAGGGCGCGGGCGGCTTTCAGTCTGGCCGCAATGCCCATCTGCGCTTCGAGCTGTTCTAACTGGCGTTCGCCGCGGCGGATGCTGTCATGCACGGCCTGCCGGGAGATCCCGAGCGGCTCTGCGAGCTCCGCCAATGAAAGGTCCTCGTCATAATAGCCCTCCAGCAGTGCTCTCTGACGCTCCGTCAGGAGGCTGCCGTAGCAGTCCAGCAGGAGCACGAAATCGAGATTCTTCATCATCGGGATGACCGCCTGCCTTTCTGCTGTCATGGTAAAGACCTTTACACCAGCCTCCCTATTATAACAGCTTTTGTCCGGTTTGTCAAGTCTCCGGCGCGATTTTTCCCGCTTTCGGCACAATGCGCAAAAGCTCCGGCGGCAGAACCGGCTTTTCCGTCAGGAACACGGGATTTGTTTTTTTCGGCGCGCTCCGGATAAATAATGCAGAATTTCGTCAAAAGGGTTGATTTATTGGCAGAATGATGTTATAATAGATAAAGACCGTTTCTGTTGTGATTGGATTCTGTGCAAAATCTATACAAAGCGGCCTGAAAGCATCAAAATATACAGAAAGGAAGGTATGTATGCAAGGAATTACGATCAGAAGCAGGAGACTGACCGCCTGCGCTGCGGCTGCCGTACTTGCGGCAGCGTCATTGGCGGGAGGTGCATTCCCGCTCACCGCTTCCGCTGACGGTGCGCCGGAATATGCCTACCGTCTGCTTGCCGGCGGCGATCAGATCGGCATGGAGATCATTGTGACGGCATCCGGCGCGGTGACGGATCTGACACTGGACACCGGTTCGCCTGCCGAGAGTCAGGTGAACATGACAGACACCGGTTTTTCGCTGATCCTGCCGGTCAATGCCGCGGAGCTGACCAAGTCGCATACGCTCACATTCAAGGCGGGCGGTCAGACGCAGACCAAGAGCGGCATCACGGCGGCAGGCTATCTGAATGACCTGCTGGCCGATACGCAGTACGCTTCTTATGCCGGTGTCGCGCAGGCGATGCTGGATTACGGCTATGCCGCGGAGACCTATTTCTCCGGTGCAGCCGCCTCTCCCGAAGCATACGGCATGACGGCCGCGCCCGATTTCAGCGGCGTGACGGTCAGCGAAAGCAAATTCACCGGCAAGGACGCCTACAACGCCGATCTGGAGACGAAGGATCTGCCGTACCGGTATTACGGCATGAATCTGACGCTGCTCGATCAGATCCGGTTCTCGCTGTATTTCGAGACGGACGGCGAAGCAGGGGAGTACTATCTGACGGACGGCAGCTTCGGCAGCGATGATCCGATCAACAAGGAAAAGATCACTGACGATTACACAAGGATCTGGATCACGGTCCCGGCCTCAAAGCTGACCGAGACCTTCACCTGTGTGCATCCGCCTGCCGACCCGGTCGATTTCAGCCCCGCGCAGTATATCGCGGCTGCTGCTGCCGGCGAGGATGCGGCACTTGCGGATGTCTGCAAGGCACTGTATGCCTACGGCAAGGCAGCGAAGAATACATCGTCCGTGGAGCCGCAGGATCCGGAAAAGTGGGAGAGCGAGGAAGCGCATTCCGGCAAGGCGACCTTCTATGATTACGGCGGCGCATATCCGGTCGGAAACGCGCTGCTCGACGATTTCATCGAGCAGAACAACATGAACATTGCCGCCCTGACGGACGACGACTATCATAAGTATGTCGGCGGCTACATCAAGGTAAAGCGCGGCGAAAAGAGCGTCTGCGCACTGGTCGGCGATATCATGCCGTTTGCCGATAACCCGAACGCACAGGCCGGCGACGTCGATCTGAACGAGGCCGCATTCCCGGAGATCGCGGACAAGGCTGAGGGCAAGGTCGATATCACATGGCAGCTGATCCCGCTGCCGACTGCTGCGGAAGCACCGGTCAGCTATGCGGTCAAGGAAGGCAGCAACAAATACTGGGGCGGCATTCAGGTGCGCAACACGACCTATCCGGTCGCAAAGCTGGAATGGTCTGCCGACGGCACAAACTTCACCGAGATCGAACGAATGAGCGACTGCTACAACTACTTCGTGATCCAGCCGGACGGAAAGACGAACCTGACGTTCCGCATCACGGATATCTTCGGTCAGGTCGTCACGGACGAAAACGTCACGCTCCCGCTTACAGGGACAGATTCAACTGCGGTGCAGCTTGTCTCCGGCAGCGGCGTACAGTTCCCGAAATAACCGCACGAAAGGATGATTGAATATGAAACAGATCTATGTTCCGGCAGAGCTGGAGATCCTGCAGTTTGAGGCGGAGGATGTCATTACGGCATCGGTGCTTGAGGCCGTCGATGAATACGGCACGCCGATCATATAAGACGGAAATCGGGATCGCTTCGCGGTGATCGGGTCGGAACCCTCATCACGGATGCACCGCAAATACAGTTGATCGGAAAACGAACCGGAGCAGTTCACGCAGAGCTGCTCCGGTTCTTGTTGTTATGCTTCGGCAGAGGCTTCTGCCGGTTCGGGATATTCCGCCTTCTGCTGCGGGAAAAGGAACAGCAGGAACAGAATGACGATCATCTGCACGATTGTTGTGCCGAGGCCGCCCTCCAGTCCGAAGCTGCCGCCGTTCATCCACGCGGCACTGTCGGTCTGCACAAAATGCAGCACGGAGGAGCCTGTATCCAGACCGCTGACCTTCAGGCCGAAGAAGCTGCCCTGCGTCCAGTTCCAGAGCGAATGCAGCGCAGCCGCACCCCAGATGCTGTCCGTGCGGAGCATATACAGCGACATGATGACGCCGAACAGTGCGACATTCAGCACGCCGGAAACAGTCACGCCGTTGTTCCCGAGGTGCGCGCAGCCGAAGATCACCGCACTGAAGATCACGGCAAACCACGGCTTCCGATAAGTCCCCGCGGACATCATCATAAAGCCGCGGAATGCAAATTCTTCGGAGAAGCCCTGAATGATCCAGCCGCCAGCGATCAGGAGCATGAGCGGGAGATCCAGGGGAGCATCGGACGAACCGGCACGGACGGCTCCGGCTGCATAATTGAGGCCGATGACCGCGGAGAACATTGCAAAGCCAATCACCGCACCGAGCAGATAATCCCGCACATAATGATGCTTCGTAAGTCCTGCGGTGCGCAGCGGACGGCACTCGATCCCCCGGCAAATCAGCAGCGTGACCGCAATGCTGACCAAAGTCAGATACAGCTGAAATGCAAAGAAGCCCGGCGATTCATGGAACGCCTGCATGGAATGTCCGGTCACCTGCATCACCATGATGACGGGCAGCAGCACAAGATATGTGCCGAGCCTTGTACCGATCAGGTAAGCGATCGCCAGCAGCAGCATGACGAACACGTTTTCCGGCACACGCTGCTCCGGCAGGCTGCGGATGCGCGCAAACTGCGGCTGTGTATCGCGTAATTTCCAGTCTGCCATGACGCCGTTTCCTTTATTCCGCTGCGGGGTATTCCGCCTTGCGCTGCGGAACGAAGCACAGCAGGATCACGCCGACAACAACGAGCACGATCGTCGTGCCGAGACCGCCCTCAAGACCGAAGCTGCCGCCGTTCATCCATGCCGCCGTTTCCGTCTGATCGAAGTGCAGGAACGATGCGCCCATATCCATGCCGCTGACCTTCAGGCCGAAGAAGTTGCCCTGTGCCCAGTTCCAGACCGAGTGCAGCGCAGCCGGTCCCCAGATGCTGTCCGTGCGGAGCATATACAGCGACATGATGACGCCGAACAGTGCGACATTCAGCACGCCGGAAACGGTCGAGCCGCTGTTGCCGATGTGCGCGGCACCGAACATGAGTGCGCTGAAAATGACCGCGACCCACGGCTTTTTATAGGTACCCGCGGACATCATCATAAAGCCGCGGAATGCGAATTCCTCGGAGAAGCCCTGAATCAGCCAGCCGCCTGCAAACAGCAGCATCAGCGGGATATTCAGGGGCGTATCGGACGAAGCAACGCGGACGGCTCCGGCTGCATAGTTGAGGCCGATGACTGCGGAGAACATCGCAAGGCCGAGCACGGCACCGATCAGGTAGTCCGATACACAGCGGTGTTTCGTCAGACCCATGGTGCGGCCGGTGCGGCGTTCGATCAGCTTGCAGATCAGAATATTGATGATGATGCTGACGATCGTGCAGTAAAGCATCAGTGCCATATAGCCGGGGCCGTCCTGCTGCACGCGGCCGGAGAGCATAAGCAGGATCGAGATCGGTGTCAGCACGATGATCAGGCCGATCTGGTCGCAGAGCCAGTAGCCGACCGCGAGCAGGAACAGGATAAAGATGTTCTTCGGCACGCGCTGATTCGGCAGGCTGCGGATGCGTTCAAACTGCGGGATCGTTTCTGTTAGCTTTAAGTCCTTCATGATTCTGTATTCCTTTCTGTTTCCGGGATCGTTGAATGCAAAAGCTGCTGCATACCGGGACGGAGCGGTGCGGTCAGTGTGATCTGCTTACCGGTTTCCGGTTCGGGAAAGATCATTTTGCCGCAGTGCAGCGCATGTGCCGTCAGAACGGAGCAGTCTCCGCCGTAGAGCGAATCCCCGAGCAGCGGACAGCCGATATGCGCCATGTGCACGCGGATCTGATGCGTTCTGCCGGTCTCCGGCGTCAGCTCGACGAGCGTACACTGCGGCGTCTGACACAGCACGCGGTAATGCGTGACGGCAGGCTTTCCGTCCGCCCGCACGCAGCGCGTAATGACGGATTCCCGCTCCCTCGCGATCGGCGCGTCAACCGTCCCCGAACCGGTCAGGCCGGGAGGGACAAGCGCATAATAACGCTTCTGTACCGCATTCCGCAGGCGGTGCGCGGCATAGACGGTCTTTGCGATGACGCAGAGGCCGGAGGTATTGCGGTCAAGGCGGTTCACGAGATGAAAGCCGCAGTCCGGGCAGACCGCTGCAAACCAGTTCGCGAGCGTGTCGTCCCGGTGAAGCATGGAAGGATGCGCGGGGATCCCCGCGGGCTTGTCACAGACCAGAATCTGCGCGGATTCGTACACGACCGGTACGTTCAGCGCGGGGTTCGGTGTATGGTCACAGTGCTCCGGCAGATGCAGCAGAATGATATCGCCGCTGCTGACGGCATCGACCGTGCGGATGTGCTGCCCGTTTCTTGTCATGCCGTCGGGGACGGCTTTCAGGCGTTTCAGCATTCCGGCGGAGATGCCCGCATGATGCCGGAGATATGCACCGAGCGGCATTTCGTCTGTGCACTGCACAGTGATCCGCATCCGGCTCATAAGGAAGCCTCTGCGGCGGATGTTCCGGTTCTCACGGCAGAGCCTCCTTTCGTTTGCATTCCGTCAAACATCTTATCATATTTCCCCCCATTTGTCAAGCGGGGAGCCCCCGCGGGCGATTCCCTCCGGGGGCGGTTGGCGATACTCTCCCAATATTCACAGTACACGCCGCGAAGCGGCTTTTGGCAGGCATCTTCTCCCAATGTTTCGGTCAGTGAAAAGTGAATAACGAAGAATGAATAGTGAATAGTGTTCGCCTCACTATAAAAGGACACCGGCCGTATGCCCGACCGGTGCCCTTTCGTATCAGATTCTGTCATGCGGCGTGTTCCGCTTATTTCGCCTTCGCTGCCAGAAGCTTCTGCTTCATCACGCTCAGGTCTGCTGCGTTGATGCGGTTGTCGTCCTTCATGTCTGCCGCAAAGATCTGCTGCTCGGTCAGGGTGCCTGCGCCGCTCAGATACTTGGACAGTGCCACGAGGTCGGCAGTCGTAATACCCTTGTCGCCGTTGAGGTCGCCCTTTTCGATCGTGATCTCCGTCAGGGAAAGATCGTCATTCACCTTGAAATACTTGACGGCGTCCACGATGTCCTCATTGCGGTCCCAGCTCCGGCAGGAGCCGACCTTGACCTTCAGGATACCCGCCCGGACCGGCTTGTACAGGAAGGTCGTATACTGCGTGCCGCCGCTCGGCATCTGGCCGTGGTCTGCAACGGGTACACGGCTGTAGTCCCGCTCCGTGACAGGATCGGCGATCGCAGAGCCGGTCACTTCCATGAAGGCACTGTAACCGGTCGAGCCGCTGCCGGAACCTGTGCCGAGGATAAAGCCGTTCTTCACATAAAGGATGCTGTCTTTCGAGCCCGCCGTGTCATAGTCCGCCGGGAACAGATCGTTCAGCTCGGTCTCGCGTGCCTTGAGCGTTTCATCCACTTCAAAGGACAGCGTATAAAGCCGCGCCTGCGGGATGCTTTTGCCCTCCTTCGGGACGCGCAGCCATTTCATGCCGAAATTGCCCTCGGACAGCACATTGTAGACCTCGACCAGATAGCCTCTGTCGCCCTCGGTGTAGCACTCCGTCGAAAGCAGCTTGTGGTTTGCGCTGCCGCCTGCCATGCCCGGATCGTCCAGCACATAGTCAAAGTCCTCGGAAACGGTGAACGGGATGCAGAGCACGAGTTTGCCGCTGACTGCCTTATAAAGCGGGAATTCGCTTGCCTGCTCAAAGTTCGTCGGTGCCCATGACGGAACATTCTCATCGGGCATCCGCACAACGTATATGGTACCGTCGTTTCTGCGGATCGCTGCGAGTGTCTGCTCGGTGACGACCGTGCTTTTGTTATGCGTGACCTTCACCTTGATCGTTCCGGGTTTCGTGATCTGTACATAATCCGCAAACTGTACGCCGTCCGCATCGACCGGACCGGAAAACCGATGGCTGCAGTCCGACGTTTTCCAGCTCAGCTTTTTGCCCTCCAGTGTAGCCTCTATCTCATTGTAGCTCATGTGGATCGTATAGTCATTGTTTGATGCAAAGATCAGATAATCGCCTCTGCCGTCCACATTGCAGGTCGTATCGTAGGAGGAGCCGAGACCATTGCCGCTGCCCGAAGAATAGATAAACGACTCATATTCGCTCTGGCAGTCCGGCACATAGCCGCGCCAGTCGGTCTCGGTGATGCTCAGGTCATCCGCAATCGTGAAGCGGAACATATCCGGAGCTGCGGAAGCTTCCGTCGGTTCCTCACAGAGCATAAACACACCCGGCCGCGAGGCTTTCCATACCGTCACATGATAATAATGGTTCAGGCCGTCCGGATTCACCGCAAAGGAACTGGAGTCTGTATATTCCCGGCCGTAACTGTCCGTATAGATTTCCTGCGGGATGTATAATTTGTCCAGAAGCTTCACGCAGTCTCCGTTATCCGTGCCGTCAACCGGTTCGCACACGCAGTTTGAAGCATCCAGCGTCTGAGACGTATCGTACCGCGAAACGATGCAGATCACGCCGTCCTCAACGTAGGAATTGCCGTAGTTATTCTGGAAATTGCACGCATCCGAATAAAACTCCGGGACCCAGCCCGGCAGGCGATTCTGCTGGATGCTGGCATCGTAGAGACAAATCTGGCCGGAGCCTTCCTTGCCTGCGATGTAGTTCTTTTCTCTGGTGCGCGTGGAACTGTCCGACCGGGTCAGAGAAATCCGGGCCTTGACGTCGCCGATGTCCCGGATGCGGTAGAAGCGCGCGTATTGTTCGGAAGATCCGGGATCAGGCGGCAGCAGACTCTGTTTGGTGCAGGCCGTGCGCCATTCGTCGTCCACATCATCGCCGTTGAGCGTGACGTGCATATTCATTGTCTCGCCGGTGCTGCCGTTGACCGTACCTGCCAGAACGATAAAATCGTCCTGCGCAAAGAAGCCGTCGTGCTCGCTCATAAAAGCGTCGTATTCGGTCTTGCAGTCCGGCGTATACGCACGCCAGCCGGTCTCCGCGACGTTCAGCGCGTCCGTCGAGACGAGGAAGGTATACGGGATCAGCATGGTCGCGGTGCCGCTGTTTTCGCCGTCCGCGGGATCAAACGTATACTGACGGGTCAAGGTGTTGCTGCCCGCCTGCGTCGGCTTCCACACACTGACGAAATAATGCACATTTTTGTTGTAATCGGCGATCATGCCCTCCTGCTCAAGCTTTGCCTCCCATTCGGCGCGCTCCTCTGCGGGCATCGAATTCAGATCGGGCATTCCGTCCTGCGGCTCATAGACAATCTCCTTTTGGAAGATGCGCTCCGCGGAACCCTCTGCAAGTTTTTCATTCAGATTCGGATTCCGGCTGTTGTCCACGCGCTCGCAGATGCAGTAAACGCCGTCTGCCGCACGGGTCGTGCCGTAGGTATTCTGGAAATTAACAGCCTCCTCAAGACTTGCCGGCACCCATGACGGCACATCTGCCGCGGATGCATACACCGCCGGGAATGACGGCAGTGCGGAGCAGAACATCGCTGCTGACAGGATGACTGCTGCTGTTTTACGCTGCTTCATCAAGATCACTCCTTTTCTGTAAACATGGAATCTCCATTCAAGGGAAACCGGGGGCATCTGCCGCGAACGGCATCACGCTGTCTCCCTGTATACCAATATAGACCGGAAACGCAGAAAAAGGTTACAGTTAAATCAGAAAAATAAAATGCGCTTTTGCAGTGCCTTCTGCGGCTTTGCTTCCGGCTCCCGTTTTTATGATACCACAGAATTTTGTTATAGTCAATCGCTTTACAAAAACAATTTCTTAGCCTGCCTGACAGCAAAGTGCACGGATTTCAACAGAAAAAACGCCGTTTTTTCTCCGGCGAAAGAGCCGCTCCCGCCGCTGTTTTCCCCCGCTGACCCTCTTTACATTTTAATATGAATATGGTATAATGATAAGAAACAGAAAGAATCACCGGCAGAACCTGCCGGATCAGAACGGAGGCGTCCTGCGGTATGGGCAAAATCATCGCATTTGCGAACCAAAAGGGCGGCGTCGGCAAATCGACGACCGTCGTCAGCCTCGGTGCCTATTTCGGTATGCGCGGCAAAAAGGTGCTCTGTGTCGATGCGGACTCGCAGGGCAACACCACGACTGGCTTCGGCGTTTCCAAAAAGGATCTTTCCTGTTCCGCTTATGATGTCCTGATCGGTCAGTGCCGCATTCAGGACGCGATCGTTGAAACCGAATTCGAGAACGTCAGCCTGCTGCCTGCCGTTTCGGCACTGGCAGGCGCGGAGATCGAGCTGATCGAGCTGGAGAACCGCGTGCAGCGTCTGAAAATGGCACTGATGAGCTGCCGTCTGACGTATGACTTTATTCTGATAGACTGCCCGCCGTCGCTCAGCCTCATCACGCTGAACAGCCTCGTCGCCGCGGATTCCGTGCTCATTCCGATGACAGCGGAATATCTCTCACTGGAGGGCCTTTCGCAGCTATACGAGACGATCAGGATCGTGAAAAGCAAATATAACCCGGGGCTGCACATCGAGGGCATTCTCTTTACCATGTACGACGGCCGCCTGAACCTCTCGGAGCAGGTCGTCGCGGAGGTCGAAAAATTCTTCCCCGGACAGGTCTTTGAAACGAAGATTCCGCGGAATGTCCGGCTCTCGGAAGCACCGAGCCACGGCAAGCCGGTCTTTTACTACGACCGCTCGTCCAGAGGCTCCGAAAGCTATGAGATGTTAGGGCATGAGCTGCTCGGCGAGCCGCTTGTCCCGGACATCAAGCCGAAACGCTTTATTTTCAGCAGGAAATAAACTGCGGCAGACCTTTTCTGCAGGCAGATCATTTTGATACAGAAGGCAGGCGAGAACATGGCAAAGGGCGGACTCGGGCTCGGCAGCGGACTCAGCTCCCTGTTTGAGCAGAATGCAGCAGATCCCGCAGGCGGCGTACAGACCGTGCGGATCACCGAAATCGAGCAGAACCGTTCGCAGCCCCGCAAACGCTTCGACGACGAATCGCTGACAGAGCTTGCGGAGTCTATTCAGGCACACGGAATGCTCCAGCCGATTGTCGTCAGACCCGTCGGGGAACGGCGGTATCAGATCGTCGCAGGAGAACGCCGCTGGCGTGCGGCCAAGCGCATCGGGCTCTCCGAGGTTCCGGTCATCATCCGTGAGCTTACTGACAGTGAGGCCAGTCAGATTGCGATGATCGAGAATCTGCAGCGCGAGAACCTCAACCCGATCGAGGAGGCACTCGGCTATCAGACGCTGATGCAGCAGTACGGCATGACGCAGGAGGAGGTCGCAAAGACCGTCGGGCGGTCGCGTCCGGCTGTTGCGAACAGTCTCCGGCTGCTGAATCTGCCGGTGCTTGTGCAGGATCATCTTGAAAAGGGCAGGATCTCCGTCGGCCACGCAAAGGCACTGGCTGCGATCAAAGACGAAAAGCTCCTGCTGGAATGCGCCGCCCGCGCCGCGGAGGATAAGATCACCGTCCGCGAGATCGAGGCACTCGCGCAGAAGCAGAACGATCCCGCAAAGCCCGCTGAAAAGCAGAAAACCCCGGAGCAGATCTTCTATGAGGAAATGGAGATCAGCCTCGGCAGTCATCTCGGCAGAAAGGTGCATGTGTCCGGCAGCAAGAAGAAGGGCACACTCACTTTGGAATTTTATAACAAGGAAGATTTGCAGGTGCTTTGTCAGCTGCTGACAAAGGATGCATAAGGCGGAAAAGGAGAAGTGAACATGATTGAAAAAGCGAACAAATTTGCAAAAGAAGGACTGACCTTTGACGACGTCCTGCTGATCCCGGGTGAATCCGACGTCACCCCGAACCAGATCCGTCTCGCGACCAGACTTGCCGGTGACATCATGCTGAATACGCCGATCATGACCTCTGCCATGGATACCGTCACGGAATCCAAAATGGCGATCGCGATTGCGCGTGAGGGCGGCATCGGCATCATCCACAAGAACATGACCATTGAGCAGCAGTGCGACGAGGTAGACAAGGTCAAGCGTTCCGAGAACGGCGTTATCGTCAATCCGTTCTCCCTGACCGAGGACCGCTTTGTCTACGATGCAAACGAGCTCATGGGCAAGTACAAGATCTCCGGCGTCCCGGTCGTGGACAAGGAAGGTCATCTGGTCGGCATCATCACGAACCGCGATATGCGCTTCCTGACCGACTATAATATCCGCATCAGCGAGGTCATGACCAAGGAGCATCTTATCACCGCACCGGTCGGCACCACGCTGCAGGACGCGCAGAAGATCCTGCGCTCCAACAAGATCGAAAAGCTCCCGATCGTGGACGAGAACAACATTCTCCGCGGCCTGATCACCATTAAGGATATCGAGAAATCCGTCAAGTATCCGAATTCCGCGCGTGACACCGGCGGCAGACTGCTCTGCGGTGCCGCGATCGGCGTGACGGCGGACATTCTCGAGCGCGCAGGTGCGCTGATCGACGCAAAGGCAGATGTGCTCGTGCTCGACAGTGCGCACGGCCACAGCGCGAACATCATCAACAGCCTGAAGCGCGTCAAGGAAGCGTATCCGCATACGCCGGTCATCGCGGGCAACATCGCGACTGCCGAGGGCGCAGAGGCGCTCATCAAGGCGGGCGCAGACGCGATCAAGGTCGGCATCGGCCCCGGCTCGATCTGCACGACCCGTGTCGTTGCCGGTATCGGCGTGCCGCAGGTCACGGCTGTTTATGACGCAGCATGTGTTGCGGAAAAGTACAACATCCCGGTCATCGCGGACGGCGGCATCAAGTATTCCGGCGATATCGTCAAGGCACTGGCAGCAGGCGCAAGCGTCGTCATGCTGGGCAGCCTGTTCGCTGGATGTGACGAGGCTCCGGGCGCAACGGAGATCTATCAGGGCAGACAGTTCAAGGTCTACCGCGGCATGGGTTCTCTGGGCGCAATGGAGTGCGGCTCCAAGGACCGCTACTTCCAGGAGGGCGCAAAGAAGCTCGTTCCGGAAGGCGTCGAGGGCAGAGTGCCGTATAAGGGGCTCGTGGCTGATACCGTGTTCCAGCTCTGCGGCGGTATCCGCTCCGGTATGGGCTACTGCGGCTGCGTGGATATCCCGACGCTGCATGAGAAGGCGAAGTTCGTGCGCATCACGGGTGCCGGCCTGAAGGAAAGCCACCCGCATGATATCTACATCACCAAGGAAGCCCCGAACTACTCCGCGCAAATATAATTCGGTGCCTCCGGCGGATCTGAAATGGGGCTCCGCCCAAACATGAAGAAACTTGTTTCTTCATGTTGAACCCCGCTGGGGACTAGTCCCCAGACCCCGTTATGTATAACAAGAGGGTGCTGATGCAAAAAATCGGCACCCTTTTTGCATTCAGCCGCCGGTCGTGCGTTAGGCAAACGGTTTGCAGCCTCACAAAAGTTTTGGTCGAGCTTTTTCAAAAGCTCGCAGAGTCCAGAGACAGCGTCTCTGGTCGCCGTCCGCAGACGGCGAAACTCCCTTTCATACGGAGGAGCTCCGAAGGGGGGAATCGAGCAAAACGCTCCGGGGGAGCGTTTTGCCGAGGGGGGAGCCCTGCGATAGAGGGCTCCCCCAAGCGAATCCCGGAGGGATTCGCAGCGCGCTGAAAGCGTCAGGCTGACGGAAGTCAGCCGCAAGCTTTCTGCGCGTACAGGTTTCCAAAGGGCGGCAGCCCTTTGGAGCGAAGTGCGAAGTGCGAAGTGCGAAGTGCGAAGGGCGAAAGCGCGAAAGTGGGAACGCTGAACACTGCACACAGGCAATAAAAACAAAAAGGACGCCGATATTCACACATCAGCGTCCTATTCGTTATTTATAATGGGGGCTGGGGACAATGTCCCCAGCGGGGTTCAACATGAAGAAACAAGTTTCTTCATGTTTGGGCGGAGCCCCATTCTGAATGCATCGCAGATACCGCTTACTTTCTGTAGATCATGTCGCTGCGGTCAGGGCCGGTCGAGATCATCGTGATCGGGCAGTCGATCAGCTTCTCAATGTAATTGACATAATCCTTTGCAGCCTGCGGCAGAGCATCCCATTCCGTGATGCCTCTGATATCGCTCTTCCAGCCCGGAACCTTCTCGTAGATCGGCTTCGCAATATCAAGACGGTCGCCGCTCGGGAACTCGGTCGTGCGCTCGCCGTTGATCTCATAGGCCACACAGACCGGGATCTCATCCAGATAACCCAGAACGTCGATCAGGGACAGTGCCACATCGGTCGTGCCCTGCACCGCGACGCCGTACTTGGTCGCGACGGCATCGAACCAGCCCATTCTGCGCGGACGGCCGGTCGTTGCACCGAACTCGCCGTCGCTGCCGCCTCTCCTGCGGAGCACATCTGCTTCATCGCCGAAGATCTCGGTCGTGAACGGCCCTGCACCGACGCAGGAGGAATATGCCTTGACGACCGTAATGACGCGCTTGATCTCGTGCGGCGGCAGGCATGCGCCGACTGCGCCGTAGCCTGCGAGCGTGGACGAGGAAGTGGTCATCGGATAAATGCCGTTTGTGATATCGCGCAGTGCGCCGAGCTGACCCTCAAGCAGGATGTTCTTGCCCGCCTTGACAGCCTCATGCATCAGCTCTGCGAGGTTGCAGAGATACGGCTTGATATATGCTGCAACATCCTTCAGATATGCAAGGATCTCCTTCGGATCGAGCGGCTCGGCGTCCGGATACAGACCCGCGATCGTCGCATTCTTGATGATGCAGACGCGCTCGACCTTTTCCTCGAGGTTCTCGTTGTAGAGCTCTGCGAGCTGGAAGCCGATCTTCATGGCCTTGTCTGCGTAGTGCGGTGCAATACCGGACTGCGTGGAGCCGAAGCTGTGCTTGCCGAGACGCTTCTCCTCGAGCTTGTCAAAGAGGATATGATACGGCATGACGAGCTGTGCGCGGTCGGAAATCTTGATGTTCGGTGTCGGAACATTGTTCTCCTTCAGCATTTCGAGCTCTTTGCGGAAGGCG
Organism: Ruminococcus sp. Phil11; assembly: GCA_001940925.1. Classification (GTDB taxonomy): domain Bacteria; phylum Bacillota; class Clostridia; order Oscillospirales; family Ruminococcaceae; genus Firm-04. The sequence continues at coordinate 80,300 of MSGZ01000020.1, forward strand.
TCTGCATTGAACGCGGCACCTGCGCCGATGATGTTGACCGTGTTCTCCTGAAACACACCGGACGGGAGAATATGCAGTGCATATTTGCCGTACTGATTGAGGATGGTGTGTCCTGCGTTTGCACCGCCCTGAAAACGAATGACGTAATCCGCATCGGCAGCGAAGACATCGGTCAGCTTGCCTTTGCCCTCATCGCCCCAGTTTCCGCCTACTATTGCAGTAATCATAGCTCTGCTCGTTCCTTTCAATTTGAAAAAAGTCGGATAAAATATGGGGACGCACGGAGACCGTGCCGAAATTTCCCTCGTATATCATACCACAAAATCCCCATTCTGTCAAGCCGCAGGGCAGGCTGCCGTTTTCCTTCGGGGACGGTCAGTTCCGGTGCGCCTGAAATTTCTGTGCGGAATCCGCACTTACGATTTCGTATACGTCCCGGTCAGCGTCCCGTAAGCGAGCACATTGCCGCTGCCTTCACTGCCCGCGTCCAGTGCCTTGACCAGATCGTCAAAGTTATAATTGCTGCGGTCGAATACGCTCTTTTCCTCGGCGACCTGCTCCTTCAGCGCAAACACGCGGATCTCGTATTCATGCGTGCCGGACGGCGGATACGGTCCGACGTATGCGTCCTCAGACGCCCAGCCTGCCGGGAGCGTTGTCTCCGTGACATCGAGAGACTTCCAGTGCAGCCAGTTCGTCGCCGTCGTATCGACCATGTAGACCGCATAGCAGGCGGCATCCCCGACCGGCTCCCAGCTAAGCTGCGGGGAGCTGTTTGTTCCCTTGTCCGTATTGGAGATCGCGTCATCCCAGACGCCGTCATGCAGATTTTCGGAGCTGAGCGCGATCACCGGCAGCGATGTGGGATCAAATTCCGCAGGCTCGTCTGCTTCGGAGACTTCCGACGATTCCGTTTCGGCGGGTGCCTCTGTTTCCGCAGCCGGTGCCGCGGTCTCTGCGGGCTCCGGAGACGGCTGTGCAGTCTGTGAGCCGCAGCCGGTCAGTATCATCAGTGCGGCGGCTGCTGCGAATAAACGGTTCAGGTGTTTCATGCTGTGGTTCCTCCTTGTAAATCAGATATCCAGAAATGCCTTTGCATTTTCAGAGAACATTTTTTTGTAATCCTCAAATGTAAAGCCGAGTGAGAGCAGACGCTCTGCCTCCGCCTTCGGATCCCACATCGGGAAATCCGTGCCGAACATGCAGTTCTCGACGCCGTAATGCCGGATCAGCCGGATCGCGCGCTCCGGCGACATCAGGCAGACCGCGCTGCTCGTGTCAAAGCGGACGTTCTCATTGCTTTTGAGGACGGCCTCTGCCTCATCCCATGCGGCAAATCCGCCGAGATGCGAGGCCAGCACCTTGAGCTTCGGGAAATCGCGCAGCACCTTTGCCAGCATGGTCGGGTGCGAAAAGTCATGCCGGTAATCGCCCATGTGCATCAGCACGGGGAGCCGCCCCTCGATCGCCTCGTAGATGCGGTAGGAGCCTGCACTGTCGATCGGCGTGCGCTGGAAATCCGCGTGCAGCTTGATGCCCTTGAAGCCCATGGCGATCACGCGGTCAACCTCGCCTGCAAGATCTTCAAAATCGCCGTGCAGTGCGGCAAACGGGATCATTTCGGGGTGCTGATCGGCCTCGCCCCGGATAAAGTCATTGATCGAAACGACCTGCTTCGGGGTCGTTGCAACGGAGCAGACCAGCATCCGTTTGGTATTGATCTGCTGTTCTGCTTCCAGCAGCCGTTCCGTTTCGCCGATCGAATACGCCATTGTGATATCGTAAAACTGTCCGATCGAATCCGTCGCCTTTTCACTGATCTTGTGCGGGAAGATATGCGCGTGCATATCGTAGATCTCAAAATCCTGCGGGGTGAAATGTTCCATGGGTATTTAGCTTCCTTTCTATTTGCAGACGCGCTGCAAGGGTACAGATTACGGGCGGAGATAGCGGCTGAGCAGCTCCGCGAAGGAGAACAGCAGCATTGCAAGCTCCGCAGTCGGCTGACAGATCATCCGCAGCCATTTTCCCCAGCCGGAAGGCTTCGGCAGGAGCTTTTTGAGCGGGAACAGTCCCGCAAGCGCAATGAGGAACGGCACCCAGTTCGTGCCGAGCAGATACGCAGCGCGTTCGCTGAGCGGAATGCCGTTGATGCAGAGCAGCGAGGCATAGCAGCCGAAGGCGTCAAACAGCGTGCGGCTGCCCATCATGCCCATGCCGAGCAGCACCGCGGCTGCGGTCAGAACTCTGCGGGCGGTCACCGGCAGAAGCTCTGTGCGTTTCTTCCGGTTCCTGCGGGAGCGTTCCAGCGTCAGACAGCCTGCCGTGCAGACGCCCCAGATCATGCCGCAGAAGCTGCTGCCGAACAGCAGGCCGATCCCGCCGAACAGCAGTGCCGCCTTCACAAAATAGCCTGCCGGATCATAGGGTGCGTCCTCCGGCAGCAGCACGCGCTTTGTCCAGTCATGCATCGGCACCAGAAACCTTGCCCAGAAGCTCTGCATCGAATCCGCAAGGATCGGACGGTCAAAGCTGTCCGGCAGCGCATAGCCGAGCATCGCGGCAATGCCCTGCCCGATCTGCGCGGTGCCCTTGAGCCTGTAATAAAGTGTCATATAAAAGACCAGCATCATCGTGACGGCATCGAGTGCCGTTCTGACCAGTCCGCCGGTCGCAAGCTGTGCGTGGATCGCCTGCATCGGCAGGGAGAGACAGACAAGCTGGAACAGTCCGCGGATGCAGAGCGATGCGCCCTGTCCGATTCGTTCGCGGGAAACGCTGCGGCTTTTCAGCATCTCTCCGTAATCCGGAAACCGCATGACCGGACCGCCCGGCAGCCGTGCCATATCGCACTGATAACAGAAAAATGAATGAAGCGGCGGGATCTTCAGCCTGCCCTTCGTGTGCTCGTACAGGCATTCCGTGCCCTGCAGCGTACAGAGCAGCAGCGGCAGCAGCGGCTGACTGCCGAGCAGCAGTCGTGCGAGCAGCAGGATCAGGATCTGGATCCCGATGCCGCAGGTCAGCCAGATCCTTGCGCGGCGGCGGTGCTTTTTCGTCTCCCGCGGGCTCAGCCGCAGGATCAGCCATGTCAGGCTGACCGACAGCCCCAGCAAAATCAGTGCCGGGAATCCGCCCGTCACATAAACCAGACAGAGCCCGCCGATTGCCAGCGCATCGGGCTTCCGGTTCGGGCGAAGGAACGCCGTCAGCAGCGCAAACGCCGGCAGCACATAAAGCAGAACGGGGAGGGATGCAAAGCTCATGTTGCCGCCTCCTCTGCATATTCCGGCAGATACTGCGCGAGAAATGTCTGCAGCTCCGCGGCACAGGTCATCGTGCAGAGCACCTCGCAGAGCCCCTTCACCGAAAGATGCGGCGGGAGCTGCATCGCGTTCAGGAGCGTCTGCCGTCTGGCGGTGCAGTCCGGCGTGCCCGTCAGCCCGTATTCGTAGAGCAGCGCGGGCGTGATGTCGTCCGGCCGTCCGGGCGGGGTCTCGTCAAAGACGCCTGCGCGTTCGAGTGCAAACAGCAGCGTCTCATTGCTGATGCCCTCCACGCCGAGCAGTCCCTCCGCAGAGGGCGCGGTCTTGCGCGGCTCCTTGCCGTGAATGCCGGGGATATAGACATGGTAAATTTTGCCGCTTTGAATCGCGCCTTTCAGATATCCTCTGATCTGAAAGCCTGCCGCATCCGCATCGGTCAGGATGACGACGCCGGTCGTTTCGGCATAATGCCGGATGAGCCGGAGCTGTGCGTCATTCCGGTAGATCTGAAAGCCGCCCGTCACGATGATGACCGCATCGACGACCGATTCCAGCCGGATCTTGTCGTACTTGCCCTCAACGACGATCGCCGGGGCGATTTTCGGCCGCGGGGTCATCCGGTCTCCTCCGCGCCGTTCCGCTTCACGCGCAGCATCCGGACGATCGCCTGCTCCAGCAGCAGACGGGGCGGTGTGCGCGTCGATTTGCAGCTTTTGTCCGTTTCCCGCAGGATGCGGATGCAGGTGCGGAGCTGCGGAACGGTCATGGAGCCGCAGTCGCGCATCGCGTTCCGGACAGCGAATTCGCGGTTTTTCGGATAGCCGAAATCCGCGGCAATGGTCTCGGTCTGCTTGGCCGCGCCCTGTCCGAGTTTTGCGCGGTAAAGGTCAATGAACGCGGTACTCAGCACGGAAAGCAGCCCGAGGATCGTTTTGGAATCCTCGGCGCGGGCGGTCAGGGCTTCCAGCAGCCGGAACGCCGCCGTGCCGTTTCCGCCGGTGACGGCCTTCGCCAGCCGGAACGCGTCGGCATCCGGCAGCGGGGCGGTCAGTGCATTGAGCATTTCCGCTGTGATCGGGCCGCCGTCCGCGCAGGCCAGCAGCTTGTCAAGCTCCGCGCTGATGAGCGAGGAATCGCAGAGGCAGCGGTTCGCGAGATCCTCCGCGTCATGCCGGCTGATCTCCGAGCCGCACTTCGCCGCGCGCTCCTGAATCTGTTTTCCGAGCTGGATCGCGGTTTTCTTCTCACAGATGCAGAGCACGCCCTGCTTTTCGAAAAACGCGGTCAGCTTTTTGAATTTCGGCAGAAAGACCGGTGCGCCGCGCTTGACCTCATAGCACGGGAGCGAGCGCATCACGATCAGCACGACCGTCCGCGGCGCGGGCTCCTCAAAGATCCCGAGCATCGTATCGACGGCGGACGCGGGGTGCGCATCCGGGTCAAAGTCCGGGATCAGGATCAGGTTATAGGGCTGGAACATCGGGCTGAACGAGCAGGCATCCGCCAGCCGGTCGAGATCGACCTCCTGCCCGTCGAAAACGGTATCGGAAAGCGCATCGCCGTCCGTCAGCTTTTTGCGGATGCGCTTTTCCAGCTGCGCGACAGCCAGCGTATCCTCACCGCAGACAAAGCAAAGCTGCGGCGGGTTTTCCGAACCGATCGCCTTCAGCAGATCGGCTGCTGCGAGCTTCGGCATATTGACGCACCTCCTTCAGAATGATTCTGCTGTATATCTGTCAGCAGTACGGTTTCCATATCTGCTCAGAGATACTCGATCTTGTATTTTTCCTGCTTTTTCTTCTTTTTCGCGGCCATGCGCTCCTTCATGACGGTCGCGGTTCCGCTGCGGACGATCCGCACGGGGATTCCGCGCCTGACAGCACCGCAGGCCGTTTCGGTCACACAGCCGAACTCATCAAGGCCGCAGAGATGCAGCATCTCATAGCCCTTTTCGCGTACCATGGCAAGCAGCTTTTTATTGGTCAGCGCATTGCCGAACAGCTTGTCAAAGCAGTATCCGGAAACGATGTCTACACCGGGATAAAGCTCCGCGCCTTCCGTTCCGGCGATCGAATATCCGAACAGCAGCCGGTTCGTCGGCAGATTCTGGATGATGTGCCGGATGTAGATGACATCGCTGCCCGCGTCGTGATATTGATGAATCAGCGCATTGACTGCGCCGGTCAGTTCTTCGGTGTTGTAAGCAAAGAACGGCTTGCGCTTTTCGCAGAGATAGTCGTTCTGCATGTCGATGACGATCAGGGCTGTTTTCATATTTTCCTCATATCTGCGGCGTTTTCATCAGCCGCGTCAGGCTGCCGCCGCCCGATGCTGTCAGACGGAGCAGCAGATTGCTTTCTGTGATCTGCTGCGGCGGGTCGGCCGAGAGCCGCACCGCACAGCCGTTTTTGCCGTATTGGACGGAAGCGGCCGTGCCTTCTTCCGGCAGGGTCTCCGCGGCCTGTACGCGCATTCCGTTCCAGAGGATGCAGAGGCCGTTTTCATCGGCTTTGATCTCCGCATCGCCGCAGCGGAGCGTGACCGTTCCGTCGGCATCAGTGAATGAATCCTTGCCGAAAACTGCGGTATCTCCGCGGAGCTGACTGCCGTCCCGGAGCAGCACGGCACCGCAGGAAACATCCGTCAGCTCCGTCTGATACGCGGCGGCCGAACGGCTGCTCATCAGGAGCATGACGTCCACATTTGTGATGCCCGCGTCCTGCAGATACCGCGAAACATACTGCGCATTCCGCGGCGTATCGGTCAGGTCGGCAACGATCGTCCGGTTCTCCGCGGAGATCACGAGAGCGGTGTTTTTCGTTCCGCCGAGCACAGCGGCCTGCAGGGTACTGCGGTTCAGCGCAGTCAGCAGCAGGTTTTGCAGACTGAGCAGCAGTGCCGCAAAAACTGCCGCTGCTGCAAGTGTTTTCGGTTTCGCACGGCAGATCAGCAAAAATGCCAGTACCGCTGTACAGAGAATCATCAGCAGACGCATTGCGGGTGCTGTGACCGTGATATGCGAAAACGGCAGCGCGCCGGCCTTCTGCGTCACGAACCGGATAAACCGACAGAGCATTCCGGCGGCAGGAAGCAGAAAGCGGAGCGTTCCGCCGGTCAGCAGGAATAGAAATCCGAGCCACAGCACAACTGTGCCGAGCGGCAGGATCACAAGATTGCAGAGCGGTGCAAGCAGCGAGGTCTCCCCGCAGAGCAGCACCGAGGCCGGAAATGCCGTCACGGACAGGCAGATAAACTGCATCAGGTCACGGCCGATGCCGGGCTGCATGTTCTTTGTCAGGTGCGGCGCAATCACGCCGATGCCGAGCACCGCGGAAAATGACAGCCAGAACGATACCGAACCGATTGTATACGGTGTGAATGCGGTGCAGAGGATCGCTGCCAGACAGAGTGCGCGCAGCGTATCGCGGTGCCGGCCGAACAGCACGGCGGAATCCGCAAGCAGTACCATGACCGCCGCCCGCCAGACCGATACCGACGCATCGACCAGCAGGATAAACAGCAGAATTGCAGGAATCTGCAGCAGAAACAGCAGCTTTGCAGGGCAGGCGAGTTTTTTCAGCAGCCACCGGAGCACCGCACAGAACAGCACCAGATGCAGTCCCGATACCACGGCGAGATGCCCGGTGCCGGAGCGGTTCATGCCGAGCCGCACCTCGTCGGAGAGCAGCGTTTTGTCGCCGAACAGCATCGCGCAGAACAGCCCCGCGTCCTCCGGGGACAGCGATGCGCGGATGATATCCGTCATGCACTTCCGGTAATCAGCGACCGTCCGCCGCAGCGAAAAGCCGGTATCCGGTACGGCTTCCAGCAGCTTTGCATCGTAAATGCGCAGATATCTGCCGCGCCCCGCCTGATAAGCGGCGGTGTGATAGCGGTAATCCGGTTTGATGCGCGTCAGCTCTGCGTCCAGCGTTACGGTACCGCCGGTCTGCTGTACGGGAATGTCCGCATCCGCATACCAGTCTATGCTGATATGCCTGCCGGCGAGTGCTGTCCGCAGGGTATACCTTGCCCTGCCGCCGGAAAGCGGTTCTGCATCCGTGACCGTTCCGGTGAGGGTCTGTCTGCTGCCGTCCAGCGCAAGCAGCGGCTGCTTCACCGCGATATCATAGCGCATCCAGACCGCAATTCCGAGCAGAATGCCGGCAAATATACGCAGATATAGCGAAAAAACAGATTTTTTCGGGAGCATCCGCAGTACGGTGCACAGAAGCAGCGCACAGACCGCCGCCGGAACCCCGAATCCGAAAAATGCCGACAGCATCCCGGCGATCCATCCCAGCGTGAACAATTCCGCGCCGTAGGTGCAGGCGATGCTGTCGGCTTTCCGCTTCATTGACCCCGAAACAGCCGGCGAAGTCCTCGCCCGTACCGTTTCAGTGACCTTCACACACCCTGTTCGGCAGACCAGCCCATTTTCTGACCTGCGATCAGGTGGAAGTGCAGATGCGGCACTGTCTGACCGGCATCCTCACCGCAGTTTGTAATCACACGGAAGCCGGAATCCAGCTTTTCCTGCGCAGCAACCTTTGCGATCGCCGTAAAGATTTTGCCGACGGTCTCCGCATTCTCCGCTGTGATCGCAGAAGCACCGGAAATATGCTGCTTCGGGATGAACAGGTAGTGCAGCGGTGCGATCGGATTGATATCTTTGAACGCGTAGACAAATTCATCCTCATAGACCTTTGTGCTCGGGATCTCGCCCGCAGCGATCTTACAGAACAGACACTCCATGATGATCCTCCTTATTTGATCCGCAGTGCGGAATGATTAACCTTTCAGGAACTCGCCTGCAATGCTCTGCAGCATACCGAGTGCCTCATCGACCATATAGGTCTTGCCGATGCCGCCCATTGCGCTGTCCGGACGTCCGCCGCCCTTGCCGCCGGTGATCGCAGCGATGCGCTGAATGATCTTGCCGGCATGTGCGCCCTTTGCGATCGCACTCTTGGAGCAGACGCAGTAGAAGTTGCCGTTTTCGCCGTTGACGCCTGCGAGCAGTGCCACAACATCCGGCTCACGGTCGCGGATCTGGTCGCCGAGCGTGCGGAGCGTATCCGGCTTGACGTCGGAGAGCATCGCCGAAACGATCTTGACGCCGTTGATTTCGGCAGCTCCGCTGAACAGGCTGCCGAGCTGGCTGTTCGCGAGCTTCTGGTTCAGCTGCTCGTTTTCGCGTGCGAGACTGCGCAGCTCATTGGAAACAGCCGCGCACTTTTCCGGCAGCTCTGCCGGATTTGCAAGCTTCAGAGCCTTTGCGGCCTCTGCAAGCGTATGTTCGGTCTCCTGCATCAGCTTCAGGACATTGTCACCGGTCGCGAGCTCGATTCTGCGGACGCCCGCCGCAACGGAGCTTTCCGAAACAATGCGGCACAGACCGATCTGTGCGGTATTGGTCACATGCGTACCGCCGCAGAACTCGATCGAATCATCGCCTGCGCGGACAACACGGACAACGTCGCCGTACTTCTCACCGAACAGTGCCATTGCACCGAGCTTCTTTGCTTCCTCGATCGGCATTTCCTCGGTAGAGACCGGCAGCGCGTTCAGAATTTCAGCATTGAGCAGCTCCTCGACCTTTGCAAGCTCCTCTGCGGAGACTGCGGAGAAGTGGGAGAAGTCAAAGCGGCAGCGTTCTGCATTGACGAGCTGACCCGCCTGATGCACATGGTCGCCGAGCACCTTGCGCAGTGCAGCCTGCAGCAGATGCGCCGCGGTGTGGTTGCGCATGATCGCGCGGCGGCGTTTCAGATCGACCTTTGCAAGCACGGTATCGCCGACATGCAGCGTACCGATCTCCAGATTGCCCATGTGCAAAGACTGGCCGTCGCCGCCCTTCTGGGTATCGGCAACTGCGAACACGACCTCTGCTTCATTCTCCGCAAGAATCTCGATCTCGCCGGTGTCACCGACCTGACCGCCGCTTTCAGCATAGAACGGGGTGCGGTCAAGGATCAGGATGCCGTCCTTGCCCTCCTCGAGTGTCTCAACAGCCTGACCGTCCGTGAGGATCGCGAGCACCTTTGCTTCGCACGCGGTTTCGGTATAGCCGGTAAACTCCGTCTTTGCAAGACCCTTCGGCACGGCTGCGCCGCCGCCCCACGAGGTCTTGACCTTGGACGCACGGTCTGCTCTTGCGCGCTGCTTCTGCTCCTCCATGCAGGAACGGAAGCCCTCTTCGTCAACGGTCACGCCCTGCTCGCCTGCCATTTCGATCGTCAGGTCGATCGGGAAGCCGTAGGTATCGCTCAGGTTGAACGCATCCTGACCGGAAAGCACGGTCTGACCGTCCTCCTTCAGCTTTGCGATCATATCATTCAGACGGTCGGTGCCGTTGTCGATCGTGCGGGCGAAGCTCTCCTCCTCATGCTTGATGATGCGGGTGATGAGCTCCTGCTTTTCCTTCAGCTCCGGATAAGCACCGCAGTTTTCGCCGATGACCGTTTCCGCAACCTTATAAAGGAACGGCTCCTTGATGCCGAGCAGTCTGCCGTGACGCGCCGCTCTTCTCAGCAGACGCTTGAGCACATAGCCGCGGCCGTCGTTGGCCGGGGTGATGCCGTCGCCGACCATGAACACCGTCGAGCGGATGTGGTCGGTGATGACGCGCAGGGAGACGTCAGACTTTTCATCGGTATGATATTTGATGTCAGCGATCTGACAGATATGCTTCATGATGTTCTGCACGGTATCGACCTCGAACAGGTTGTCAACGCCCTGCATGACACATGCCAGACGTTCGAGTCCCATACCGGTGTCGATATTCTTGTGCTTCATCTCGGCATAGTTGCCCTTGCCGTCGCTGTCGAACTGCGAGAACACGAGGTTCCAGATCTCGATGACGCGGTCGCAGTCGCTGGCCTGCTCGAAGCTCTCGAACGGGCCGTATGCCTCGCCGCGGTCAAAGTGGATCTCGGAGCAGGGGCCGCACGGGCCGGAGCCGTGCTCCCAGAAGTTATCCGCCTTGCCGAGACGGATGATGCGGTCATGCGGGATGCCGATCTCCTTTTCCCAGATTTCCGCTGCCTCGTCGTCGCTCTCGAATACGGTGATCCAGAGCTTTTCGGCCGGGATCGCCATTTCACCGGTCAGGAACTCCCATGCCCAGTTGATCGCCTCGCGCTTGAAATACTCGCCGAACGAGAAGTTGCCGAGCATCTCAAAGAAGGTGCCGTGACGGGCGGTCTTGCCGACGCGCTCGATATCCGGGGTGCGGATGCACTTCTGGCAGGTCGTGACGCGGACATTGGGCGGGACTGCCTGTCCGAGGAAGTATTTTTTCAGCGGCGCCATGCCGGAGTTGATGAGCAGCAGGGAGTTGTCCCCCTTCGGGATCAGAGATGCGCTGTCCATGCGGGTGTGTCCCTTGCTTTCAAAGAAAGAGAGATAGCGTTCGCGCAGTTCATTCAAGCCTGTCCATTCCATAGGTACAGATTTCCTTTCCGTTTTACAGATTCCGGCAGCTTTGCCGCCGCATAACAATACAGGATATAGTATACCCCAAAACGCGTGTTTTGTCAAGTGCGCAGACTGCCTGTATCAAAACGCGGGTTCAGCCGGCGGGGGAGGCCTCTCCCGTTGCGATGCGTTCGCGGAACCGGACGTCATGCTCCACGAACAGCATGGACGGCTGACAGCCGAGCAGCAGCTCCTCGATCTGCATCCGGGAAAACACATCTATATAATTCAGCGGCTCATCCCAGATATACAGATGAGCAGGCTTTGCGAGGCTTGCCGCGAGAAGGACCTTTTTCTTCTGCCCCGCCGAATAGTCCTGCATCGGCTTTTCCAGCTGACTGCGCGAAAAATCCATCCGCCGGAGCAGCGTGCACATCAGCGTCAGGTCAAGCCTGTGCGCCTGACAGTAAGCGGCGACCGTTCCGGAAAGTCCTGCCGTATCCTGCGGCACCCATGAGATCACCAGCCCGGACGCGAGCTCGCAGAAACCGGTCTCCTCCGGCAGTGCGCCCGCGGTCTCAACACCGGCATGATGCAGCAGCATCCGCAGCAGCGTCGATTTGCCGCAGCCGTTTCTGCCGTGCAGCGCGATGCGCCCGCCGCTTTGCAGTTCGAGATCCAGATGCCCGAACAGCGGCTCCGCACCCGGATAGCAAAGACCGTAATCCCGCAGCGTCAGCAGCGTCTGCTTATGATGCGTCAGCGGCGTGAGCTTCAGCGTTTCGGTCTGCTCGATATCCTGCAGCAGATTTTCCTTCTCCGTGATCTCGCGGTCGATGCGCTTTTCGATCTGCCGGACGCGGCTCTGCATTTTCTTCGTTTTTGCGCCGATAAACGAGCGGCTGCTGATGCAGCGGTCATGCTCTTTGACCGGATCGAATCCGATCTTCGTGCGCTCGTTCCGGTCTGCCCAGTCCGCGGTGCGCTTTGCGGCCTGTTTCAGCTTTCTGATCTCGCGGCGGTGCTTTTCGTTTTCCGCCTCCGCAAACTGATCGCTCCGCTGCTTGTTCTCCTGCCAGACCGTAAAATTCCCGCTCTGCACCGTGATCGTTTTGCGGTTCAGCACCAGAACATGGTCAATGACCGCATCCAGCAGGTCCCGGTCATGGGAGACAAGGATAAAGCCCTTCTTCCCGGCCAGATACTGTTTGACGGCTTCTCTGGAATCCTGATCGAGATGATTGGTCGGTTCGTCGATCAGCAGAAAATCGTTTTCGCCCGAAAAAAGCAGCGCGAGCAGCAGCTTTGTACGCTCACCGGGGCTCAGGGTGTGAAAAGGCCGGTACAGGATTTCCGCGCCGGTATCGAGCAGCGAAAGCTCGCAGATCACGCGCCATTGCTCGCAGCCGGGACGCAGCTCCTCTATAAAATCTGAGGCGGGCTGCTGCTGTTGGATTTCCGTGACCGGATACGGAAAATACGAAAACGGCACGCTGCATTCAATGCTGCCCTGATACGGGAGCTCACCCATCAACAGACGCAGCAGCGTCGTTTTGCCTCTGCCGTTGCGCCCGATCAGGCCGAGCCTCCAGTTCGTATCGAGCGAGAACGAAGCCTGCTCGAACACATGGTCAAAGCTGCCGTCGTAATAAAATGTCAGATTCCTGACGCTGATCTGTGACATAGACATTCCTCCTTTGCATGAGGCCCCGCATATAAAAAACGGAACCGTTTGCTGCCAAACAGTTCCGTTATGCTCCTAACCTCAAATGAATGCGGAGAAAGCCGCGAAAGCTCCCGCTTTGTGACGGGAACAGGATATCAAGACACTGAAAAGAGGTTATGAAAACATAATCCACTTTTGACAGCATGACAAACCGGTGCGCAACTTTGATGCGCACTGACCGGATATGCATGTGAACAAAAGCGAATTATTATTTCATCCTCTCACCTCTTTCGGGTTGCTGCCCTCATGATAGCATATTTTCCGGATTTTGTCAAGCATTCAGCACGCAGACTGCTTTTTTGTGCATGTTGCCGGATCAGGCGGAAAATGTGCATTCATTTAGGAATATCCTGCTGCGATTGTACGGAATCCGCAGCAGAGGCTTGCATTTTGCAGACGAATATGCTATAATGAAAAAAATTGCAATTCATACAAAATGTCTGTCAGAAAGGAAATCATGCTGATGAAAACCTGTGATCTGCACACACATTCGACCTGCTCTGACGGTACCGATACGCCCGCGGAGCTGGTAAAGCTGGCGGAGCAGGCCGGTCTTTCCGGCATCGCGCTGACGGATCACAATACCGTAAAGGGGCTGCGCGCATTCCTGGATGCGGGCAAAGAAAGCAGCATCGTGACCGTGCCCGGCTGCGAGTTCTCGACCGATTACGGCAGAACGGAGCTGCATATCGTCGGGCTGTTTCTGCGGGAACGCGTCTGGCCGCAGATCGAGCAGTATGCGGAGCAGCTTCACGGCGGAAAAAAACGCAGCAACGAGCTGCTGATCGAAAGGCTGCGGGCGGCGGGATACGACATCACCTATGAGGAGGCAGCGGCTGCCGCTCCGGATGCGGATACCTTCAACCGTGCGCATGTTGCGGGACTTCTGCAGCAAAAGGGGTATGTGCGTGACCGGAAGGAAGCCTTCGCGACTTTGCTGCACGAAAACAGCGGATTTTATACACCGCCTGCCCGTCCGGGCGCGCTCGATACGATCGCCTTTATCAAGGAGATCGGCGGCGCGGCGGTGCTGGCGCATCCGTTCCAGAATCTGGATGCGGCAGGGCTGGCGGAATTTCTCCCGCAGGCAAAGGCGCGCGGACTGGACGCGATCGAAACAAAATACAGCGAATTTGACGCAGAGACAACAGAAGCAGCGGCGGCACTGGCTGAACGCTTCGGACTGAAGCAGAGCGGCGGCTCGGACTATCACGGACGCGTGAAGCCGGATATCGCACTCGGTACCGGAAAGGGCAGCCTTTGCGTTCCGTTCGCATTTCTTGAGGAACTGCGTTCCTCTGCCGGATAACCGGCCGCAAATCACAATTTCATACTCGCATTTCAGCGATCTCATCTGACTGCCGCAAGGCAGTGAACGTGCACGCCGTCAGGCGGTGCGATTTGCATTCTACTACGGAAATGTGGGATTCTTTTTATTTATGAAAGAACCGGAACATGAAAGGAAAATGCAAATGAACAGCCGAGATCGCTTTTCTGCTGCAACGGAGCGGATCTGCCGGTTCCACAGGGAGCTGACAGTCAATGCCGTGACGTTCACGGACTGCGGCACAAGACCGGACGGAAGCCAGTTCTGTCCGGAGCTTTTTCGCGTCAAGCAGGGCTATGATTTCTTTGAGTTCGGGATCAGTGCGCCGCATGACGTCTATCTGACAGGAACCGAAAATTCCCTTGCAACGGGCAATCCGCTTTACGGCGCGATGTATCCGCCCGCACGGGAGATGATCCGGCAGATGTGCGAAACGCCGGAGCTTTCCAAATATCCGCTGCGCAACGGCGACCCGGAATGCAAGGACATCATCCTTGATTATCTCCGGGAGATCGGCTTCTGCGGCTCGCTGCATGAGGAGAACGTCGGGTTTGCGTTCTCCACGACCCATGCATTTGCCGCGCTGATGAAGCTGATCGTGCAGCCGGGGGACGTCGTGCTGTTTACCGCACCGACCTACGGCATCTTCGCATTCGTGCCGGAGCGCGAGGGCGGCGTCACGAAATTCCTGCAGCTCCGCGAGGAGGACGACTGGCAGATCGACCCCGACGCGCTGCGGGAACGGATCCGCGAGATCAACGAAGAACTGCGGCATTCGCCGTACCGGACACCCGACCGTACACCCTGCGTCGTCGCATTCTTTCAGTCGAACCCCTGCAACCCGACCGGCCGCGTCATGGGAAAGAACGACATCGGCCGGATGCAGGCGATCCTGGACGTCTGCCGCGAGGCGGGCGTGCTCTGCATCGATGACCTGATCTACCGCGACCTCTGCTATGACCGGGACGATCCGGCTGTTCCGATGGCGTCGCTGGACGGCGACCATTCCAATGTGGTCTCGCTGCTCGGCATTTCCAAAGCCTACGGCGCGGCGGGGCTCCGGGCGGGCATCATCGCCGCGAACGAAATCATCATTGCCGGCGTGCGGAATTATATCGCGTGGGACACGGATTCCACATCGTATCTGAATATGAAGGTGCTCTCTGCTGTCTACCGGACAGGCGCGGAGCATGAGAAGGCCTATCAGGCTTATTTTTCGGAGATCATGGCGGGCTACCGCGACCGGCTGAACATTGTCCGATGTATCACGGACGGGCTCGGCTCCCTGCCGGAAGCAGAACGGGCGCGCACCCGTGCGCTGATCGCGGAGGGCAGGACGGAGGCCGAGACCGCAGAGCTCCTGCGCGGCACAAGAGGCGTCCGCATCCTGCCGGGCTGCGTGCCGGAGGCGGGCTTCTTTGCGCTGCTTGATTTCCGTGCGCTCTGCGGAAAAACCTGCGACGGCATCACGGTCACGGATGACCTGACCCTGATCCGGTATCTCTATCACCGGTACCGGCTGAAGCTGCTGCCGGGCTGCGCAATGGGGATGCATGACCCGCGGCATATTGTCGCACGGGTCAGCTTTTCCCTGGAGATCCCGGAGCTGATCGCACGGATGAAACTGTTGAAGGAAGAATCGGAGAGACTGTATGACTGTGAGTAAACTGATCGGCAGGGGCATCTACTGGTGCGCCCTGCGCGGAAAAACCCTGCGCGGCAAGATCATGCTGAGCCGGCTCGAACGGCAGACCGCCGATGCCCGCAGGATCAACGAGGAAACACTGATGCGGATCCTCAGGCACAATGCGGATACCGAACTGGGCCGCGAGTGGAAGCTGGATACTATAAAAAGTATCAGGGACTTTCAGGAGAAGATCCCGTATACGGAGTACATGTTTTATTATGACCGGATTAAGCGTATGGTCGAGGGCAATGAGACCGGCGTCATCACGAATTATCCGATCACGTTCTTTGCCGTGACCTCCGGCACGACCGGCGATTCCAAGCGCATCCCGGTCTCAAAGGCGACCAAGAAGCGCTTTGCCGATATGGGCGCATTCCGGCTGCTGGCCGTCATGGACAGACACTATAAAAAGACGACCGGAAAACCGTTCCCCTGCGAAAAGGGCTTCATTACGCTGGAGACCCGCAAGCGCAAGAAATGGAACAACATCGGCGCGGTCTCGACGCTGGCGATCAAGAATGTGCTCTGCTTTACGACGGTCGCATTTTCCTCGCCGCCGGAGATCATGCAGGTCAGCGAGAAAATGGACACCAAATATCTGAAAACGCTGTTCGCGCTGGCAGAGCACGACCTGCTCTACATCGCGGGCGCATTTATGTCTACCTATGTGGAGATCATGCGGCTGATCCGCGAGAAGTGGGAAATGCTCGTTGAGGACATCCGCACCGGCACGATCAACAAGAGCGTGGATGTCTCGGATACGATGCGCGAGACGCTCGAACGGCGGCTGCATCCCGACCCGGAACGCGCGGATTTCCTGAAACAGGAATTTGAAAGGGGCTTTGATACGCCGATCATCCCGCGGATCTGGAAATCGTGCAGCTTTATCACCGGCATCGGCTCGGCGGATTTCTCGATCTATGCGGACGAGATGCGGAAATATGCGGGCGATATCCCGTTTGATTACGGCACCTACGGCGCATCGGAGGGACTGTTCGCGGTCTGCTTTGAGCCGGACAACGACACGTTCCTCATGCTGCCGGACAGCGTCTTTTACGAGTTCCTGCCGGTCGATCCGGAGGACGACAATATCTATCTGATCGACGAGCTGACGCCGGGCAAGGAATACGAAATGGTCGTGACGAACGACGCCGGGCTTTACCGCTACCGCATCAAGGATGTCATCCGGGTCGTGGGATACCGCGGAAAATGCCCGGTCGTGGCGTTCTCCTACCGCAAAAATCAGCTGCTGAATGCGGTCGGCGAAAAGACCAGCGAGGCAGCGGCGCAGGCAGCGGTCAGAGCCTTTGCGGAGGAGACCGGCTGCCCCGTGGACGACTTCTGCTTCTATATCGACATGCATGACGGTGAGCCGAGTTATGCCGTGATCATCGAGGATCATCAGGGCATCGGCAGCATTGATACCGAGGCCTGCGCGGAGGTCCTTGACCGGCATCTCTCCGAGCAGAATCACGCCTACGGCTTTGAGCGCAAGGCCGGAACGCTCGGCAAACTGAAGCTCCGCCTGACCAATGTCCCGATCAATACGCTGTATCACGATGCCAAAAAGGAGTGCGGCAGCTCGGATAACCAGCTGAAACCGCTGCACCTTGCCAATACGGAGGGAAAAGTGAAAGTGCTGGAGGACATTATCTCGAACGGCTGACCTAACTGTCAAAACGCCGGAAACGGTACATGTTTTATTAAACCAAATTGACAAAACTGCAAAAATCACAAATTGTCAAAAAAACGCCGCCCCGAATTGTTGACACTGACTGAAATATATGGTATAATTTCAGCATGCAGCAGACAATTCGCGGGCGGCGGATTTGTGGGGTCTGACGTTTGTGCGTGTCTCTGCGGCAAAAGGAAGTATACAATACTGACATGACTTACATGAGGAGGATGGAACATGAGCAGAAAGCAATCCCTCCGGCGTACAGTCGCCGGAATTCTCGCAGTCCTGACTGTGACGGGCAATCTGATTGCACCGACGCAGCTCAGGATTCCGTTTACGCCTGAAAACGCCATTACGGCGGAGGCATCGACAATCACAAAGAATGCCTATACCTGGGATTCCGGTTCCGGAACACTGACGATTACGGGCACCGTGAACATGAGTGACCCTGATATGGCAGCGTATAATTATGATGAGGTTCTCACGATTTACACAGGCAACTCTACAGGCATGTTTGCCGGTAAAATTAACAAGAGCGACGTTAAGCATGTAATCATTGCATCGACTGCGGTGCTTCCTGAGAATTGTCAGGCGATGTTCCAGGGGTACAACAAGCTGGAAGACGTTGTCTTTGCAGAGTATGTTGACGGTACGAATATCCGCAAGATGTCGGCGATGTTCCAGAACTGCACCAGCCTGACATCCGTTGATATGAGCGGACTGATCAACACGCAGAATCTGGAATATATCGACAATATCTTTGACGGCTGCACCAGCCTGACTTCGCTGGATATCTCCAATATTGACGGCAGCAAGATGTGTCAGGGCAGATGGGAGAGCACTAACGGAGTCCATCCTGCCGTTGATGCGGTTCAGCAAGCAGTCAAGAACTGCAGAAGCATGAATGATCTCCACATCTCGCCGGAGTTCCTTCATAACTGCCTGATCAATGCACAGAACAACCCCAACAACCCGAACAATGTCAATACGACGATTGAGGATCTGCTGGATACGCTGCTGAGCGGCAACCCGAAAGCCGAAGAATTTAAGGCGCAGCTTCTTGCAGACTATCAGGCGTGGTATGACAGCACCTACAGAACGGATATCAGAGATGCTGTTGTCAGCGGCGCAGAGGGCAAGGAATACGACGGCACGCCGGTCAGCTTCAGTGTCACGTACAACGGCACGGTGCTGACGGAGGGCGCTGACTACACCATTACATTCAAGCGTGACGGCCTGACTGAGGTTGAAAATGTCAAGGATGCAGGCACATACAGCTACACCGTTGAGGGCATCAACGACTACCGTGAGAAGATCACCGGCAATGTGAGAGTGAACCCGAGAACGGCAGAGCTGACATGGGGCGTTTCTTCCTTCTATTATGACGGCAATACGCATTGCCCGACGGCCGGTGTCGGCAACCTTGTCGAGGGCGATGAGTGCGAAGTGACCGTGACCGGCGGGTCGAACAGAAGCGGCACACACACAGCAACTGCATCAGCACTTTCTAACTCCAATTATGCACTTCCGAGCAATCATACGCATTCATACACAATTGTTAAACGGCAGCTTTCAGGCATTTCCGCGACCGGATTTGAGGGCGACTACGATCAGGCGGCACACGGCATTAACGTGAATGTCGGCAATAATACCGGCGTGACGGTCACCTACGGCCTGAACGAGAATGATATCGAATCCTTCACGGCGGAGCAGCCGAGCCTTGTGGATGCAGGAACCTATACGGTGTTCTACCGGGTGACGAAGCAGAACTATGCTGACTTCATCGGCAGCGCAACGGTTGTCATCAACCCGATCGCAGCGGACATTGTCTGGGGCGATGTCACATCGTTCGTTTACAACGGCAGCGCGCAGGCACCGACCGCGACCGCAACGGGTCTCCTTGACGGCGACACCAGCGATGTGGTCATTGAGGGTGCGGCATCTGACGTCGGCAGCCACACGGCTACCGCGACCGGCTTCACGAACGGCAACTACTTCCTGCCGGAGCCTTCCTCCAAGGATTTCACGATCACAGAGGCTGAGCTGGGTGACATTTCCGCACAGGGCTACACCGGCACTTACGACGGCGCGGAGCACACGATCAGCGTGACGGCTCCCGAAGGTGCAACTGTGACCTACAGTGAGACCGAGGACGGCGAATATTCCGAGACCGCCCCCACACTCACCGACGCAGGCAGCAAGACCGTTTACTACAAGGTCAGCAAGCCGAACTATAACGATGTTTACGGCAATGCAGTCATCACGATCGCGCCGCGGACACTTGCGGTCACATGGGGCGACACAGAGTTCACCTACGACGGCACCGAGAAGTGCCCGGAGGCCACGCTTGATACTGCAAATGTGGTGGAGGGCGAAACGGTCGAGGTCAATGTGGACGGCGCACAGGTGAATGCAGGCGATTCCTATACCGCGACGGCTTCTCTTTCCAGCACGAACTACGTGCTTCCGGAAGATCAGGCTTCCTGCGATTTCTCGATCGCAAAGGCAGCGGCGCAGATCGCATGGACGAACACCGATCTGACCTACACCGGCAGCGCACAGGCACCGACGGCGACCCTCAGCGGTCTGATCGAGGGCGATACCTGCGAAGTCATTGTTGACGGCGCACAGGTGAATGCCGGCGATTCCTACACCGCGACGGCTTCTCTTACCAATGAGAACTATACGATTCAGGAAGATCAGGCATCCTGCCCGTTCTCGATCG
Organism: Ruminococcus sp. Phil11; assembly: GCA_001940925.1. Taxonomy (GTDB): domain Bacteria; phylum Bacillota; class Clostridia; order Oscillospirales; family Ruminococcaceae; genus Firm-04. The sequence continues at coordinate 100,128 of MSGZ01000020.1, forward strand.
CCCAGCTTGAGGCACAGCTGAGCTGGACGGATACCGATCTGACCTACAACGGCGAGGAGCAGGCACCGAAGGCGGCCGTCAGCAATCTGGTCGAAGGCGACAGCTGTGACGTGACCGTCACGGGCGGACAGACCGCAGCAGGCGAGTATGTCGCAGCGGCAGCCGAACTGTCGAACGCAAACTACAAGCTGCCTGAGAATGCAACACAGGCATTCACGATCAAAGCAGCAAGCATGGAAGACGTCACGGCAGCGGGCTATACCGGCATCTACGACGGCGCAGCACACGGCATCACCGTGAGCGCACCGGAAGGCGCAACGATCACCTATGCAGCAACTGCTGACGGCGAGTACAGCGAAGCAAATCCGACCTACACCGATGCAGGCAGCTATACTGTCTACTACAAGGTGACGAAG
>MSGZ01000021.1:0-347 GCA_001940925.1 Ruminococcus sp. Phil11
GTCTACGGTTATGAGAACATTCTCAAGACGCGGCTCCAGAGCATCATGGATCTTGACATTAATGAGCTGGACAGCTTCACGTTGCAGAGAGCGATCAATGAGGATGCGGTGACCAGGAGCCGGAAGTCGATTGCTGAAGCAAAGAATCTGATTGTAGCAGCATTGAAGATGTACGGCGTTCGTCCGGATTTCAATGTCACGCTGCCGCCGAAAGTTCCGAACATCAAAGAGCTGCCGACCGCAGAGCAGGTCATTCAGATGATCCGCGGCACAGAGATTGAACTGCCGTGTCTGCTGGCAATGTGGCTCAGTCTGAGAATCAGCGAAGTGCGCGGCTTGCAGTTCGG